>NZ_JADZNC010000001.1:0-307478 GCF_015904775.1 Helicobacter pylori
ATAAAGAAATAAAAGTAGTTGCTAATACTGAAAAGAAAGCAGAAAAAGCGGGTTATGGTTATAGTAAAAGGATGTAGCGATTAAAAACATTACACCAAGTTTTTAGCTATTTGTCGGCTTTTGAGATCATTTTTTATGGTAGTGTTATTTGGTAATAAAAGAGATCCTTATTTAGAAGCTTAAGCTATTCCTAAAGTAAGGTAAAACTTACAAATGGAGGTTAAAACGCGCAATAAAACTCCAAAGAGCCGACTTTTTTAATCGTAATTTGCTTATGGTTTAATAAAGTTTCTAAATGCTTAAAAGCGTTAGAATCTAAGATTAGGGGGGCTTCTTCTGCGCTTAAAGGGCGCCTGGAAATTAAAGCGAGCAATTCGTCTATACCGCAAGAAATCAATTTTTTAGCTTGAGTAATGGATCGTTTAGGCAAACTCACGCAAAGCCCTTCAAAAAACAAAGAGCATTTTAATAATTCATCTTCGCTCAATTTTGGGGCTTTAAAGCTTGAGGGCCTGTCTATAGTGCTTAAATCCACTCTAGCGATATTGATTTTTTTTAAAAATGCAGCGATGAGTTTTAAATTATTCGCGCTATCATTCACGCCCTTAATTAACAGCACTTCAGCCACCAATTGCCCCTGATAGATTTGAGAAAAGCGCAAAATCCCCTCTAAAATCTTGTTAATGTCTTTGGAATAAGGCTTATCCACTCTTTCAAAGGCTTTCAAATCAATAGCGTCTAAAGAAAATTTAACGATGTCAAATTCCTTTAAGGCTTTCTGGACTTTTGGCTCATAAAAGAGTGAGCCGTTGCTTAAAATCAAGGTTTTAACGCCCTTTAAAAAAGGCTTGATGCTTTGGATAAGCTCTAATAAATGAGGGTATAGCGTGGGTTCGCCATTAGCGGTAATGGTTAAAACATCAATGGGGGTAGCAAGGTTGTTTAGGGCGTTTTGAATGGCGTTAATCAAGGTTTCTACTTTTACCACTTCTTCCATGCGTTCAATGGGCTTGGCTTTACCCAACTCGCAATAAATGCAATTGTAATTGCATTGTTTTTTAGAGGGCGATAGATCCACGCCCAAAGACTTCCCAAAACGCCTGGATAAAACAGGCCCAAAAACGACAGGCGGATTTTCTTTAGCCATCATCTTCCTCTAAAAACACACGCTCTTTGCATTTAATGCATTCATGCACCTTTTTTTTGCGATAGATTCTTTCACTCATTAAATAATGGCACTTCTCGCAACGCTTGTTGATGGGCTTATGGTTGGATAAAAAATTGCATTTAGGGTAATTGTTACAGCCATAAAACGAGCCTTTCTTACTCCTTTTTAAGGCAATATCCCCCCCGCATTCTGGGCATTTCACGCCTTCTATTGTTTCTTTGGCGTTAGGGGTGTTTTTTAACGATTTGGTGTTTTTGCATTCAGGGTAGTTGTTGCAAGCCAAAAACGCCCCGTTTCTGCTGAATTTTTGCACCATTTCCCCTCCGCATTTTTCGCACAATTCTTGCTTGGCTTCATCATTAGCGTTTTCAGTTTGTTTGACGTATTTGCATTTAGGGTAATTATTGCAAGCGATAAACTCCCCATAACGGCTATTCTTTTTGACTAATTCCCCCCCGCATTTAGGGCATGATTGGCCGGTTTTTTCATACACTTTTTGAGAGATGATATTCTTTTTCCCGGCTTCAATTTTATCCATAAAAGGGTAGTAAAAGTCCTTTAAGACTTGCTGGTAGTCGGCTTTATTTTGAGCGATATTGTCCAGTTCCTCTTCTAAAGAAGCGCTGAATTTGGAATCCACGATTTCTTCAAAATGCTTTTCTAAAATTTCTATCACTTTAAAAGCGCTCTCTAAAGCACTGATTTGCTTTTTTTCTACCTTGATGTAGTCTCTGTTTTGTAAAAGTGCAATCGTTGGGGCGTAGGTGCTGGGCCTGCCTATGCCTAAACTTTCTAAAACTTTAATCAAGCTCGCTTCTGAATAGCGCGCTGGAGGCTCTGTAACATGAGCGTTGCTCTCTAGTTTTTCTAATTTAATGGGGTCATTTTCTTTCAAATTGGGGAGCAATTTGTCCTTATTGTCATTGCCTAAAATTTTATAATAGCCATCAAAAAGGAGTTTTCTCCCACTCGCTTTAAACTCGCCTTTTTCGCAAGCCACAACCACGCTTTGGCTTTCAAAAAGAGCGTCTTGCATTTGAGAAGCTAAAAAGCGTTTGTAAATTAAAGTATAGAGCTTTAATTCTTCAGGCTTAAGGTAGTCTTTTAAAGCGTTTGGCTCTAAAATAATAGAAGTGGGCCTGATCGCTTCATGGGCTTCTTGGGCGTTTTTATTCTTGCTGGAATAGACTTTAGCTTTAGGGGGTAAGTAGTCTTTGCCATAGTCTTTTAAAATCTTAGCTCTCGCTTCTTCTAAAGCCTCTTTAGCGATATTCAAGCTATCGGTCCTCATGTAAGTGATCACTCCCATAACCCCTTGTGGGGTGGCTACGCCTTCATATAATTTTTGAGCGATACTCATGGTTTTTGTGGGCGAAAAGCCTAAAAGACTAGAAGCGCTTTGCTGTAAAGTAGAAGTCATGAAGGGAGATGGTGTGGGGGATTTTTCAGACTTTTTAACGATACTGGAAATAGCGTAGCTTTCTTTTTCTAATTCGCTTTTAATCTCATGAGCTTTTTTTTCATCAATAAGTTCTTGGGCTTTGAGTTTGTTGCCCTTATAGCTAATGAGTTGCGCTTCTAAATGCGACTCAAAGTAAGCGTCTAGCGTGAAGTAGGTTAAAGGCTTAAAGGCTTTGATTTCCCTTTCTTTATCAATCACAAGCTTTAAAGCCGCGCTTTGCACCCGCCCAGCGCTCAAACCTTTAGTGATTTTAGATGAAATCAACGAGCTTAATTTAAAGCCCACGATCCGATCTAAAAAACGCCTGGCTTGTTGGGCATTGACCTTAGACATATCAATTTGTCGTGGGGTTTTTAGAGCGTTTAAAATCGCATTTTGCGTGATTTCATGAAAAACAATCCTAGGATAGCTCTCCAATTTCCCCCCAATCAAACATGCCACATGATAGCCTATCGCTTCCCCTTCTCGGTCTTCATCGGTAGCGATATAAGTAATAGATGCTTTTTTAGAAAGCTCTATGATTTGTTTGACAAGCTCTTTATGGTCTTTATCCACGATATAATTAGGAGTGAAGCCGGTTTCATCAATCTTAATGCCTAAAGCGAATTTGGATAAATCCCTAACATGCCCTTTAGAGGCAATGACTTCGTAATTTTTATCCAAAAAATTTTTAATGGTTTTGGCTTTTGCGGGGGATTCTACGATAATAAGGTGCTTCATTGAACGCCTTTAATGGAATGTTTATGCCTATTAATGAATGATTGTAGCATAGAATTTTGACTAAACGATTCATTAAACCATAAAAACTATAACGGCGCTAAAAATCAAAGAGTTGGAACACCCTTTGCTTGACTAACAGCAAATATCTATGCAAAGGATGCAAACATGAGTTTTAGGATAAATACCAATATCGCCGCTTTAACTTCTCATGCGGTAGGGGTTCAAAACAACAGAGACCTTTCAAGCTCGCTTGAAAAGTTGAGCTCAGGGCTTAGGATCAATAAAGCCGCTGACGATTCTAGTGGGATGGCGATCGCTGATAGCTTAAGGAGTCAAAGCGCGAATTTGGGTCAGGCGATTCGCAACGCTAATGACGCTATTGGTATGGTTCAAACCGCAGATAAAGCGATGGATGAGCAAATCAAAATCTTAGACACCATTAAAACCAAAGCCGTTCAAGCCGCTCAAGACGGGCAAACTTTAGAAAGCCGAAGAGCGCTCCAGAGCGATATTCAAAGGTTGTTAGAAGAACTGGACAATATCGCTAACACCACAAGCTTTAACGGCCAACAAATGCTTTCAGGAAGTTTTTCTAACAAAGAATTTCAAATTGGCGCGTATTCTAACACCACGGTTAAGGCGTCCATTGGCTCAACGAGCTCAGATAAGATTGGGCATGTGCGTATGGAAACCTCTTCTTTTAGTGGTGAAGGCATGCTCGCTAGCGCAGCGGCGCAAAACTTGACTGAAGTGGGATTGAATTTCAAACAAGTCAATGGCGTGAACGATTATAAGATTGAAACCGTGCGCATTTCCACAAGCGCTGGCACAGGGATTGGAGCGTTAAGCGAAATCATCAATCGTTTTTCTAACACTTTAGGCGTTAGGGCTTCTTATAATGTCATGGCTACCGGCGGCACTCCCGTGCAATCAGGAACTGTTAGGGAGCTTACCATTAATGGCGTAGAAATTGGAACCGTGAATGATGTGCATAAAAACGACGCTGACGGGAGGTTGACTAACGCCATTAACTCCGTCAAAGATCGCACCGGCGTGGAAGCGAGCTTGGATATTCAAGGGCGCATTAATTTGCACTCCATTGACGGGCGCGCGATTTCTGTGCATGCAGCGAGCGCGAGCGGTCAGGTTTTTGGGGGAGGGAATTTTGCAGGGATTTCTGGGACACAGCATGCGGTGATTGGGCGCTTAACCTTGACCAGGACCGACGCTAGAGACATCATTGTGAGCGGTGTGAATTTTAGCCATGTGGGCTTTCATTCCGCTCAAGGGGTGGCAGAATACACCGTGAATTTGAGAGCGGTTAGGGGCATTTTTGATGCGAATGTGGCTTCAGCAGCCGGAGCGAACGCTAATGGCGCGCAAGCGGAGACCAATTCTCAAGGTATAGGGGCTGGGGTAACAAGCCTTAAAGGGGCGATGATTGTGATGGACATGGCAGATTCTGCGCGCACGCAATTAGATAAGATCCGATCAGATATGGGTTCGGTGCAAATGGAATTGGTTACCACCATTAATAATATTTCTGTAACCCAAGTGAATGTTAAAGCGGCTGAATCTCAAATCAGAGATGTGGATTTTGCTGAAGAGAGCGCGAACTTTTCTAAATACAATATTTTGGCGCAAAGCGGGAGTTTTGCTATGGCGCAAGCGAATGCGGTGCAACAGAATGTCTTAAGGCTTTTACAATAACAGCCCTTGATTCAAAGGGGCGTTAGCCTTTTTTATCAGTTATTTTTATAAGTTAGAATGATGGATATTTATCAAAAAAACTTGCAAGCTCTTTTCAAAAAAGACCCTCTTTTGTTCGCAAAGCTCAAAGCCATTAAAGAAAACAAAAAATACGAAGTGTTTTTAGGGAATGATAGTGCGAATTTCAACCTATTAGATAAAGAAACAAACACGCCCTTATTTGAAAAAAGCCCTCTAGATTCAAGCTTAGAGCTATATAAAAATAGCGAAATTTACATGCTTTATCCTTATTTGTATTATTTTGGCTTGGGTAATGGGGTGTTTTATCGCTTGCTTTTGGGTAATGAAAATTTAAAACGCTTGGTGGTCATTGAGCCTGAAATAGAAATTATTTTCATTGTGTTGAATCTTTTGGATTTTTCCACTGAGATTTTAGAAAACCGCTTGATTTTGTTGCATGCAAGTTTTTGCAATTACAACATGATCGCTTCATTATTTGATATGGATAAAAAGTCTCGTTTATACGCAAGAATGTATGATTTAAAACTTTTTAACGCTTATTATGAACGATACTCTCATCAAATGATAGAAATCAACCAGCATTTCACGCGCGCTTTAGAGCATGGCGCTATTAGCGTAGGCAATGACGCTAAAGACGCGCTTATAGGCATCAAACAGCATGCCGCTAATCTGCCTGAAGTCATCAAAAGCCCTAGTTTGGTGGATTTTGTGAACGCTTTAAAAAACAGAGACACCGCTATCATTGTCTCAACCGGGCCCAGTTTGAACAAGCAACTCCCCCTTTTAAAAGAAATCGCTCCTTACGCAACGCTTTTTTGCATAGACGCTTCTTTCCCTATTTTGGCTAAAGCCGGTATCAAGCCTGATATTGTGCTGTCTTTAGAAAGAGTGGATTTGACGGCGAAATTCTATGAAGAAACCCCCTTAGATTTTCAAGAAGGCGTTATTTTTGCTCTGACCTCCATTGTGCATAAACGATTGATTCAAGCGATTAAAAAGGGGGTTAAGCAATTCAGTTTCCGCCCCTTTGGTTATACTAACCTTTTTGATTTGCACCAGTATGGCTATGTGGGCATAGGCATGAGCGCAGCGAACATGGCGTATGAATTAGTGGTGCATTCTCGTTTCAAAAGGTGCGTGTTTATCGGGCAAGATTTGAGCTTTTCACAAAGCGGTAACAGCCACGCTAGTGGGGCGATTTATGGCGATAGAGAGATCAAGCCTAAAAAAGATAAAGACAAGATTTTTATAGAAAAATACGGGGGTAATGGGGAAGTAGAGACCACTTTAGTGTGGAAACTTTTCTTAGAATTTTTTGAAAAAGATATTTTCAACACGCCCTATAAATTAGAAGTCATTAACGCTACTGAAGGGGGGGCTAGGATTAAAGGGACTAAAGAAATGCCCTTTAAAGAAGTGTGCGAAAGAATAGATAAATCCAAGCCAAAGCCTCCTATCAATCTTATTTATCCCACCCAATCAGAGCAAGATAGAAATTTAAAGATCGCCAAGCAAAAATGCGAAGAAATCATCAAATACGCCAATGAGAAAAAAACGCAAGTTGAAGAAGCGTTTTTAAAGGTGGCAGAGTTTTTAGAAGAAGTGGAAAAGCTTCATGAAAAAAACAAATTAGAAGAGTTGGATTTTAAGGAATTAGAAAATTTGAGCGCTGAAATTGATAACGTTAAAGAGCTTTTTGACGACAAGCGATTCAATTCGTATTTTATGGATGCGATACAATCTTACATCTTCCACCAGGAATTGCATATCGCTGAAATCGTGTGTAAAAAAACGAGTAATGAAGACGAATTAAGGGCTAAGCAATTAGAATACATTTACGCGCACAAATACTGGCTTTTTAGTTTAGCGGGTGGGATGGATTGCGTGATAGAAGCGATTAAAATGGCTTTGAAAGAATGGTAAACCCCTTTTTAAGCGTATGTGTCTAGGCTGGAATAAATTTCAGGGATATTTTCGCCATCAGCAAGGTTTTTCTCAACTTGGGATTTATCTTTAATCTCGCCGTCGTTATTGATAGTATTTAAAGCTTGTAGCCTGTCAAAATCAGGGGCGTTTTGCGTATTATCTTGGCTGAAACCATCTTGAATATTGCTTTGTTGTAAATCTTGCTCTACCTGATTCCTGTCCTTTATGGTTGCGTCATTATTGATATTGTTCAAGGTTTGGAGTTGCGTGAAATTAGGGGTGTAATGGGTATTGATGGTCATGTTTTATCCTTTTTAGCTTTTTACACGTTCAATCGTGGATCATCATTATAGCAATAATCCATTAAATCGCCTAGTCGTAAAACCTTGCATGAGTTTTCAATCAAATCAAAAACTTCCATGAGTTTAGAAAGCTCCCTGTGGTAGGCAAAAATCCCGCACCCCTTAATGAAGACAAAATATTTTTTGCTCTCTTGCAGTTGGCGTAAAATTTCTGTATCCGCTCTTTCTTGCCAGCTGTCATAATCTTTGGGGTTAAAAATGGAAATTTCTTCGCCCAAAGAACGATACCCTAAATAATCCCTAGGGAGCAATCGGTTGTGGCGTAAGGAATACGCCAAACTATAAGGAGGGCGTGCATAAGCGATGAATTTAGCGTCCAAGAACTCCCTATACACGCTCGCATGAATGGGCGAATCCAGGCTCGCTTCTTTCCAGCGATAATCCATCTTGTCATGCAAAACCAATAAGGTGTTTTCATTCAATTGATCAAAAACAGCGTTTCTTTTATTGATCACAAACTGATTTGCGCCAATGCGCGCTGAAATAGAGCCTTGATAAAGCCCAAAAAAACCCTTTCTAAACATGGATAATGAAATGCTTTGGAGCGAATAAATCAGATTGCTGTCAATACCTCTTGTGTGTGTGTTCATGTTTAGTATGATAACAAGTTTTTTTAATAAAAGGTATTAGTTGCCCAACAGATCTAAATTAAATCAACTCTATAAAAAATCCTAATTTAATGCTAGTAAATAATTTTAGTGATACAGACTAAACTTTAAAGAAAAATCGGGTAATTTTTATCACTTTTTTAAAACAAGTGATAGATTATTAACTTTTTGCGCTATAATGCGAGAGTTCTTTCATCAAGAATGGTGATTGACGAGATTTTTCAAATAATGATGTTAAGAAGAATTAAAGTAGGTTCTGATTTGAATAAAAAAGAGAGTTTGTTAGATGCGTTTGTTAAAACCTATCTGCAGATTTTAGAACCCATTAGCTCTAAACGCTTAAAAGAGTTGGCAAACTTGAAAATATCTTGCGCGACGATCAGGAATTATTTTCAAATCCTTTCTAAAGAAGGCATGCTTTATCAAGCCCATTCTAGCGGCGCTAGATTGCCCACTTTTAAGGCGTTTGAAAACTATTGGCACAAGTCGTTGCGCTTTGAAGTTTTAAAGGTGAATGAAAAACGCTTAAAAAGTGCGAGTGAAAATTTCGGGCTTTTTACGCTGTTAAAAAAACCCAGTTTGGAGCGTTTAGAAAGAGTCATTGAGTGCGAAAAACGCTTTTTGATTTTGGATTTTTTGGCGTTTTCTTGCGCACTGGGTTACAGCGTTAAAATGGAGAAGTTTTTATTAGAACTTGTGGGCAGAAGCGTTAAAGAAGTGCGCTTAATCGCTGCTTCTGTCAATGCGTTGAGTTTGGCCAAGCAATTAGAGCGTTTGGAGTATTCCAACACACAAATCACGCGCTTTAATCTAATGGGGTTAAAAACGCTTTTAAACAGCCCTTTATTTTTTGACATTTTAGGGGGTAAGGTTTTGGAGCGTTTGAAAAAGGGTTTGCATTTTATAGAGCCTGATTGCATGCTAGTAACACGCCCTATAGAATTTCAAAACAAGCGGATGCAACTGCTTTGCGTGGGGAAATTGGAATGCGATTATGAAGGGTTTTTTCAAACGATTTCTGAGGAGGAATAATGAAAGATGAACACAACCAAGAACACGATCATTTAAGCCCAAAAGAGCCGGAGTCTTATCAAAAGGCTTGCGCTTGCAAAGAACAACAGGGTGAAGAAAAGCAAGAAGCGGGCGAAAAAGAAAGCGAGATCAAGGAAGATTTTGAGCTTAAATATAAAGAAATGCACGAAAAATACTTGAGAGTGCATGCGGATTTTGAAAACGTGAAAAAGCGCTTAGAAAGAGACAAGAGCATGGCGTTAGAGTATGCGTATGAAAAAATCGCATTGGATCTATTGCCGGTGATTGATGCGCTTCTTGGGGCTCATAAGAGCGCTGCAGAAGAAAATAAAGAGAGTGCTTTAACCAAAGGCTTGGAGCTTACGATGGAAAAGTTGCATGAAGTTTTAGCAAGGCATGGCATTGAGGGGATTGAATGCTTAGAAGAATTTGATCCTAATTTCCACAATGCAATCATGCAAGTCAAAAGCGAAGAAAAAGAAAACGGGAAAATCGTGCAAGTTTTGCAACAGGGCTACAAGTATAAAGGTAGGGTTTTAAGGCCGGCAATGGTGAGCATTGCTAAAAACGATTAAAAACATTTATTTTAAAAGAAAGGATAACACATGGGAAAAGTTATTGGAATTGATTTAGGGACAACCAACTCCGCAATGGCGGTGTATGAAGGCAATGAAGCAAAGATTATTGCGAATAAAGAGGGTAAAAACACCACTCCTTCTATTGTAGCCTTTACGGATAAGGGCGAGATTTTAGTGGGCGAGAGCGCCAAAAGACAAGCGGTAACCAACCCAGAAAAAACCATTTATTCTATTAAAAGAATCATGGGCTTGATGTTTAATGAAGATAAGGCTAAAGAAGCTGAAAAACGCTTGCCTTATAAGATTGTGGATAGGAATGGGGCTTGCGCGATTGAGATTTCGGGTAAAGTTTATACCCCTCAAGAGATTTCAGCCAAAATTTTAATGAAGCTCAAAGAAGACGCTGAAAGTTATTTGGGCGAGAGCGTTACTGAAGCGGTTATCACCGTTCCTGCTTATTTTAACGACAGCCAACGAAAAGCGACTAAAGAAGCCGGCACGATTGCAGGGCTTAATGTTTTAAGGATCATCAATGAGCCTACCAGCGCGGCGTTAGCTTACGGCTTGGATAAAAAAGAGAGCGAAAAAATCATGGTTTATGATTTGGGTGGGGGGACTTTTGATGTTACCGTGTTAGAAACAGGCGATAATGTCGTGGAAGTTTTAGCCACAGGGGGCGATGCGTTTTTGGGGGGCGATGATTTTGACAATCGTGTGATTGATTTCTTAGCGAGTGAGTTTAAAAGCGAAACGGGCATTGAGATTAAAAACGATGTGATGGCGTTGCAACGCCTGAAAGAAGCGGCTGAAAACGCTAAAAAAGAACTGAGCTCTGCGATGGAGACTGAAATCAATTTGCCTTTTATCACAGCGGACGCTACCGGGCCTAAACACTTGGTTAAAAAACTCACTAGGGCTAAATTTGAAAGCCTGACAGAAGATCTCATGGAAGAAACGATTTCTAAAATTGAAAGCGTGATCAAAGACGCGGGGCTAACCAAAAATGAGATTTCAGAAGTGGTGATGGTGGGAGGCTCTACTCGTATCCCTAAAGTCCAAGAAAGGGTGAAAGCGTTTATTAATAAAGATTTGAATAAAAGCGTCAATCCTGATGAGGTCGTAGCGGTGGGAGCGAGCATTCAAGGGGGCGTGTTAAAAGGCGATGTGAAAGATGTGCTTTTATTAGACGTTACGCCCTTAAGCCTTGGGATTGAAACTTTAGGGGGCGTGATGACTAAAGTGATTGATAGAGGCACGACCATTCCTGCGAAAAAATCTCAAGTGTTCTCAACCGCTGAAGACAACCAGCCCGCCGTGTCTATCATGGTTTTACAGGGCGAAAGGGAATTGGCAAGGGATAATAAATCTTTGGGTAAATTTGATTTGCAAGGCATCGCTCCCGCTCCAAGAGGCGTGCCGCAAATTGAAGTAACCTTTGATATTGACGCTAACGGGATTTTAACCGTGTCAGCGCAAGATAAAAATACCGGCAAAAGCCAAGAGATTAAAATTTCTGGTTCTAGCGGGTTGTCTGATAGCGAGATTGAAAAAATGGTTAAAGACGCTGAATTGCATAAAGAAGAAGACGCTAGGAAAAAAGAAGTGATTGAAGCGAGAAACCATGCCGATAGTTTGGCGCACCAAACCCAAAAGAGCCTTGATGAGCATAAAACAAATTTGAATGAAAACGACGCTAACGAGATCCAAAACGCCATTAACGCTCTTAAAGATTGCATCAAAAGCGATAACGCTACTAAAGCGGAGCTTGAAGACAAAAGCAAAGCGTTAGCGCAAGCGGCTCAAAAATTAAGCGAAGCCATGGCGAATAAAAACAACGCCGAGCAGCCCAAGAAAAAAGACGATGATGTGATTGATGCGGAAGTGGAGTAAAAACGCTTTTAAAACTTCTTTCAAGCGGGCGGTTTCAATCAAAACCCGCTTGCTTTTCTCATTTTCATCAATGGGATACCGCTTGCAAAATCTAAAAAATAGCGTTTTTAATCCAAATATCAAAGCTTGATTGTAATCAAGCGATAGCTTTTTTTAAGGTTTAGCTTAAAAGCGTTGGTGGGATTTTAGGAAAATCCCTTATGAAAGAGTTCTTTTTTGGTATGGGGTTATTTCATCAAGTTATTTCTTAATGGCTTGCGCTAGATGGCTCTAATTCAAAACACGCAGTGGGGATTTGATTAAATTCATTAGCAAAGCGTAAAAAATCGTTGGTAATGTTTTCAAGATCGACTTCTAAATCGTCATAGCTCTCTTGATAATAAGCGTCTCCATCAGGATCAATGATTTTGTCATACGCCAGGCATTTTTGACACTCTTTTTCCCCATTCTCCTCTATGGATCGACCTATACAAAGATAAAACTTTTCTGCATCGTTGCGCCAATAGTAAGCAAACCAAAGGTAAAAACCTTTTGTTGGGGTTGGTTTTTCACGATTGACAAACTCTTCCCCTAAAATATCCTGACGGCAAAAGGCGATGGATGGCTTATGGGATAAATTCCCAGAGCCAAGACTGATTTTGCACGCATAACCCCATGGCGTTAAAAACTTGTTCAGCCCGTTTTGGCATGAAGCGTATTTTGGTATCTTTGGATTTTTATCCGTTTGCTTTTCCTCTTTGTGCTTTAGCGTCTATTAGCGCTACAAACTCTCTTAAATAAGTCTTGAAACGCTTTTCTTTGCTCTTCATTCCATTCTATCGTTTTCATTGAAAGCTCCTTGGATCGATCTTAATAAGCTCAAATTTTATCCCAAATTTTACTCCATTTAATGAGTTTAGGCATAATCGCTAAAATTGAGTTATCGTTATCTTTATTATAGGAGGAATAATGATCCTTACCGCAATGCAAGACGCCATAGGCCGCACCCCCGTTTTTAAATTCACCAGCAAGGATTACCCCATTCCCGTAAAGTCCGCTATTTACGCCAAACTGGAGCATCTAAACCCAGGAGGGAGCGTTAAAGACCGCTTAGGCCAATATCTTATAAAGGAAGCGTTTAAAACAGGCAAAATCACTTCTAAAACAACCATCATTGAGCCTACCGCAGGCAATACCGGCATCGCTCTAGCCCTAGTTGCACTCAAGCACCATCTCAAAACCATCTTTGTTGTCCCGGAAAAATTCAGCACAGAAAAACAACAAATCATGAGGGCTTTGGGGGCTTTAGTAATCAACACGCCTACTAGCGAGGGGATTTCTGGCGCCATTAAAAAAAGTAAAGAGTTAGCCGAAAGTATCCCTGATAGCTATTTGCCCTTACAATTTGAAAACCCTGATAATCCTAACGCTTACTACCACACCCTAGCCCCTGAGATTGTCCAAGAATTAGGCACAAATTTTACGAGCTTTGTAGCCGGGATAGGGAGTGGTGGCACTTTTGCAGGCACAGCTAGGTATTTGAAAGAACGCATCCCTAATATTCGCTTGATTGGGGTGGAGCCAGAGGGTTCTATTTTGAATGGGGGGGAGCCTGGATCTCATGAAATTGAGGGCATTGGCGTGGAGTTCATCCCTCCTTTTTTCGCAAATTTGGATATTGATGGCTTTGAAACAATCTCAGATGAAGAGGGTTTTAGCTATACTAGGAAGTTAGCCAAGAAAAACGGCTTATTAGTGGGGAGCTCTAGTGGGGCAGCTTTTGTGGCAGCATTAAAAGAAGTGCAACGCCTCCCCGAAGGCAGCCAGGTTTTAACCATTTTCCCAGATGTTGCCGATCGTTATCTTTCTAAAGGTATTTATTCATAAAAAATTCAATAAAAAAAGGAAAAACCATGCGCATGCAAACCAAATTAATCCATGGGGGTATTAGTGAGGACGCCACAACAGGGGCGGTGAGCGTGCCAATTTATCAAACTTCCACCTACCGCCAAGACGCCATAGGCCGCCACAAGGGCTATGAATACTCTCGCTCAGGCAACCCCACGCGCTTTGCTTTAGAAGAACTCATCGCCGATTTAGAAGGGGGGGTTAAGGGGTTTGCTTTTGCCTCTGGTTTAGCTGGAATCCACGCCGTTTTTTCTCTCTTGCAATCAGGCGATCATGTGTTATTGGGCGATGATGTTTATGGGGGGACTTTCCGCTTGTTTAATAAAGTGCTTGTCAAAAACGGGCTTTCTTGCACCATTATCGACACTAGCGATCTATCCCAAATCAAAAAGGCTATCAAGCCTAACACTAAAGCCCTTTATTTAGAAACCCCTAGTAACCCCTTGCTTAAAATCACGGATTTAGCGCAATGCGCTAGTGTCGCTAAAGATCATAATTTGCTCACTATCGTGGATAACACCTTTGCCACCCCCTATTATCAAAACCCGCTTCTTTTGGGAGCGGACATTGTAGCGCATAGCGGCACCAAATACTTAGGCGGGCATAGCGATGTCGTCGCTGGGCTTGTAACCACCAATAATGAAGCGCTAGCCCAAGAGATCGCTTTTTTCCAAAACGCTATCGGTGGGGTTTTAGGTCCCCAAGACAGCTGGCTGTTGCAAAGAGGGATTAAAACGCTGGGATTACGCATGGAAGCCCATCAAAAAAACGCCCTTTGCGTGGCTGAGTTTTTAGAAAAACACCCTAAAGTGGAAAGGGTTTATTACCCAGGCCTTCCCACTCACCCTAATTACGAGCTAGCCAAAGCCCAGATGCGTGGCTTTAGCGGGATGCTCTCTTTCACCCTTAAAAATGACAGCGAGGCGGCTCTTTTTGTAGAAAGCCTTAAATTATTCATTTTAGGCGAGAGTTTGGGCGGGGTGGAAAGTTTGGTGGGGATTCCGGCATTCATGACCCATGCGTGTATCCCTAAAGCGCAACGAGAAGCCGCCGGGATTAGAGATGGTTTGGTGCGCTTGTCTGTAGGGATTGAGCATGAACAGGATTTGTTAGAAGATTTAGAGCAAGCGTTCGCTAAAATAAGCTAAAGTTTCATTACAATTTATGAATAAAGGAGTTAAAAACATGAAAATGAATGTAGAGAGTTTCAATTTGGATCACACCAAAGTCAAAGCCCCTTATGTGCGTATCGCTGATCGCAAAAAGGGCGCTAATGGGGATGTGATTGTCAAATACGATGTGCGCTTCAAGCAGCCCAATAAGGATCACATGGACATGCCTAGCCTACACTCTTTAGAGCATTTAGTCGCTGAAATTATCCGTAACCATGCCAATTATGTCGTGGATTGGTCGCCTATGGGTTGCCAAACGGGATTTTATCTCACGGTGTTAAACCATGACAATTACACAGAGGTTTTAGAGGTTTTAGAAAAGACGATGCAAGATGTGTTAAAGGCTAAAGAAGTGCCTGCCAGCAATGAAAAGCAATGTGGTTGGGCGGCTAACCACACTTTAGAGGGTGCTAAGAATTTAGCGCGCGCTTTTTTAGACAAACGCGCTGAATGGTCTGAAGTGGGGGTTTGATTAATGGGGGGAATGATTTTACTCCCCCCTATCCCCTTACCCATTTTATCCGTTTTAGGCGTTTTACTCATAGGCGTTGCGTGCCAATCAAAACCATCGCATCAGCGTTAATATTATGTAAAAATAATGTTATGAAGATTTTTTTATGGAAGGATTTCAATGAGAAAGTTGATTTTATTCATCTTTTTAACGCTAACACTTTCAATATCTGCAAAAGAAGTCAAAATCGTGTTTTTGGAAACTTCAGACATTCATGGGCGGCTTTTTTCGTATGATTATGCCGTGGGGGAGCAAAAACCCAATAACGGCTTGACAAGGATTGCGACTTTAATCAAAAAGCAAAGGGCTGAGAATAAAAATGTGGTTTTGATTGACAGCGGGGACTTGTTGCAAGGCAATAGCGCGGAGTTGTTTAACGATGAGTCTATCCACCCATTAGTTCGAGCCGAAAACGATTTGAAATTTGACATTCGTGTGCTTGGGAATCACGAGTTCAATTTCAGTAAAGATTTTTTAGAGAAAAATATCAAGGGGTTTAATGGCGATGTCGTGAATGCGAATATCATTAAAATTGCGGACAATAAGCCGTTTGTGAAGCCTTATGTGATTAAAAAAATTGATGGCGTGAGGGTGGCGGTTGTGGGGTTTTTGGTGCCGCATGTCCCAACTTGGGAGGCCTCTACGCCTGAACATTTTGCAGGGTTGAAGTTTTTGGACGCTGAAGAAGCGTTAAAAAAGACCTTGAAAGAGTTAAAAGGGAAGTATGATATTTTGATTGGCGCTTTTCACTTGGGGCGAGAAGATGAGAAAGGTGGCGATGGGATACCGGATTTGGCGAAAAAATTCCCGCAATTTGACATCATTTTTGCCGGGCATGAGCATGCGGTTTATAACACCAAAATAGGGAAAGTGCATACCATTGAGCCTGGAGCGTATGGGGCTTATCTGGCAAAGGGCGTGGTGGTGTTTGACACCCAAACGAAGAAAAAAACCATAACGACTGAAAATTTACCCACAAAAGATGCGCCAGAAGATGAAGAGTTAGCGAAAAAATATGAATATGTGGATAAAAAATCAAAAGAATACGCTAATGAAGTGGTTGGCGAAGTGACAAAAACCTTCATTGATAGGCCTGATTTTATTACAGGGGAAGAAAAAATCACCACGATGCCAACCGCCGCCTTGCAAGAAACACCGGTGATAGAATTGATCAATAAAGTCCAAAAATATTACGCAAAAGCCGATGTTTCAGCGGCAGCCTTGTTCAATTTTGGGGCGAATTTGAAAAAAGGGCCTTTCAAAAGGAAAGATGTCGCCTACATTTACAAGTTCGCTAATACGCTCATTGGGGTGAATATCACGGGTGAAAACTTGTTGAAATACATGGAATGGTCGTATCAATTTTACAACCAGTTGCAACCGGGCGATTTGACGATCAGTTTTAATGAAAACATTCGCGGCTATAATTTTGACATGTTTTCTGGCGTGAAATACCAAGTTGATGTTACCAAACCCGCCGGGCAAAGGATTGTTAATCCAACAATTAACAACAAACCCATTGACCCTAAAGCGGTGTATAAGTTAGCGATCAACAATTACCGATTCGGGACATTATCCACGACTTTAAAATTGGTTACGGACGCTGATAGGTATTATGATTCTTACGATGAACTGCAAGATAACGGGCAAATACGGGATTTGATTATTAAATACATCACTGAAAAAAAAGGCACAAAAGTAACGCCTGAATTGGAACATAACTGGGAAATCATCAACTACGATTTCAAAAACCCGTTGTTGGAAAGATTGGCAGAAAAATTAAAAGAGGGGAGCATCAAAATCCCCACTTCAAAAGACGGGAGGACTTTGAATGTCAAATCCATTAAGGAAAGTGAAGTAAAATAAGATTTTTTATTTTTATTATTTATTCTTTAAGCCTAACCTAAAGAGGAATGTTCTATAATCCTAGATTATTGGCTTTTCGCTTTTTTCAGCGGTTTTCAAACAACCGGATTTTTAATCTTGTTTTGCACCACTCATTTTTCGGGGGGGGGGGGGGGGGGCATTTGGAGGCTGAACTCTCAAATTAGGGTTTGACTTAAAAATGATTGATAGGAGATAAATGATGTTTGCTTCGTTGGGGACTCGTATTATGCTGGTCGTGTTAGCCGCTCTTTTGGGTTTAGGGGGGCTTTTTATTGGTTTTGTAAAGGTTATGCAAAAAGATGTGTTAGCGCAACTCATGGAGCACTTAGAAACCGGGCAATACAAAAAGCGTGAAAAAATGCTCGCTTACATGACAAAAATTATTGAACAGGGCATTCATGAGTATTACAAAGATTTTGACAATGCTACTGCAAGAAAAATGGCACTAGATTATTTCAAACGCATTAACGACGATAAGAGCATGATTTATATGGTGGTGGTGGATAAAAACGGGGTGGTGCTGTTTGATCCGGTCAATCCTAAAACCGTAGGCCAATCAGGGCTTGACGCTCAGAGCGTTGATGGGGTGTATTATGTTAGGGGGTATTTGGAGGCGGCTAAAAAAGGGGGAGGCTACACTTATTATAAAATGCCTAAATACGATGGAGACGTGCCGGAGAAAAAATTTGCCTACTCGCATTATGATGAGGTGTCTCAAATGGTGATCGCAACGACTTCTTATTACACTGACATTAACACCGAAAATAAAGCGATCAAAGAAGGCGTGAATAAGGTTTTTAATGAAAACACCGCAAAATTATTCCTTTGGATACTGACAGCGACGATAGCGTTAGTGGTTTTGACGCTCATATACGCTAAATTGAGAATCGTGAAACGCATTGATGAACTGGTCCTTAAAATCAACGCTTTTAGCCATGGGGATAAGGATTTGAGGGCCAAAATTGATGTGGGTGATCGCAACGATGAAATCTCGCAAGTGGGCCGTGGGGTCAATTTGTTTGTGGAAAACGCCCGCTTGATTATGGAAGAGATTAAAGGCATTTCCACTTCCAATAAAACTTCAATGGATAAATTAGTCCAAATCGCGCAAGAAACCCAAAAGAGCATGAAAGATTCCTCAACCACCCTAAATTCCGTAAAAAATAAAGCCACGGATGTAGCGAGCATGGTGAATGCTTCCATAGAGCAGTCTCAAGGGTTAAGGAAGCGTTTGATTGAAACGCAAGGGCTTGTCAAAGAGAGCAAGGATGCGATTGGGGATTTATTTTCTCAAATCATAGAGAGCGCGCACACTGAAGAGGAACTCTCTAGCAAAGTGGAGCAGCTAAGCCGTAACGCTGATGATGTCAAATCCATTTTGGATATTATCAATGATATTGCCGATCAAACCAATCTTTTAGCCCTAAACGCCGCTATTGAAGCCGCAAGAGCCGGCGAGCATGGCAGAGGCTTTGCGGTGGTGGCTGATGAAGTTAGGAATTTAGCCGGGCGCACTCAAAAGTCTTTAGCTGAAATCAATTCCACTATCATGGTGATTGTCCAAGAAATCAATGATGTGAGTTCGCAAATGA
Organism: Helicobacter pylori; assembly: GCF_015904775.1. Lineage (GTDB taxonomy): Bacteria > Campylobacterota > Campylobacteria > Campylobacterales > Helicobacteraceae > Helicobacter > Helicobacter pylori_DM. The sequence goes on from NZ_JADZNC010000001.1 coordinate 18,527, forward strand.
ATCTCAATTCGCAAAAAATGGAGCGCTTGAGCGATATGAGTAAAAGCGTGCAAGAAACTTACGAAAAAATGAGTTCTAATTTAAGCTCAGTCGTATTAGACAGCAATCAAAGCATGGACGATTACGCTAAATCCGGACGCCAAATTGAAGCTATGGTAAGCGATTTTGTAGGAGTGGAAAAAGTGGCTTCTAAAACTTTAGCGGATTCTTCAGATATTTTAAACATCGCTACGCATGTGAGTGGAACGACCACGAATTTAGACAAACAAATGAATTTGTTTAAAACTTAAGAGTCAAGATAACTCAAGGCTCCTTGATGGGAGTTTAAGTTATCTTGACCCAAAATAAAATTTAAATAAGGTTTTTATCATTTTATTTTTTAAGTGAGACTAAAGAAGGGTCATAAGCGACAACCAAACTATGATAAAAACCTATATGAAGTTATAATTGTTATGCTATACTACTCAAATGAATAGAGGTTTGCAAGAGATTCTAAATGGAGATAGTTTATATATTCTAAAAAATCATATAGAAGATAATTTTGTAGACATTATTATTACTTCGCCACCGTATAATGTGGCACACAAATATGAAAATTATAATGATGATTTAAATTTTGAATCTTATCTCAAATCAATGCACGATATTTTTAAAGAATGCTACCGTGTGCTTAAAGAGGATGGGAGGATCTGTGTCAATGTACCTTTTGCGGTAAAAAATAGAGATAGCAAGGAGGTGAGATTTTTAAGTATTTATATAACACAAATTTTGAATGAAATTGGTTTTAAGGAGTTTGAACTTATAACTTGGCACAAGGGAAAAGATGTTAAGCACTTTCAAGGGAATAATACAGCTTGGGGAAGTTGGAAAAGCCCTTCTTGCCCGTCTTTTAGACCTTTAGGAGAAGCAATATTAGTGTTTTATAAGGAAAATAAAACTCATAAAAATGAGAGAGGATTAGCAGATATTACTAGCCAAGAGTTTAAAGAATGGACAAAAAATATTTGGTATTTTGATAAAGATAGTGATCAAGGCTTTGAAAATATTTTATGTGTTAGCAACAATGCCAAAAAAAATTTACATCCCGCACCTTACCCAGAAGAATTAATTGAGAGATTATTAAAAATTTATTCTTATCAAAATGATATTGTGTTAGATCCTTTTAATGGCACGGGCACGACAACTTATGTGGCAGATCAATTACATAGGCAGTTTATTGGCATTGAGTTATCAAGCAAATATTGCAAAATTGCTATTGAAAGATTACAAAAAATCACAGATTCTCAAGCTATCCCTATCATAAAAAGCTACCCTACAACACTAACAAATTTAGTCAATAGTGATAATATACTAGACTCTTTAAATGAAGTTTTTCCTTATAAAGAAGCCTTTAGCCCTTATCTTATAGAGCATTTGCAACATCGTTTTGGTTGTTCTATTGAGAGCGTTTATGATCCATTTTGTGGTGTTGGCTCTAGCTTTTTAAATACACAAACGCAAGTTTGCTATGGTTTTGACACTTCACCATTTGCCATAAATGTCGCTAAAGCAAAATTAGAAAAATTGGATTCTAATAACTTAAAAAAAGCAGAAAAACATGTCGGTAATTTTATGGATAGCAATAGAGAATATCCATTTCCACAATGGGAATCTTTTGGCAAATATACTAATAAAAAGCGATTTGATCTCATCATGGATTTTATAGAATCTTTTAAAGATTTAGATGAAAAAATTTATCATTTTGTGCGTTTTCTAGTATTTTGCAATTTGGAAAAAATGCTGAATTTTAAAAAAGATGGTAATGGCATTAAGTATAGAGAAAGCAAGATTAAAGATATAGAAGTTTATCTTAAGGCACTCACATTAAGGGCATTTGTGTTGAAAAGAGAATTTGATATAAAAAATTCTAAGGTTATAAGTTTAAAGAACTGCTCATCTATAGACAATAAACCAAAAGATAAAGTTGATTGTGTTTTAACATCTCCGCCATATGCAAATTTATTTGATTATTTTGAAATTTACAAAATGGAGTTATGGAGTAGCAAAATTGTAAAAAGTTATGAAGAGTGGAAAAAGCTTAAAAAATCTGCTCTAAGAAACAACAAAAATGCAGCTTTAAAACAACAAGATAAAATAGAGAACATATCACTCAATCACACATTAGAAATTCTTAAAAATAAAGGTATAGAATCAAGCACTTTGACAATGTTGAATAATTATTTTTTTGATATGCAAAAAGTTTTAAAAAATTGTTTTGAAGTTCTTAAGGATGGAGGATTTTGCTTTATTGTAGTTGGAAATTCTTGCTATAAAGGAGTACCGATACAAACTGATGAAATCTTGGCACAAGAGACACAAAAATTAGGCTTTAAATGCAAAGAAATTATTGTTGCTAGGAAGCTTAAAACATCTAGTCAGCAGATGAAGATCATTGATTCTAAAGCTAAATTTTATTTACGAGAGAGCATAATTGTTTTGCAAAAGGGGTAATGATGAAATATGTTAATATGCGATATAAAAGGAATAGTACGGATTTATTTTTTGATTCTTTCAAACATTTTAAGCACAATCTTTCCAATCTTATAGGAATAGAATTGCCCACACTTATTCATCTTGGTGCTAAAAAATATTTAAACACAAGCCTTATTTCTACCAACTATAAGTCAAAATATCCCGATATGAGAAAAATAGGACTTATAGATTATAATAAACCAAGTGATTATGATTTTGTTCTAACCAAAGAAGCGAAGCAAATAATAAACGCCTTTGATCGTTCTTCTGTTAATGTTTATGATGAAAATATATCAAAAAGTGATAGAAAAAATATTGATTCTTTGTCGCCTAAAGACTTATTTTTATCTATTGTTAATTGGAAGCAATATAAGAAGTCAATTTTACAACTTATTTTATCCTACTATGATACTGCAGATTCCATTCGCCCATATTTGGTGCTTTTAAATTATATGAGAAATTACAATATAAAAATTTTAAAAAAAGAGTTTTTGCAAAATATCTTAGCCCAAACAAAAGAAGATGTTTTACTTATGCAATACAATCAAGATGCTTTTAAAGATCTTAATTTGGAAACGCAAAGAGAATTAAATAGACCCGTTTCATATATTTACAACTTTCTTATAACAGCCTTGGTGTTGGATGATTCTCATAATGTGATCGTTGATTTTAATTTTGTAGATATATTAAATGCTAGCATGAATAATATTTCATATTCTTATCATACTAAAAATAGTTTTAGACCAGTAGGAAAACAACAACTATTTAGAGAACATGTTTTAGAGGCTTATGATTATAAATGTGCCATAACCGGCAAATCATTATTTATTGATAATAGATGTTTGCTAGAAGCAGCGCATATTATCCCATATAGAGACGGTGGATCTTTTGCCGTGAATAATGGTATAGCTTTAAGTTATGAGATGCACAAAATGTTTGATAATGGGTTATTTAGTTTTGGATATGAAAATGATGGTGAAGTGGTTATAATCACTTCATCATCAAATCGCATAGTGGATAGACAGGGAATTTTAGCCAACCTTAATCGTAAATCCATATTCTTGCCAGAACAATTAGATTTGCGTCCAGATCCACTAGCTTTGCAGTATAATAGGGATAAATTCTTGTTGCGGTGATGTTTTGGCAAATCACAATTCCACCTTATTTTAATGTCAAGGATTATGTAAAATAGCTATCAAGATTCTGTACATTCTTATTCTAAAAATTAGAGAGGAGTTTATCAAAAAAGGGTTGGATTGTTAAAAGTTTCTGTGATCACGGCGTGTTTTAATAGCGAAAAAACCATTGAAGACACCATTCTTTCTGTGCTTCATCAAACTTATAAAAACATTGAATACATCATTATAGACGGCTCTAGCGCGGATAGCACTTTAGAAATCATTCAAAAATACAGAGATCAAATCGCTTACGTGATGAGTGAAAAGGATAAGGGCATTTATGACGCTATGAATAAGGGCATAAAGCGTTCTAGTGGGGATATTATCGCTTTATTGAATAGCGATGATTTTTACAAAGATGAGTTTGTGATAGAAAAAGTGGTGCATGAGTTTGAAAGGAAAAATTGCGATAGCGTGTATGCGGATCTGGTTTTTGTCAAACCGGATCGTTTAGAAAAAGTGGTGCGTTATTATGAAAGCGGGGAGTTTAGCCCTAAAACCTTGCTTTATGGCGTGGTGCCAGCGCACCCCACGCTCTTTGTCAAAAAAGCCATTTATGAACGCTACGGCTTATACAAAACCGATTATAAGATTTCAGCGGATTTTGAGATGATCATCCGCTTGTTTGTGGTGCAAAAAATAAGCTTTTCTTATTTGAAAGAAGCGTTAGTGGTGATGCGCACCGGTGGGGTTAGCGCGAGCGGGTTTAAAAGCCTTTTATTAAGGAATAAAGAAAACATAAGAGCATGTAAAGAAAACGGCATTCAAGCGAATGTTTTTTCCATGCTTTTAAAATACCCTAGGAAAATCATGGGCCTATTTAAAAGGGGAAAAGGGGGCTAAAACGAAACGATTAAAGAAAGATTAGCGTTAAATCGTGGTTTGAATCTTTCTTGATGGTTGTTGTAAATGTAGGAAACATTCCTCACTAAAGGCATTTCAATCCCTAATTGCAAGGACAAATAGCCGATAAAATCCACGATAAAACCAAAACGCAAAGGGGCTTGAAAAAAGGTTTTTTTGGTTCTTGGGATGATCGTTGTGATAGCACCTGGTTTAATTGTATCCACCAATAACACCCCTTGCTCTAAAGCGATTCCTAAATAACTCCTAAAACGATAAATATTTTTATCTACAAAAATCCAAGAAAAATCTAACGCGCCTCCGTAATTTTGCACCATTAGGATTTGAGGCTGAGAGAGCGAAACAGAATGGAAATAGTTATAGACGCTAAAGATTCTAAAACCGACTTTAGGGTGGTTTCTTAAAAAATGCTCCAAGCCCGTAGCGGTATTAAACCCTATGCTATTAGCTACAAGAGTCAAGGTTTGGTTAGAAGTTGAAAAAGTGGCTTGCGAATAGTTGTATCCAAAAATAAAGAAAAATTTAAGGCTTTTTTCCAAAGCCCTTTTTAAGATTTGCTGGTTTTTGTCTAGGATTTGCTGTTTTTCATTGTTTTTTTCAATAGTTAGGGGTTTGGGTTTGTCGTCTTCATTCTTGTTTTTAAAATTTTCCAAGAATTGAGACCAAGTGATCTCTTTAGCTTCTAAAAAGAGTAAATTCAACGATAAAAAGAGATAAATACTAAATAGAGTTTTCAAATACAGCCTTAAACTTTTTACGGCTATTGTGCCTAATTATCTTAAATTAACTTTAAATTACTTGCATGTTTTGACTGAATACAACCCCTACTTACACGCAACGCTATATTTTAAAACGATATATTGTTTTAGGTTTTGTTCTCATCAAGCATGGATAACTAAAGCCAACTTTAATGATTTTTCATTACAAGAATTTATCGCTCCATTAAAATTTAGCTTAGAGCAAATAAAACACCTTTTCTTCTTGAAAAATGCTTTTAATTTCTACAAAAAGGGTTTTTTCTGTGCGTTCTTCTAGCACGATAATAGGGTTAATACTCTCGCTCCCGCTCACTAACGCCCTTAAAGACAACTCTTCTTCATAATTCAAGGGGTTAAGGTTTAACTCTTTTAAATTATCATAGTTTTTTGCCATAAGAGTATTAAGGCCTTCTAAAGTTAAAAACAAGGTTTCATCTCTTTGGCTATAACCCACTAGCGCGCTTAAACGCTGAGAAAAAACCCACCTTAAATCGTTAATCCTAACCTTAGCCTTACTTTTAGAGCGCGCTAGAATACAGCAATTCAAGGGGTTTGAATTTTTAGAAAGCCACACGCCCCCATTTAATAAGCGGTAAGTTGCGATCGTTTTTTGGGCTAAAAAAGGTTTATTGCCATTCTTTTTAGCCGCTTCTAATGTTCTAAAAACTTGCGTTCTTTCTTCAATACTTGCGGGTAAAATCTGGCGTTTTAAAGGCGAATAAAGCTCAAAGGGGCTTCTGTTTTGGGATTCTTTTTGGATTTTTAAAGCGAATTGGCAACCGCAATAATTTTGCCGATAAAGCTCGTTTTCTCTCGCCAAAGCTTGCAAATTTAAATCCAACTCGCTCTTAAAATGTTCAAAGTTATCGTTTCTAAACACAACAAATTCCAAATTGTGCCTTTGCGCGATATGCTGCCCCTTAGCGATGAGCTGGTTAGGGTCTTTTTTAGGGCTTGTGAGTAAGGTGGTGGTGAATCTTTCTTCTCCTAATTCAAAGGCTTTTAATGCGCTCGCTTCTAAGCGTAAATCAAAGCACTCAAAACAGCGCTCGCTTTTTTCCCCTAACAATTCCTTACCCTTAGCTTTGTCTAAAAATTTTTCTAATTCATAATCGCCCTCAAGCAATTCAATTCCTAGCATTTCGCAAGTGCGTTTCACGTCTTCTAAACGCAACAAGTATTCGCTATAAGGGTGGATATTGGGGTTATAAAAAAACCCTACAATTTTTTCACCCACAAAAGCCTCTTTAGCCTTTTTTAAAAAATACAGGTTATCCACTGAGCAGCAAATATGAATGAGCATTAAAACTGCTTTTTATTCACGTCTTCTAAAATATCGTTAGAGACTTTGTCAATTTCTTGACTGATTTCTAACGAATCGCTAGCGATTTTTAAATTGCCCTCAATAACCGATCTTAAGGCTTCAATAGAAGCGTTGATTTCTTCTACTTCTTTAACCTGGTTTTTAATGCTTTCGCTCGTGTCTGAAATGCTTTGAACTAAAATATTGATATTGGCTTCAATCTCGCTGAGGGATTTTTGCGTCCTTTCAGCGAGCTTCCTAACTTCATCAGCCACCACCGCAAAGCCTCTGCCATGCTCGCCGGCTCTTGCGGCTTCAATAGCAGCGTTTAGGGCTAATAGATTCGTTTGATCAGCGATGTCTCTGATGATTTCTACAATGCTTTTAATGTCTTGCCCTTGTTCAATCATGGCTTCACTTTGAGAGCTCACGCCTTGAATGGAAGTGGTGATATTTTCTATCGTTTTGGAAGTTTCCATCAAGCTTTTGTGTTGGGAATTGGAAGCCTTTTCTAAATTTTGCACGCATTCTTTTAAATTCGCGCTATCGTTCGCTAAATCTTTGGCAAAATTAGACGAAGTTTCTAGCATTTTTTGGATTTCTTGCCCTAAAGCGTTAGTAACCAATTCCACCCTACCCGAAGCGTTTTGGATCCGGCCTCTAAAATCCAAACCAGAATAGCTTTCAAAGATTTTGAAAATGCTTGGCATGTGAGTCCCTACGCTTTCTTGCAAATAATCCATGATTCCGTTTAGCGCATCTCTCAATTCTTTCAGATCAGGGCTTGCGGGCTCAGCCGTGATGCGCACCGCAAAATTCCCTGCTTTCACGTCTGAAACCACTTTAATGGTGTCTTGGACGGCTTGCCTGTCTTCTTGCATGGTTTTTTGGGTTTGCAAGATATTTTTATTGATCGCTGTTTGCATGCGCCCTAATTCGTCATTAGATTTCGCTTCAATCAATTTAATATCGCTAGAATGGGCTTGATTGTTCAATAATTTAAAGAAATGAGACAAGGTGCTAGAAACGACTTCCAAACGATTGCTCACAATCGCTCGCATTAAGAGAGTGATCGCTATAATCAAGGCTAACACCATGATAGCGCTCGCCACGATCACCATAAAACGCACCGAGCCTACTTGCTCATAGACCTTGTCTTTTTCAATGATTAAAGCGATCATCCAATTGAGATTGTCTTTACTTTCTGTTTTGCCTAGCATTTTAAAGGTTTCAACGGCTAAAAAATTTTCCTTATGGCTAAAGGGATCTAGGTATTCTAAAGTCGCTTTAGAGCCGTTTTCTAAAATAGCCAGCACTTCGTTGGTGGCTTTAGGCACGCTCTTATAGATTTCTGCGATAGATTTGTCTTGCAAACTCTTATTCGCGCTCAAAAGCACTTTACCCTTAACGCCAATTAAAAACAAATCGCTCCTGTTTTTAGTGATTTCATTGCTGAAGCTGTCAATAGAAAGGAAAATCACCAAAGCCCCTACAACCTCTTGAGCGTTTTCATTCAATAAAGGTAAAAGAACATCAACCCCATAAACTTCCGCCCCATTAGGCATTTTCCTATAATAAGGCAAGCTTTTAGAAATTTCTTTATTTTTCATCGTTTTTTGCACTAAAGGGTTATTCCCCAATGACGGATTTTCCACCAACTTAATCGTATCGTTATCCCTTAAAAGCGTTAATCTTAAATCTTCTCTGTCTTTAAAAAACAGGCTCACCCCAGCGACATGCGAATTGGCTAAAATGAAGTTTTTTAACAAGCGGATTTTGATTTCTCTTTTGGTGTCTTTAGGGAGCATTTCTTTGACAATGCCCATGCTCGTATAAGTGTTTTCCAAAACCCCTTGCACTTCCTTAACCTTAAAATGCAAACTATCTTGCATAGAATGCAGAGCGCTTTCTTTTGAAATCTCTTTCACCCTGCTGTTTAAGGACACCCCTAAAATGCTCACGCACACGATCACAATCAACGCCACGCACAATATGATTTTATTACCGATACTCAAACCTTTAGACAAAACAACCTTACTATGATGAAATTTTTTGCCCATTTGCGGCAAAATTTTAAACCGCATTATAGTATTATAAGCATAAATCAAAAATTAAATTGGATTAAAAAGACGATCAATCATTCTCATCAAAAACCATTTTAAGGTTACATTCGCTCTTTTAGGGTATGCTACGACTTGAAATTAAAATATAAGAAGGAATCATCATGCCTTTTGTCCCCACGCGTTCTTTGAAAGAAAAAAAGATTGATTTTATTGAAGCAATATTAAACCCCAACGCTCCAAAAGGCGGTCTTTACACTTTAGAGCATTTTGAAACATTAGAATGGCAGGATTGTTTGGGCATGAGCTATAGCGAATTAGTAGAGCATGTGTTTGAGCTTTTAAATTTAGAAATCCCTAAAAATTTACTAGCAAGTGCTTTAAAACGCTATGAAAATTTTGATAACCCTAAAAACCCAGCCCCTATTTTTGCGCTCAATGAAAGGCTTTTTGTCCAAGAACTCTACCATGGGCCTAGCTTGGCGTTTAAAGACATGGCGTTGCAGCCTTTAGCGAGCTTGTTTTCTAACCTAGCGGTAGGAAAAAATGAAAAGTATTTGATGCTCGTTTCTACAAGTGGGGATACCGGCCCTGCGACTTTAGAAAGTTTGGCGGGCATGCCTAATGTTTTTGTGGTGTGTTTATACCCCAAAGACGGCACGAGTTTAGTCCAAAAGCTCCAAATGGTTACCCAAAGCGCTAGCAATTTAAAAGTCTTTGGGATCAGTGGGGATTTTGATGATGCGCAAAACGCGCTCAAAAACCTTTTAAAAGACGATGATTTTAACGAAGCGCTAAAAATGCACCAATTAAAATTAAGCGTGGCTAATTCCGTGAATTTTGGGCGCATCGCTTTTCAAATCGTCTATCATATTTGGGGCTTTTTAGAATTGTATAAAAAAGGCGCGATCAATTCTAAAGAAAAAATCACCCTAGCCATACCTAGCGGTAATTTTGGGAACGCATTAGGAGCGTTTTATGCCAAAAAAATGGGCTTGAATATTGCTAAAATCAAGGTTGTAACCAACAGCAATGATGTTTTAAGGGAGTTTATAGAAACAGGGCGTTACGATTTAACCCATCGTTCTTTAAAGCAAACTTACTCGCCGGCTATGGATATTTTAAAAAGCTCTAACGTGGAAAGAGCGCTTTTTGATCTCTTTGGGTTTGAACGCACGCTAGAATTGATGCAAGCTTTAGAAGAAGAGAAATTTTACGCCTTAAAGCCTAAAGAATTAGCCCTTTTACAGGAGCATTTTTCTTGCGCGAGCTGCTCAGATGAAGCTTGTTTGAAAACAATCCAAGAAGTTTATGCAGAGCACCAATACCTGATTGACCCTCACACCGCCACCGCTTTAAACGCTAGCTTGAAAACTAATGAAAAAACCCTTGTTTCTGCTACCGCCTCTTATGAAAAATTCCCTAGAACCACCCTTTTAGCCCTAAACGAGCAAAAGAAAAACGATAACGACAAAACCGCCCTAGAAACGCTTAAAAACAGCTACAACACCCCAGATAGCCAGCGCCTTGATGATTTATTTGAAAGAGGAATCAAGCACCAAGAGGTTTTAAAACTCAATGAGATCAAATCTTCTATCCTTTTGTGGCTAGAAAGCCTACATTAAATCTTTTTTAAGCCCTTATTCCTAATAAAATCTTAATTTTAAGTCAAACTACACTATAATAAGGAAATTCTAAACGAAGATTAAACTGAATGAAAGGAGTTTGAATGAAAAAAATCGTTTTAGTAGCGATAGCCTTACTGATAAGTGGTTGCGCGAGCTATAAGATCACGCCTGAACATGTTACTTCCTATAATAATGGGATTCAAGTGATGACTTCCACGCAAGCCAAATCTAAAGTCCAGCTAGAAATCGCTCAAAGCAAATTGAAAGGTTTGAATGAATCCCCCTTAGTGCTGTATGTAGCGGCGCAAGTTATAGAGGGAAATCCTGTGGTGTTTAGCCGTAAAGCCATTTCGGTGTCTATCAACCAAACGAATTTACCGGTCTTAAGCCTGAGACAGGTGATGAAATCCAGTTTTGATTTTGAGGGCATTTTACAAAGCTTTAATATCAGCGTGCCGACCGCCCCTATTGATAATATCAATATGATCACCCCACCTATGTTTTATTACGGGCAAGGGAGTTTTTTAGCTTATAACGGCATGATGTATGGGGGAATGGGCATGTATGGGCCAGGCTTTGGCATGATGATGATGGATGATGTAGAAGAGCAAGAAGTCATGCAAGAAAGCCGCCAAGCTTTAAAAATCCTAGCGATCAATTACCTTAAAAACAATACCCTTAACGTTGAAGGTAAGGCTAGAGGAGGGTTTGTGGTAGTGGATACCAAAAACCTTAAAACCCCGGGCGTGGTGGTGGTTAAAGTCTTTTTAGAAGATGAAATCCACACCTTTAAAATTGATATTTCTAAGATGTAATCGCCCCCTTTAATAAAAGCCTTTGGGAGTCAATCCACCTTAAAGGCTTTTTTCTTAATGGGTTAAATCTAGTGGATTGTCTGATAACCATTAAAAACGATTGAACCCCATTTTTTAGATTTTACTTGATGGTGAAAGGGGAGAAAAGCCCAACAATTAAACCCCTTTTTTTTGCGTTTATTTTTGAGAAGCTAAAAAGTCCCGGATATTTTCTTTGGTTTTTTCTACTAAGGTTTTCAAACTGTCGCTATACGCCCATGCGATATGGGGGGTTAAAAGCAATTTATTTTGGATCTTTGGGTTCAAAAACGCATGATCTTTTTCAAAAGGCTCTTTCACAAACACATCGCTCGCGTAATACAAATCTTTGGTTTCTAAAGTTAAAGCCAGATCCTTTTCATTCACAATGCCCCCACGCCCCACATTGATTAAAATCGCCCCTTCTTTTAGGCTTTGCAATTCTTTGAGAGCGATTAAATCGCACGTGCTTTCATTTAAGGGGGCATGAATGCTGATAATATCGCTTGTTTTAAGCAATTTCTCTAAACTCAAGCGCTCATACTCTTCTTTTTTATCTTTAGGGGAATAATACACCACCTTTGCTCCGAAAGCTTGAGCGAGTTTGGCGACTCTTTTACCGATTGCGCCTAAACCAATAACCCCCCATTGACCCCCTTTAATAAGCCCCATTTTCATACCGCTAATGTGCGTAAAAATGTCGCTTTGACTATATTCCCCGCTTTTGCAATAATGATCGTAGTAATTGATCCTCCCCAACAAAGACAACGCGCACGCTAAAGTGTGCTGGGCTACAGATTCCGTAGAATAAGCGCTCACGTTTTTGACTTCTATGCCTAAAGCTTTCGCGCTTTTTATATCCACATTATCCGTGCCTGTAGCGGTGATGCAAATGAGTTTGAGTTTGGGCAATTGGATTAAAATCTCTTGAGTGATAACGACTTTATTCAATACCATAATTTCAGCTTCAATTGATCGTTCAACGATTTGACTGGGCGAAGTAATCTCATAAAAATCAAAATCCGCTACTTCTTTTAAAACTTCTAAAGCTTTCAACCCCACGCTTTTAGCGTCTAAGATTACGCCTTTTTTGAATGTTTTCATCTCTTTACTCCTAGAATTAGTTTTAAAATTATATAATTAAACCACAAAATCCTTTTTTAAAAGAAAATAAGCATGCCAAAAACCAAGAAAAACACCCTCCCTTGCAGCCTTTCTGTCAAAATGTCTTATTTCATGCGTTTTCTCATTAAATGGCGCACCCGCTCTTTAAGCCATAAAATGATGACTCTAGTTCAAATTTTAAGCATTCTAGCCTTAGCGAGCAAGGCCAGTGAAGATTTAGAAGAGCAGCTCAAAAAAATCAAAGATTACATTTATAGGACTCTAAACGCTAAAATCGCATCGGATGTGTATGACCGGGTGCTTATTTTAGTGAATGAATATTGCACTAATGAAGAATTGTTTGATAAAGAGAGCGTTAAAATTTCAGATTTACTCATTCAAGACATCCAGCTTTACGCTTTAGTCGATGAAATGCTTAAAGAAGATAAATACCAGGTCCAACACACCATTTTAAAAGGCATCATCAAGCGCAAATACGATGAAGCTTACTCGCTCAATAGCGAAGACAGGATTCTTTTAGAATACCAAGAACGCTTGCTAGAACCCTCATGTGCGTCTTTTTCAAATAAAAAATTCAAATGACTTGAAAGCGTTATTCCGCTTTTTAGGCTTTTATTGAAAAAGGGCTTTAAAGTTGGCTAAAATAGGCGTTTCATTTGAAAATATAAAGGGATTGAATGGCTTTTAAGGTGGTACAAATTTGTGGGGGGCTTGGGAATCAAATGTTTCAATACGCTTTCCTAAAAGTTTGCAAAAACACCTTAATACGCCTGTGCTATTGGATATTACTTTTTTTGATGGGAGTGATAGGAAAATGCAATTAGAACTTTTCCCTATTGATTTGCCCTATGCGAGTGAAAAAGAAATCGCTATGGCTAAAATGCAACACCTCCCCAAGCTAGTAAGAGATGCGCTCAAATGCATGGGGCTTGATAGGGTGAGTCAAGAAATCGTTTTTGAATACGAGCCTAAATTACTAAAATCAAGCCGCTTGACTTATTTTTTTGGCTATTTCCAAGATCCACGATATTTTGACGCTATATCCCCTTTAATCAAGCAAACCTTCACCCTACCTCCCCCAGAAAATAATAAAAAAGAAGAATACCACCGCAAGCTTTCTTTGATTTTAGCCGCTAAAAACAGCGTGTTTGTGCATATAAGAAGAGGGGATTATGTGGGGATTGGCTGTCAGCTTGGTATTGATTATCAAAAAAAGGCGCTTGAGTATATGGCAAAGCGCGTGCCAAACATGGAGCTTTTTGTGTTTTGCGAAGACTTAGAATTCACGCAAAACCTTGATCTGGGCTACCCTTTTATAGACATGACCACTAGAAATAAAGAAGAAGAGGCGTATTGGGATATGCTGCTCATGCAATCTTGTCAGCATGGCATTATCGCTAATAGCACTTATAGCTGGTGGGCGGCTTATTTGATAAAAAATCCAGAAAAAATCATTATTGGCCCCAAACACTGGCTTTTTGGGCATGAAAATATCCTTTGTAAGGAATGGGTGAAAATAGAATCCCATTTTGAAGTAAAATCCGAAAAGTATAACGCTTAAAGCGGCTTAAAAAAGGCTTACTTAAGATTTAAATCTTTGATTTTAGATCGGATTTCTTTATAGTGAGAGTCTAATTCTAATTTCCTGTCCATTGATATTTTGACAAACTCGCTTTCTTTTTCTATGCCGATAAATTGCCTTTTTAAAAGATTAGCTGCAATGCCTGTGGTAGAGCTCCCGCTAAAAGGATCGCCAATGAGGGAATTTTCATCGCTCGCCATTAAAAGCAAGCGCACCAATAAAGCGAGGGGTTTTTGAGTGGGGTGCTTGCCATTAGTTTTTTCCCAAGGAGCGATCGCTGGGAAGCTCCACACATCGCGCATTTGCTTGTCATTATTGATCTTTTTTAAAACCTCATAGTTAAAAACATGCTTATGTTTGCGGCTTTTTCTCGCCCAAATGATTTGCTCAGCTGAATGCGTCAAATAACGGCAGCTGAAATTGGGAGGAGGGTTGGTTTTTTGCCAGGTGATGAGGTTTAAAATCTTAAAATCCAATTTTTGTAAAATACGCCCCAAAGAAAAGATATTGTGGTAAGTCCCACTGATTAAAAGACTCCCTGTATTTTTTAAAGCCTTTTTGGCGTTGTTGATCCACTGGTAATTGAACTCATCAATATCGTTAATCCCATTTTCTTTATCCCAATCGCCTTTATTGACGCTCACGATTTTACCGCTCTGTATGCTTAAGCCGTCATTAGAAAGGAAATAAGGCGGATCAGCAAAAATCAAATCAAAAGCATTTTCAAATTGGGGCAAAACCTCATTACAATCCCCTTGATAAAGGGTGAAAAGCCTATCTTCGCTTTTAAAAATGGGACAAGAAAGATAAGGCGCTCCCATTTTTTATTCTGCTTTAATGCCTTTATCTTTAATGTATTTTTGCATTGCTTCATCATTAAGCACTTCATCAAAACCTTCTATCTCGATTGCCGTATCAAGTCCTTTTTCAATTTGCTTGTTAATGTTTGCCATAAAAGGCTTAAAATCCTCCGGACTTCGTTCTACAAGCATGTTAAGTGTGGGTATATCAACCTCCCTTTCTTTAGCTGGCAACAAGATTTTGGAGTTTGAAATCTCAGATTCCAGCTTGATGACCCCTATACCAAAGCTTTGGTTGAGCCGCCTTAATTCGCCCAAAACTTTATATTCAATCTCAAAAACCACTAAATACCCCTCATTAGCCCAAGTAGAATTGCTCACCGCTTGAAAATAGCTTTCTTTTAAATTGGAAAAACTAAGCTCTTTTTTAAGCTCAAAGGAAAAAAGCTTGTGTTTTTCTTGACCGGTATGGTGTAAAAATTTCAAAGTTTCTTCTTTATATTTATTGTAGGGAAAATACACGCCCACGATGTCAGGATAATTCCACTTGCATTCGCCCCCTTCGCCTTTTTTACATTCTCTATGGCTGATGGTTTTGCATAGGAGCTTGAAATTTGGATCTTCATTAAGGAATTTCACAAGCAGTGGGTGCAAATCCCTTTCATTAAAAGAGTTTTTTTGTTTTTCAGCTGTGCCTGAACACTCACTCTCTGTATCTTCTTCTTCTTTGGCATCTAGGGTTTTTTGTGGAGGAAATTCTCTTTCACGAGATTTGAGCCAATAGTAATGGGTTCCTTTTTCTTTGCGTGCAACATGAAATTGCTTCTTGTCTTCACGAATTGCTATTTCAAAACTATTCCTAGGTATTTTTCCTGTGCCGTTGCGTTCTTTATCCAATCCCATTTCACAAGCTTTCTCAAAAATTTCTTCCTTGCTCAAAGGCTTCCCTGCTTGTTCTAAAACTTTTTTACCTAATTCTCTGTAAGTCATGTTCTTTCTTTTTTGTGATTGTAGTGGAAACGATTATACTCAAAATGTTTGAAAATACCGCAGTGGATTGATAGGGTTTAGGCTGGGTGTCTCTCTTCACCCAACCTAAATTCTGTATTTGTAAAATCTGTAAAAGGAATGTCGTAAAAGGAATGCTTAGAAACTATATGTCTCTCGTTAATACATTCTAAACAAAAAGTTTTTAAAGGCAGAAAGGCTGGCGGACAGGGAGGGATTCGAACCCTCGGTAACCTTGACGGCTACGCATCCTTAGCAGGGATGTGGTTTCAGCCAACTCACCCACCTGTCCTCATTCACAAAGTAGAATTATAGTAAAAATAAGTTAAAATAAACCTTAAACTTTAATGGTTTCTAAACAAAACTAAGGGCTTTTATATTACAATTTTAAATTATGGATTAATAAAATTTAAAGGATAACACCATGCAATACGCGCTATTATTTCCAGGGCAAGGCTCGCAATGTATAGGAATGGGAAAATCGTTCTATGAGAGCCACACCCTAGCTAAAGAATTGTTTGAAAGGGCTTCTAACGCGCTTAAAGTGGATATGAAAAAAACGCTTTTTGAAGAAAACGAGCTTTTAAAAGAGAGTGCTTACACCCAGCCTGCCATTTATTTAGTGAGCTATATCGCTTATCAGTTACTCAACAAGCAAGCAAATGGGGGGTTAAAACCCGTTTTTGCTTTAGGGCATTCGCTCGGCGAAGTGAGTGCGGTGTCTTTGAGTGGGGCGTTAGATTTTGAAAAAGCCCTTAAACTCACGCACCAAAGAGGCAAAATGATGCAAGAAGCGTGCGCGAATAAAGACGCTTCCATGATGGTCGTTTTGGGCGTTTCTGAAGAAAGCCTTTTGAGTTTGTGTCAAAGAACCAAGAATGTGTGGTGCGCGAATTTCAATGGCGGCATGCAAGTGGTTTTAGCCGGGGTTAAAGACGATTTGAAAGCCCTAGAGCCGACTTTAAAGGAAATGGGGGCTAAAAGAGTGGTTTTTTTAGAAATGAGCGTGGCGAGCCATTGCCCTTTTTTAGAGCCTATGATTTTTAAATTCCAGGAATTACTAGAAAAAAGCCTGAAAGATAAATTCCATTTTGAAATCATCTCCAATGCGACTAATGAAGCGTATCACAACAAAGCAAAAGCCGTTGAATTATTAAGCTTGCAACTCACTCAACCGGTGCGTTATCAAGACTGCGTGAAATCCAATAATGACCGAGTGGATGTCTTTTTTGAATTAGGCTGTGGGAGTGTGTTAAAAGGGCTTAACAAGCGCTTAAGCAACAAGCCCACCATAAGCGTGGGGGATAATAAAGGGCTTGATGAAGCCATTGAGTTTTTAGAAGAATACGTGTGATGGGGAGAAAATGGTGCAAAAAATTGGCATTTTGGGGGCGATGAGAGAAGAAATAACCCCTATTTTAGAATTGTTTGGCGTGGGTTTTGAAGAGATCCCTTTAGGGGGGAATGTTTTCCACAAAGGCGTTTATAATGATAAAGAAATCATTGTCGCTTATAGCAAAATTGGCAAGGTGCATTCCACTTTAACCACAACGAGCATGATTTTAGCGTTTGGCGTTCAAAAGGTGCTTTTTAGCGGGGTGGCTGGGAGTTTGGTTAAAGATTTAAAAATCAATGATTTGTTAGTGGCCAACCAATTAGTCCAACATGATGTGGATTTGAGCGCGTTTGATCACCCTTTAGGGTTCATCCCCGAAAGCGCGATTTTTATTGAAACGAGCGGAAGTTTAAACGCTTTAGCTAAAAAGATCGCTAATGAGCAACATATCGCGCTCAAAGAAGGCGTCATCGCATCAGGCGATCAGTTTGTCCATAGCAAAGAAAGGAAGGAGTTTTTGGTTAGCGAGTTTAAAGCGAGTGCAGTGGAAATGGAGGGGGCGAGCGTGGCGTTTGTGTGCCAAAAATTTGGCGTGCCATGCTGCGTGCTAAGGAGCATTAGCGATAACGCCGATGAAGAAGCCGGTATGAGTTTTGATGAATTTTTAGAAAAAAGCGCTCAAACTTCAGCGAAATTCTTAAAAAGCATGGTGGATAAGCTTTAAGTTTGTTTTTATAGAGTTATGGAATGGAGTGGTGGAATGTAAAAAGCTTTTTAGTATTTTTTACATTTTGTGATGAATATTTAATAAAGTGGGGAAAAATTCCAATAATATAATTAGAATTTAAGCTATTTTTTAGTAAAATAACAAAGGATTATGTGTATCTTAATCTTATGGACCTAGCTTTTGATTGAAAGCATGGGTTCTTACTTTATGGAGTGTCCAATGAAAAAGAAAGCTAACGAAGAAAAAGCCCCCAAAAGAGCTAAACAGGAAGCCAAAGCAGAAGCCACACAAGAAGCCACACAAGAAAATAAAACTAAGGAAAACAATAAAGCCAAAGAGAGCAAAATTAAAGAAAATAAAACCAAAGAAAACAAAATCAAAGAAGCTAAAGCGAAAGAACCCGTTCCTGTTAAAAAGCTTAGTTTTAATGAAGCGTTAGAAGAATTGTTCACTAATTCCTTAAGCGATTGCGTTTCTTATGAGTCCATCATTCAAATCAGCACGAAAGTCCCCACTCTAGCCCAAGTCAAAAAAATCAAAGAATTGTGCCAAAAATACCAAAAGAAATTGGTCAGCTCTTCAGAATACGCTAAAAAACTCAATGCGATTGACAAGATTAAAAACACCGAAGAAAAGCAAAAAGTTTTAGATGAAGAATTAGAAGATGGCTATGATTTTTTGAAAGAAAAGGATTTTTTAGAGTGGAGCAGGAGCGATAGCCCAGTGCGCATGTATTTGCGTGAGATGGGGGATATAAAACTTTTAAGCAAAGATGAAGAGATTGAATTGAGCAAGCAAATCCGCTTGGGCGAAGACATTATTTTAGACGCGATTTGCTCGGTACCGTATTTGATTGATTTTATCTATGCGTATAAAGACGCTTTAATCAATCGTGAACGAAGGGTTAAAGAGCTTTTCAGGAGCTTTGATGATGACGATGAAAATAGCGTGAGCGATTCTAAAAAAGATGACGACAGCGAAGAAGATGAAGAAAACGAAGAAAGGAAAAAAGTCGTTTCTGAAAAAGACAAGAAGCGCGTTGAAAAGGTCCAAGAGAGTTTTAAAGCCCTAGACAAGGCCAAAAAAGAATGGCTTAAAGCCCTTGAAGCCCCCATAGATGAAAAAGAAGACGAATTGGTGCGTTCATTGACCCTAGCTTACAAACGCCAAACGCTCAAAGACAGACTCTATGATTTAGAGCCTACTAGCAAACTGATTAATGAATTAGTCAAAACGATGGAGACCACTTTAAAGAGCGGCGATGGGTTTGAAAAAGAGTTGAAACGCTTGGAATACAAACTGCCCTTATTCAATGACACTCTGATCGCAAACCATAAAAAAATCCTTGCCAATATCACTAACATGACTAAAGAAGATATTGTCGCTCAAGTGCCAGAAGCGACCATGGTGAGCGTGTATATGGATCTCAAAAAACTCTTTTTGACTAAAGAAGCGAGCGAAGAGGGCTTTAATTTAGCCCCCAACAAGCTAAAAGAAATTTTAGAGCAAATCAAAAGAGGGAAATTGATTTCCGATCGTGCTAAAAACAAAATGGCTAAATCCAATTTAAGGTTGGTGGTGAGCATCGCTAAACGATTCACGAGCAGAGGCTTACCCTTCTTGGATTTGATTCAAGAGGGCAATATCGGCTTGATGAAAGCAGTGGATAAGTTTGAGCATGAAAAGGGCTTCAAGTTTTCTACCTATGCGACCTGGTGGATCAAGCAAGCTATCAGCAGAGCCATAGCCGATCAAGCCCGCACTATCCGCATCCCCATTCACATGATTGACACGATCAATCGCATCAATAAAGTCATGCGCAAACACATTCAAGAAACCGGCAAAGAGCCTGATTTAGAAGTGGTGGCTGAAGAAGTGGGGCTTTCGTTAGATAAAGTGAATAATGTGATTAAGGTTACTAAAGAGCCTATCAGTTTGGAAACCCCAGTCGGCAATGATGATGACGGCAAATTTGGGGATTTCGTGGAAGATAAAAATATCGTTAGTTCCATTGATCACATCATGCGAGAAGATTTAAAAGCCCAAATTGAAAGCGTTTTGGATCAGTTGAATGAGCGAGAAAAAGCGGTGATCCGCATGCGTTTTGGGCTTTTAGACGATGAAAGCGATCGAACTTTAGAAGAAATCGGCAAGGAATTGAATGTTACGAGAGAAAGGGTGCGCCAGATTGAAAGCTCTGCGATCAAAAAATTGAGAAGCCCGCAATACGGGCGCATTTTAAGAAACTATTTGCGCATTTGATGTTAAGGTTCTCTAAAGCATGCGTTATTTTCTTGTAGTTTTCTTGTTTTTGTTTGTGGGTTGCATGAAAAAGGATTTCACGCTCAAAGATTTATCCTTGCCCCAAGAGGCTTCAAGCTATCTTGCAAGCTCTCAAAATAGCAGTCATAATAACCAAAGCATTGACCCCCAAGCGTTAAGAGAAAACCTAAAAGAGAGCTACCTCAAAGCGTGGTATTCCCCATGGCTAGATATGAAAGTCAAAAGCAATAAAAAAGAAGTGTTTTGGATCCTTAAGGAGATGAATAAATCCACCGGTTATGGCGAAGATCTAAAACCCAACGCAAAAGCTTTCAATGATGAACTGATTAAAAGCATGGATATTGAGCATTACCCGAGTGCTAAGATTAGGGCTGTTGTAGCGCGAGATAGCGATGTGAGGGCCGTGCCTACTAACAAACCTTTTTATCTTTCTCCAAAAGGCTATCCTTTTGACAGGTATCAAAATTCGCTGATTTTTCAAGGCACGCCGGTTTTAGTCACGCATTTCAACACGGATAAAACTTACGCCCACATTCAAAGCAGTTTTGTTTATGGCTGGATCAAAGTTAGCGATTTAGCCTATATGCGCGATAAAGACATAGAGCTTTTAACCCATCTTAAAGATTATGTCATGCCTATAAAAGATAAAATCCCCCTTTATACAGACTATGGGGATTTTTACACCGATGCTAGGGTGGGCGAACTGTTCGCTCTCATCCCCCAAAGTCAAAACACACCTCAAAAACCCCAAAAAAAGGAATTGAAAGCCTATGGTTTTTTGAGAGACGCTAAGGGCTATGCAACTTTACAAAGCGTGATCTTAGATGAAAAGGATTTTTTTGTTTTCCCTAAGGCTTTTAACAGCGAGAACATGGCGTATTTTATAGACACCATGCTAGGGCAAAAATACGGCTGGGGGGGGCTATTGGGCAATAGAGATTGCTCCGCTTTCACTAGGGATAGTTTCGCTAATTTTGGCATTTTGCTCCCCAGAAATTCCTATGCGCAAAGCCGTTACGCGAACAATTATGTGGATTTAAGCTCCATGAAAGCTAAAGAAAAAGAAGATTACATCCTTAAAAACGCCACTCCTTTTGGAACGCTCATCTATTTAAAAGGGCATATCATGCTCTATTTAGGCGCACACAACCATCAAGCGATAGTCGCTCACAGCATTTGGTCGGTGCAAACCCAAAAGCATTTTAAAACCTTGAGCCATAAAATAGGGGGCGTGGTGATCACTTCATTATGGTTAGCCGAAGAACATAATGGGGCGTTTTCTAAAAAGAAATTATTGATTGACAGGGTGCTTGGAATGAGCGATTTGAAAGATTTTGTCAATAAAACTTCAAGCCCTTTGAATGCGAATTGATTTTCTTATACTATGATTACGATTTATCAATTTAAAACATTTGGAGAAAGACAATGAGTATGGAATTTGATGCTGTTATTATTGGAGGTGGGGTTTCAGGGTGCGCGACCTTTTATACTTTGAGCGAATACAGCTCTTTAAAGCGCGTGGCTATCGTGGAAAAATGCTCTAAATTGGCTCAAATCAGCTCCAGCGCTAAGGCTAATTCGCAAACCATTCATGATGGCTCTATTGAAACGAATTACACTCCCGAAAAAGCTAAAAAAGTGCGTTTGAGCGCTTATAAAACCAGGCAATACGCACTCAATAAAGGCTTGCAAAATGAAGTGATTTTTGAAACCCAGAAAATGGCTATAGGCGTGGGCGATGAAGAATGCGAGTTCATGAAAAAACGCTACGAATCCTTTAAAGAAATCTTTGTGGGGCTAGAAGAATTTGACAAACAAAAGATTAAAGAATTAGAGCCTAATGTGATTTTAGGGGCTAATGGCATAGACAGGCATGAAAACATTGTTGGGCATGGTTATCAAAAAGATTGGAGCACCATGAATTTTGCGAAGTTGAGTGAAAACTTCGTTGAAGAAGCCCTAAAATTAAGGCCTAACAACCAGGTGTTTTTGAATTTCAAAGTGAAAAAGATTGAAAAACGCAACGACACTTACGCCGTAATTTCAGAAGACGCTGAAGAAGTGTATGCTAAATTCGTGCTAGTTAATGCCGGCTCTTACGCTTTACCTTTGGCTCAGAGCATGGGCTATGGCTTGGATTTAGGGTGCTTGCCTGTGGCGGGCAGCTTTTATTTTGTGCCGGATTTATTAAGGGGTAAGGTTTATACCGTTCAAAACCCCAAACTCCCTTTTGCAGCCGTGCATGGCGACCCTGATGCTGTCATTAAAGGAAAAACACGAATCGGGCCTACCGCTTTAACGATGCCTAAATTAGAGCGCAACAAATGCTGGCTTAAGGGTATTAGCTTGGAATTGTTGAAAATGGATTTGAATAAAGATGTGTTTAAGATCGCGTTTGATTTGATGAGCGATAAAGAAATCCGTAATTATGTGTTTAAAAACATGGTTTTTGAATTGCCCATTATCGGTAAAAGGAAATTTTTAAAAGACGCTCAAAAAATCATCCCCTCTCTTAGCCTAGAAGATTTAGAATACGCTCATGGTTTTGGCGAAGTGCGCCCGCAAGTTTTAGACAGAACCAAGCGAAAACTGGAATTAGGCGAAAAAAAGATTTGCACCCATAAAGGCATCACTTTCAACATGACCCCTTCTCCAGGCGCGACGAGTTGCTTGCAAAACGCCCTTGTGGATTCCCAAGAAATCGCTGCGTATTTGGGCGAGAGCTTTGAATTAGAACGCTTTTATAAAGATTTATCCCCAGAAGAATTGGAAAATTAAAAACGCATGCAAAAAGAACAAGAAGCCCGAGAAATCGCTAAAAAAGCCGTTCAAATCGTGTTTTTTTTAGGGATTGTGGTGGTGCTTTTGATGATGATAAACCTTTACATGCTCATCAATCAAATCAACGCGAGCGCTAAAATGAGCCAACAAATCAAAAAGATAGAAGAAAGGCTTAACCAAGAGCAAAAATAAAGGCTTTGGCTTATTAAGCATGAGTAACAAAATTAAAAAAGCTCAAAGGCATTTTTTAAAATAAATACAATAAAAGAGCTTGCGAAAAGCAAGTGATAGCCTCTTTAAAAGCAGTCTTTTGGGGTTAGGGGGTTTTTAGTTGGGGGTTGTAGGGGAGGGTTATTGTAAAATACCTCCTATTCTTTTAAGAAAATGCGTTTTACTTAAGAAATGCGTTTGACCATAAAATTAAAAGCAATCAAACAAATTTTTTAAAAAACCTTATTTTTAAACTTTAAACTTTCCTTAAATTCAGTAATATTTAAGCTTATTTCCTTATAATGGGTGCTTTAATTTTATCAAAGGATTCTCATGACAAAGACTGCTAAAGTCAATGACATCGTTCGTGATTGGGTCGTTTTGGACGCTAAAGACAAAATTTTTGGCCGCTTGATCACTGAAATCGCTGTGCTTTTAAGAGGCAAACACCGCCCTTTTTACACCCCTAATGTGGATTGTGGGGATTTTGTGGTGGTTATCAACGCCAATAAGGTTAAATTTTCAGGCATGAAATTAGAGGATAAAGAGTATTTTACCCATTCAGGTTATTTTGGCAGCACTAAGAGCAAGACTCTCCAAGAAATGCTAGAAAAAGCCCCTGAAAAGCTCTACCACTTAGCCGTTAGGGGCATGCTCCCTAAAACGAAATTAGGGAAAGCGATGATCAAAAAACTCAAAGTTTATCGTGATGATAAGCACCCTCACACCGCACAAACTAGCAAAAAGGACGCTAAATGAGAAAAATCTATGCTACCGGCAAAAGAAAAACCGCTATCGCTAAAGTGTGGCTCACTCCGGGTAAAGGCGAATTGAGTATCAATGAGCAAAGTCTGAATCAATGGTTAGGCGGGCATGAAGCCATTAAAATGAAGGTCATGCAACCTTTACTTTTAACCAAACAAGAACAATCTGTGGATATTAAAGCGGTGGTTTTTGGTGGGGGCTACTCAGCGCAAGCGGAAGCCTTAAGGCATGGCATTTCTAAAGCTTTGAACGCTTATGATATTGCTTTTAGAGCCATTTTAAAACCTAAAGGCTTGCTCACTAGAGATTCAAGGGTGGTTGAACGCAAAAAATATGGTAAAAGAAAGGCCAGAAGAAGCCCGCAATTCTCTAAAAGGTAATTTTTATTCCTTTTTGCCTCTCCTTTGGGGGAGTTTGGGGGGGCTTTGGCTCTCCTTTATTTTTTGCTTTTTTGTCCTCTCTTGTTTTATTATTGCTTTATTAAAATTTCAAAATAATGTATAATAATCGTTCTCTATCAATTCGTTTTAAAAGGGCAAAGGGAATGAAATCTACAAGAATTGGTTCTAAAATCGTCATGATGGTGTGTGCGGTCGTTATTGTCATTAGCGCTGTTATGGGCGTTATTATCAGCTACAAGGTTGAAAGCGTGTTGCAAAGCCAAGCCACAGAATTGCTGCAAAAAAAGGCTCAGTTAGTCAGTTTTAAAATTCAAGGCATTATGAAGCGTATTTTTATTGGCGCTAACACCCTTGAAAAATTCTTAAGCGATGAAAATAGCGCTATCAACGACACCCTAAAAAAGCGCATGCTCTCTGAGTTTTTGTTGGCAAACCCCCATGTGTTATTGGTTAGCGCGATTTATACGAATAATAATGAACGAATTATCACTGCAATGAGCATGGATTCAAAAATCGCCTACCCTAATACCACGCTCAATGAAAACATGATCAATCAAATCCATTCGCTCAAAAGTATAACCCGTTCAGATCCCTATTATAAGGAGGTTAATGGCGATAAAATCTATGGCATGGATATTACCCTCCCCCTAATGGGTAAGAATCAAAATATTATAGGCGCGCTGAATCTCTTTTTAAACATTGACGCTTTTTATACCGATGTAATAGGCAAGAAAAAGAGCAACACCTTTTTAATGGGGAAAGATGGCAGGCTTTTAATCAACCCTAATCGTGAGATCCAAGACAAGATTTTAAGCGCTATCAATCCAGATAAACGAGTCGCTAAGGCTGTGGAGTATTACAATCAAAACGAAGCAGGCACTTTGAGCTACCATTCATTGAGCGGGAATACAGAAACCTTTTTAGCCATACAGCCCTTTGATTTTTTTGAAGAAAAAGGGAATAACGGCAATCATTGGCGTTGGGCAATCGGAAAATATGTCAATAAATCTCTAGTCTTTAAAGAAGCGACAAACACCAAATACATTATTATCACCACTTTGATTTTAGGCGTGCTGGTGTTAGCCTTTTTAGTCTTTATCATCGTTTCCAATCTCATAACCAAACGCATCAGTAGGGTCAATAACACCCTAAATGATTTTTTCAACTTGCTTAATAACCCCAAAAATAACCATGCCATAAGCCTAACGCCCCCAAGCACTTATGATGAAATCGGGCAAATGCAAGCTTCCATTAATGAAAATATCCTTAAAACCCAAGAAAACATTCAAGCCGATAATAAAGCCATTCAAAACAGCATTGAGGTAACCAATCATGTGGAAAATGGGGATTTCACGCAAGAAATCGCATGCGTGCCTAAAAACAAAGACTTGCAAGCTTTAAGAAACACCATTAATAGCATTATCCAGTATTTTCGTAACCAAATTGGCGCCAATATTGAAGCCCTAAATAACGCCCTAGAGCATTATAAAAACCTGGATTTCACCCACCACATCCAAAACCCTAAAGCCAACATGGAAAAAGCACTCAACACTTTAGGTCAAGAAATTTCTAGCATGCTTAAAGCTTCTTTAGGGTTTGCAAACGCGCTCAATCATGAATCCAAAGATTTAAAAACTTGCGTGGATAACTTAACCAAAACCGCTCACAAGCAAGAAAGAAGCCTGAAAAACACCACCCAATCCTTAGAAGAAATCACTAATATTATCACAACAATTGATTCTAAAAGCCAAGAGATGATCTCTCAAGGCGAAGACATTAAAAGCGTGGTGGATATGATTAGAGATATTGCCGATCAAACGAATCTGTTAGCCCTAAATGCTGCTATTGAAGCCGCACGGGCTGGTGAGCATGGCAGAGGCTTTGCGGTGGTGGCTGATGAAGTGAGGAAGCTCGCTGAAAGGACGCAAAAATCGCTCGGCGAAATTGAAGCCAATATCAATATTTTAGTTCAAAGCATCGCCGATAACGCTGAGTCTATCAAAATGCAAAACAAGGGCGTAGAAAACATCCACAATTCCATTAACGCCTTGCAACAAGATGTGCAGGATAATTTGACTATCGCTAACCACTCTTTACAAGTCAGCGCTAAAATTGATGGGATCTCCCAAGACATTTTAGAAGATGTGAGCAAGAAGAAATTTTAGTTTCTGCTTTTAATTTTGAGCATCTAAAATGTGGAACCGCCCCTTTTTTTAAAGCAAGGGGATTTCTAGCTGTAAAGTGTTCTAACGGACGCTAACATGAAAGGCTCTTTAAAGTCTGCATGGGCATTTCTTACCCTAAAAAGATTAGAGGTATTTTATTAGCTTGAATATAGCCTAAGCGCTTACATCTTATGCCCTAAAGGATGGAGTTTTTTGCGCTAGTTTGATGATAAAAAGCTTTGGTTAGATTTTTAAAAAGCGTTCTTAGGGGAGTTAGTTGGGGGTTAAAGGGGTATCAAAGTATCCCCCTATCCCCCTTAAAAGAATGGTTTTCACTACAAATAAAAAATACCCATTAAAGTTTTGGCTATCAATCTTTGATTAAAAACAAGGCTAGTTTTAACCAAAGAGCTAGGGTTTAATCTCAATTCCCCATATCGCCACCCATATCTCCCATGTCTCCCATATCGCCACCCATGTCATCGTTCATATCCCCCATATCGCCCATGTCATCGTTGCTGTTACCCATGTCGTCGTTCATGTCGTTCGCGTTGTTCATGTCATCGCCCATGTCGTTGCTATTACCCATGTCGTCATTAGCATTACCCGCATCATCGTTGCCGTTGTTCATGTTGCTCATATCATCAGTGTTACCGTTATCAGTATTGCCGGTGTCCGTGTTATTCATATCGCCGGTATTGTTGCCGCTAGCATCTTTATCATCAGTGGGGGTGTCGTTTGCGTTGCCGGTGTCAGTGGTGTTAGTGTCCATGTGATCATCGTTGTGATCATCGTTGGTGGTGCTGTTAGGGTTTATGAGCGCGTTACTCCCTTGATCTTTGCTGTCATCGGCATGGGTGTTATTCATGTTGTTGGTAGGCGTTTGTTGCACAGGTTGTTGCATAGGGTTATTCATCGCATCATTCAAATCGTCTCTGTCATCGCCATCAATTTTCAAACTCCCGTCTAAATAATTCCCCACCACATCGCTGCTATGGCTTAATTGTTGCACGCTGTCTAGGGCTTTATCCACTTGGGCTTGTTGCTCGCTTGAAAGCCCTTTTTGATCTTTTAAGTCATTGTCTAGTTGGTTGAGATTGTTGTCTAATTTGTCTCTCACTTCCATAGCTTTATTGACCACTGAATCAATCTTATTAGGGCTCGCCCCATCTTGCTTCATTTCTTTGATTTGCCCCACTAAATGGTTAAGCTCTTTGGCTTGAGAAGTTATCGCATCCACGCTTTTAGTGGGCATGGCTTTGGTGTGGAAGAGCGAATTGTCTTTGAGCATGCGGCTGTTGTCTAAATTGACTAAAGCGCTATTCAAGCGGTTGGTTTGAATATCCTTGCTGAATTTGGGATCACGATAAAAGCTCATGAGATTTGCTGGTTGCGAAGATTTATCGTCTTTATCGTCTCTGTCATCATCAGTAGGCGTATCAAGTTGGTTAATGGAAGCGTCATGGTCTAAAATCTCTTCTTGATCGAGCGCATACATGTAATTTTCTAACATCAAGTAATCTTGAACTTGCATCATGAAAAACATGTTAGGGTAGAATCCATACATGCCATCATAAAAGTCATAAAAATCATACATGCCCATGCCATACATTCCATACATACCCATGCCATACATACCATACATGCCGTAATAAGGGCTATAGTAAGAGTTGTAATAGTTGTTGTTTCTGTAATAAGGGCTTTGAGCCTTTTCATTCTCTTGTTGTTTTTTAAGATACGCCCCTACCACGCTCAAATCAGCGAGCATTTTTTGAGCCGTTTTTTGATCTTTTAAAGAAATGCCTAAGGGGATGTAAATACCGGTGCGGTAACTATAAAAAGAATCCCTAGCGATGATTTTAAGGCAATATCTCAAATTCTTTTGCAATTTTAGGGCTTGCCTCAAACGCGCATGCGCTCTAAAATTCCCCAAGATGCCAGAGTTAAAACGCATTTTTTCCACTAACGCGCTGAATTTTTTCGCATCGCCATTAGCCGCATTGATATAGTTTAAAGCACTAGCTCCCCACTCTTTGGTGCTGCTTTTATAACCTCCAAAATTCACTATTTTTGGCGTTAATTCCCCTTTTAATTGCGAATCTTTTAAATCAAACAACGCCCTATTCACGCTGATAGCGTTCAAACTGAGCGTTATTATAAAAAGTATTTTTATAGCTTTCATTGATAACCTTAAAAAATATCTCTTGCGAGCATTATAGACTATTTTTAGAAATCAAAATGATTTTTGAAAACAAGCCCAAGTAAAAAATCAAATCTCAAAACAAAAGGTTCTGTTTTAAGCGTTTCTTTAGTTTTTAAAAAACTTTCTTAAACAAAAACCTAACCCCCCCAACACAACAAAACAAACATCACAAAAAAAGAAAAAAGAAACCAACAGAGAGAAAACCCTCTATTGGAAAGAAGAGAAAGGCTTAGAAGTTGATCATGTAGTTAAAATAGATAGAGAAGTTCCTTTTATAGAACACGTCTACTGATCCATCTACGCCCCTTTCCTTATAGAATTGGTTGGTAAATAAAGGCAATTTAAGGCCCACTTCAATCCCGCTGTGTTTAGAGAAATTGCTCCTGAAACCAAATTCAACAGGTATTTGGAAATAGCTCGTGTTCATGCTCGCTGAACAGCCTGCGGTGTTGTTGCAAATTCGCATTTGAGATTTCAAGTAGCTCTCTCCTTGAACGATAAACGAATCCCCTCCTAACCCAAAGCCCACGAACAACCCTGCCGTGTTATAGCCCTCTTTACTTTCATAGAAGTTATAGAGCGCATCAAAGCCCACGCCATAAGTGAAGTTATTCACTTGAGACGCGCCCTCCATGATTCCAAGCTGGCTCCCCACAAAGCTTAAATTCGCATGGTTATAGCTGTAGTATCCATAAGACCTAAAGCCAAAGCGTTTGGTTTTACCAAAGAACCACTTATACCCTGCCATCGCATCTACCCCATACATTTGCCCGTAATTATTGGTGTTGATCACGCTTTGCGTTTCTTGGGCTGGAGCTACTTGATTGCTGCCAAACATTGAAGTGTCTATTGGGGTGTTATTGTTAGCGCCTGGGGTGCGGGTGGTGTTTTGGTTTTCTAAATTAGAATATTGAAACCCCCCTCCTAAAAACGCACCGCTTTTTTCTGCCATAGACACACTAAAGGCTAATGCCATACCTAAAAAAACTTTTTTCATTTAAAACTCCTTAATGTGAGAAATCCTAAGGATTTCTTTTTTCATTGCATTCATGCTATGGTGCAAAAATATAGGGAGCTATCAAAATTTGAGAGTTGTCCTTGAATACATTCGCTTCTACGGAATACAGTCCGCTCTTACAAATATTGAGCTTTGGAGTTATATCACAAAAAAGTGAATTTTTTGTTAAGAATATGTTAAATAAATCGTTTTATTTTTTAAAAGTTCATTTATATATATAGAATTTAAAATTATATTTAACTAGATTTTATGGAAGCTCTTGCACTGTTTTTGTGGGGCGAAAATTTGAAGCATGTTAGGGTTTTTGGTCGTAGCGGGTGGCTATCTTAAAAAAGGTTTGGGTGTTTTATCGCTTTGTTTTATCGTTTTAGTAATGGTTTTATTCAAACTGGCTTTGGGCATGGGCGATTAAAGGGTTAATCACTTCATCTAAATTCCCTGAAAGCATGATTTCTTCTAAACTATACAGAGTTAAATTGATTCTATGCTCGCTCAAGCGGTTTTGCGGGTAATTATAAGTGCGGATCCTTTCACTCCTGTCCCCACTACCCACTTGCTCCTTTCGGTCTTTAGCGTTAGCGAGTTGCTGTTCTTCAATTTGTTTTTCATAAAGGCGCGCTTTTAAGATTTTTAGGGCTTTATCCTTGTTTTTATGCTGGGATTTTTCATCTTGCATGCTCACGCTGATATTGGTGGGAAGGTGCGTGATGCGAACCGCAGAGTCTGTAGTGTTGACGCATTGCCCCCCATGCCCGCCAGCGCGAAACACTTCAATCTTTAAATCGCTAGGGTTGATAGAAACTTCCACATCATCCACTTCAGGCATGATCGCTACTGTGATAGCGGAAGTGTGGATGCGCCCTTGAGATTCTGTCTCAGGGACTCTTTGGACTCGATGCGTGCCTGCTTCAAATTTGAGCCTTGAATACACGCCCTTGCCCTTAATCAAAGCGATGATTTCTTTATAGCCCCCTACGCTGTTTTCGCTAGAGCTCACTATCTCTACTTTCCATTTTTTCAAATCCGCATAACGGCAATACGCTTTAAACAAATCCCCTACAAAAATGCCCGCTTCATCGCCCCCCGTGCCGGCCCTTAACTCTAAATAGATGTTTTTATCATCGTTAGGGTCTTTGGGGATAAGGAGTTGCTTAATGGCAGTTTCTAGATCGCTTTTTTGGATTTCTAAAATTTTTAACTCTTCTTTAGCCAGTTCGCTCAATTCCTTGTCTTCTAAAAGCTCCTTATTTTCTTTGATATTCTCTAAAACGCTCAAATACTCTTTACTCGCTATGGAGATTTCTTCAATGGAGCTTTGCTCTTTGCTCAATTCGGTGAGTTTTTTAATATCGCTAATCACTTCAGCGCTAGAAAGCAACGCTGTGAGTTCGTCGTATCGTTTGAGAATGGAAGAAAGCTTTTCAGCTAGAATGGACATGCAAGACTACCTATAAAAAGATGTGAATAAAAGATGCAACAATCTAAAAAACGCAAAACTTAAAAAGAAGCTCAATAATAAAAACCCGTTACTGAGCTAAAGAAGTCAAAAACGCCCTAAAACTAAGCGAGAGCGATTTTTTTCACTGAAGCGTTAAGCCTTGAGACTTTCCTAGAAGCAGTGTTTTTCTTTAAAATCCCTTTGCTGACAAATTTATGCAACTCTTTATTAGCGATTTTCAAACGCTCTTGAGCTTTTGTTACATCATTGATGGCGACCGCTTCACGCACGGCTTTAATGATATTTTTAATTTTAGTTTTATAGAACCTGTTGCGTTCGGTTCTTTTAATGGTCTGTCTGATTCGCTTTTCTGCGGACTTATGATTTGCCATAGCCTTGTTTTAATCCCTTTGTAATGTAAAATTTGGCATAATTCTATCTAAAAATTGATTAAAAATAGTTTAAAAGGTATTTTATAACGATGAAAATTTTTGGGACTGATGGCGTGAGGGGTAAAGCAGGGGTGAAACTCACCCCCATGTTTGTGATGCGTTTAGGCATTGCTGCCGGGTTGTATTTTAAAAAACATTCTCAAACGAATAAAATTTTAATCGGTAAAGACACCAGAAAAAGCGGCTATATGGTAGAAAACGCTTTAGTGAGTGCTCTCACTTCCATAGGCTATAATGTGATTCAAATAGGGCCTATGCCTACCCCTGCGATCGCGTTTTTAACCGAAGACATGCGCTGTGATGCGGGCATTATGATAAGCGCGAGCCACAACCCTTTTGAAGACAATGGCATCAAGTTTTTCAATTCTTATGGTTATAAGCTTAAAGAAGAAGAAGAAAAAGCGATTGAAGAAATCTTTCATGATGAAGAATTACTGCATTCTAGTTATAAAGTGGGCGAGAGCGTCGGTAGCGCTAAAAGGATAGATGATGTCATAGGGCGCTATATCGTGCATTTAAAACACTCTTTCCCCAAACATTTGAATTTACAAAATTTAAGGATCGTGCTAGATACGGCTAATGGCGCGGCTTATAAGGTGGCTCCGGTTGTTTTTAGCGAGCTTGGGGCTGATGTTTTAGTGATTAATGATGAGCCTAATGGGTGTAATATTAATGAGCAATGCGGGGCTTTACACCCTAACCAATTGAGCCAGGAAGTGAAAAAATACCGCGCGGATCTAGGCTTTGCTTTTGATGGCGATGCCGATAGGCTAGTGGTGGTGGATAATTTAGGGAATATCGTGCATGGGGATAAGCTTTTAGGGGTGTTAGGGGTTTATCAAAAATCTAAAAACGCCCTTTCTTCTCAAGCAATTGTCGCTACAAACATGAGTAATTTAGCCCTTAAAGAATACTTAAAATCCCAAGATTTAGAATTGAAGCATTGCGCGATTGGGGATAAGTTTGTGAGCGAATGCATGCGATTGAATAAAGCCAATTTTGGAGGCGAGCAAAGCGGGCATATCATTTTTAGCGATTACGCTAAAACCGGCGATGGTTTGGTGTGCGCGTTGCAAGTGAGCGCGCTTGTGTTAGAAAGTAAGCAGGTGAGCTCTGTTGCGTTAAACCCCTTTGAATTATACCCTCAAAACCTAGTGAATTTGAATGTCCAAAAAAAGCCCCCTTTAGAAAGCCTGAAAGGTTATAGCGCTCTTTTAAAAGAATTAGACAAGCTAGAAATCCGCCATTTGATCCGCTATAGCGGCACTGAAAACAAACTGCGAATCCTTTTAGAAGCTAAAGATGAAAAACTTTTAGAATCCAAAATGCAAGAATTAAAAGAGTTTTTTGAAGGGCATTTGTGCTAAAAACCACTAAAAAAAGCCTGTTGGTTTTTATAGGGGTTTTTTTCCTTATTTTTGGCGTGGATCAAGCGATTAAACACGCTATTTTAGAGGGGTTTCGCTATGAAAGTTTGATGATAGATATTGTTTTGGTGTTCAATAAGGGCGTGGCGTTTTCCTTGCTCAGTTTTTTAGAGGGGGGTTTGAAATACTTGCAAATCCTTTTGATTTTAGGGCTTTTTATCTTTTTAATGCGCCAAAAGGAGCTTTTTAAAAGCCATGCGATAGAGTTTGGCATGGTGTTTGGCGCTGGGGTTTCTAATGTTTTAGATCGGTTTAGGCATGGGGGCGTAGTGGATTATGTGTATTATCATTATGGGTTTGATTTTGCCATTTTTAATTTCGCTGATGTCATGATAGATGTGGGCGTGGGCGTTTTATTGTTAAGACAATTCTTTTTTAAGCAAAAACAAAACAAAATTAAGGCATAATTACCTCTTTTAATTAAAGGTCGCGTAGCTCAGTTGGTAGAGCACTACCTTGACATGGTAGTGGCCGCTGGTTCAAGTCCAGTCGTGGCCACCATTATTACTCCAATCCTAATTCTCATTTTTTTGCGAGTTTTTGATCTTTATAAATTCTAAAGGGGTGTTAAACGCGCTTCCAATAACGATTTTATAGCGCTTCAAGACTATAACACTAATTCATTTTAAATAATAATTAGTTAATGAACGCTTCTGTTAATCTTAGTAAATCAAAAGATTGCTACAATTACATCCAACCTTGATTGCGTTATGTCTTCAAGGAAAAACACTTTAAGAATAGGAGAATGAGATGAAACTCACCCCAAAAGAGTTAGATAAGTTGATGCTCCACTACGCTGGAGAATTAGCTAGGAAACGCAAAGAAAAAGGCATTAAGCTTAACTATGTGGAAGCAGTAGCTTTGATTAGTGCCCATATTATGGAAGAAGCGAGAGCTGGTAAAAAGACTGCGGCTGAATTGATGCAAGAAGGGCGCACTCTTTTAAAACCGGATGATGTGATGGATGGCGTGGCAAGCATGATTCATGAAGTGGGTATTGAAGCGATGTTTCCTGATGGGACCAAACTCGTAACCGTGCATACCCCTATTGAGGCTAATGGTAAATTGGTTCCTGGTGAGTTGTTCTTAAAAAATGAAGACATCACTATCAACGAAGGCAAAAAAGCCGTTAGCGTGAAAGTTAAAAACGTGGGCGACAGACCCGTTCAAATCGGTTCACACTTCCATTTCTTTGAAGTGAATAGATGCCTAGACTTTGACAGAGAAAAAACTTTCGGCAAACGCTTAGACATTGCGAGCGGGACAGCGGTAAGGTTTGAACCTGGCGAAGAAAAATCCGTAGAGTTGATTGACATTGGCGGTAACAGAAGAATCTTTGGATTTAACGCGTTGGTTGATAGGCAAGCCGATAACGAAAGCAAAAAAATTGCTTTACACAGAGCTAAAGAGCGTGGTTTTCATGGCGCTAAAAGCGATGACAACTATGTAAAAACAATTAAGGAGTAAGAAATGAAAAAGATTAGCAGAAAAGAATATGTTTCTATGTATGGCCCTACTATAGGCGATAAAGTGAGATTGGGCGATACAGACTTGATCGCTGAAGTAGAACATGACTACACCATTTATGGCGAAGAGCTTAAATTCGGTGGCGGTAAAACTTTAAGAGAAGGCATGAGCCAATCCAACAACCCCAGCAAAGAAGAACTGGATTTAATCATCACTAACGCTTTAATCGTGGATTACACCGGTATTTATAAAGCGGATATTGGTATTAAAGATGGCAAAATCGCTGGCATTGGTAAAGGCGGTAACAAAGACATGCAAGATGGCGTTAAAAACAATCTTAGCGTGGGTCCTGCTACTGAAGCCTTAGCTGGTGAAGGTTTGATCGTAACTGCTGGTGGTATTGACACACACATCCACTTCATCTCCCCCCAACAAATCCCTACAGCTTTTGCGAGCGGTGTAACAACGATGATTGGTGGCGGAACTGGCCCTGCTGATGGCACTAACGCAACCACTATCACTCCAGGCAGAAGAAATTTAAAATGGATGCTCAGAGCGGCTGAAGAATATTCTATGAACTTAGGTTTCTTAGCTAAAGGTAACGCTTCTAACGATGCAAGCTTAGCCGATCAAATTGAAGCTGGTGCGATTGGCTTTAAAATCCACGAAGACTGGGGCACCACTCCTTCTGCAATCAATCATGCACTAGATGTTGCAGACAAATACGATGTGCAAGTCGCTATCCACACAGACACTTTGAATGAAGCTGGTTGTGTAGAAGACACTATGGCTGCTATTGCTGGGCGCACTATGCACACTTTCCACACTGAAGGCGCTGGCGGCGGACACGCTCCTGATATTATTAAAGTGGCCGGTGAACACAACATTCTTCCCGCTTCCACTAACCCCACTATCCCTTTCACCGTGAATACAGAAGCAGAACACATGGACATGCTTATGGTGTGCCACCACTTGGATAAAAGCATTAAAGAAGATGTTCAGTTCGCTGATTCAAGGATTCGCCCTCAAACCATTGCGGCTGAAGACACTTTGCATGACATGGGGATTTTCTCAATCACCAGTTCTGACTCTCAAGCTATGGGTCGTGTGGGTGAAGTTATCACCAGAACTTGGCAAACAGCTGACAAAAACAAAAAAGAATTTGGCCGCTTGAAAGAAGAAAAAGGCGATAACGACAACTTCAGGATCAAACGCTACTTGTCTAAATACACCATTAACCCAGCGATCGCTCATGGGATTAGCGAGTATGTCGGTTCTGTAGAAGTGGGCAAAGTGGCTGACTTGGTATTGTGGAGTCCAGCATTCTTTGGCGTGAAACCCAACATGATCATTAAAGGCGGATTCATTGCGTTAAGTCAAATGGGCGATGCGAACGCTTCTATCCCTACCCCACAACCAGTTTATTACAGAGAAATGTTCGCTCATCATGGTAAAGCCAAATACGATGCAAACATCACTTTTGTGTCTCAAGCGGCTTATGACAAAGGCATTAAAGAAGAATTGGGGCTTGAAAGACAAGTGTTGCCGGTAAAAAATTGCAGAAACATCACTAAAAAAGACATGCAATTCAACGACACTACCGCTCACATTGAAGTCAATCCTGAAACTTACCATGTGTTTGTGGATGGCAAAGAAGTAACTTCTAAACCAGCCAATAAAGTGAGCTTGGCACAACTCTTTAGCATTTTCTAGGATTTTAAGGAGCGTTCCTCCTTAAATCTTAGTTTTTAAGCTCTCTGATTTTTTGTTTATCAAAAAATTGGGGGCTTTTTTTTGTTTTTATTTTTTGTCAATTTACTATTTTTCTTTATGATTAGCTCAAGCAACAAAAGTTATTCGTAAGGTGCGTTTGTTGTAAAAATTTTTGTTTGGAAGGAAAAGGCAATGCTAGGACTTGTATTGTTATATGTTGGGATTGTTTTAATCAGCAATGGGATTTGCGGGTTAACCAAAGTCGATCCTAAAAGCACTGCGGTGATGAACTTTTTTGTGGGTGGGCTCTCCATTATTTGTAATATAGTTGTCATCACTTATTCTGCACTCCACCCTACAGCCCCTGTAGAAGGTGCCGAAGATATTGCTCAAGTATCGCACCATTTGACTAGTTTCTATGGGCCAGCGACTGGGTTATTGTTTGGTTTTACCTACTTGTATGCGGCTATCAACCACACTTTTGGTTTGGATTGGAGGCCGTATTCTTGGTATAGCTTATTCGTAGCGATCAACACTGTTCCTGCTGCGATTTTATCCCACTATAGCGATATGCTTGATGACCACAAAGTGTTAGGCATCACTGAAGGCGATTGGTGGGCGATCATTTGGTTGGCTTGGGGTGTTTTGTGGCTTACCGCTTTCATTGAAAACATCTTGAAAATCCCTTTAGGGAAATTCACTCCATGGCTTGCTATCATTGAGGGTATTTTAACCGCTTGGATCCCTGCTTGGTTACTCTTTATCCAACACTGGGTGTGAGATGATCATAGAGCGTTTAGTTGGCAATCTAAGGGATTTAAACCCCTTGGATTTCAATGTGGATAATGTGGATTATGTGGATTTGGAATGGTTTGAAACGAGGAAAAAAATCGCTCGCTTTAAAACCAGGCAAGGCAAAGACATAGCCATACGCCTTAAAGACGCTCCCAAGTTGGGTCTCTCTCAAGGAGATATTTTATTTAAAGAAGAGAAGGAAATTATCGCCGTTAATATCTTGGATTCTGAAGTCATTCACATCCAAGCTAAGAGCGTGGCAGAAGTAGCGAAAATATGCTATGAAATAGGAAACCGCCATGCGGCTTTATACTATGGCGAGTCTCAATTTGAATTTAAAACACCATTTGAAAAGCCCACACTAGCGTTACTAGAAAAGCTAGGGGTTCAGAATCGTGTTTTAAGTTCAAAACTGGATTCCAAAGAACGCTTAACCGTGAGCATGCCCCATAGTGAGCCTAATTTTAAGGTCTCACTAGCGAGCGATTTTAAAGTGGTCATGAAATAGAAAAATAACAAATGGATAAAGGAAAGAGCGTGAAAAGCACTAAAAAAAGCGTGGGTACGCCCCCAAAAACCCCAAAGACAGACAACAAAGCTCATGTGGATAACGAATTTCTGATTCTGCAAGTCAATGATGCGGTGTTCCCTATTGGATCTTACACGCATTCTTTTGGGCTAGAAACTTATATCCAGCAAAAAAAGGTTACCAATAAAGAAAGCGCTTTAGAATATCTAAAAGCTAATCTTTCTAGCCAGTTCCTTTATACGGAAATGCTGAGCTTGAAACTCACCTATGAAAGCGCTCTCCAACAGGATTTAAAAAGAATCTTAGGGATTGAAGAAATCATAATGCTATCCACAAGCCCCATGGAATTACGATTAGCCAATCAAAAGCTAGGCAATCGTTTCATTAAAACCTTACAAGCCATGAACGAATTAGACATGGGTGCATTTTTTAACGCTTACGCTCAACAAACCAAAGATCCCACCCATGCCACTAGCTATGGCGTTTTTGCGGCGAGTTTGAATATGGAATTGAAAAAGGCTTTAAGGCATTATCTTTATGCGCAAACTTCTAACATGGTGATCAACTGCGTTAAAAGCGTCCCCTTATCCCAAAACGACGGGCAAAAAATCTTATTGAGCTTGCAAAGCCCTTTTAACCAGCTCATAGAAAAAACCCTAGAATTAGACGAAAGCCACCTGTGCGCGGCAAGCGTTCAAAACGACATTAAGGCGATGCAGCATGAGAGTTTATACTCGCGCCTTTATATGTCTTGAATTTTAATCTCAAATTGAAAGGAATTTTATGGTAAAAATTGGAGTTTGTGGTCCTGTAGGAAGCGGTAAAACCGCCTTGATTGAAGCTTTAACGCGCCACATGTCAAAGGATTACGACATGGCGGTTATCACTAATGATATTTACACTAAAGAAGACGCGGAGTTTATGTGTAAAAATTCAGTAATGCCACGAGAGAGGATTATTGGCGTAGAAACAGGAGGCTGTCCTCACACCGCCATTAGAGAAGACGCTTCTATGAATTTAGAAGCGGTAGAAGAAATGCATGGCCGTTTCCCTAATTTGGAACTGCTTTTGATTGAAAGCGGAGGCGACAACCTTTCAGCGACTTTCAACCCAGAGCTAGCGGACTTTACGATTTTTGTGATTGATGTGGCTGAGGGCGATAAAATCCCCAGAAAAGGCGGGCCAGGAATCACGCGCTCAGACTTGCTTGTCATCAATAAGATTGATTTAGCCCCCTATGTGGGAGCGGACTTGAAAGTCATGGAAAGGGATTCTAAAAAAATGCGCGGCGAAAAGCCCTTTATTTTTACGAATATCCGCGCTAAAGAAGGTTTAGACGATGTGATCGCTTGGATCAAGCGCAACGCTTTATTGGAAGATTGATGAACACTTACGCTCAAGAATCCAAGCTCAGGCTAAAAACCAAAATAGGGGCTGATGGGCGGTGCGTGATTGAAGACAATTTCTTCACGCCCCCCTTTAAGCTCATGGCGCCCTTTTACCCTAAAGACGGTTTAGCTGAAATCATGCTTTTAGCGGTAAGCCCTGGCATGATGAGAGGTGATGCACAAGACATGCAATTACACATCGGTCCAAATTGCAAGTTAAGGATCACTTCGCAATCCTTTGAAAAAATCCACAACACTGAAGACGGGTTTGCCAGCAGAGACATGCATATCGTTGTGGGGGAAAACGCTTTTTTAGACTTTGCGCCTTTCCCGTTAATCCCCTTTGAAAACGCTCATTTTAAGGGCAACACCACGATTTCTTTGCGCTCTAGCTCTCAATTGCTCTATAGTGAAATCATTGTCGCCGGGCGAGTGGCGCGAAACGAGTTGTTCCAATTCAACCGCTTGCACACCAAAATCGCTATTTTACAAGATGAGAAACCCATCTATTATGACAACACGATTTTAGATCCCAAAACCACCGATATGAATAACATGTGCATGTTTGATGGCTACACGCATTATTTGAATCTGGTGCTTGTCAATTGCCCCATAGAGCTGTCTGGTGTGCGAGAATGCATTGAAGAGAGCGAAGGGGTGGATGGAGCCGTGAGCGAGATTGCTAGTTCTCACTTATGCCTAAAAGCTTTAGCGAAAGGCTCAGAACCCTTGTTGCATTTAAGAGAAAAAATCGCTCGCTTTATCACCCAAACGATTACGCCAAAGATTTAAAAGCACTTTAAAAAGATTAAATCCCTTTAGTCTTTTTAACCCCCCCCCTTTTTTTAACTCTCTTTTTTTAACCCCCCCACTTTTTTTAACTCTCTTTTTTTAACCCCCCCCTTTTTTTAATCTTGTAAGCTGAAGGGTCTAAACTCAGTGCGGCTGTCTTTGGAAAGCTCTATGAAGAGCGCGTTGTGTTCGCTTGGTGAGGGTAAACCGCTTTTGATAGCGTTCAAGTTTTCCCCATTGCACCTAAAGGCTAGGCATTGCTTGAAGTGGTTGCTTAACAATTCTCTTAACTTGTCAAGATGGTAATTAGTTTTAATTTGTTTGTAGTCATGTACAAAAATGACGCAATACTGCTCGTTGTCTGTGGCTTTTTCTAAAAACGATTTTAACTTTTCCGCCCCTACTTTGTCGTGCAACTCTTTGGCTTCGTTTAAATTGTCTACCATCAGCACGCTATTAGGGTTCATGGCGGTGTCTAAAACGCTCCCTAGAGAGCCTTGCATGGGCGTGATGTGGTGTTTTTTCAATTCATCAAGTTCTCTCACAAGGCGTTTTTCGGCGTTGTAGAAGAGCAACTCTTTGTTGGCAGTCTTGAAATTTTGAGCGAAAAGCTTCATTAAAGCGATGCGAGCGTTTAAATCTTGACTCACCACCAACAAATGCGATTCGTTACTTTCAAACTCCACTATCAAGTCCTTTTGCTCATAATCCACTTTTTTGCCCAGATGCAAACGCATTTCATTAGCCTTAAGGGTGTTGGGCATTTTTAAAGGTATCTCACCATTATAGATTTTACGATCTATGGGCGCGAGATTTCTTTGGTTAAATTCAGCGTGTATTTTTGTGAGAAAAGATTTGAAATCATCGGGGGCTTTAGGGATACTCATCTTGGTGTGGTATTTTTGATGCCCTCCGTTGTTGTTGAAAATGCCTTCTGGCCTGACAAGCTCACAAGCCGCATCATCGCCCAAAACACTACTGCTGTCTTCTGCATCCATAGGCAAAGCGATGCGGTTAGCGATTTGAGCCTTAAAGCTTGGATTAATGTCAGTGCCGCGCATGGTTTGAGTGGCTAAAACTAAATGCACCCCATAGCTGCGGCCCTTTTTAAGCAGGGTGTTTAAATGCCCCTCCACCACTTTAGTGGATTTATTATCGCTAAAAAGCACCTGAAATTCATCAACCACTACGATCAATCTGGGCATTTTTTCATGCTTTCGGTAATTGTTTAAATCTTTCGCATTGAATTGCTTGAACCGATCGGCTCTTTCTTGCATTTCTTTACAAAGCCAGCTTAAAAAACTAACACCAAAACCCACCGAACTCGCCACGCTCACCAACCTCGCATGCTCTAAAGGGGTATCTGCTACATACGCGTTAAATTCCACCCCCTCTTTATAGTCTAACAAAAAAAGTTGGACTTCATTGGGCGCGTAGTAGAAGGCTAGATTTTGGATCAACACATGCAAGAAATTGGATTTCCCGCTCCCGCTGTGGTCGCAAATGAGCGTGTGGTTTTGTTCGTTACCGATTTCAAAACACACTTCCTTATGGTTAATATCCCACCCCACCGGCACAACCACCTCATGCTGAGAGCTTTTAGTCCAAAATTCTTTTTCTCTTTGTAAGTCTTTCAACTCCCTTTTAACTTCTTTTTTTTGCTTGTAATACGCTTTAATTTTATCAGCGAAGTCTTTCATGTGTTGGGATTTAATACCTTGATCGTTGATGACTTCCACATTAAGGTATTTTAAGCGTTCAAAACTTGTCGTATCTTTAAAAAACTCCGCATGTTTTTTCAGATCTTCTGCGGATTTATTGTTTTTTTCGCTCTCCAAATTGACAAAGCTCAAAACCCCATTTTTAGAGCCAAAACGCATGATTTTTTCCAGATAATAAAGCACGTTTTGACTTAAAGCATCTACCCCGCTTAAAAAAAGCGCTTTTAAAGGCAAGGGGTCTTTGGCGTTTTCATTGTAATGCGCAAAATCTCTAAAACCGGCTAATTTTTCTTGCAAATTAACCTTTAAATATTCATACAAATGCTTTAGGGCTTCTTCTATTTCCTTGCTTTCGGTTAAAATCCTTTTCTGGTAAATAAAGTCATTGTCTTTATCTAAAAGCTTTCTGGCCAGATTGAAAATGCCCCCTAGACTCAGCGCATCAACCAAGACGATCTCTAATTGCACTAAAGGCGCGCTGGAGAGTAAGCGCATGAGCATTTCTCTTAAAAACTGCCCGTCTTTTTCATGCTCTATATACAAGCTTTTA
Source organism: Helicobacter pylori (assembly GCF_015904775.1). GTDB lineage: Bacteria > Campylobacterota > Campylobacteria > Campylobacterales > Helicobacteraceae > Helicobacter > Helicobacter pylori_DM. Next base: position 60,338 of record NZ_JADZNC010000001.1, read on the forward strand.
GGGGGGAAAGGATAAACTTTAGGCAATAAAAATTCCATGTTAATGCCATTCTTGCCCTTAATTTCCAACAAACCACAGCTTAAAAATTTAGGGTAAGCACCCTCTTCATTGAATTGTGGCGCGTCTGTGAATTGCGCTTGAATTTGCCTGATACTCTTTTGATAGTCCTCTATTGGTGAGACGATCGGCTTGAGAAAACTCTCTGGCTCTTTTTTAGCGATAACTTTATCTAAGGCATCGTCCAGTTCTTTTAATAAATTACCCGCATCAATCATCTTTATCCTTAAGATATTCATCATAGCGCCTCTTAGCTTCTCTTTCATGCTCTTTGGCTTCACGCATAAGCCTATCGATCTCGCTTGATGGATGGAAATTCATATGAATTTGCTTCTCCAAACGCTTGGCTTCTCCAAGTTGCTCGTTGATTTTTCTTCTTTGGTATTGAGTGTCATCTTCTAAATTTTCTAAATCATGCGCAATTTTTAGCATCTCCTCTAGCACCTCGCTCCTGAGTTTCTGCCCCAAATCATCTTGCATGGCGTTTTCTACAAATTCATCGCAAATCTTTCTTAATTTATTGGTGCAACTCTCCAAAAAAACTTCATGAGAAAACATTTTAACCCCTTGATTCCAGTTTTTTTAAAAACATTTTAAGATTTAATAGCGCTTTTTTTGAGCCATCATCAGTGTCTAAAAACAGCACCACATCAGTAGTCGTATTCCAAAGATAATACCCCCCATACCCGTCATTAGCAAAAACGATTTCTTCAGGTTCTAACCATTCTTTCAAGCTCTGCATGAAATCAACAAACAAGCTCTCTAAATTGAAGTTCAAAACATGTTTGAACATGTAGGATTCATTGCCCACCATGAAATAACGCAATTGGCTAAAACCATAGTTTGATCGTTTGATAAAGTCCTTAAACGCATCGCTAAAGCCTATTTTCAACCGCTCTTCTAGATCGCTCAACGCATTTCCATTGATCGGCTCTACAAATTCCCAATTCAATTCTGTTTCTGTAGAAATTCTGTCCATAGTGAATATCCTTTCGTGTGTTTCACGCCTAATAATAACTCTTCTCTCACCAACGCCACATTCCCTAAAACATTCGCGTCAAAATGCCATAAATAACCCCTAGGGATGAATCCTTTTGCGATCTGTTCCAACTCTGTCGCATCAAAGCCCAAATCGTTGTCTTTAAGCACGGCTTGTAAAGCCTTTAGGGCATGATGAGCGCATGCGGTTTTACTCCAATCTTCTAAAGGCACAATGGCGCTAAAAACGCTATCAAATTCCGCCAAACGCCACTCATTAAAGCGGACTTCTTCCGGATAGGGGTTTTTTTCATCTACAATAAAGCCCTCTTTACGGCTTTCTAAAAACTCCCTATACTCCAACGCTTTTTGCGTATAATCTTCATTGCGTTCTAAAATGGGATCTATTTTTTGGCTCAAACTTTCTGTAGCACGCTCCAACTCTGTTTCTAAATTATCAAAAGCTTCATTGACAGCGTTCAAATCGTTGGGGGCTTCTTTGATTTTTTCTGTAAAACCTTCTAAAGCTTTCTTACAATTTTTAACGCAATTCTTTTTGGCTAAAGTCAAGCTTTCGTTATAAGAAGGCACGCTTAAAACGCTTGGCATCAAATCCTCTAAACTCTTTTCAAATTCTCGCTCTTTAGAGCTTGCCATGCGATCCAGTTCATCGTTAGGGTTTTCATCATAAGAAGATGCGCCCATCCAATCCTCTAAATTTTCCAACTCTCGCTCTTTAGAGACTTTAGCGCGTTCCCTATGAGAAAAAGCGTTGATCTTGTCTTTCAAATCAGCGTATAAAGAAGCGCTAAAATTTTCCCTCAAATCTTTCAAGCGCTCATTAAAAACGCTTTTTTTAGGGGTATAAGAGATAGCAGGCCGTTCAAAATCGTATTCCAATAAAACGCCTGGGGTTGGAAAGTTGTATTCGTTATCTATCGCATCGCTCGCTTGTTTCAAACGCCTGATAAATTCCTGGTGTTTATCGGTATAAAAATGCAACCTCTTTTTAACGCCCTCCCAAGCTTGATTCACAAGATCCGCGCTCGCTTTGGCTTGATTCGAGTAGATTTCAAGCATTCGTTCTAATAACCTTACATTGTGTTTCCGTTTTTCTATATTGTCTTCCATAAGGTTTAAGCCCTTTTCACAAGCTTCAGCGCCTAATTTAAAAGGAGGGATAGCCGACCCTACCGCATCAAAAAAAACCTTTTCCAAAATCTAAAACAGATCCCCAAAAGCCCTTTCGCTCCTTTTTGGCTTTGTTTAATTCTTCTATGGCTTTTTCCAATTGCATTTCAATTTTTCTGCGTTCTACTAGGATTCCTCGCGCGTAACTATCAAGGTCTTTGATAAAACCAAGACACCTTTCTTCTTGCAGGGATCTTTTAAATTCCCTGCATTTTTCAACAACCTTTTTGACTTCTTCTGTGTCCGTTTTCCATTCAGCCATAAACCACCCCTTAATAATCTTGCTCTAAAACCCTAATCCTCTCTTTAAGCCATGCGATTTGCTCTTGAGCGGCTTCATCAAATTCATTGAAAGTGCTTTTCAAATTATCCAGCACCTCGCTAAATTTATCCCTCCTAGCGTCTTGCCATGATTCTAAATTATGGAAATGGCCGCTCAAGCTATTCACTTCCTCTCTTAGCAACTCTTTAAAGCGTTCTAAATGTTCCACAAATCCTCTGACCTCTTCGGTATCCATTTGCACTCTGCTCATCGGTTGTCCTTTCTTTTAAAAATTTTCTTCATTGGAATCAGGCTTTTTATCGCCGCTGATTCTAATGCTCCCACCCCCATAGCTAGGGGGTGTTGTGGGGCGAACCTCTAGCGTTTCGCCTCTTTCTCTTTTGTATTTTTCTTGCTGGCTTTGGTGGTATGTTTTCATGCTGTCTATCACGATTGTTTTGTGGGTGCTCCCTAAATCAGCGTTGGTGAGCAATTTTTGAGCGCCATTACCCAGGCTATTAGAATGCCTGTCTTCTATCTTAAGAGACAAATTCAAGCCCTTAAAACCCTCCAAAGCCTCCACCAGTTCCACCACAAGCTTCCTGTCCCAAATGGAATTTTTCAAATCCTTACACAAGGAAAAAACCTCGCTTGGAAACTGGTAGTCATACAAAAACAAAAGGTCTAAATTTTCTAAAAATTCCAGATTGCAACGCTCTTTAAAACTTTTTAAAAAGCCCTCTTTTAAAGGCGCAAAGCCTTCCGTGATATTGATTAGCCCCTTGTCTTTGGCGCATTTAAACACCATAATACTTTTTTCAATCACGACAAACGCGTAAGCGTTCTTAGTTATCATAATTTTTCTACCTCGCTTTCATAGATCAATTGGTCGTCTTTAAACAGCCCCACTTTAATGCTTTTAGAATCCACGCAACACACCTTCACATCCACTTCTTCAACCTCTTCTAGCGCTATGGAAATCAGTTGCGTATCTTTAATGTCCAGAGTGTTGGTGTTGGCTAGGGCTTTGTCGCTGTAGCGTATCTCTAACTCATCAAAGCCTCCCCATTCCTCTTTAGTTTGGAAAATCTGGTATTCATTAGGCTTTAAAGAATCCCTATGGATTTTAGCGTGGAATTTCCCCTCTATCTCAATGCCTAAATCGTATTTAAACACCGGGTTGGAATCTATAGAGGGCATTTCAATCCCATTAGGCTTGTCCCTGCTTTCTAAAAGCCCAAAAGCCACCCCGGTTTTGCAAGTGGGCTTCAAATAAGCGGGCGTGTTAGAGACATCTTCTCCTGTAAGCTCTAAAATCTGTTTGTCTGATTTTTCTGTGCCTAGCGGCTCATAAATGATGAATTTAAAATCATCTTTAGAAGTCTTTTGCTGGTAATCTTTGAGCTGCTTTTCTTTGGCGTTTTCAAACGCTTGTTTGACCAACACCGATTTGCTTGCATTCCCTCCTAAGAAAATATGAAACGCCCGACACTGATCATCAATGTTTTCAGCCATCACTTTAGAAAATCTGGCAAAGAAGTTGGCAACGCTTTCATTGATCTTGTCTTTTAAGAGGTTTAAAAGCTCTTTGCAATCAACTTTAAGATCGCATTCTGTTTCTACCCCATTCCTATCCAACAGCATGGTTTTAAAATCCTTTTCAAAACCCTCTATGCTAAACTCTTCATTTTCTTCTATCGCTTCTATAATATCAGCGTCTAAATTTTCTAAAAAAGGGCGTAATTTAGAAGCGATCTCTTGCAAATTCAAGTGCGCTTCCCTGGAGTTTTGCATAAACGATCCAAAGCGTTGCGTATCAATCCTGTCATAGTTGGGCTTAGCGATGACAATGTCTTTTTCTTTTAGCGTTTGAAAATTTTGGCCATACGCTTCAAAAGCCAATAATTCCAATAAATTCTCACCGCCTAAATACTTATCCCCTCCACTGCTAAAATGCGTCATTTTGTAAGCGAATTTAGGGCTAGCGCTTTTTTCCCATTTGCCAAAGTCAAAATCCGTCGTCCCGCCCCCAAAATCAAACACACCGTAATAAACCGGCTTGTCTAACTTCTCTGATTTAAAAAACCCATAGCTTTTTAAAGCACTAATGGCATACGCGCAAGGCTCGCTCGCTCTCAATTCCACTTTGAAAGTTTTAGCCGTTTTTTCATCGTCAAAAACATGCCGGGGTAAGGATTTTTTCAAGCCTCTTTCAAAACTCTCTCTGATTTTTTCAGCCTGATGCTTTTCATACTTGATGGGGTGGGATAAAAAGTATTTCAAAAACACGCCATTATGCATGTTATTAACGCAGCGGCCGATGTAGTAAGCGTAGATTTCTATGGGGTTAAAACCCGTGCAATCAGTAAAACTCTCTAAAGAAAAATCCTCCTCCAAATCCCTAAAATTCTGTTTTTCATCCGCTCCAGCCCATTGCTTCAATTTAGAAAAGACCGATACAAATCATTCCCTTTAACGCCTTCAGCATTCTTTTGGGCTTCATGCGCCACTTCTATATCGTTCTTTTCTGTGAAAGGGCGGTGATCTAGTGCGTTGTATTCTGTAATAAATTTTTTTCTGTGTCTAAACTCCATGATCGTGGGGTTTTCAAACTTTGTTAGGCTTGCGTCATCTACTAGCCCGCCAATAGAGAGCAAGCGGTATGTTCCTGTCTCATCCATATAGCTTGCGGTCGTGCTTTTAGTCCCAAAATCAATAGCGACAACGCCCTTTTTTAAATCCTTCAAACTTGAGCGCACATAAAAATCCATTTCTTTGCCGTTAGGGTCTAAATTATCAAACCTAAAGGTTACGCTTTCTTTAGGTGTGCTAGGCACCTCTAAATCCCAATACCCTCCATTTAAATCAAGCAATTGGCTTTGGCTATAGCTCTTAAGGTCTACCGCTACACTATCCACATTGAGCATCAATTCTTTAAATGCTTCAAAATCCACATCCACATCGCTAGTAGAAACGATCTCTAAGGTTTTTTCTATTTGCTCATTAGTGATCTTTTCAGCCTGCACTAAATCCTCTAGGAATTTTTGATTGTCATCAGAAAGATACCTTAAAGAAGTGCTGTTATTAACGATCGCATGAAGCACCCACAGCGCTTGTTTGAATTTGATTTTGTCTTCTTCTGGCACTTCTTTTTTGAAATTCAGCTCAATTTTTTCATTGAATTTGACTCCATCTTTTAAAGACCGATCGCACAATTTCTCTACTAAGGGGTGGCCAAGAGGCAGTCTTAAACTTTGTAAGGGGTTTACCATGATATTTCTCCTTCAATTATGATTTTTGTTGTTTTGAGAGTTGCTCTTTCAAGCCATCAACCCTCTCTTTGAGGGCGATGTTCTCTTCTTCTAATTTTCGGTTTTGGCGTTTTAAATCCTGGTTTGCGCTCGCTAAACGCCTGTTGTGTAAGTCCAGGTCGCTTTTTTCTTGGTGCGATGCGATAAGCTCATCGTTTAGAATTTCTCTTTCTGTGGTTAGTGCTTTGATTTTTTCAGTCAGCTCTGTTTTTTCTGTTTTTAGCTTGGTGTTTTCGTTGGTCAGATCGGCTTTTTCATTTTGTAAAACTTGCTGAGATTGTTCTAACGCTTCCACTTGCTTTTGTGATGCGATAAGCTGATTGGTTAGCCTTTCTTTTTCTGCTGTCAGCTTTTGATTTGTTTCAACTAGCTCGGTGGCTTCAGTCGGTTTGGTGCATTTCTCGTGGAAATTGGTGGATTTTTGAGTGTCTTTTGGGTTTTCTTGGGTGTCGTTAGAGGGGTTTCCAAACCAATGGCCTATAAAACGAGAGATTTTTATAAAGGGTTCGAGATCTTCTAATTTATCATCTAATTTTTGAATGCGATCTGCAAGATCTCCAACAAGTTTTAAAAGCTCTTCATTATTGGGGGGTGGAAGCGGTGGGGTTTGAAGTATTTGGTTTTTCTATTTTCTCATTATTCGTATTTTCTACAATATGAACACCACTCATAAGAACATCTCCTTTTATATTGACATCAGTTTTCAGTTAAAAAGATTGTTGTTGTAATTTGAGAAAACTTAAAATGAGCTTTATTTTCCCCCCCTTTTTTCGCCCCCTCTCATAAACCCCTAGAATGTAGAATCCCAATGGTTTAAGTTAGAAGAATAAGGGTCAAAAAAGCCCTTAGGCATGTATTGCGCTTCTTTTTTGGTGGAAGCGTCTTTTGAAGAATGGTCTTTAGGGAGACAAGCGAAACGCTGAGCATCAAAGCTAGAACAACCGCTCAATAACAACGCGCCGAGTGTGCCGATCATAATACCATTTTTAATTGTTTTCATTTTATATCCTTTGTTTTGTAAAATTTTTATCAATCCGTTTAATTTAAAATCGTTTCATTCAATGGTTTTAAATTACACGATGCGAATATTATAATTTATTATTAAACGAAAAGTAAATGAAGCTAAAAACAATACAAATTATCACTCAAATTCTTATCATTGTGTAAAAATGCGTGATAAACTCAAAAAGGTTGGAATGAGAATTAATTACCACTGGAACAAAATTTAAAATTAAAAAACATTACCAATAAGTGAGACTTAAAGCCACCCGCTTAAAACATGCTACAATCAAGCCAAATTCTTAAATAAAAGGTAAGCTCATGCAAAAAATCATTGAGGATTCATTAGAATTAGCTAAAAAACTGCAAGATAGTATCAGTAACCATTTGAGCGATCAAGAAAAAGCGTTCCATTCTAAAATGCAAAAGCTTTTAAACAACCCCGAAAACAAAGTCATGCTCATAGAGCTTATGGATCGGAGTTTTAGGTGTTTGGACAATAAAGCCCGCTTTGAAATGATTGAGCATGTTTTAGACAAATACAAAAGCCGTGAGATTTTTTCCTCGTTTGAAAAATGGCTTTTAATGGGGTTTTTAAGCTTTGGGAAAATGCTCCCTGATATGAGCGTGCCTTTCTTTGTCAATAAAATCAGAAGCGACACAAAAGCGATGGTTTTGGATCAAGAAGAGGGCCAATTGAAAGAGAGGATTTTAAAAAGGAAAAATGAAAAAATCATTTTGAACGTGAATTTTATTGGCGAGGAGGTTTTAGGCGAAGAAGAAGCTAATGCACGTTTTGAAAAATACTCTCAAGCCTTAAAATCCAACTACATCCAATACATTTCCATTAAAATCACGACGATTTTTTCTCAAATCAATATCCTTGATTTTGAATACTCTAAAAAAGAGATTGTCAAACGTTTAGACGCTCTTTACGCTTTAGCTTTAGAAGAAGAAAAAAAGCAAGGCATGCCTAAATTCATCAACTTGGATATGGAAGAATTCAGGGATTTAGAGCTAACAGTGGAGTCTTTTATGGAGTCTATCGCCAAATTTGATTTGAACGCCGGTATTGTGTTGCAAGCCTATATCCCTGATTCTTATGAATATTTGAAAAAACTGCATGCTTTTTCTAAAGAAAGGGTTTTAAAAGGGTTAAAGCCCATTAAAATCCGCTTTGTTAAGGGAGCGAACATGGAGAGCGAAGAGACGATCGCTTCCGTGAAAGACTGGGCGTTACCCACATTTTCCAATAAGCAAGACACCGATTCTAATTACAATAAAATGCTAGATTTTGTTTTAGAGGGCGATAATTATAAATACATTCATATTGGCGCAGCAAGCCACAATATTTTTGAAATCGCTTATGTCTATACGCGTATCCATGCCATTAACGACCCTGTTGTGTTAGAGCATTTCAGCTTTGAAATGCTAGAGGGCATGAGCTTGCAAGCGAGCCAGGAACTAAAAGAGATGCACAAACTCATTCTTTATGCACCGGTGTGCGATGAAACGCATTTTAACAATGCGATCGCTTACTTGGTGAGGAGATTAGATGAAAACACCTCAAGCGATAATTTCATGAAAGCTTTCTTCAACCTCAAAGTAGGCACGAGCGAATGGAAAGACCAAGAACAGCGCTTTTTAAACAGCCTTAAAGGGATCGCCACTTTAGACAATACCACCCACAGGACCCAAGACAGAAACGCCAAGCAAACCGGCCATACCACCTACCCAAACCACTCTTTTAAAAACGAAAGCGATACCGATTTTATCTTAAAAGCCAACCGAGAATGGGCTAAAAAAGTGCGCGAGAAAATGCATAACGCCCCTATTTTAGAGCTTTACCCAGAAATGGATGGGAGGTTTGAAGATCCTAATTTAACCCCTTTAGAAGTCTTTGATAAAATCCATCATAAAAAAATCGCTAGCGTGCATTTAGCGGATAGGGAAGCGATTTTAAAAGCCCTAGAAGTGGCTAAAAGCGATAAGAGCCGTTTTAGCCAAAAAAGCTTTACAGAAATCCATGCCTTAATGAGTCAAACCGCCCAACTTTTTAGAGAAAGGAGAGGCGATTTGATAGGGATTTCGGCTTTAGAAGTGGGTAAGACTTTCGCTGAAACGGACGCTGAAGTGAGCGAAGCCATTGACTTTTTAGAGTTTTACCCTTACAGCTTAAGGGTGTTACAAGAGCAGAATAAAAAAACGAAATTCACCCCCAAAGGCGTGGGTGTGGTCATTGCCCCATGGAATTTCCCTGTGGGTATTTCTGTAGGCACTATCGCTGCCCCCCTAGCCGCTGGCAATCGGGTGATTTACAAGCCCTCAAGTTTGTCTAGCGTAACGGGTTATAAGCTTTGTGAGTGCTTTTGGGATGCGGGCGTGCCTAGAGATGCGCTCATTTACTTGCCCTCTAAAGGGAGCGACATTAGCGAGCATCTTTTAAAAGATGAAAGCATCAAATTTGCCATTTTAACAGGGGGCGAAGACACCGCTTATAAAATGCTAGAGGCTAACCCCACTTTAGCCTTGAGTGCTGAAATAGGCGGTAAAAACGCCACTATTGTGAGCAAAATGGCAGACAGAGATCAGGCGATTAAGAATGTCATCCATTCAGCTTTTAGCAATTCGGGGCAAAAATGCTCCGCCACTTCGCTTTTAGTGTTGGAAAAAGAAGTCTATGAAGATGAGAACTTTAAAAAGACTCTAATAGATGCGACTCTAAGCCTTAGCGTGGGCGATCCTTTTGATTTCAAAAACAAAATCGGCGCTCTAGCGGACAAGCCTAATGAAAAGGTCATTAAAGCCATAGACGAATTGAAAAGCTATGAAAATTACGAAATCCCGGTAAGCTTTGTCAATGATAACCCCTATTTGATGAAGCCAAGCATCAAATACGGCACTAAAAAAGGCGATTTCACGCACCAAACTGAGCTTTTTACGCCCATTTTATCCGTGATGAAAGCGCAAGATTTAGACGAAGCGATAGAGATAGTCAACTCTACCGGTTATGGGCTGACTAGCGCGTTAGAGTCTTTGGATGAAAGGGAGTGGGAATATTATTTAAATCGCATTGAAGCCGGTAATATCTATATCAACAAGCCCACCACAGGAGCGATCGTTTTGCGCCAGCCTTTTGGGGGGATTAAAAAATCCGCTGTGGGGTTTGGGAGGAAAGTAGGCATTTTTAACTATATCACGCAATTTGTGAATATCCACCAAGAAGAAGAAGATGAACACGCCCTAAAAAACCCCTTAAGCGAAGCTTTAGAGAGCTTGACTCAAAAAGGCTATGACGAGCATACGCATGAGTTGAAGCGCGCGATTTTTATGGCAAAGAGCTACGCTTATCATTATAAGCATGAATTCAGCCAAACTAAAGACTATGTCAAAATCAGAGGCGAAGACAACCTTTTTTCCTACACCAAAGTTAAAAGCGTGGGCTATCGCATCACCGAAAAGGACACCTTAAGCGATATGTTGGGCGTGGCTTTGGCATGTCTCATTTCTCAAATCCCTTTAACAATCAGCATAGAAAACGAGCGAACGAACAAGGATTTAACCTTTTTTTTAGAATGCTTAAAAACACTCCAAGCAAACGCCCCTATCGTTTATGAAAGCTTGCAAAAATTTAGCGAAAAATTGCATGCTTTCAATCGTATCCGTTATTTAAAAAGCGATTTGGATTTATTGCACAAGCAAGCGAGCGCTTTAGGGATGGTTTTAGCCACGGCTAAACCCTGCTTGAACGGGCGTTTTGAATTGCTGTATTACCACTTAGAGCGATCGGTTAGCATCTCTTATCATCGTTACGGGAATTTAGGCTCAAGGGTTTTAAGGCAACCAACTTGCCACAAATCATGCTGTGCTGAAAAATAAATATTGTATTAAATAAGGAGATCAAAATGGGACATGTTGTTTTAAGCACCCCTATTGTTACGATGTTTGTCGTTTATTCGCTGTTAATGCTCTATATTGGTTTTTATTTTTACAAACAAAATGAAACGACTGAAGATTATTTCTTAGGCGATCGTTCTATGGGCCCTGTGATTAGCGCTTTGAGCGCGGGGGCGAGCGATATGAGCGGGTGGCTTTTAATGGGATTACCGGGAGCTTTATATGTGGGGGGCTTAATCAACTCGCACATCGCCATAGGCTTAAGTTTGGGTGCATTGATTAACTGGGTTTTTGTGGCCAAACGCTTGCGCATTTATACAAGCGTGATCGCTAATTCCATCACCATTTCAGATTATTTTGAAACGCGCTTTAGCGATGACAAACACATCTTGCGCTTGATTTCAGCTTTTGTGATTTTAATCTTTTTTATTTTTTACATTTCTTCAGGGCTAGTGAGTGGGGCTAAACTCTTTGAAGCGACCTTTGGCATCCAATACAACTACGCTTTAAGCATTGGCACGCTGATCATTGTTTCTTACACCTTTTTAGGAGGGTATAAGGCGGTGTGTTGGACGGATTTGATTCAAGGGCTTTTGATGATGAGCGCTTTAATCGTGGTGCCGATCGTTATGATAATCCATCTTGGAGGGATTGGAGAGGGGATTAAAATCATTAGAGAAATCAAGCCTGAAAACCTTTCTTTCTTGCAAGGCTCTAGCGTAGTCGCCATTATTTCAAGCCTTGCTTGGGGGTTAGGCTATTTTGGGCAACCTCATATTTTAGTGCGCTTCATGTCTATCCGCTCCATTAGAGATGTGCCTAAAGCGACCGCTATTGGGATTTCTTGGATGGTTATTTCTTTGATTGGGGCATGCGTTATGGGGCTTTTAGGCGTTGCGTATGTGCATAAATTTGATTTGAGCTTAGAAGACCCTGAAAAGATTTTCATTGTGATGAGTCAATTGCTCTTTAACCCTTGGATCACAGGCATTTTATTGAGCGCGATTTTAGCGGCGGTGATGAGCACGGCCAGTTCGCAACTGCTTGTAAGCTCTTCTACCATTGCTGAAGATTTCTATGCGACGATTTTCAACAAAAACGCCCCGCAAAAATTAGTGATGGTTATTTCTAGGCTTTCGGTTTTAGGGGTGGCTTGCATCGCTTTTTTCATTTCAACGGATAGAAACGCTAGCATTCTTAGCATTGTGAGTTACGCATGGGCTGGCTTTGGCGCGAGTTTTGGCTCTGTGATTTTATTCTCGCTTTTTTGGTCAAGAATGACGCGCATTGGCGCGATTGCTGGCATGCTCTCTGGGGCTAGCACGGTGATTTTATACGATAAATTTGGCAAAAGCTTTTTGGATATTTATGAAATCGTTCCGGGCTTTATTGTGGCGAGCATAGCCATTGTTGCGTTTAGTTTGTTTTCTAGCGTGCGAGCAGGCACTAAAGAGGCCTTTGAAACCATGCTTAAAGAAATTGAGAGCTTGAGGCGTTGAGGCGCTTCAAATGAGTTTGATCTAATCTTTAAATCCCCCTTATGCTCTTTAATCAAACCTTAACCTATATTTCTTTATTTTCTGGGGCTAGGGCAAAATTTGAGTGACGATACTCTATGATGAGATAATCAATTCTAAAACCTTTAAACAAAAACTAATGAGCGTTATTTTATAATCTTTTTAAAAAACGAAAGGTTGTTGTTGCTTGTTTCTCGCTTTTTAAACGCTATTGACCCCTTTAATTTAGGGGTGTTGTTGAGCCGTTTCCAAATTAAAAATGGTTGTATTTATGGGGTGTGTTCTTACAAGTCTTCAAAATTTACCCCTGGCTATGAAGAAAGCAAAGTGCAGGTTTTAAACGCTCTCAACACTTTAAGTGCACATCCAATTTGGCAATCCAATCAAGAGAGCGTTACAAAAATCAAAGGAACTTTTGTTTTTATTTTAGAAAACGACTTGCATTTAGACGAAAACGCTTTCTACAAGAAACTCTTAAACTCGCTCATAGACAACGACTTTTTTAACCGCTCTAATTTAATGAATTTAATGACTCTCAATCAAAAACGCTTTTTAAGCGGCTTTTTTGAAAGCAGGGGCAGCATTGATACGCAACGAAATTTTTTGACTTTAGATTACTTCTTTCATAGCCCTTTAGAGTTTAACAAGTTCCATTATTTAATCGATCTTTTCAATATCCCTAGCGAAGCACTGAATTTCAATTTCAGGGAATTACAGCCTGAACACGCGCAAGGCATTAACCAACGAAACGCTCAATTTAGGATTTATCTAGATTGGTATTTATACCATATCGGTCTGTTTAACCCCTATAAAGCGCGAATCGCTCATCATGTTTTTAAAACTACCCTTATTTATGATGGTATTTATTATAAATTAAACTACCCGCCAACAACAAAGTATCATGGTAATGGCTTTACAGAACGAGTTCATTTTTATTTGAAAAGTGTTTATCAACAAGATTTAGATAAAAAAAGAATTAAAGAATTAAGGGAACAGTTAGGATGGATTCAAAAGAGCGAAGAGTTTAAACGAGATAGCAAAATCATCAATTTTTATCGCATTGCAACGCCTAATATTTGCAACGCATGCTGCGATGATTATGACATTAAAGAAAGAAGTTTTCTTTCTTTACCTTTATATCAAATCACTCAAAGATCTGATTCCTACTACACTGAAATACACCATGTGATTTCTTTAGGCAAAGATAAAGAATTAGATGTTTTAGAAAATCTCGCTAAACTTTGCCCTACTTGTCATAGGGCTTTAAAAAAAGGGGCTAGCACAGAAGGGTTTCAAAAACGATTGATTGGAAACATTCTAAATCACAATAAAGACAATTTAGAGTTCGTGCAATTGCGTTTTGAAACCGATGATCTTCCAACGCTTATTGATAAAATTTATGAAAGTTTGAAATGAATTATAAAATTTTAGATTTATTTTGTGGGGCTGGAGGTTTTAGCGCTGGGTTGGAGTATTTAAAAGAGTTTGACACTTTAATAGGGCTAGATTGCGACAAACAAGCCCTAATCACTTTTGAAAACAACCATAAAAACGCTATAGGCGTTTGTGGGGACATCACTCAAACCGAAATTAAAGAAAAAGTCATAGAGTTGGCTAAAAAATTAGAAATCAACATGATCATTGGCGGGCCTCCTTGTCAAGGCTTTTCTAATAAAGGGAAAAATTTAGGGCTAAAAGACCCTAGGAATTTTTTATTCTTAGAATATATAGAAGTAGTCAAAGCCATAAAGCCAGAAATTTTTATCATTGAAAACGTGAAAAACATAATCTCTTGCGCTAAAGGCTATTTTTTAGAAGAAATTAAAGAAAGATTGAACGCTTTAGGGTATCAATTGAGCTATCAAATCCTAAACGCTAAAGATTATGGCGTGCCTCAAAACAGAGAGAGGGCTTTTATTGTAGGGGCTAGTCGTTTTAGTTTTGATTTCAATCTTTTAGAGCCTTCTCAAAGCGTGAATATTCAAGATGCCATAAGCGATTTAGCCTATCTTTGTTCTAATGAGGGGGCGTTTGAGAGCGATTATTTAAACCCTATCCAATCAAGCTATCAAGCCTTAATGCGAAAAGATAGCCCTAAATTATACAACCACCAAGCCACCAACCACTCGCAAGCCGCTTTAGAGAAATTAAAGCTCATCAATAAAGAGCAAGGCAAAGAATGCTTGCCTAAAAACTTGCATGGCAAACAGCAATTCAAAAGCACATGGGGGCGCTTAAATTGGAATAAAATCAGTCCCACCATAGACACACGCTTTGATACCCCGAGTAATGGCACCAACTCCCACCCTGAATTGCACCGCTCTATCACGCCCAGAGAAGCCGCTAGGATACAAAGTTTTAGCGATAATTATATCTTTTATGGTAATAAAACGAGCGTTTGCAAGCAAATCGGTAACGCTGTGCCTCCTCTTCTAGCCCTAGCCTTAGGCAAAGCGATCTTAAAAAACTTAAGAAAATGATACAAATTTATCACGCTGACGCTTTTGAAATCATCAAAGATTTTTACCAGCAAAATTTAAAAGTGGATGCGATCATCACGGACCCTCCTTACAATATTTCGGTTAAAAACAATTTTCCCACCCTAAAGAGCGCTAAAAGACAGGGCATAGACTTTGGGGAATGGGATAAAAATTTCAAGCTTTTAGAATGGATCAAGCGCTACGCCCCCTTAGTCAATCCAAACGGCTGCATGGTGATTTTTTGCTCTTACAGGTTTATAAGCTATATCGCTGATTTTTTAGAAGAAAACGGCTTTATAGTCAAAGACTTTATCCAATGGGTTAAAACTAATCCCATGCCAAGAAACATCCACCGGCGCTATATCCAAGACACGGAATTTGCCCTGTGGGCGGTTAAAAAGAAAGCCAAATGGGTGTTTAACAAACCAGACAATGAAAAATATTTACGGCCCTTGATTTTAAAAAGCCCTGTGGTGAGCGGAATTGAAAAGACCAAACACCCCACGCAAAAAAGCCTAGCCTTAATGGAAAAAATCATTTCCATCCACACAAACCCTAATGACATCGTTCTGGATCCTTTCATGGGGAGCGGCACCACGGGCTTAGCGTGCAAAAATTTAGAACGAAATTTTATCGGTATAGAATCAGAAAAAGAATACTTTCAAACCGCACAAAAGCGTTTGAATCTGTTTTAAAAACGCTATTTGAATGAGATTGTGTTATAGTTATTTAAAAGGATATTTTTAATGAAAAGAATGTTAGCGGAGTTTGAAAAAATCCAAGCGATTCTAATGGCTTTCCCCCACGAGTTTGGCGACTGGGCGTATTGTATCAAAGAAGCGAGAGAGAGTTTTTTAAACATCATTCAAACCATAGCCAAACACGCTAAAGTGCTAGTGTGCGTCCACACTAACGATATTATCGGTTATGAAACGCTTAAAAACTTACCCGGTGTAGAGATCGCAAGGATTGACACTAACGACACATGGGCTAGGGATTTTGGAGCGATCAGCGTTGAAAATCAGGGCGTTTTAGAGTGCTTGGATTTTGGCTTTAATGGCTGGGGGTTAAAATACCCGTCCAATTTAGACAATTTAGTGAATTTCAAGCTCAAACATTTAGGGTTTTTAAAACACCCTTTAAAAACGATGCCCTATATTTTAGAGGGCGGGAGCATAGAGAGCGATGGGGCTGGGAGTGTTTTAACCAACACCCAATGCCTGCTAGAAAAAAATCGTAACCCCCATTTGAATCAAAACGAGATAGAAACCATGCTTAAAAAGGAATTAGGGGCTAAACAAGTGCTGTGGTATTCTTATGGCTATCTCAAAGGCGATGACACGGATAGCCATACCGACACGCTCGCTCGTTTTTTAAATAAAGACACCATTGTTTATAGTGCATGCGAAGATGAAAACGATGAACATTACACAGCCTTAAAGAAAATGCAAGAAGAATTAAAAACCTTTAAAAAACTAGATGGCACGCCTTATAAACTCATCCCCCTAGAAATCCCTAAAGCCATTTATGATGAAAACCAACAACGCTTGCCGGCAACTTATGTGAATTTTTTATTGTGCAATAACGCTTTAATCGTCCCCACTTACAACGACCCTAAAGATACGCTCATTTTAGAAACCTTAAGACAACACACGCCCTTAGAAGTGATAGGGGTTGATTGCAACACCTTAATCAAACAGCATGGAAGCTTGCATTGTGTAACGATGCAACTTTATTGAATAAAATCACGCTTTTTGGCGTGGTTCAAGGCGTGGGCATGCGCCCTTTTGTTTATACCCTAGCTCAAAAATTAGGGCTTGTAGGCTTTGCGCGTAACGCCCAAGCGGCTTTAGAGATTGTCTTACCCGCTCACAAAACAGAGTCTTTTTTAAACGCCCTAAAAAAAGGATTGCCCCCTTTAGCGTTGGTGGAAAAAATCATTATTAGCCCTTATGATAAGGCGCTTCATTTCAATGATTTTAGGATTTTAGAAAGCAAGAACCGCCCTTTAAATTTGCTCAGTCAAATCCCTAAAGATTTAGGCGTGTGCAAGGATTGCTTGCACGAAATCAGAGACAAAAACTCCCCCTATTTTCATTACGCTTTCAATTCTTGCACGAAGTGTGGGGCGAGATACAGCCTTTTAAACGCCATGCCCTATGACAGAGAAAATTCCGCCCTAAAGCCTTTCAAACTCTGTGAATTTTGTGCTTCTGTCTATCAAGACCCCACCAATAAACGCTTCCACATTCAAGGCATCAGCTGCAAAAAGTGCGGTATCGCGCTCAATTACAAGCGATTCAAAAATGATGACGCTCTTTTAGAATGCGCTAAAGACATTCAAAAGGGTAAAATCATCGCTCTTAAAGGTTTGGGAGGCTTTGCTCTCTTGTGCGATGGAAGGAATTTTCAAACCATAGAAAGATTACGGCTTTTAAAAAACCGCCCCCTAAAGCCTTTTGCGCTCATGTTTAAAGACTTAGAATCAGCCAAACAGCATGCGTTTTTGAACGCGTTAGAATGCGAAAGCTTAATTTCTACAAGCGCCCCCATTCTTTTAGCGCGTAAAAAACCTGACACCCAATTAGCCCCCAATATCGCTAAAAACTCCCCCTTTTATGGCGTTATCTTGCCCTATACCCCTTTGCATGCTTTATTGCTGGATTTATTGGATTTCCCTATTGTGTTCACGAGCGCGAATTTCAACTCCCTCCCTTTAGCGAGCGATGAAAAAGAGATCGATTCGCTTCATTTTATTTTTGATTTTAAGCTCACGCACAATCGCGCCATCATTCACAGGATTGATGATAGCATCGTGCAGCGCGTGGATAATATTATTCGCCCCATGCGTTTGGCTAGGGGGTTTGCCCCCCTTTACCTCACTTTGCCTAAACGCTCTAATTATTCGCCAAAAAAGATTCTAGCGCTTGGAGCGGAGCAAAAAGGGCATTTTAGCTTATTAGATAGTGAAATTTCCATTCTTTTGCTCTCGCCTTTTTGTGGGGATTTGAGCGTTTTAGAAAATGAAAAACATTTTCAAGAAACTTTGAATTTTTTCTTAAAAACCTATGATTTCAAACCCACGCTCTTAGCTTGCGACAAGCATCAAAACTACACCACCACTAAAATGGCTTTTGAATTTAATACGCCCTTGTTGCAAGTCCAGCACCACCATGCCCACTTTTTAGCGAGCGTTTTAGACGCATTGTTACAAGATCCGCATTTAAATCATCCTTTTATAGGTATTGTCTGGGATGGGAGTGGGGCTTATGAAAATAAGATTTATGGGGCGGAGTGTTTTGTGGGGGATTTTGAACGCATTGAAGAAACCGCCAGGTTTGAAGAATTTCTGCTTTTAGGGGGGGAAAAAGCGATCAAAGAGCCTAAACGCCTGGTTTTAGAAATCGCTTTAAAACACCAACTCAACAAGCTTTTAAAGCGCGTTCAAAAACATTTTAAAGAAGACGAATTAGAAATTTTTCAGCAAATGCATGACAGAGGAATTCAAAGCATAGCCACCAATTCCATAGGGCGTTTGTTTGATATAGTAGCGTTTAGTTTGGATTTAACAGGAACGATTAGCTTTGAAGCAGAGAGCGGGCAGGTTTTAGAAAATCTAGCCTTACAAAGCGATGAGATCGCTTTTTACCCTTTTAAAATCAAAAACAGCGTGGTGTGTTTGAAAGAATTTTATCAAGCGTTTGAAAAGGATTTGGGCGTTTTAGAGCCTAAACGCATCGCTAAGAAATTTTTTAACAGCCTAGTAGAAATCATTACCGCTTTGATTGCGCCTTTTAAAGAGCATGTCGTGGTGTGCAGTGGGGGCGTGTTTTGCAACCAATTGTTGTGCGAACAATTGGCCCAACGATTCAAAAAGCTTCAAAGGGAGTATTTTTTCCACAAGCATTTCCCCCCTAATGACAGCAGTATCCCTGTCGGTCAAGCCTTAATGGCGTATTTCAACCCTACAATCATCAAAAAAGGATAAAAATGGATAGCGTAACTCTAGCATGCGGGAACGGAGGGAAAGAAACAAACGCTTTGATTGAGCGGGTCTTTATGCCCTATTTAAAAGAATTTATCGTTGCGTTTGATGAAGACGCCCCTAAATTTAAAGCTAGTGGGGAATATTGCGTGAGTACGGATAGTTTTGTCATCACGCCCTTAATTTTTAATGGGGGCGATATAGGCAAGCTTTGCGTTTGCGGGAGCGCGAATGATGTGAGCGTGCAAGGGGGCGAACCTTTGTATTTGAATATGGGTTTTATTTTAGAAGAAGGCTTAGAAATCCCTCTTTTAAAACAAATTTTACAATCCATACAAAAAGAATTGCTTAAAGCCAACTTAAAACTCCTCTCCCTAGACACTAAAGTCGTGCCAAAAGGGAGCGTGGATAAGCTTTTTATCAACACAACCTGCATTGGTAAAATCATCAAGCCAGGGATTTCTTCGCACCATTTACAACCAGGGCAAGCCATTATCCTAAGCGACACGATCGCCAATCATGGGGCAAGTCTGTTTGCGATGCGTCATGAAATCAAGCTTAAAACCAATCTAGAAAGCGATTGCCAACTGCTCTATCCCTTATTAAAACCTCTATTTTTAAGCGATCTCAAAATCCATGCTTTAAGAGATGCGACTAGGGGCGGGTTAGCGAGCGTGCTGAATGAATGGGCGAACAGCTCTAGAGTGAAAATCGTTATAGAAGAAGAAAAAATCCCTTTAAAAGAAGAAACTAAAGGGATTTGTGAGATTTTAGGGCTAGAACCCTATGCGTTAGCCAATGAGGGGGTGTTTGTTTTAGCGCTCGATCAAAAAGACGCCCCTAAAGCCTTAGAAATTTTAAAAAGTAACGAAAAAGCTAAAAACGCTTGCGTGATTGGCGAAGTGCTTGAAAACCCCTATCCTAGCGTGGTTTTAAAGAACGCATGGGGTTTTGAAAGGATTTTAGAGGTGCCAGAAGGCGAATTATTGCCTAGGATTTGCTAAGGCGATTTTTAAAACCTCTCTACCCTCTAAAATTTTTTACTTAAGCTAAGTCTAAGTCTACTATACTCAATCTATTTGAGAAAACTTGCAATAAGAGAGGGTTTCATGGCGGGTGCTACAAAAAAGCGGGCTTGATATTAGCGGTCATTTTTGGGTTTTTTGGGTTTTTTATGGAGTGTAGTGGTAGTGGAAAACCACCAATAGACATTGAAGTAGCTTTTAGGAACCATCTTTATTGGATAGACATCATTTCAAATGTTGATAGTATCACTATATTGAGTGCAAAAATCAATCGTGGGAATTGTGCTAACAATGATGGATTTCCTTATTTCAAGTTTAATAAAACGCTAAGATTTGGCGATAGCTATCAATTTTATTTACTTCCATTTAGGTGTCAGCATATAAAAGAAGTTAGCATAGAGACTGATAAAGGGACTTGGTTTTTTGGAAAGTAAAAACCAACTGACAATCACCTCCAAAACAGACAGCATAGAAATCTAGGACATTCAGTTCAATAGAGGGAATTGTCCGCTCATCTAAAAGATAGATCTCATGCCAATCAAAACTCTCTCTTGTAAAATACGAGTTTGTTTTTAATGCAAAGAAGTTGGTGATTGGCCTAACAAAAAAGCCCCTTACATTCCTCACCCCCTAGCTCTTTATGAAAAATTAAAATGCTAACACGCCTTGCTTTTTGAAAGTGCTTGAGATTGAGAGCGAAGCGACCAAACCCTTTTAATGGCTCAAAGCTTGGTTTAAAGCTAAATAATCATAATATCGTAACTACCGCTAGCCTGACGCTTAATAGCGGAGCGTTTTTATAGCCCTATAAGAGCCTTGATTTTATTTCAAACCTCTAAAAGTTTCAAATAATACTCATAAGCTTCTTTGATGCCCTGCTCTAAAGGGATTTCTAATTCCCATTTTAAAGCCTTTTGTTTGGAAATATCCATAAGCTTTTGTTGCATGCCCACTGGTTTGGACAAGTCTTTCACAAACGCGCCCTTATAATCTAAAACCTGAGCGACCATTTCATAATACTCTTCAATGCTGTAATCCACTCCAGAGCCGACATTCATCACGCTAGGCATTTGAGCGATATTCTCATAAGCGAGAGCGATGAACCTGGCTAAATCTTTAGCGTTTAGATACTCTCTCCTGGCCGTGCCATCGCCCCACATCGCAAAATTTTTTTCATTTTTTAATTTAGCGGTGTGCATCCTAGCAATAAGCCCTGGTATCATGTGCGCTATCTTTTCTTCAAACTTGTCAAACTCGCCATAAAGGTTGCAAGGCACTAAGGTTTTATAAAAAACGCCCTTTTCAGCGCTCACGTATTCGCAATACTTCATCACAGAGAGTTTAGCTAAAGCGTAGCCTTCGTTCGTTGGTTCTAAAGAGCCGTTCAATAAATCGCTCTCTTTTAAGGGGTTAGGGGCGTATTTAGGATAAGCGCAAGAGCTCGCCAGATTAATGGCTTTTTTCACGCCCAAATCTAAAGCGCTAGAAAAGAGGTACAAGCCCATGAGTAAATTCTCAACCATGTAAGTTGAAAGATCGTTCATGTTCGCCACAATGCCCCCCACTCTCCCGGCGCAATGGATAATGCCTGTAGGTTTGTATTCTTTCAAATAAGCTTGAACGTTGTCTTTATCCAATAAATACAATTCGCTCTTTTTAGGGGTGAGTAAGGTAACATCAGGCTTGTTTTTTTTAAAATACAACGCCGTGTTCTGCCCCACCATGCCATAAGCGCCGGTGATTAAAATGATCTCATTCATAAAAATTCCTTAAAGTATAGCCCCCATCTTGCAAGTAAAGGTTTTTCTGGCATTCTTTTAAATCGTATTCTAACATGTCCTTAACCAACTCTTTTAAATCGTATTCCCTAACCCAGCCCAGCTCTTTTTCAGCCTTAGTGGGATCGCCTAAGAGCAAATCCACTTCAGTAGGCCTGAAATAGTGCTCGTCTATGCGCACCACGATTTGGCCTTTTTTTAAATGGCTTAAGTTTAAGTTTAAAGCGTTCGCTTTTTCTTCATCAACGCTTTTAATCAAACCGATTTCTTTAATCCCTGTATTTTGAAATTCTAAATTGATACCGATAAATTCAAAGCTCATTTTCACAAAATCGCGCACACTTGTGGTCTTTCCTGTGGCGATCACATAATCTTGTGGAGTGGGCGCTTGGAGCATTAAATGCATCATTTTCACATAATCTTTGGCATGCCCCCAGTCTCTTTTAGCGTCTAAATTCCCTAAATACAAGCAATCCGTTAAGTTATACGCTATCGCGCTAGCGGCTCGTGTGATTTTACGAGTGACAAAAGTTTCGCCCCTTACCCTGCTCTCATGGTTAAAAAGAATGCCATTAACCGCAAACAAGTTATAAGCCTCTCTGTAATTTTTGGTGATGTAAAAGGCATACATTTTAGCGACCGCATAGGGGCTTCGTGGGTTAAAGGGGGTGTTTTCATTTTGTGGGGTTTCTAAGACTTCGCCATACAATTCGCTCGTGCTGGCTTGATAGAATCGTGTTTTATTTTCTAAGCCTAAAATCCGCATGGCCTCTAAAATCCTTAGCGTGCCAATACCATCAGCGTTAGCGGTGTATTCTGGGGTTTCAAAAGAGACTTTCACATGGCTTTGAGCGGCTAAATTATAAATCTCTGTAGGCTTAGTGGTAGCGATTAAATGGATGAGGTTAGAGCTATCGGTCATATCCCCATAGTGCAAGAAAAAACGCCTTTTATGATCGCTATGCAAATCTTCATACAAATGATCGATCCTAGAAGTGTTGATGCTAGAAGAGCGCCTTTTTAACCCATGCACTTCATAACCCAAATTCAGCAAGTATTCAG
The DNA here is from genome assembly GCF_015904775.1 of Helicobacter pylori. Classification (GTDB taxonomy): domain Bacteria; phylum Campylobacterota; class Campylobacteria; order Campylobacterales; family Helicobacteraceae; genus Helicobacter; species Helicobacter pylori_DM. Next base: position 82,880 of record NZ_JADZNC010000001.1, read on the forward strand.
CCAGATAGCTCCCGTCTTGCCCGGTAACCCCAGTGATCAAAGCGATTTTTTCTTTCATCATTGTTCCTTTATCAAATTTTTTCATTAGGCGTTTTGATTTTGCCTGTTAAAATCATCATCAATGCGCACAATATCGTCTTCACCGACATACTCGCCCACTTGGACCTCTATGATGATTAAAGGGATTTTGCCATAATTAGCCAGGCGGTGTAAGGTGTTTTTAGGGATATAAGTGGATTGGTTAGCTTGCAATTCAAACGATTGGTGATCCAACTCCACGCTCGCCATCCCGCTAATCACCACCCAGTGTTCGCTCCTGTGGAAATGCTTTTGCAAAGAAAGCCTAGCGTTTGGTTTGACTTCTAAAATCTTAACCTTGTAGCAACCGCTCTCATGCAAGACTTCATAGCTCCCCCAAGGGCGATAGACTTTAGTGTGCGTTTGTAATAATTCTTGGTTGTGTGTTTCTATCTCACTCACTAGGGCTTTTAAATCCTTAGCTTTGTCTTTATGAGCGACTAAAAGAGCGTCTTTAGTGTCAATGATCGCTAAATCCTCAACCCCTAAAAGAGCGCTCACTTTATGAGAAAACACTAAATTATTCTCGCTCTCTTTGGCAAAAACGGGCGTTTGATTCAGGCTGACATTTTCTTTAGACTCGTTAGCCGCTTCTTCAAAAAGGGCGTTAAAATTCCCTAAATCGCTCCATTTGGCGTTCAATTCTACCATTTTGATTTTGTGGCTTTGTTGCATTAAGGCAATATCCACGCTCACGTCTTCTAAATCTTGCATGCTTTTTTCGCTCAAACGAGCGATCTTTTGTTCAAAAAAATGCGTGTTTTCTAAGGATTCAAACGCTCTTTCGCACCCCTTTAAAATAGCAGGGGCATGCTTTTTTAGTTCGTCTAAAAAAACGCCCGCTTGGAAAACAAACATGCCGCTATTGAAATAAAACCCTCCGCTTTTTTGAAACTCTATCGCTTTTTCTAGGCTTGGCTTTTCAATGAATCGCTTGACATCTAGAGCGTTAGGGCTTTCAATATACCCAAACTCCGTATTGGGCTTGTCAATACTCACACCAAAAGTGACTAAAAAACCTTTTTGGGCTAAACCAATCGCTTTTTTCATGGCACTTTCATACGCTTGAAGGTCTTTAATCAGATGATCGCTTGGCGTAACGATGAGTAAATCTTCTTTATCGCTCATTAAAGCGCTCAAAGCGATGGCGTTAGCGGTGTTTTTACTCAAACTCTCTAGTAAAAAACCCACGCTCTTGTTTTTGATTTCGTTTTTTATTTCTTCTAGGGCTAAAAAATAATGCTTTTCATTGCACACGATGAGCGTTTCATCTACTAAGGAAGCGTTTCTTTTAAAACTCAACTCAAACAAGCTTTTATGATCAAAAAGCTTTAAAAATTGCTTGGGGTATAGGCTACGGCTTAAAGGCCATAAGCGTTTGCCACTCCCCCCACTCAATAAGACATTTTTAATTTTCATGGGCTTTCTTGCTAGGCTCTCTTTTGTTTTTTAGGGTTATTATAGCGTTTTTAAACTGGCATTTTTGAGTCACTTCAAAAACTCAGCGATGACTTCATTCTCCCTGGGTATAGGGAAGAAGATGTCAGTATTGGGCGAAATGAAGACCCTACTCCCCTCTCTAATCACCACAATGGGGGCGATCTTGCTTTTGTCTCTTAAAATTTGATTGACCACTTGATTGATCCCCATGCCGCTTTGCCTCATCAATTGCAATAAAAGATAATCCCCAAAGAAATTAGTCACCTCTTCTTTATTACCTCTATTGTTTAAAGCCGAAGTGATCCCAATCAATAAGCCGTTAGTGAGCGTAGAAAGCAGTAACGGCACGCCATAGCGTTGGAAATTCCTTTCAATCAATTCCCCCACTAATCCGTTATAGCCTTTAATGTCCGCCCCTTTAGCGTTAGTGAGCATGATATTAATGCCATGGGGAGTGATGATTCGACTCCATACAATATCCAAGCGGTATTCGCCCATTTTGTTATTGTTACTGTAATAGCCTATGACTTTAGAGCCTTTAGGGATCAAAACAGCCTTTCCCATGCTCGCAAAAATATCGCTCTCCACTTGCGCAATCACTTTACCAGCGATCTGGCTAGAAATGGGCGTGATCAAAAAAGCGGGTATCATTTTATCGGCTGTAATGGTGCGTAAAAGCTTGTTTTCATTAGTAGCGATGTCTTTTTCTTTAAGGTTAGTGAAACCATCAATGCCATTAGGGTTATCCATGGGGAAAATCAGGTTTTCTTCGTAATTTTTAGGGCTTTGTTTGAAAGGGGTGATGCGAGCGGCAAGTAAGTCTAATTGTTTTGGAGAAAAATCTTTTTTAGGGGGGGTTGTGTTTGGATCCATGGGAGGGCTAGTAAAAGTTTCTTCTTTGGAATGGTTCATTTCTTTGGAGTTTAGGGCTTTTAAAGCGGCTTTGAGCTGTTCTTGTAAGGCTTTGATGGTGGAGTCTTTAGAGCTTTCTGTGTTAGTTGGCTGTGGGTTTTGAGTGAAGGTGTAGTCTTGTAAGGGGTATTTCACCTCATCGTCATTCAAAAGATTGGGTTGGTTATTTGAGGGGGCTTTTGGCTTTTGATGATAGATTAAAGAAGTTGTTATAATCGTTGCAAAACCCCCTACAAAAACAACCGCCCCCTTAATCCACTTATTCACCTTTGCTCCTTTTGATAAAACGGATACACAGATAATCCTTACCCAGCCTTAAAGTCCATTTAGCCGAAACGTCTTCAGCGATAATGTAATCGCCCACAATCCTTGTATTCACCGGGTTATCATAGCCATCAACGACCTTATAAATCACCGGGAATTTAGAGAGCGCTAATCTTTTGTCAAATTTGAAATAAGTGAATTGCTTATCGTTAAAGATTTCTTCAGGCATTAAGGAGAGTTTGGATTTTTTAGAACAAGCCCATAAACAATACCATTTCCTTTGAGAGCTTTTTAAAGCCTTATAGCCTTTTTGGATGTCTTTTTTAATAATTTTCATCGCGTTGGTGTTATCGCCAATAATTATCACCTCTTCTTCTTTTTCTTTAGTTTCTTCTTTTTCTTCTTTTAGGGGCTTATTATTTTTTTGGGCATCTTTAGGGGCATTTTCAGCCATATTTTCTTTATTTTCTTTTTGGGGCTTGATAAAAGCGTTAGTGTAATAGTTTTTATCTTCTATAAAAACCTGTAAATTAGGGTGTTTGGAGCTGGTGAAAGTGGTAGAAAACACATAGAAAGAAAAAATCTTACCCTCGCTATCAATCACGCTGATATTGGAATCCACGCCAATTTGTAAAGGCTTGATGAGTAAAATGCGATCGTTACTTTCTAAGATTTTCGCATCAAAGCCCACCTTATCCCCTAAAACAAAATCGCTAATGGGTTTTGAAAAGAACAATAAGGTCGCCATCGCATAACGCAAGCGGATTTTATAGGTTTGCCCTTGAAAATAATTAATGTTCAAAGTGTTGGACATTTTGGAGCGGTTTTTGTCAAAAAAGCTCCCTTGAATGGCGTTTAAATCCTGCATGGGGTGGTTTAAATTCACCGGGGCTGTTTCGTTCGCTTCTTTTAAAAAATCATCGGCTTTTAAAGCGCTAAAAACCAACAAAAAGCCCATGAGAGCGTATAAAACCTTACGCATCAATCATTCCTATTAATCGGCGCGATTTCAGTGATGCTGTAGCGAGTGATTTTAAAGCCGGTAGGGTTTTTAGGCATGGAAGCGTAATCAAAGTCCGGGGCGTCAAACAAATAGCTCAGCACGATTTTATAACGCTTTTCATACACGAGCTTGTTTTCATTCAAAAGTTTAGCCGCAATGGAAACGCTCGCAATGGGGTTATTGTCTTGCTGATAGATCGCAATATTGACGATATGGACTTCTCTTTCTAAATGGCTTTGCGCATAAATGCTGTTTTGGGTTTTAATCAAATCTTCAAAGCGTTGCCACACTTTAGAACTGCTTTGCAAGCGCACCAATTCATAGCGGGATTTATCGTCAATGCGATTAATACTCTCTCGGTTTAACACATACGCCCCGATGAGCGAACGAGCCAACGCTTCATTACTGGAAATGCTTTTATCCGCTCTTTGGATAATGGCGTAATGCTTGTCCTGGTTTAAAAAATCCACGAAATGGTGTTCGGTTTTTTGTAAGGGCAGGATACTGATTAAAACGATCGCTAAGATAAGCGCGATAAAGCTCATCAAACCTAAAAGCCTGTAAGCGATTTTCAAGCGGTTCCTTTCTAGCCGAAACACGCTTTGCATGTCCAAATCGTTCACCGAAAAACCAGAAAGCTTGCTCTCTAAATGCTTTTCTTGGTGGCTTAAAAGCTCTTCTAAATAGATCAACTGCTCGCTATTGAAAGGCTTTTCTTTCATGCGAGATTTAACCTGTTTTCATACAAGGTGCAAGGGCTTTTCTTCATCTCATGCACCTTACTGGTGCAACCAAACAACACAAGTCCCATAATAACAAAAAAAATCCTCATTAAATTCCTATTTATTTAAATTTCATTTTTTGTATCTATTGTATCCTTTTTAACCTTTTTTTGCTTGAAATTTGGGATTTTTACATCTAATTGAGTGGTTTCTACCTTGAATGTGGGGGAATGCGTTTCCTTTTCTTTAGAAACGCTACCGCTTGTAGAAGGAGAAACACTAGAAAGAGCGGGCGAGGTCGTGATATATTGTAAGGAAGTAAGAGCGTTTTGGCTGAGGTTAGCGCTCAAATTGGTGGCGAGTTTGTAAGTTTCTTTGAGGCTGTTTTGCACCCTAAACAAAGCGTTGATAAAAAAAGGCACGCCTATGATAAAAACGCAACACAAAAATAACGCCACCACCAATAAAAGGCTTAAGTCTTGTTTTTCTTGCATGCTAGCGTCCATTAAGGCCTTAGTAACCGACACGTTCAAAAACCCCACCAACAACAAAAAAGGTTTGTAAAACCCAAGAGCGAAGCATTTTTTTAGGCATATAACCACAACGCTCCTCCAGGTTTTAAAAAACCCAAACGCTAAAAACAACGCCCCTAAAGAGCACCACACATGTGCTTCCAAATACACTAAAATGATGATCGCAAACAGCACGCTCAAAAAAAGCGCTTGCAAAACGCTTAAAAAAAGCCACACGGGCATTTCGTTATGGCTCAAATCGCTGATGAAGCTAAGGGCATAAAAACCATGATTAAAAATAAAATCTAAAGAAAGCGCGTGGTTAGAAAAGTTACTCAAGCTTTGAGAAAGGCTTTGTGCGATCATGTTAGGCGCAATAAAAATAGCGTTTTGAAACAATTCATAAAAGCGCGAAGGGTTTTTCAAAGCGTAGTTAAACAGCACAAAAAACCCCACAAACCATAACGCCTCTAAAAGCGCACTAGCGCTGAAAAAATTCTGTTCTTTCAAACTCCTGTAAGCAAAGAGCATGAACGCTAAAGCGACCACGCTATTAAACACCAATTGCGCATGCAAAGTGTAGAGAAAAAATTCAGCGAAACGCCCTAAAATCGCCGTGAGAGGCGTGATAAACCAAGAAAGGATAATCTCATAAGCGTCATGTTTCATCAATGTTTCAACGGACTTTAATGTAAAATTCAAAGCCTTTACGCCAAACTAATAATTCAATTTTAGGCGTGCTTAACGCTTCTCTTAAAGCCTTTGGGGTGAATGAAACGCTTTTATGATTCACCCATAAAATCCTATCCCCAAGCTTTAAAAAATCCAAGCCTTTGGGCAAATGAACGCCTATTTTAGTGATGATAAAACGCCTATCTAAAGCGATGCCATAGCGCTCTAAAAAAGTGTCTTTGAGTAAAAACCCCCCATAACGCTTATTGACTTTGAGCGTTACTTCTTTGATTTTGTGGTTTCGTTTGATTTTCACTTTTGCAAGGCTTTGGTATTTAAGATTGCTCACCACCCATTCAAACTCCGCTAACGAGCGGATCTTGTAATCATTGATCGCTAGGATTTCATCGTTTTTTAAAAAAGGGTTTTTAGGGAAAAAGGGATCAAATTGCGCTATTACTAAACGCTTATCATCTTCTTCTAAACGCACCCCAATATCCCCATAATAAGGCTCTTTTTGGTTTAAAAAGCGCTTGATAAATTTCGTTTCTATAAAGCCGTTCCCCCCTACCCCTAGCCCTAACATTTGATAGCAAATATTGCTGATAACGCCATTTTTTTGAGTCTTTTGTGAAATTTGAGCGTAGCGGTCATAGCCTTTTTGCCCCACTAATAATCGCGCTTCTAGGGCTTCTTTATCCCCTATGCTAGCCATAGGCCTTATAAGGGCGTCTTTGTCCAAATCCCTTAAGGTATAAACATACTCGCTTGGCGCACCTTGCAACAAATACAACCCTACAAAAGGATCGGATTTGATGACTTTGGCGTGTTTGGGGTAGGTTTTGGAATAATACAAATACACGCCTTTAGGCAATTCCTTTAAAGCCACGCCCCCTTTTTGAAGGCTCGCTTTTTTAAAAAACGCCTGACAATGCTTGAAATCATAAGCCCCTAAGCCATTCAAAAAAAACCATAGAACGATAAAGGCTTTGTGAAACATCACAATTTAGCAAAATTCCCCAACATGTTAAAGGCTAAATTTTTTCGGTTTTCTTCTACGGCTTTATACCCGTCATTCAAAGCGCTCATCAAATAGATTTGCATCGCTTCTTTATCTTCTAACAGGCTGTCATCAATTTGCAAATCCACTAATTCCCCCACCCCATTAAAACTCACGCTCACCATTCCCCCACCGCTTTTGGAAGTGTGGATCGTGTCTTTATTCTTTTCTTCTAGTTGGGAAAACTCTTTTTTCATGCCGTCTAATAACCCGCTTAGACCGCCCAATTGACTAAAATCCATCTCTAACCCTTTTTTAAAATTTCGTTTTTTTCATCCACTAGCACGATGTTTGGCTTGTGTGCGTTGATTTCATCTTCATTCATGCTCGCATAAGCTAAAATGATCACCACATCGCCTATGGCCACCTTTCTGGCCGCTGCACCATTGACGCAAATTTCGCCCCTTTTTTTCCCTAAAATCACATAGGTGCTGAAGCGTTCGCCGTTATTGACATCCACGATTTCCACTTTCATGCCCTCTCTGAGCTTAGCGAACTTGGCTAAATCCTCATCTATGGTGATCGAGCCTATATAATTGAGGTTAGCGTCTGTGATAGTAGCCCTATGGATTTTACTATAAAGCATTTCAAAAATCATTTTCTTTCACCTTTTGCGCGCGCTCGATTTCTTTTAGAACCAATTGGTTTTTTTCTAGCAAGCAAGCGATCTTACAAGGTTTTTTAAACGATTGCAAGAGCAGTATATCGCTTAATTTAGTTTTGATTTCATTATGAATGATTTTTTTAATTTCTCTCGCTCCTAAAGTCGTTTGATAGCTTTTTTGCGCGATGCATTTCAAAACTTCTTTATGGAATTTTAAGGTTATGTCTTGCTCTAGCACTAAGGCTTTTAATTTGTCTAATTCCACAGAAACAATGCGTTCAAAATCCTCCAAACTGAGCGCGTTAAACGGCACGATCGCATCAATCCTGGAGCGTAATTCAGGGGTCAAAAGCTCTTTAACGGCTTTATCATACTTGGTATTTTTAGCACTAAAAAACCCTAGCGTGTCCTTATCCTTACTCCCCACATTTGAAGTCATAATCAAAATCACATGCTTAAAACTCGCCTGATTGCCTAAATTATCGCTCAAAGTAGCGTTATCCATCACTTGCAACAACAAATCATACACATTAGAATGGGCTTTTTCTATTTCATCTAAAAGCAGCAAACAATGCGGGTGTTTTTTAATCGCATTCACCAACAGCCCCCCTTGCTCAAACCCCACATAACCGCTAGGACTCCCGATGAGTTTTGCCACGCTATGGGCTTCTTTGTATTCGCTCATGTCAAAGCGTTCAAAATGCAAATTCAAATTCAAGGCCAATTCTTTAGCCAACTCCGTTTTCCCCACCCCACTAGGCCCCACGAATAAAAAGCTCCCCACAGGCTTATTTTTAGAAGAAAGCCCGCAATACTGGATTTTAATCGCATTGCTGACGAGACTGATCGCTTCTGCTTGGGCAAAAATCTTATTTTTTAGCGATTTTTCTAAATTCCTTAAAAGGGCTTTTTTATCGCTGCTCAAACGCATTTTAGGGATTTTAAGCTTCAGAGCGAGCGTTTCTTTCACGTCATCAACGCCGATTTTTTTGCCCTTTTTGGGGTTGATTTTTTTCCTCGATCCCACCTCATCTAATAATTCAATCGCTTTATCCGGCAAGAATTTATCATGCATGTAATCACTCGTTAAATCCACGCATGCCTTAAACACGCTCTCATCATAACGCACCTGGTGGTGTTCTTCATAAAGGGGAGCGATCTTTTTCAAAATCAAGTAACACGCCTCTTTAGAAGGCTCTTCAACTTTTATGACTGAAAAACGCCTATTAAAAGCCTTGTCTTTTTCAAACACGCTGCGGTATTCTTCAAAAGTGGTCGCTCCTAAACATTTCAAGCCCCCATCCGTTAAAACCGGTTTTAATATGTTCGCCGCGTCCAAGCTCCCAGCGTTACTGCTCCCTACGCCTAAAAGGGTGTGGATTTCATCAATGAATAAAATGATGCGGCCGTTTTGTTGGATTTCTTTGAGCGTTTTTTTCAAGCGTTTTTCAAAATCCCCTCTGTATTTTGCCCCAGCCACCATTAAAGCCAAATCCAAAGAATAAACTTCATATTCTTGCAAAAACTCCGGCACTTCTTTTTGAGCGATTTTTAAAGCCAAAGCTTCAGCGATGGAGGTTTTCCCTACGCCCGCTTCGCCAATTAAAAGCGGATTATTCTTTTTTCTGCGCCCTAAAATTTCTATCACTCTTAAAATCTCTTCTTCTCTGCCAATGACTGGATCTAAAGCGTTATCTTGGGCTAAAGCGCTCAAATTTTTAGCGTATTTTTTTAGGGGAGTGTTTTTGGGCGCTTCTTCATTATCATTAATGTCATTAGGAATACCATGGTTATCCAAATCCAATAAAGCAGGATTAGAATACAAACGAGCGATGCCAAAACTATCCATGAGTTTTGAAGCGTAACAATCGGGGTGATCCAGCATTAAAATAAGCAATTCTTCCACGCCCACGCTCTCAAAACAACTCGCATACATTCTTTTAAGCATTCTTAATAACACAAAACTCCTAGCAGGCATTTTGGCTGGATCGCTCTTTAAAGGCACATATTGCAACAAATAGTCTTTAAGGATTTGTTTTAATTTATCATAGTCATCTCTTTCTAAAGCGCCAATAATCTTTTCCCCGCTCTCATGTTCTAAAATAACTAGTAGCACATGCTCTGTGGTGCAAAGGGCGTGGTTAAGATCTAGGGCTAAATTTAAAGCTTGGTTTAGAACTTCATTGAGATCTTGATTGAATTTAGCCATTATTTTATCTCTTCTACCAATAATTTTAAGGGGAGATCTAGCTCTCTGGCCTTATCCCTAACCCATGCTGCCCTATGCCTGGCAATATCATAAGGATAGACGCCACAAACCCCACAGCCATCACGATGGATGCTTGATGTGAGATCTTTGGCCTCTTCTAAAGACTTGTCAAAAAAATCCCTCAAAGCAGAGATGACAAATTCCGCTGTCGTAATGGGGTCATCAACCATGATCACTTGCGCCATGGTGGGGGTGGGTATGTTATACATTTTCATGCTGCTTATCCATGCTACTTGGCGATCACAACAGGGATACTGGATTGTTCAACCAAGCTATTTTGGTGTGAAATGAACAAACGATACAACAAATTAGATTCGCTCGCCCCGATCAATAACAAATCATAATCCTTAGCCATATCCAAGACCACATCAATCAAATCACCGCTTTTTAGAACGCTCTCGCACTCTATATTTTCTTTTTTGAAAGCGTCTTCAAATTGCTTTAACAAAGCCTTAGCTTTTTCTTCTTCTAAGGCTTCTGTTTGGCCATAATCCATCATCCCGCTTTCGCTATAAATAAACACTTCCATGCTCACATGCAATAGAGTGAAACGGACCTCTTTAAGCGAATGGGCTAATTTGACAGCGAATTTAATAGCGTTATAACATTCTTGCGTGTCGCTAATCCCAAATAAAATATTCATAAGAACCAACCTTAAATGAAGTTTTGGTATTATACCAAATAAACCCTAATGACCCGCTGAAGGCTCAAAGATAAAGCGCTATAATCTCGCTTAAAGAAAAGGACACGATAATGTTATTGAATTACGACTTTTTAGAATTTGTTGATGAGCCACATAATAGAAGCACTTCTTTGACAGCATCTATTGATAAGGCGTTAGCGGACAGGAAATTAGCTAGACAAAATAAACCTAGAGTAAGGATAAAAGACAACTTATCTTTAAGAGCGACACTAGATGCGTTTGGTGAGGAACTCTCACGACTTAAAAGAGAACAAAACACGACTATTAAAGCTACTAGTCTTAACAGCATTGTCAATAAAATCAAAAGCGGACTACCTTTTGGGACTATTTCAGCGTTTAGAGTTTTTAAACCTGTCTTTGAAAAAGACTTTACTGAAAAGGAACAAGAATTATTGATAGAAGCTTATAAGAGCGGTTATAAGGCATCTCAATTAGACAAAGTAGCTAAAAATTGGAATGACGACCCTAACCCCATAGACGCTTCTTATCTTGCTGACGCCTTTTTGAGAGAGTATAGGACTATCGCTCTCAAACTATCCACAGCACTAGGTAAGTCTTTTGTTAGTAAATTTTTAAACCCTAAAAGTGAAACCACAATGAAAGACCTTATGTCTAGTAAAGAATTTGTTGAGAGATACCGCTACACTCAAAAAGACAATATGGAAAGGACACAACAGCTAAAAAGACTATTGGATAGTAAGAGAGACTTCATTGGTTATATTCAAGTAATCGGCTATTGGAAAGACAATCTCGAGGACGCCCTAATACCTGATAAAGAGACTAGTTTTTTTGTATTTGTCAATGAACCTAGTAGCACATTTTATTTAAGAAACCATTTGTTATTATGGGCGAGACAATTCAATCAAGCGGCGATTTGTTATTGTCAAAATAGTATCTATAATAACAAAGACAGATACTATGTGGAATTGGTGAGTGCTTTACCTAGTGAGTTTGGCGATGTGTGGGCGAAATTCACTGACATCACATTCTCTGTCCCTAAAGAATTACCACACTCTCTCACAAGACTACAGAACAAAGTCTATACATTCTTTGAGAAAAACCCTGAAAAAGACAATTATGGTATAGCTTTTAAAGACATTGTTAAGACACAAATCAAAGCAACTTATATGCCTTACACTATTGGCAACCTTACAGACACATTTGAAAATGAAATTAAAGGGTTTATTAAAAGGACACAAAGTAGGGTTCGTGCGTATGGGTATCCAAAGACTTTCAATGTTGATGAGATAGAAAATTGGGAGCAACAAGCAATTAAAACAAGAGAACAACGAAAATGCGCTATGAGTAAAAGTTACAGACAAAGTTACAACCACAACATTAAAGTCAATAACCTTGTTAAAGCTTTAAGACAAGGTAGAAAAATGAGTAGGACATTGATTGCTAAAGCGCTTGCTAACACCATAGACACCGATGCGGGGTATTGCTTTATCTCACCGACAGATTTAGCGACACAGCTTGATAATATTAGTCCTAGACTATCCAAGAGTATCGTAACCGCCATAGAGCAAGCAGAGGGCGTTAGACTGAATTATGCGTTGATTGACAAGGTTACCTATAACTCACTCCACAATATCTTAAGTTTCGTTTTTGATATTGATAACCCTTTAAGCGACCAAGCGTTTGAGGAGTTGGTGATTGAAGTCCCAAGAGAAGCACTAAAAAATGTGAAGTTACCACAAATTAAAAATGTATTGACCGCTCAAATCTTTGATGGGGCTTACCACTTTAGAGGTAATGACTATCAATTTAAAGGTTAAACCATGCTCTTTATCAGCGCGACTAACACCAATGCCGGAAAAACCACATGCGCTAGACTATTAGCAAAATATTGCAACGCTTGTGGCGTTAGAACGATTCTATTAAAACCCATTGAAACAGGCGTTAATGACGCCATTAACCACTTTAGCGATGCGCATTTGTTCTTGCAAGATAACCGCCTTTTGGATCGCTCTTTAACCTTAAAAGACATTTCATTCTATCGTTATCATAAAGTCTCAGCCCCTCTCATCGCCCAACAAGAAGAAGATCCAAACGCTCCCATTGATATAGATCATTTAATCCAACGCCTCCAAAATTTCACCAAAACTTACGATTTAGTCATCGTTGAAGGGGCTGGGGGGCTATGCGTGCCTATCACTTTAGAAGAAAACATGCTGGATTTGGCCCTAAAATTAAAAGCCAAAATGCTTTTGATTAGCCATGACAATTTGGGCTTGATTAATGATTGTTTGCTGAATGACTTTTTATTGAAATCCCACCAACTAGACTATAAAATCGCTATCAATTTGAGGGAAAATAACACCGCTTTTCACAGCATCAGTTTGCCCTATATTGAGCTTTTTAACAAACGCTCCAATAACCCCATTGTGATTTTCCAACAAAGCCTAAAAGAATTAATGAGCTTTGCCCTTAAATAAAGTGCAAACAGAACGCGCGCTGATAAAAAAGCCCCCTAACAGCAAGGCGTATAAAATCCAACTAAAAATGGGTTTTGAAATGTCAGCACTCTCTTTTAAGGGCTTTAGAAAAATCACATTAGGGAACATGTTAAACAAATTGATCCGCCAGCCATAGTATTGCACTTCCACTTGCTGGTTGACTAAACTTTGAGCGAGGGCCGAAATATCAGCCGAATTAAACTTAAAATAAAAAGGGAAGTCAAAGCGCGTGTCTTCGTTACGATAAACGGTTACGCTTTTTTGATCCTTAGGGTCGTAAGTTTGCACAAAATAGACATCTCTAGCGAGGGTTTTTACTTCCTTATTATTGGGCGTGTTTTCATTTTCATTCATTCTTTTGACTTCCACCCCGCTAATGACAGCCGCGCTATAATGGGGCATGCAATAGCTCACCAAAAGCATGAGCACTAAAAAGATCGCCGTTAAAATGAACAAAACCACATTACGCACAAATTTTATCAACTTCATTCCTTATGATAGTATTAGCCTATAATCGCCATCCAAACACCAGAGCTTAAAGGCTCTTTCACATGTTTTCAATCATCACGCTAGCGAATTCAGAGCATTTGACTTCTTTAGCCCCATCCATCAAACGAGCGAAATCATAAGTGACTTTCTTGCTCTTAATCGCTTTTTCCATAGCAGAGACAATCAAATCAGCCGCTTCCACCCAGCCCATATGCCTTAACATCATTTCCGCGCTCAAAATAATAGACCCCGGATTGACTTTATCCAGCCCAGCGTATTTAGGAGCGGTGCCATGGGTGGCTTCAAACATGCCCACCGTGTCATTGAGATTAGCCCCAGGAGCGATACCAATACCCCCCACCATCGCCGCTAACGCATCAGAGATATAATCCCCGTTCAAATTCATGGTCGCAATGACGCTGTATTCGCTAGGGCGCAATAAGATTTGTTGCAAGAACGCGTCAGCGATCATGTCTTTAATGATGATTTCTTTACCGGTTTTAGGGTTTTTCAAAGAACACCATGGGCCTTTATCAATGACTTGAGCGTTAAATTCTTTTTGAGCGAGCGCATAGCCCCATTTCATGAACGCCCCTTCGGTATATTTCATGATATTACCTTTATGCACAAAAGTCACGCTTGGCTTGTCGTTATCAATCGCGTATTCAATCGCTTTTCTCACCAGCCTCTCTGTGCCTTCTTTACTGATGGGTTTTATCCCTATGCCGCTGCTTTCAGGGAAGCGGATTTTTTTAACCTTTAATTCATTTTGTAAAAAATGGATGAGTTTTTTCGCTTCCGCGCTGCCTTCTTGCCATTCAATGCCCGCATAAATGTCTTCAGAATTTTCTCTAAAAATCACCATATCCACTTTTTGTGGTTCTTTCACCGGACTAGGACTCCCATACCACCGAACCGGTCTCAAGCACACATACAGATCCATTTTTTGGCGTAACGCTACATTCAAAGATCTAAACCCCTCACCAATAGGCGTGGTCAAAGGCCCTTTAATGGAGACTTTATAATGGTTGATTGCTTCAATAGTGTCCGGTAAGAGCCATTGCTCTTCGGGGCTTAATTCCTTATGATCTTTAAATTTTTGATAGCATTTTTCGCCCACAAACACTTCATACCATGCGATTTTTTTCTCGCCCTTATACGCTTTTTGAACCGCGCTATCCACCACTTTAATCATCGCTGGGGTAATATCTGATCCAATGCCATCGCCCTCAATGAAAGGGATAATGGGGTAATTTGGCACATGCAATTTGTTGTCTTTAATCGTAATTTCTTCGCCCTCTTTAGGCTTTTGTAAAATTTTAGGGTTGTAAGCCATTGTTTATCCTTTTTCTAAAGTTTGAGTAACTATACTAGCGCAAAAATACTATATAACCCCTAAAAATCTTTTTTTTTGAATGCGTGTTTAAAAGTAGCGGTTAGGAATAACTTGAAAAAACGCAATGTTTTTAAAAAGAAATCATTTAATTTTTTGGCTTATAATTAGGAGTTGGATACTATCAAAACTTAAGGAAATTGAATGTCTGTTACTTTAATCAATAATGAAAATAATGAACGCTACGAATTTGAAACGATTGAATGCACTCGTGGGCCTAAAGCGGTGGATTTTTCCAAGCTTTTTGAAACGACCGGGTTTTTTTCCTACGATCCAGGGTATTCTTCCACTGCCGGGTGCCAATCTAAAATCAGCTATATCAATGGCAAAAAAGGCGAATTGTATTACAGAGGGCATAGGATAGAGGATTTAGTCGCCAAATACAAATATGTAGATGTGTGCAGGCTATTACTCACAGGGGAATTACCCAAAAATCAAGATGAAAGCTTGGAATTTGAACTGGAACTACGCCACAGAAGCTTTGTGCATGAGAGCTTACTCAACATGTTTTCAGCTTTCCCTAGCAACGCCCACCCTATGGCGAAACTCTCTAGCGGCGTATCTATCTTATCCACCCTTTATTCCACGCACCAAAACATGCACACTGAAGAAGATTACCAAACGATGGCCAGAAGAATTATCGCTAAAATCCCCACGCTTGCGGCCATTTGCTATCGCAATGAAGTGGGAGCACCTATCATTTATCCGGACATCGCGCGCTCTTATGTGGAAAATATCCTTTTCATGCTGAGAGGTTACCCTTATAGCCGCTTAAAACACACCACTCAAGGCGAAGTAGAAATCACGCCCCTAGAAGTGGAAGCCTTTGATAAAATCCTAACTTTGCACGCTGACCATGGGCAAAACGCCTCTTCTACCACGGTAAGGAATGTCGCTAGCACCGGCGTGCATCCTTATGCCGCTATAAGCGCGGGCATTAGCGCTTTGTGGGGGCATTTGCATGGTGGGGCGAATGAAAAAGTCCTTTTACAATTAGAAGAAATCGGCGATGTGAAAAACGTGGATAAATACATCGCACGCGTGAAAGACAAAAACGACAATTTCAAACTCATGGGCTTTGGGCATAGGGTGTATAAAAGCTACGATCCGCGTGCTAAAATCCTAAAAGGCTTAAAGGACGAACTGCACCAAAAAGGCGTTAAAATGGACGAAAGGTTGAGCGAAATCGCTGCGAAAGTGGAAGAAATCGCGCTAAAAGACGAGTATTTCATTGAAAGGAATCTCTACCCCAATGTGGATTTTTACTCCGGCACGATCTTAAGGGCTTTAAAAATCCCAGTGCGTTTTTTCACGCCGGTGTTTGTCATTGGCAGAACCGTAGGCTGGTGTGCTCAACTTTTAGAGCATGTCAAAAGCCCGCAAGCTAGGATCACGCGCCCAAGACAAGTCTATGTAGGGGATTAAGGCTTTGTTCTAACAGAGCGTTGATGATGGTTTTAAAAGACGCTCAAAGCCTTTTTAAAAGAGTGAGAAACTCGCACCAAGCAAGCGGTAATTTTTTACTAACCGCATGCAAACGCCCCAAAACTCAAGGATAACCCCGATTTTTTAAAGAAACCCTTGAGTTTTTAGGCTCAGGGAACGCTCTTAGAAATTAGCGTTTCATTGAAACCACCGCTTTATTTTAAAAAACCCTTGAGTTTTTGGGGAAAATGATTGCAAAACCTTTCTATCTCCTTAATAAAATCATTTTTACAACAAAATTTACAACAAATCTAAAGAAAAATCCTTTTTACGAACAAATCTCAAACAATCAAAGTTAAAAACCCCTTTTTTATAGCTACCCTCATTCAAACAACCTCATTTCTTTTAAAATGACCTTTATTGGTTTAATATTTGTTTAGAAACGCTACAAAAACCTTTTTTTTTTTTTTTTGAAAGGGCAAAAACGCCTAATTAGTATCAAAATCCCATTAATTTATACTATATTAACGAAAGCTTGCGGTATGGTCTTACTTAAAGACACACTTCCGCAAGATTTACTAACAATTTCAATCTTATTTTAATAAAGTAAAGGAGAAAACATGAAGAAAAAATTTCTGTCATTAACCTTAGGTTCGCTTTTAGTTTCCGCTTTAAGCGCTGAAGACAACGGCTTTTTTGTGAGCGCGGGCTATCAAATCGGTGAATCCGCTCAAATGGTGAAAAACACCAAAGGCATTCAAGATCTCTCAGACAGCTATGAAAGACTGAACAACCTTTTAACGAATTATAGCGTCCTAAACGCTCTCATCAGGCAGTCCGCCGACCCCAACGCCATCAATAACGCAAGGGGCAATTTGAACGCTAGCGCGAAGAATTTAATCAATGATAGAAAGAATTCCCCGGCGTATCAAGCCGTGCTTTTAGCCTTGAATGCGGCAGCAGGGTTGTGGCAAGTCATGAGCTATGCGATCAGCCCTTGTGGCCCTGGCTCTAACAAAGACAAAAATGGGGGCGTTCAAACTTTCCACAACACGCCTTCAAATCAATGGGGAGGCACTACCATTACTTGTGGCACTACTGGTTATGAACCAGGACCATACAGCATTTTATCCACTGAAAATTACGCGAAAATCAATAAAGCTTATCAAATCATCCAAAAGGCTTTTGGGAGCAGCGGAAAAGATATTCCTGCTTTAAGCGACACCAACACAGAACTCAAATTTACAATCAATAAAAGTAATGGAAACACGAATAATGGAGAAGAAATTGTTACAAAAAATAACGCTCAAGTTCTTTTAGAACAGGCTAGCACTATTATAACCACCCTTAATAGCGCATGCCCATGGATCAACAATGGTGGTGCAGGTGGTGCGAGTAGTGGTAGTTTATGGGAAGGAATATATTTGAAAGGCGATGGGAGTGCGTGCGGGATTTTTAAAAATGAAATCAGCGCGATTCAAGACATGATCAAAAACGCTGCAATAGCCGTAGAGCAATCCAAGATCGTTGCTGCAAACGCGCAAAACCAGCACAACCTAGACACCGGGAAGACATTCAACCCCTATAAAGACGCCAACTTCGCCCAAAGCATGTTCGCTAACGCTAGAGCGCAAGCGGAGATTTTAAACCGCACTCAAGCAGTGGTGAGGGACTTTGAAAGAATCCCTGCAGCGTTCGTGAAAGACTCTTTAGGAGTATGCCATGAAAAGGGTAGCGACGGCAATCTCCGTGGCACGCCATCTGGCACGGTTACTTCTAACACTTGGGGAGCCGGTTGCGCGTATGTGGGAGAGACCGTAACGAATCTAAAAAACAGCATCGCTCATTTTGGCGACCAAGCGGAGCGAATCCATAACGCGCAAAACCTCGCCTACACTTTAGCGAATTTCAGCGGCCAGTATAAAAAGCTAGGCGAACATTATGACAGCATCACAGCGGCCATTTCTAGCTTGCCTGACGCTCAGTCTTTACAAAATGTGGTGAGCAAAAAGACTAACCCCAATAGCCCGCAAGGCATACAGGATAACTACTACATTGACTCCAACATCCACTCTCAAGTGCAATCTAGGAGTCAGGAACTCGGCAGTAACCCTTTCAGACGTGCCGGGCTAATCGCCGCTTCTACCACCAATAACGGCGCGATGAATGGGATCGGCTTTCAAGTGGGTTATAAACAATTCTTTGGGAAAAACAAACGATGGGGCGCGAGATACTACGGCTTTGTGGATTACAACCACACCTATAACAAATCCCAATTTTTCAACGCTTCTTCAGATGTTTGGACTTATGGCGTGGGGAGCGATTTGTTAGTGAATTTCATCAACGATAAAGCCACTAAAAACAACAAGCTTTCTTTTGGCGCATTTGGCGGTATCGCCTTAGCCGGGACTTCATGGCTTAATTCTCAGTATGTGAATTTAGCGAATGTGAACAATTACTATAAAGCTAAAATCAACACCTCTAACTTCCAATTCTTATTCAATCTAGGCTTAAGGACCAATCTCGCCAGAAATAAGAGAAGAGGCGCTGATCATAGCGCGCAACATGGCATGGAATTAGGCGTGAAGATCCCCACGATCAACACGAATTACTATTCTTTGCTAGGCACTACCTTGCAATACAGAAGGCTTTATAGTGTGTATCTCAACTATGTGTTCGCTTACTAAAGCATTAAACCCCTTTTTAAACCCTCTTTTTAGGGGGTTTAATCTTTTTTCGCTGACTTCTCTCACTCGCTTTTTAACTTTTCATAAAGCTTTTATTTTTCTAAACTTTTTTAATTTTTTCCACCAAACAAAGTTTTTTGACTTCAAGCGTTAATCATAAAAAATACTCAAGGGCGTTTTTTACAATCTAAATAAAAATTAGCGTTATTCAAGCGATCATTTTTATAACCCAATGCAAACGCCCCAAAGTCAAGGACAAACCCGCTTAAAAAGGAAACCCCTAAGCTTTTTAGGCTTAGGGGAACGCTCTTAGAAATTAGCGTTTCATCAAAAACACTACCTTAAACCAAGAAAAAGAAATTTCAAGGTATAATAGTTTCCAAGAGCGTTTGCCACTTTTACGCTTCCCACTTTTAGCTTCATGGCATGCTCCTTGTTTGCCCCATATCCTAACTATGGGGCGTGATGAAATCCTGCAACAAACACGCTTTAAAGCTCTTAAATGCAAGCCACCCTAAAAAACGCGCTTTCCACCCTTAAAATAAACCATAAAATCCCCATACCTACGATATAATCCTAAGATCGATTGATTTTAAAGGGCGTGTTTGACATCATTATTCCATCTGAAGTTTTTAAAGCCCCTAAGTTGTCTGCAAGCCGGTCTGCTTTATAGCCTTATTTTTGGCGTTTTATACCATTTCCCTTTATTCGCTTACGTTTATAAAGAAAGCAACCAGGTTAGTTTTATAGCCATGATTATTATCGTGCTTTTTTGCGTTAATGGTGCTCTCTTTTTGGCGTTAGGCTTGATCTCTGCTTCTTTGATGCGTTGGAGCGCGATAGTTTTTAGTCTGCTCAATTCCGTCGCTTTCTATTTCATTAGCGCTTATAAGGTGTTTTTAAATAAGAGCATGATGGGCAATGTCTTAAACACCAACACGCATGAAGTTTTAGGCTTTTTGAGCGTTAAATTATTCCTTTTTATCGTTGTTTTTGGGGTGTTGCCTAGCTATGTCATCTATAAAATCCCCCTTAAAAATTCTTCTAAAAAAGCGCCCTTTTTAGCGATCTTGGCGTTAGTGTTTATCTTTATCGCTAGCGCTTTTATGAACGCTAAAAATTGGCTGTGGTTTGACAAGCATGCGAAATTCATAGGGGGCTTAATTTTGCCCTTCGCTTATAGCGTGAACGCCTTTAGAGTGAGCGCTCTTAAATTTTTCGCCCCCACTATCAAGCCGCTCCCTCTCTTTTCACCCAACCATTCCAATTCGTTTGTGGTGCTAGTCATTGGCGAAAGCGCCAGGAAGCATAATTACGCCCTTTATGGCTATGAAAAACCCACCACCCCAAGACTAAGCAAACGATTAGAAAATCACGAACTCACTCTTTTTAACGCCACTTCTTGCGCCACTTACACGACAGCGAGTTTGGAATGCATTTTAGATTCTTCTTTTAAAAACAACGCTTATGAAAATTTGCCGACTTACTTGACTAAAGCCGGTATCAAAGTCTTTTGGTATAGCGCGAATGACGGCGAAAAGAACGTTAAGGTTACCAGCTATCGTAAAAACTACGAATTGATTCAAAAATGCCCCAATTGCGAAGCGATCGCTCCTTATGATGAATCCTTACTCTATAATTTGCCTAACCTTTTAAAAGAACACTCTAACGAAAATGTCTTGCTCATCTTACACCTTGCCGGCTCACATGGCCCCAACTATGACAATAAAGTGCCTTTAAATTTTAGGGTGTTTAAGCCTTATTGCTCAAGCGCTGATTTATCTTCTTGCTCCAAAGAAAGCCTGATTAACGCCTATGACAACACCATTTTTTACAACGACTATCTGCTAGACAAAATCATTAGCATGCTTGAAAAAGCCAAGCAGCCCGCCTTAATGATCTATTTAAGCGATCATGGCGAGAGTTTGGGCGAAGAGGCGTTCTATTTGCATGGCATTCCTAAAAGCATCGCCCCCAAAGAACAATACGAGATCCCCTTTATCGTTTATGCCAATGATCTTTTTAAAGAGAAGCATTCCATCATTCAAACCCAAACCCCCATTAATCAAAATGTGATTTTCCATAGCGTTTTAGGGGTGTTTTTGGATTTTAAAAACCCAAGCGTTGTTTATCGCCCTTCTTTAGACCTGATCAAACACAAAAAAGAGTAAAATAACACGCATGAAAAAATTCTTATTTAAACAAAAATTTTGTGAAAGCCTGCCCAAAAGCTTTTCTAAGACTTTGTTAGCGCTCAGTTTGGGCTTGATTTTATTGGGCATTTTTGCGCCCTTCCCTAAAGTCCCTAAACACCAAAGCGTGCCTTTGGCGCTTCATTTCACCGAGCATTATGCGCGCTTTATCCCTACGATTTTATCTGTGGCGATTCCCTTGATTCAAAGAGATGCGGTAGGGCTTTTTCAAGTCGCTAACGCTTCTATCGCTACAACCCTCCTCACGCACACCACCAAAAGAGCCTTAAACCATGTAACGATCAATGAGCAGCGTTTGGGCGAGCGCCCTTATGGGGGTAATTTCAACATGCCAAGCGGGCATTCGTCTATGGTGGGTTTGGCGGTGGCGTTTTTAATGCGCCGTTATTCTTTTAAAAAATACTTGTGGCTCTTACCCCTAGTCCCTTTAACCATGCTCGCTCGCATTTATTTAGACATGCACACCATTGGCGCAGTGCTAGCCGGGCTTGGCGTTGGAATGTTGTGCGTGGGTCTTTTTACAAGCCCCAAAAAGCCTTAATCAAAAGGCTTTAATTGAGATCTTAATTTCTGTTTTTATAATCTTCATAAGAAAAGTTTTTGAGGATTTTAAAACCTTGCGAGTCTATTTTAGCCAGGCTTGGGAGCGGCACGCCATTAAACGAGTTGTTTTTGACAATCGTATAATGGAGCATGTCTTGAAACACGATTTTATCGCCCCTTTTTAAAGGCGTTTCAAAGCTAAAGCTCCCCATAAAATCCCCCGCTAAACAAGTGGGGCCGCCTAAAAAATAAGAAAACGCCCCTTGATTTTCGCCCTTTTCAACTTCAACAAGCTCTTCATCGTTTTCTACGGAAATTTTAAGGATACTAGGGCGATAAGGCATTTCTAAGCAATCGGGCATGTGAGCGCTAAAAGAAGCGTCTAAGATCGCAATTTCTTGATCGTTTTTAACGATGTCTATCACGCTTGCGATTAAAAACCCGCATTGCCACCCTATGGCTTCCCCGGGCTCTAAGATCACTTCTATATCGTGATAACGCTCTTTAAAATCCTTAATCGTTTGGATGAGTAAATTCATGTCATAATCGCTCTTAGTGATATGATGCCCCCCACCAAAATTCACCCACGCCATGTTTTCTAAATAAGGCTTAAAATGCCTTTCTACATGCTCTAAAGTCCGGCACAAAGCATCGGCGTTTTGCTCGCAATGCGTATGGAAATGCAACCCGCTCACCCCCTCTAAGCCATGCTCTTTCACCCCCTTTTCAAATCCGCTAGGCGTAATCCCTAACCGGCTCATTTTAGAGCATGGGTTATAGATCGCTGGGGTTACTTCGCTATAAAGGGGGTTAATCCTCAAACCCATTTTAATGGGGCTTAAGCCCAAGTTTTCTAATTGCTTGTTTTTATCTAAAATCCTGTCTTTGTAGGTGGCGTATTGGTGAAAAGAGTTGAAAATAATACTTGTCGCTAGGGGTAAGATCGCGCTCATTTCAGCCTCTTTAAAAGCCGGGCTATAAACGCAAATTTCTTTATGGCTCTCTCGCCCCCCAAATTCTTCAAAAGCGAGCTTAGCCTCATAAAGACCGCTCGCGCAACACCCGTTCAATTTTTGCCTTAAAATCCCAAACTCACGCCAAAATGCATACCCCTTTAAAGCGAGCAAAACCTTTGCCCCGCTTTGTTGGCGCACGATTTCTAAAATCTTGGCGTTTTTTTCTAATCGTTCGCTCTCTAGCGCATAGCAAGGGGTGGGGATAGCGCTGTATTTTTTCATGCTAATTCCAAAAATTGCTTAACCACCCGCTGGATGTCTTTGGGGTTAGACTTGGAGATGAAATCATCGGCCTTTAAGCTCCTGGCCATGTCTTCATTAGAGCTGCCGCTCATAGAAGAATTGACCACGATGGGGATTTTTGAAGTCAGAGAATTGTTTTTAACCTGCTTGATCACTTCAAAACCGCTCGCTTCTGGCATTTCCAAATCGGTAATAATCAAGCCAATATTACCCACATCGGTTGTTGGGTTGAACAAATGCTCTAATAAGGTTTTACCATTGATAAAATCTATATGCTTGACGCCCAGCTTGTCTAAAATCATTTGCATGGTTTTTAAAACGCTTGGGGAGTCATCAGCGAGCAAAACGCATTGGTTAGAATGGATTTTAGAGAGCGTCTCTAAATCGCTGTGTTTTTCATCTTCAATCCAAGGGAACACGTCTATAAGCATTTTTTCAATATCCACCACTTGCACCAAGCGCCCGTCAAAATAGCGTGTGCGACTCACGAGCTTGTTATTGCCTGCAGATCCCCCTAGCCCAGCGCTTTGCTCCATTTCAGTCCATTTCTTGCTCAAAATCCTATCCGCTTCATAGATCCTAACCCCTATGGTCCAGCGAGAAAACTCACAAATCATGACAATATCGTCTTCGCCTTTTTCTTTTTCTATCCTATAAGGGCGTAAATCCTTGTTTTTGTTTTGGCTGTCATAATAAAACCATTTTTTCATATCAATCAAGGGAATGGTGAGCTCTCTTATAATGATTAGCCCCTCAACAAGCGAATTGTTTTCGTGGCTAATGATGGTGAGATTGCCATGGTATTTCACCACTTCACGGATCTTAAAGACATTGACCGCATACAAATCCTTATTTTTACCCAGCCTAAAACACAACAATTGCAACTCGTTATTTTTATGCAAACTCGTAACTTGATCAATGCCCGCTAAACTATCAGCCATGACTTCCCCTTAATTTAGGTTTTCGTATCGTTTTATAATTATATCGTGTTTGTGTTTAATGCCAACGACACTTAAAAACTAAAATTCCTTTGGTGGGGGTTTTGAAATCATTTTAAACGACTCAAAACAAACCCGTTTTTAAAGCTGCGCACGTATAAAATATTATGGCGGTTAGAGCAAAAGATTTGTGGGGCTGTTACAAACCCAGAAAGTAATTCCCTAGCGTCAATGACTTTGGGGCTTTCAAGCGATCTTTTACAAGGCTTTAATGAAAACGAAAAAGCGTCAATGGAATCAGCTCGAACTTCATAATTTTCAAAAGCCTTATTTTTGATACGCATAAGATAGATTTTATGGGCAAAAATGCTCGTGTTTCTGGTGTCTGCAAAGGTGCTCACACCTGAATACAACGAAGTTACTAACCCTCCAACAAACCCCAAATAATAATTCGCCACCGCTTGCATGCCCACCTTAAAAGTAGCCGATAAAATGGCTCTGGTGATAATGTAGGGCAATTGCTTCCTAAACTCGCTAGCGACCACCGCATCTATTGAGGCCAAAGTGTCAAAGGGGGTTACTTTTTCTCCATCTTTAAGAGTGAAATTTTGATAAAACGCTTCCCCTTTTTCTAGCTTGGGCAAGGCTATACTCACGTTATAAACCGAATCGATCATAAAAATAGGCACATCAATTTTAAATTCGCTTTTTTGCGGCTCTTTACCATCTTCAATGATGATCCAAGTGAAATGACTCCTGTTAGGGTTTTTGAAAAAAACCAAGTCTTGGGCTACAAAAGGGCTTTGACTGATCCCATAGGCTTCATTAAGATAGCCTAACCCCTTATTCTTATCCCCATTTAAAGCGTAAAACAACCCTGAAAGATACGAAACCGCTGGGTTAAGCAAGCCTTGATAAGCTTCGTATTTGTCTAAATTAGAATAGGTGTTGTTTAAAATCTCGCTCACTTCTACCCTAGAGCGTTCCATATTAATATTGTGCTTTTTGCTAGAATCGATCTCTTTAATGGCTTTTTGAACTTCCTCATAGTAAAATTCCTTAGCCCTGCGCTGGCGTTCATTCGCGCGGTTGAATTGCACCCTAGCTTTCGCGCTATCGTTTAAAAGCATGTAGTCTATCGCTTTGTAATAATTGATTAAAACGCCCTCATAAATATTCCCCCCATAAGCGCGCACGTTATCATTAATCATGGTAGCGCCCACATAACCAGCCCCTCTTGTGAAAGCGCTTTGGGTTTTATCAAAGCGTTGCTCGGCTTGATCTAACACCCCTAAAGAAGTCTGGTAATCTCTTGCGTATAAAGCGCTCAAGCCGTTTTGCAAGTCCCATAAAAGAGCGTTCTTTTTTTTCTTAGTGAATTGTTTGGAATATTCATAAGCTTTTTTAGGGCTTTCTTCATAATAGAGCGTGTTAAAATGTTCTAAGTCCATACGATAGCCTATGCAACCTGTTAATGATATTCCTAAAATTACCGACATCAACAGAACGAATATTTTCAATCTAACCCTTTTAATTGACATTTTTTTGCTTGACTATTTGAGCGTATCATAACATTTTTAATGAAAACATAAGCTTTTTATGGCTAAAATGATCCCTAAGCTCTTATTTAGACCTATGCAATAGGAATTTAGGGTAACGCTTCAGGGTAGGAATACAGCAGAGTCCCCTAATTTCTTGTGTGCCTTAGCCATCTGAATAGGAGTGCTTCAAAATGATATTGACTTTTTTAAACTAACTCTTCAAAAGTTTCTCACGCCACTCTGTAGGGTAGTCTTTTTGTAACGCTTTCACTTTATTGACATGGCTAGAGTCTGAATTAAAGATTTTCAAATAACGCCCCAAGCCCTCCAAACTCACATCAATCATGTTAGAACTCCCATTACCCAGATTTTTGACTAAAACCTGCCTGGCATACAAAGGGGTGTTTTCTAAAAATGAAATTTCAGTTTCGCTCAAAGGCACATTGAAATGGTGTTTCAACTCCCTAGCGTTTTTTTGCGGATACAAAATGAGAGTTCCCATGTTGCTTAAAAAACTATGGGCGTTTTTAACCCCGCTTAATTGGTAAATGTCTTGCAAAGCCAACACCACCACGCCATTAGCTTTTCTGGCTTGCGTGATTAAAGCGTTGATTTTAGTGTTCAACAAATCGTTTTCCACATAGGATTTAAACTCGTCTAAAAAAACCAAAAAACCGCTGTCGTTTTTCCTGGATTCTTCTAAAATTTTATAAAACAAGTAATAGGCTAAAAGCCCTAAGTCTTTAGGGTTTTGGGTGATAGCGTCTAAGTTGATTACATTTAAAAAAGCACTGGAATTGAACGCGTCATTCAAAGCGTTAAAAAGGGGGTTATTCAAATACGGCTCCAAGCTCAAGCCCAATTGGTTAGATGAGGTTCTTTTAAGCGTTTCTTTAAAGTCTAGCAAACTAAAGGCTTTAGGGTATAAAGTCTCATAAAGGCTCTTAATCGCACTAGAAATCGCATTCATGTCTTCTAAGGCTTCTTTATCCCTTGAAGGGGCAAGGTCGAACATGCTCAAAAAGAAGGATTGCAAAAATTCTAGATTCTGTAAATTAGGCTCTAAACAAAAGGGGTTAATATTAAAAGATTGGCCGTCATGGTAATGCCCTTTAAAAAATTCGGTGAAAGAATACAGCCCTTGCATCCTGTCAAAGGCTAAAAGGCGCATGTTTTGGTATTTCAAAGCGCTCATCATTAAATAGCTAATCAGCGTGCTTTTACCGCTTCCGGTTGCCCCTATAACTAAAGTATGCCCATTCACTCTGGCGATTTCTTTAGCGTTATTGTGGCTCACTTCTTGGTTGTGGAAATTGAATAAAAAAGGGGAATAATCCAAATTTTTAAACACGCTCAAAGGGCTATTCCCCCATGAATTAGCCTTAAAGCCTAAATTTTGCCTTTCAAACACCATCAAACACGCTAGGGCTTTAGAGGTTAAAAAACGCAAGCGGTGGTTTAAGTGGATGCGTTCAGGGAAAAAGGAAAAATACCCCCCTTTCAAGCCAAAAGTTTCTATAACGCCCACTAAGTTTTCTTTAAATAAAAGCCCTAAAATTAAGCTCGTTTGAGCGTCTAAATCCTCTAAACTGGGGGCTTTGATAAGAATGTTTAGGGCGAATTTTTGCATGGATAGGCGTTTGGTTTTGACTAATTCTTGGTATTCTAGTAGCTCGTTTTTAACGAGATTGGACATGCTAAACTTGGCCCTCTCTTTTAAAAAACTTAGCGTTTTATGCACGCTCATAGGCTCTATGGAAAAGATAATATCTAAAGGCGTTTCTTGGTATAAAAGCGCTCCCACCGCTATAGAAGTGATGCGTTCGCTCTCATAAGCTTTAATACCAATCAAGCGGTTATAGGTTTTTTGGTTAAAGCTTTCTTGAATGAAGTAATCTTTTTCAAAAGTGATAGAACTAGCGATATAGCTATCGCTCAAATACCCTCCTACTAGAGGCTTTAAAGGGAGTTCAAACCCGTTAATGTATTCCGCGTAAAAATTCAAAACCTCTTTAGAGCTTAAGAGTTTGGGGGCATAATTTTTGAGCTGGATTTCTAAGCTTTTTAAAGTTTCTTGCAAAAAATGTGCTTTATAAGAGAGAATATCCTTAAAATTTTCCCTATTGGCATGCATTAAGGATTTTTTCTTATGCTCTAAAACGCCCTGTAAAGAGTGTGCGCTTTCTAAAACTAAAAAATACTGATTCTCATACACTTCTTTGTTTTCAAATTGATTCAAAA
Organism: Helicobacter pylori; assembly: GCF_015904775.1. Lineage (GTDB taxonomy): Bacteria > Campylobacterota > Campylobacteria > Campylobacterales > Helicobacteraceae > Helicobacter > Helicobacter pylori_DM. Next base: position 110,307 of record NZ_JADZNC010000001.1, read on the forward strand.
TCGCTTGCAAGTATTGAGAGTCAGATTGAATGTTTTGTTGGTGATCAATTTTACGCCTTTTAACCACCAGGCGCGCCACGACTTTTTCCAAAGAATCCAAAGCCATTTGGCGCTCGGTGAAAAGATCTTGCAATTGCTCTGTGTTTAAATGGGTGTAACTCACCCCCTCTAAACGGAGGACGCCCACTAAGTTTTCGTTTTTAGTGAGTAAAAAATGCTCATCATACAAGCCTAAAATGTTGTTTTCTTCGCTCATAGAATAGCTTTTAGGCAAAACCCCTAAAAAATAGTTTGAAACTTTTTGTTTGATAGCACTTAAAAGCTTTTCTAACATCCTACGCTCTATAACATTTGGTTTTAGTCTTTATTTTGCTTTTAGCGATAATAATATCTGCAATGTCTTCATCAAAAAATTCCAGCGCGCTAAAGAGCGCTAAAAACCCTAAATACAATAAAAAAGCGCTCAACAAATCAATCCAAGGGAGCAAAATAAAAGGTGCAAAAACAGAAATCAAATAAGACTTAGCGTTCAGCCATAAAAATTTTTCTTTAACCGAAATTTCACGCAAATTCTTCACGCTCGCTGAGAGAATAATCATTAAAAAATTCCCATAAACCAATTCGCTAAACTCGGGGCCTTAAAGAATAAAAAAATCCCAAACACCACGCCAAGGATCGTGAATAAGATCTCTTTCCACCGGTCTAAATTCCTCCACACATAAATAGCGATCCCTATGAAAATCACCATTAAAATCCCCTTAGCGATGGGGCTTTTGAGCTGGGCTTCTAGAGCGTTAAAAAACCCTTCTAAACCTTCAGCGAACAAACTTGAAACGCACATGCCTACTAAAAAAACGATTTTTAAAAAATGAGCGGACATCAAAACCCTTTTGTTTAATTTTAATTAACTTTATAACGCTTTATTATCTCAAAAAAACCATAAAAATCCTCTAAAAGGGGGTCAAAAGGGGTGCATTTAATCTTTAAAAGGGTAAAAAAGCAAAGCTAAAGAGGTAAAAGCCTTACTATTCTACGATTTGATAGACATAAGAAAGATTAGTGTGTTCTTTGGTTTGTAGGGTGTCTTCTTCTAAGAGGCTTTGAATCTTTTCAAAACTGTATTGCAAATGGTTGTAAGCAACAATCACCACCTCATCGCCTTTTTGTAAAAAATGCTCTTGCGCAAAAGGCATATAAGGGGTAGCCCCAATCGCAAAAATCATTTTAGTGGGGAAATTATGGCGCTCTAAAAAAGGTCTTAGAGCCTCTAAAGAGTCGCCATCTTGTTGGTGGTTTAGTTGGTCTTTGAGCCACTCTAAAAGCTTTTGATAAAAAAACTCGTATTTGAGCAATTTGCTGTTTTCCCCGTAAATGTGCCAAACATGATTGTATTTCAAAAAAGACGCGATAGAGAAATTGTTGCACACCCCCCCATAAACAAACCTGTCAATGGGCAATTTCTGCCCTATGCCTTTAGAAGCTGGTGAAAAATTCTTTTTTTGGGAGAGTTTTGCGGCTTCTAAATTGCGCACAGAAGCGTCATTAAACGCCATGAAAAAATTAGGCACGAGCTTGGTTACCAAATGTTTTTCATCGTATTTAACATCGCATTCTAAAGCGATTTCTGGCTCTGCTTGCACCCTTAAATGTGGATCACTAGGCAAAATAATCTTATGGTTATCAATGCAACAACGCCCCAAATAGCAATTTTCATAGGGGATATAAAAAGGGAATAGTCCCTTAGGGGCGTCCTTTTCTTCGCTTTTCATGTTAATAAAACTATGACTCTCTCCTGCTTGTTCCAAATGCCCTGCAAAATTCCCCACCACACCAAAACCTAAAAACTCTTGCATACAGACCTCCTAGCAAATCGCTTAACGCTGATCAGAACTTTTTCCATTATAGCATAAAAAGAAAACCCCTAAAAACTCTCAAAAACTCCCTTTTAAGCGAATAAATACTCTCTAGCGCTCTCTTTATCCAAAGGGTAAAGCTCGCGCTTTTCGTTCCCTATTTGAATGAGATAAGCTTGATTTTTTAAAGTCTTAGCATAGCCTAGAGCGATACGGCCGGCTAATTCTTTATCTTCTTTGCTGGCGTTTTTATCCACTAAACTCAAAGGGCCTTTACAGCCTAGCAATTCAATCTTATCCATTAAGGGGTGTTGAATATCCAACTTATGGTTTTCTTCTTCATTCCTTGCCACCACCAAACGAGCGTTATGGGGTAAGACAAAATAACGCCCGTTTTTGACAATCGCACTATCTTCAAACACCATTTCTCTGTATTCTTTCAGATTCTTAATCTTGTTACTCACTTGAATGTCCGTAAGCAGGCACCCTCCACCTGGCTTTTCATAATATTTTAAGCCGTAATCTTTGATCATTTGCAATTGCCTAGTGCGCCCCCTACCACTCACATCTAAAAGCTTTTCTCTATCAACAAAACCCTTTTTTTCCATGAAAGTAGGTTCTAAGAGTTTAGCGCTCATGGGCCTTAAGAGCAACTCATCTAAAAATTGCGGTTTTTCACCGCCTGCTTGCGTTCGGTCTAAAATGGGATCAAAACGCGCCTCTTCGCCCACTTCTCTGACTAATTTCCTCACCTGATTGAGCGCTTCTTTCCTTTGGGATTTAGGGCGTTGCCCTAGCACTTCCCCGCTCAAAACAAAATCCGCATTCAATTCAAGCATTTTATAAAAAGCGTTCCTAAACATATTGGCATGGCAGTCAATGCAAGGGTTGAAATATTTCCCATAGCCGTATTTGGGCTTGAATAACACATCGTTAAAAAACTGCTCTCTAATATCGCACACCAAGAGCTTAGCCCCAATTTGCGCGGTGGCGTTTTCAAAATACTCTCTTTTATCTTTATTCCCCCCAAACCCTATATTGAAGTGTAAAGCGGTTACCTCAATGCCTTGATCAATGAGTAATTTCATGGACAACAAACTATCCAACCCCCCACTAAATAGGGCTAAAGCTTTTATTTGTTTCATATGGCGACTAATTCTCCTTGTTTTAATTTCATAATGGCCTGGCGAGCCTTTTTTAAACAGATCATTTTTTCGCTAAAAGGGAGCGAACTCTTAGGGATTTCTTTGAGTTGGCGCTCAAAATAGCGCAAAATCAACAAACGCAATTCCTTTTCAAACCCCCCTTTTTTTAGGGGTAAATTCGCATCTAATAATAACGCAACTAATTTAGGGTCGTCTAATTTTTCTTGACACAAAGCGTCAAATTCTTGTTTTTTATGCAAGAATACCCCACTATGGATATAACCCACCGCCAAATCCAACAAGCTTCTGTCTTCTAAAAGATAGCGGATCACTAATTTTTCTAAAAATTCCAAACTCATCGTGTTAGAAACATGCGCAAACCTTTGAGGGCGATTGGGTTTTTCTGTTTTGGGGTAAAAAGGCTGAAAAGAAACTGGCCCTCTAATCCCTAAAACATGCAAAGGCGCTTGCAAAAGTGCAGCGATTAAGGGCTTGTATTCGCTTTGTAAAAGCAAGGAAAAGTTTTTTAAAAACCCTAACATTTCTTTAAGAGCCTTATCTTTTTCTAAAGGATCGTCTAAAACATAAGAACCCGCCATGTGCCTTAAAACAAATTCAATAAAAGCCATGGGGCGCGATAACAAGTCTTTTAAGGTTTCAATCTGGTTATTAGCGATCATCTCCGCAGGATCGAGATTGTTTTCAAATAAAACCACCCCCCCTTTTCTTTGCTCTTTAGCCAACATCAAGCTCGCTTTATAAGCCGCATTCCGCCCTGCCTTATCCCCATCATAGCTCAAAAGGATTTCTGGCTCGCCTTTTTTAAGCAAGGGCAAATGCGATGGCGTTAAAGCTGTCCCAAGCGTGGCTATGGCGTTTTTAAAACCCGCCTGGTGCAATAAAATCACATCCAAATACCCTTCTGTAACGATGACTCGCTTTTGTTTATAAATGTGTTCTTTAGCCAAATGATAGCCATAGAGCAAACTGGATTTATCAAAAAGCTTATTTTTGGGCGAATTGATATATTTGGCCGCTTTTTCTTTTAAGGTGCGCCCTCCAAAACCCACCACTTGAGCGCTAGGGCTATAAATAGGGAACATGATGCGATCCAAAAAGCGCAAATAGGTTTTATCCTTTTTATCGCTCTTGCCTAGCACGCCTAATTCAATGAGCTTGTCCTTATTCAAGCCTTTATTTTCAATGCCGTAATCAATTTTATTCGTGCATAAGCCTAATTTAAACGCTTTGATGCTCTCTAGGCTAAGCCCTCTTTTTTGCAAATAATTCAAAAAAAACGGGGCGTTAAAAAGCTCTTCTTGATACAACGAACTCACCATTTCTAAAAGGTGGTAATCTTCTTTATGATCGTAATAAACGCCTTTGTCATACTCTAAAGCTATATTGAATCGGTGGGCTAATTTCTCAAGCGCTTCCACAAACGAAAGTTTTTCAAACGCCATCACAAATTTAATGCTATCCCCACTCGCCCCACACCCAAAGCAATGGTAAAACCCTTTAATTTGATTGACGCTAAAACTCGCGCTCCTTTCTTCATGAAAAGGGCAACAAGCCATGTAGCTAGAACCTGATTTCCTCAAATCCACATAAGAGCTAATGACTTCTACAATATCTATCGTCTGTAAAAGGCGATCAATGGAACTTTTAAGAATCATTTTTCATGCTTTCTTCATCTTGCTTCTTGTTTTAACTCGCTTGAATGAATTATACTCAATAAATAAAATCTTCAAAAAGGTTTGTTAATAACGCCCCTTTTCTAATCCTTATATTTTTAAACTAATGAAACTTTATATAAATAGACTTAATAATCCTTATAGTTATATTATTAGCTTTGTTTTTATGGCTTGACTTATCCCTAAAAATGCGCTATAGTTGTGTCGCTTAAGAATACTAAGCGCTAAATTTCTATTTTATTTATCAAAACTTAGGAGAACTGAAATGAAGTTTCAACCATTAGGAGAAAGGGTCTTAGTAGAAAGACTTGAAGAAGAGAACAAAACCAGTTCAGGCATTATCATCCCTGATAACGCTAAAGAAAAGCCTTTAATGGGCGTAGTCAAAGCGGTTAGCCATAAAATCAGTGAGGGTTGCAAATGCGTTAAAGAAGGCGATGTGATCGCTTTTGGCAAATACAAAGGTGCAGAAATCGTTTTAGACGGCACTGAATACATGGTGTTAGAACTAGAAGACATTCTAGGTATTGTGGGCTCAGGCTCTTGTTGTCATACAGGTAATCATGATCATAAGCATGCTAAAGAGCATGAATCTTGCTGTCATGATCACAAAAAACACTAAAAAACATTATTATTAAGGATACACAATGGCAAAAGAAATCAAATTTTCAGATAGTGCAAGAAACCTTCTATTTGAAGGCGTGAGACAACTCCATGACGCTGTTAAAGTTACCATGGGGCCAAGAGGCAGGAACGTGTTGATCCAAAAAAGCTATGGCGCTCCAAGCATCACCAAAGACGGCGTGAGCGTGGCTAAAGAGATTGAATTAAGTTGCCCGGTAGCTAACATGGGCGCTCAACTCGTTAAAGAAGTAGCGAGCAAAACCGCTGATGCTGCCGGCGATGGCACGACCACAGCAACCGTGTTGGCTTATAGCATTTTTAAAGAAGGTTTGAGGAATATCACGGCTGGGGCTAACCCCATTGAAGTGAAACGAGGCATGGATAAAGCCGCTGAAGCGATCATTAATGAGCTTAAAAAAGCCAGCAAAAAAGTAGGCGGTAAAGAAGAAATCACCCAAGTGGCGACCATTTCTGCAAACTCCGATCACAATATCGGGAAACTCATCGCTGACGCTATGGAAAAAGTGGGCAAAGATGGCGTGATCACTGTTGAAGAGGCTAAGGGCATTGAAGATGAATTAGATGTCGTAGAAGGCATGCAATTTGATAGAGGCTACCTCTCCCCTTATTTTGTAACCAACGCTGAGAAAATGACCGCTCAATTGGATAACGCTTACATCCTTTTAACGGATAAAAAAATCTCTAGCATGAAAGACATTCTCCCCCTATTGGAAAAAACCATGAAAGAGGGCAAACCGCTTTTAATCATCGCTGAAGACATTGAGGGTGAAGCTTTAACGACTCTAGTGGTGAATAAATTAAGAGGCGTGTTGAATATCGCAGCGGTTAAAGCTCCAGGCTTTGGGGACAGGAGAAAAGAAATGCTAAAAGACATCGCTATTTTAACCGGCGGTCAAGTTATTAGCGAAGAATTGGGCTTGAGTCTAGAAAACGCTGAAGTGGAGTTTTTAGGCAAAGCCGGAAGGATTGTGATTGACAAAGACAACACCACGATCGTAGATGGCAAAGGCCATAGCGATGACGTTAAAGACAGAGTCGCGCAAATCAAAACCCAAATTGCAAGCACGACAAGCGATTATGACAAAGAAAAATTGCAAGAAAGATTGGCTAAACTCTCTGGCGGTGTGGCTGTGATTAAAGTGGGCGCTGCGAGTGAAGTGGAAATGAAAGAGAAAAAAGACCGGGTTGATGACGCGTTGAGCGCGACTAAAGCGGCTGTTGAAGAAGGCATTGTGATTGGTGGCGGTGCAGCTCTCATTCGCGCGGCTCAAAAAGTGCATTTGAATTTACACGATGATGAAAAAGTGGGCTATGAAATCATCATGCGCGCCATTAAAGCCCCACTAGCTCAAATCGCTATCAATGCCGGTTATGATGGCGGTGTGGTCGTGAATGAAGTAGAAAAACACGAAGGGCATTTTGGTTTTAACGCTAGCAATGGCAAGTATGTGGACATGTTTAAAGAAGGCATTATTGACCCCTTAAAAGTAGAAAGGATCGCTTTACAAAATGCGGTTTCGGTTTCAAGCCTGCTTTTAACCACAGAAGCCACCGTGCATGAAATCAAAGAAGAAAAAGCGGCCCCGGCAATGCCTGATATGGGTGGCATGGGCGGTATGGGAGGCATGGGCGGCATGATGTAAGCCCCCTTGCTTTTTAATACCATTTTTCATAACAGCCCTCTTCTAAAATCCCCCTTTTTGGGGGGGCTTTTTATCTCACAAAACCGCTTTTTTTTGAAAAACGCGCAACAAAAAATCTCCATTAAAATCAAGATTTTATCGTTAGCGTTCCATTAAAATAAAACCTAAAAACCCTTTCAATACCACCCAAACAAACGCGCAAAATTTGCAAAATTCTAAAATTTTCTCTAAATGACAAAAAAAAAAAAAACGATTTTGCGCTACAATGCTTTTAATACATTCTTAATGTATCAAATTCCAATCACTCAATTTTATTTCAAGGAGAAAATTTATGAAAAAAACCCTTTTACTCTCTCTCTCTCTCTCTCGCTTCATCGCTTTTAAACGCTGAAGACAACGGCTTTTTTATCAGCGCGGGCTATCAAATCGGCGAAGCCGCTCAAATGGTGAAAAACACCGGCGAATTGAAAAAACTCTCAGACACTTATGAGAATTTGAGCAACCTTTTAAGCAATTTTAACAATCTCAATCAGGCGGTAACGAACGCGAGCAGCCCTTCAGAAATCAATGCCGCGATCGATAATTTAAGAGCAAACACGCAAGGGTTGACCGGCGAAAAAGACAACTCCCCAGCCTATCAAGCCGTCTCTTTAGCGCTCAATGCGGCGGTGGGCTTGTGGAACGTGATAGGCTATGCGATAATGTGCGGGAATGGCAATGGCACAGGGAGTGGCCCTGGCAGCGTTATTTTCAATAACCAACCAGGAAGCTATTCAACGAGCATCACTTGCAACCGGTATGAGAATATTGGGTATGGCAGTTCTTTGTCTATCCAAGAATTTGAAAAACTCAATAAAGCCTATCAAGCTATCCAACAAGCTTTAAAGAGCGAAAACGGGTTTCCTGTCTTAGATGGGAAAGGCACAGAAGTGACCGTAACCTACACCTACGAATGCAAACGAAATAGTAGTGGTAATAATATTAATGGTGGTGTGGAACAATTCTGTAACAAAAATAGCAGCAGTAATGGTGTAGCTAGCACTGGTAGCAACAACAAAGAAACGCAAAGCTTTACCTTCACCAATACCGCTCAAAACCTTTTGGAACAAGCGAGCACGATCATGAATGTCCTTAACACCCAATGCCCTTTGGTGCGATCCACGCATGATGAAAACGCTGCGGGTAATGGTAGCCCATGGGGGATCAGTACAGGTGGGAATGCGTGCCAAATCTTTAGCGCTGAATTTAGCGCCGTTACTAGCATGATCAAAAACGCCCAAGAAATCGTCGCTCAAGCTCAAAGCCTTAACAACCAGCAAAACAACCAAAGCGCGCCGCAAGATTTCAATCCTTACACCTCTGCTGATAAGGCTTTCGCTCAAAACATGCTCAATCACGCGCAAGCGCAAGCCAAGATGCTTGAACTAGCCAATCAAATGAAAAATGACCTTGACACTATCCCAAAACAATTTATCACAAACTACTTGGCATCATGCAAAACAGATGGCACAACGCCTAATCAAGGGGTTACTTCTAACACTTGGGGAGCCGGTTGCGCGTATGTGGGAGAGACGATAACCGCCCTAAATAACAGCCTTGCGCATTTTGGCACTCAAGCCGAGCAGATCAAGCAATCTGAGTTGTTGGCGCGCACGATACTTGATTTTAGAGGCAGTCTCAGTAATTTAAACAGCGCTTATAACAGCATCACCACGACCGCTTCAAACACGCCTAATTCCCCATTCCTTAAAAATTTGATAAGCCAATCCACTAACCCTAATAACCCCGAGGGCTTAAAGACCGTTTACCAACTCAACCAAAGTGCTTATTCGCAATTATTAAGCGCCACGCAAGAATTAGGGCATAACCCTTTCAGACGCATTGGATTAATCAGCTCTCAAACCAACAACGGCGCGATGAATGGGATCGGCGTGCAAGTGGGCTATAAACAATTTTTTGGTGAAAAAAGAAGGTGGGGATTAAGATATTACGGCTTTTTTGACTATAACCATGCCTATATCAAATCCAGCTTTTTCAACTCTGCCTCTGATGTGTTCACTTATGGGGTAGGAACAGATGTCCTCTATAACTTTATCAACGATAAAGCCACCAAAAACAGCAAGATTTCTTTTGGGGTGTTTGGGGGTATCGCCTTAGCGGGCACTTCGTGGTTGAATTCCCAGTATGTGAATTTAGCGACCTTCAATAATTTCTATAGCGCTAAAATGAATGTGGCGAATTTCCAATTCTTATTCAATTTAGGCTTGAGAATGAATCTCGCTAAAAACAAAAAGAAAGCGAGCGATCATGCCGCTCAGCATGGCGTGGAATTAGGCGTGAAGATCCCCACGATCAACACCAATTACTATTCTTTGCTAGGCACTCAACTCCAATACCGCAGGCTTTATAGCGTGTATTTGAATTATGTGTTTGCGTATTAAAAGCTTGCGTTAAACCCTTTGTGAAATCCCCTTTTTAAGGGGTTTCTTTTGAAGCCTTTCTTTTTTTGAACCCTCTTTTTTTGGGGGTCAAGCGTAAAATTCACCCCTATCCCTTTAAGAAAATAAAAGAAAATGCGTTTTACAACAAAATAAGATCTAAAACAATAAAACAAAACCCCATTTTTTAGCAATGAAATTTTTTAAACAAAAAAAGCATTAAATCCTAATAAGATTTGTTAGATCTTGATAAAAACAAAGCTTTTTTAAAACCCCAAAAAAATAATACTAACCAATAACAAAAACGCATCTATTGTGATCCTTATAGCATTAAAGCACAACCAAGTTTTTATTTAAGCAAAAGCTGTTATGCCGTTTTAAGAGCGTGTCGTTTCTATGAAAACCGCAATATTTTTCAATTATTCTTGACAAGCGTTAAAAAAAATTGTATCATTATCTTTTTGTGAGACCCGTTAGCTCAGCTGGTAGAGCAATTCCCTTTTAAGGAATGGGCCGTTGGTTCAAATCCAACACGGGTCACCATGAACATCGTGGCTCCTTCATCTAGTGGTTAGGATACCACCCTTTCACGGTGGTTACAGGGGTTCAAATCCCCTAGGAGTCACCACTCTTTTATACGGGTTTAGTTGGATTTTATCTCAATATTTTGGTCGCTTAGCTCAGTTGGTAGAGCGCTACCCTTACAAGGTAGATGTCATAAGTTCGAGTCTTATAGCGACCACCATGACTAAAGCATGCATTTTTAGGCTATGGGGTTTGGATAGGGAGCGGTAGTTCAGCTGGTTAGAATATCTGCCTGTCACGCAGGGGGTCGCGGGTTCGAGTCCCGTCCGCTCCGCCACCAAGAACTTTTTAAATCATTTTCTACGCTTTATTTCCAATACAATAGTTATAATAGTCAATCGTTAAAAATGACCCTTTCATCTAGTGGCCAAGGATACCACCCTTTCACGGTGGAAACGGAAGTTCAAATCTTTCAAGGGTCGCCACAAAGATTTCAAACTACACCCACAAATTATCTAAAAGCCTGGTTTTACCCACACGAGCCGCCACTAAAATGAGCGTGTTAGTTGGCTCTATGGTTTTTAAAGGCTCTAGCTTGTGGTTACAGCATTCCAAATAATCCACTTCTAAATTTTCTAAAATTTCAAGCCCTAGTTTTTTCAGTTTTTCGCACGATTTTTCGCCCTTATCTATGGCCTGCTTGATGTTTTCTAGAGCTTTTGGAATGGCTAGGGCTTGTTTTCTTTCTGTGGCATTCAAATACACATTCCTAGAGCTTAACGCCAAATGATCGCTATCGCGCGCAATCTCGCATGGCGCTATTTCAATGTCTAAAAGCAAATCTTTAACTAAATGCTCAATGATTAAAAGCTGTTGGGCGTCCTTTTTGCCAAAATACGCTCTAGTGGGATTAACAAGATGGAACAATTTTAACACGACCTGAACCACCCCATCAAAATGCCCCTTACGCACCGCTCCCTCTAAAGAGCTAGATAAGAATGTAGGGGCGTAGAGTTTCAGGCGTTGCTCTGCTTCATAGGGATACATTTCGCTCACTTTAGGCGCAAACACCGCACTAACGCCTAATGTTTCACACAAAGCCAAATCCTTTTCTAAAGGGCGCGGGTAAGCGCTAAAATCTTCGTTAGCCCCAAATTGCGTGGGATTGACAAAAACGCTCACAATCGTGTGGGAATTTTCTTTCAAACTCCTTTCTATCAGGCTTTGATGCCCTTTGTGTAAAGCCCCCATAGTCGGCACAAACCCCACGCTTTCTTCCAAACTTTTACGATACTCTCTTAAAGCAGCAATCGTTTCTAACATGCGCATTTAACAATCCTTTAAAAGCTCTAAAACCACTTCTCTAGGCTCTTTAGCCTGATAAATGGGGCGGCCCACCACGATAAAATCGCTTAAATTTTGTTTGGCTTCTTTAGCGTTCGCCACCCTTTTTTGATCTTCTTTATCGTTTTTATCCAGCCTTATGCTAGGGGTTAAAGTCAAAAAATCCTTACCTAAAGCCTCTTTAATCGCTAAGCTTTCAAACACCGAACACACCACCCCATCAATCCCGCTCTCTTTGCCCATAGCGCTCAATTTAATCGCTTGAGTTTTTAAAGGAGCGTTATACACGCTCAAAAATTCTTCTTCGCTAAAGCTGGTTAAAGCGCTCACGCCCATAATCAAGGGGCGTTTTTTAAGAGCGTTTAGGCGTTGCATTAAAATGGTTAACGCGCTTTTAGCGCTGCTTAAATGCACGGTGAGCATGTCAATTTCTAATTTCGCGCATTCTAGTGCAGCATTTGCCATAGTATAAGGGATATCATAAAGCTTCAAATCCAAAAAGATCTTAAAATTTTCATCAATCTTTCTGATTTCATCTAAAAAACTAGCCCCGTCTCTTATAAAAGATCTAAGCCCCACCTTAGCCCATAAATCTAAGCCCTTCAATTCTTGCAATAAAGAAAGATTGTCCTCTTTTTTTTCTAAATCCAATGCGACACACAATTGCATGAAAGCCCTTTAAAGTGTAAAATAACGCCATTATAACAAAAAGAAATGCAAGATTTTTAGCTATGATAAGCGTTTTAGAATGAAAACCAAGTTTAAGAAAATGAGATTAAGGGTTAAAGAGTGGAAGCGTTTTTAGGAGCGTTAGAGTTTCAAGAGAATGAATATGAAGAGCTTAAAGAGCTTTATGAAAGCTTAAAAACCAAGCAAAAGCCCCACACTTTGTTCATTTCTTGCGTGGATTCACGAGTCGTGCCTAATCTAATCACTGGCACTAAACCGGGCGAATTGTATGTGATCCGCAACATGGGCAATGTGATCCCCCCTAAAACAAGTTATAAAGAATCCCTTTCTACCATTGCGAGCATTGAATACGCTATTGCGCATGTGGGCGTTCACAATTTAATCATTTGCGGGCATAGCGATTGTGGGGCTTGCGGGAGCGTTCATTTAATCCATGATGAAACCACCAAAGCTAAAACCCCTTACATTGCAGACTGGATACAATTCTTAGAGCCTGTTAAAGAAGAATTAAAAAACCACCCGCAATTCAGCAACCATTTCGCCAAGCGTTCATGGCTTACAGAGCGTTTGAATGCGCACTTGCAACTCAACAACCTCTTAAGCTATGATTTCATTCAAGAAAGAGTAATAAATAACGAATTAAAAATTTTTGGTTGGCACTACATTATAGAAACAGGCAGGATTTATAATTATAATTTTGAAAGCCATTTTTTTGAGCCGATTGAAGAAACCATTAAACAAAGGATAAGTCATGAAAACTTCTAAAACAAAAACCCCTAAACCCGTTTTAATCGCCGGGCCATGCGTCATTGAGAGCTTAGAAAATCTAAGAAGCATCGCTACTAAATTACAACCCCTAGCCAGCAACGAGCGGTTGGATTTTTATTTTAAAGCGAGTTTTGATAAGGCGAACCGCACGAGTTTGGAGAGTTACAGAGGGCCTGGTTTAGAAAAAGGCCTAGAAATGTTACAAATTATCAAAGAGGAATTTGGCTATAAAATTTTAACCGATGTGCATGAGAGTTATCAAGCAAGCATAGCGGCCAAAGTAGCGGATATTTTACAAATCCCGGCGTTTTTGTGCCGCCAAACGGATCTGATTGTAGAAGTGAGCCAAACTAACGCTATTATCAATATCAAAAAAGGGCAATTCATGAGCCCAAAAGACATGCAATATTCCGTTTTAAAAGCCCTTAAAACGAGAGATAGTAGCATTCAAAGCCCCACTTATGAAACAGCGTTAAAAAATGGCGTGTGGCTGTGTGAAAGGGGGAGCAGCTTTGGGTATGGAAATTTAGTGGTGGATATGCGCTCTTTAAAAATCATGCGAGAGTTTGCCCCTGTGATTTTTGACGCTACTCATAGCGTGCAAATGCCAGGGGGAGCGAACGGGAAAAGTTCAGGCGATAGCTCTTTTGCCCCTATTTTAGCCAGAGCTGCAGCGGCGGTGGGGATTGATGGGTTGTTCGCTGAAACGCATGTTGATCCTAAAAACGCTCTAAGCGATGGGGCGAACATGCTAAAACCTGACGAGCTAGAACATTTAGTAGCCGACATGTTAAAAATCCAAAATTTATTTTAAAGGAATTTCATGCAAATCATAGAAGGGAAATTGCAATTGCAAGGGGATGAAAAAGTCGCTATTTTGACATCGCGCTTCAATCATATCATCACAGACAGATTGCAAGAAGGGGCGATTGACTGCTTTAAAAGGCATGGGGGCGATGAGAATCTTTTAGACATCGTGCTGGTGCCTGGGGCTTATGAATTGCCTTTTATTTTAGAGAGGTTGTTAGGGAGCGAAAAATACGATGGCGTGTGCGTTTTAGGAGCGATTATTAGAGGGGGGACTCCGCATTTTGACTATGTGAGCGCGGAAGCGACTAAGGGCATTGCCAACGCGATGCTAAAATACAGCATGCCGGTAAGCTTTGGCGTGCTGACCACGGACAATATTGAGCAAGCGATTGAAAGAGCGGGCAGTAAAGCCGGAAACAAGGGTTTTGAAGCGATGAGCACTCTCATTGAATTATTGAGCTTGTGCCAAACTCTCAAGGGTTAAAATGGCGACACGAACTCAAGCCAGGGGGGCTGTGGTTGAATTGTTGTATGCGTTTGAGAGCGGTAATGAAGAAATTAAAAAAATCGCTTCCAGCATGTTAAAAGAAAAAAAGATTAAAAACAACCAGCTGGCTTTTGCCTTAAGCCTTTTTAATGGCGTGTTAGAAAGAATCAATGAGATTGACGCCCTCATCGAGCCGCATTTAAAAGACTGGGATTTCAAGCGATTAGGGAGCATGGAAAAGGCGATTTTACGCTTAGGAGCGTATGAAATTGGCTTCACGCCCACACAAAACCCTATCATCATCAATGAATGCATAGAGCTTGGCAAACTCTACGCTGAGCCTAACACCCCTAAATTTTTAAACGCTATCTTGGATTCTTTGAGTAAAAAGCTCGCTCAAAAACCCTTGAATTAAGGGCGTTTTATGCCTAAGTTTAAAAAATGATGCTATAATCACTAATCACTAATCACTAATCACTAATCACTAATCACTAATCACTAATCACTAATCACTAATCACTAATCACTAAAAAAGGGGGTTGGTGGGATTTGAACGGTGGTAGAAGTAAAATTAAGGGAGTCGATTGTGATTTATGCATTAGCTGTATTCCTTCCATGGGTTAGCTTTTTTCTTGAGAGGTAGGATTTTTTTCGGCTATATTCAGCTTTATTCTTTGGGTCATTCTTGGTTATAATATTTTTGATATTGTTTATTCAGGAGGTGGGGTTTTCAGTCTTTTAGAGCCATTTTTTTGTGGGTAATATTGACCACTTGGTGTTGTTTGGTCATGCATGGGGATCAAAGACGAAAGGAAATGGAACAACTTATTAATACTATTGAAACAAACTCCGGTAAATCTTTACACCACGAAACACAACAAGCAAATGAATATAATGATACGAAACAATCTGTTAGTGAAACCGCTAAAGCAAATTCTAATGAAACTAATACAACTCGCATTTTTATTTGTGTGGTTATTTTCTTTTTAGCCATTATTTTATTAGCTGTTTTTCTTAGAAAAGGAGGGTATCAATTAAGCAATAACCAAAGAATTGACGCTAAAAATCCCAGCCATGAGAATTACAAAAAAAATGATAACAACCGCTCCAAACCGCTTAACCCCTAATAACCTTAAGTATAAAATGGCAAAAGTAAAGGTTAGAAAAAATGGGGATAAAAATCCCCCCCCCTTTAGCGTTTGGGAAAATTGATGCTTAAAGCAATCTATAGAGTTAAGAGCGTTGGGTTTTTGAGTTTAAGCCTTTTTAGAATATTAAGTGTAGTTTTAGACAAATGATATTAAAATCAGTAATCACTTTAGAAAAACAGCGATGGAGCGTGAAAAGTCGTTTGTTTTTAATAAGTGATAAAACAATATAAAGGAATAATATGGCATACAAATATGATAGAGACTTGGAATTTTTAAAGCAATTGGAATCTAGTGATTTATTGGATTTGTTCGAGGTGCTTGTTTTTGGTAAAGACGGCGAAAAAAGACACAATGAAAAACTGACCAGCTCAATAGAATACAAAAGGCATGGCGATGATTACGCTAAATACGCAGAAAGAATCGCTGAAGAGTTGCAATACTATGGGAGCAATAGTTTTGCGAGTTTCATTAAAGGCGAAGGAGTCTTATACAAAGAGATCCTATGCGATGTGTGCGATAAATTAAAGGTCAATTACAACAAGAAAACTGAAACGACTTTGATTGAACAAAACATGCTTTCTAAAATCTTAGAAAGAAGTTTGGAAGAAATGGATGATGAAGAAGTGAAAGAAATGTGCGATGAATTGTCCATAAAAAACACCGACAATTTGAACAGACAAGCCTTAAGCGCGGCGACTTTAACGCTGTTTAAAATGGGAGGCTTTAAATCTTATCAATTAGCGGTCATTGTTGCGAATGCGGTCGCAAAAACCATTCTAGGGCGTGGTTTATCGCTTGCGGGCAATCAAGTGCTTACAAGAACTCTGAGCTTTTTAACAGGCCCTGTTGGCTGGATCATTACAGGCGTATGGACAGCGATTGATATTGCAGGGCCGGCTTATAGGGTAACCATACCGGCATGCATTGTGGTTGCCACTTTACGCCTAAAAACACAGCAAGCTAGTGAAGATAAGAAGTCGTTGCAAATAGAATCCATTTAAGCTTTTTTTAGGGAAAAGGGTATAGAATGGAGACCTAGATGCGAAAGTGCATCTAGTTTTTATTTTAATTTAAGGGAGACAAGATGAGTAACAGTTGCAGTAATCAAAACCACAATCAAAAAGGTGATGCTAAAAATCAAAACAACGAAAGTTGTCAAAAAAATAGCCAAAACCAGGCTAATCAATGCAACGCTAACCACGAGCATAAAAACGATAAAAAGTAAGGGTTAGAGAGAGTTAAAAGGAGGGGGTTTCTTGTACCAAAAATCAAAGTAGCGTTTCATTAAATTATACCTAAAGAAAAATCAATAGTTTCCTACTTTCAAATCGGATCTATCTTATCCAAAATGATAAGCGTATCAAAACATTTTAATTATTATCATTCTTTGGTCGTAAAATCAATAAAGCCCATTAGCATTTGTAACGCAATATTCATGCACAGTTAGCGGGTGTGCTTGAGCCTTTTAGGGCGTTAGACATGATTTTAAAAAATGATGCTATAACCACTAATCACTAATCACTAAAAAAGGGGGTTGGTAGGATTTGAGTGAGTGGTAGAAATAAAATTAAAGGGATTGCATGGCATACAGATAGCGACTTGGCATTTTTAAAGCGATTAAGCTCTAGCGATTTGAAAGATTTGTTTGATGTGATTGCTTATGATGAAGATGGCACACTGAGAATGAGTGAAGAATTGACAAGTTCAACAGAATATAAAAGGTATGGTAGAGATTACGCTAAATACCCCGAAAGGATCGCTGAAGAGTTACAGCATTATGGGGGCAATAGTTTTGCGGATTTTTTTAGAGATGAAGGGGTCTTATACAAAGAGATTTTGTGCGATGCGTGCGATCATTTAAAGGTTAATTACCATGAAAAATCTCCAACCTCTTTGATTGAGCAAAACATGCTTTCTAAACTTTTGAAAGATAGTTTAGAAAAAATGAGTGGGAGAGAGATTAAAGAACTCTGCGATGAATTGGGCATGCCAAATATTGATAAAATGATCGCTGAAAACAAACAAGTCCTAATCGCATCTGTTTTAACGCTGTTTCAAACGGGCGGCTTTCATTCTTATGCGTTGGCTATAGCTGTTGCAGATACAATGGTGAAAAAAACTCTAGGGCATGGTTTATCGTCTGTGGTGGGTAAAGTAGCGCTTAAAAAAACTCTAGGCATTTTAGCTGGCCCTATTGGTTGGGTCATTACGGGCGCGTTAGTGAGCATCAATCTTGCTGGGCCGGCTTATAGGGTAACCGTGCCTGCATGCGTTTTGGTTGCTACCTTACGCAAAAAATTAAAAGTATAACAAGAAGCAGAACAAGCAAATAAAACCAATAAAGCATGGTATTTGGCTAAAGCGGTGTTGAAAAACTTAAAAACCCTAGCCACAAGAATTAAAGAATGGCAACAACCGCTCCAAAACACAAAACCACCCCAAGCACAAAAACAACAAGGGAGCAGAGATTAAAGAGCGTTAAGGAGGGTAAAATCCCCTTTTAGCGTTTGAGGGAATTGACGGTTTGGAGCATGGCGTCAGCGGTTTGAATGCTTTTAGAATTGGCTTCATAAGCCCTTTGAGCGGTGATTAGATCCGTCATTTCTTCTACCAATCTCACATTACTAAGCTCCAAAAAGCCTTGCCTTAACTTGCCTAATCCTTGAGAATCCGGGTTGCCCACAATCGCATCGCCGCTAGCGTTGGTGATGGAAAACAAATTATCCCCCATAGAGTGAAGCCCCGCCGGGTTGACAAAATTAGCCAAAGTGATTTGCCCGATCACATTAGAAGTCGTTTGCAAGCCTTGAGTCACGCTCACCGTGCCATCCACACCGATGTTTACTTGCGTGGTGTCTTCAGGTAAAGTGATTTGAGGGATGAGAAGATAGCCCTCGCTCGTTACAAGATTGCCCTGCTCGTCTAGCTTAAAATTCCCGCTTCTTGTATAAGCGGTGGTGCCATCAGGCAACTGGACTTGAAAAAAGCCTTTGCCCGTAATGGCGACATCTAAATTGTTTTCCGTTTCTTTAGGGCTGCCTTGCGAAAACATTTTAGTGATCGCGCTAGGGCGCACGCCTAAGCCCACTTCCATGCCATCTGGCGATAAAGTCGTGTTGCTTGTGTTGGTGCCGGCGTATTGCATCGCTTGGTAAAACAAATCGTTAAAATCCGCGCGAGATTTTTTAAACCCGGTGGTATTGACATTGGCGATATTGTTTGAAGTGGTGTCAATGTGCGTTTGTTGGGCGAGCATCCCTGAAGTGGCGCTATAGAGAGAGCGGAGCATTTTTTCCCTTTAAACTAAAACTTAATCACCCAAAATTCTAACAAAAATAAGATTAAATTTGACTAAAACGCTCTTTTAATAAAAAATTTAACCCATTCAAGCAAGAAATCCCAAGTATCTTTAGCGTTTGACATGATACAATTCAAAACATGTGCTCCTTAATAGATGTTTGAAACCATTAGCTACCAACCTAATGGTTTGAATAATAATGCCTATTAAGAAACATGCCATAAATAACATAAAGGAGATAACTATGAAATTATTATTAATCATCATAGTGTTAATGGTGCTCGTAACACCACTACACCAAATACAGATCCTTAAGAGCTACCAACTCTCAAGGATTTTTTAAACCCTTTTTGTGATGAAACTATAATGCAATAATCATTAAATTTAACTTAAATGATAGCGGTTTTTTATAAAATTGTAGATTTAATCCGTATTTAATCTAATAATCTGCCCATAATAAAACAATTCTCGTCAAGCGTTTCAAGGCTTTTTGCTTACTCGTTAATTCAGTTTTAATGCGCTTTTATTCAAATTTAATCTCTCAAATACAGATAAAAGATTGATAAATGTTGGGGCGTTTTATCATGCGTTTTCTTTTTGTATCCATTCACTCAAAACTTTCTAACAGCGTTCTTGGCGAAATGTTAGCGTTTTCTAAAGGGACAAAGCACTTTTTTTGATAAGCCTCTAGGCTTGATCGCCCTATCATGGCGGCATTGTCGCTGCAAAATTCTAAAGGGGCTAAAACAAGCTTGCAATCAAACTCAGCGCACAAATTTTCAAACGCCTTTCTTAAAGCCAAATTTTGGCTCGCTCCCCCCACAATGCCAAAAATTTTAGGGCGTTTGATTTTAAAATAGCGTTTAGTTTGCTGGATTAAATGCTCGATAGCTGCGCTTTGAAAATGATAGCCAATCTTTTGTTTTACCTCATCGTTCAAATCATGGGCGTTTTTTTCAACCTCCAAACGCACCGCATTTTTTAAACCTGAAAAGCTAAAAGCCAGATTCGGGCTGTTTTTTAAAGGGACAGGGAACATTAAAGGCTCGTTTGGATGCCTATAATCAAGGGCTAATTTTTCCACTATAGGGCCTCCTGGATAGCCTAAATCAAGCATTTTAGAAACCTTATCAAAACTCTCCCCAAAGCTATCGTCTAAACTCGTGGCAACGATTTTAATATTCTCATAATCTCTAGCCTCTAAAATCAAAGAATGCCCCCCAGAGACTAGCAGCACGCTTAAAGGCATGCGAGTTTGCTTCTCATTGATGAATAGCGAATACACATGCCCTCTCAAATGATCTTCTAAAATCAAGGGCAAATTCAAAGACAAGCTCAAGGCTTTTGCCATCATCAAACCCTCTATTAAAGTAACGCTCAAACCTGGCTGATTAGTAATAGCGATGGCTTTGAGCTTGGAAAAATCCTTATTCAAGCTTATTTTAATGCGTTCTAATAAAAGCGGCAAATTCTCAGCATGCAAGCGCGATGCAAGCTCAGGCACAACACCCCCATAAGAGCTGTGGTGCTTTTCTTGAGAGATTTTAAAATGAGCGATGAGTTTAGCGTCCTCTATTCTTGTAAGGGCTAAAGAGCTGTCATCGCAAGAACTTTCAATGCTTAAAATCATGTCTTTATCTTTGAATAATATTAGAGATTGAATTATACTTTGTTGGCTTGTATTTTAAAATCTTTAAGCCAAATATTTGATCGCGTTCAAATAGCTTTTGTTGTTCGCTTTGTTTTGATAAGCAATATCAAACGCTGTGCCGTGGTCAGTGGAAGCGCGCAAAATGGGGGCGTTCAAACTCACATTGATGCTTTCATCAAAATAGAGCGCTTTTAAAGGGGCTAACCCCACATCATGGCTCATGCTCACATAAAAGGGGGTTATTTTGCGTTTATTAGGGGCAAAAGCGCTATCAGCCGGCAGTGGCCCCAAAAAGCATTCAAAGCCCAGTGTTTGGTTGCCCTCTTGAATGGCTTTTAAAATCTTTTCATCTTCTTCCCCAAACAATCCCTCTTCGCCCGCATGGGGGTTAAAGCCACACACTTGAACGATTTTAGCTTGAGTGCTTTTTTGAAACGCTAATAAAAACTTAACTAACGCTTTCACTTGAATGAGTTGAGAAACTGCGCTTAAAGGCACATGGTCGCTAAATAGCCCCACAAAGAGTTTTGAACACCCAAGCATCATGATGATTTGATGATCTTTATAGCGTTGTTTTAAAAAATCGGTATGCCCCACAAAAGGGATTTGAGCTTGTTGCCATGCGAGTTTGTTGATAGGCAAAGTGCAAATGCCATCCACTTCTTTACTATCCGCTAACTCGCAAGCCTTTTTAAAACTCTCAAAACTATACGCCCCGCTTTGAGCGCTGACTTTGCCTATCGTGCTAGAGTTTAATAAGGGTAAGGGGGCATCAATAGCGAGTGTGTTAAGCGTTTTAGCTTCATAAGCGTTATCAAGCAATTGATTGGCTCGCTCTAAAAGTTCGCCATCAACGAGATACAACGGCTCACAAATCGCGCTCACTTCCTTATGGCTTTTTAAAATCAATTCTAAGCCTACGCCTTGAATATCCCCGCAACTGATCGCAATTTTCTTTTTAGCCATTTTATCGCTTAATAAGTTGCGCCATTTCTAAAATCGCTTTTTCTAAGCCCACTAAAACCGCTTTTGAAATCACGCTATGACCGATATTAAGCTCTCTTAAAGAGGGGATTTTTAACAATTCTTTCACATTAGTATAATTCAACCCATGCCCAGCGCACACCACAATTCCCATAAAAAACGCTTCTTTGCTCATTCTCCTTAATTGCAAAAAGGCGTTATGCAATTCTTCTTTCAATTCTTTGGGGCTTTTGTCTTTGAGCGCGCTAATGGCATGGATTTGATTGTTAGCGTTAGAATATAAAGCGTTGTGCAAATTCGCATACACCCCAGTGTGGAACTCCACTTGCTTGACTTGATGCTCCTTTGCAAAATGCAGAGCGTCTTTTAAAGGATCAACAAACAAAGACACCTCAATGCCTTTATTGTGATACGCTCTAATAACTTCCCCCAAACCCTTTAATGAGCAATCCAATCCCCCCTCTGTCGTAATCTCATTTCTGTTTTCAGGCACGATCGTAACCTTACTCGGCTTATTTTTTAAAGAGCATAAAAAATCAGTGATTTCAGTATTGATAGAGCATTCAATGTTGATAGGCAAGGGGCTTATTTCAAGCAGTCTCAAAACATCTTCATTTTGAATGTGCCGTTTGTCTTCCCTCAAATGGATGGTGATTAAATCCACTTTATGGGTGTTTTTAGCGATAAACAGAGCCTCTAAAATCTCAGGCTCATAAGTCTTTCTCACTTCCCTTAAAGTAACAATGTGATCAATATTCAATCCAAAACGCATGGCTATCCTTTATTTTATAATAATGATTTTTGGAATTGTAACATAAAACCCACCTCTTATACCTATAAGATTTTATCATCAAGCTATCTTTTAAAAATGCTATAATACCCAAAACAAAATGTCAATTAAATCCAATAAAAGTGTTGTGGGTGCTATATTTTTTAACCAGTTTATTTATTTGCTCTTTGATTGTTTTGTGGTCTAAAAAATCCATGCTCTTTGTGGATAACGCTAATAAAATACAAGGCTTCCATCATGCAAGAACCCCACGAGCCGGGGGGCTTGGGATCTTTCTTTCTTTTGCGTTGGCTTGTTATTTTGAACCTTTTGAGATGCCTTTTAAGGGGTTTTTTGTTTTCTTAGGGCTGTCGCTAGTGTTTTTGAGCGGTTTTTTAGAAGACATTAACCTTTCATTAAGCCCCAAAATACGCCTTATTTTGCAAGCCGTAGGGGTTATTTGCATCATCTCATCAACGCCTTTAGTGGTGAGCGATTTTTCGCCCCTTTTTAGCTTGCCTTATTTTATCGCTTTTTTATTCGCTATCTTTATGCTGGTGGGTATCAGTAACGCCATTAATATTATTGATGGGTTTAACGGGCTGGCATCAGGGATTTGCGCGATTACTCTTTTAGTCATTCATTATATAGACCCTAGCAGTTTGTCTTGTTTGCTCGCTTACATGGTGCTTGGGTTTATGGTGTTAAATTTCCCTTCAGGAAAGATTTTTTTAGGCGATGGAGGGGCGTATTTTTTGGGCTTGGTGTGCGGGATTTCCCTTTTGGATTTGAGTTTGGAGCAAAAAATCAGCGTGTTTTTTGGGCTAAATTTAATGCTTTATCCAGTCATAGAGGTGCTTTTTAGTATCCTAAGGCGCAAAATAAAACGCCAGAAAGCCACCATGCCGGATAATTTGCATTTGCACACCCTCTTATTCCAATTCTTGCAACAACGCTCTTTCAATTACCCTAACCCTTTATGCGCGTTTATCCTTATTCTGTGCAACTTGCCTTTTATTTTAATCAGCGTCTTGTTTCGTTTAAATTCTTACGCGCTCATTGTCATTAGCCTAGTCTTTATCGCATGCTATTTAATAGGCTATGCTTATTTGAGCAGGCAAGTTTTTGCCTTAGAAAAGCGGGCGTTCTAATGAAAAAGCTCAAAAGTCTTTTTTTGAGTCTGCTCTTATGGGTATATCCTTTAAGGAGTGAGCCGATCAATGAGGGGGCATACATTTTAGAAGAGATTGGCGATGTGCTTAGGTTTTTGCCTATTTTTGTAGGCACGGTCAGTTTGGCGATGCGCGATTATAGAGGATTAGGGGAATTAGCGGTCGGCACATTAGTCACTCAAGGAGTGATTTATGGCCTTAAAGGAGCTTTTAGCACCGCCCATAAAGATGGGGCTAGAGTGGGATTTGCTAAACGGCCATGCTGTAATTCTTGGAGAGGCATGCCAAGCGGGCATGCTGGGGGGGTGTTTAGCGCGGCTGGGTTTGTGTATTACCGCTACGGGTGGAAACCGGCTCTTCCTGTGATCGCTCTTGCAATCCTCACTGACGCTAGCAGAGTGGTGGCAGGACAACACACGATCTTGCAAGTTACGATCGGCAGTCTTATCGCATGGGGGTTTGCCTATTTATTCACTTCACGCTACAAACCCAAGCGATGGATGCTCTATCCTGAAATCTCTAGCGACTTTAAAGGCAGTAGCCGCTATGGGGTGAGCTTTTCTTATCAATGGTAAAGGGATAAAATGCTAAAAAAGTTATTGCTCATTGTGCTCTTTTTAGGGTTTTTAAGAGCGGAGGGCGAACATTATGAAATCATCGCTGAGCTTTCCAAGGCTTTTTTGAAAGCCAAAGAGGTTTTGACTGCGATCAATAAAACCTATAAAACCTGTATTGAAACCGGGCATGATCGCACTCAAATACGCCTTCAAAACGATTTTTTAGAGAATTTGTCTCAAACAGAGCAACAATTTGATGATTATTTTGAGAAGGATTTTAAAAGCGTAGGGGTTTTAAAAACCTTGCTTAAAGACATCCAATCATTAGAAAAGTCTTCCAACAAGCTTGCATGCATTGCCCCAAAAAACGCTAAAAATTTTGAAATTTTAGAGGGAGCGATAACGCAAATCATAGGATTAGAAGAGCAGATGAATCAATTTATCAATGGCGCGAAATAAAGCCCATTTTTGCATGAGAATTTAATGGAATATTTGATCGCAAAAAGCTTTAATCCAAGTGTTGAGCGATAACCTTTAAAAGCGTTTTTAAAGAGTTGAATTCCGCCATGAACAAAGCTTAGAAATCCCGTTTAAAAAACAAAGAGTTAAAGTTGGCTTTGAATATTCGCATTTGATGAGAACCAAATCCCTAATACTTATTCTTTCTCAAGCGTTTCACCACATAATCCCCCGCGCTTTGAATGATTTGCACTAAAACGATGATCACAACCACCGCGTAAAAAAGCACATCGCCCCTATAACTTTGATAGCCAATCCTAATGGCTAAATCCCCCAATCCCCCAGCCCCTAACGCTCCAGCCATAGCCGAATAGCCTATTAGAGAAATTAAAGTGATGGTGATATTATTCACTAAAGAGGGCAGGCTCTCTAAAAGCATCATTTTAACGACTTCCAAATGAGACGCTCCCAAGCTTAAAGTGGTTTCAATCTTGCCATGCTCTACTTCCATTAGAGAATTTTCAAAAAGCTTTGCGACAAAAGGAATGGCTGAAATGGCTAACGGGATAATGCTCGCGCTAGATCCAATGCTTGTGCCAATCAAAAAGCGCGATAGAGGCAAGAGCAAAATAATCAAAATGATAAAAGGGAAAGAGCGAGTCATGTTGATAGAAGTGTCTAAAATCTTATGCAAAAGGGGTTTGTTTAACAGATGCCCTTTTTTACTCACTAACAATAAAACCCCCAAAGGCAAGCCAAAAACAACCGCCAAAAAACTCGCCACAAACACCATATAAAGCGTTTCTAGCGTGGCTTGAATGAGCATTTGAGAAATCATTTTAATCCTTTAATTTTTCCACTTGTAAGCCTAAAGCGTTCAAATACTCTAAAGCCCTTTGAATCTCTGTAGTGCTGCCTAAAAACCGCACCACTAAATACCCTATATCTTTAGTCGTAAGCTCTTCAATATTGCCTGAAATGATACTCACATCTATTTTAAAACGCTTGATCAAATTAGAAATGATCGGCTCGTCTAAATGCTCCCCTAAAAACACGATGCGATAAATGTCTTGGCATTTTTGATCCCCATGCTCGTTTTTGATGCCAAGCAATTCTTTAGTAACGGCATGTTTAGGGTTAGCAAAAATTTCTTCCACCGAGCCTCTTTCCACGATTTCGCCGCTGCTGATCACACACATTTGATTGCACAATTCTTTAACCACTTCAATTTCATGCGTGATGAAAACGATGCTCAAGTCAAGCTTTTTTTGAATGCCGCTTAAAAGCGTTAAAATAGAATGCGTGGTTTTAGAATCCAGCGCGGATGTGGCTTCATCGCAAAGCAACAAATCAGGGCAATTCGCTAAACTCCTAGCGATTGCCACTCGTTGTTTTTGCCCACCGCTGAGCTGTTTAGGGTAAAAATGCATTTTATCTTCTAACCCCACTAATTCCAACAATTCATGCACCCTTGATTGGATCTTATTTTTTTCCCATCGGGCGATTTCTAAAGCGAAAGCGACATTTTCAAACACATTTTTAGCGCTCAATAAATTGAAATGTTGGAAAATCATGCCTATTTTTTGGCGTGCTTTTTGCAATTCTTTAGGCTTTAAGTTTAACAGATTGACCCCATTGACTAACACTTCGCCAGAACTAGGGCGCTCTAAACAATTGATTAAGCGGATGAGCGTGGATTTTCCCGCCCCTGAATAGCCTATCACGCCCAAAATATCGCCTTTTTTCAATTCCAAATTCACGCCTTTTAGAGCATGGAATCCGTTTTCATAAATCTTTTCAATGTTCTTTAATTCCACTACCATCGTTTTAACTTTATATCCCGATCACTTGGACATTTGCGCGTTATTTTCCACGCTATTGAGCCATAAAAACACTTGCACCACGCTTTCATACAATTCTTCAGGTATCGCGCAGTCTAATTCCACCTTTAAAAGCGAATCCACCAGCATGGGGTTAGAAAAGAGCGCTATATCGTATTCCTTAGCTTTTTGAATGATCCTTTTAGCCACTTCGCCCACCCCGCTTGCGATCACTTTTGGGGCATGATCTTGCCCCATGTTATAGGCTAGAGCGGCGGCTTTTATGGTTTTATTCATCTAATACCCTAAAGTCAAAGAATCCGCGTCATTCCAAGAGAAATTTTTTTCAAACCCTTTTGTTTTTTTCAAAATAGACGCAACGCTGCGAACCAACATGTCCGTTTCAATATTCACGCGCCGTTTGAGTGGATAAGTCTTAAAAAGGGTATTTTCTAAAGTGTAAGGGATAATCGTTAGCCAAAACCCCTTTTCTTCTACTTTGCTTAAAGTCAAACTCACCCCATCAATGGCGATAGAGCCTTGCTCAACGCACAATAAAAGCGTTTCTTTAGAAACGCTGATGAAAAAATCCACTTGATTAGCGTTGTGAATGATTTTTTCAATGACCCCAATAGCGTCAATATGCCCTTGCACAAAATGCCCATCCAAACTCGCATCGGCTTTTAAGGCTGGCTCAATATGGACTAAATCCTTGTAATTTTCTAACGCTACGCTGTTTTGGGTTTTTTGGCTCAATTCCACGCTAAAATGCGTTTTTGAACTTTCTATGGCGGTCAAACACGCCCCATTAACCGCAATGCTGTCGCCAAGCTTGGGATTGAGATCGCTCTCTATGCTTAAAATATTGTTGTGGAAACTTTTCACTTTAGCTATTTTATGGATTAACCCGCTAAACATAATTGATTGTTATTCTCCTTATGTTAGAATGTTTGACTATTATAACATAGCTAAATAAAACCACAGGATAGAAGCATGTTTATTGATACGCATTGCCATTTGGATCACAAGGATTATGAAAACGATTTAGAAGAAGTGTTAAAAGAAAGCCTAGAAAAAGGCGTTACTCAATGCGTGATTCCTGGCGCGGACATGAAAGATTTGAATAGAGCAATAGAAATTAGCGAAAAATTTGAAGGCGTGTTTTTTGCTATAGGCGCTCACCCTTATGATGTGGAGAGTTTTGATGAAAGCCTGTTTGAAAAATTTGTCAGTCATCAAAAGTGCGTGGCGATAGGCGAATGCGGACTGGATTACTACCGCTTGCCTGAATTGAATGAAAGAGAAAATTATAAAAGCAAACAAAAAGAAGTTTTCACCAAACAGATTGAGTTTTCTATCCAACACAACAAGCCCTTGATCATCCATATTAGAGAGGCGAGTTTTGATAGTTTGAATCTTTTAAAAAGCTATCCTAAAGCTTTTGGGGTGTTGCATTGCTTTAACGCTGATAGCATGCTTTTAGAACTGAGCGATCGTTTTTACTATGGTATAGGGGGGGTTAGCACCTTTAAAAACGCTAAAAGACTGGTAGAGATTCTCCCTAAAATCCCTAAAAACAGGCTTCTTTTAGAAACGGATTCGCCCTATTTGACCCCACACCCTTTTAGAGGTACTAGGAATAGCCCTACTTATATCCCTTTAATCGCTCAAAAAATTGCCGAAATCATCAACATAGAGACTGAAGAACTCGCTTCTTTAAGCACGCATAACGCTCACACGCTCTTTAGTTTCCCCTAAAATTAGGGCTTGTTAGAAAGCGTTATTCAAGTTTAGCTATAATCAAGGCTATTTTAAAAGCTGGATAGTTATTAGGATGCGATGTCAAAAAGAATGAAGTGTTTTAGTCAAAAATGGTTGGTTTTTTTTGTTACCCTTTTATTGGCTTCTTTAGGCCATGCGAAAATGGCTTTTGAATCTAATATTGACACCAAAGCGCTAGAGGCCTTTGGGGTTAATGCGAGCTTTTTATCCCAAATGCCAGGCGTTTTAAAAAAAGTGAATGAAGAAGAAGAATGGAAGAGACTTGTCAAAAGATTTGATGTGAATTACCAGTTCATCCCCATCATTAAAAACATGCTCATAGAAGCGAGCGTGCCACAAGAATTTTTGTTTTTAGCCATGGCAGAGTCTAAATTTTCATCAAGGGCTTATAGCAGGAAAAAAGCGGTAGGGATTTGGCAATTCATGCCAAGCACGGCTAAAGAATTAGGGCTTAAGGTCAATCATTACATTGATGAAAGAAGAGACCCCATTAAAAGCACTCAAGCGGCGATCACTTATTTGAAACAGCTCTACAAGCAAACCGGGGAGTGGTATTTGGTCGCTATGGCGTATAATTACGGCTTACACAAGGTTCAAAACGCTATTAAAGCCGCCGGCACTTCGGATATTAAGATTTTGCTGGATGAAGATAAAAAATACCTCCCCAAAGAGACACGAGAGTATATCCGCTCCATTCTAAGCCTGGCGTTGAAATTCAACAGCCTAGACAACCTCAAAGATAAAGAATACTTGCTCAATCGTGGGGCGAGGGTGAGTTTAGTGGGCGTCCCGTTTAAAAGACACACTTCTTTAGTCCAAGTGGCCAAAAATTTAAACTTGAGTTTGGAAACCCTAAAATCCTACAACCACCAATTCCGCTATAACATTCTGCCCTCTAAAGACCCCACCTACACCATTTATATCCCTTATGAAAAACTCGCCCTTTTCAAACAACGCCAACTCAAACAAAATAAAAACATTCAAGCTAGTCCTAAAAGCCCTTTCATCACCCATGTGGTCTTGCCTAAAGAAACCTTGTCTTCTATCGCTAAACGCTATCAAGTCAGTATTTCCAGTATCCAATTAGCCAATAACCTCAAAGATTCTAATATCTTTATCCACCAACGCTTAATCATCCCCACCAATAAGAAATCGATCGCTACAAGGGAATTTTAATGGGTTTGGCGTTAAAAAAAGTTTATTTTTTAGGCGTTATTTTTTTGATTAGCGCTTGTGCGGTTAAAAAAGAGGGAATAAAGAATTTGTCTTATAAGCATGAAAGCTTGCGCGCTTATGAAAACGCTAAAGACTATGACCCGACAACCAAAAAAGCCACCTATAAACGCAATTTTTTTGAACGCCATTTCAAACACCACACCGATTCGCAAGATAGCAATACAAAACAACCCCTAGATAACGGCATGCGCGATTCTAGTGCGATCCAAAGAGCCACCATGCGCCCTTATCAAGTGGGGGGCAAGTGGTATTACCCCACTAAAGTGGATTTAGGCGAAAAATTTGATGGCATTGCGAGCTGGTATGGCCCTAACTTCCATGCCAAAAAAACCAGTAATGGGGAAATTTATAACATGTATGCCCACACCGCCGCGCATAAGACTTTACCCATGAACACCGTGGTGAAAGTCATCAATGTTGATAATAACTTAAGCACCATCGTGCGCATTAATGATAGAGGGCCTTTTGTGAGCGATCGCATCATTGATTTGTCTAATGCGGCCGCTAGGGATATTGACATGGTTAAAAAAGGCACAGCCAGCGTGCGTCTTATTGTTTTGGGTTTTGGTGGGGTTATCTCCACGCAATACGAACAATCCTTTAACGCCAGCTATTCAAAGATCTTACACAAGGAATTTAAAGTCGGCGAGAGCGAAAAAAGCGTGAGCGGAGGGAAATTTTCTTTGCAAATGGGGGCTTTTAGAAACCAAATAGGCGCTCAAACTCTAGCGGATAAATTGCAAGCAGAAAATCCAAATTACAGCGTCAAGGTTGCTTTTAAGGACGATTTGTATAAAGTTTTAGTTCAAGGGTTTCAAAGCGAAGAAGAGGCTAGGGACTTTATGAAAAAATACAACCAGAATGCGGTTTTAACGAGAGAATGATTAAGTTATTGCTTTTAGATGTGGATGGCACGCTCACGGACGGGGCGTTGTATTTTGATGAGAATTTTCACGAGATCAAGGCTTTTAATGTCAAAGATGGGCTTGGCATGACGCTATGGCAAAAATTAGGCAAAAAAATCGCTATCATTACAGGAAGAACTTCAATCATGGTGAAAAAACGCATGGAGAGTTTGGGCGTTCAGTTTGTTTTTATGGGCGTTGAAAATAAAAGCGTGGTTGTGGAGCGGCTCAAAAAAGACTTGCAATTGAGTACGCAAGAAATCGCATGCGTAGGCGATGATTATAACGATTTAGGCATGTTTAAGGCATGCGCTTTGAGTTTCGCTCCTTTTGATGCACACCCCTTGCTTAAAAGTAAGGCTTATAAAGTGTTGCAAAATTCAGGGGGTAAGGGGGCTGTTAGGGAAGCGATTGATTATCTTTTAGAATTAGAAGGCTTGCAAGATGAAGCACTCAAGCTTTACCTCTAATAGCGTTTTAAACTTTTTTGTGGTTTTGTCTTTCATCACGATAGGGCTAGTCTTTTTCTTTTTGCGTTCCCAACCCACTAGCGTGGTCTCTAAAGAAAATATCCCTAAAATTGAATTAGAAAATTTTAAAGCGTTTCAAATCAACGATAAAATCCTTGATCTTTCCATAGAGGGTAAAAAAGCTTTACAATACGATGATTACGAAATCTTTTTTGATTCCAAAATCAAGCGCTATGATGAAGACACCATTGAAAGCGTTGAATCTCCTAAAGCCAAGCGGCAGCAGGATTTGTATTTCTTCCCTAATGGGGTTACTTATAAAAGAAGCGACGATTCTAGTTTTTGGAGTGAAACAGGGATTTACAACCACAAGGAGCAAAATTTTAAAGGCAAGGGCCGTTTCATTCTCATTTCAAAAGATAGTAAGATTGAAGGGCTTGACATTTCTTATTCGCATGCTTTAGCCATTATTGAAGCTCAAAGCATTCAAGCGCATTTATTCTTAGATGAAATCAAACAAAGCCAGAAAGAAAAGAAAAAATTCCCCACTTTCAAAGGAGGTTTTTAATGCGTTGGTGGTGTTTTTTGGTGTGTTGTTTTGGTATTTTAAGCGTGATGAGCGCTCAAAAAACAGAGAATAAAGGTTTGAAAAAAGAAAGAGAGCTTTTAGAGATTACTGGCAACCAATTTGTAGCGAACGACAAAACAAAAACCGCCGTTATTCAAGGTAATGTGCAGATCAAAAAAGGTAAAGACCGGTTGTTTGCGGATAAAGTGAGCGTGTTTTTAAATGATAAACGAAAGCCAGAGCACTATGAAGCCACAGGGAACACGCATTTTAATATCTTTACAGAGGACAATCGTGAAATCAGCGGGAGCGCTGACAAGCTCATTTATAACGCGCTGAATGGGGAATACAAATTATTGCAAAATGCGGTGGTTAGAGAAGTGGGGAAATCCAATGTCATCACCGGTGATGAAATCATTTTAAACAAAACTAAGGGCTATGCTGATGTGTTGGGGAGCGCGAAGCGGCCCGCTAAATTTGTGTTTGATATGGAAGATATTAATGAAGAAAATCGTAAGGCTAAATTGAAGAAGAAAGGCGCTAAGGAAAAACCATGATCGCCATTAAAGACGCTCATTTTCTCACTTCTTCTAGCCAACTTTTTCAATGCCCCGCAAGCCTGACTTCTGAGATGGTGGTTTTAGGGCGTAGCAATGTAGGCAAAAGCGCCTTTATTAATACTTTGTTGGGGAAAAATCTCGCCAAAAGCTCAGCGACGCCGGGAAAAACCCGCTTAGCGAATTTTTTTTCCACCACTTGGGAAGATAAAGAAAACGCCTTAAGGGCCACTTTTAATGTGATTGATTTGCCCGGGTTTGGCTACGCTAAAGTTTCTAAAAGCTTGAAAAAAGAATGGGAGGGGTTTTTATGGGAATTGTTGAGCGTTAGGGTTTCTATCAAACTTTTTATCCATTTAGTGGATGCGCGCCATTTGGATTTAGAAATTGACAAAAACGCTAAAGAAAATATTCAAGCCCTTTTAAGGCCCGATCAAGCCTACCTTTCTCTTTTTACGAAATTTGACAAGTTGAATAAAAACGAGCAACACCGCCTTTTTTTAAACGCTCCTAAACCTTTTTTAATCAATACCACCCATTTTAACGCTCTTTCTTCAAAATACCCAACCCTTGAAATCGTGCGCCAAACCCTTTTGAAATACTTGCTCACTAACCCTTTATAGGCCGCAAAACCATGCTCTCTTTAAAACAAGATTCCTTTTTTTTCTTATGTTTAGGGATCTTTGGTTTTTATTTTTATAGCCTTTTGAGAGATTTAATGCCTTTTTTACCCCCTATGATTGGGTTTTTATTCTTGTTTTATGCGAAAAAATACGATCATTTTTTACCCAGTTTGAGCGTGTTTGGTTGTTTGTTTTGGTTTGAGAGCATGCATTTAAAGACTTTAGGCGTTTTGGCTTTATTGTTTTTAATCTACCATCAAATCGTCTATAAAAACTCTTTAAAGTTTTTTAATGACGGCTTTTTATTCAAAACTTTGCATGTTTTTTTGGTTTATTACCTTTATTTATCGCGCTTTTTTTCGGTGTCTTTGAGTTTGAAAATACTCGGCTTTCTCGCTCTTTTTGCTTTAATAGAGAGTGCTTTGTGGGGTTTGTATGAAAAATCTTCGCTATAAGCTTTTGCTCTTTGTTTTTATAGGGTTTTGGGGGTTATTGGTTTTAAATTTATTTATTTTAAGTGTTAAAAATCAAGAATACTATGAAAAACTGGCTGAACGAAACATGACTAAAAAGGAATTTCTAGTCCCTACAAGAGGCAATATTACAGACAGAAACCATGAGTTTTTAGCCACTAATGAATTGGTGTTTGGCGTGTTTTTGCCTAGCGGATTGAAACAAAAAGAACTTTTAGA
This sequence comes from Helicobacter pylori, assembly GCF_015904775.1. GTDB lineage: Bacteria > Campylobacterota > Campylobacteria > Campylobacterales > Helicobacteraceae > Helicobacter > Helicobacter pylori_DM. Next base: position 143,043 of record NZ_JADZNC010000001.1, read on the forward strand.
AAAAATTGGAATCATCCAAACATTTTTCCCTAACTTTTCTAAAGAAACGCTTTTAAACAATTACCAAAAAGAAAATTCGCTTTATAACCACAACCTCATTAAAGTGGTGGGCTTCATTCCCTATGCCACCATGCAATCCCTTTATACCAAACTCATCCAAACTCAAGGCATTTTTGCGCTTCCCTTAGACAAGCGCTACTACCCTAATAACGCTTTAGCTTCGCATGTTTTAGGCTATGTGGGGGTGGCAAGCTTGCAAGATTTGAAAGACGATGAAGAGAATCAATACAGCCAGATTGTGGGCAAAACCGGCGTTGAAAAAGAATACAACAAGCTCTTACAAGGCAAGGTGGGCTATAAAATCATGCGTGTCAATGCGCTCAATCAAGAATTAGCCACTTTAGAAGTAGTGCCGCCAAGCACCAGCAACCACTTGCAATTGAGTTTAGACAAACGCTTGCAAAAAGAAGCGGACAAGCTCTTTGAAAATAAAAGGGGGGCTATTTTAGTGATGAACGCAGAAAATGGGGAATTGCTCGTTGCAGGAAGTTACCCTGAATACAATTTGAACGATTTTGTAGGCGGGATCAGTCAAGACAAATGGCAAAAACTTCAAGATGATATTTATAACCCCCTACTAAACCGCTTCGCTAACGCTTTATACCCGCCGGGATCTGTGGTTAAAATGGGCGTGGGCTTGAGCTTTTTAGAAAATCTTCATATCACAGAAAACACCACCATACCCACCCCCCCTTTTATTGAAGTGGGTAAGCGCAAATTTAGGGACTGGAAAAAAACAGGGCATGGCAATTCCAATTTGTATAAAGCCATTAGGGAGTCCGTGGATGTGTATTTTTATAAGTTTGGGCTTGAAATTTCTATAGAAAAACTCTCTAAAACCTTAAGGGAAGTGGGCTTTGGGGAAAAAACGGGCGTTGATTTGCCGAATGAATTTGTGGGGATTGTGCCGGATAATTTGTGGAAACTCAAACGCTTCAATCAAGATTGGCGCGTTGGAGACACGCTCATTACCGCTATTGGGCAAGGCTCTTTTTTAGCCACGCCCTTGCAGGTGCTAGCCTACACGGGACTCATTGCTACGGGCAAACTGGCAACGCCTCATTTCGCTATCAACAACCAACAACCGCTCAAAGATCCCCTAAATAGTTTTCAAAAAAAGAAGCTCCAAGCCTTGCGCGTTGGAATGTATGAAGTGTGCAACCATAAAGACGGCACCGCTTATCATTCCACAAGAGGTTCTAAGGTTACTTTAGCGTGTAAAACCGGCACCGCGCAAGTCGTAGAAATCGCTCAAAACATCGTCAATCGCATGAAAGAAAAGGATATGGAATATTTCCATCGATCCCATGCGTGGATTACGGCATTTTTGCCTTATGAAAAACCCAAATACGCTATCACTATTCTAGTAGAACATGGGGAAGGGGGATCAAAACTAGGGGGCTTGTTAGTGAAAATGAGTAATAAACTCTATGAGCTTGGCTATCTTTAATCAAATTTTAAACCTTTTCAAAAACGCAACCATCTAAACGCTAAAGACCAGCCAACTTGTTTCAGCGCTCTATAACTCAGTCTAACGGGTGGTTTAAAACTGGTATTCATTAAAGAACACTCTAAAAGCGTAAAACTTTAATGAGATTTAGGCTTGCTGTATTTTTGGCTTTATTCTAATCGCATATTGACAGCTAAAGTCTTATTTAATCTTTTTAAAAATGGGGTTTTAGTTATTTGCCTCATCGTTTTAGATTTGATCATTATTTTCTTAAAGGGGTAAGGGGGGAGGTTATTTTGTGCCATTTCCCCCTTAAGAAATAACGCTTTTTAGGAAATTATCACTTGATTAGCACAAGCTCTTTTCGTTTTATTCTAAAAATACTTTTAGTATTTTTGATCAATATCCAATGAGAACAAAGCTTTTTATTAGCGCCTAAAAAAACCCCCTTTCATCATAAAGATGGATTTTATCCAAATGGCTTAAAAAGCCGGGATAATCGCCCCTTTATAGGTATCCAAAATGAATTTCCTGGTCTTTTCACTTTGCAAGGCTTCAATCAGCGCTTTTATGGCTTCATCTTGCGCGTTATCCTCACGAGCGGCTATTAGATTGGCATAAGGCGAGTCCTTGTCTTCTGAAAATAAGGCTCCGGTGAGTTTTGCTTGCAAGGCATAATTCCCTGTTACAATAGCCCCATCCACATCCCCTAAAACTTTAGGCAACAATGCGGCTTCTAAAGGCTTGATTTTGATATTGTAAGGATTTTTGACAATATCAAACTCCGTAGCGTACAGATTGCTTGGGTCTTTGAGAGCGATAATCCCTTGTTTATGCAATAAAATCAACGCCCTGCCTTGATTGCTCGGATCGTTTGGCACGGCAATCACTGAGCCTTTTTTAAGGTTTTTAATGTCCGTGATTTTTTGAGAATAAAATCTCAAAGGCTCCACATGGATATTGGCCAAACCGATGAGGTGCATTTTTCTGTCCAAATTAAACCGATCCAAATAAGGGCGGTGCTGGAAGTAATTCGCGTCTAAAGAGCCGTCATTGAGTGCTAAATTAGGCAACACATAATCCGTAAAAGACACGATCACTAATTTGATCCCTTTCTCTTTCAAATCGTCCACGACTGATTGCAAGATTTGCGCATGCGGCACAGGGTTAGCGCCCACTTTAAGCTCACGAGTGATTTTGTGGTCTTCTTTTTTTTCTTTGTGGTGTTTGGCGTCCAAAAGGTTAAAAAAACCTAAAACAATAGCGGTTACGCAAATAATACGCTTGAATATGTTCATAAAAAACCCTTTATTAAAAAAAAATTAATTCAAAAATGATAAAAAGATAAAACGATACGAAAATTTTAGAAACTGGCAAAGAATAAAAAGAAAAGGATTCAACCAAGAAAAACGAAGTTTCTCTTGATCAAACAGCGAATTAAACCATTAAAGGTTAATGGAATTTTCTTTAAGATATTCTGCAACGCCTTGGTGAGTTGCTTTCATACCTTTATCGCCTTTTCTCCAGCCTGCTGGGCACACTTCACCATGTTCTTCAAAGTGCAAGAGAGCATCTACCATGCGAAGCATCTCGTCTGCATTCCTACCTAATGGCAAGTCATTGATCACTGCGTGTCTTACTTTCATGTTTTTGTCAATCAAAAAAGCTCCTCTCAAAGCGATCGCTTCTTCAAACAGCACATCATAGTCTCTAGAAATGCTCTTAGTAATATCAGCCACCATGGGGAAAGTTACTTGACCAATACCGCCTTTTTCTACAGGGGTGTTTTTCCATGCAAAATGCACTTGCTCGCTGTCAATAGACACGCCAATCACATTAAAGCCTTTTTCGTGAAAGTCTTTCACTCTTTTGTCAAACGCAATGATTTCTGTAGGGCATACAAAAGTAAAATCTTTTGGCCAGAAGAAAAGAATCGCACCGCTCTTACCTAAATTTTTAGAAAGCTCAAAGTGTTCATCAACCTCGTTGTTTCCTAAAACGGCAGGCGCTTTAAAATCGGGGGCAAGTTTTGTAACTAACATATACAACTCCTTAAGTGTTTTAAAATTTTGTTGGATCAAAATTAAACCTAAAACAGATTTAATTTTATTATGCTTTCCACTCAATCAGCGGAAACATAGTGGAGTATATTCTTAAAAAGTTAATGAAAAGATATTTCCTTTTAAATTTTAAGATTTTATGAAAAATAGTTTCATTTTTACTATTGTTATTTTCTTAGTGATGTTATAATCGCTTCATAAATCATACAAAAGGAATTGTTATGCTGATCGCTCGCTTTAAAAAAGCTTTAATCTCTTATTCTTTAGGCGCACTTATTGTTTCATCTTTATTGGGCGTGGCTAACGCTTCAGTGCAAGAAGTTAAAGTCAAGGATTATTTCGGGGAGCAAACCATAAAGCTTCCTGTTTCTAAAATAATCTACTTGGGTAGCTTTGCAGAAGTGCCTGCCATGTTCAATACTTGGGATAGGGTTGTGGGCATTTCGGATTACGCTTTTAAATCTGATATTGTTAAAGCCACTCTCAAAGATCCTAAACGCATTAAATCCATGAGCAGTGATCATGTGGCGGCGTTGAATGTGGAGCTTTTAAAAAAACTTAGCCCCGATCTTGTGGTAACCTTTGTGGGCAACCCTAAAGCCGTAGAGCATGCGAAAAAATTTGGGATTTCATTCCTTTCTTTCCAAGAAAAAACCATTGCAGAAGTCATGGAGGATATTGACGCTCAAGCTAAAGCCTTAGAAATTGACGCTTCTAAAAAATTGGCCAAAATGCAAGAAACTTTGGACTTTATTGCTGAGCGTTTGAAAGGCGTTAAAAAGAAAAAAGGAGTGGAACTTTTCCATAAAGCCAATAAGATTAGCGGCCATCAAGCCCTTGATTCAGATATTTTAGAAAAAGGGGGTATAGACAATTTTGGCTTGAAATACGTTAAGTTTGGGCGTGCTGATATTAGTGTGGAAAAAATCGTTAAAGAAAACCCTGAGATTGTCTTTATTTGGTGGGTAAGCCCACTCACGCCTGAAGATGTGTTAAACAACCCCAAGTTTTCCACTATCAAAGCTATCAAAAACAAGCAAGTTTATAAACTCCCCACGATGGATATTGGCGGTCCTAGAGCCCCACTCATTAGCTTGTATATTGCCTTAAAAGCCCACCCAGAAGCGTTTAAAGGCGTGGATATTAATGCGATAGTCAAAGATTATTATAAAGTGGTTTTTGATTTGAATGACGCAGAAGTTGAACCCTTTTTATGGCATTGATTTTTAAAAAGGGCTAGTATTTTTAGCCCTTCGTGTATCGCGCTAGGCTTAAAACAAGCCCTATAGCGATACAATTCGCTAAAAGCGAACTCCCTCCATAGCTCAAAAACGGCACCGCTAGACCTTTAACCGGAAGAATCCCGCCCACCCCAAAGGCGTTGATCACCAAAGAAAAACTAATAAGCAGCACCACGCCCACGCAAAATAGCGAATATTTTGGCTCTTTCAAGCGGTTAGCGATCCTAAAAATCAAAACAATCAAAACAGAAAACAAAATAAAACAAACGCATAACCCCAAAAACCCCCATTCTTCGGCGATCCCAGCTAAGACCATGTCCGTATGCACTTCGCTCAAAAACCCAAGCTTGATTTGCCCTAGCCCTAGCCCTTGCCCTAACAACCCCCCATTATGCATGGCATTGCCTGCATGAAAGACTTGATAGGATTCGGGCAAGTCGCTTATTCTAAGAGCGTTCGCTAATTTATCCGGCAAAAGCGTGAAAAGCGAATTTTGCAAATTAGACCACCACAATTTTAGGCGCAAAATCCTATGAGCGCTTGTAACAATCGCTAAAACGCTGATCGCAAACGCCCCTGAAACAATCAAGCCAAACAAATGCGCACTCCCCCCAGAAAAAACCAACAACACCGCTAAAACCGCCCCCAAAAGAACGATCTGCCCCAAATCGTTTTGCAAAACCCCTACCCCAATCGCTAAGGCCACAAACACCACCGAATAAGGCACAAAAGTGATGAGTTCTTCTTTAACATTAGCCTTTTCTTTTGCCACAAAGGTGCGAGACAAACTCCACGCAAGAAAAAAGGTGAAACCAACCTTTAAAAACTCCAAAGGCGCTAGAGAAAAAAACCCCAAACGAATCCATCGCTTCGCCCCCCCAGCGCTACTAGAAAGGCTTTCTGGCAAAAAAAACATGCCAATAATGAGTAATGGTGGGACAAAAAGGAGAAAAAACCCCAAACGGCCAAACCACTTGCTAGGATCAACCCTAGACAACCCCCACATGATAACAATCCCTATGATCGCGCTTGAAAGCTGGCGTATGAAAAAATGGAATTCCCCATAATGATACAGCACCACTGTGGTGTAAGTTGAGAGCGAATAGCTCATCAATACCCCCAAAAAAATCAATAGCGAAGTGCAAAAAAACAGGTTTCTGTCTGTAGTCATTAGGATTTCCTTATTTTGGTTTTTGAATAGGCGTTCTCTTAAGGTATTTTAGGGGTATTTTACACTATAATGGCTCTGAATTGGCTTATCGCTCAAGCTTAAGCATGCTTTGAAATTGATCGCATTCTTTGATGAAAAAGCGAGCCAGTTTTGGAATGCTTTTTGCATGTTATTAATTTGCAAGGGTTTAAAAAAGGGGTTTTATATGGATTTTTCTAAAGCGTTTGGATTGGTTTATAAAGCGTTGGATTATAGGGCTTTAAGGCAGGATATGATCGCTTCTAACATCGCTAATGTGGATACCCCCTTTTACAGGCCAAAGGATTTGGATTTTGAAAGCGTTTTAGCGGAGAAAAAAGCAGAAATTTTTGAAAACCAATCCAGTAAAGTTTTGCCTTTAGCCCACACTAACCCTAGGCATTTGGACTTTGAAAATAGCGCTAAAAATGGGGCAAGCCTTTTTTTTAGAGATGGGCATTTGGCTAAAAATGATGGCAACAGCGTGGATTTAGACATAGAAACGAGTGAAATGGGCAAGAACTCTACCATGTATTTAGCCTTGAGTTCGGCCTTAAAAAAGTATCGAGGCGTGATCAATTACGCCATTGATTCCAGTAAGAATTTATAGTTAAGGGAAAGCATGTTTTTATCTTCTTTTGATATTAGCGGTTATGGTTTGTCCGCCCAACGCTTAAGGGCTAATTTGATTTCTTCTAATATCGCTAACGCTAACACCACACGCACGAGCGAAGGAGGCCCTTATAGGAGGCAAGAAGCGGTGTTTAAGGCTTTTGATTTCAATGAGATTTTAAACCAAAAAATCGCCCAAAACAATCAAATTATCCCCTATGAAGACCCTTTAGATGAAGGCGATGACAACCCCTTAATCCCCATTACAAGCGTGGTGGTGGATAAGATTGTGCGCGATGATAGCGAGCCGTTGATGAAATACGATCCCAGCCACCCTGACGCTAACGCTCAAGGCTATGTGGCTTACCCCAATGTGAATGCGGTGGTTGAAATGGCGGACTTAGTGGAAGCGACTAGAGCCTATCAGGCCAATGTTGCAGCCTTTCAAAGCGCTAAAAACATGGCGCAAAATGCGATAGGCATGTTACAAACATGAACGATTTCCAACAATTTATGGTAGTATAAGGAAATTTAGGTAGTATTAGCCAAAGATCAGTAGAATACAGAAATGAATAAGATATTTAATAGAATTAAATTTTTAAAAAAGAGCTTAAGGAGGTTCTATGCAAGCCATACACAATGATAAAAGCTTATTGAGTCCTTTCTCTGAGCTTAACACGGACAACAGGACTAAAAGAGAAGAATCGGGTAACGCCTTTAAAGAACAAAAAGGTGGGGAGTTTTCTAAACTCTTGAAACAATCTATCAATGAGCTTAACAACACTCAAGAGCAGTCTGATAAAGCCTTAGCGGATATGGCGACAGGGCAAATCAAAGACTTGCACCAAGCGGCTATCGCCATAGGGAAGGCCGAAACGAGCATGAAACTCATGCTTGAAGTGCGTAACAAAGCGATCAGTGCTTATAAAGAGCTTTTAAGAACGCAGATCTAATCTCTTAAGTGGTGTCTCTTTAAATGATCGCTTGGTCCTTTTTAAAGAGAGGGTTTGTTGTTGCTACATCTCATTTTAACGGATTTTATCATCAAAAATTCATGCTCTCATGCGTTGTGAAAGTCCAACGCCACGCCATTTTCAAGTGAGCGTTCATGGATAATAAGAATATTGATCCTTACTTCAACCCAGAGCAATTCCTAAAAATCCAAAGAGACAAGGGTGTGGTTACGGCGCTAATCTTTTTGTTGCTTTTTTTTATTTTTTTAATGGTCGCTTTTAAAAAAGCTTTTTTTGCGCAAGCCAACATGCCCACTTTGGTGATGATCAAACAAGACACCGCTACTAGGGGGACTATTTATAGTCAAGACAACTACAGCCTAGCCACTTCACAAACCCTTTTCAAACTGGGCTTTGACACAAGGTTTTTAAACCCGGATAAAGAAGATTTTTTCATTGATTTTCTCTCTATCTATAGCAATATCCCTAAAAAGTCCTTAAAAGACGCCATCAATACGAAAGGCTATATTATTCTAGCCTATGATCTCACGCCCAATATGGCCGCTAATATTAGAGACTTGAATAAGAAATTTTTAACCTTTGGGGTTTTTCAAAATTTCAAAGACGCGCACGATAAAGTGTGGCAAAAGCAAGGGCTAAACATTGAAGTGAGCGGCGTTTCTAGGCATTACCCTTATCAAAATAGCCTAGAGCCAATCATTGGCTATGTGCAAAAACAAGAAGAAGACAAACTCACTTTAACTACCGGTAAAAAAGGCGTTGAAAAATCTCAAGATCACTTGCTTAAAGCCCAACAAAATGGCATAAGAACAGGCAAAAGAGATGTAAGCTTTAACTTTATCCAAAACCACTCTTACACAGAGGTTGAAAGGCTTGATGGCTATGAGGTGTATTTGAGCATTCCTTTAAAACTCCAAAGAGAAATTGAAACCCTATTAGATAAAACTAAAGACAAACTCAGGGCTAAAGAAATCCTAGTGGGTATCATTAACCCTAAAAGCGGGGAAATCTTATCGCTGGCTTCAAGCAAGCGCTTCAATCCTAACGCCATTAAAACCAGCGATTATGAAAGCTTGAATTTGAGCGTTGCCGAAAAGGTTTTTGAGCCAGGCAGCACGATTAAACCCATTGTTTATTCCTTGCTGTTAGACAAGAATCTAATCAACCCCAAAGAACGCATTGATTTAAACCATGGTTATTACCAATTAGGAAAATACACCATTAAAGACGACTTTATCCCCAGTAAAAAGGCCGTTGTGGAAGACGTTTTGATCCAATCTAGCAATGTGGGCATGATAAAAATCAGTAAAAACTTAAACCCAGAGGATTTCTATAACGGGCTTTTAGGCTATGGATTTTCTCAAAAAACGGGCATTGATTTATCCTTAGAAGCCACAGGAAAGATCCCTCCTTTGTCCGCTTTCAAGCGTGAAGTGTTAAAGGGCAGCGTCTCTTATGGCTATGGGCTGAACGCGACTTTTTTGCAGCTTTTAAGGGCTTATGCGGTGTTTTCTAATGAAGGCAAATTGACTACCCCCTATTTAGTGCAACGAGAAACCGCCCCTAATGGCGATATTTACATCCCTAGCCCCAAACCCACTTTTCAAGTCATTAGCCCCAAAAGCGCTAGGAAAATGAAAGAAACCTTAATCAAAGTGGTGCGTTATGGCACAGGCAAAAACGCTCAATTTGAAGGGTTATACATAGGGGGCAAAACAGGCACGGCTAGGGTTGCCAAAAACGGGAGTTACAGCGCGGAATCCTACAACAGCTCTTTTTTTGGGTTCGCTGAAGATGAAAAGCAGGTTTTTACTATCGGCGTGGTTATCTTAGGCTCGCACGGCAAGGAAGAATATTACGCTAGCAAGATTGCAGCCCCTATTTTTAAAGAAATCACCGAAATTTTAGTGCGTTACAATTATCTATCGCCCTCTATTGCGATTCAAAACATGCTGGAGAAAAACCGCTTTAAGATAAAATAAAAGGCTCTTTTCAACCCAAACCCCAAAAAAGGAGTCTTAAGTTGCCGGCTCTGTGGCATTAAGGTCAAATTTAGAGGACAGATTAGAAAAAATCTGTTTGAGTTAGATTGAACCCAATTAAATAAAATGAGATTTGTATGATCCCTAGAAAGACAATCAAAACTAACTCTTAAATCAAAAAGAATGCGGATTAGCTTGCTATTATAATTTAAACGCAAGGTTTACAACAAGTGAGCGTTCAAAATTTAATCAAAATAATGTAAAATTAGAGCGACTATAAACTTGGCAGTATCAACTAGGCTCATTAAAAGGCGAAATTCAAATGATTAAAAGCATAGAGATTGAAAATTACAAAAATTTCAAACACCTTAAAATGGAAAATTTTAAATAAAGAAAGTTGAAAAGTTAGAAGAAACAACCTTTAAAGGTCGTTTCCTAAAATCTCACTTCATTTGCAAAGCCACTTCTTCAGCGAAATTTTCTGTTTTTTTCTCAATGCCTTCGCCCAATTCAAAACGCACATATTCAGTGATCTTTAAATCATCATCCCATTCTTTGGAACAATCAGCGATGACTTGAGCGATAGTTTTTTTATCGTCCATGACATAGAATTGCCCTAAAAGGGTTAGGCGTTGATCAATAAGGGTGTTATCAGCGATAAACCTTTCCATTTTTCCAGGAACGATTTTATCCCAGATTTTTTCAGGCTTGCCCTGCTCTTTTAATTCATTTTCAAAAGCCTTTTTTTGATGGGCTAAAACTTCATCGCTCAATTCAATGCGGCTCCCAAAAGTGGGGATATTTTTCAAAGGTTTGCCCAAGCGTTTAGCTTCCTCATTGTCTTTTTCAATTTCAGCGATCAAGGCTAAAGTTTCTTTTTTGACAAAATCAAGGCTAAAGTCTTTGCAATCTAATACTTGAGGTTTCATCGCTGCGGCATGCATAGCGATGTTTCGGGCCAGTTCCACCACTTTTGGAGCGTTTTTCTCATTATCGTATTTTATGCCGATTAGCACGCCCACTCTGGCGTTAGAATGCGCATAGCCATTAATGATATGAGAGCTAGGGGCTTTTAAATGAGCGATTTTCCTCACTAAAATGTTTTCACCGATCACAGCGATTTGAGAGTGCAAATACTCTTCAAAAGGCTTGTTTTCTAACGGGCTTTTAAGCAATTCTTCTGTGGTATGGATATGGTGGGCTTTGATCGTTTCTAAAGTTTTTTTCACCAATTCCTTAAAGCCCTCATTTTTAGCCACAAAATCCGTTTCGCTATTAATTTCTACCATCATCGCGCTTTTAAAATCGGGTGCTACTTCTAAAGCGACCACGCCCTCAGCAGCGATCCTATCGGCTTTTTTAGCGGCTTTGCTCAAGCCTTTTTCGCGCAAGAAATCAATGGCCTTTTGCAAATCCCCAGCCACTTCCACAAGGGCTTTTTTGCAATCCATCATGCCCGCATCGGTTAAATCCCTTAATTTTTTGACTAATTGAGCGCTAATTCCTGACATTATTCGGCTCCTTGAGTGATTTCTTTTTGGATTTCAGCGAGCATTTCTTCTTTTTCTTCATTGCTCACGAACTCTATTTCTTCGCTATTTTCATCCGCATGGACGATTTCTTCTTGCATGAGTTCTCGCCCCTCTAAAATCGCCTCGCTCATTTCTTTACAGAACAATCTAATAGAGCGGATCGCATCGTCATTTCCAGGAATGGGGTAATCCACTAAATCAGGGTCGCAGTTAGTGTCTAAGGGGGCCACGATAGGGATATGGAGTTTCCTCGCTTCAGCGACAGCAATTTTTTCTTTAGCCACATCAATCACAAAAATCATATCAGGGATTTTTTTCATGTGGCGCACCCCACCAAGATACTTGTCTAGCTTTTCTTTTTTCCTTAAAATCATGAGCTTTTCTTTTTTAGTCAATAGATCAATTTGACCGCTATTTTCCATTTCTTCAATGATTTCTAATTTCCTAACCGATTTTCTAATGGTGCTAAAATTAGTCAGCATGCCGCCAAGCCAGCGGTAATTGACATAAGGGACTTGAATGCTTTCAGCAAATTCTTTCAAAGTCTCATTGGCTTGTTTTTTAGTGCCTACAAACATGATGCTCTTGCCTTGAGCGCTCGCATCGCGCACGATATTATAAGTGTATCTAAAATAGCGCAAAGTTTTTTGTAAATCAATAATATGGATATTTTTCCTAACGCCAAAAATGAATTTCTTGGTTTTAGGGTTCCAACGCCTTGTTTGGTGTCCAAAATGCACACCGCATTCTAATAAATCTTTCATGGTTACCATGAATACGCTCCTTAAAGTTATTTTGGTTCTCTTCCTCCATGCTCATTTGATTCTTAAATTCTTAAGAACACCTAAATACAAGGATTAGCATGTGTGAATTTGACGCTGTCTTTGCCTTGTTCCTATTAAAATGATAGAAAAACGACAAAACCCTATGATTATAGCAAAAGATTAAAGTTTTTTAGCTTAAGTAAAAAAGGCTTTTAGGTTATAATAAAGACAAAATTAGAATTTTAGGATAGATCTCAATGGATACAAAAAGACAATGCATGGCCTTAAAGGCTTCAGCAGGGAGCGGGAAGACTTTCGCTTTGAGCGTGCGGTTTTTGGCCCTGTTGTTTAAGGGGGCTAATCCTAGCGAGATTTTGACGCTCACTTTCACTAAAAAAGCCACCGCCGAAATGAAAGAGCGCATTTTAGACTATTTAAAAATTTTGCAAAAAGAAAACCTTGAAAATGAAAAAGAAAAATCCCAAAATATCCTAAAAGAATTAGAAGAAAAATACCATTTAAACCCTGATTTAGTGCGAAATAGTGCTCCAAAAATCTACCAACGCTTTTTAAACGCCGAAATCAGAATCAGCACCATTGACGCGTTTTTTCAAAGCATTTTAAGGAAATTTTGCTGGTTTGTGGGGTTGAGCGCGAATTTTGAAGTCAATGAAGACACCAAAGCGCACCAACGACAGCTTAATGAGGGTTTTTTGAGCGCTTTAAATAATAAACAGCTTGAGGAATTGAGCGTTTTTATCGCTCAATGCTTAAGTTATGATAATTACACAAGCGATTCCATTTTAGAGCGGCTGCGTTTTTTAAAGAATAAGCTCTACTTATTTGATCCTAATAAGAAAGAGCCTGCATTTGATGAAGAGGGTTTTTTAGAAAAACTAAGGAGCTTAAACAATCAAATTCAAAGCATAGAAACAGCGTCAGATAGGGCTAAAGAAGCCATTAAATGCGATAGTTTTAGGGGATTTTTAAACAGCTCTTTAACATGGCTTGAAAAAAAGAGCGAGTACCTCTATTTTAAAAAACTTAAAAGTGAAATCCCCACTTTAGAGAGCGAATGCGAAGAGATTGAAAACGATTTAAAACGCTATTATGAAGCCAAAGAAACCGCAATATTTAAAAAATTCCCTAAATTCATCCAGCTTTATGATAAAGCCACTTCTAAAATCCAAGCCCTAGATTTTGATGCGATTAAAGATAAGGTTCATGTCTTATTGAATGGTTATGAAGAAATGCCGGCGGAGTTTTTTTATTTTAGGTTGGACAGCAAGATCGCGCACATTTTGATTGATGAATTTCAAGACACGAGCTTGAACGATTATAAGATTTTAGCCCCTTTTATTGATGAGATTAAAGCCGGAATAGGGCAAGCTAAATGGCACAGGAGCGTGTTTTTTGTGGGCGATGTCAAGCAGAGCATTTATGCCTTTAGGGGGAGTTTTAGCTCTTTGTTTGAAAGCGTTGCTAAAGATTTTTACCACGATAATTTACAATTCAACCACCGCAGTGCACCTTTGATTATTAATTATGTGAACACCATTTTTAAAAAAGCTTATCAAAATTCCCCCACCGCTTATTTGGAGCAAAAATACCCTAAAACTTCTCAAAATAAACATGTTACAGACGGCTATGTGAAAGTCTCTTTAGTGGCTGATGAAAGGGAATTGTTGTTAGAACAAATCTTACAAGAAGCTCAAAACCTTTTAGATCATCGTATTGATCCTAAAAACATTACCATTTTATGCGCCACTAATGACGACGCTTTAGAAATCAAAAATTATTTGCAAGAGTATTTGAGCGAAATTTGCCCAAGCACGGAATCTAGCGCTAATTTGTCTCAATTTGTAGAATCCAAAATCATTAAGAACGCTTTAAGATACGCTCTAGCGGAAGAACCTTACAAGCCCTTTTATAAGCACAGCGTTTTAAAACTCGCCGGATACTTGCATGATGATGCGATCGCTTTAGCTGGTTTTAACCCTAAAAAAGAGAGCGTGGCAGGCTTTGTGTGGAAGGTGATGGAGCAATTTGAGCTTTATGGAGAGCCTGCACAAAGCTGTTTGGAATTAGCGGTTGGGTGCGAAGACGCCGATGGATTTTTAGAAAAATTAGAGGCTAAAGCGATCGCTTCTTCCCATTCAAAAGGCGCACAGATCATGACCATTCACAAATCTAAAGGCATGCAATTCCCTTATGTGATCGTGTGCGAACGCTTGGGCAAGCCTAATTCAAATCACTCCAATCAACTCCTTGAAGAATATGACGGCGCAGAGCTTCTTCGCCTTTATTACAGAATGAAAAATCGTGAGGTCGTGGATAAGGATTACGCTAGGGCTTTAGACAAAGAAGAAGCGGCCAAAGATCATGAAGAAACCAATGTGTATTATGTCGCATTCACTAGGGCTGAGTTAGGGCTAATTATCGTAGCTAAAGACAAAAAAGAAAGCAAAAAAGAAAGCAAAAACAAAACAATGCACGAACAATTGGATCTTGCGCCTTTAGAAGAGGGAGAAATTATGCCGGTTATTTCTCCTCAAAAAGAGCCTTTAATTACAAGCACTCTCATCAAACCCCATGCCTATGGCGAGCAAGTCCAAGAGATAGAAGAAGAGCCAGAGAGCGATTATGAAAAGAATGACGACCAGGAAGCGATCAATTTTGGTATCGCTTTGCACAAGGGGTTAGAATACCAATACGCTTACAACATTCCTAAAAAAAGCGTTTTAGAATATTTAAACTACCATCATGGTTTTTATGGTTTGGATTATCAAGCGTTAGAAGAGAGTTTAGAGCTTTTTGAAAACGATGCAGAGATTCAAGCTCTTTTTAAAAGTTATGCCTTAAGGGGTGAAGCGGCTTTTTTATTTGAAGGGGTTGTGTCTAGGATTGATGTTTTGTTGTGGGATAGGGGGCAAAATTTGTATGTTTTAGATTATAAAAGCTCTCAAAATTACCAGCAAAGCCACAAAGTGCAAGTGTCTCATTACGCTGAGTTTTTGAAAACTCAAGCCCCCCATTTTAAGATACAAGCGGGCATTATTTACGCTCATAAAAGACTGCTTGAAAAATTATGGGTCTGAAATTAAAAATTTTAAGGTTGTCTATGAATCTCAAAAAAACAGAAAACGCGCTCAGTTTGACGCTTAAAAACTTCATTAAAAGCGAGTCTTTTGGAGGGATTTTCCTCTTTTTAAACGCCGTTTTAGCGATGGTGGTGGCTAATTCGTTTTTAAAAGAAAGTTATTTTGCGCTATGGCACACCCCTTTTGGGTTTCAAATAGGGGATTTTTTCATCGGCTTTAGTTTGCACAACTGGATTGATGATGTTTTAATGGCGTTATTTTTTTTAATGATAGGCTTAGAGATCAAGCGAGAATTGTTGTTTGGGGAGTTATCCAGTTTCAAAAAAGCTTCTTTCCCTGTGATTGCGGCTCTTGGGGGCATGATAGCTCCAGGATTGATTTATTTTTTTCTTAACGCTAACACGCCCTCTCAGCATGGTTTTGGGATCCCTATGGCGACGGATATTGCGTTCGCTTTAGGCGTGATCATGCTTTTAGGCAAGAGGGTGCCAACCGCTTTAAAGGTTTTTTTAATCACTCTAGCGGTGGCTGATGACTTGGGGGCTATTATCGTGATCGCGCTCTTTTATACCACGAATTTAAAATTCGCATGGCTTTTAGGGGCTTTAGGGGTGGTTCTGATTTTAGCTGTATTAAACCGCCTGAATATGCGCTCGCTTGTCCCTTACTTGCTTTTAGGGGTGTTGCTTTGGTTTTGCGTGCATCAAAGCGGTATCCATGCGACAATCGCTGCAGTGGTTCTAGCTTTTATGATACCGGTGAAAATCCCTAAAGATTCTAAAAATGTAGAGCTTTTGGAACTGGGCAAGCGATACGCAGAAACGAGTTCAGGAGCGCTTTTGACCAAAGAGCAGCAAGAAATCTTGCATTCTATTGAAGAAAAAGCGAGCGCTTTACAAAGCCCCTTAGAAAGATTAGAGCATTTTCTAGCCCCCATTAGCGGGTATTTCATCATGCCCTTATTCGCGTTTGCAAACGCGGGGGTGAGCGTTGATTCTAGCATCAATTTAGAAGTGGATAAGGTGCTTTTAGGGGTTATTTTAGGGCTTTGTTTGGGCAAGCCTTTAGGGATTTTCTTAATCACTTTTATAAGCGAAAAGCTTAAAATTACCGCGCGCCCTAAAGGCATCAGCTGGTGGCATATTTTAGGGGCTGGGCTTTTAGCAGGGATTGGCTTTACCATGTCTATGTTCATTTCTAATCTGGCTTTCACGAGCGAGCATAAGGACGCTATGGAAGTGGCAAAAATTGCGATTTTACTCGGATCTTTGATTTCTGGGATCATAGGGGCTTTGTATTTATTCGCACTAGATAAGAGAGCGACTTTAAAGAAATAGCTAAAAATGCTATAATTTGAGATTAAAACATCTTTTAAGGAAATTTAATGGGACAAATTAGAGACATTCTAACGACGCTTTTACCCCTTGTGGTGTTGTTTCTTATTTTTTATTTTTTGATTGTTCGCCCGCAACGCCAACAACAAAAAAAGCATAAAGAAATGATAGAGGGCTTGACTAAGGGCGATAAAATCGTTACTCAAGGAGGGCTGATTGTTGAGGTGCTTAAAGCGGAAGCGAATTTTTTTAGCGTGAAGCTCAATGATGACACCACCGCTAAACTTTCTAAAAACTATGTAGCATTCAAATTAGATGAAGAAGCGGTGCAAAATAACAACTGAATGAAACTTTTTAACCCTCGTTTAATCGTTTTTATTTGCGCGCTTCTTTTAGGGGTAGGGTTTTCTGTGCCTTCTTTACTAGAAACTAAAGGCCCTAAAATCACTTTAGGCTTGGATTTAAGGGGGGGGTTAAACATGCTTTTAGGGGTGCAAACCGATGAGGCTTTAAAGAACAAGTATTTAAGCCTAGCGTCCGCTTTAGAATACAACGCTAAAAAGCAAAATATCTTGCTTAAAGACATTAAATCCAGTTTAGAAGGGATCAGTTTTGAGCTTTTAGATGAAGATGAAGCGAAAAAATTAGACGCGCTTTTATTGGAGTTGCAGGGTCATAGCCAGTTTGAAATCAAAAAAGAAGCGGAGTTTTATAGCGTGAAACTCACCCCTTTAGAGCAAGAAGAATTGCGTAAAAACACGATCTTGCAAGTGATAGGGATCATTCGTAACCGCTTGGATCAATTTGGTTTGGCAGAGCCTGTAGTCATTCAGCAAGGTAAAGAAGAAATTTCGGTGCAATTGCCTGGCATTAAGACTTTAGAAGAAGAGCGGCGCGCTAAAGATTTGATTTCTAAATCCGCTCATTTGCAGATGATGGCAGTGGATGAAGAACACAATAAAGATGCGATGAAAATGACGGATTTAGAGGCTCAAAAATTAGGCAGCGTGTTGTTGTCTGATGTGGAAATGGGTGGTAAAATCTTACTCAAAGCGATCCCTATTTTAGATGGCGAAATGCTTACGGATGCGAAAGTGGTGTATGATCAAAACAACCAGCCGGTGGTGAGCTTCACGCTGGATGCACAAGGGGCTAAGATTTTTGGGGATTTTTCAGGCGCGAATGTGGGCAAACGCATGGCGATCGTTTTAGACAATAAGGTTTATTCAGCCCCAGTGATCAGAGAACGCATTGGCGGAGGGAGCGGGCAGATTAGCGGGAATTTTAGCGTGGCTCAAGCGAGCGATTTGGCGATCGCTTTAAGGAGTGGGGCGATGAGCGCGCCCATTCAGGTTTTAGAAAAAAGGATTGTAGGCCCGAGCTTAGGGAAAGACAGCATTAAAACTTCCATTATCGCTCTGGTTGGGGGTTTTATTTTGGTTATGGGCTTTATGGTGCTTTATTACTCCATGGCGGGGGTGATCGCTTGCATGGCGTTAGTGGTCAATCTTTTTTTGATCGTGGCGGTCATGGCGATTTTTGGAGCGACGCTGACTTTACCGGGAATGGCAGGGATTGTTTTAACCGTGGGGATTGCCGTGGATGCTAATATCATTATCAACGAGCGCATTAGAGAAGTCTTAAGAGAGAATGATGGCATCGCTAAAGCGATCCATTTAGGCTATATCAATGCGAGTCGAGCGATTTTTGATTCCAATATCACTTCCTTGATCGCTTCAGTGTTGTTATACGCTTATGGCACAGGAGCGATCAAAGGCTTTGCTCTCACCACAGGCATTGGGATTTTAGCCTCTATTATCACCGCTATTATAGGCACGCAAGGGATTTATCAAGCCATTTTACCTAAACTCACTCAAACAAAAAGCCTTTACTTTTGGTTTGGCGTGAATAAAAGAGCTTAGGAGGTTTTATGGAATTATTCAAGCGAACTAGAATCTTAAGCTTCATGCGTTATTCCAATTATGGGGTGGTTGTTTCAGCGATCTTAGCACTTCTAGCGTTAGGGCTTTTGTTTTTCAAAGGGTTTTCTTTAGGGATTGATTTTGCGGGGGGGAGTTTGGTGCAGGTGCGTTACACTCAAAACGCTCCCATTAAAGAAGTGCGCGATCTTTTTGAAAAAGAAGCTCGCTTCAAGGGCGTGCAAGTGAGCGAATTTGGCTCTAAAGAAGAAATGTTAATCAAATTCCCTTTTGTAGAAACGGCTGAGAATGAAGATCTGAACGCTATCGTGGCCAACATTCTAAAACCCAGCGGCGATTTTGAAATCCGTAAATTTGACACCGTGGGCCCTAGAGTGGGGAGCGAATTGAAAGAAAAGGGCATTTTGTCGCTGATTTTAGCGTTAATAGCGATCATGGTTTATGTGAGTTTCCGCTATGAATGGCGTTTTGCTTTAGCGAGCGTTGTTGCACTTGTGCATGATGTGATTTTAGTGGCAAGCTCAGTGATTGTTTTTAAGATTGATATGAATTTGGAAGTGATTGCGGCTTTACTCACCTTGATTGGGTATTCCATTAATGATACGATCATTATTTTTGACAGGATCAGAGAAGAGATGCTCTCTCAAAAAACCAAAAACGCCATTCAAGCCATTAATGAAGCCATCTCTAGCACGCTCACGCGCACGCTTCTAACTTCTTTAACCGTGTTTTTTGTGGTGTTGATTTTGTGCGTGTTTGGGAGTAAGATCATTATTGGCTTTTCATTGCCCATGTTAATAGGCACGATTGTAGGGACTTATAGTTCTATTTTCATCGCCCCTAAAGTAGCGTTATTGTTAGGCTTTGATATGGATAGATATTATGAAAATGAGGCTAGAAAAATCAAAAAAGCTCAAGAGAAAGAAAAAATGCGCCGTTTGTATGAGGGCGGTCAAGTTTAAGGAGTTTCTATGGATTGGGGTCGGGTCATTCATGTGCTGTTTAGCCTTATTTCTTTAACCACCATTGCAGGGTTTTTGTATGAGCCTAATACGGTGGTGTTGTTTGTAGCGTTGGCTTTAAATCTTATTTCCGTTACGCTTAAAATTGGGGTGTGTAAGCGTTTCGCTTCAGAGCTGTTAGCGAGCTCTTTAGCTACCGTGTTGCACCTCATACCGGCGTTTGTGTTTTTACAGATTTTAAATAATTTGGTTACCGCTTACATGCTCATGATTGGGGCGTTGATTAGCAACGCTTTCAGTCTTATCTTTTTGTTGATTGAAAGCGTTGTAACGAGCGAAACAGATGATTAAGGGGTAACGATGGATTTTATCAATATAGAAAAAAAATGGCAAGAATTTTGGTGGAAAAATAAGAGTTTTGAGCCTAAAGACGATTTTAACCTCCCTAAAAAATACATTTTGAGCATGCTGCCTTATCCTAGTGGGGAAATCCACATGGGGCATGTGCGCAATTACACCATTGGCGACGCTTTGGCGCGTTATTATCGTTTGCACCATTACAATGTGTTACACCCTATGGGGTTTGATTCTTTTGGGATGCCTGCAGAAAATGCGGCCATTAAGCATGGTATCCACCCTAAAACCTGGACTTATGAAAACATTGAAAACATGCAAAAAGAGTTTGAAACTTTAGGGTTTTCTTTTTCTAAAAATAGGGAATTTGCCACTTCAGATCCGGATTACACGAAATTTGAACAGCAATTTTTCATTGACTTGTGGGAAAAGGGGCTAGTCTATCGCAAGAAAGCCATGCTCAATTGGTGCCCTAACGATAAAACCGTTTTAGCTAATGAGCAAGTCATTGATGGGAGGTGTTGGCGTTGCGATACAGAAGTTATTCAAAAAGAACTCTATCAATATTATTTGAAGATCACAAATTACGCTGAAGAATTGCTCAAAGACTTAGAGGCTTTAGAAAACCATTGGCCTTCTCAAGTCCTAATTATGCAAAAAAACTGGATAGGGAAATCTAGCGGGTTGCAATTTGGTTTTAAAATCGCTGATGAGTGCTTGAAGGCTTGCAATGGCATTCAAGAAATTGAAGTTTTTACCACAAGAGCGGACACCATTTATGGCGTTACCTACATCGCCATCGCCCCAGAACACCCTTTAGTAGAGCATGCCATTAAGCAAGTGAGTCAAGAAGATTCAAAGATGATTAAAGCGATTTTAAACACGACTCAAAGAGAAAGAGCTTTAGAGAAAAAAGGGGTGTTTTTAGGCATTTACGCTATCCACCCTTTAACAAAGCAAAAAATCCCTGTGTGGGTGGCTAATTTCGCCCTAGCTAATTATGGCTCTGGGGCGTTAATGGGCGTGCCAGCCTGCGATGAAAGGGATTTTGAATTCGCTAATCTTTATCATATCCCTATTAAAGTGATCACTCAAAGCCCTCAAAATTTGCCCCACACCAAAGAAGAGGTTTTAAAAAATAGCGGGGAGTGGAGCGATCTTTCTAGCTCAGTGGCCAGAGAGCAAATCATCGCTTATTTTGAAAAAGAAAACCTCGGTAAAAGGGTGATCAACTACCGCTTGCAAGATTGGGGAGTGAGCCGTCAAAGGTATTGGGGAGCGCCTATTCCCATGATTCATTGCAAACATTGCGGGATTGTGCCTGAAACCCAACTGCCGGTAACTTTGCCTGAAGACATTGTGATTGATGGGGAGGGCAATCCGTTAGAAAAGCATGCGAGTTGGAAATTCGCTCAATGCCCTAAATGCCACAAAAACGCTTTAAGAGAAACAGACACCATGGATACCTTCATCCAATCTAGTTGGTATTTTTTGCGCTACACCACGCCCAAAAATCAGCGTGAAAATCAAGCGTTTGATCAAAATTACTTGAAGTATTTCATGCCAGTGGACACTTACATTGGCGGCATTGAGCATGCGATTTTGCACTTGTTATACGCGCGCTTTTTCACTAAGGCTTTAAGGGATTTGGGCTATCTTAATTTAGATGAGCCTTTTAAACAGCTTATCACTCAGGGCATGGTCTTAAAAGATGGTGCTAAGATGAGCAAATCTAAAGGCAATGTCGTTAGCCCTAAAGAGATACTTAAAAAATACGGGGCCGATGCGGCGAGGCTTTTTATCCTTTTTGCTGCCCCACCGGCTAAAGAGTTAGAATGGAATGACAATGCTTTAGAAGGGGCGCACCGGTTTATCAAGCGCTTATACGACAAAGCGAGCGCTATTAACCCCACTACTTCTAAGCCTGAATTTAAAGAAGTCAGCCTGAATGAAGCGGAAAAATTAGGGCGTAAAAAAGTCTATGAAGCGTTAAAAAAATCGCATGAAATTTTCAATAAGGCTGAAAGCGCTTATTCGTTTAACACTTTGATCGCAAGTTGCATGGAGGCTTTAAACGCTTTGAATGCACAAAATAATGAGCAAATTTTATGCGAGGGTTATTTTGTGTTGTTGCAAATTTTAGAGCCTATTATCCCGCACACGGCATGGGAGTTGAGCGAGAGGCTTTTTAAAAGAGAGAATTTTAAACCTATAGCGATTGATGAAAGTGCTTTAGTGGAAGACTTTATGACTTTAGGGCTTACCATTAATGGCAAAAGGCGCGCAGAATTGAAAGTCAATATTAACGCTGATAAAGAAGAAATCATTATTTTGGCTAAAAAAGAATTAGAGAAATATTTAGAAAATGCGAGCGTTAAAAAAGAAATTTATGTGCCTAATAAGCTTGTTAATTTTGTTATCGCATGAGGGCTTTACTTTTTTTTATTTTGTTATTTTTGTTCAAGGGCTGTGGGTATAAGCCCATCGCCGCTTACGCTCAAAACGCTTTAGGCGATAGCATCTATGTGAAACTCATTGTGAATTTGCCTAACCCTGAAAACTCTGTAGAGTTTAAGGATTTGATGAATCGTTTAGTCGTGCAACGCTTCCAAAGCCGCTTGGCGAGTGAAAAGGATTCGGATTCTATCATTATTATAGAAATCACGAATGTAACCGATACGAGTATCACGCAAAATAAAGAAGGCTTTACGACTTTCTATCGCGCAACCGTGTCTGTGAGTTACACTTATGATAATAAGAGAGGCGTTAGAAAGACTTTTCAAAATAGCGGGTATTATAATTACGCTGTGAATTTGCAAGACCCCCTTAATACCTACCAGAACCGCTATTATGCTATCAATCAGGCTGTGGAACAAACTTTGACTAAATTTGTGGCTCAAATCGCTTATGAGGGGAAATTCAATAATGAAAAATAGCCATGGATTAAAGGCGTTTTTAGAAACAAAGCCTAAAGAATACCACAAGTTTGACCCTAGCCGTTTCATTCAAATTTATAAAGATTTTAAAAACGCTTTTTTTGAGATTCAAGCGAAAGTCATTCATGTGGTAGGGACTAATGGTAAGGGCAGCACGGGGCGGTTTTTAACCCTTTTATTAGCCGATCAAAATTTTAAAGTGTTGCATTTCACCTCCCCTCATGTTTTTGAATTTAGGGAGCGCTTTTTTTTGAATGATTCTATTGTTAAAGAAAGCGTTTTAGAAAACGCCCACCAGCAATTGCAATCGCACGCTTTCAGCAGCGCTTGCTCGTATTTTGAATACGCTACCTTACTAGCCGTCATGCTCGCTAAAGATTGCGATTATTTGGTTTTAGAAGCGGGGCTTGGGGGGGAGTTTGACAGCACGAACGCTTTAGAAAAAAACCTAAGCGTTTTCACCCCCATTGATTATGATCATAAGGAATTTTTAGGGGATAGTTTAGAAAGCATTGCGACTACTAAATTAAAAGCGATGGGCTCTCTTAGCATCATCGCTCCCCAACAAGAACTGGTTTTAAATGTGGCTCAAAAGATCGCCAAAGACAAACACGCAAAATTGATTGTGGTTCAAAATGAAATTTCAAAAGGAGTGAGGGATTATATTGAACGCTACCATTTAGCCCATTTTTTAGCGATGAATTTAGAAGTGGCTCTAAAAGCGTTTGAAACGCTATTGCCATGCAATAAACAAGAAGTTTTAAAAAACCTAAAGCCCCTAAATTTAATCGGCCGTTGCGAGCTTTTAAGCCCTAATATCTTAATAGACGTGGGGCATAACCCCCATAGCGCCAAAGCCTTAAAAGAAGAAATCAAGCGCGTTTTTAACGCTAAAATCATTTTGATTTATAACTGCTATCAAGATAAAGACGCTTTTAGGGTGCTAGAAATTTTAAAGCCTGTTATTAAAAAGGTTTTGATTTTAGAATTGCATAATGAAAGAATTATCCAATTAGAAAAGCTTAAAGGGATTTTAGAAACTTTAGGGTTAGAACACGCTTTGTTTGAAGATTTGGAAGAAAATGAAAATTATTTGGTGTATGGCTCATTTCTGGTAGCCAACGCTTTTTATGAACGCTATCAAAAGAAGAGGGATTGATGCCACAAAACCAGCTTATGATCACCATCATTGATGAATCAGGCTCTAAACAGCTCAAATTTTCTAAAAATTTAAAACGCAACCTCATCATTTCTGTTATCATTCTTTTATTGATCGTGGGGCTTGGCGTGGGTTTTTTAAAATTTTTAATCGCTAAAATGGATACGATGACAGCAGAAAGGAACGCGGTTTTAAGGGATTTTAGGGATTTGTATCAAAAAAATTACACTTTGACAAAAGAGATTAAAAACAAGCGAGAAGAGCTTTTTATTGTGGGGCAAAAGATTCGTGGGTTGGAATCCTTGATTGAAATCAAAAGAGGGGCTAATGGGGGCGTGCATCTTTATGATGAAGTGGATTTAGAAAATTTAAATTTGGCTCAAAAACATTTAGCGCTCATGCTCATTCCTAATGGCATGCCCCTAAAAACTTATAGCGCGATCAAACCCACCAAAGAAAGGAACCACCCCATTAAAAAGATTAAGGGCGTTGAATCCGGGATTGATTTTATCGCGCCATTAAACACGCCTGTGTATGCGAGCGCTGATGGGATTGTGGATTTTGTGAAAACCAATTCTAATGTGGGGTATGGGAACTTGGTGCGCATTGAACATGCGTTTGGTTTTAGCTCCATTTACACGCACTTAGATCATGTCAATGTGCAGCCCAAAAGTTTTATCCAAAAAGGGCAGTTGATTGGCTATAGCGGGAAGAGCGGTAATAGCGGCGGTGAAAAATTGCATTATGAAGTGCGCTTTTTGGGTAAAATTTTAGACGCAGAAAAATTTCTGGCATGGGATTTGGATCATTTTCAAAGCGCTTTAGAAGAAAATAAATTTATTGAATGGAAGAATTTGTTTTGGGTTTTAGAAGACATCGTCCAGCTCCAAGAGCATGTGGATAAAGACGCGCTCATAAGCCAGTAAGGATTTTGGTGTTTTTAGATAGGCGTTTGATTGTGATGGTTACGGACTCTAAAGGGAGCCGTTACATTAATGTTCATATCTTATTCCGTCAAATTGGCCTATATGCGCTTTTGAGCGTTGTGGGATCTTTATTGTTTTTAGGCATTTCGTTATTGGTCTTAAATAAAGAGATTAAAAATATTGAAAAGCAGCATGCCTTAATCACTAAAGAATTTGAGAAAAAAAGAGAGACGAATGAAAAGCTTTCTTTGCAAATGGATGAATTTTTAGACGATTTGCAACTTTCAGGGGAACGCATCAACGATTTAGAAGAAGTGGTGGGAGTGAATAAGCCTGAAGAAGAAAAAGAAGAGAGCAATTTTTCCAGCCGCCTGGATGTCGCTGGGATTACCGGGCTTCAAAAAAGCTTTATCATGCGCCTTATCCCTAATGACTACCCGCTAGAATCCTATCGGCGCGTTTCAGCCGCCTTTAATAAAAGAATCCACCCTATTTTGCATGTGTTGCACAACCATACCGGGCTTGATTTAAGCACCGCTATTAACACCCCTGTGTATGCGAGCGCGAGCGGGGTAGTGGGGTTAGCGAGCAAAGGGTGGAATGGGGGGTATGGGAATTTGATTAAAGTTTTCCACCCTTTTGGTTTTAAAACCTACTACGCCCATTTGAATAAAATCGTTGTGAAAACGGGCGAATTTGTCAAAAAAGGGCAGTTGATTGGGTATAGTGGTAATACAGGGATGAGCACAGGGCCGCATTTGCATTATGAAGTGCGGTTTTTAAATCAGCCCATAAACCCCATGAGTTTCACCAAATGGAACATGAAAAATTTTGAAGAAGTTTTCAATAAAGAAAGGAGCATCAGATGGCAATCTTTGATAACAATAATAAATCGGCTAATGCAAAAACAGGACCAGCGACTATCATCGCTCAAGGCACCAAAATAAAGGGTGAGCTTCATTTGGATTACCATTTGCACGTAGATGGCGAATTAGAAGGGGTGGTGCATTCTAAAAGCACGGTGGTGATCGGGCAAACCGGCTCGGTAGTGGGTGAGATTTTTGCTAATAAATTAGTGGTCAATGGCAAGTTTACTGGCACGGTGGAAGCGGAAGTGGTAGAAATCATGCCTTTAGGGCGCCTTGATGGTAAGATCTCTAGCCAAGAGCTTGTGGTGGAAAGGAAGGGGATTTTGATTGGGGAAACTCGCCCTAAGAATATTCAAGGGGGGGCGTTGTTAATCAATGAGCAAGAAAAGAAAATTGAAAATAAATAGGGAATGATCCAATCTAGTCTTTATAGAGCCTTAAACAAAGGCTTTGATTATCAAATACTCGCTTGTAAGGATTTTAAAGAATCCAAGCTCGCTAAAGAAGTCATAAGCTATTTTAAGCCCAATACCAAAGCCGTTCTTTTCCCGGAGTTTAGGGCTAAAAAAAACGACGATTTGCGTTCGTTTTTTGAAGAATTTTTACAGCTTTTAGGGGGTTTGAGGGAGTTTTATCAGGCCTTAGAAAACAAGCAAGAAACTATCATTATTGCCCCTATTAGCGCTTTATTACACCCTTTACCTAAAAAAGAACTTTTAGAGAGCTTTAAAATCACTCTTTTAGGAAAATATAACCTTAAGGATTTAAAAGACAAGCTCTTTTATTATGGCTATGAAATTTTAGACTTAGTGGAAGTGGAAGGCGAAGCGAGCTTTATGGGGGATATTGTGGATATTTATATACCTAATTCTAAGGCGTATCGCTTGAGTTTTTTTGACGCAGAGTGTGAGAGCATTAAGGAATTGGATCCCACCACTCAAATGAGTCTTAAAGAAGATTTACTAGAAATTGAAATCCCCCCCACGCTTTTTAGTTTGGACGAATCATCTTATAAGGATCTAAAAACAAAAGTGGAACAAAGCCCCTTAAATAGCTTTTCTAAAGATTTGACCAGTTTTGGTTTGTGGTTTTTAGGAGAAAAAGCGCAAGACTTGCTAAGCGTTTATAAAAGCGTTATAAGCCCTAAAGCTTTAGAAGAAATTCAAGAATTAGCGAGCTTAAACGAATTAAATTATGAGCGTTTCAAATTTTTAAAGGTTTTAGAAAACGCGCAAGGTTATGAAGATTTAGAAATCCATGCGCATGCCATAGAAGGCTTTATCGCTTTGCATTCAAATCGTAAAATCACGCTCCTAGCCCCTAATAAAACGATTTTAGACAACGCGATAAGCGCGCTTGAAAAAAGCAATATTGAATGCGTCATCGCCCCCTTTGTGTTAAACTTTAAAACCCCTGATGGGATTTTTATTTCGCTCAATTCTTTTGAAAGGAAGAAAAAACGCCAAAAATCCAAGCTCGCTTTGAATGAACTAAATCCGGGCGAATGGGTGGTGCATGATGATTACGGGGTGGGCGTGTTTTCTCAATTAGTCCAGCACAGCGTTTTAGGGAGCAAGAGGGATTTTTTAGAAATCGCTTATTTGGGCGAAGACAAACTGCTATTGCCGGTAGAAAATTTGCATCTCATCGCTCGCTATGTGGCGCAAAGCGATAGCGTGCCAGCTAAAGACCGGCTAGGGAAAGGGAGCTTTCTTAAATTAAAAGCTAAAGTCAGGACTAAGCTTTTAGAGATTGCTAGTAAGATCATTGAATTAGCGGCTGAACGCAATTTGATCTTGGGTAAAAAGATGGATGTGCATTTGGCGGAGTTGGAAGTCTTTAAATCGCATGCGGGGTTTGAATACACCAGCGATCAAGAAAAGGCTATCGCTGAAATTTCAAAGGATTTAAGCTCTAAGAGAGTGATGGATAGACTTTTGAGTGGGGATGTGGGTTTTGGGAAAACAGAAGTAGCGATGCATGCGATTTTTTGCACGTTTTTGAACGGCTTTCAAAGCGCGCTAGTTGTGCCTACCACTTTATTAGCGCACCAGCATTTTGAGACTTTAAGGGCGCGTTTTGAAAATTTTGGCGTTAAAGTGGCTCGTTTGGATCGGTATGCGAGCGAAAAAAACAAGCTTTTAAAAGCGGTGGAATTAGGGCAAGTTGATGTTCTTGTAGGCACGCATGCGATTTTAGGTGCGAAATTTAAAAACTTGAGCTTAGTGGTGGTGGATGAAGAGCATAAATTTGGCGTAAAACAAAAAGAAGCTTTAAAAGAATTGAGCAAAAGCGTGCATTTTTTAAGCATGTCCGCTACGCCTATCCCGCGCACTTTAAACATGGCGCTCTCTCAAATTAAAGGCATTAGCTCTTTAAAAACCCCGCCCACAGACAGAAAACCCAGCCGCACTTTTTTGAAAGAAAAGAATGACAAACTCTTAAAAGAGATTATTTATAGAGAATTACGCCGTAACGGGCAAATTTTTTACATCCATAACCACATCGCTAGCATTTCAAAAGTCAAAACCAAGCTAGAAGGTTTAATCCCTAAACTCAAAATCGCTATTTTGCATTCCCAGATTAACGCTAATGAGAGCGAAGAAATCATGCTAGAGTTTGCTAAGGGGAACTATCAGGTTTTATTATGCACTTCTATTGTGGAATCAGGGATTCATTTGCCTAACGCTAACACGATCATTATAGATAATGCACAGAATTTTGGGCTGGCTGATTTGCACCAATTGAGAGGGCGTGTGGGGAGAGGCAAAAAAGAAGGCTTTTGCTATTTTCTCATAGAAGATCAAAAAAGTTTGAATGAACAGGCCCTAAAACGCTTGCTCGCTTTAGAAAAAAATTCGTATTTAGGCAGTGGGGAGAGTGTCGCTTATCATGATTTAGAAATCAGGGGGGGTGGGAATTTGCTCGGGCAAGATCAGAGCGGGCATATTAAAAATATCGGTTATGCACTCTATACGCGCATGCTTGAAGACGCGATTTATGAATTGAGTGGGGGGAAGAAAAGGCTTGAAAAAAGCGTAGAAATCCAACTTGGCGTGAGCGCTTTTTTAAACCCTGAACTCATTGCAAGCGATAGTTTGAGATTGGATTTGTATCGCCGTTTGAGTTTGTGTGAGAATGTAGATGAGGTGGGGCAAATCCATGAAGAAATAGAAGACAGGTTTGGCAAAATAGACGATTTGAGCGCTCAATTTTTGCAAATCATTACGCTTAAAATTCTAGCCAACCAGCTTGGCATCATCAAACTTTCTAATTTCAATCAAAACATCACCCTTACTTATAGCGATGAAAAGAAAGAAAGCTTAAAAGCCCCAAGCAAAGACGATAACGATATTTTAGAAACCCTTTTGAAACATTTGCGTGCTCAAATTTCTTTAAAGCGGCGTTAAAAGCGTTTGATTTTAGCCTCAATTTGTTATTTTAAAAAGATTATTAAGAGAGTTTGTTGTAAAATAGGGATTTGCTATGCCTTTAGTCGTTAAAAGGTAATTATCATTAAGGAGTTTTTTAATCATGGCAGATATTCAAAGGCGTGATTTTTTAGGAATGAGCCTTGCTAGCGTTACAGCTATAGGGGCTATAGCGAGTCTAGTAGCGATGAAAAAGACTTGGGATCCGCTTCCAAGCGTTGTTTCAGCTGGTTTTACGACCATAGATGTGGCGAACATGCAAGAAGGGCAGTTTTCCACGGTGGAGTGGCGTGGGAAACCGGTCTATATCCTCAAGCGTTCTAAAAAAGAGGGCTTTAATGAAAAGCGCGATTTTAAAGTTGGCGAGAGCGTTTTTACCACAGCCATTCAAATTTGCACGCATTTAGGGTGTATCCCCACTTATCAAGATGAAGAAAAAGGCTTTTTATGCCCATGCCATGGGGGGCGTTTCACGGCTGATGGCGTGAATATTGCCGGCACCCCCCCTCCACGCCCTTTTGATATTCCGCCCTTTAAAATTGAAGGCACTAAAATCACTTTTGGTGAAGCCGGGGCTGAATACAAGAAAATGATGGCTAAAGCGTAAGGAGAGTTCCATGGCAGAGATAAAAAAAGCGAAGAATTTAGGCGAATGGCTGGACATGCGTCTTGGCACCAACAAGCTTGTTAAAGTGCTAATGACAGAATACTGGATCCCTAAAAACATCAATTTCTTATGGGCTATGGGGGTGACTTTATTCACCCTTTTTGGCGTGCTTGTGATCTCAGGGATTTTCTTGCTCATGTATTACAAGCCTGATGCGAAAATGGCGTTTGATAGCGTGAATTTCACCATCATGCAAGAAGTGGCTTATGGCTGGCTTTGGCGCCACATGCATGCCACGGCAGCGAGCATGATTTTTGTCATCATCTATATCCACATGTTTGTCGGTATCTATTATGGCTCTTACAAAAAGGGCCGTGAGATGATTTGGATTAGCGGGATGATTTTGTTTGTGGTCTTTAGCGCAGAGGCCTTTAGCGGGTATATGCTGCCTTGGGGGCAGATGAGCTATTGGGCCGCAGCGGTTATCACGAATTTATTTGGGGGCATTCCTTTCATTGGGGCTGATGTGGTGGAGTGGATTAGGGGCAATTATGTTGTGGCGGATTCCACTTTAACGCGCTTTTTCATGCTCCATGTGTTTTTACTGCCCATTGCGATCATTTTACTCATTGGGGTGCATTTTTATTCTTTACGCATCCCGCATGTCAATAATCAAGAAGGCGAAGAGATTGACTTTGAATCAGAAGAAAAGAAATTCATTGAAGGCAAGAAAAAAGAATCCAAAGTCATTCCTTTTTGGCCGGTATTCTTGTCTAAAGATATTTTT
This sequence comes from Helicobacter pylori, assembly GCF_015904775.1. GTDB lineage: Bacteria > Campylobacterota > Campylobacteria > Campylobacterales > Helicobacteraceae > Helicobacter > Helicobacter pylori_DM. The sequence continues at coordinate 173,313 of NZ_JADZNC010000001.1, forward strand.
GTGGTTTGCGCGTTCATGGTCTTTTTCTTTTACTTGGTGTGTTACCACTATGATTTTGCGATGGATCCTATCAACTTTGAAAGGGCTAACAGCCTTAAAACGCCGCCTCACATTTACCCTGAATGGTATTTCTTATGGAGCTATGAAGTCTTAAGAGGCTTTTTCTTCAGCGCTGATTTAGGGTTAATGGCCTTTGGCGTGGCGCAAGTGATCTTTTTCTTACTGCCTTTCTTAGACAGAAGCCCAGTTATCGCTCCCGCGCACAAACGGCCAGCGTTTATGGTGTGGTTTTGGCTTTTAATCATTGACATGATTGTTTTAACGATCTATGGTAAATTGCCTCCGCTTGGGATTGGCAAATACATTGGCTTAGTGGGTTCAATCACTTTTTTGGCCCTTTTCTTTGTGGTATTGCCCATTATCACTATCGCTGAGAGCAAGAAACAAGGGGGTGTTAGATGAAAGAATTCAAGATTCTAATTATCCTTATTGTGGTGATAGGCGTGATTTATTATGGGGTTGAGCCTTATGCGCATTCGGTGATGCACCCTAAAGTCGCTCCGGCGGATTTTGCTTTCAAGGATTTAGAGCCTATGGATTTAAAAAATGGCGACGCTAATAAGGGCAAACAGCTTGTAGCCGAAAACTGCACCGCTTGCCATGGCATTAAATCCCAAAACATTCCAGCCCCTATGGATAGCCTTATCGCGAGCAACTCTTTTGGGGTCGTGCCACCGGATTTAAGCCATGTGGCGGGGGTTTTGAACGCGAATTTCTTAGCCCACTTCATCAAAGACCCCGTGAAAACGGCGAAATTGAGCCATAAATTCAACGATGAAAGGCCCTACCCTATGCCGGCCTTTTCTCAATTTAGCGATCAAGATTTGAGCGATATTGTGGCGTATCTCACTTCTATTTTGCCTAAAAATTTGAGCGATAAGGAAGTGTTTGCGCAAAGCTGTCAAAGGTGCCATAGCCTGGATTATGCTAAAGATAAGGCCTTTAGTGATCCTAAAGATTTAGCCAATTATTTAGGCTCTCATGCGCCTGATTTGTCCATGATGATTAGAGCTAAAGGCGAACATGGCTTGAATATCTTCATCAACGACCCGCAAAAGCTTTTGCCTGGCACGGCTATGCCTAGAGTGGGGTTGAGCGAAAAGGCTCAAAAACAAGTCATCGCATATTTAGAAAAAGCGGGCGATAGGAAAAAACATGAAAGGAATACCTTAGGGATAAAAATCATGATTTTCTTTGCGGTGCTGTCGTTCTTGGCTTATGCGTGGAAAAGAAAAGTTTGGAGCGAAGTGCATTGAATTAAAAAAAAAGGGGGGAGGGCATGGTTTTATGATTTTTGATCTGTGGTGGGGTGTTTGAATGGCGTTTTCAAAACGACCTTTATTTTAGAATTTTATGATTACTAATACCCCTATAAGATTTTATGGCTACAAAGCTTTTTAAGTGGTTTAACTAAATTCTAAAAGCTAGAGCCGGGGGCAAGGAATGTAAGGGGCTTTTTCTATGAGACTAATCATCAATTTCTTTACACTAAAAATAAACTCGTGTTTTACAAGAAATAGATAAATGAACGCAAATATGCTAATGAGTGAGCGTTTTCAAAAATTGCAAGACATTTTGCTCTCTTAAAATGTGATTATGCGAAAAGAAGCTTTCAATCTGGTGGTGGTTAGAAAATTCCTTTTTATGTTCATAAGCTTTTCTGATATAGGGGGCAAACCCAAAGGGGTTTTCTAAATCTTTTAAGGCGTTTTTCAAACTTTCTTCATCTTTATCTAAAGTATCAAAATACTTGAGCAAGACCTCTCTGGTTTCATAACTCAAAATATCTGAGCCTTTAAAAAAAGTGATGTCTGCATTAGCGACTCCATACACATAAATCGCATTGGGTTTAGGCAGGTTTGAATTCCACATGGGGCGAGAAGTTTGAAGGTTTTTTTCACCCTTATCGTTTTTAGAAAACTTGATTTCAATCCCTACCACATGATCAAAAATAAAAACCAAAAAATCAGGGTAATTTTGTGAGCCAAAAGGCTGGTATAAAAAATGGCTTGTAAGGTTTGAAAAAGGGTTTTTAAGGGTGTCTGGGTGGTTTTTTTCTAAAACTTGCTTTTTGAGTTGGTTAAAAGTGGTTTTGATTTCTTTATTAGGCTTTTCTTCAATATGGCTTAATTTTTCTGTTAAATCGCCGTTGATTTCGCTAAAGTGTTTTTTTAATTCATTCCTAAATTGGTTTTCAAACTGCTCCCCTGTGCTAGAACTAGCAAAAAACTTTCTCTTATTGGTAATTTCTTGGAACACTTTTTCAAGCATGCATTTCCTTTAATTTGCAATATTCTTCCACAAAATCATAAGTAGAAAACCCTAAAACTTGCGTGTTTTTATGAGCGAGTTTGTTGAAATCAATTTTATGGATAATCCTTAAAGCTTCTTTAGAATGGGCTTTGATGAAAAAATATTGTCGGTTTTTAATCAGTAAATTTGCATTGGTGATCTTTTCGTTGTAATCATAAAAGCCTTGTCTCACCACCGCAAAATCCCATTGGTATTTTTCTTTGTTGAAATATTTTAGGGTGTGTGGCGTGTTGTTATGGATATAAGTGATAAAGTCATTATGGCGGATTTTTGGGGGCGCAATGATGCGTTCGTCTTTAAGATTTAGGGCGATATTTTTATGCATATAGATTTGAAAAACGCATTTCACATCATAGGGTCGTTCATTAAAAATAAAAGCGTTTTTTTCTAAAGGGGCGTTTAAAACCAATTTTGCACGCTTATCAATGTGTTTTTGAATGGAATAGCGTTTGAATAAATTAGGCAAAATAAACGCTACAATAGGCGCTTCGTTTAAAGATTTGTTTAAAAAATCTAGGGCTAATTTCCCTCTATGCCCAAAAGGAGGGTTGCCAATAATAACACGCTTTTTGTTAAACTCAATCAATTCCAACAAATAATCTTTTTTTTGAATGCCTTGAGCTTTAGGGGCAATATCAAGGGCGTCCCAATCAGCAATCCCTAATTCTTTTAATGCATCAACAAAGCTCCCACTCCCTGCACTTGGCTCTAAAAAATGGAATGCGTTTAAGTCTAGCCCTAGATTTTGATTGATGAGATCTCTTAATAAATCCAAGCAAAATCGTGCGATTTTGGGGTGGGTGTAAAAAGCGTCTAAATTTTTTTGCAAGGTAGCCAAGGTAGCATTACTAACCATTTTAATCCCATTTTAGTTGAAATCAAACCCGCCCGCTTCGCCCAAACTCATGCTCTCATAAGCCGCATCCACATAGCTGTTGCGGATTTCGCATTTTAAAACCTTCTCGCATTTCAAGCAGCTTGTTACTTGCTTTTCCTCTTGGCATGCTTGTAATTTCAAAAGAGCGTCATTAAAACGCTCTTCATATTCTAATTTTTTAACGCTATTTTGCATCATTCTCCCTTTAAATATTTTTCTAAAATGTGAGCTTCATGCGGACTAGCTAAATAGCATTCGCTTTTTTCATGGTAGCTTTCCACGCTTTGCTCTAGCAAACGCTTTTTAACCCCTTTATCAAAATAAAACGCTTCCCCTTTAGCTTTTTCAATGATCAAGGCCAAAGGAAAGACTTCAAAAAGCTTTCGCAATTTCTTTTGCGGGTAGGAAAACATTCCGCCTCTTTTAACCAACACATGATGGACATCAGCCACCATAGATCCTGAGTATCGTAAGCGGTAATTTTCTGCAAAAAACCCTTCTAAAGCCTTTTTCAAGCCCAAAGAAAAATCCTTTTGATTGCCTCCGCTAGCGACGATTTTACCCTTATTTTCTAAAACGATGGTTTCTATAAAATGGAACTTGTTCTGATAAAAAGCGTAACGATAAACCTTGTCTAAAGCCACCACTAATTCAATTTTATGCCCAAAAACCACATAAAGGCTTGCAACTAAATTTTGCGCCTTATAATCCTTTTCATAAACCCCTATAATCGTGCCTACTAAGAAATTCGACTCCATGACTGAACTCCCATCTAAGGGATCATAAGCGATCAAATAAGAGCCGTTTTCTTTAGTAACAGGTTTTTCTTTTTCTTCGCTAAAAACGCTTTTGATGTTTTCTAAACTCAAAAAATTTTCTTCTAAAAATTGGTCTAGGGCTAAATCCGCTTTAATAGGCGTATCCCCGCTGCTGTTTTCTAACTTAGTGTAACTCCCAGCGTCCGGCTTTTCTAAAATTTCTTGGGCTTTTTTAACCCCTTTTTCTAAAAGACTGATGATTTCTATAACGATGTTTGCATGCTTGCCTTTAAAATGTTTGTAATCCATAAAAACCCTTTTATGATTTGATTAAAGATGCTAATATTTTACTTGAAAACATTGAAAATAGGGAAGTATTTTGAAAGTAGCTCCGAGCCTTTTGAGCGCTGATTTTATGCATTTAGCCAAAGAGATAGAGAGCGTGAGTAACGCTGATTTTTTGCATGTGGATGTGATGGATGGGCATTATGTGCCTAATTTAACCATGGGGCCTGTGGTTTTAGAGAAGGTTACCCAAATAAGCAAAGTGCCTTTAGATGTGCATTTAATGGTAGAAAATGCGAGCTTTTTTGTGGGATTGTTCGCCCCTTTAAACCCAGCAATCATCAGCATTCATGCAGAAAATGAAAAGCACCCCCACAGGGTGTTGCAACTCATTAAAAATTTAGGCATCACGCCAGGCATTGTCCTAAACCCCCACACGCATGAAGAAAGCGTTAAATACTTGCTAGAAAGCGTGGGGCTAGTGCTTTTAATGAGTGTGAATCCGGGCTTTGGCGGGCAGAAGTTTTTAGATCTGGTGCTAGAAAAATGCTTGAAAGTCAAGGAATTGATCAAACGCTACAACCCTAGCTGTCTTTTAGAAGTGGATGGGGGCGTGAATGATAAAAATATCTTTGAACTCCAACAAGCGGGCGTGGATGTGGTGGTTTCAGGGAGTTATATTTTTAAATCCAAAGATCGTAAGCTGGCTATTGAAGGCTTACAGAATGTCAGACAGCCTCTTGCATAAAGATATTCAAGCCCTAATCGCTCGCTTAAAGCACCAGGATTTAAGCTTAAGCATGCTAGAAAAATCGCTCTCTCGCCTTATTTATGATGAAATCAATTTGGAATATTTAAAAGCGTGCGGGCTTAATTTCATAGAAACGAGCGAAAATTTAATCACACTCAAAAACCTTAAAACCCCCCTTAAAGATGAGGTTTTTTCTTTTATTGATTTAGAGACCACCGGCTCTTGCCCAATAAAACATGAGATTTTAGAAATCGGGGCCGTGCAAGTGAGGGGGGGGGAAATTATTAATCGTTTTGAAACCCTTGTGAAAGTCAAAAGCGTTCCTGATTATATCGCTGAGCTTACAGGCATCACTTATGAAGACACCCTAAACGCTCCAAGCGTGCATGAAGCTTTGCAAGAATTGCGGCTTTTTTTAGGTAATAGCGTGTTTGTGGCCCACAACGCTAATTTTGATTACAACTTTTTAGGGCGTTATTTTGTAGAGAAATTGCATTGCCCTTTATTGAATTTAAAGCTTTGCACTTTGGATTTATCCAAGCGCGCTATTTTGTCCATGCGCTATTCTTTGAGTTTTTTAAAAGAGCTTTTAGGATTTGGCATAGAAGTCAGCCACAGAGCCTATGCGGACGCTTTAGCGAGCTATAAACTCTTTGAAATATGCTTGTTAAACTTGCCTAGCTACATCAAAACGACAATGGATTTGATTGATTTTTCCAAATGCGCTAACACCTTGATCAAAAGACCCCCAAGATCCAGATACCAAGAGATTCCACCGCCGTTTTCTCTTTTTGAGAGGACAAAGGGCTTGTTCAATATCATAAAAGCGACCAGTTAAACGAAAGCTGTTTAATGGGGCTTAATAGGGCTAGGATTTTATTGTTTTTGTTCTTTGAGAATATCGCATGCTTCTTTTAATCCTAGCTTGCAACTCTTTTCAAGGTTTTCTGTCGTTTGCTTTTCATCCTTTGCCACGCCCTTACCCTCATTATAAAACGCTGCTAGAGCGTAACACCCTTTAGTATCGTTCAATTCACAAGCTTTGGCAGAATATTCAAAAGCTTTTTTAAGATCCTTTGTTACTCCTTCACCATCACGATAAAACTCTCCTACAAGCGTGCATGTTAGAGCCTCGTTTAATTCGCAAGCTTTAGAGTAATATCCAAAAGCTTTTTTAAGATCTTGCGTTACGCTTTCACCAAGAAAATAATCCCCTCCTAATTTAGAACACCCTTCACCATTATTCAACTCGCAAGCTTTAGAGTAATATTTGAAAGCTTTTTTAAAATTTTGTGTTACGCCTTCACCATTATGATAAATATCCCCTAAAATCGCACAGCCATCGCCATAGTTTAACTCGCAAGCTTTAGAATAATATTCTAGATCTTTTTTATCTTTTTTCAAATCCTTTATCATATCGTTATAAAAAGTTGCTGACAGCATACACCCTTCAACATTATTTAACTTACAAGATTTAGAGTAATATTCTAAAGCATTTTTAAGATCGTTTGCATTAAAATAAAACTCTGCTAAGTCCTTGCATTTTTCAGCATCGTTTGATTTGCAAGCTTTAGCAGTAGCGGTGTGTTCAAGAGCTTTTTCAATGCTTTCTCTTGCACTTCCTTTTAGGATGACTTTAGAATAAGCCTCTCTTAAGATCGCGCAACCATCAGCATCGTTTAATCTACAAGCTTTTTCAAAGTATTCCTTAGCCCTAGTGAAATCTTTATCCGTGTAAATAGTGATACCTGAAAATATAAGCTCTTTAGAGTTTTGCTCTGCCATTAACCCCCCTAAACACAACGCTCCCAAACACAAAACCCTAAAAACCGCTTTTTTGACACCCCTTAACATGACGCATTCCCTTTTGTTAAAAATATAAGATTCTATTGTGATTGATATTGATAGCTAAAATCTTTTAATGTTTCAAAAACAGGGACTTGATTATTTTATTTTAAACTCATGAAAGGATAGGGGTTATTCGCGACACCCTACCCCACAATATCCAACAAATGCTCTTCATGCCACAATTCAATTTCTTCTTCTTCCAAGCCAAACGCCTTAGCCCTTTGTCTGTTTGGATAGCGGTTTTTGGAACCCTCTTTAGGATCTTTATCGCTAATGGCTTGCATGTTTTCTAACGCCCTGGTTTCTTGGGCTAATTCAAGCTTGCTTTGAAAGCTTTGCGCTAAATCCAGCATATCACTTCTTGCACCCTGTTGGATAGCAGAATTTAAAGGAGCGTTTTGGTTGATATAAGTTACATTGCCTAAAGCGGAAACACCCATGCTAACCTCCTTAAGTGTTTAAGTGTCCTTTAGACTAATAGTTCGGTATTTTGAGTAAATGACATTAGCTCCTTTGATGATTTTGACAAATTTTCGTTGCGTGTAGTCAATTTCGTAACTATTAAACGCATCTTTTTGCATTTTAATCAACATTTTGGCTAATTCCATAATGACCTCATCTTTGGGCGTATTCTTTTGGCAAAAAACGATCAAATGCGATCCAGGAATATTTCTTACATGCATCCACAAATCATTCGCTCTTGCGTCTTGTAAGAGCTTGATATTCTCTTTTTGGTTTTTCCCTAAACCAATTTTAAAATCCTTATAATACAGCACTTCATACCCGCTCATCGGGCGTTTGATTTTAGAATTTTTGGCCGGCATAAACATTTCTAAAACGCTTTCTTCTTGCGCTCCTTTAACATAGTTGATTTGATTTTCTTTAAAAGCGATTTTTTCTTTTAAATTCTCTTCTTCTAAATGCAAAAATTGCGATTTTTGTTTCTTTTTTTTACTGAGAGTGAATTTTTTATTGATAAAAACGTTTAAGGGCATGCTCTTATCAATTTCAATCGCACACTCCTTATCTTCAAAATCCTTTAAAACCACGCGACTTTCATGCTTATGGATTAAATGCTGGTAAGTGAGTAATAGCGAGGCTTGAGTTTGCAATTCTTTCGCTTCCAATTGTAAATTTTTAGGATCTTCTAAATTCTCTAATTTTTCTTTCAAGCGTTCTTTTTGAATATTTAATCGCTTGATGATTTGATTTTTTTTGTGTTCCAATTCTTTATGCTGATAGGATAAAAAATCTTTTTCTAAAATATCTAACAATCCCTTAAAATCCAAATCCTCCTCTTGATGCTCGTAAATATTAGGAGGCAATGCCCCTAAAATATCGTTTTTAGCGACCCTATCATTAAAACGAAAGGCCTCTATCACGCATTTTTCTTGATCTAAAATCATGAGGTTGGCTTTTTTAGGGATCATTTCTAAACGCAAAATAAAAGTTTCACTCTTATAAGCTAAATCTTTAGCGCCTGTGATTTCTAAAATCCGATCGTTATCAATGATGTTTGCTTGTAAAATTTTGGCGTTTTTGGTGAATTTATTCAAACAAAAATCTAACGCTAAAGTGTTTTTTAAAACGCTTTCTGGGGGTTTTTTGGACAAACCGATATAAGGCGCATTCAAATCCACAATAAAGGCGTGTTTTTCTTTAGAAAAAGCCTCTAATAAAAAGCCAGACGCGCTCAAGCGTTTGAGATTAAAATGCGTTTGAGTGTTTAAAAATTCGCTGAATTTCTTTAAAAGAAAAAATTTCATCATCACACCTTTAATTTTTCCTTAGCGAAAGAAATCGCGCTCTCTATGTTTTCGCTCCCCCCTATCATGCGCGCGATTTCTAAAACCCTTTCTTTATTATTAAGGGTTTTTGCAAGGCTTTTGTGGTTTTCTTTAAACACCAAAATATGGTTTTTAGCGAGCGCTGGGATATGGACTTGGTGCGAAATGGCAAAGATTTGCGAATGGCTGCTTAAGGTTTCAAGGGCTTTAGAGACCGCCAAACTCTCTTCGCCGCTCAAATTGGAATCCATTTCGTCTAACACCAACACGCCTTTAAAATCCTTCAAAAACTCCATTTCTAAAAGCATGAACGCCAACCTCAAACGGCTGTATTCCCCGGAGCTTAAAGTTTCTAATTGGGAATTTTGCAAATGTAAAACGAGTTTTTGAGCGCCTTTTTCGCTCATGGGGGCTTCTTCTAAGATCAAACTAGGGCTTTTTAAGAGCAAATCTTTAGCTTTAGCACTTAAAAGGGCATTAAAACCGGCTAAATACTCTTTTCTAAAGCCACCTATTTCTTCGCACAATTTCAAGCATTCGGTTTTCAATCGCTCTATTTCTTTGTGGTAAGTTTCGCAATGATGGTCAATTTCTTTTAAGTTATGCAGTTCGTTTTTAACATGTGCTAAGCGTTCTTTAGCATGCGCAATGCTCCCGTAATCCTTAATGATCCCGCTCAGCATGCCAAGCCTTTCTAACACCTTTTCAATATCCAAACGCTCGCACTCTTCTAATTTAGCCTGCTCTTTTTCCAACAGAGCGCTCGCCTCTAATAAAGCGCTTTTTAAAAACTCCGCGTTATGGCCCACGCTCTCTAAAGCATGCGTGATTTTGTGGGTATTTTCTAGCACATCTAACGCCAGGGCGATCTTGTCATTCAATTTTTCCTTACTAGAGAGCAATTTTTTCTGCTCCAAAAGGCGTTCGTATTCATCTTCTTTTAAATCCAGCCTCTCTAATTTCATTTTTTCAAAATTCAAACGCTCTTCTAAATCCTTTTGGAAACGCTTTTTATTCTCTAACGATCGCCTTTCTTTTTCTAGCTTCTCTAATTGGGTGAATTTTTCTTCAAGCGCGCCTAAAAGGGGGCTAAACGCCTGGTTTTTGTTTTGAATGTAGCCATCTAATAAGGAGAGCATTAAAGTATCGTTGAGTTCATTCTGGCTGAATCTGTCGTTAGATAAGCGTTTAATAAGCCCCTTTAATAACGCTTTGAGCGTGTTTTTAGACAGGCTTGTTTGGTTTAAAAAATAGCGCGTTTTTTCTTTTTTAATCACGCTGATGACTAAAGGTTCGTGGTTATCTTCTCTAAAAATGCCGTATTCTTCCGTGTCTAAAAAAGGCACGATCAATTCCACTTCAATGTTTGAAGCGTTGCTCTCTTTAAGCCCAAACGCCCCTAAAAGGCTCGCAATAAGGACGCTTTTCCCCACCCCACTAGCCCCACTAATCGCGCTCAATCCGTCTTTAAATTCCAGATCCAGCTTTTCAAAAACGGCGTTTTGACGCACTTTTAAGCGTGTGATTTGAACGTTATTGAAATCTCGCATGTTTTTTACCCTTTTATCTTTTTATCTTTTTTTGCTAGGGCTTTCCCCCCATAACAGCTTTTCTTTAAGCACCTTAAAATAATCCCTTGAATTTTTTTGTAAGAGCTTGGTGGTCGTGGGGCTTTTTTGAATGTATAGGGGTTGGTTGGCTTTTAAATCGTAGGTGGCTTGCCCATCAATAACTACAAGAGCGTCCTCATGAGCCCAAAAACTCAAACAAAATTCCGCTCCTAGCACTAAAGGGCGTTGCGTTAAAGAAAAATCGCACAAGGGCGTTAAAATATAGCTCTGGCTTAAAGCATGCACAATGGGTCCATGAGCGCTCAAATTATAAGCGGTTGAGCCTAGGGGCGTGGCAATGATAAGCCCATCGCCTTTATAGGTGTTAAAGGGCGTATGGCCCGCGCATGCTTTGATGTCTAAAACCCCTAAAGCTTTTTTTTTAGCGATCACGATTTCATTGATCGCATAAAAAGAAGTGTTTCCAATACGACCCTCCAAAGCCAAATGCTCTTCTAATTTGATCCTGTTTTGCTTGAGATCTTGTAAGAAATCTTTCAACCCGTTCAATTCAACCGCGCTCAAAAACCCTAAATTCCCAATCCTCACCCCAAAACATGGCTTATTGTGAGCATGCGTCATTCTTAAAGCCCCTAAAATCGTGCCATCGCCCCCTAAACACAAAAACGCGTAAGCTTTTTCTATCAATCGTTCGTCTTTTGATCCATCAAGGCTATCAATCATAAAGCTTTCAAACCCCTCATCTTCTAAAAGCGTTAAAACCCATTCTTTAGCCTGCTCTAGCTCTTTAAAAAGAGCGTTTTGATGATGAGTGGGCCGCACAAACACGCCGATAGTCTTGTTTAAATCTTTCATGCGTATATTGTAGCTTAAAGCTTGAAACAAAATTTTAAAAAAGGGGGTTTTAGCCACTTTTTTATCATCTTATGTAAAACTCTTAAAAGTTTTTATTTTGATCAATGTTTCATTTTTTAAACTTTTTTAATTATTTTTTGGGTATTCTTTTTAAGAATTAAGCACTATGTTAAGGAATTATCCATGAAAAAATTTTTTTCTCAATCTTTGTTAGCTTTGATTGCTTCTATGAACGCGCTATCAGCGATGGATAATAATGGCGTTTTTTTAGGAGCGGGTTATTTGCAAGGGCAAGCCCAAATGCATGCGGATATTAATTCTCAAAAACAAGCCACTAACACTACCATCAAGGGCTTTGATGCACTTTTGGGGTATCAATTTTTCTTTGGAAAATACTTTGGCTTGCGTGCTTATGGGTTTTTTGACTACGCTCATGCCAATTCTATTAGGCTTAAAAACCCTAATTATAACAACGAAGTGGTGCAATTGGCGGGTCAAGTTCTTGGGAAACAAGAAATCAATCGTTTAACGAGCCTTGCTGATCCCAAAACCTTTGAGCCAAACATGCTCACTTATGGGGGGGCTATGGATGTGATGGTTAATGTCATTAATAATGGCATCATGAGTTTGGGGGCTTTTGGCGGGATACAATTAGCCGGCAATTCATGGCTTATGGCGACGCCGAGTTTTGAGGGCATTTTAGTGGAACAAGCTTTGGTGAGCAAAAAAGCCACTTCTTTCCAATTTTTATTCAATGTGGGGGCTCGCTTAAGAATCTTAAAACATTCTAGCATTGAAGCGGGCGTGAAATTCCCCATGCTAAAGAAAAACCCCTACATCACTGCAAAAAATTTGGATATAGGGTTTAGGCGCGTGTATTCGTGGTATGTGAATTATGTGTTCACTTTCTAGGGGCACTTCCCTAGAGCTTAAGCACGCTTTCAATGATTTGAATCAACTCTTCTTTTCTTTTTTCTAAGCTTTTGGGCGTCCATTCTGTGTATTGCGCAACATCTATGGTCGTCTTATAACAAGTCATCACATTAGAAGTTTTCGTTTTTCTTGACCTGATTTCTTCTCCCATGTAGATTTTCTTTTTATCTTTGAAATCCAAATTTAAAGCTTGAGAGTTTTTATTGCCCCCTAAAAGCGTGAGATTGGCTAAAGAATGCGTGTATAATCCTCTTTGTTCTTCGCTAAAGTCTTTCATCCACTGGCTTGAAGGATCGGGTTTTTGGGTAAGATGTGTTCAACATGAAAATCGTTCTTTTCAATGCGTTTAGGTCTGGAATCATCGCTTATGAAATATTCCACTAGAATGAGAATGGGCTTGAGCCATGAATTTCTTGAAGCCTTTTTGTGTTTTTCATACAAATGGTCATCTTGCAGGTTTTCTTTAAAGCGTTGCGTGGTATTTTCATCCTTAAAATATTTTTTCACAATAGAAGCGATGTTCTCTACGCTTTGCTTTTCTTTTAGGGCTTTAATAATGTTGCAATTAGTTTGTTTTTTAGGTTCTTTTTGCTCTGCAACCCAATTTTGGTAGTAAAACTTGACTAACAACTCCTTTAAAGCCTCTATATCATCTTGAGGGCTATAATGGTGCAATATGCTGGTGCACAAAATAATGCGCCAAAAATCAGAGGCTAGATAAGAAAGCAAATGAGCATGCCAATCTTGCATTTCCAATACCTTACAATAAGCGTTGTAAAAATCCTCTACGCCCTTAAGGTATTCTAAAGGGAGTTTATTAAGCCTTTCAAACTGATCGGCAAGTCTTTCTTCCATGCTTTTCCCACTAGTTACCGGATTGAGATAGGTTAAATACCAGCTGAATAAGGTTTCTGTGGCATTCTTCTCTCGCTTGTTCTCTTTTCTCTTTGGAAATTTTGACTCATTCTCTGAGCATTTTTGACGCAAGGCGTTCCAACGAGACACAAACTCTTCTTGATCCTTTTCTTTAGCGAGTTTTTTTTAGCAACTCCACCTTAAAAACATCTATCGCATGCAAGGGCAAACCCCTAGCGTTTAAAACATTAAAAATCCTTAACGCCTTGTCTGCATCAGGGCAAGTGATGGTGATAAAGACAACCTTAAAATACAGCCACTCAATGAAATCGTTAATGTCTTCAATTTCTTTTTTCCTGAGATAGTTTTTTAAACAGATCGCATTTTTTAGGTAATTATTCTTATTGTTGCTTATGGGAACATCATTGAAAGAAGTTAAAGCGCATTGAAAATCTTTTTTAGAATTAAACCCTACGGCACTAAAATTCAACCGATCTTTTTTCCCATACTTAGTAATCAAGCTTTCTTGCAAATAGTCTTTGCTCTCTTCGGTTAAACGCTCAGAATAGAGAGCGGATAAAACTTTTGCCAGCAGAATGAAAGTGCTTAAGCGTTGCTGGCCATCTACAATATCATAGGTTTCGGTTTTGGAATTGGGATCGGATTTGACTAATACTAATGAGCCGCAAAAATAATCGCTTTCTCTGTCATCTTCATAATTAAAAAACAAATCGTCTAAAAGCTTTTCGCAGTTCTCTTCTGTCCATTGATAAGGGCGTTGGTAGATAGGGATTTGGTGATAGAGTCCTTTTTTTAAAGTATCTTTTAGATACCACTCATAGCTATCAATTTTTGCCATAAAAACCCCTTATATTGTTTTTGGGATAGATTATAACATTAAAAAGTGTTTTTTTTTTTTTTTTGAAATATTTCCACACATGAAGACGCATGGTTTTTTGTTAGAACAGACAGAAAAGAACCCCTAATTTAGGGGTTTTTGGGGTTTATTTCTTAAAATTTTCCATGGATTTTTTCATATCAATCACATAGCGGAAATTCCCTTGCCCGTTTAAGAGTTTGTCCCAAGTCGCATCAATTTCTTGACCGGTAACTAGCTCAATCTCAGGGTAAATGCCATGCTTGACGGAAAAATCCATCATTTCTTGGGTTTCTTTCACGCCCCCAATCCAAGAGCCATAAATCTTATGATTGCCTGAAAACAGCACCAAATCGCCAAAATCCAAATTCCTTTGCGGATCTTTTGGGGGGATACCCACAATCGCCACTTCACCGCCATATTTTAATAATTTCGTGTAAGCGAGCAAGTCATATTGCGTGGGAATGCTAGAAACGATTAGATCAAATTTTTCTTTGCATTCTCCCACGCTTGTATAAAAGTTAGTCGCGCCTAGTTTTTGAGCCATTTGCTTTTTCTTGTCGTTCCTTGCGAACACGCTCACTTGCGCTCCCATAGCCACGGCGTATTTTAAAGCCATATGCCCTAACCCGCCAAAGCCAGCGATACCCACTTTAGAGCCTTTAGTAACTTTAGAAAATTTTAAAGGCGAATACACGGTAATGCCCGCACAAAGCAAGGGGGCTGCTTTATCCAATGGGGCTTCTTTAGGGATAGAAATCACAAAGTTTTCGCTCACCACGATATTGTTAGAATACCCGCCATAAGTAGGCTCATTATTGTGGAAAAAATCTTCCCAGCTGTAAGTGTAAATGGTTTTGTTGTTTTCGCACCATTGTTCTTGGTGTTCATGCTTACAGGTATGACACTCACCGCAAGAATTTACCATGCAACCCACTCCAGCGTGATCGCCTACTTTAAACTTCGTTACCTTAGAGCCAACCGCGCTCACTACCACAGCAATCTCATGCCCAGGCACCATAGGATAAATTCCAGGCAGCCAATCGCTATGAGCGAAGTGAATATCCGTATGACAAATTCCTGAAAAATGGGTGTCAATGACAACATCGTATTCGCCCATGGCATGGCGGCTATGCTCCCATTCGTGGAACTTCCCGTCTTTGCTGTCTATCGCAAAACCTTTAAAAGGCACTCGTTGGTTGTTACAATTGCAAGCGTTATGCATAAAAACTCCTTAAAACATCAAAGTATCATTCAGTCTTATTTGTAGTTTTAACAACAAGGAAAAAAGGGATTTTTGTGTGTTTCTGTAACCGTCAAATAGGTTCAAAAGAAGAGTGTTTGTGTGTTTCTGTAACCGTCAAAAATTTAACAAAAACTATTAAAGGCTAAATGTGAAAGGATTTTAAGGGATTTATGCTTAAAGCTTTCTTAAGCTAAAGAAAAACCCTTACCTTAAAGCGGCCTTAAAAACCCTTGCTAAAGCTTATTTTTTTAAAGCTCCTTTAAAATCTCTAGAGGCGATTTGAACGCCAGATTGAACGCTTTAGCGATGCCTTCTTGGGTGATATAGCCGTTATAAGCGCTCAAGCCTCCAAGCGTATTCGCCACGATTTTAGTGTTGGCTGTTAAAAAACCCCTTAAGCCATGCTCTAAATAATACAACAAATACGGCACGCTCGCATGGCTATAAGCCGTAGAACTCGTTTTAGCGACAATCCCTGGCATGTTCGGCACGCCATAATGCAACAAATCCTCTTCCACATACACCGGGTTAGAATGGCTTGTTTGGTGTATGGTCTCTATGCACCCCCCTAAATCGCAAGCCACATCTATCACTACCCCTTGTTTTTGCATGTATTTTAAATGCTTTCTTAAGATCACTTTAGGGGTTTGGCTCGCTGTAACCAGCACCGCTCCCACTAGCCCTACCGCCCCATTTAAGGCTTGAATGATATTGGCTTCATTCACGCTTAAGACTTCTAAATCATACAAATGATAATAGGGGTGGTTTTGCAATTTGGCGTAGTCCAATTCTAAAATCGTTACTTTAGCCCCCATTTGGCTTAAGACTTTCGCGCTCTCCATGCCAACCACACCGCCTCCAACCACAACGATTTTAGCCCTTTGCGCACCCGATAACCCCCCAAGCATGACCCCCTTACCCATAAACCCTTTAACATGCTCTAAAGCCAGTAAATAATGTTGGACTAAATGCGCGGCCAACCTCCCAGCCACCACGCTCATAGGCGCTAAAATAGGGTAGTCGTTTTTAGGCCCAGCAATGGTTTCAGTGCAAATGGAAGTGATTTTTTTATCTATAAACATTTCGCACAAGCTTTTTTGATACGCTAAATCCAAATAACTAAACAGCGTGGCTTTTTCTTTCAACAAAGGGTATTCATGCTCTAAAGGCTCTTTGCATTTGACCACCAAATCCTGCCCCCACGCTGTTTTAGTATCCACGATTTTAGCCCCCACGCTCTCATACGCTTCGTTACTATAACCGCTATTAGCGCCGGCGCTATTTTCCACCAAAACCCCCACGCCCTTTTGAATAATTAGCGCCACATCATCAGGCACCAAAGCCACTCGAGATTCCAAATCCATGCTTTCTTTGACTAGCCCAATAGTCATGTTAATCCTTTAAATAGTAGTGTCAGTTATGATTATACTCACTCCATTAAACGATTAGGTATCTTTCTTTTAAAAAGCTAAATAGTCTTACTCTTTTACACAATGAAATTAATTTTTGTTTGTTATTCATTTTCTTATTATTTTGTAATTGTTGGTTGGGATTAAAATAGAATTTACTTACGATTAAAGGATGCGTTTATGAAAGACAACACGACTTTAAGCAGGGACATTGGCTTCAACCAGTTGATGATGATCGCTTTAGGGGGGACGATTGGCACCGGGCTTTTTGTAGGCACAGGGGGAAATATCGCTAGTGCGGGCCCTTTAGCTACGCTTTTAGCGTATTTGATTGGAGGGATTATTGTCTATTCTATTGTTTTGTCTTTGGGGGAATTAGCGAGTGTGTATCCCACCACAGGGAGTTTTGGGGATTATGCGAGCCGTTTTATTAACCCAAGCACCGGGTATATGGTCTTTTGGATGTATTGGCTGAGTTGGGTTTTAACCGTGGCCGTGGAATACATCGCCATAGGCTTGCTTATGCAACGATGGTTCCCAACTATTCCTGTGTATGTGTGGGTCATTGCATGCATTGCACTTTTATTTTTATTGAATTTCTTTTCGGTTAAAATTTTTGCCACAGGCGAATTTTTGCTCAGCACCATCAAGGTTTTAGCGGTTTTTGTGTTCATTGTGCTTGGGGGCATTGGCATTGTTTATTCGTTTTATTTGCATGGATTTGAAGGCGTGTTTGCTAATTTCTATTTTAATGGGGAGACTCAAGGGTTAGAAAAAGGCTTTTTCCCTAAAGGCGTGGGGGCGTTCTTTGGGGCGATTTTAGCGGTGATTTTTGCTTACACGGGCACAGAGATTATCGGCGTTGCAGCAGGAGAAACTAAAGACGCGAAAAAAGTCATGCCTAAAGCGATTAAGGCGACTTTATGGCGGATCGTGTTTTTCTTTTTAGGGGCGGTGTTTGTGGTATCGGTGTTTTTGCCCATGACGGATAGTGGTTTGACGCAAAGCCCTTTTGTGAGCGCTTTAGAAAAGATCCCCTTACCCTTTTTGGGCGTGGGTATCCCTTATGCGGCAGATATTATGAATTTTGTCATTGTCACCGCGATTTTATCCACCGCTAATTCTGGGCTATACGCTTCAGGGAGGATGATTTATGGCTTAAGCCAAAAAAAGATGTTTTTCCCCCTTTTTGCTAAACTTAACGCCTCTGGCACGCCCACTTATGCTTTGTATTTATCTTTAGGGGTTACACTTATTGGCATGCTCACCGAAGCGTTTGCACCAGAAAAAATCATGGCAAGTTTGATCAATGTGGTGAGTTTTATGGTGATTATTGTATGGATCAGTATCAGCGTAGCGCAATACCGCTTCAGGAAAGAGTATCTAGCTTTGGGGAAATCCTTAAAAGATCTGCCTTATAAAGCCCCCCTTAATCCTTTGATCCAAATCATTGGCATCAGCGGGTGCTTGGTGGGGCTTATAGGGGCGTATATGGATGCGAATGAACGCATTGGAGGGTATCTCACGCTAGTGTTTATGGGGCTTTGCTATGGAGCGTATTATTTGAGTAAGGACAAATGGGGCTATCAGCAAGAAAAAGGAATTTGAAGGAGTTATAAAATGATTTTAGTAGGATTAGAAGCGGAATTAGGAGCGTCAAAAAGAGGCACCGATAAAGGGGTTAGGCGTTTGAGGGAGGTTTTGAGCGAAACGCATGGCGATGTGATTAAAGGCATGCAAACGATCACTCAAGAGCGGTGCGTGCTTTATAAAGAGTTTAGATACGCTAAGAATTTTGAAGATTACTACCTTTTTTGTAAAGAAAATCTGATCCCTTGCATGAAAGAAGTGTTTGAGAAAAAAGAATTCCCTTTGATTTTAAGCTCAGAGCATGCGAACATGTTTGGGATTTTCCAAGCCTTTAGGAGCGTTCATAAAGACAAAAAAATAGGGATTTTGTATTTAGACGCGCATGCGGATATTCACACGGCTTATGACAGCGATACAAAGCACATTCACGGCATGCCTTTAGGCATGGTTTTAAATCGTGTCCGTAGCGGGTTTAATCGCATGAGCGAGAGCGAAGAAAAGGCATGGCAAAAGCTTTGCTCTTTGGGGTTAGAAAAGGGAGGGTTAGAAATTGATCCTAAATGTTTGGTGTATTTTGGGGTAAGAAGCACCGAACAGAGCGAAAGAGATGTGATTAAGGAATTAGAAATCCCTTTATTTAGCGTGGGTGCGATAAGAGAAAACATGCAAGAAGTGGTTCAAAAAACCAAAGAATTATTAAAAGCGGTGGATATTATTTATCTCAGTTTGGATTTAGACATTATGGATGGCAAGCTTTTCACTTCTACCGGCGTGCGTGAAAATAACGGGCTGAGTTTTGATGAATTAAAGCAATTACTGGGCTTGCTTTTAGAAAGTTTTAAAGACCGATTAAAAGCGCTTGAGGTAACCGAATACAACCCCACGGTGAGCACCAAACACAATAACGAAGAAGAAGAGCAGGTTTTAGAAATCTTGGATCTCATCATTAATAGCTGTAAAATTAAAGACAAGGAGCGATCTTTTGCAATGAGTCGCTGATCGCTTTTCAAGCCAAACGATAAAAGGTTGAAAAAGTTGAAAAATGAAACCAACAACAAGAGGCGCCAAGAAAGAATGAACACAAAATCCTTTTGATCAAGGATTTTAAGGCTAAAATGGTATACACACAAACACAAAAAAGTAATAATCTAGGGCGTTAGCACTTTTGAGATCACTTGAAGCTTAGGCCCAGATTATCAGTTTATGGATTTTGTTCTATAAGGGGCAGTGTTTTGAAAAGTTAAACCGCTTTGAGCGTCAAAAAATGTCTTGTGCGTTTTGAGAACGCATGCAAGCTCGTTTTGTGTCAAAAATGGGTATTTTCTACTAAAACCAAGCGAAATCAAAAAAAAAAGATTTTCGTAGGATTAATAAAATTTTAAGAATTTTTATGATAAATTCCGTGCATTATTAATTTTTTTTTGTTTTTATTACTTAATAGGCGTTCGTTATTGGTGCGATTTTACTTAAAAAATTTAAACCATTTTTTAATCTCTCAAAACATAAGGAGTTAGCGTTGCATAAAAAAGTTCTGTTGGCTTTAACTGCCAGTTTGATTTGCCAAGAGTCTTTGTTCGCTAAGGAAAAAGATTACACTTTAGGCAAGGTTTCTACTGCCGGCAAAAAGGATAGATCTGATTATTCTGGGCAGGTCAATTTGGGTTATAGCGGGATTACCGTGCCTAAGAGTTGGCAAGATGAAGAAGTGAAAAAATACACAGGAAGCCGCACGGTGATCTCTAACAAAGCGCTCACCCAACAAGCTAACCAAAGCATTGAAGAAGCTTTACAGAATGTCCCCGGTCTGCAAATTAGGAATGCCACAGGCGTAGGGGCTATGCCTACTATCCAAATCCGTGGCTTTGGAGCGGGAGGTTCAGGGCATAGCGATGCGACGCTGATGTTAGTTAATGGTATTCCTGTTTATATGGCCCCCTACGCCCACATTGAGCTAGACATTTTCCCTGTTACCTTCCAAGCCATTGATCGCATTGACGTGATCAAAGGTGGAGGCAGCGTGCAGTATGGGCCTAACACTTATGGGGGTATTGTCAATATCATCACTAAGCCTATCCCTACTCAATGGGAAAACCAAGCGGCTGAAAGGATCACTTATTGGGCTAAGGCTAGAAACGCCGGGTTTGCCGCTCCCCCTGATAAAACCGGCGATCCTTCTTTTATCAAGTCTTTAGGCAATAACCTCCTCTATAACACTTACGTGAGAAGCGGAGGGATGATCAATAAGCATGTGGGTATCCAAGCGCAAGCTAACTGGGTTAGAGGCCAAGGCTTTAGGGACAATAGCCCCTCTAATATTTCAAACTATTGGCTAGATGGGATCTATGACATCAATGAAAGCAATGGGATTAAAGCCTATTACCAATACTACGATTTTGCTATCGCTCAACCGGGATCACTCAGCGAGCAAGATTACAAAATAAACCGCTTCGCTAATTTGCGCCCCTTAAACCAAAAAGGCGGGCGCTCACAACGCTTTGGGGCTGTGTATGAAAACCGCTTCGGGGATTTAGACAGAGTGGGCGGGACTTTTAGCTTCACCTACTATGGGCAGTTGATGACTAGGGACTTTCAAGTGAGCTCTAGTTATAATAGCGCCAACATGGTTACTTGTTTTAGCGAAGCGGCATGCAGGGCGGCGGGACTTCCGGCAGGGTATAACTTGGCTGTGCCTTATTATGCCACTAACTACAATGGCTGGGCAGAGGTAGAAAACCCTGTGCGCTCCATTAACAACGCTTTTGAGCCTAAAGTGAATCTGATCGTCAATACCGGGAAAGTCAAGCAAACCTTTATCATGGGCTTGCGTTTCATGACCACCACTTTTTTACAGCGCCAATACTTAAACACCAATGAATGCGCCACCAAAACGAGCGGTGAGGGGGCAGGATTCTTGTGTGAGGGCCCTAATGTGATGAGCGGTTGGAAACCCCACATCAAGCATGGCATTTATAGAAACTGGAATAACTGGCGTAACAATTACACAGCGGTTTATTTGAGCGATCGCATTGAAGCTTGGGACGGGCGCTTTTTCATCGTGCCTGGTTTGCGCTACGCTTTTGTGTAATACAACAACGAAAATGCGGCTAATTGGGCGCAAATCCCTGAGAAGGATTTAAGAAAAATCAAGCACATGAACAATTGGATGCCCTCAACCAACATTGGCTTTATCCCTGTGCAAGGCGATCACAATGTGCTTACCTACTTCAACTACCAACGCTCTTTCGTCCCGCCTCAATTAGACGTTTTGAGCTATGGAGGAGCGGAGTATTTTACCCAACACTTTGACACGGTGGAAGCAGGAGCGCGCTACACCTACAAGGATAAATTCAGCTTCAATGCAGACTACTTTAGGATTTGGGCGCGCGATTTTGCCACCGGGCAGTATTCAGTCTATACAAGCGGCCCCATGAAAGGTAATGTGCGCCCCATTAATGGCTATTCTCAAGGCGTGGAGCTGGAATTGTATTACAGGCCTATTAGAGGGTTGCAATTCCATGCCGCTTTCAACTACATTGACACTCGTGTAACCAGCCATGGCCCTTTAACCGACTTGAACGGGGATGTGCTAAAAGGGACTAGCTACAACAAGCATTTCCCATTTGTAAGCCCTTTCCAGTTCATTCTTGACGCTCGCTACAACTGGCGTAAAACCACCATCGGTATTTCTAGCTATTTTTATAGCCGCGCTTATAGTGGGATTAGCAACAGTGCAGCAGGAGGCTATTATGGGATGCAATATTATAGTGGGGGGAACAACTATGAAAGCGTTCTTAATAGCGGTTATCAATGCGAAGCTTGGTGTATGACCCAACATGAAGGACTCTTGCCTTGGTATTGGGTGTGGAATATCCAAGTGAGCCAAATTTTCTGGGAAAACGGACGACACAGAGTTACAGGAAGCTTGCAAATCAATAACATCTTCAACATGAAGTATTATTTTACCGGGATTGGCTCTAGCCCTGCAGGCTTGCAACCTGCACCTGGAAGATCGGTTACAGCGTATTTGAACTACACTTTCTAAAGGCTTTAAAAAGGAGGGGGGTTATTGCGCTATGATGAGCCGCTCAAATTGGCCGCTTAGCGTTTTCACTAATTTCACTAATATTGTGGAACATTCATTTAAGAACGCTTCAAATAAGTTTCTTTGAGGCTGGCCTTAGCCCTTTGCCAATCAGGTAAATACAAACTCAGCAAATCCCTAAAATATTCGTTATGGTGGCACGCTTTTAAATGCAATAATTCATGCACAACCACATATTCAATGCCCTTTCTAGGCGCTTTAGCCAATTCCAAATTAAAAAGCAGGGTGCGTTTAGCAATATTACAACTCCCCCATATCCGTTTCATTTTTTGGATTTTAAAGCTTTGTATGCTCTCGTTTAAAATCTTTTCGTATTGGTTGATGTAGGTTTGTATTTTTTCTCTTAAAACTTGTCTGTAATAGTTTTCTAACACTTTTAAGCGGTTTTCTAAGCTTGTTTTTTGATGGACATGCAAGATTAAATATTTAGGGCTTTGGAGGACGAAGTGTTTTTTTATAGTGTGTTCAATCTTTAGCAAATAGCGTTTCCCAAAAAGATAATGGCTTTCTCTTTCTAGCATTTCCCTTTGGCTTTGTCTGTTCTGGTTTAAAAAATTTTGTTGCTGTTCTTTTATCCAAGGGAGTCTTTTAATCAAAGAAAGCCTAAGGCTCTCATCGTTTAAATTTAAAGGGCAAGACACATGCACAAAGCCATCAGGCGGGCAAACGCTAACGTGTAAATGCTTAATATCCTTTTTTTCTATAGCGATGTTGGTATTATTTAAAGTCAAACAATAAGCGTTCATTAACGATACTCTTCTATGTTTTTGGCTAAATTAAAGACATTTTCTAACAAAACCTCATCGTTTATGATTTTTCTTAAAGCGATTTTAAGGTTTTTTTCTTTTTGATTGTGCCCCACCCAACCATCTTTTTTATTACCCCTTATGCATGCGTCTATTTCTAGGGCTAAGGCTTCATTTTCATCTAAATTATCATAGAGGGTTTTTAAAGCGTTAGTGTTGATCTTTTTAGGGTAATTTCTATTTTCTTTATTAATAACTTTTTTGGCTAAGTCGTGGATTTGTTGCAAGTATTCTAAATAGGTTAATTTCTTTTCTCTAAATTGGAGAATCAAATCGTTTAAAAGCGAAGATAATTTTTCGTAATACTTAGGATCGCTCGCTTCTTTTTCTATAATGCGTTTTTTGGTGTTGTTAGCGATGCTTTCTGCCATAGAGCTTTCATTTTTGAATACTTGAGACAACGCCTTATTAAAATCATTAACATTCATTTGGGCTAAAACTTCGCACAGCCCTTGATCTTCTATTTTGATTAGCGTCTCGCTATCCGTGGCTTTAATGTAAGCGTCTAAGATCCTACGCATCTCTTCGCTATAGCTTTTTAAATCCACGCTATCCCCACTGCTTAAGCCAATCATCTTTTGTAAATGCCTATAAAATTCCGCTTCTTGTTTGATTGTTTGCATTTCTTCTTTAGAATAAATGGGCTTTTCTAAGTTATTCAATTCCACAAACATTCTTAAAAACGCGCCAACAAGCTGGTAAAACAACCGCCTTTTTTGAGCGTTTTTTTCTAAATCGTTCCCACAAAAATAAGCGATATAATCCTCTTCATCTTTTGGCTCTTTCACGCTTTCACAAAGCGATTCCAACTGATCTCTAGTTTCTTCTAATCTTTTCTTAATCTTTTGGGCTTTGTCAGAGATTAGCCCTTGAATGTCTCCTCTTTCATAGTTTTCAAACGCTTTATTAGTGTAATCGCTGTGCGCTTCTTGTAGGCTATCAAACAAATCCTTATAGTCTATGATACAGCCAAAATCCTTATCTTCGCTATCTAATCTATTCACCCTACACACCGCTTGAAAAAGCCCATGATCTTGCATTTTCTTATCCATGTATAAATAAGTGAGACTTGGCGCATCAAAACCGGTCAATAGCTTATCCACCACGATCAATAGTTTCATTCTATTAGGCTCATTAATAAAACGCTCTTTAACTTTTTCTTCAAACTTTTTAATTTGATTAAGGGCTTTTTTCTCATCTTTTTCATCAAAAAAGTTTTGCAGCATTTTGCAATAAATGCGGTATTGATAACTCTCTTCGCTCTCATCGCTCCCGCAATCTTTAAGATCAGCGATATTGGGTTCATAGCTTGTGATCACAGCCACCTTATCCTTTAATTCTGTTTCTAAAAAGAGTTCAAAATACCGGCATGCGTTATACACGCTTTCAGCCACCAGCATGGCATTCCCCTTTCCACTCCTTAATCGTGGGAGTTTTGCCATATCCAATACAATATCTTGCACAATGCGAGCTAATCTGTCTTTAGTGGAAAAAACTTTTTGCAAATTAGCCCATTTCTTTTTAAGCTCTGTTTTAGCCGCCTCATTCAAGCCTTGGGTTTTCAATTCAAAATATTCGTCTAGCTTTTCAGGGTTGCTGACATATTGATCCACGCTTCTGGCTTCATAGTTTAAATCTAACACCACCCTATCGCTAACGGCTTCATTAAATTTATAGCAATGGATGTAATTCCCAAACACTTCTTGGCTTGTCTTTTTATCTTGCTTCAATAAAGGCGTGCCGCTAAAGGCGATAAAAATCGCATTAGGGAGCAGGCTTTTCATGGCTTTATGCAATTTACCGCCTTGGGTTCTGTGGCATTCATCCACTAAAACAACCCATTCCTTTAAAACAGGTTGTTTTTTTAAATCTTCTAAGTCGTTGTCATCAAATTTATGCACAAGCGAGCTAACCAAAAATTTCTTATTTTCAAACAGCACGCTCAACAAATCCTTCTTGCTGTCTGTGCGATAAAGATCCTCGCCTACTCCTTTAAACACGCCTTGAATTTGAGCGTCTAATTCCCTCCTGTCTGTAACGATTAAAATCCTCGCTTGTTGGATATTCATTCTTAGCCATTGAGTAAGCCACACCATAGTAAGGCTCTTACCACTGCCTTGCGTGTGCCAGATAATCCCCCCTTCTTTTCTTTTGATAAATTCCTGCGTTTTTTTAATTGCAAAATATTGGTGGAACCTGGCGCATTTCTTTTGCCCCTTATCAAAAATCAAAAAATCATGGATAAATTCTAAAAACCTTTCTTTTTCTAAAAAGCATTCAATCGTCTCAAACAAATTTTTTAAAACGCCCTCTTCTTTCCAAGAAAGGTAGTATTTTTCTTCAGTCTCTATGACGCCATATCTTAGCCCTTGACTTTCATTGCCCGCCATAACCAATTGGATCGTTTTGAAAAAATCTCTAATAAATTCTTTCTTCTGGTTGTCTAAATTTTGCCTGATACCGCTTTCTACGCTCACGCTGGATTTTTTCAATTCTAGCACCCCTAAAGCGATCCCATTAACATAAAGCACGATGTCCGGCCGTTTTGCGTTTGGCCCTTTAACGCTCACTTCTTCAGCCACGCTAAATTCATTCTTAGAAACGTCTTTCCAATCAATGAAATAAGTCGTTTGAGTGTTTTCATTCTGGCTTATTTTAGTTCTCATGCCATAAATCAAAAGCTCGTAAAATGTTTGATTCGCTTCGTATAAATCGTTTTTTAAAGCGTTATGGATTTTCTGCTCAATTTTATGCCACCTTTCATCATTGATTTTTTGATTTTTAATTAGCCATGCTTTCAAGCTTTCTTTATTGATGTTTTCGTTATCGCTCTTTGTTAAATCCCCTAAATACGCATAGCCCATGCTTTTAAAAGTTTCTATGACTTGTTTTTGAACTTCTTTTTCTGTTTTCATCATAAACCCCTTAAGAACGCTTTTTACCGCTTTATATTATAATCCTAAAAACAAAATAGGGTAATTAAAATGGCGATCAAAAAAAGCGAATTGTATAGCTCTTTATGGGCTGGGGCGGATAGCTTAAGGGGCGGAATGGATGCGAGCGAGTATAAAAACTATGTTTTGAACCTGCTTTTTTTAAAATACATCAGCGATAAAGCCAGAAACAATAACTTTAGCGAAATAGAAGTGCCACAAGGGTGTTTTTATGAAGACATTCTCGCTTTAGAGGGCGATAAGGAAATAGGCGACAAGCTCAATAAAATCATCGCCAAGATCGCAAAGCGAAACGAATTAGAAGGCGTGATTGACAGCGTGGATTTTAACGATAACACTAAGCTAGGCGAGGGTAAGGCGATGATTGACACCCTTTCTAATCTGGTTAAAATCTTTGCGGATTTGAGTTTGGGCGCGCATGGGGCTTTAGACGATGATTTACTGGGCGATGCTTACGAATATTTAATGCGCCATTTTGCCAGCGAGTCCGGTAAATCCAAAGGGCAGTTTTACACCCCTAGCGAAGTTTCGCTTTTATTGTCCCTTTTGCTTGGCATTGATGAAAACACCAGACAAGATAAAAGCATCTATGATCCCACTTGCGGGAGCGGTTCGTTATTATTAAAAGCTTCTAGTTTGGCCGGCAAAAAGGGTTTAACTATCTATGGTCAAGAAAAAGACATTTCCACGACAGCCCTTTGTAAAATGAATATGATTTTACACAATAGCGCTACTGCTGATATTGCTAAAGGGGGTTCTAGCACCCTTTCTAACCCCCTTTTTACTACTGAAAATGGCATGCTAAAAACCTTTGACTATGTCGTGGCTAACCCTCCCTTTAGCTTGAAAAACTGGACTGATGGGCTAAGCATAGACCCCAAAAGCAAGCAAGTCATTAATGATCATTTCAATCGCTTTGAAGACGGCACGCCCCCTGAAAAAAATGGCGATTTCGCTTTTTTGCTCCACATCATCAAATCCTTAAACCCCACAGGCAAAGGGGCAGTGATTTTACCTCATGGGGTGCTATTTAGGGGGAATACTGAGGGAGTAATTAGAAAAAATCTTTTATTAAAAGGCTATATTAAAGGCGTGATAGGCCTAGCCCCTAATCTTTTTTATGGCACTTCCATTCCTGCATGTGTGATCGTTTTAGACAAAGAAAACGCGCGCGCCAGAAAGGGCGTTTTCATGATTGATGCGAGCAAGGATTTTAAAAAAGACGGCAATAAAAACCGCTTAAGGGATCAAGATGTCCAAAAAATGATAGACACTTTTAACGCTTACAAAGAAATCCCTTATTATTCCAAAATGGTGAGCCTAGAAGAAATCAGCGCTAACGACTATAACTTGAATATCCCACGCTACATTGCCTCCAAGCAAGAATTGGAAAAAGACTTGTTCGCTTTAATCAACAGCCCTAGTTATTTGCCCAAAAATGAAATTGAAGCCTACACCCCTTATTTTCAAGTGTTTAAAGAGCTTAAAAACACGCTGTTTAAAAAGAGCGATAAAGAGGGTTATTACGCTTTAAAAACAGAATGCGAAAACATTAAAGAATTAATCACTCAAAGTTTAGAATACCAAACCTTCCACGCTTCTGTTTTGAGCGCTTTTGACCGATTGGATTTATTTGAAACTTTTAATGATTTAGAGCCAGGTTTTAACCCAAAAACCCTCATAGAAAGCGTTTGCTCAAAGGTTTTAAAAGAATTTGAAAAAGTGGGAATTTTAGACAAATACGGCGTGTATCAGCTCTTCAAAGATTACTACAACGAAGTCTTGCAAGACGATTGGTTCCTTCTTTCATTCAATGGCTTTATAAGTGCTAAAAATTTAAGGGAATTAACTCCCCTAAAAGACAAAAACAAAAAAGCCAATTATTTAGAGGAGCCGGATTTTGTCATTCAAAAAACCTACTATAAAAGCGATCTAATCCCTAAACATTTGATCAAACAACGCTTTTTTGAAAAAGAAACGAAAGAATTAGAAGAATTAGAAAACGCCCTCAATGAAAAAGAGGCCCTTTTAGATGAATTTATAGAAGAGCATTCTAACGAAGAGGGGCTTTTTGATGGATTGAAAATCAATGAAAGCGTTTTGAAAAAAGAGCTAAAAAACGCCACTGACCCAGAAGATAAACAAATCCTAAAAACCGCTTTAGAATGGCTAGAAGCGAAAAACAAGGCGCTAAAAATGAAAAATAAAGCTTATGAGGAGCTGGAATTAAAAGCGTTCCACCAGTATAAAAACCTTGAAATCAATGAAATTAAAGATCTCATCATCCAAGACAAATGGCTTAACAGCCTAAAAAACGCCCTAGAAAACAAGATCCAAAAACGCATCAACGCTTTTACAAGTGCTCTTAATGAAATCATTTCAAGCTACTCTAACAGCTTGTTAGAATTAAATAAAGAAGTCAAAGAGAGCGAATCAAAAGTTTTAGAACATTTGAAAGATTTGGGGTTAATGGGGTGATAGAACGCATGGACGCATTCACAACGCCCTCAAATTGGCAAAGAGTGAGGCTTGGGGATATTGGCAAACCATGCATGTGTAAAAGAGTTATGAAGCACCAAACAACACGATATGGTGAAATTCCATTCTATAAAATAGGCACATTTGGCAACACTGCTGATGCCTTTATTTCAAAAAAGCTATTTTTAGAATACAAAACAAAATATTCTTTTCCAAAAAAAGGCGATATTTTAGTTTCGGCTTCCGGAACTATTGGTAGGGCAGTCATTTATGACGGAAAACCCGCTTATTTTCAAGACTCAAATATTGTTTGGATTGACAACGATGAAACATTAGTAAAAAATGATTTTTTATTTTATGCTTATTCTAATGTCAAATGGAATACAGAGCATACAACTATCTTAAGACTTTATAATGATAATTTTAGAAATACTTTAATCCCCCTACCCCCTCTAAACGAACAAATCGCTATCGCTAACGTTTTAAGCGATTTGGATCGTTATCTTTATTCTTTAGACGCCCTCATTCTTAAAAAAGAAAGCGTTAAAAAAGCTTTAAGCTTTGAACTATTGAGCCAAAGGAAACGCTTGAAAGGCTTCAATCAAGCTTGGCAAAAAGTAAAAGTTAAAGATTTTGGAATTATTATCACAGGCTCTACACCTTTAACACAAATTAGCGAGTATTGGAATGGAACAATTTCTTGGATCACACCAACAGATATAAATGACAATAAAGATATTTTTAACTCAGAGCGAAAAATCACGCAAAAAGGATTGGATACGATAAGAATGATACCAAAAAATAGTGTTTTGGTTACTTGTATTGCTAGTATTGGGAAAAATGCAATTTTAAGAGTTAATGGGGCTTGTAATCAACAGATAAACGCTATTATTCCTAACAAAGATTTTAATGCAGATTTTATTTATTATTTGATGGAAAATAATAAACAATATTTATTAGGAAAAGCAGGAGTTACTGCTACTTATATAATATCAAAACAAGTTTTTGAAGAAATTGATTTTTTTGTCCCTAAAGATTTAGACGAACAAGCCGCTATCGCTAACATTTTAAGCGCTTTGGATAATGAAATCATTAGCCTTAAAAACAAAAAACGCCAATTTGAAAACATCAAAAAAGCTTTAAACCACGATTTAATGAGCGCTAAAATCAGGGTTTTAAAAAAAATTAACGCCCCAAAAGTCAAGGACAAACCCGCTTATAAAGGAAACCCCTAAGCTTTTAAGCTTAAGGGAACGCTCTTAGAAAAATCATCGTTTCACAGAAACGATCACTTTAAGCCCCAAAAAAGCAAACTCAAAGTATAATGATCTCCAAGAGCGTTTGTTATGTGTCTTTGGCATAACATGCTCCTTTATGTGGTTTGCCCCATAAAGCCACTTATGGGGCGTGATGGAATCCTACAACAAACCCCCTTAAAACTTCATCTCATCAAACGCAAAAATAAGATTAAAAAATTGAATGAAAAGATAAAGAAATAATAAACGCCCCAAAAGTCAAGGGCAAACCCGCTTTTTAAAGGAAACCCCTAAGCTTTTAAACTCAGGGGAACTTTGGCTAATGCATTACTTTTCTGTAGAAAAGACCACTTTAAACCCCTTAAAAGAGATTTTAATGTATAATACTAACCAAGAGTTTTTATCATGTTTTCTTCGCATGATAAACCCTTTTAAGAACAGATTTGCCCCATATCGCAACTATGGGGCGTGATGAGATTCTACAACAAACCCCCTTAAAATCTCATCTAATCAAAAACAAGGCGTTTTTAAAACATTAAAGAATGAGCGTTATTAAGCGGTATTGTTTAAATCTAATGCTTCAAACAATCTTCAAACAAATACTGATGCTCGCCAGGTAAAGCGTCAAATAAGGCTTTGGCTAAATCTTGCATTTCTTTTAAGGCTTTATTACTGCTTCTTAAAGTCAATAAATTTTGCAAGCTCCTAGCGTTAATGCTATAGGCTAAATGCGTTTTATAGCTTTCAGGCATGGCGTATTTGGCTAAATCGTTTTTAATGTTATGCTCGCTCAATAAAACCCTGAGATTTTCCAAAGCTAAAACGCTCATTGCATTCACTTTTTCATTATCCACAAAAACTAAAAACTCTTTGGCTCTTTCTAAATTCGTTTCATTAAGGGGTAAAAAGCTCTCCACTTCTTTCAATTCCCTTAAAGTGTAACGGCTTGATTTCACGCTCAAGCTCGCTATTCGATGCCGGCTCAATTCTTGCAACGCCCCCCTACTCAAACCCTTGATTTCAAAATTGTAATAAAGATGCTCTAAAGTGGAAGAATGCCTAAAAATATTCCCCACCCTGTGGATGAGTTCCTTATCTTTAGAGCCTCCATCATCGCTGTATTCAAAGCTCTGCCAGCAAGTGCGGATCGCTTGGCTCGCAATGTCTAAAGGGGTGTAGTGCTTACAAATCACTTCCATTATTTGACTCCTAATCGCTTTTTATTCCACAGTAACGCTTTTAGCTAAGTTTCTTGGGTGATCCACATCATGATTTAGGCGCATAGCGATTTCTAAGGCTAAAAGCTGCACCGCTAAATTCATGCGGAAAAATTCTTCCATGTAGCTTTCGCTCTTTTCTAATTGGATAAAATCATCAGCGATCTCTAAAATTTCAGAGCTTAACACGCAAATCGTAGAATCCCTAGCGCTCAATTCTTCAATATTGCTTTTGGTTTTATCAAATAACAAGTGCTTAGACAATAGAGCAATGGTAAAAAGATTGGAATCCACTAACGCAATAGGCCCATGCTTCATTTCCGCGCTCGCATACCCCTCAGCGTGCAAGTAGCTGATTTCTTTAAGTTTTAGCGCCCCTTCTAAAGCGAGAGGGTAAAACACATCGCGCCCGATATAAAAAAAGCCATGCCCATGCAAATAGCGTTTGGATAAGCGCTTGATTTTTTCATGCAATTTAGGCTCTACTTTCATCGCATTCACGCTATTGAGCATGTTTTTAGCCTGGATTTTTTCTTCTTCTTTAGAGATGGTCCCTAGCTGTTTGCCTAGATACACGCTCAAAAGCCATAAAAGCATCACTTGCGAAGAAAACGCCTTAGTGGATGCCACACTCCTTTCTACCCCCGCTCTGATCAAAAGCGTGTGATCGCTAATGCGGCTCATCATGCTAAAGGGAGCGTTACACAAACTAATGGTTTTAAGCCCTTGGGTTTTGGCTAATTTTAAAGCCTCCAAAGTGTCAGCGGTTTCACCGCTTTGAGAAATCGCTATAAAAAGCTCGTTAGGGTTGCTTTTGAAATTGGCGTAGCGGTATTCGCTCGCTAAAATGGCCCTCGCTCTTATTTTGGCTAATCTTTCAAACAAATACACGCTCGCCAAACTCGCATGGTAACTGCTCCCGCAAGAACACAGCGTGATTTCATTCACATTCTCTAAAAATTCAGGATCGATCTCGCAATACACATTCAAGGCTTCCAAGCGCCCCTCTAAACACTCCAACAAACTGCTATGCTGCTCATAAATCTCTTTTTCTAAATAATTCCTAAAATCCCCTTTAGAATAATCCTTATTTTCAAAAGCGTAATCTTTCATGTTTTCAATATTGTTTAAATCTTTAAAATTTTCTAAAGAAATCCGCCCCACGCTGTTTTCTTCTAAAATGACAAATTGATCCACTTTAGGGGCTAACACGCTCAAACTGGACGCAAAAAACACCCCCTCTTTGCCCTTACCCACGACTAAAGGCGAAGAAGATTTAGCGTAAAACAAGCTCTCTTTAGCCCTTTTATGGAGCATTAAAATCGCATAACTCCCTTTTAAAAGGCTGATGCTTTTTTCAAAGGCTTTCAATAAATCGCTCTCGCTTTTAAGCGTTTCTTCTAATAAATGCGCAATGACTTCCGTGTCCGTTTGGCTCAAAAACGCATGCCCTTTACTTTCCAATTCTTTTTTCAAGCTCGCGTAATTTTCAATGATGCCATTATGCACTAAGGCTAAATTTTCTGTAAAATGCGGGTGGGCGTTTGCGCTGCTTGGCTTGCCATGCGTGGCCCATCTGGTGTGAGCGATACTCACGCCAAAATTTAAAAACTCTTTATTTTTAAGCTCTGATTTAAGGTTTTCTAATTTCCCTTGAGTTTTAAACACTTCCAAACGATTAGCGCTCAATACGGCTAAGCCTGCGCTGTCATAACCTCTGTATTCCAATTCCTTTAATCCCTCTAAAAGAATGGATTTTTTCTCGCTATCCCCTATATAACCTACAATCCCGCACATTTAAAACACCAATAACCCTTTTTTGATTTTATTTAAAGCGTTAATAAGCTCCTTTAGGCGTTCCACTTCTTCGCTTAATTGCGTAAAAAACGCTTCATTCACGCCCTTTGGCATGTCCATGCTCCCTCTTTTAATCTCAATAAAATCCCCCAAACTCAAATTCGCTAATTTTAAAAGCATTTCAATTTCATTTTGCGAATCTTCAATATCCGCTAAAATCTTGCGTATTTTTTCAAACATTCAACCGCCTTTAATTTAGAATGCTCCATGATAGCTAAACTATTAAATTATTAAACTATCAATGATGTTTTCTAAAATCTGTTTGACTTTGGCGTGGTTTTCTTTAAATTCCTTATGCGCGTTAAGCCCCACATGGTTACTCACGCAAAAAATCCCTTTAGCCTTTAAAGAAAAAATTTTAGCCACGCTTAAAACGCTAAAAAACTCCATGTTTTCTAATAAAACGCCCTTTTGGACCATTTTTTTAGCAAACATTTCGCTCGTGTGGATATAGTTACTGCTATTCACGCCCACCCTTTCAAAAAGAGCCTGCTCTTTAGTTTCTATGTGAATGGAATTGTCCAAAGGCGTGTAGCTGTTTAAATGGCTAAAACTCTCTTCAATTTGATAGCCTTGAATGCTTTCAAACACGCTTAAAAGCTCAATTTCTGGGCTATAACTCCCCGCGCTCCCTATAAAAATAAGGCTTTCTGTATCAGGGTTTTTTAGGCACATTCTCGTTAAATTAATCGCACTCTCTATCAAGCCCACGCCAATAGGCGTCGCTCCTTTTAAAGTCTCATTCCTTCCCGCGCAAAGCAGCATGAAAATCCTTTTTTCGCATCCATTAGCTTATTATAAAGCAAGCATTATAGACAAACCCTTAAAAGAAACACCTTAATTTTAAGGCTTCATTCACATTTCATTCACATGTTATTCCTTTTTCATTCACCACTTATTCACGCTATAATAACGCCATGGATACCAACAACAATATTGAAAAAGAAATCTTGGCGCTAGTCAAACAAAATCCTAAAGTTAGTCTCATAGAGTATGAAAATTACTTTAGCCAGCTCAAATACAACCCTAACGCGAGCAAGAGCGATATTGCCTTTTTTTATGCCCCCAACAAAGTCTTATGCACCACGATTACAGCTAAATACGGCGCGTTGCTTAAAGAAATTTTAAGCCAGAATAAAGTCGGCATGCATTTAGCCCATAGCGTGGATGTGCGTATTGAAGTGGTGCCTAAAATCCAAATTAGCGCCCAATCTAATATCAATTATAAAGCGGTAAAAACGAGCGTCAAAGACTCTTACACTTTTGAAAATTTTGTCGTAGGCTCATGCAATAACACCGTTTATGAAATCGCTAAAAAAGTCGCCCAAAGCGATACCCCCCCTTATAACCCGGTGCTTTTTTATGGCGGCACAGGGTTAGGCAAAACGCACATTTTAAACGCTATCGGCAACCATGCCCTAGAAAAGCATAAAAAAGTCGTGTTAGTCACTTCAGAAGACTTTTTGACAGACTTTTTAAAGCATTTAGACAACAAAACCATGGATTCTTTTAAAGCAAAATACCGCCATTGCGACTTTTTCTTGTTAGATGACGCTCAATTTTTGCAAGGAAAACCCAAGCTAGAAGAAGAATTTTTCCACACTTTCAACGAATTGCACGCCAACAGCAAACAAATCGTGTTGATTTCAGACCGGTCGCCTAAAAACATCGCCGGCTTAGAAGATCGCTTAAAATCGCGCTTTGAATGGGGGATAACCGCCAAAGTCATGCCCCCTGATTTAGAAACCAAGCTCTCCATTGTCAAACAAAAATGCCAGCTCAATCAAATCACTTTGCCTGAAGAGGTGATGGAATACATCGCCCAACACATCAGCGACAATATCCGCCAAATGGAAGGCGCGATCATTAAAATCAGCGTGAACGCGAACTTAATGAACGCTCCCATTGATTTGAATCTCGCTAAAACCGTTTTAGAAGATTTGCAAAAAGATCATGCCGAAGGCTCAAGCTTGGAAAATATCCTGCTCGCTGTCGCGCAAAGCCTGAATCTCAAATCCAGCGAAATCAAAGTCTCTTCGCGCCAAAAAAATGTCGCTCTAGCGAGAAAATTAGTCGTGTATTTCGCCAGGCTTTATACCCCTAACCCCACGCTTTCGCTCGCTCAATTTTTGGATTTAAAGGATCATTCAAGCATTTCTAAAATGTATTCTAGCGTTAAAAAAATGCTTGAAGAAGAAAAAAACCCTTTTGTCTTAAGCCTTAGAGAAGAAATCAAAAACCGCTTGAACGAATTGAATGATAAAAAAACCGCTTTCAATTCAAGTGAATGAAAAAAGGCCTATGAAAAAGCGTTTCATTCACTTTTTTTCAAATCCCACAACCCCTATAAAAACGCGCACCTCTAAAGCTTTTTATTGTTTCATTCCATCCATTCACGCCCCTACTACTGTTACTAATTATTATTAATTAAAGTGTTACCTATCTATAACTTATTGATGACTTTTACTAAACCTTTTTTTAAGCTATAATCCAAAATAAAAAGGAACAAACATGAAAAAAACCCTTTGTCTGTCTTTCTTTCTGACTTTCTCTAACCCTCTTCAAGCCCTTGTGATCGAGCTTTTAGAAGAAATCAAAACTTCGCCACATAAAGGCACTTTTAAGGCTAAAGTCCTTGATTCTAAAAAACCCAAACAGGTTTTAGGCATTTATAATATCTCCTCAAACAAAAAACTCACGCTCACAATCACTCACATATCCACTGCAATCGTCTATCAACCCCTTGATGAAAAACTTTCTTTAGAAACGACCTTAAGCCCTAACCGCCCTACTATCCCTAGAAACACCCAAATCGTTTTTTCTTCAAAGGAATTGAAAGAACCGCACTCAAGCCCAATGCCTTCTTTAAACGCACCCATGCAAAAGCCACAAAACAAACCCAGCTCATCGCAACAATCTCCTCAAAACTTTTCTTATCTAGAGTCCAAACTAGGCTCTAAAAATTCTAAAAACAGCCTTTTACAGCCTTTAGTAACTCCTAATAAAATAAGCCACACTAACGAAGTTAAAACGCCAACAAACGACACTAATCCCCCTTTAAAGCCTTCTTCAGAAGATCAAGAAAACAACCTTTTTGTAGCGCCACCCACTGAAAAAACGCTCCCTAACAACACCCCTAACGCTGATACGAGTGAAAACAATGAAAATAACGAAAATAGGGACAATGTGGAAAAACAAGCGATTAGAGATCCTAATATCAAAGAATTCGCATGTGGGAAGTGGGTTTATGACGATGAAAATTTACAAGCCTATCGCCCAAGCATTTTAAAACGCGTTGATGAAGACAAACAAACTGCGACAGATATTACCCCTTGCGATTACAGCACCGCTGAAAATAAAAGCGGTAAGATCATTACCCCTTATACTAAAATCTCTGTTCATAAAACAGAGCCTTTAGAAGACCCTCAAACTTTTGAAGCTAAAAATAATTTCGCCATTCTCCAAGCCAGAAGCTCTACAGAAAAGTGTAAAAGGGCTAGAGCGAGAAAAGACGGCACGACCAGGCAATGCTATCTGATAGAAGAGCCTTTAAAACAAGCATGGGAGAGTGAGTATGAAATCACCACGCAATTAGTGAAAGCCATTTATGAGCGCCCCAAACAAGACGATCAAGAAGAGCCAACTTTTTATGAAACCAGCGAATTGGCTTATTCTTCCACACGAAAAAGCGAAATAACGCAAAACGAATTGAATTTGAATGAAAAATTCATGGAATTTGTGGAAGTGTATGAGGGGCATTATTTAAACGATATAATCAAAGAGAGCAGTGAGTATAAAGAATGGGTTAAAAACCATGTGCGTTTTAAAGAAGGGGTGTGCATGGTTTTAGAAATAGAAGAGCAACCACGAGCCAAAAGCACGCCTTTGAGTATTGAAAACTCTCGTGTTGTGTGTGTCAAAAAGGGGAATTATTTATTCAACGAAGTTTAAATGGTGGCTTGAGGCGGAATCGAACCACCGACACGAAGATTTTCAGTCTTCTGCTCTACCGACTGAGCTATCAAGCCAAGCAAAAGACAATTATTACATAAAAAAGGTAAAATAAAGCTTAATTTTTAAAAAAATAACTAAAAAGATATAATTTACTCAAAAGGGAACAAGGATTGAAATGAAATTGATTTCATGGAATGTGAACGGGTTAAGGGCTTGCATGACTAAGGGTTTTATGGATTTTTTCAATAGCGTTGATGCGGATGTTTTTTGCATTCAAGAATCTAAAATGCAGCAAGAACAAAACACTTTTGAATTTAAAGGGTATTTTGATTTTTGGAATTGCGCGATTAAAAAGGGCTATTCTGGGGTGGTAACTTTCACTAAAAAAGAGCCTTTAAGCGTGAGCTATGGTATTAATATGGAAGAGCATGACAAAGAAGGGCGCGTAATAACTTGCGAATTTGAGTCGTTTTATTTGGTGAATGTTTATACCCCTAATTCCCAACAAGCCCTATCCAGGCTCAGTTACCGCATGAGTTGGGAAATGGAATTTAAAAAATTTTTAAAAGCTTTAGAATTGAAAAAACCGGTCATTGTGTGCGGGGATTTGAATGTGGCCCACAATGAAATTGATTTAGAAAACCCCAAAACCAACCGAAAAAACGCGGGCTTTAGCGATGAAGAGAGAGAAAAATTCAACGAGCTTTTGAACGCCGGTTTTATTGACACTTTCCGTTATTTTTACCCCAACAAAGAAAAGGCTTATACCTGGTGGAGTTATATGCAACAAGCGAGGGATAAAGACATTGGTTGGCGCATTGATTATTTTTTATGCTCTAATCCTTTAAAAACGCGCTTAAAAGACGCTTTAATCTATAAAGATATTTTAGGGAGCGATCATTGCCCGGTGGGGTT
The DNA here is from genome assembly GCF_015904775.1 of Helicobacter pylori. GTDB lineage: Bacteria > Campylobacterota > Campylobacteria > Campylobacterales > Helicobacteraceae > Helicobacter > Helicobacter pylori_DM. The sequence goes on from NZ_JADZNC010000001.1 coordinate 210,867, forward strand.
GGAATTAGTTTAAAGGTAGAAAGTGTGCGAAATAAAGACAGAAAAAAGCCTTACAAAGGGTGAGTCGTATTCAAAAGCAAAAGGCCATTTGATCCCTACTTCAATACTAGCGTCATGGTGGAATAGCACGGTTTGGAATTTAAACCCCACTAAACCTAGCATCCTAAAATTGGAAGTTTTGAGCGAAAACCCTTGAATGCTGCGCCAATCGTCAATGATGAAATTCGCGCTGTGCTTGGAAATCGTCCATGTGTTTTCGGCAACTTGCATGCCATAAAAAAGAGAAAATACATACAAGGGGTTTTTATTGTATTCCACGATCAAATCCCCCCCAAAGCCATAAGTGAACATGTTCGCTTGAGCGCCCGTTCTTTTATTGAGTATGACATTCCCGTAATCCATAAAAAAGTAATAGCGAGAATAAAACCAATAATTAGTGGGGTTGATCTCCCAGCCTAAAGAAAAGCTCGCCCCTTCAATCGTGCGTTTAAGATCGTTGTATTTTTTCATGATCATTTTCCCTACCTGATATTGAGAAGCCACATAAAAACGGCTTTTGGCTTGCATCATAATGGTAGGGTTTAAAAAATAAACGCTTAAAAATAAGGGGGCTACTTTTTTAAAAAAATCCTTTGAAAAAAATTTCACACTTTAATACTTCCTGTTGAGTGGGGAGTTAAGATTGTCTTGGTGGTTAGTGGCTCGTTGCAAAACATTGTTCGTTCTTTTTTGCGAAGGATCAACATTTTCTTCATTATTGATTTCATCAATTTTATTTTCGTTATTGATCAGATCATTCACCTCTTTAGTGACTTTTTCATCTTCTTCTTCATGCTCAATCTTTTTTATATCCTTATTCGCTTGATTGATTGGATTGTTTTGAGTGGTTTTAGTGTTGTTTTGGTGCGATTGGGACGATTTTTTAGGCTCGTCTTTGCATGCGCTCAACACGCTTAAAACAAAAGAGATAGCGATAAAATGAGTGATTTTAGATTTCATCAATTAAATTTCCTTAAGTCAATGTATAATTTGTTTATTTTATCATAAAAACGATTAAGGATTGACTAAGAACAAATTGCAAGAAATAAATCATTTATTAAAAACATTGAACGTGAAATCGCTTCTAGAAGCCTTGCTTATTTATACGCCTAAGGGTTATAAGGATTTAAATTTGTTAGAGCGTTTTGAAACGGGCTTGAGCGGCGTTTTAGAAGTGGGTATTTTAGAAAAAAGGAACTACGCCAAAGTTTTAAAGATTTTTGCCTATTCCAAACGATTTTACAAAAATTTAGAGCTTGTTTTTTTCAATCACAGCGCGTTTTATTACAACCAGTTTAAAACCGGCGAGAATTTGTTCATTTATGGTAAATTAGAGCAAAGCTCTTTTAATCAAGCTTATATCATTAACACGCCTAAAATCCTTACCGAATTTGGAAAAATTTCTTTAATTTTTAAAAAAGTTAAAAATCATAAAAAAATACAAGAAAATTTACAAAAACTCATTTCATTAGAAAATTTAAAAAAGGAAGGCGTTAAAGAAAATATCGCGCGTTTGTTGTTAGAAATCTTTTTCCCCACGCCGCATTTTGTCAAGGATTTTGAAACGAATAAAAATTTTCCTTCGCAACATTTAAATGCATTAAAATACATTGAAATGCTTTTTTATATGAAAAATTTAGAGCGTAAGAAATTGCAATTCAACGCTAAAATCGCATGCCCCAATAACAGCGAACGCTTGGATAATTTTATCGCTTCTTTACCCTTTAAGCTCACGCGCGATCAACAAAACGCCATTAAAGAAATCCAAAACGATCTCACCAGCCCCATAGCGTGCAAGCGTTTGATTATAGGCGATGTGGGGTGCGGGAAAACGATGGTGATTTTAGCGAGCATGGTATTAGCCTACCCTAATAAAACCCTTTTAATGGCACCCACTTCCATTCTCGCTAAACAGCTTTATAACGAAGCCTTAAAATTTTTACCCCCTTATTTTGAAGTGGAATTACTGCTCGGCGGGAGCCATAAAAAGCGATCCAATCATTTGTTTGAAAAAATCACGCATGTTGTTATAGGCACGCAAGCGTTGTTGTTTGATAAGCGCGATTTAGATGAATTCGCTTTAGTGATCACTGATGAACAGCACCGATTTGGCACCAAGCAGCGCTACCAATTAGAAAAAATGGCAAGCAGTAAGGGCAATAAACCCCATTCCTTGCAATTTTCCGCTACCCCCATTCCTCGCACTCTGGCTTTAGCCAAAAGCGCGTTTGTGAAAACGACCATGATTAGAGAAATCCCTTACCCTAAAGAAATTGAAACTCTAGTCTTGCATAAAAGAGAATTTAAAATAGTGATGGAGAAAATTAGCGAAGAAATCGCTAAAAACCACCAAGTCATTGTCGTTTATCCGCTGGTGAATGAGAGCGAAAAAATCCCGTATTTATCGCTCAGTGAGGGGGCGAGTTTCTGGCAAAAACGCTTTAAAAACGTTTATACCACTTCAGGGCAAGATAAAAATAAAGAAGAAGTGATTGAAGAATTTAGAGAATTAGGGAGCATTCTTTTAGCGACCACGCTCATTGAGGTGGGCATTTCTTTACCACGATTGAGCGTGATGGTGATTTTAGCGCCCGAAAGGTTAGGCTTAGCGACTTTACACCAGTTAAGGGGGCGCGTGTCTCGTAACGGATTGAAAGGCTATTGTTTTTTATGCACGATCCAAGAAGAAAACGAACGATTGGAAAAGTTTGCTGATGAATTAGACGGCTTTAAAATCGCTGAATTGGATTTAGAATACAGAAAAAGCGGGGATTTACTTCAGGGAGGGGAGCAGAGCGGGAATAGTTTTGAATACATTGACTTAGCCAGAGATGAAAGCATTATCGCTGAAGTGAAACAGGATTTTTTAAAGGCCGCTAGCGTTTCACGGGGAACATTTGAAAATTAAGGTGGAATTGGGTAATTTAAACCATTTAAAATAAAGGATAGAGATGCAAAATAAAGAAATTGGTGGAGAAAAAAGCGTTAATGAAAAAAATGTAGAAATTTTTAATCGTTATTTTCCCGGTTGCTTGAGTATAGAAAATGACAACCAACTCACGCTGGATACAAGAAAATTAAAAGCGTTATTAGGGGATTTTAGCGAAATAAAAGAAGAGGGCTATGGGTTGGATTTTGTGGGTAAGAAAATCGCCTTAAATCAAGCTTTTAAGAAAAGTAATAAGATTTTAAAGTCCTTAAACGAATCCACTAGCAAGCACATTCTCATCAAGGGCGATAATTTAGACGCTCTCAAAATCTTAAGACAAAGTTATAGCGAAAAAATCAAAATGATTTACATTGACCCGCCTTACAACACTAAAAATGAGAATTTTATCTATGGCGATGATTTCTCGCAATCCAATGAAGAGATTTTGAAAACATTGGATTATTCTAAAGAAAAGCTGGATTATATCAAGAATCTTTTTGGGTCAAAATGTCATAGCGGGTGGCTTAGTTTCATGTATCCTAGATTGTTGCTCGCTAAAGATTTGCTCAAACAAGACGGCGTGATTTTCATTTCTATTGACGATAACGAAGCCGCCCAACTCAAACTTTTATGCGATGAAATTTTTGGGGAGGGGAATTTTTTATCATCTTTGACTTGGCTTAAAGGTAACGCTCAAAATGATGCCCAATATTTTCAAAACAATTACGAAAATATTCTTGTTTATGCAAAGCATGTTAAAGCGCTCAGTCTTAATCGCATGACTTCAAAAAAAGAAGTCAAAATATTTTGTGAAAATGATAAATACTATTATGAAGGGGCTGGGCTTACAACAGGCGGAGCTGGAGGGACTTTAAACGCACGAGCAAATTTAGGTTATAGTATTTACTATAATCCTAAAACGCTAGATTTTTTAGGTGTAGATGATTATGATAAAGAATTAGCAAAAAGTAGTAATGATGAAAATTTAGTTTATAGTGATAGACAAGACTTATTAAAACAAGGTTATGAAATTATAAGACCTCCAAAAAAGGGTGTTGGACTTGGGCGTTGGACTTGGGCGTTGGATACTTTTAATAGTAATAAAAATATTATTTCTATTAAAAAAAATAGTAGAAATGAATATGTAATTTGTAAAAAAGAATTTTTAGATAAAAACCAAGTCAAACAAAATGAAAACGGCGAATTTTATGCTATTTTAGACAAGTCATCGCCCGCAAGAAATGTGATAGAAAATATCGGCGGTGGTAATGGGACAAAAGAAGTTAATGATCTTTTTAATCAAAAGATTTTCAATAACCCTAAACCTACAAAACTCATCAACCGACTGATTGAATTATCCACTAACGAGGGCGATCTCATCTTAGATTTTTTCGCCGGGAGCGGGACAACCGCGCATGCGGTGTTAGAGAGTAATAAGAGCGATTATCAAAAATTAAGTGAGGGGGGGGGTTATTTAATGGCTTGAATGTCGCATTTAAAGAAAGGCGCTTCATTCTCGTCCAGTTAGATGAAAAAATTGATCCCAAAAACAACAAAAGCGCGCATGATTTTTGTTTGAACACCTTAAAATCTGAATCCCCAAGCATTTTTGACATCACCGAAGAAAGGATTAAAAGAGCGGGGGCTAAAATCAAAGAAGCTTGTCCGTATTTAGATGTGGGGTTTAGAGCGTTTGAAATCATTGATGATGAAACGAACGATAAAAATCTTAATGAAGCCAATCAAAAGGATTTATTCGCTTATTCTAACCCTGACAAAATGGAAACCCAAACGATTTTAATCAAGCTTTTAGGTTGCGAGGGTTTGGAGCTCACTACCCCTATAACCTGCTTGATTGAAAACGCCTTGTATCTGGCTGAAAATACGGCTTTCATTGTGGGGGATATAGAAATGAGCGAGGTTTTAGAAAACTTGAAAGATAAAGGGGTGGAAAAAATTAGCATGTATATGCCCGCTATCAGTAATGATAGGCTGTGTTTGGAATTGGGCAGTAATTTGTTTGATTTGAAATTAGAGAGCGGCGATTTAAAGATTAGGGGGTAGAGGTGAAAATCAAATTCAAACGATTGGATTATCAAGAAAAATGCTTGAATCAGATTTTAGGGGTGTTTAAGGGGATTGATTTGAGGGAGCCAGAAAATGACGCTCAAAGGATTGCTAACCCTGTTTTTGAAACAGAGGTGCTCAAAGGTGTTTTATTAGAAAATATTGAGGATTTACGATCAGAGCAAAAAATAACCCAGGGAAGCGTGGGGATTGAGAAGTCGTTAAACTGCGATATTTTAATGGAAACAGGCACCGGGAAGACCTTTTGCTTTTTGGAATGCGTTTATGCCTTGCACAAAAACTACCATTTGTCAAAATTTATCGTTTTAGTGCCAAGCAACGCCATTAAATTAGGGGTTTTAAAGAGTATTGAAATCACAAGAGAATTTTTTAAAAGCGAGTATTCTAACACGCATTTAGAAAGCTATGAAAATGCAGAAAGATTCATTCTAGCGAGCAACCATAAATGCTGTGTGTTGGTGATGACTTTTTCTGCTTTTAATAAAGAGAAAAACACTATCAATCAATCATGCTTAGAAAACACGAATCTATTCAATGGCGCAAAAAGCTACATGCAAGCTTTAGCCAGTATCCGCCCTATCGTGATCTTAGACGAACCGCACCGATTTTTAGGCGATAAAACAAAAAAATATTTGGAACAATTAAACGCTTTAATCACGCTCAGGTTTGGGGCGACTTTTAAAGATGATTATAATAATTTGATTTACGCGCTAGACAGCAAAAAAGCGTTTGATTGCGCCCTAGTGAAAAGCATTAGCGTGGCGTCTGTGGGGGAGAGTGATGAGTATTTTTTAGAGCTTAAAGAGGCTAACAAAAAACAAAATGAAGCCACGATCAATTACACGAATTTGGAAAATAAAACTCAAAGCGTCAAAGTCAAAACGCATGATAATTTAGGGGCGCTAACTCATATCAGCGCTTTAGAAGATTACATTGTAGAAAACATCGCTAAAAATGAGGTTCGTTTTTTGAACGGCGTTAATTTGTTGCTGGATCAAAAAGAGCCTTTTTCTTATTTTGTAGAGGGCGAGCAAGAAGTGATGCTGAAAGAAGCGATAAAAAGCCATTTTGAAAGAGAAGAAGGGCTTTTTAAAAAGGGGATTAAAGCCTTGTGCATGGTGTTTATTAGCGGGGTGAATAGCTATTTAAGCGAGAATGAAAAGCCGGCTAAATTGGCCCTTTTATTTGAAAAACTCTACCAACAAAAGCTTGAAGAAGTCTTAAAAAAGCCTTTAGATGAAAATTATAGGGCGTATTTAGAGCGCACCAAAGACGCTATTTACAAAGTGCATGGAGGGTATTTTGCTAAAAGCAAGAAAGAGAGCGATGAAGCTAAAGCGATTGAACTCATTTTAAAAGAAAAAGAAAAATTGCTGAGTTTTGATTCCGATCTCAGGTTTATTTTTTCGCAATGGGCGTTGCAAGAGGGGTGGGATAACCCTAATGTGATGACGATTTGCAAATTAGCCCCTAGCCATTCCAATATCACTAAATTGCAACAAATCGGTAGGGGGCTAAGGCTCGCTGTGAATGATAAGGGCGAACGCATCACTAAAGAGCATGTTGATTTTGATTTTGTCAATGAATTAGTCGTGATCGTGCCGCAAGTGGAGGGGGATTTTGTGGGAGCGATCCAGCAAGAGATAAGCGAACACAGCTTGATCAAACAAGAATTTAGCGCAGAAGAGTTAGAAAAAAGCGGCATGGTTAAAAAAGGGTATTACGGGGTTTTATTTGAAACATTAGAGGGTTTGGGTTTTGGAGAAAAAACAGGTGATGAAAGCTTTAAACTCACTCTCAATCAAAACGAATTTTTAAAAAAAGTGCCGGAACTAGAAACATTAAAAGATGAAACATACTTGGATTTTGAAAAATTAAAAGATTTTTTAAAAGATCGTTTGATTGGTAATTCTAGAGTGAGGGACAAAAACGAGCGAAAAACTGAAAAAATCAAAATCAATAAAGAAAATTTTAAAAAATTTGAAACCTTATGGGCGGGTTTGAATCATCAAGCCCGGATCGCTTATGCCATTGATAGCGAGAGCTTGATTGATGAGATTGTTAAAAATATTAATTCTTCTTTTAATGTTAGTTCAAAAATCGTTTCAGTTACGACGCATAAAAAAGTAGAAACGATGGGGAATAACGCCAAAACAGAGATTTTTGAGCGAGAAAGCGCATGCGTGTGGAGCTTGCATGAATTTATCAGCGCCTTGTCTAATAAGGTGAAATTGAGTTTTAAAAGCGTGGCTAAAGTGTTGGAAAACATTGATGAAAACAAGTTTAATGAAATTAAAAAAAACGAACAAGAGAGCTTAAAGCGCTTAGAAGAGCTGTTTTTGGAAATCATTTATCAAAATATTGAAGATAAAATTTCCTATCAAATGCGCGAAACGACGATTAAAAACAGAAAAAACGATGCGTTTTATGATGAAAAGGGAGAGATTAGAGAGTTTTTAGACGGGAGTTTGGGGGCGGATAAATATGAAATTAAAAATCCAAGCGCTCAAGAAAAATGCCTGTATGAAAATTTCATGCAAGTGGATAGCGAGATTGAAAAAGACACAATTGAAGAATCTAACGACACTAAAATCATTGTTTTTGGTAAGCTCCCTAAGGTTAAAATCCCAATAGGGTTAAATCAAACTTATAGCCCTGATTTTGGGTATGTGGTTGAAAACAACGATAAAAAAGTGTTATTAGTGGTGGAAACTAAGGGGGTTGATAAAAAAAGCGAATTGCGCCCTGAAGAAGAGCGGAAAATTTCAACCGCTAAGAAATTTTTTGAAGCTTTAAAAAAGCAAGGCGTGAATATTGAATACCAAACCAAGTTGAGTAATGATCAATTAAGCGCGTTGATCAATGAAGTTTTAAATCGTAAAGATTAGAGTTAATAAGCTCAATTACTCTAATGTTTCACATGGAACAATTTTAAAGAAAAGCGTTTTATTTAAAATTCATACCACTTTTGTTACAATCGTTTTTATCCCATTTTAAAGGCGTTTTATGATGAGTTTCACTCGCATTTTACTCAAGGATTTCATTAAAAAATACAATCCCCCAACACCCACAACAGAAACTATAGAAAAATTTGAAAAAGAAATAAACAGCTTACTAGAAAACGTGCCAAGACAAGATGATGAAGAATTTCAAAAAAATGAAATCAATAAGTTTTTAAAAAATGCCTATGGCTATGACTGCAATACTTATGACAAAGTGGATAGCGCGATCTATGTGGGTAAAGAAGTTCGGGTGCTTATTGAAGTCAAAGCCCTAAATAATAGGAACGAATTCCCCAAAGACAGAGAAAACCCGCTCAGTAAAGCCTTTTGTCAAATGGTTTTTTATTTTTTAAAAGAGATAGAAAACAACAACTCCCTAAAACACGCCATTATTTGCAACGCGCATGAATTTTTCCTCTTTGATTGTAAGGATTTGCTCTTTTTAAAAGAAGATAAACGCATCAAAAAATTCTATAAAAATTACGCTCAAAAAGAAGGCACAGACTCTTCAAAACCAAAATTTTACAAAGATTTAGAACAATATTTGCAAAAAGATTTTCAAGGCGAACTCCGCTACACTCACTTTAATTTGAGCGATGATTTTAAAGAACTTCCTTTGATTTATCAAGTTTTAAGCCAAGAAATCCTTTTAAAACAAAAGAAAACCCTTGACGCTAACACGCTTAACAAAGATTTTTATGAAGAATTGCTCTATATTTTAGGGTTAGAAGAGCAAAATGACAAAGGGAAAATTTTAATCAAGCCCAGCCGCACCGAAAACTCCCTAAGCGCTGCTTTAAAATATTCATATACAAATTTAGAAGATGAAGAAGTCATGGCGTTACTCATCGCTTTGAATAACCGCATCTTGTTTTTACGGCTTTTAGAAAGCCTTTTAATCTCGTTCAAGCATTTTGAAAATCCTTTCTTAACCACAGAAAACTTTAACGATTTCAACGCCCTAAACACCCTCTTTTTTGAAGTCCTAGCTAAGAAAAAAAGCGAGCGTTTAAAAGAAATTAAAGAAGACAAGATCTTAGAAAAAATCCCTTATTTGAATTCCAGTTTGTTTGATCAAACGCCTTTAGAATTAAAGGGGCATGAAATCAAATTGCTCAGTAACAAATCTTTAGAGATTTATCCTAAATCCGTTCTCAAAAAACATAAAGATTATCAAAAAGAAAAAGATTTACCCTTGCTAAAATACCTTTTTGCATTTTTGCGTCTTTATAAATTCACCACCACCCCTAAAGACATTAAAGATAATACCGATACTAGCGAAAGCCGTTTGATTAACCCTAGCGTTTTAGGGCTTGTTTTTGAAAAACTCAACGGCTATAAAGAGGGGAGCTTTTATACCCCAAGCTTTATTACAAGCTACATGTGTAAAGAGAGTATCACGCCCATCGTGTTGGATAAATTCAACGCCACTTATCAGTGGGACTGCGAAAATCTAAAAGCGTTGCGAGAAAAAATAGACAGAAATTTTTCAAATGAAAAAGCTAAAGAATACTTGCAACTCCTTCTCACTTTACGCGTTTGCGATCCGGCGGTGGGGAGCGGGCATTTCTTGGTTTCAGCGCTCAATGAAATGGTGTGGATTGCTTATGAGTTAGGGCTTATTGCTTCCTTGTATCGCTACGATCTTAAATTAGAAAACGATGAAATCATCATTCACTACACGCCAACGGGTGAAATCTTTAACTACAAAAAACCAGATAGCGAAAACGACCCCCACCACCACATCCAAAAGGAACTTTTTGAGCTTAAAAAATCCATCATTGAAAACTGCCTTTTTGGCGTGGATATTAACCCCAATTCTTGCGAAATCACCAAGCTCAGGCTATGGATAGAGCTTTTAAAATACAGCTATTATATTTTTGAAGAGGGTAAGAACACCAACAATCTTGAAACCCTCCCCAACATTGATATTAACATTAAGTGCGCTAACAGCTTGATCTCACGCTTTAATTTGAATGACGATCTCAAAAAGATCCCCAATATTAAGAAAAAAATCCAAGAATATAAAGATCTAGTCGTTCAATACAAAGACCCAAACCCTCTCTATCCCTTAAATAAGCAAGATCTTATCAACAAAATCCAAGACTTAAAAAACACTTTTTCCCTCACGCTTAAAGATCCTAAAACCAAAGCAGAGCTTGAAAAGGCTATTGAAAAACACATCACAAAATACAATGATTTTGCCCTAGACGATAAGAGTTTGCTAGACGGATTAGACATGGGTGTGAGAGTAAAAAATCTTTTTGGCACGCTTAAACTAAGCCCTAAAGAAGAGGAAGAGGCTTTTGCGTCTTATGGGCGTATTAGAGCTTTGAGGAAAAAGCTTGATGATGCCTTGAGTGGTAGAGAGTATCACAATGCGTTTGAATGGCGCTTTGAATTCCCTGAAGTGCTAGACGATGAGGGGGATTTTTTAGGCTTTGATTGCATCATTGGGAATCCGCCTTATATGCAAGTTAAAAAAGGATTGTATTCATCTATTTTTTATCCTTTTAGTGAGGGAAAAGATATTGGAAAACAAAATACCTACAAAATTTTTATTGAGCTTGGTTTTAATCTAACCAAACAAAAAGGACTAATATCTCTTATCACACAAAGTTCAATCATGTGTGATTGTTCTGCACAATTTACGAGAGAATTATTGTTAAAATATTGCCAAATACATTATTTTGTGGAGTTCAATAAAAAACAAAAATTATTCAGCAATGTGATTCAAGGGGTATGCATATTAGAATTTTTAAAAGATAGACCTAGTAAAGAACATGCCTTTAAAATTGCTATCAATAACACTCAAATCCAAATGAACCAGATTCAATATGAACAAATCAAGCAAGATGAAATTTTAAAATTTTTCCCACTTTATGAAATACCGCTAATTAAAAGCGGGGAAATGGAAATTGTTAGAAAGATCAAAACAGACAAGATTTTACTTAGAGATTTATTGGAAAAATCTCTACAAGGCAACATTAACACCATACATTTAAAAGATATTCAAGATCAAAAAGAAACTAATGGTCGTATTTACAAGGGTGCAAATTGCCACAGGTATTTTTTAGACACGCAATATTTATTTGCAAAAGATAATCAGATCACTCAACAAATTTTTGAAAAAAATTACTATCAAAATATCATCGTAACACAAAATATTACAGGGACTTCAGACGCTTATCGCATTCATGCTAATCTTATAGAAGTAAAGAATCAAGAAATGCTTTTTTTGGATACTTGTAATCTTTCATATTGTAAAGAGCGAGAGCATGCAAAATTTCTTGTTGGGTTGCTAAATTCTAGACTTCTTGATTGGCTATTTAGAAAAACAAGCACTAATAACCATGTTAATTTATATGAACTTGAAACTCTTCCAATCCCACAAATCACCAAATCAAACAAGCCTACAGCCGATAAAATCACCGATTGCACGAAGCAAATCCTAGCGCTAAAAGAAAAAGATCCTAAAGCCAACACTCAAAGATCAGAAAAAGAAATTGACGCTTTAGTCTATCAGCTTTACAACCTCACCGATGAAGAAATTAAAATTATTGAAGACGGGCAGTGAATGGAAAAGTTATTTGAAAAGATATTGCATGAAATGAGATCAAGGATTTCTTTTCTGCTTGCTTTTGTCGTTTCGCTTATTGTTTTTATTGTAAATCCAAAAGGGGTTTTTCACTTTATTTTTGAGTCTATTTTCCAATACACTCAAAACAAAATCCTTTCTTTTTCTTTTTCTTTTTCCTCTATTTTCCTTTTCTTTTACTCTTTTTTCTTTATTGTTGGTAAAGTATATCGTTGGTGTGAAGTTAAAAAATACGAACAAGATCTAATAGATCAAAAAATTGCCCTTAAAATTCATCAATTCCCTGATAAGATAAAAAAAGAACTTTATGAATGTTATTCTAAAAAACAAAATAAAATTCCTAGAACAGATGAGCTTGATCGTTTGATAGGTCGTCTTGATTTAATAGGTTTTTTTAAGTTGAGAAATTTTTTTGAACCAACAGAAAGCGATTATATTGTCAAACCAGATGTTTTAAGGGCTATAAAAAAATACCATGAAATTGCTTTTAAATCTATCTATTGGCAACAGAACAAATAAAAAGCACTTGTTCTTTGTCTAAGAAACACCCCCCTTTAAAAAAGGGGGACTCTTGAAAAACTATCGTTTGATTTTTAATTCCAAACAAAACCCTAAAAAACTGATTTTTAGGTATAATGTTTGAGTATTTACTATGATTTTTTCTCATAGAAGTCTCCTAGACAAACTTTACCCCCTAATCTCTAGCAAAATAAAAACTAGGGGGTGAGCGTTATTTTATCCTAATCTTACAAAAACGATTTTTATAAAAGCTTTAAATCACTAATTTAAAATCATATTAAAAAACTTCACAAGAAATAAAAAACGCTTTACCTTAAAGGAAACCCCTTAAATAGGGGAAACCTTTGGCTTAATGGGTTTTTTTAACAACGATTTTAACCCTATACTTAAAAAAAGTATTTTTAAGTATAATACAAGGGCTTTTTACCATGTTTTTTGGACATAGTAATCCTTTGAAGGTAATTTACCCCCTAATCTCTAGTGGAATAAAAATTAGGGGGTGAACATTATTTTATCCTAACCCTTAAAACAAGCAAGAACAATCAAACGCCATTTAAAGATTAAAAAAGCTTTTTCTAACGCATGGCTTTGGAATAAAACCATATAAAGAATAGTGGGGGGCGTGGTGTTTAAAGCAAACGCCTTAAAAACTAAAAAATACGATAAAATCGCTTTTGAATCTGTATATTGGCAACAGGAAAACTTTCAAAAAGAGAGTAATGTTAGTGGAAGAATTAAATAAAAAAGTGGCTCTTGTGTTAAAAGGATTGTTAAAAAATGAAAAAAGCGAGTAAGCTTTTAAGAAATTTGATTTATTTTGATTTTTGAGTTATAATGCACCTACATTATAAGGGCTTCAGTAGCCCACTTTTTACAAACTACTTAGATTTTCAAAATCTTTGTTCCCAATGCTTTTGATCAAGTCATCTAGAAATAAGGTAATTTTATTAGGCTCAACACCAATCACTAAAATTTTGTCCATTGGAATGTTTTCTGTTTTTCCATTGAATGGTGTGGGGTTATTCGTGGGCGGTTGTTCGGTTGGATTTTGAGTAAGTTTTCCCAATGATACGCGCGATTTCTAATCGTCCATAACAAGTTTAAAGCAATATGGGCTTTAATATAATTGTAAAGAAGGCGTTTTTTGCCTTTAATAAGCAAGGTATCTTTATTTTCGTGATAATAAGCTCTAAAACGATACGCTCTCAAATCTAATATTACCCTCTCTAATGTATAACAAAAAATAAGCCTGATCACTGCCCCTAAAGACATTTTAGATAAAATCAAAGAATGCGTGATTTCTTTTTTCTTTTCTTTTTGTTCGTTAATTAAATCTGTTAAAGAATTTTCATTAAACACCCATTCGCTCCCTTTCATTTGAGTCAAGCAATAGTCTAAAGCGTTGCGTAAATAAATCTCTAAATTAGAAATTTTAGGCGTGATGAAAGAAATGAGTTTTAAATTTTCTTTGTATTGCTCTAGGCTGTCATAAGCGGCTAATCTTTCTTCAGATAGAATGAGCGTAATATTATTTTTAAAATCTTGTAAATCTTGCATAGTATTTTCTTAAAGTCCTTTTGATTAAGGACTCAATAAGTTTCACAGAAATCATTTTAATTCTTAAACAAAGACTCTAAAGCTTCTACCCCTACTTTTTGCGTTTCTTTTTCGCTTTCATTTTCTGCGTTTTCTTTCACGCTAGGAATGGTTTCAAACTCTATGTGATAGCCTGTAAGCATGGACGCTAAGCACACATTCACCCCGCCTTTACCGATAGCCTTAGATTTTTCAACGTCTAACAAGCGCACTTTAGCCCTTTGCAAATGGTTATTGACGATAAAACGCTCTTGAATGGATTCTTTTTCTTCAGCACTCAATTCTTCTATAGGGATTTTTTTAATTTCAACGCTTAAAATTTTGGCTGGAGCGAGTGCGAGAGTGATATAAATTTCAGGCACATTAGAATACTCTATGCAATCAATGTTTTCTTTATTCAATTCGTTACTGATCGCATTAATGCGCACGCCCTTAACCCCCACCGCCGCACCTATGGGATCAATCCTAGCGTTATGGGAAAAAAAGCTCACTTTCGCTCTGTTGCCTGGGATTCGCGTGCAATGGATGATTTCAATTTCTTTATCTTTAATTTCAGGGACTTCTAATTCCAACAAAGCTTCAAGCATTTTAGGGGTGGTGCGGCTCAGCTCTAATAGTAAGCCTTTTTTTGTGCGTTTGACTTGCGTTAAAACCGCTTTAATGCTATCGCCCACTTTAAAACTCTCGCCCTTAATGCGATGGCGCATGGAAAGAACGCCCTGAAATTGCTGCTCAATCTCAACAAAGGTGTTTTGATTGTGATCCACTAAAATCACTCGCCCCATTAAAACGCTGTTGAGACGCTTTTGAAACGCTTCAAAGTGGCTGTCTTCTAACGCTTTTTCTAACTGGTATTGCAAATCTTTAAAAAGGCGGTTGATCGCTCCTTGTTTCATGCTCTCCAAACTCAAGCTGTAAGACAATTCGTCTTTAATCTTAACGCTTGGATCCATTTCTTTGGCTTTAGACAGGCTGATGTATTTAGAAGGATCGTTAATTAACCTTTCATCATCATCTTCTAAAACTTCCACCAACTGGATAAGCTGGAGCTGCTTGTTTTCTTCAACCACCAAGTAGCGCGCTAGGGGGTCTAACTCATTTTGCGCCATTTTTAACAAACAGTCTTGAATCACTTTTGAAATCATCTCTTTAGGCAAATTTTTTTCATACGCAATGCATTCTATAAGATCGCTGATTTTTTCCATTCTTAAGTTCCTTTAAATTGATGTTCTGTCGTTTTCTGTCATTCTGTTGTGGGGGAGCGGCGCGTTTAAAAGAAATTCTATTATAGCGAATTTTTAAGCCTTGTTAAGGATTTCTTTTAAAACCAGAGCGATTTTTTCCAAATCTTTTTCATTCAGGCTAAAGACTTCAAAGCACACAAATTCGCATGAAATTCTTGTAATAACGCCTTTTTGAAAAAGCTTTAAATAAAGTTTCTCACTATTTAAAGCGCGGGTGTTTTTGGGCTGGATTTTCACGCAAAAGGATTCTAATTCTCTATCGGGCAAATTCCCTATTTTAGAAAAGCTAGAGGCTATGCTCACATTCAATTCTAAAGGCTTTAAAAGGGCGTAGAGTTTGAGGGCTTTTTGCAATAAGGCGTCTTTAGTTTGGTTTAATAACGCATGGATTGCAATTTCTTCTTGATGATTGACCCATGCTTTTAGGCTGCAAAAAAGCAAGGTGAGCGTGATCTTATCCGCTCTCAAGGCTCTATAAAGGGGGTGGTTTTTTAACATTTCAACCCATTCTTTTTGCCCCATAATAATGCCGGCTTGAACGCTGTTAAAGCATTTATCCGCGCTAAAGCTTAAAAGCGATGGTTTTAGGGCTAAAACCTCTTCTAAAGCCGTTCTATTTAATAAATCCACATCCCCTAAATTGTAATAATCAATCAAATCATGCTCTTTAGCCAGGGCTTGCAAATCTTTAAAGGGCGTGTCTTTTTGAAAAGCGGGGTTGTGGGTTTTAAAGAGCATTTTGCTGTTTTCATTCAAGGCCAAGCGGTAATCCCTTAAATAAGTGCGATTAATATTCCCCACTAAATGCAGCCTAGCCCCACTACTCAATAAAATATCTTTAAGGTTAAAATCCCCCCCCACTAATTCGCCATAAGAAACAATGATTTCTTTTTCTTGCGCTAAAGCGTTAGCGATGAGAAATACCGCACTGGTGTTGTTATTCACAATCAAAACCTCTTCAGCGTTAAAACACGCCTTAAAAAGCTGTTTTAAGGGGGTTAAGCGGTTCGTTTTTTTAGCGGTGTTGAGATCGCATTCTAAATCAATGGGTTGGGTTAAAACTTCTTTTAAATAAGGTTCAATTTTTTCATAAAATTGCGGGCTAAAAAACGATCGCCCATGTTTTTCATCAAAAACGCTCGCGCTCGCGTTGATGATTTTTTGATAAGGGCTTTTCAAAAGATCCGGGGTTATTAGGAGCGTTTCTTTAGTCGTGATATTAGCCATAATAAGCGCGTTTGGTTCCTTTTTTGAGAGTTAAAATAAAGCGTTATTTTAATCTAAACCCGCTAAATTTTTGATAAAACTACTTTTTTAAAATCCTTAAGAGCGTCTTAATGAGTTTGTTGAGCGAGCGGAATTTTTTCCATAGAGTTTGGCGGTTTCTATAGGGCTTTTTCATGTTTGTTTCCATGTTCAAAATTCAAAAAGAAATCCTAAGATTTCTTTAATTTTAGAACTGATAGGATACCTCAAAACGCGCGTTAAATCCAGGGGCTGGGAGCGCCATGCGTTTATTTTTAGGGATCATATCGCTCGCTGGAGCGTCCGCGCTCGCTTGCCACACGGAAGCCTGGCTGACATATTGCTTATTTAAGATATTGTTAAACACGGCTGAAATCCTTAAACCCTGCCATTTTTTAGAAGTGGGGGTCCAGTTGATAAAGACATTATGCACGCCATACCCGGGTTTATGGATTTTCATCAAGCCGTATTGGGGGTAGTAGATAGAATAGCCTTCATAGAACATATTGGTTACAAAGCGTGAGAGCCAAGTTAAAGTAAGCCCCCATTTGTGGATATTGTAATCGGCTTTTAAGATAAACACATTCCCAGTCGTGGCGGCTAAAGCGTAAGTATCGGCTAATAAATGCCCCCTAGCTGTCGGCCAAGAGCGAGCTACTGAGAAAGTCCCTACGAAATTTTTATATTGCACATTCCCTGAAACTTCATAACCATAAATATTAATGGTTTCGGGTAAATTCCCTGACATGTTTTTTGCAGTCGCGTTACCCCCACCATTTTTAGAAGTGTCTTGCCCGTAGCTGTTGATGAAGTTATTGATGACTTGATAGAACGCTGCCCCGCGCACATTGAAATACTTGCTGTTGTAATCCACATTGAATTCCACATTTTGACCGATCGCAGGGCGCAAGTTCCTTTGATAAATCACCGTAGGATCGCGCATCAAAACGCCATCGCCAGGCAAAGCCCCCTTAGTTACATACGCATAACTCACTTTCAAGCCAATGCTTTCAATGGGGTTATAAAGCACGGTTGCAGAAGGCGAGAAACCAGAAGTTACATGCGTGCGGCCGTTTTTATCTAGCAAGGTGTAAATATCATAACGAGTTCCCGCACCCACGATCACATTGCTTAAAATATTGTAGTTCGCTTGCATAAACCCTCCGATGATATTACCGATCGCATGCGAATTTTGGGGCATGTTACGATAGAGCGGGTTAGGCGTGTTTAGATTTTGAGGGTATTGAGAGCTTTGATCGGTGTAGTAATGGCGGTAAGGCAAGCCCGGCCCATTAGGGTCGTTAGGGTCAATATTGTTTTTATAATAGCCGTTTTTGCCTTTATCCAGTCCAGAGAAAACGCTCAGGTTTTGATAAATCATGCCGTATTCAAACACATTCCCATAATCTTCGCTAATGGGGTGGGTTACTTTAAAATTAACGCCTGAGTTGATTAAGAAAATCCTTCTGGCTAAAGTCCCCTCAGCGTCCGCATTCCCTAAAGTCCAATCGTTTGCACTAGGGTTTTGAGCGTTAGGGGGGGTCATGTCATAATCAGGATTTTTAGGGACAAGCCCATGGTAAATACTAGATCCTGTGGAAATTGCAGAAGCGCCTTGCCAATTGATCGAACCCGGCTGCCCATAGCCTATTTGATAGCCTCCATTAGAAGGCCTGATAGCCCCTTGCGTGCATTGGCTGATATTATCCGGATTGTTACACCACTCTTTCACTTCAGGGATATAATCCGGGTTGGCTGGCTCATTAGAATTGTAAGCGAAAGGATTCACCACAGGGTTATAATCGCCCCCCCTTACCCCTAAAAAGGCAGTGGATTCAACGCGCGGCTGACTAAAACTAGTGCCTCCATCATGCTTGTATTTCAGGCTCAAATTGTGGTTGAAGTTGATCGTATGGGCTAATTCTTTCCCAAAGTCAATCACAAAAGGCGCTGGCTGGCTTCCTGGGTCATTGGCTTTGGAGAGGGCTGAAGTGGTGTTAGGGCGTAAAAGCCTGGTGGAATTTTCCCTTGTCATGTTGTAGCTTAAGCTGATGGTATCCGTGTCGTTGATATAGCCATTGACTTTACCTAAAACGCTATTGACTTCACTCGGAGTCCCTACGCCAATGTCGCTATTGCTCGGATCTTGCAAGTCAAAAGTAGGGTGGAAGAGATCCCTAAAAGCGTTGTTCCCGTCTCTGTAATAAAAAATATTTTGATGGTTGTAATAAGCGAGTATGTCCCAATTTTTACCCCGGTAAGCCGCAGTGGCGTTCATGCGATACCCAAAGTTGGTATAAAAGCCCGCTTCCGCTTTAGCCCCATAAGTTTGATTCTTTCTTAAGAAGTCGTTAGCGTCAATCGTGGTGAAAGACAATTTACCCGCAACCGCACCTGGTCCTGCTGAAGCGTTCGCCGCCCCCTTAATCACTTCCACTTCTTTAATCATATTAGGATCGATCACGGTGTTAGCGTCATGGTGGAAAATGTTACCATTTTGAGCGACGCCATCTATCGTTACCCTTAAGAGACGGCTCTCAATCCCCCTAACATAGATTTTTTGCGCCATCAAGCCCCCACTTGCCACATTCACATCCGCTCGAGTCCTAAAAATATCACGGATTTGGTTACTTTGGCGCTGTTGGAGCTCTTTCCTTTCAATATACATTTTATTGTTGTATTCAAAAGTCCTTTCACCCTTAGTGGTTACCTTACCCAAAGTGTGGGTTGTTTCTTGAGCTTGCAAATTGCTAGCGACAATACAAGAGACAAACACGATACGAAATTGATTTCTAAGCATTTCTTTTAGCCTTTTTATTTACTTTCTTCTAAAAATTTAGTCAAGTTTTAAACCTAAGGTTATTATTACATTATTCTATTTAATAATACCTTAAATTTGTTTTAGGATTAAGAAAATATGAAGAAAAATGTGATTAAAAAAGTTTTAGCATTTTATTGAGTGGCTGATTACTGAGCGACCGAATCGATCACTATGCGTGAAGAAGCGCTGCTGATCCCTCTTAAAAAAGTTTGAGAAGACACATTGATTTCAGCGTTCTGGCGGAAAATATCGCTTGGCTGGTTGCTCTGGCGTTCTTCTAAGTCATGGCGTTTGATAATGATGGTGTTCCCCCATTGAAAGGGTCTATAAGCGCGCTTTTTTTTAATGACAAAATGAGGTTCTAAATCTAAAAATTGCGTGTAACTGGGGAAATATAACGGCTCTAATAAAGGGTTTATGGGGTGCGCTTTTAAAACAATAACGAGGAAAAAGAGGCTAAAGATTGGTTTCATAGTAAATTTTCACGCTCGCCCCCACTTGAGAATTGGGAGAAATTTCTAACTTGCTGATTTTCAAAAAAAGCTCAGAGATTTCACTATAGCGCGTTTTTAAAACATGGCTCAAATCTTTCAGGGCGTCTTCAATGAGAAGATATTGTTTTTCTTGCATCATCTTTTGAATAAGCTCTTGGATTTCCATGTAGTCTAAATAAGCCTTATTGGGTAATTCCGTGTAGAAAAGATCCACATTCACGCTTATTTTTTGGGGTTTTAAGCGTTCAAACTCTAAAATCCCTAAAATCGTTTCAAACACCAAATGGTGGATATGGACGCCTTGTTTAGTTTTCATAAGATTTTCTTTTCTTTACCGGTCAATAAATTAAAAATATTGCCCAAATGCTTGATAAGGGTAAAAATAAAAATCAATACCATAGGCGTTTGCGTGCCGACTTCTTTAAGGATATTGACGCTATCTGGGATATGCATATAAGGCACAAAAAAGATAAGAACAGTCGCTGTGCCTACCCCTAAAATGCTAGCGAGTGAAGAGATTTTAAGCACCTTACCCACAAAAAACCACACCGTCAAGCCGATCAAGCTTTCAATAGGGATGAGTAACACCACAGAGCCCATGATCGTAGAAACGCCCTTGCCTCCATTGAAATTCAAAAAAGGCGAATAACAATGCCCTAAAATACTAGCGATAGCGACCATCCATTGCAAACTATAATCCAACCCAAACAATTTGCTCAAAAACACCGCGAACATGCCTTTGAATAGATCCAAGATTAAAACTAATAAGGCCATTTGTTTAGCGTTACTCACGCCCTTACTTTGTAAGGCTCGCAAGACATTCGTCGCGCCAATGCCCCCCGATCCGATTTTAGTAATATCCATGCCGTAAAAGATTTTCATTAACGCATAGCCAAAAGGAATCCCCCCAATCAAATAACCCAAAAGGGTGAAAATCACATTGATATTGGTTAGGAAATTTAAAACGCTTTCCATAAATACCCTTTCAAATAAAATAGCGATCATTATAACATGTTGCTTTTTAAGTGAAAGCGTTAAGTTGTTAGGGTATAGTGGCTTAAAAATTTTAGGATATTGAGAATGCTTGAAACTTCTAGCCATTTTTTAAAATCGTTTCGTTTGAAGCGTTATATAGGGTTTTTATTGATTTCTTTAGCGTTATTAATCACGCCCTTTGTTCGTATTGATGGGGTGCATTTGTTTTTGATCTCCTTTGAGCATAAGCAACTGCATTTTTTAGGCAAGATCTTTAGCGCTGAAGAATTGCAAGTCATGCCTTTTATGGTTATTTTGCTTTTTATAGGGATTTTTTTCATCACCACTAGCCTTGGGCGTGTGTGGTGTGGTTGGGCTTGCCCGCAAACCTTTTTAAGGGTGCTTTATAGAGATGTGATTGAAACCAAGATTTTCAAACTCCATAAAAAGATCAGCAACAAACAAGAAAGCCCTAAAAACACCCCAAGCTATAAGATCCGTAAAGCGTTGAGCGTTTTATTGTTCGCTCCTGTTGTGGCGGGGCTAATGATGTTGTTTTTCTTTTATTTCATCGCCCCAGAAGACTTTTTTATGTATCTTAAAAACCCTAGCGATCACCCTATTGCTATGGGTTTTTGGCTTTTTAGCACGGCTGTGGTGCTATTTGATATAGTGGTGGTTGCGGAGCGTTTTTGCATTTATTTATGCCCTTATGCTAGGGTGCAATCGGTGTTGTATGACAATGACACCTTAAACCCTATTTATGATGAAAAGCGCGGCGGAGTGCTTTATGACAAGCAAGGCCATCTCTTTCCCTTACCCCCCAAAAAACGCAGCCCAGAAAACGAATGCGTGAATTGCTTGCATTGCGTGCAGGTTTGCCCCACGCATATTGACATTAGAAAGGGCTTGCAATTAGAATGCATCAATTGCTTAGAATGCGTGGATGCATGCACGATTACCATGGCCAAATACAACCGCCCTTCACTCATCCAATGGTCTTCAACTAACGCTATTAACACGCGCCAAAAAGTGCGCCTAGTGCGTTTAAAAACGATCGCTTACATGGGGGTTATCGCTATTGTAATAGCTCTTTTAGCCATCACTTCGTTTAAAAAAGAACGCATGCTCTTAGACATTAACCGCAACAGCGATCTGTATGAATTGCGATCTAGTGGGTATGTGGATAACGATTACGTGTTTTTATTCCACAACACGGACAATAAAGACCATGAGTTTTATTTCAAAATTTTAGGGCAAAAAGACATTCAAATCAAAAAGCCTTTAAACCCTATCGCCATTAAAGCCGGGCAAAAGATCAAAGCGGTAGTGATTTTACGAAAACCCCTAAAAAGTAACGCTACAGAATACAAACGCGCTAAAGACGCTCTAATCCCTATTACTATACAAGCTTATAGCACAGACGATAAGAATATTACGATAGAAAGGGAATCGGTGTTTATTGCACCAAGTGAGAATTGAAGCCTAAAACTAGCGCTCAATCACTTCATAAGGCAAGCCTTGTTTGATCAATTCTTCCATGAAGGGATCGGTGTTTAATTCTTCTATGTTAAACACCCCAGCCCTAAAATGATCCGCACTCCAAGTGTCATTACAAATCATTTTAGCCGCGCACATCGCTGGCACGCCGGTGGTGTAGCTTATGGCTTGCGAACCCACTTCTTCATAGCATTTTTTATGATCGCACACGTTGTAAATGTAGAGCGTTTTGTCTTGGTTGTTTTTAATGCCGGTCATATAGCACCCGATGTTGGTTTTACCGGTGGTGTCTTTGGCTAGAGTGGCTGGATCAGGAAGCAAGGTTTTTAAAAATTGTATCGGCACGATTTTTACGCCTTGATGCTCTATTTCTTTAATGCCTAGCATGCCGACATTTTCCAAGCATTTCATGTGGGTTAAATAATTTTGAGAGAAAGTCATAAAAAACCTCGCCCTCCTCAAGCCTTTAACGTTTTTGACTAACGATTCCAATTCTTCATGGTATAAAAGATACGAATCCATTTCGCCAATCTGCGGGTAAGCCCACACTTGCTTGATTTCTAAAGGCTTGGTTTCAATCCATTTGCCATTTTCATAATAACGCCCTTTAGAGCTGACTTCTCTCAAATTGATTTCAGGGTTAAAATTCGTGGCAAAAGGGCGTTTGTGATCCCCAGCGTTGCAATCTAAAATGTCTAAAGTGTGGATGGTGTCAAAATGGTGTTTTTGAGCGTGAGCGACATAAGCGTTCGTAACGCCCGGATCAAACCCGGCCCCTAAAACCCCTAAAATCCCTGCTTCTTTATAAGCCTTATCAAACGCCCATTGCTCTTTGTATTCAAATTTCGCTAAATCCGGGTGCTCGTAATTGGCGGTATCAATGTAATGCGTTTTAGTCTCTAAACATGCTTGCATGATCGTTAAATCCTGATAGGGTAACGCCACATTAACAACGACTTTAGGCTTGTATTTTTGGATTAAAGCGACTAAGGCTTGCGTATCATCAGCATCCACTTGCTCAACGCCAATTTCCCCCAAACCCTTTTTGAGCATGCTTTCTTTAATCGCATAGCATTTGTCTAAGCTCCTGCTCGCCAAAATGATATTTTTAAAAACGTCTCTGTTCATGCCCATTTTGTGTGCCACGACACTGCCTACGCCACCAGCTCCAATTTGTAATACTGTATGCAAGGAACACCTACTTTCTAACTAATCTCGTTCTTTTAGGGGGCTATTATATTATAATAAGATAAATTTGATAACAAGGATACAGGCTTGCAAGAAATTAAATTAGACATTTATGCCACTTTAGTGTGCATGGTTTTGGTGTTGCTTTTGGGGCGTTATGTGATTTCTAAAGTCAAGTTTTTAAGAGATTATGATATTCCAGAGCCTGTTGTGGGTGGGGTTTTAGTCGCTTTTTTTATCATGTTAGCGCGTCAGTTTTATCATTTTGGCTTGCAATTTGATTCTTCTTTAAAAGATCCTTTAATGCTGACTTTTTTTATCACCATTGGTTTGAGTGCGGATTTCAAATCTTTACAAAAAGGCGGGAAAATGCTTGCGGTTTTTTTGCTGGCTGTGGCGGGGTTTGTGGTGTGCCAAAATGCAGTGGGGATTTCTATCGCTAGCCTTTTAGGGGTCAATCCTTTAATGGGGCTTTTAGGGGGGTCTATCGCTTTAGTGGGAGGGCATGGCACTAGCGCGGCATGGGCTAATTTTTTCACCCAACCACCTTATAATTTTAGCTCCAGCTTAGAAGTGGGTATGGTGTGCGCGACTTTTGGCTTGGTGAGCGGGGGGATTATTGGAGGGCCTGTCGCTAAATATTTGATCTCAAAATACAAACTAGAGCCTAAAGACACTAAAGAAAAAGACACTTTAGAGGGCGTGGCGTCTAAAGGCTTTGAAACCCCTAAAGAGCAGCGCCTAATCACCGCATCCAGTTTTGTAGAAACTTTAGCTTTGATTGCGATCGCTTTATTGGTGGGGACTTTTTTATCGCATTTGATGCCTAAAAGCTTCACCTTGCCGACTTTTGTGTGGTGCTTGTTTGTGGGGGTTATTTTAAGAAATGCCTTGTCGTTTTTTAAAATCCATAGCGTGTTTGACAGAGAGGTTTCAGTCATAGGGAATGTGAGTTTGAGCTTGTTTTTAGCCTACGCTTTAATGAGCGTGAATTTATTGGAATTGTTAAAACTCGCTGTGCCACTAGCGGTTATTTTGAGCGTTCAAGTGGTATTTATGATCCTTTATGTGGTGCTTGTAACCTTTAGGGTATGCGGGAAGGATTATGATGCGGCGGTGTTGTGCGCGGGGCATTGCGGTTTTGGGCTTGGAGCGACTCCAACGGCTATGGTGAATATGCAAACCATCACCAACCACTACGGGCCATCGCATGTAGCGTTTATCGTCGTGCCTTTAGTGGGAGCGTTTTTTGTTGATATTATTAACGCTTTAGCGATTAAAGGCTTTTTGCTTTTGCCTTTTTTCCCTAGTTAAACCATGAGACTTTATGAGAGTTTATTAGAAATTTGTTTGAATAAGGCGTGGGAATATCAAACCCTAGCCTTAGAAAATCCAAGCGTGGCTTGCATGGTGCTAGATAAAAACCATGAGATCTTGAGTTTAGAAACCCATAAAAAAGCCAAAACCCCGCATGCAGAAGTCTTGGCTGCTAAATCGGCGTTAAAGATTTTACGCCCCCATTTAAAAAGCGATTTAGAAAAATTAGAAGACCCTAAAATTTTAAGCGATTTTTTAAAAACGCGCCACGATAACGCCTTTAAAGACTGCGTTTTTTTAATCACCCTAGAGCCATGCAATTCTTATGGCAAAACCCCGGCGTGCAGCGGGTTGTTAGAAATCTTAAAACCTAAAAGAGTGATCATTGCCGCAGAAGAAAACGAAGCCAAAAAAGGGGGGTTAGCAAGGCTACAAAAGGCTCACATTGAAACAATGATTTGTCATAATTTAGAAAACAAGGCTAAGGATTTGCTCTTGCCTTTTAGGATAATGGAACAAAAGGGGCGTTTTAATTTGTTCAAACTCGCTTTAAGGATGAATGGGGATTATCATCATGGCAAGATCACCGGGCAAAAAAGCGTTATTTTTACGCACAACCAGCGAGCGGTATGCGACACGCTCATCATTTCTGGGAAAACCATAAGAACGGATAACCCCTTATTAGACACCCGCTTTTGCGATAATTTTTATCAAGGTAAAAACCCCAATATCGCTATTTTATCCAAGCGTTCAATTAGCCCTAGTTCAAAAGTTTTTTCTGCGCTTAATCGCTTAGTCAATACTTTCCATGACCCTAAAGATTTACCCCTAGATAAGGGGTTTAATTTCATTGAAGGGGGGTGGGGATTGTTTGAAAGTTTGAGGGATAAAATTGATGTATTGCTTTTGCATTCGCATGCGTCTATGATTGGCGAAGCGTTTAATACGCTCGCTCTAAAAACCCCTTTTAAAGGGCGGTTGTTGCATGCACAAATCTTAGAAAATGAAGCCCTTTTATGGATAGAAAACTCTTAAGATTATACCAGCCTTTAAACGCTTATGCTTACAACAGCGATTCGCTTTTTTTATACGATTTTTCACGCCCTTTGATTAAAAACAGCGGCGCGATTTTAGACATAGGCTCAGGGTGTGGGGTTCTAGGCTTGCTCTGCGCTAGAGACAACCCGCTAGCGAGCGTTCATTTAGTGGAAAAGGATAGCAAAATGGCGTTTTGCTCCCAAAAAAACGCCCTTAAATTCCCTAACGCTCAAGTGTTTGAAAGCGATTTTTTAGATTTCAACCCTCCAATTTTGTATGATGCGATTGTGTGTAACCCTCCTTTTTATGCCTTAGGATCTATTAAATCTCAAATTAAAGGGCATGCGAGGCACCAGAGCGAATTAGACTTCGCTTCTTTAGTGGCTAAAGTGAAAAAATGCCTAAAACCTAAAGGGTATTTTATTTTTTGCTATGAAGCCTTGTCGCTTTGCTTGGTAATAGAGAGCTTAAAAAGCGTTAAACTCACGCTAGAAACTTTAAGGTTTGTCCAAAGTTTTAAAGACAAAAACGCCCATTTGATGCTTGGAGCGGCCAGGAATAATTCCAAAAGCGCCCTAAAAGTTTTGCCCCCTTTAATCACGCACCATTCCAAAAACCAAAGCGACAACACCAAAGAAGTTTTAAACATCTATCAAACTTGTAACACCTATTCTATCAAAGCGCTTCTCAATTAGCACCCCTAAATTAAGGATTAAAAATGAAATGTTCGCATTGCCAGTTGGAGTTTAAAGAAAGTGAGCTTTTTAAAGAAGTGATCCATCATAAGGAATTGTATTTTTGCTGCACGGGGTGCGCTAGGGTGTATGCGTTATTATTGGATTTGAATTTAGAGAGCTTTTATGACAAATTAAACGATTCCACTTTAGCCCCCGTAACGCCCCAGGATTCAATGAGCGCTTTGGAATTAGAACAAGCCCTTGAAGAAAACAATAAGGGCGATTTTATCCTCAATCTTTTGCTAGAAAAAACGCATTGTAACGCTTGCTTGTGGCTCAATCAAAAGGTTTTAGAACGCTTAAAGGGGGTTAAAAAAGTGAGCGTGAATTTCACCACCCACCACTTGCAAATCGTGTTTGACAAATCCTTAAACCCTAAAGAGATTATTCAAAAGATTGAGAGTTTGGGCTATGGGGCTAAAATTTATAATGCGCAAAATTACACCCTAAAAGCCCAAAAAGAGCAACGCTCCTACTTGCTCACTTTAAGCGTGGGGTTTTTTGCTACCATGAATTTGATGTTTATTGCCATTGCCAAGTATGCAAGTTATGGTAGCGCGAGTTATGGCGGTGCGAGTTATGGTAGCGGTATGGATAAGCTTATGCAAAGGAATTTGGATCTCGTATCGCTCTTTTTAAGCTTGTTGGTGCTAGTGGTTGTGGGGCGTTTTTTCATTAAGGGGGCGTTTTATGGGCTAAAAAATGGCGTTTTGGGCATGGATTTGAGCGTGTCTTTTGGAGCGTTATCGGCGTTTGTTTATTCTCTTTATGCCATGTTGGTGTCCCAAGAGACTTATTTTGAAGCGAGTGGCACGATTTTAACGCTTGTTTTTGGCTCTAAGTTTTTGGAATTAAAAGCCAGGCTGTTTGCGAATGAAAAATGTTTGGCCCTAGAATCGCATGAAATCCATAGCGTGATCGTTGTAGAAAATGGCAAGCAAACAGAAAAACACCCTAAAGATGTGGCGATAGGCTCTGTTGTTTGGGTGCCAAGCGGGGCTAAAATCGCTTTAGATGGCGTGCTTTTAAATAACGCGAGCGTGGATGCGTCTTTGATCAGTGGGGAGTTTAAACCTTTGGAATTGGGGGTTAATGATCCAATTTTAGGGGGTTATGTGAATGTGGGCGTGCCTTTTAGCTATCAAGTGAGCGCTACTTTTCAAAACTCACGCCTTTCTAGTTTGTTAGAAACTTTAAAAAAGAGTTTTTTAGAAAAGCCCTTAATTGAGAGCAGCGCGAATCAAATTGCGGATATTTTTTCTAAAGCGGTGTTGTTTTTAGCCTTTGTAAGCTTTTTATTATGGCAATTTGGTTTGGGGGGTAATTTTGAAAAAGCCTTAATGGTGTGTATTAGCGTGTTAGTCATCAGTTGCCCTTGTGCGTTCGCTTTAGCTACGCCCATTGCGTTAGTGATAGGGGTGTTTAAAAACCCTTTGATCGTGTTTAAGGAAGCGTTGTTTTTAGAAACTCTGGCTAAAGTGAAAAAAATCTTTATAGACAAAACCGGCACCCTCACGCAAAAAGAAGTCCTTTTAAAAGAAAAAATCATTCATGAAGAATTTGATGAAAGGCTTTTAAAGAGCCTTTTAAAAACCAGGGAGCACTTAGCCCATAATGCGATTCTTAAATCATTACATGGCGATGAGGTTGATTTAGAAAAGATAGAGTTTTTCGCTCATGGCTTAAAAGCGAGCTATCAAAACGAAACCCTGCTAGTGGGGAGTTTGAAATTTTTAAAATCCATGGGGGTTGATTTAAAGGTTAAAGAGAGCGCTAATATCATGGTAGGCTTTGCGAAAAACAAGACTTTATGCGCGTTATTCATTTTAGAAGAGCGTTTGAAAGCTAACGCTAAAGAAGTCATTCAGGCTTTGCAAAATAAAGGCTTGGAATTAGAAATTTTAAGCGGGGATAATGAAAGCTCGGTTAAGGAGTGTGCGAAAAAATTAGGGATCTCTAAGTATCATGCCCATTTGACCCCTGAAGATAAGGCTCAAATCATCAGCTCTTATCAGGGCGTGTGCGCGATGGTAGGCGATGGCAATAATGACGCGCTAGCCTTAAAAAAAGCGAGCGTTTCTTTGGGGTTTGAAAAAAGCGCTTTGAGTAAAAGCGCATGCGATATTTTGCTTTTAGAAGAGGATTTGAGTTTGCTAGAAAAAGCGTTTCATAACGCTCAAAAAGTCTATCAAGTGGTGTTGCAAAACATTGTTTTGAGCTTGATTTATAACGCTATTTTAATCCCAGTCGCTATGTTAGGATATATTAACCCTTTGATAGCGAGTTTGAGCATGAGTGGTAGCTCTCTCTTAGTGGTCTTAAATTCTTTGAGGTTGAAACGCTCTTAAACAAACCACATCGTTTTGGCTAAAATAGCGATTAAAAAACCAAAAGTTAGAGCGATAGGGTGGATATATTTACCAATAGGGTTTTTCTTACCCAAAAACTTACATAATAAAGAAAAAAGCACCAAAAGAAAAATGCTTAACGCTAAGATCACTTTAAGCATGAGTATCTTTTGAAAAGGGGTTTCACACCAGCCTTTATCGCCCCCCATGTATTGACTAAGCATCATGCCCCCTGTTAAAACAAGCCCTAAAACGCATAAGGGCATGATTTTAACCGCTCTTTGAGTGATTCCTGCATTCGCTTTATTGGCAAACTCTTCGCCAAACATTTTCTTCACATTGGGGAAAATTACCATATCAAAAAACAAGTAGCCAATAAAAATAATGGCACACAATAAATGAACAACTAACACATAAGGATAAATCGCATCCATTTAAAATCCTTTATTCATGGGAAAATTAAAGAGTTTTTAATCTACTATAAAAGGATTTTATTGTCAAGTAGCCCATTATTATGGGAATTTTAGGGGCGGTTTTCGTTTGACTTTTAAGATTGCAATTAGCTATAATAAAATAATTAAAAAAGTAACACTTAAACGGAGACCCTAGAGAGTGATGCTCAATTTTATGACAAAGAAGAAAAATAGAATGCAAGATTGCAAAATGGTTTGTAAAAATTTTAATCGTAAGGAATCTGTTTTGATAGCTCAATCTTTAGATATTTCTAAAAAAGGCTCGGTAATTTTAGGCGCTCTTTTGAGTTCGTTATGGCTGACAAACCCCTTAAATGCCCATGAAAAGAATGGCGCGTTTGTGGGGATTAGCTTGGAAGTGGGTAGGGCTGATCAAAAGACCAACGCTTATAAAAACGGCGAGTTGTTTCAAGTGCCTTTTGGCGATGTTTCGGCTAATGATGATGGCAAAGTCCCTGACGGGCAGACCGGTGGCTGTCAGCCAGCTTCAGGGACGCCAGGAACGCCAGGCTATACTAAAGCTAATTGCGTGGTCAATTGGACTTCTCGCACCATGCTAAGCACCAATAAAAACATTCCTGGCCGTAACCAGCCGATGTATGGGCTAGGCGTGATGACAGGCTATAAGCATTTTATCGGTAAAAAAAGGTGGTTTGGGCTGCGCTATTATGGCTTTTTTGATTATGGGCATACCAATTTCTCTAACTCCAGAGCCGCTAACGCCATATCGCCTTTTTATTTGAGCGATCAAAAAGCGGACATGTATACTTATGGTTTTGGCACAGACATGCTTTTTAATATTATAGACAAGCCTAAAGCCACAGCCGGGTTTTTTCTAGGCGTGAATTTTGCGGGTAACACTTGGACTAATAATCGTGTGGGGTATTTTAAGGACGGGTATGTTTATGGCGTCAATACGGACGCTGACGCTTACATGACTAACGCTGATGGCACAATCACTTGCGGGGACACGACGCCGGCGAGTTGTAATGTGGGGATTAACCCTAATAGCGTCTATACCACAGGAAAATTAAACGCTAAAGTGAATCACACGATTTTCCAATTTTTAGTGAATGTGGGCATTAGAACCAATATTTTTGAACACCATGGCATTGAGTTTGGCATCAAAATCCCCACGCTCCCTAACCACTTTTTCAAAGGTTCTACCACTATCAAAGAGCAAAGCCAAGGCCCGCTAAAAGACGGCAAACCAACCACTATCACAGGATCAGAAACCAATTTCAGCTTGACCCAAACCTTACGCCGTCAGTATTCTATGTATTTGCGTTATGTTTATACTTTTTAAGTTTGGTAGGGTTTTTGGGTAAGACTTATAACTTATATATGAAAGCTTGATTTTTCAAGCTTTTAGGTTGTCATTGAGTTGCAATAACTCTGCGCTGTTTTCTACTTTTTTGATAAAATCATTAATAGCATAACAACATATATTAATATTGTCTTTGAATTGGGCAAATTCCGCATATTCTTTGGCATCATCATGGATATTTGGAGCTACAAAAACACTAAATTTTTCTCTAATATCAGTGCTATTTTTAATCAATTCTTTTAAATGTCTGGCAATAGGTATCATTTCCAAGGTACTTTGACTTCTATCTCTAATCAAGCTCACTTCTATATAACTTTGGGTTTTTGTGTCCATAGCCACAATATCAGGTTTGTTACCGCTTGCTGTGTATACGGGCAAGCCTTCATCATCGCTTTTATAATTGGGTATCACGCTTAAATTTTCAAAATGTTGTTTCAAGAAAATAGCGCTTAAAAATTCCAAGCGTAAAGGTTTATCAATGAGTCTTAAAAAACTATCTTTTGATTCTTGCTTGTTGCAAGTAATGAGTAATTCTTGCTTGATAAAATCTTTGGTATAAGTGGTTGCTAGTTCATTCAATTTACTTGATTTAACGCTCTCATCAGCGCTGATTGGAGTAACGCTAACAAGAAAGTTATCCACGATCGCCATGTAGTTAAAAAAGGCGAGTCTGTTAGCTTGAGTGTCGTTTAAATAATCCCCTTTAAAAGCCTTATGGGTTTGTAAAATATAATCTATTTTATTATTTTCATTAGTATTAATATCAATAAACCTACCATTACCACGCAATGAAATAAGTCCTGTAATACGCATTTTTCTAATGTATTCATCAACGGCTTCATTAGTGATTTGGCTCATTTTAAATCGTGTTTTATTAACACTTTCTAAAAGTTTTAGGCATTTTTCATAGATAAATTCATCTGAGTAACTGAATTCTGTTTTATTGATAGTAACAATTTCTTGTCTTAAACGAATAATGTAGTCATAAAGCCCTTTAGCGTTATCGTCTTTCCAACAAAGTAAAATAGGGATTTCTTTGACAGATAGGGGGGTTAGATGGGCATTTTTGAGTCGTTTTAAAAGCGAGAGCAATAGTTTGAAAGGGTTGTTATGGTTTAAGTTCTTTTTGTAAGGGTTTCCTACTTCATATTTAGACAGAGCGTTTAAAAATATAGCCCCAACTACGCTTTCATCAACGCTTTCTTTAAAAGTCTCGTTTTCTTTATCATAATAAGCAAGAATAAGCATCTTAGCGCTATTACTGATGAGTATTTTCTCATATTTTGCATAATAGCAAAAACCAAACTCACACATAAGCTTATACCAAGTGTCAAACCGACTTTCCCATCCATGCTCAAAGCCCATTTCTTTATGTTGTTGTGGGGATATTTCTATAATGCGTTCTAATTCTTCATCGCTAAAGATATATTCATTGGAGTCAAATTTTTCTTTCAATTCTTTATTTTGATTTAGAGGATTAGGTCTATAAAGTCTATGAGCCAAAACGGATTTGACAATTTGCATGATCGTTGAAGAATTAAGAATTTGATTTTCAAACTTTCCTAAAACAGCTAAAAATTGCCCTATTCTTTTAGGGTTTCGCATAGTGGTTGAAAAGCTTAAAATTTTTCGTGCCGGTTTTTTAGTCATAATTAATCACCTATAATTAGTTACAAAGATTTCTTGACTATCTTCTTTAATAGTATTGTCATTATAACTGATATAATTACTTTTGATATTAAAAATATAATATTTTTTAGCCCATTCTTTTAAAATAAAATTAGTCTCTCCCTTGTGATAAACAAGATTGGTTATACCAAATAAAACCCCCTTTTTATCTAGGCTATCTAAAACACTATATAAGGCTATCTCATTATCGCTATCCCATAACTTGTTGTATTCACTATTTGAGATTAAATAAGGAGGGTCAAAATAAACATAATCATTTTTTAAATAAGTGGTGTGGTTAAGGAAATCAATATAATCATCATTATGAAAAATAATGGTGTTTTGTTGCATAAAATCTATGTAGTTTTTTAGGGCATTATAAACATTTTCATTAAAATCTACATTACCTACAGGTAAATTAAAAAGCCCTTTAGAATTAAATCTAATCATGTGATTAAATCCATAAATTAAAAGTAAATACAAATAGAGCATGTTGTTTTGATTGGAGTTAAAATCAGCCCTTAGTTTTTCATAAGCTATTTTATTGTATTTGGCGTAGTAAGTTTTTATATATTGTTTTTTTAATTCATCAGGGGCTGTAATCCCCTTAAAAGAGAAAGACAAGCCATAATGAATGATGATTTTAGACAATTCATCAAAAAGCTCACAAGTATTGAACTTGCTTAAAGTTTTATGCAAATTGATAATGTTAGTATCTATGTCGTTAGATAAGTATCTTTTAGCCTTAGTGTTTAAAAATACGCTACCCCCACCCACAAAAGGCTCAATCAATTGATTAATGTTATTTGGGAATAGTTTATTGAGTTGTGGCATAAGTTTATACTTATCCCCTACATAGAAAAAG
The DNA here is from genome assembly GCF_015904775.1 of Helicobacter pylori. Classification (GTDB taxonomy): domain Bacteria; phylum Campylobacterota; class Campylobacteria; order Campylobacterales; family Helicobacteraceae; genus Helicobacter; species Helicobacter pylori_DM. The sequence continues at coordinate 243,878 of NZ_JADZNC010000001.1, forward strand.
GGAGAACGAATACCTTTTTTCAAGGTTTCACTTCCACTATAAATAAAAATTCTTTATGCTCTTTAAAATCAGTTTTTCCTGAATTAAAAAAGCTATGAGCCTTTTCTTTAACACTTAATTTTCCTTTTTGACTCAAAATTTCCACTAAGTCTTTAAAGCCTATTTTATTTTGCGAAGAGCTAGACTTAGAATTATAGGTATTATTATAAGTTAAAGCAATCCTTTTACAATCTAGTTTTTCAATTAAATCGCTCAATTCTTTCTTGGCATTAGAGCGGCAATATTCGCTCATGTTTTCGCATAATGGCTTTAAAGCTGTTCCATAGAGTTTGGGTTTTTTCCACTGCACTAGGTTTTCATAGAGATGATAAAACCGGCTGTATTGCCTTGAATTGTATGGAGGGTCAATAAAGACTAAGTCTATTTTTAAGGTTTTAGCCAATTCGTTAGCGTTTTTTCTCTCTATCATGATATTTTTATCATGTTTTATAGGGCTAATAAGCTCAAAAATAAATCTATCTTGCAAAATCTCTTTTTTCCTATAAGCTTCATAATGCCCCACCGTGTTAGCTATCTTATCCATTGAATAAATCAAGCTTGTTAATAAAATATCTTTATTTAATTTATCTAAATTCAAGCTTTCTATATGCTCTCTAATGCTACCGATTTTGACACAATCTTTATAGCTGAAAAATTTGTCGCTAAAATGTTGGCTAAAATAATTTTCTTCTAGTTTTAAAGCTTGAGTATAATATTCTTTCAGCTCTTCAAGCACCTTAAAATCAGCGTCTTGCCCCATAAAAAAAGCATGATAAATGATTTCATTAGAAAATAAAATATCATTTATAATGATGTTTTTAATGTTAGGAATAGTGGCAAATTGACCAGCTACTACCCCACTTCCGGCAAAAATATCGCACACGCTTTTGGTATTATTTAATTTTAAACTCTCAAATACCCACTCTATAAGCTTGGTTTTTGAGCCGATATACCGGCGGTTTTTTAGATTAAATTTTTCCACTAGCCACCTTTAAACTAAGAGAATAAAACCACTTAGTAACATATAAGATTTAAAAATCACAATCTCTTATTAAGCTTTTTAAAATACCAAAGACTAAGAGCTAAGAATAAAAAAAAGGGCGATAGCACGCCTATTTCAGGAATGAGTATCCCTGAAATACTGAACTTCCCTAAAGCAAAGAATAGCCCCCAAACAACGAGCGTGATAATGATAAACTTTAGCCCTAATAGGGCCAGGTTTTCATAGCGGGCGAGACTGGGCGAAAAATAAGCGATTAAAACGCTTAAAAACGGCACGAAAAAGGGCAAAATCGCAAACACATACAAAAACGAGCGCACTTTTTTCGTGTCTGCGTTTTGGCGCATTAAAGCATGCAAGGATAAAAGAGCGTCTGTGATAGAAACCGCGGGCTTGTTTTGGTAAATGGTGTCTAAAACTTTAGGGCGGAAATTTTTGAGCGTTTTAAAGGTTTTTAAACGCGTGGTGTTTAAAGCGTTGGCGCCCAGTTCAAAACTTAAGGGCATCTCATAAATAGTGGTGTCATGCAAGATCCAATACTTGTCTTCAAAAAAAGCTTCTTTAGCTTCAGCGTAAGATTCCAAAGTCTTATCTTTTAGGCGAAAAACCTTGATATTTTGGGCTTTTTGCAATAAGGGATTAATCTTATCAAAATACACATAATCATCGTTATACTTCACTAACAAATGCTCTGAGACGCTCAAAGAATTGTCTTTATAAATCAAATTTTGCGTTTTTTCCTCCATATACACAAAAGGAGTCGCGTTCAACCCCACATAAACGGCTGTGAAAAACAAGCTAATCAAAAAAATAGGGCTTAAAATCTGGCATTTGGAAAAGCCAATGGAGAGCAGGGCGGTGTATTGGTTGGATTTAATGAATGCGATATAAAATAAAACCATCGCCAAAAGCAAGGAAATGGGCAAGGTGTAATTGAGAGCAAACAGGATGTCATAGGTGAAAAATAAAATAATCATGTTCGCAGAATCAGGCATTTTATCGGCGTATTTTAGGCTGTCAATGCCTACAAAAAACAATTCTAAAGCTAAAAGCACGATTAAAAAGTATTTGAAATAATACCACCCCACAAATCTAAACAAACGCACTTTAAACCCCTAACTTTCTATTTTTAAAGGTTTTTTAAGCGTGAAACGATTTTGCATAGCGTTAAAATCATGGCTTTCTATAAAAAATTTTAGGGCGTTTTTGGCATGTTCAAACGCAGCGTTTTTTAAAGGCTCTTCGTTGTTGTGGAATTTTGAAAGCACATGCTCAGTGATATTGATCCCTTTAGAAATCCCTACTCTCAAGCGGTAATAAGAATTAGAACACAATAAATCAATGGATTTTAAGCCGTTATGCCCCCCATTCCCCCCACCCTTTTTAAATTTCACAACGCCCAAAGGTAAATCTAAGTCGTCATGGACAATTAAAGGCTCTTCAGTTTTGTAAAAATTTTTAGCGCTTAAAACGCTCTCGCCGCTCAAATTCATGTAAGTTTGGGGCTTGAGTAAGATAAAATCCTTATAAACGCACAAATAAGCGTTGTGTTTGGGAGAAAAAGCGAAAGAAAGATCCAACTCGCTAACGAGCGAATCTAAAATATCAAAACCAGCGTTGTGTCTGGTGTGAGCGTAACGCAAAGTAGGGTTGCCCAAACCTACTAAAAGCGTCATAACTTCAAATCACTTCGCTTTAATCACACCGATCACAGCGATAGAATCATGATCTGAGATCTTCACATTCTCGTGTTTTTCTAAATCGCGCACCAAAATAGACTCATTCACATCTAAAGGGGCTACATCCACTAAATAGTGATCGGGCAAATGCTCTGGAGCGCATTCCACGCTGATACGCTTTTTAGAGAGCATCAAAATCCCTTTATTTTTCAAGCCCACTGGAGTGCCTTGGTATTTGACAGGGACTTTAAATTTGGACTTCACGCCTTTAGCAACAGCGAGTAAATCCACATGGATAAGCTCGTTAGTAACGGGGTTTTTTTGGTATTCTTGAACCACGACTTCAAAAGTCTTATCCCCTAATTTCACCGGGAAAATCAAATGCTTTTTTTCCTTAAGGTATTTAATGAAAGGGTTTAATTTGAACGCGCAATGCACGTTTTCAATGCCCTTTCCATAAACGTTTGCGATTAGATAGCCATCTTTTTTTAAAGCTTTAGCGTTAGCTTTGGTAATACTCTCTCTAATAACGCCTTCTAACATGTCAATCCTTTAAAATAAAATAAGGGCTCATTCTATCCAAAAAACCCTTAAAAATCAAAAACTGCTTAAAAGCTTTTCAAAGGATTGTTTGAACGCTATCAAGCCTTCTTTAAGGAGTTTTTGGGCGGTGTTTTCTAAATCAATGTTGTGTGCTTTCAATTCTTTTTTGAACGCTTCAATTTCTGCACTTTTTAAAGGGGTTTGATACTCGGTGTTTGGGTCAAGCAAATAAGCGTTTAAAGCCTCTAGGGGGGCTGTGTTGATAGAGTTTTTAAAACACAGCGCTTTAATGTAATAATCTTTAGCTAAAGCGTTGGATTTAACGCCGGTGGATGCAAAAAGGGTGCTTGTAAGCTTATTAGCATGCTGGTTGATTTGGTGATAGCACTCGGTAGCGTTCATGATCCCGCTTTGAGCTTGCAAGTTTTTTGGCGCTAGTGGGTCTATTTCTTTGTCAAATCGTGAGACAAACACGCTAATGACCGCTCTTTTTCGCGCTTCTTTGGCTAAGATTTGAGCGATTTCACCGGCAATTTTAGGCGAAAAGACTAAAGTTACATTAATGGGGATAGAGGCTTGAGCCAGAGCACTAATGACTTCAAAAGCGCTTTCACTCGCTGGGACTTTAATCATCACATTGGGGCGGTTTAGTGTTTTGAATAACCGCTTGGCTTCATCAATGCTTTTAATAGCATCGTCTTCTAAAAAGGGGTCAATTTCTAGGCTAATGTAGCCGTTGTTAGGGTCTTTTTCATATAAAGGCATTAACGCGCTAGAAGCTTGTAAAATATCCTTTAGTGCTAGAGTTTCATAAATTTCTTTAGCTTTTTTGCCCTTGAGTTTAGCGATTTCATCTTGATAAAACGCGCTTTTTGTGATCGCTTCGCAAAACAAACTAGGGTTACTCGTCGCCCCGCAAATAGCCCCCTTATTGATGAGCTTTAAAAAGTCGTTTTCTAAAAAATCCCTTTCTATAAAATCGCACCACAAACTGAATTCTTGCATGTTTATCCTTGTTTTAAATTGAGATAATAATCTTTAACGACTTCTTGGTCGCTAAAAAAAATCGTTTTGTCTTTAAAGATTTGAATGTTTTCATCACCCTTGCCTAAAATCAACAACACCTCATCGTCTTTTAAATTTTCTAAAGCGTTTAAAATGGCTTTTTTTCGGTCTTTTTCTATAATGACTTTAGAAGAATCATTGATGCCTTTTAAAATATCCTTGATAATGTCTTCTTCGTTTTCGCTTCTGGGGTTGTCTGAAGTTAAGATGATTTGATGCGCGTAACAACTCGCTACCGCTCCCATTTTAGGGCGCTTGGTTTTATCCCTATCGCCCCCTGCTCCAAAAAGAGCGGTGATTTTTTGATTTTTAAAGCTTTCAAAAACTTGTTGCATGCCGTCTGTGGTGTGGGCAAAATCCACAACCACTAAAGGTTTAGAATGCACAATTTCCAAACGCCCCTTAACCCCATAAAAGTTTTCTAATAACGGCGTGATCGATTCTAGCGGTAATTGAGTGAGTAATTTAACCCCTAAAACACCCGCTAAGATATTATAAAGGTTGTAACGCCCTAAAAGGGGGGAATGGATGAGAGCGATTTCTTTAAGATTAGGGTTTCTTAAATCTTGTTGGTAGCATAAAGACGCGCTAATGGATGGGTTGAGCGAAAAGGCTTGAACGTTTAAATGCGCTTTTTTATCCAGCGCGTAAGTGTGCGCGTTAATGGGGTTAAAAAGGGCGTTTGTTTCATCTCTGTTAATCACTTTCAAGCCCTCATCTTTAAAAAAGCTGTTTTTAGTGTCCCTGTAATTTTCTATGTTTTGATGGAAATCTAAATGATCGCTTGTGATATTAGTTAAGATTTTAAGGGCAAAATCAAGCCCAGCAACGCGCTTTTGGACAATCGCATGGGAGCTCACTTCCATAATAAAGTATTCGCACCCCAAACGAATCGCTTCTTCTAAATCGCTATAAAGCTCTAAAAGAGTGGGCGTAGTCAAGCCCTTTTCTTTGATGCGTTCATCGTTAATAAAAAACCCCCTTGTGCCTAAAAGAGCGGTCTTTTTATTCAAATCTAAGAGCAAGGAATACATCAAGCTCGCTGTGGTCGTTTTACCATTAGTGCCTGTAATCCCTACAATTTTAATCTTAAAATCAAAGTAGTTTTTAAGCTCGTTAAAATCTAAAATAGCCAGGTTTTTTTCTGCGATTAAAGGGGCGTATTTTTCATTTAAAGGCGTTTTGACAAAAAGGGTTTCTTCAGGGTTTTCTAAAACTTCATGCGTGTTATCGCTTAAAAAAGAATAGGTGTGGTTGCGATAAGTTAAGGTTTTTTTAAGCTTCATTTTTTAAGCCTTATTGGATTTTAAGGCGTCTTCTAAAAGAGAGCGCAAAAATTTATCGTAAATAAAAGAATCTTCATGCATGTTTTCAATGTAATTTATCGCTAATTCGTAATAGCCATAATGGTTCAATTCTTTCAAAAATTCATAAAAATCCTCTTTATTGTCAAAAATCACCCTAGAGCTGAACATCAAATCTTCAAACGCCTCCTTAAAGCCGCGCTCCAAGCTCAAGCGTTTGAAATCCGCATACAAAATGCCATTCAATTCCTCGCCTTTTTGAGAAATTTGCGCATCAATCTTTTCAGTCATTTGGTTTAGTCCCTCATCAAAAGAAGCGATCAAATTGATGATTTGCTCTTCAGCCTGGTTTTTTAAGCTTCGTTTTTGCATAGCGATCAGGCTTTGATACAATTCATAAAAGCTATGAGCTTCTTTAGGGAAATCCTTAGCGATGTCGCTTAATAACGCCCCCACTTTGGCTTTTTGGTTGTCTTTATCCAAAAACAACACTTCAGAAAAAAGGCGTAACGCTTCAGCGTAATGGGCTTGTTTGAACGCTAAAAAGCCATCTTTAATCAACGCGCGCTTTTTAAATTCATAATCAAACTTTTGCATGCCTATAATCCTTAAAGCTTATCAAACTCCTTAGCGTTTTCTAAGCACACCACTTCTAAATTGGGGTGAATGTCCATTTTAAGCTGCCTTTCAATGACATTTTTTAAAGTGATCTTACTGCTAGAGCAAGTCTTACACGCTCCCTCTAAAGCCACATAAATTTTCATGCTTTTCACCCCTAGCACTTCAATATTACCGCCATCTTTGAGCAAGTAAGGGCGGATCTTTTCTATCACAATACGCACCGGTTTTTGTAAATCTTCATCGCTAAATTCTATCATTTTTAAAAACCTTATTTTTAAAATTTTACTTTAAGATACCATATAATGAGCCATTTTTATCAAACAACGCTTTTTAAGAGTGGCTCAAGGGCTAATTGGATAGAATAAGACCACTATTAGAATAAGGTTTTGATGACGATATGGAAATTAAAAACATCAAAGAGTTTGAAAAAGCTTCCAAAAAACTCCAAAAAGACACTTTAAAGATCGCTCTCGCTCTTTTGTTTCTCATTGGCGCTGCTTTGCTCGCTCTCATTTTTGGGCAGGCTAATTCTAAGGGATTGTTGCTCATTTTTGCGGCTGTGATTGGGGGGTATATGGCGATGAATATTGGCGCGAACGATGTGTCTAATAATGTCGGCCCTGCCGTAGGCTCTAAAGCCATTAGCATGGGTGGGGCGATTTTGATTGCTGCGATTTGTGAAATGCTTGGAGCGATCATTGCTGGGGGGGAAGTGGTTTCTACGATTAAGGGTCGTATCGTTTCGCCTGAATTTATTAATGATGCGCATGTTTTCATTAATGTCATGTTGGCTAGCTTACTCAGTGGGGCGTTGTGGTTGCATGTGGCGACTTTAATAGGCGCTCCCGTTTCCACTTCACACTCTGTAGTGGGGGGGATTATGGGGGCTGGAATGGCAGCAGCTGGAATGGCAGCAGTCAATTGGCATTTTTTATCCGGCATTGTGGCTAGTTGGGTAGTCTCGCCTTTAATGGGGGCTTTGATAGCCATGTTTTTTTTAATGCTCATTAAAAAGACTATCGCTTATAAAGAAGATAAAAAGAGCGCAGCTTTAAAGGTCGTGCCTTATTTGGTAGCGTTGATGAGCTTAACATTCAGTTGGTATTTGATGGTTAAGGTTTTAAAACGCCTCTATGCGGTGGGTTTTGAAATCCAGCTGGCTTGCGGTTGTATTCTTGCGCTTTTGATTTTTATCCTTTTTAAAAGATTTGTGTTAAAAAAAGCCCCACAATTAGAAAACAGCCACGAAAGCGTCAATGAGCTTTTCAATGTCCCTTTGATTTTTGCTGCTGCGCTTTTAAGCTTTGCGCATGGGGCTAATGATGTGGCTAACGCTATTGGCCCCTTAGCCGCTATCAGTCAAACTTTAGAAGATGCGAATAGCCCTATGGGGAGTACTTTAAGCTCTGTGCCGTTGTGGATTATGGTAGTGGGGGCGGCTGGGATCGCTTTAGGCTTGAGTTTGTATGGGCCAAAGCTCATTAAAACGGTGGGGTCTGAAATCACAGAATTAGACAAAATGCAAGCTTTTTGCATCGCGCTTTCTGCAGTCATCACCGTGCTTTTAGCCTCTCAATTAGGCTTACCGGTAAGCTCTACGCATATTGTGGTGGGCGCGGTGTTTGGGGTGGGCTTTTTAAGGGAGCGTTTAAGGGAGCAATCCAGAAGGCGTTTTGCTAGAATCAGAGACAACATTGTAGCGGCGCACTTTGGGGAAGATTTAGAAGAAATTGAAGGCTTTTTAGAGCGCTTTGATAAAGCCAATTTGAAAGAAAAATCGCTCATGCTAGAGAGCTTGAAAAAAAGCAAGAACACCGCCATCGCTTTGGAATTGAAAAAGAAAGAAAAAAAGTCGCTTAAAAAAGTGTATAAAGAAGAAGTGATCAAACGCTCCATTTTAAAAAAGATTGTTACCGCTTGGTTGGTAACCGTGCCGGTTTCTGCGCTTTTAGGCGCTATTCTGTTTGTGGCTCTTGGTTTTATAGAAAAGTATTTCTAGGGTTTTTGAAGGATTGATTTTTAAAGTTAGGCTTAATCTTTTATGTTAAAATTCTAAGATTTTATATATTTTATATTTATCGTTAGGTTTTAGGTTTAAATCATGGGGAGGAATCAAGGAGCTTATTTGGATCCGTCTGAATCGATTTTGATGTTGATGGTTGCTTTTTTATTGGTGCTGTTGAACGCTTTTTTTGTGCTTTCGGAGTTTGCCCTTGTGAAAGTGCGTAAAACCCGCTTAGAAGAGCTGGTTAAAATCGGTAATTCCAACGCTAAACTCGCTTTAAAGATGAGTCAAAGACTAGACACTTATTTGAGCGCCACGCAGTTAGGCATCACCCTTTCTTCATTAGCTTTAGGCTGGGTGGGTGAGCCCGCTATCGCAAAATTGTTAGCCGCGCTGTTTGAGTCTATGGATTTGAGAGAAAATCCTATTTTTATCCATTCAATGAGCGTGGTCATAGCGTTTTTAAGCATCACTTTTTTGCATGTCGTGTTGGGCGAGATTGTGCCTAAATCTTTAGCGATCGCTAAATCTGAAAAAGCCGCTCTTTTTACCGCGCGCCCTTTGCATGTGTTTTGGGTGGTGTTTTACCCGGTAGTGCGCTTGTTTGATGTGATCGCTCATTTCTTTTTAAAAAAAGTGGGCATCAATCCTAAAGAGCATGATGGCACGCATTCTGAAGAAGAGTTAAAAATCATTGTGGGCGAGAGCTTAAGAGAGGGCATTATTGATTCGGTGGAGGGCGAAATCATTAAAAACGCGGTGGATTTTTCTGACACGAGCGCTAAAGAAATCATGACCCCACGAAAAGACATGGTGTGTTTGGACGAAGAAAACAGCTATGAAGAAAATATAGACATTGTTTTAAAAAGCCACTTCACGCGCTACCCTTATTGTAAAGGCTCTAAAGACAACATTATCGGCATGGTGCATATCAGAGACTTGCTTTCTCGCTCTATTTTTACCCCCAAAATGCATGATTTCAATCAAATCGTTAGGAAAATGATCATCGTCCCTGAAAGCGCGTCTATTTCTCAAATCCTTATTAAAATGAAAAAAGAGCAAATCCATACCGCTTTGGTGATTGATGAATACGGCGGCACAGCCGGGTTGCTCACTATGGAAGACATTATTGAAGAGATCATGGGCGAGATTAGCGACGAATACGACTTGAAACAAGAGGGCGTGAACAAGCTTGAAGAGGGCGTGTTTGAATTAGAGGGCATGCTGGATTTAGAAAGCGTAGAAGAAGTGCTTCATATTGAATTTGACAAAGAATGCGAGCAGGTAACGCTTGGGGGCTATGTTTTTAGCTTGTTAGAGCGCATGCCTATGGAGGGGGATACAATCGTTTCGCATGGGTATGCTTTTGAAGTCTTAAGCGTGGATGGGGCCAGGATAAAACGCTTGAAAGCGGTTAAACAAGATCAGGGAGAAAATGAAGCATGAAAAAAACAACTCTCTTTGTATTGGGCTTATTATTCAATAGCTCTTTAAGCGCTGTTGATGGGATTTCTCAAACCGAGCCTTCTTCTTTGAATTTGGCTGAAGATAGCCTACCTTTGAACCACCCTAACGCCCAAAAACTCTCTTTAAAAAACGCATGGAATAGGGTATTGTCTAACCATGAAGGCTTGCATGCGCAAGAATACGCCATTAAAAGAGCGAGTAAAATGAAATTAGCGGCTAAGCTTTCTTTTTTACCTCAAATTGATTTGAGCGCTTTTTATGTGTACCTCTCTAACCCCATTAAAATGGATTTTGCCAGCCAAAAACAACCGGGTGTGCAAAAAGCCACCAACCAGATCCATCAAGGCTTGCAAAACATCCAGCAAAATATCCCCCCTCAAGTATTAACCCCTCAAATCCAAGCGGGCATGCAAGGGGTGATGCAAGGTTTTGGGGCTTTGAGCAGCACTTTAGAAGCCCCCTTATTGTTTTCTAAGCAAAATGTGGTGATTGGGGCTTTGAGCATTATTTATCCCCTTTATATGGGTGGGGCAAGATTCACGATGGTGCGCATTGCGGATTTGATGCAAAAAGACGCCAATGAAGTGTATCGTTTGAAAAAGCTTTCCACTTTTCAAGAGCTTGTGAGCGTGTATTATGGCATGGTGTTAAACGCAGAAGTGGCTGAAACTTTAGAAGAGGTGGAAAAAGGCCATTATAAGCATTTCCAAAACGCTTTGAAAATGCAAAAAGTAGGGCAAATCGCTAGGGTAGAAACCTTAGGTGCTCAAGTGGCTTATGATAAGGCCCATATCGCTAGCGTTAAGGCTAAAGATGTGTTAGAAGTTTCGCAGCTCTCGTTCAATTCCATTTTATCTAGCAAGGATGATCTAGCGCCTTCAAGCAAATTAGAGATCCACACCGAGAAAAATCTGCCCGATTTGAGCTTTTTTGTTGCTTCCACGCTCAATTCCTACCCGGCTTTAAAGACTTTAGAAAATCAGGTTCAAATTTCTAAAGAAAACACGAAACTACAGATCGCTAAATTCTTGCCCCAAGTGAGTTTTTTTGGCTCTTATCTCATGAAACAAAACAATTCGGTGTTTGAAGACATGATCCCTAGTTGGTTTGTGGGCGTGGCCGGGCGCATGCCTATTCTTTCTCCCACAGGGCGTATCCAAAAATACCAAGCGAGCAAATTAGCCGAGTTGCAAGCAAGTAGCGAACAAATCCAAGCTAAAAAAAACATGGAGTTGCTAGTGAATAAGACTTATAAAGAGACGCTTTCTTATTTGAAAGAATACAAAAGCTTGCTTTCTAGCGTGGAATTAGCTAAGGAAAACTTAAAGCTCCAAGAGCAGGCTTTTTTACAAGGCTTAAGCACGAACGCTCAAGTCATTGATGCGAGGAACACGCTTTCTTCTATCATCGTGGAGCAAAAAAGCGTGGCTTATAAATACATCGTTTCATTAGCGAATTTAATGGCGTTAAGCGATCATATTGATTTATTTTATGAATTTGTTTATTAAAGGAAAAAATCATGTCAAACAGCATGTTGGATAAAAATAAAGCGATTCTTACAGGGGGTGGGGCTTTATTATTAGGGCTAATCGTGCTTTTTTATTTAGCTTATCGCCCTAAGGCTGAAGTGTTGCAAGGGTTTTTGGAAGCCAGAGAATACAGCGTGAGTTCCAAAGTCCCTGGGCGCATTGAAAAGGTGTTTGTTAAAAAAGGCGATCACATTAAAAAGGGCGATTTGGTTTTTAGCATTTCTAGCCCTGAATTAGAAGCCAAGCTCGCTCAAGCTGAAGCCGGGCATAAAGCCGCTAAAGCGCTTAGCGATGAAGTCAAAAGAGGCTCAAGAGACGAAACGATCAATTCTGCAAGAGACGTTTGGCAAGCGGCAAAATCCCAAGCGACTCTAGCCAAAGAGACTTATAAGCGCGTTCAAGATTTGTATGATAACGGCGTGGCGAGTTTGCAAAAGCGCGATGAAGCCTATGCGGCCTATGAAAGCACCAAATACAACGAGAGCGCGGCTTACCAAAAGTATAAAATGGCTTTAGGGGGGGCGAGTTCTGAAAGTAAGATTGCTGCTAAGGCTAAAGAGAGCGCGGCTTTAGGGCAAGTGAATGAAGTGGAGTCTTATTTAAAAGATGTCAAAGCGACAGCCCCAATTGACGGGGAAGTGAGTAACGTGCTTTTAAGCGGTGGCGAGCTTAGCCCTAAGGGCTTTCCTGTGGTGCTCATGATAGATTTAAAGGATAGTTGGTTAAAAATCAGCGTGCCTGAAAAGTATTTGAACGAGTTTAAAGTGGGCAAGGAATTTGAAGGCTATATCCCAGCGTTGAAAAAAAGCGCGAAATTTAGGGTCAAATATTTGAGCGTGATGGGGGATTTTGCGACCTGGAAAGCGACGAATAATTCCAACACTTACGACATGAAAAGCTATGAAGTGGAGGCCATACCCTTAGAAGAGCTGGAAAATTTTAGGGTAGGGATGAGCGTGTTAGTTACCATTAAACCTTAGAAAGGATTGTTTTGTTCAAATTGATAAGCGCATGGGTTTTACAAGACAAGTTCTTGTTTATCGTGTGTTTTATATTGCCTTTTTGTTTAGGGGTTTTAGGCACGCAAATCTTTAAACAAGAAATCCCAAGACAGCTCCCTATCGTGGTGGTGGATTTGGATAAAACCACGACAAGCCATCAAGTGGCGTTTGAATTAGGTGCAACGAGCGCGCTTCAAATCAAATACCAAGTGGCTAGCCTTTTAGAAGCCAAACGCTTTTTAAACTCCGCTGAAGCGTATGGGGCGTTAGTTTTGCCTAGAGATTTAGAGAAAAAAATCAAAATGGGGCGAAAGGTGGATTTGCCCTTTTATTATAACGCTGAGTATGTTTTGGTGGGGAAAACGCTCAAAAACGCCTTCTTACAAACCGCTTTGACTTTAGACGCTAAAACCTTAGCCACCAAAGCTTTAGTGCGAGATTCCAATTTGATTTTGGCTAAAGCCCAAGCAATGCCTATTGTTTTGCAATTGCATGCCCTATACAATGAAGAAAACAATTACACGCAATACCTTTTAAGCGTGATGCTGCCTTGCATGTGGCTTATTTTCATTGCGATTGGCATGCTCAATTTCATTCAAAAAACCTCTAACATGCGCGAGCTTTTGATCAGTATTTTGGCGAATGCGTGCGTGTTTAGTTTTTGGGGGATGGGCATGGCGTTTTATTTTAATTTCATTGGCATGCAGGGGAATTATGCGCATTTGTTGTTGGTCTTTTTGGCGGTAGTTTTAATGACGCTCATTATGAGCGGGTTTGTGGTGCTAGTTTATGGCATTTCAAAAAGCGTTATTGAAACTGCGGGTGCGATTGGGGTCTATACCGCTCCAAGCTTTGCGTTTGCTGGGGTGACTTACCCGCAAAACAACATGGAAATTTTTGGGGATTTTTGGAGCCATTGCTTGCCTATTAGCCATTTTATGAGATTCTTTTTACAAGAGGCTTATTATAAGACGGATTTAACGAAATCTTTAAATTCTTTAATGCCCCTTTTGTTCTTTTTAATCTTTTTAGTCTTAGGGCTTTTGGTTTTTTATTTTTCTTTTAAAAAAGACAAGGCTAGCGCATGAATTTTTTTAAAATCCTTTTAATGGAGTTAAGAGCCATTGTTTCTCATAAGGGCGTTTTATTGATCCTTATAGGTGCTCCTTTAATCTATGGCTTATTATACCCTTTGCCTTATTTGAAAGACATCGTAACGCAGCAAAAAATCGCCCTTGTAGATGAAGACAACTCCTTCCTTTCTAGGCAATTAGCCTTCATGGCGCAAAGCTCCAACGAGTTAGAAATCGCTTTTTTTAGCCCCTCTATGCTGGAAGCCAAAAAGCTTTTAAAAGAAGAAAAAATTTATGGGATCTTGCATATCCCTTCGCATTTTGAAGCCAATATCCATAAACAAGTGCCTGTAACGATAGATTTTTATGCGAACGCCAATTACTTTTTGATTTATGGCGCGTTAGCGAATGCGGTGGTGGAAAGTATCAACGCTTTAAACGATGAAATAAGGTTCAAACGCAACGCCCAAATGGAAGAAGCTGAATTAGGGACAGATGGGATTAAGATTAAGCCTATCGCTTTGTATAACCCTAGTGAGGGGTATTTGAATTACGCGCTCTCTAGCGTGTTTATCTTCATCTTGCACCAGGTGATGCTCATTGCAAGCAGCATGTTTACTAGCTCCAGGCATTTGGAATTAGCCCTTTTAGATAAAAAGCAAATCGCTTTAAGGCTGTGCGCAAGACTCTTGGTGTTTATGGCAGCGTTTAGCGTTTTTGTTTTGTTGTATTTTGGGGCGCTGTTTTCTTTTTATGGGATCGAACGGCATGGAAGCGCTTTAATGGTGTTTTTGAATAGCTCCATCTTCATGCTTGCAACCTTGAGTTTGGGGTCGTTTTTAGGCGCATGGATTAAAAATGAAGCCCACACCACTCAAATCGTTTTGATTTCTTCTTTGCCCTTGATTTTTATGATGGGTTTTGTGTGGCCTTTTGAATCCTTGCCCTCTTATTTACAGGTTTTCGTTCAAATAGTGCCAGCTTATCATGGGATCAGTTTATTAGGGCGATTGAATCAAATGCATGCGGAATTTATAGATGTTTCTGTGCATTTTTATGCGCTTATTGCGATTTTTATTGCGAGTTTTATAGGGAGTGTCTTTAAACTCAGTTCTTTAAAGAAAGCTTGTGAAAACGCTTAAAAACCTTATCACCTCCAAGCACCAGACTAAAGCGTCCCGCTTTTTAGGCTATCTCATGCCTTTTGATGATTTTGAAAAAACTCTTTTGCAATTGAAAAAAGAGCATTTTAAAGCCGCGCATTTTGTAACGGCGTTCCGCTATTCTTTAGAGGGCAAAATCACGGAGGGTTTTAGCGATGATGGCGAGCCTAAGGGGAGTTCAGGCATGCCTGTGCTTAGCGTTTTAAGGCGAGAGGGTTTGATCAATATAGGATTAGTGAGCGTGCGTTATTTTGGAGGCACGCTTTTAGGGGTGGGGGGCTTGATGAAGGCTTATGCTAAGAGCGCGTTATTGTGCGTAGAAAACGCTCAAAAAGAAAACGCTTTGAAGGATTTTGTGGAGTTGGAAACTTTAAGCGCTCATTATTCTTACAAAGAATTAGACGCTCTTCAGCGTGAAATTAAGAAATTTAGCTTACAATTAAGCAAAAAGAATTTTTCAAACCAAAGCGTGGAAGTGGAAATCAGCGGCGAAAGAGAAAATTTGCAAGCGTTTTTACAACAAAATAAAATAAATTAGGGAGAGTGGTATGGAATTTTTGAGCGGGTATTTTTTATGGGTTAAGGCTTTCCATGTGATAGCGGTCATTTCGTGGATGGCGGCGTTATTTTATTTGCCGCGCCTTTTTGTCTATCATGCAGAAAACGCGCATAAAAAAGAGTTTGTAGGAGTGGTTAAAATCCAAGAAAAAAAGCTTTATTCCTTTATCGCCTCACCGGCCATGGGTTTCACGCTTATCACAGGGATTTTAATGCTGTTGATAGAGCCTACGCTCTTTAAAAGTGGGGGTTGGTTGCATGCTAAATTGGCTTTAGTGGTTTTACTTTTAGCCTATCATTTTTATTGCAAAAAATGCATGCGCGAGCTAGAAAAAGACCCCACAAGAAGAAACGCAAGGTTTTATCGTGTGTTTAATGAAATACCCACGATTTTAATGATTCTCATTGTGATTTTAGTGGTTGTCAAGCCTTTTTAAAGACAAGCCATGAAAAAAGAAAAGCACCTCAAGCAAGAAAAAATCATCAACATGTTTGATGATATAGCCAGCTCTTACGATCAAGCCAACCGCTTGATGAGTTTTGGTTTAGATGTTAAATGGCGAGAAAGGGCTTGCGAGCATGCGTTTTTGTTTTTGGAGAATAAGAAAGCTTTGAAACTTGTAGATGTGGCATGCGGGACGGGGGATATGCTTATAGCTTGGCAAAAAAGCGCTCTCAATTGCGGCATAGAGTTTAAGGAATGTTTGGGGATTGACCCCTCTAATAACATGCTTGAATTGGCCATTAAAAAATGTGAAGAGCTTGAAAACAAAGTTTCTTTCATCCAAGCTCAAGCCAAAGATTTAAAGGGCGTTGAAAATAGCAGCGTGGATATCCTCTCCATTGCGTATGGCTTGCGTAATGTCGTGGAAAGACAAGAGGCCTTAAAAGAGTTTTTTAGGGTGTTAAAACCCAGGGGCGCTTTAGTGATTTTAGAATTTTTAAAAAAAGACAACCCCACATGGCTGGATAAAATTTCAGGGTTTTACACGAATAAGGTTTTGCCTTTAGTGGGAGGGGCTATCAGTAAAAATTATGGTGCTTATTCTTATTTACCGCAATCCATTGAGGGGTTTTTGAGTTTGGAGGGCTTGAAACATGAATTAAAAAACGCAGGGTTTGAGATTGTAAGAACTGAAGATTCTATCGCTCAAATTTCAACGACCATGCTTGTTAAAAAAAGCTAAAGGAATGTCATGCAAGATGAATTATTTGAAACCGAAAAAGCCCCCCCAAAAAACGCTAAAAATACTAAAAACGCCCCTAAAAAAAGCTTTGAAGAGCATGTTCATTCCCTAGAGCAAGCCATAGATCGCTTGAATGATCCCAATTTATCCTTAAAAGACGGGATGGATTTGTATAAAACGGCCATGCAAGAGTTGTTTTTGGCTCAAAAGCTCTTAGAAAACGCTTATTTAGAGCATGAAAAACTCCAAACGACAGACCAAAAGGCTTAAAGGATGCGAGTGTTTGCTTTACAGCTAGAGTCTTTTGAAGAAACCCTCATGCAATCCTTATTCAACTCCATGCCCAAGCAAAGCGTGGTGGTGTTGCCTGAATACGTGATCAACCCCTTTTTCCACCATAACATGGGATTAGATGTGAATGAAATCAACGCGCAGTCTGCGCGAGCAGTTGAGTTTTTATCGCAAAAATGCGAAGAATTAGATTTGATTGTTTCAGCCCCGGTGCTTTTAGAAGAACGTTCTAAAATCTATAAAAAAATCGCCCTCATTTCTAAGGAAAATATCCAGTATTACATGCAACAACGCCTGATTCCCTATCCTCACTGGGATGAAGAGAGCTTTTTTGACAATGAGAAAAGCGCTTTTAAAGAATTGCTCGTCTTTGAAAGAGACGGCTTAAAAATCGCCCCTTTGTTTGGCTTTGAAGCGCATTTTGATGAAATATGGGTTCAGGCTAAAAATCAGGGCGTGGATGTGGTGCTTTTAAGCAGCGTGGCCACTTTTGAATCCAATGAAAGGTGGCGGCTTTTGTGCCAGATGCGCGCTTTTTGCGCTTCTTGCGTGGTGGTTAGGGCTAATAGGATCGGAGCGTATCGCCAAATCATTGTAGAAGAAAATCAAAAAAACGAATTTTTGTGGAAATTTTATGGGGATAGTTTTGTGGCCTTGCCTAATGGCGCTATTGAAAATTCTTTAGAGGGTAAAATGGGGGCTTTGAGCGCTCAAATGGATAAAAACGATATAGACGAATGGGCTAAATTGTGGCATTTTAGAACGATTAAAGAGGGTTGAATGATTGATAGAAAACTTTTGTTGCAAGATTTTGACAAGGTGGCTCTTTCTTTAAAAAAGCGTAACGATGCGATGGGTGATGAGTTGGAGCGTTTGCGCGAAGTCATCACGCATTATAAAAAGCAACTCATTGAATTGGAAGGCTTGCAAGCCTTTCAAAACAAGGTTTCTAAAGAATTTGGTATCAAAATGGCTCAAAAAGTGGATACAAGCGATCTCAAAAAAGAGCTAGAAAACAATAAAATCAAACTGAATGATCTTTCTAAAAGCGTGGGCGAATTGGAGCAACAAATAGATTTAAAGCTTTCCATAATCCCCAATCTAGTGGATGAAAAAACCCCTTTAGGCGTGAATGAAGAATACAATATAGAAATTAAAAAAATCTTAACCCCAAGGGTTTTTAATTTCAAACCCAAAGAGCATTTTGAACTCGCTCAACAAAATGGCTGGATTGATTTTGAAAGCGGCGTGAAACTCGCCAAAAGCCGTTTTTCTGTCATTAGGGGTTTTGGGGCGAAAATTTATCGCGCGCTCATTCATTTAATGCTGGATTTTAATGAAAAAAATGGCTTTGAAATCATCTACACGCCGGCGTTAGTGAATGAAAAAATGCTTTTTGGGACCGGGCAATTACCCAAATTCAAAGAAGATGTTTTCAAAATAGAAAATGAAAATTTGTATCTGATCCCCACCGCTGAAGTAACGCTCACCAATTTATACAACGACACCATTATTAGCGTTGAAAATCTCCCCATTAAAATGACCGCGCACACACCTTGTTTCAGGAGCGAAGCAGGGAGTGCGGGCAAGGACACAAGGGGGATGATAAGACAACACCAATTTGATAAAGTAGAGCTTGTGGCTATCACGCACCCTAAAGAAAGCGATGTCATGCAAGAGCATATGCTAGAGAGCGCGAGCGAAATTTTAATGGCTTTGGAATTACCGCACCGGTTCGTGCAATTGTGCAGTGGGGATTTAGGCTTTAGCGCGAGCAACACGATAGATATTGAAGTGTGGCTGCCTGGGCAAAATTGCTACAGAGAAATCAGCTCCGTGTCTAACACGAGGGATTTTCAAGCCAGGCGCGCCAAAATCCGCTTCAAAGAAAATCAAAAAAACCAATTAGCGCACACCTTAAACGGATCTTCTTTAGCGGTAGGCAGGACGATGGTCGCTTTAATGGAAAACCACCAGCAAGCGGATGGGAGCATCCACATTCCTAAGGCGTTAGAAAAATACCTTTAAGGCTAGTTTGTGCTGAATGAAGAGCAAAATTCATTAGAAGAAAAAGGGGGCGAAAACAAAAACGAAAAAGAAACCCCCCTAAAGGGCATTCATTCTAAAATCCCCTCTTTGAAGCAGGCTTTGGAGCAGACGCTCAATAAAATCAAAAGTTCTAAAGAGTTTTTTAAACAGATTTTACACAATAAAAAAAAGCTTTATATCGCGCTTGGAGCATTGCTTTTACTCATCGCGCTCATTGTGGCTTTGAGTTTGTTGCTAGGGCATAAAAAAGAAAGCCAACCCGCTTCTTTACAAACTAATACCGCCACCACCAATAACGAAACGCCTAATAACACCAACAACGCTAACAACACACAAGCCGAGGGGCAAATAGAGAATTTAGACTTACCCGATTTAATCGGCAAGGACTCTCTCAAACGAAACGATGAAAATCAAGTGGATGCGATCATGAAAAAAGCGAGCCTTTTGTATGAGCAAGGGCAAAAAGATGAAGCCTTACACCTGTTTGACAAAGCCGCTTCTTTTTCGCAAGGGATTGCGAGCCATAATTTAGGGGTGATTAAGTTTAAGGAAAAGGACTTTAATGAGGCGTTGGATTTGTTTGATTCTAGCATCGCTTCTAAAGAAAACGCGAGCGTGAGCGCGATTGATGCGTTAGTGAGCGCTTATCATTTGCAAGATGAGGATTTGTATTATCATTATCTAAAAATTGTGAGAGACACTTTGTATAAAGACTATAAAAAGTCTTTTTATTCCTACGCTTACGCGCTCAAATCCTATTACGCCGGGGAGTATTTTGAAGCCCTTTCGCCTTTAATGCACCCTAATTCCAACGCTTTTTTAAAGCCTAACGCGCGATTAGCGTCTAAATTGTTTTTGATGTTTAAAGATGAAACGAACGCTTACAAGCAATTACAAAAAAGCGCAAACGCCCAAGATGAGCTCGCTTTAGGGCTTTTGCAGGCCCGTTTGGGCCATTACAAGCATGCTTTGGAGCATTTGCAGCATTATTTGCACAACTACCCTAAAGATTTAAACGCTTTAATGGCTTTGGAATTGGTGAGTTTGAAAAAAGGCGACACTCTTAAAGCGAGCGAAGCCTTAAAATTAGCCAGCCACACAAAAGAAGACACGCTATTAGCCAACTCTTTTTACCCCATCAAGCCCACGATAAACCCTGTTTTTTTGGATAAAGAAAGGGCCAAAGAGCGTTTTTGGAACACGCAATATTTTGAAGGTAAAAGGGATTTTATCTACCGCTTGCTGTTTTATTACGCCCCTTTTAAGGTTTTAGACTCTAAAGAAACCTTAGGCGTGATTGAAGAGGGGCTGTTTCTTTTAGACTCTGATGCAAAAAAGGATTTAGAGGGGGCAAGCCTTGCTTTTAAAAGAGGGCGTTTGATGGCGATAGCGGATAAAAACGCGCTCAAAGGGTTGAAAGCGTTAGAAAACAAGCGCTTAAAAAAAGCCCTTTCTTTTTTTGATTTGTCTTTAAAAAACAGCCCCAATAACGCGCTCCTCCATTATAATACGGGCTTGATTTATGCGCAATTGGAAAATTACCACAAAGCTTATTTCCATTTTTTAAGGGCTTTTCATTTGAATTCTGCGGATTATTTGAGCGCGGTTTTTGCGATTTTAGCCTCGCATTTCACCCACGAAGACACCACGGAGTTTTTAAGAGAAATCACAGAGAATTTTTACAGTCAGGATTTTTCTAGCCCCACGCAAAAAGCTTTACTCTCTTCGCTCATCGCTTATTTGAATTACCGCACCAATTGGGATATGGACTGGCTTAAAAACGCCCCTAAAAAACTCCCTTTTTATTACGCGCTAGAAGCGGTGTTCGCTAAAGAGAGCAAGGATAAAAAATTGATGGTGCAATCTTTTGGGAATTTAAAAAAAATGCTCCCTAAAGATCTCATCTCTAATATCTTTTATGAAATCGTCTCGTATTATGATGCGAGTATCCGCCACACTTTAAGCATTTACACCCTTTTAGATTCGCGTAAAATCAGTTGGGATCAAACCATGCAAGGGCCCATTTTAGGGCGTCATTTCTACACTTACATGGGATTTATGGTCAATGATTTGGATCACCAAGAAAGATTATTAGAGCAAAAAATCGCCAGTTTAGAAGAGGGCGAAGCCCCTAACGATTGGTTAGAAAATTTAGCGCTAGTGAGTTTGTTTCAAGGCCAGTATGAAAAAGCGAGCGCGTTGTATCAAAACTTAATTAGCGGGCTTAAGGATAATGAGGTGCGTTTAAAAATCCTAGCGGGTTTGACTTATATCGCGCAAAGCAATTACAATAACGCCGCTTTATGGCTAGAATTGGGGAAATTAGACGATCCGAATAATGAAAATATCCGTTACGCTTTAGGGTTGTTGTATCAAAGAAAGGGGGACTTGAAATCAGCATTAAACCATTTTTTAGCCATTAAAACCTCTGATTTTTCTTCGCCCTATTTTGATTTTGAAATTGATACCAACCTTTTAAAAGAGCGTTTGAATCAAGAAGAAAAGGGCGAGTTTTTAGAATAATGGGTTTTGAAAAAAGCATTTTAGACAATTTGAACGAAGCGCAAAAAATCGCTGCATGCCACATTCAAGGGCCTTTATTGATTTTAGCGGGAGCTGGGAGCGGTAAGACTAAAACTTTAACGAGCCGTTTAGCGTATTTGATTGGCGCTTGTGGCGTGCCTAGCGAAAACACTTTAACGCTCACTTTCACCAATAAAGCGAGTAAAGAAATGCAAGAAAGGGCTTTGAAATTGTTGAAAAACCAAGCCCTTATCCCCCCCTTGCTTTGCACTTTCCATCGTTTTGGCTTGCTGTTTTTAAGGCAACACATGAATCTTTTAAAAAGGGCGTGCGATTTTTCGGTGCTAGATAGCGATGAAGTGAAAACGCTCTGCAAACAGCTCAAAATTTCAAACTTTAGAGCCAATATTTCTCAAATCAAAAACGGCATGATGGATTTGAGCATGCAAGATAGCGAATGCTATAAAGCGTATGAGCTTTATCAAAACGCGCTCAAAAAAGACAATTTAGTGGATTTTGACGATTTGCTTTGTTTAAGCCTTAAGATTTTACAAGATAATGAAAAACTCGCCAAAGAGACTAGCGAACGCTACCATTACATCATGGTAGATGAGTATCAAGACACGAACGCCTTACAATTAGAATTTTTAAAACAATTGAGTTGCACGCACCATAATTTGTGCGTGGTGGGCGATGACGATCAGAGCATTTATGGTTTTAGGGGGGCCGATATTTCTAACATTTTAAATTTTTCCAAGCATTTTAAAGGGGCTAAAATAGTGAAATTAGAGACCAACTACCGCTCTAGCGCTGAAATCTTAGCGTGCGCTAACTCTCTCATCAGCCATAACCAACACCGCCACATTAAAACGCTTCAAAGTTTCAAAGGCTCGCACAAAAGCGTGATTTGTAAAGAATACCCCACGCAAAAAGAAGAGAGCTTGGATGTGGCTTATCAGATCAAAGCCCTTTTAAAGAAAGGCGAGAATTTAGAAAATATCGCTATCTTGTACCGCTTAAACGGGCTTAGCCGTAGCATTGAAGAGAGCTTGAACGCTTTGAATATCCCTTATAGGCTCATTGGTGCAGTGAGTTTTTATGAAAGAGCTGAGGTTAAAGACGCTTTGGCGTTCATGCATGTAGTGGCGAAAAAAGACGATCGCTTTTTTATTAAGCGCGTTTTAAACAAGCCCCCAAGAGGCCTTGGCAAGATCACTCAAGAATGGATTTTTTCTCTTTTAGATGAAGAGGGTTTGGATTTAGAAGAAGCGCTAAAAATTGGGGCGTTTAAAGACAAACTCAACCCTAAAAACGAATACGCTTTAAAGAAATTCATGGCCATGATAGGGCGTTTGAGGGAGGCTTTTGGAATTTCAGTAGAGAAGTTTTGCGAGCGGTTTTTAGAAGAAACTAACCTTTTAAAAAGCTATGAAAAAGAAGACAATTACGAAGAAAGAGAGGGTTTTGTTAAAGAGCTTTTAAGTTTAGTGAAAGAGCGTTTTAAAACTAACCCCACGCATTCTCTGTTGGATTTTTTGAATGAAAGCGCGCTGGATGTCCATAATACAGAAAACGCGCAAAAAGTGAGTTGCATGAGCGTGCATATGAGTAAGGGATTGGAGTTTAAGCATGTGTTTGTGATCGGGTTAGAAGAAGGGTTTTTCCCGCATAGGGGGTTCAATCAAGAAAGCGATTTGGAAGAAGAAAGGCGCTTGGCTTACGTGGCGATCACTAGGGCTAAAGAAGGATTGCAGCTCTCTTATGTCAAAGAGCGTTCGTATTTTGGGAGGAAAATTTCTTGCTCGCCCTCTGTGTTTTTAGAAGAAGCCAAGCTGCTCCAAACCGATCAAACCCCTAAACAAAATCACCAAAAAGACGCGCCCATTAAAGTGGGGGATTTGATCAAACATAAGATTTTTGGCACCGGGAGGGTTTTAGGCGTAGAAAAAGGCTTGAGCGGTTTGTGCTTGAAAATCAATTGCGGAGGGAATGTCTATGATAAAATCTCAGAAAAATTTGTGGAAAAAGTGGATAACGAGTTTTGAAAATTTTAATCCTTTTTTTTATCTGTTTAAACGCGCTATTTGCTCTGGATTCAAACGCGCTTAAAGCAGAGATTAAAGAAGCTTACCTCAAAGAATACCAAGACTTAAAATTGGAAATTGAAACCATTAACTTAGAAATCCCGGAGCGTTTTTCTCACGCTTTCATTTTAAGCTATGAATTGAGCACTTCTAACAAGCTTAAAAAAGATGGGGTCGTGTTTTTAAGATTGGAAAATGAGCCTAATTTACGCCTACCGGTGCGTTATAGCGTGATAGGCAGCATGCAGGCTTTTAAAAGCATAAGCGCGATTAAAAAAGATGAAAACATCACCGCTAACAACACTCAAAAAGAGCGCGTTTCGTTTGGCGCGCTTTCTAACCCCTTATTAGAGGGCGCGATTGATAGAGTGAGCGCGAAAAATTTTATCCCCCCTAACACGCTTTTAAGCACGGATAAAACCCAAGCCTTAATCATCGTGCGTAAAAACGACATCATCACCGGGGTGTATGAAGAGGGGCAAATCAGCATAGAAATAAGCCTAAAAGCCCTAGAAAATGGCGCGCTTAATCAAATCATTCAAGCGAAAAATTTAGAAAGCAATAAAATACTCAAAGCAAAAGTGTTGAGCAGCTCTAAAGCGCAAATCTTATAAAGGACATTCATGAAATTGGTTTTAGGCATCAGTGGAGCGAGCGGGATACCCCTAGCCTTGCGGTTTTTAGAAAAATTACCCAAAGAAATTGAAGTTTTTGTCGTGGCGTCTAAAAATGCGCATGTCGTGGCGTTAGAAGAATCTAACATCAACCTTAAAAACGCCATGAAAGATTTACGGCCTAGTGCTACTTTTTTCAACGAGCAAGACATTCATGCGAGCATTGCCTCAGGGAGCTATGGTATCCATAAAATGGCGATCATTCCAGCGAGCATGGACATGGTGGCTAAAATCGCGCATGGCTTTGGGGGGGATTTGATCTCTAGGAGCGCGTCTGTGATGCTTAAAGAAAAGCGCCCCTTACTCATTGCCCCTAGAGAAATGCCTTTAAGTGCTATTATGTTGGAAAATTTGCTCAAACTCGCCCATTCTAATGCGATCATTGCGCCGCCGATGATGACTTATTACACCCAGAGCAAGACTTTAGAAGCGATGCAAGATTTTTTAGTGGGGAAGTGGTTTGACAGCCTAGGGATAGAAAATGACTTATACCCACGATGGGGAATGAACTGATGCAAAAAATCGGCATTTACCCAGGCACTTTTGATCCGGTCACTAACGGGCATATAGACATTATCCACCGCTCTAGCGAATTGTTTGAAAAGCTCATTGTCGCTGTGGCGCACTCAAGCGCTAAAAACCCCATGTTCAGTTTAGATGAACGCTTGAAAATGATGCAACTGACCACTAAAAGTTTTAAAAATGTAGAATGCGTGGCGTTTGAAGGGCTATTAGCCAATCTGGCTAAAGAATACCATTGTAAGGTGTTAGTGAGAGGTTTAAGGGTGGTGAGCGATTTTGAATACGAATTGCAAATGGGCTATGCGAACAAATCCTTAAACCACGAATTAGAGACCTTGTATTTCATGCCCACTTTACAAAACGCTTTCATCAGCTCTTCTATCGTGCGATCCATTATCGTGCATAAGGGCGATGCGAGCCATTTAGTGCCTGAAGAAATTTATCCTTTGATTTCAAAGGTTTAAAAAATGTATGTGGTGTTAGAAGGCGTTGATGGCGCGGGCAAAAGCACTCAAGTAGGATTATTAAAAGACCGGTTTAAAAACGCCCTTTTTACCAAAGAGCCAGGGGGGACGAGAATGGGCGAAAGTTTAAGATATATCGCTTTGAATGAAAATATCAGCGAATTAGCCCGAGCGTTTTTATTTTTAAGCGATAGGGCTGAGCATACAGAAAGCGTGATCAAACCGGCATTGAAAGAAAAAAAGCTCATCATTAGCGACAGGAGCTTGATTTCTGGCATGGCTTATAGCCAATTTTCAAGCTTAGAATTAAACCTGCTTGCCACTCAAAGCATCTTGCCTGCAAAAATCGTTCTTTTAGTGATAGACAAAGAGGGCTTAAAACAGCGCTTAAGCCTTAAAAGTTTAGACAAAATAGAAAACCAAGGCATAGAAAAATTACTTCATATCCAGCAAAAGCTCAAAACCCACGCTTACGCGCTAAAAGAAAAATTCGGGTGCGAAGTTTTGGAACTAAACGCTAAAGAAAGCGCTAAAAACTTGCACGAAAAAATCACCGCTTTTATAAAATGCGTTGTTTAACTTGTTTGAAGCTTTCTTTTAAGCCCCTTTGCCCAAATTGCCTAAACGATCTGCCCTTAAGCTTAAAAGTAAGGGTTTTAGAGGGCGTGAGCGTGTATAGTTTTTACGCTTATAGCGAAATAGAAGAGCTCATTAAAAGCAAATACGCGCTGATTGGCTCTCGCATTTTGCCCTTGCTTTCTCAAAAAGCCGGCGCGGAATTTGTGAAAATCCTGCAAGAACAAGGCTTGAATATCCCCCTTTATGGCATCGCCATTGATGATAAAATCAAATCCTTTTACTCGCATTCCGCCGCGCTTTTAAAAGGCTTTTGTCAAGGGAATTTAAAACCCACTTATGGGACTTTAAGGGCGGCTAACGCTGTTTCGTATGCCGGGAAAAGCCTAGAATTTCGCGCCAATAACCCACGGGATTTCACTTTCAAAGGCGATGAAAGTTTAGATTATTTTTTATTAGATGACATTATCACCACCGGCACCACCCTAAAAGAAGCCCTAAAATACCTTAAAACTCTAAACATCAAAGCCCACTTTGCGATAGCGCTTTGCAGTGCGGATGAATGAGTTATAATTTTGTTTTTTAAAAGGATACCCATGAATAAAGTTCAATCCATTGAGCCTTTAATCGCTGATAAGTTCAACAACGAATTGAGAAAATACCAACTAAACTACAAATTAGAGCAAGAAAGCTTAAATAAAGAAATTGATGAAGCTTTAAAAAATTACGCTTCTAAAAATGGGGGTTTAGGGGGTAACCGCCCTGATGTGAAACTTTTATTAAACACACAAGACCCCAACAGAAGAGTCCCTATTTTAATAGAATACAAAGGGCTAAAAGATAAGCTCATTAAATTAGACAAAAACAAACTGGTAGAAAATTTTAAAAATCATGAACCTCATTATAAAAACATTAGAGAATACGCCCTAAATGGGGCTTTACATTACGCTAATGCGATTTTACACCACACGAGCTACACTGAATGCATCGCCATAGGCATCACAGGCTATAAAGACAATAAGGGCGGTATATGCTCTCAAATCGCTGTCTATTATGTGAATAAAAGCAATTTGGGCATGGGGATAGATGTTTCAAAAGGCGAGCAAGGTTATAGCGATCTATCCTTTTTAAGCCGTAAGCATTTTAACGACTTTATTAAACGAGTAGACACCCTTTCTTTAAGCGATGAAGATTTAGAGCGCATTAGAGAAAAGAAAAACCAAGAAATAGAAGACTGCTTGACTCGTCTCAATAATGATATTTATAAAAAAGAAAAGCTTTCTTTAAGCGAAGAAGATCGCTTGTATTTAGTTGTTGCAAGCATTATCGCTAATTTAGGCATCTCTAATTTGGTAGCCCCCCTAAAAAAAGAAGATCTAAAATCCAGCGATGAGGTCCATCAAAGAGATGGCGACATCATGCTCAGAAAAATCCAATCCTTTTTAGAGCATAAACATTTGCCCCAAGAAAAAAAGCAAAGCATTATTTCTTTATTAGAGCCTTTATTAAAAAACGAAAACGACAACAAAGCCATTGATGGCGAAAGCCGTTTGAAGCGCTGTTTTAGTGAAATCGTGGATAATTTGGGCATTTATTATAAAATCGGTCTTAGCACGGATTTTACCGGTAAATTGTTCAATGAAATGTATCGCTGGCTGGGTTTCACGCAAGACCAATTAAACGATGTGGTGCTCACACCCCCTTATGTCGCCACGCTTTTAGCCAGACTCTCCAAAGTCAATAAGGATAGTTTCGTGTGGGATTTTGCTACCGGAAGCACCGGGTTATTAGTCGCAAGCATGAATTTAATGATAGAAGACGCTAAAAAGCGTATCACTAGTCCAGAGGAATTAGAGCAAAAAATCGCCCATATTAAAGCCAAGCAACTTTTAGGCATAGAAAAATTACAAAAAATCTATATTTTAGCGGTGTTAAACATGATTTTAATGGGCGATGGGAGCAGTCAAATCTTAAACCAAAACAGCTTGAGCGGTTTTGATGGCAAAGTCAATAATA
This sequence comes from Helicobacter pylori, assembly GCF_015904775.1. Classification (GTDB taxonomy): domain Bacteria; phylum Campylobacterota; class Campylobacteria; order Campylobacterales; family Helicobacteraceae; genus Helicobacter; species Helicobacter pylori_DM. Next base: position 271,311 of record NZ_JADZNC010000001.1, read on the forward strand.
AAGAATTTAAAGCTAACGCCTTTGTTTTAAACCCACCTTATTCCGCTAGCGGTAATGGCATGGTGTTTGTGGAGCAGGCTTTAGCAAAAATGCAAAGCGGTTATGCGAGCGTGATCATCCAATCAAGCGCCGGCAGTGGCAAAGCCAAAGAATACAATGTAAGGATTTTAGAAAAACACACGCTTTTAGCGAGCATTAAAATGCCTTTAGATTTATTCATCGGTAAAAGCAGCGTTCAAACCCATATCTATGTTTTTAGAGTCAATGAAAAGCATGACGCTAAGCAAAGGGTGAAATTTATTAATTTCAGTAACGACGGCTACGCTAGAGCGAATCGTAAAAAAGCCAAAGCCAGCCACAATTTAAAAGACACGCATAACGCCAAAGAGCGCTACAACGAAGTCGTGGATTTAGTCCATATTGGCCAATCATGTTTGAAATTTTTAAGCGAAGATGACTATTATGAAAACACCATAGACCCCAAAAACGGGAGCGATTGGAACCAAAATAAACCCACCGACACCAAACCCGAATTAGAGGATTTTAAAAGAACGATAGCCGATTACCTTTCTTATGAAGTGGGCTTGATTTTAAAAAACCAAACGCCCCCAAAGTGATTGGCCCCCTTAGTAGCCAACTCAACGCTATTAAGTGGGGCGAGTTCAGATTAGGGGATTTGTTTGAAAAAATTATTATAAAGCCATTACCTTATCAAACTGCACAATTACCAAAGGAAAAAACTCCAACGCATGAATTACCAGCCCTAACTGCAGGGATTTTAAATCAAGGGTTAAATAATTTTGTGCCAAAAGAAAATGCCACGGTTTTAAAAAATGTTATTTCAATTTCTGCTAATGGGGCTAACACCGGGGCTACATTTTACCAACCCCATGAATTTTGCGTATTACAAGACGCTTACGCTATTGAATTTATTGGCGATAAAAAGCTTAACGATAAAGAATATTTATTTTTTGTATGTGCTATTTCAAAAGTTATTTATAATAATAGTAAATACGAATGGACAAATAAAGCAGGGTGGAATAAAGTTAAAAACGAGTTAATTTCTCTACCCCTAAAACCCACCGCTAAAACTCAAACCCTTGAGGATATTGATTTTGATTTCATGGAAAAATTCATAGCCGAACTTGAGCAGTGTCGGCTCGCCGAACTTGAGGCTTACTTAAAAGCTACAGGGCTAGAAAACACCACCCTTTCTAGCGATGAAGAAAACGCCCTTAACGTTTTCAATAATTCTGGGGGGGGGGTAATACCCCATGCGGCTTAACATGGCAACACTTCAGATTAGGGGATTTGTTTGAAATTGAAAAAACCTTAAGCTTTAATAAAGACGCTTTAACTCAAGGACAAGATTACGATTATATTACAAGAACTTCTCAAAATCAAGGCGTTTTGCAAACCACAGGATTTGTCAATGCAGAAAATTTAAACCCACCATTTACTTGGAGTTTAGGGCTTTTACAAATGGATTTTTTCTATCGTAAAAAGTCATGGTATGCGGGACAATTCATGCGAAAAATCACGCCAAAAACTGAAATTGAAAATAAAATTAATTTACGCATAGCCCACTACTTCACAACGCTTTTAAACGCCTTAAAACGCCCTTTATTAAGCGTATTGGTTAGGGATATTGATAAAACTTTTAGGGAGCAAAAAATCCAACTACCCCTAAAACCCACCGCTAACGCTCAAACCCTTGAGGATATTGATTTTCATTTCATGCGCACCCTAATCAACGCCTTGATGAAACAAATTATTCAAGGCGTGGCTCAATACTGCAACGCTAAAATCCAGGCCACAAAAGAAATCATCAGCCAAGAAACACCCGTTCAAAAAGACTCGTTATTTTAAAAGGGGTTTTAAGTGCGCTAGCTTGTGTTACAATAAATTTAAAATTCGCTTGATTAAAAAGGGATTGAATGGAGCAGCCAGTCATTAAAGAGGGGACTTTAGCTTTAATTGATACTTTTGCGTATTTGTTTAGAAGCTATTACATGAGCGCTAAAAATAAGCCTTTAACGAACGATAAGGGCTTTCCTACAGGGCTTTTAACGGGGCTTGTGGGCATGGTTAAAAAATTTTATAAAGACAGAAAAAACATGCCTTTTATCGTGTTCGCTCTAGAAAGCCAGACTAAAACTAAAAGAGCTGAAAAATTGGGCGAATACAAACAAAATCGCAAAGACGCCCCTAAAGAGATGCTTTTACAAATCCCTATCGCTTTAGAATGGTTGCAAAAAATGGGTTTTACTTGCGTGGAAGTGGGAGGGTTTGAAGCTGATGATGTGATCGCCACTCTAGCCACGCTAAGCCCTTATAAAACGCGCATTTATTCTAAAGATAAGGATTTTAACCAGCTTTTGAGCGATAAGATCGCGCTTTTTGATGGCAAAACGGAGTTTTTGGCGAAAGATTGCGTGGAAAAATACGGGATTTTGCCGAGTCAATTCACGGATTATCAGGGCATTGTGGGGGATAGCAGCGATAATTACAAGGGGGTTAAAGGCATTGGGAGCAAGAACGCTAAGGAATTGTTACAGCAATTGGGGAGTTTGGAAAAAATCTATGAAAATTTAGACTTGGCGAAAAATTTACTCAGCCCTAAAATGTATCAAGCCCTTATAGACGACAAAGAGAGCGCGTTTTTAAGCAAAGAATTAGCCACTTTAGAAAGAGAATGCATTAAAGAATTTGATTTTTTAAGTTGCGCTTTTCCTAGCGAAAACCCCTTATTGAAAATTAAAGACGAATTGAAAGAATATGGTTTTATTTCCACTTTAAGGGATTTAGAAAATTCCCCTACGCCCTTAATTTTAGAAAACGCCCCTATATTAGAAAACGCCCCCGCCTTAGACAACGCCACTAAAAAATCGCGCATGATCGTTTTAGAAAGTGCCGCATCTTTTAGCATGTTTTTAGAAAAATTAGAAAACCCTAACACTAGGGTTTTTATGCGCTTGGTGCTAGATAAAGACAAAAAAATTCTGGCCCTAGCGTTTTTATTACAAGATCAAGGCTATTTTTTACCTTTAGAAGAGGCGTTATTTTCGCCCTTTTCTTTAGAGTTTTTAGAAAACGCTTTTTCTCAAATCTTACAGCATGCGCAAATCATTGGGCATGATTTAAAACCCTTATTGAGCTTTTTAAAAGCCAAATACCAGGTGTCTTTGGAAAATATCCGCATCCAGGACACTCAAATTTTAGCGTTTTTAAAGAATCCGGAAAAAGTGGGGTTTGATGAGGTTTTAAAGGAATACTTAAAAGAAGATTTAATCCCGCATGAAAAAATCAAAGATTTTAAAACAACAAGCAAGGCGGAAAAATTAGAGCGATTGAGTTTGGAATTAAACGCTTTAAAGCGTTTGTGCGAATACTTTGAAAAAGGGGGGCTAGAAGAGGGTTTGCTCACTTTGGCTAGAGACATTGAAACGCCGTTTGTGAAAGTTTTAATGGGCATGGAATTTCAAGGCTTTAAGATTGATGCGCCTTATTTCAAGTGCTTAGAGCAGGAGTTTAAAGATGAATTAAAAGTTTTAGAGCGCCAAATTTTGGATCTAATCGGCGTGGATTTTAACCTCAATTCGCCTAAGCAACTTGGCGAAGTCTTGTATGAAAAATTAGGGCCTCCTAAAAATAAAAGCCACTCTACCGATGAAAAAAACTTGTTAAAAATCCTAGACAAGCACCCAAGCATCCCTTTGATTTTAGAATACCGAGAATTGAATAAGCTTTTTAACACTTATACCACCCCCTTATTGCGCCTAAAAGACAAAGACGATAAAATCCATACCACTTTCATCCAAACCGGCACAGCTACCGGGCGTTTAAGCTCGCATTCGCCTAATTTGCAAAATATCCCGGTGCGATCGCCTAAAGGCTTACTCATTCGTAAGGGCTTTATTGCTAGCTCTAAAGAATATTGTTTGTTAGGGGTGGATTATTCGCAGATTGAATTGCGCTTATTAGCCCATTTCAGCCAGGATAAGGATTTAATGGAGGCGTTTTTAAAGGGGCGAGACATCCATTTAGAAACTTCTAAGGCGTTGTTTGGTGGAGATTTGGCCAAAGAAAAACGATCCATCGCTAAAAGCATTAATTTTGGGCTGGTGTATGGCATGGGGAGTAAGAAATTGAGCGAAACTTTAAACATCTCTTTAAATGAGGCTAAAAGCTACATAGAAGCGTATTTCAAACGATTCCCTAGCATCAAAGATTATTTAAACCGCATGAAAGAAGAGATTTTAAAAACTTCTAAAGCCTTCACTTTGCTTGGGCGTTATCGGGTGTTTGATTTTAATGGCGTGAATGATTACATCAAGGGCAATTATTTGCGAGAGGGCGTGAATGCGATTTTTCAAGGGAGCGCGAGCGATTTATTGAAATTAGGCATGCTCAAAGTGAGCGAGCGTTTCAAAAATAACCCTTCAGTGAGGCTGCTTTTACAAGTGCATGACGAATTGATTTTTGAGATTGAAGAAAAAAACGCCTCAGAGTTGCAGCAAGAAATCCAACGCATTCTTAATGATGAAGTGTATCCTTTGAGGGTGCCGCTAGAAACGAGCGCGTTTGTAGCTAAGCGTTGGAATGAACTAAAAGGTTAGTTTTTTAATTGAGTTTAAGAAAAAATATATTATTATTTCTTTATAAGTAATACTTAACCATGTTAAGCTAATATAATATAAAGTGGTTATCAAAAAATAAAGGGAAAAGACTGAATGCTGAAAAGAATTATATTATTAGGGGCTTTGGGTGTTTTAGCGAGCGCTGAAGAGAGCGCGGCTTTTGTGGGAGTCAATTACCAGGTGAGCATGATACAAAATCAGACTAAAATGGTGAATGACAACGGCTTGCAAAAGCCTTTGATAAAGTTCCCGCCTTACGCAGGAGCGGGTTTTGAAGCGGGCTATAAGCAATTTTTTGGCAAGAAAAAATGGTTTGGTGCGCGTTATTATGGGTTTTTTGACTACGCACACAACCGCTTTGGCGTGATGAAAAAGGGTATTCCGGTGGGCGAGAGCGGGTTTATTTACAATAGCTTTAGTTTTGGAGGGACGACTTTAACCGAAAGGGATTCCTATCAAGGGCAATACTATGTCAATTTATTCACTTATGGTGTGGGGCTAGATACGCTGTGGAATTTTGTGAATAAAGAAAACATGGTTTTTGGTTTTGTGGTGGGGATCCAATTGGCTGGGGATAGTTGGGCAACGAGCATCAGTAAAGAGATCGCTCATTATGCAAAGCACCACAGCAATTCCAGTTATAGCCCGGCGAATTTCCAGTTTTTATGGAAGTTTGGGATCCGCACCCATATCGCTAAACACAATAGTTTGGAATTAGGGATTAAAGTGCCTACGATCACGCACCGGCTTTTCTCTATCACCAACGAAAAGGGATACACCTTGCAGGCTGATGTGCGCAGAGTTTATGCGTTTCAAATCAGTTACTTGAGGGATTTTTAACCCCTTTTTAGATACAATCACACCTGAAACTATCCATTTAAAGGTGTGAAATGCCAAATTTAGAGAATTTAGACTGGAAAAATTTAGGCTTTAGCTACATTAAAACGGATTTCCGCTTTATCGCTACTTATAAAAACGGCTCGTGGTCGCAAGGCGAATTGGTGAGCGAAAATGTGTTACAGCTCAGCGAAGGCTCGCCGGTCTTGCACTACGGGCAGGCTTGTTTTGAAGGCTTGAAGGCTTACCGCTCTCAAAAGGGGAAAGCTTTACTTTTTCGCCCTTTAGAAAACGCCAAACGCTTGCAAACTTCATGCGAAAGACTGCTCATGCCCAAAGTGAGCGAAGAGCTGTTTCTAAGGGCATGCGCTGAAGTAGTCAAAGCGAATCAAAAATGGCTCGCTCCTTATAAAAGCGGGGCGAGTTTGTATTTGCGCCCTTTTGTCATAGGCGTGGGGGATAATTTGGGGGTAAAGCCGGCTAATGAATACCTTTTTGTCGTGTTTTGCGCACCGGTGGGGGCGTATTTTAAGGGGGGTATAGAAAAAGGAGGGGCTAGGTTTATCACTACGATTTTTGATAGGGCCGCGCCTAAAGGCACCGGTGGGGTGAAAGTGGGGGGGAATTATGCTGCAAGCCTGTTAGCCCATAAAATGGCTACAGAGCAAGGCTATGATGATTGCATTTATTTAGATCCTGCCACGCACACTAAAATTGAAGAAGTGGGGGCGGCGAATTTTTTTGGCATCACGCATGATAATGCCTTTATCACCCCGCATTCGCCAAGCATTTTACCAAGCGTTACCAGAAAAAGTTTGATGGTTTTGGCTAAAGAATATTTGAACCTGAACACAGAAGAGAGGGAAATCTTAATGGATGAGTTGGGCGCGTTTAAAGAAGCCGGAGCGTGTGGGACAGCCGCAATCATTACGCCCATTAAAGAAATCGCACATAACAACAAGTCTTATTTTTTTGAAGCACCGGGCCATATTACTAAACAACTCTATGACTTGCTTTTATCCATCCAACAAGGCGAACAAGAAGCCCCCAAAGATTGGATTTTTGAAGTTGGCTAAAAGGTTAAAATTTATAGCTGTATGCCGCATAAAATAAGGGCGAAGTCTCAAAGCGTTTGGAGCTAGAAAGCAATCTGGCGGTGGGTAAGATTTTAAACCCTAATTCAATGCGGTGTCTTAAAAAAAGCGTGAGCATAACCCCCCCATTAATCGCTAAGCCCCCTGAAACCACCGAATGTTTAAAAAACTTGAAATTTTGCTTGTCTGTATAAACGACTAAAGCCCCCCTAGCTCCCCCAAACGCCCCCAAATAATGCTTATAACTCCCTAAAGGGAATTCCATAATCACATCCAAACCCACCGCAAGCATGGTAAAAAAAGAGTTGGTAGGATCTTTATGGCTTTGGTAATTCACTTTTCCTGACCCAAGATCCCATGCAAAAACCCCCCTAATCCCGATGTATTTTTTAAAAAAACTTTGCACGCCGGTTTTTAAATTGAGCGTGGCGATCCAATCTTTCATTTCCTTGCCTTGATAGTCTCTAATGGCTTCTACAGCGCCAACCCCCCCTAAAAAATACCACCCGCTTTTTTTACGTGTGAGTTTTTGGCGGTTAATGATGCTTCTATAGAGCTTTTCATGGGCTTCTTGGTAATTTTTTTTGGGGGTTTTATTGCGCAAAATAGGCATGGCATCAAGGGGTGGAATGACAAATCCCCCTATCAAAAAAACGCACAAAAAAATGATTTTTTTAAACATTTTAAAAATAATTAATCCTTTATTAAACGGAATGTTGTTTAACTTTTTGGTTTATCATTGTGTTAAAATAGTCGTTTTAACAAACAAAATTTTGTTAATAGATTTTACCTAATCTAAGAGAGAATGTATTTTAATGAAGACAGAGAAACAAAAATTTTTAGAGATGCGTAAAGATGGGGCTAACTCTGTGCTGATTTTAAGAGGGGATTGGGATTTTAGAACGAGCGTGTTTCGTTTAGATGAGTTGAAAAAAAATTTATTGGATCATCAAGGGTCTTTAAGAATGGATTTTTCAGGGTGCCAAAAAATAGATTTTGTTTTTGGCATGTTTTTATTTGATCTCATCAAGGAGCGTTCTTTAAACATTGAATTGTGTAATGTGAGCGAGAATAACGCTTGTGCTTTGAAAGTGGTTAAAGACTGGCTTGAAAAAGAAGACGATTTGGAATCTAAAAAAGCGGGCAAAAAATACGAACTCATGATCACTAAATTGGGTAAGAGTATCGTAGAAACTTATAACACCTTTTTAAACGCGTTCAATTTTTGCGGCATGATTTTATTTTACTTCATTAAAAGCGTTTTCAACCCCAAACGCTTTTGCATCACTCCTTTGCTCTATCATATTAATGAATCCGGGTTTAAGGTTTTGCCGGTGAGTATTTTAACGGTGTTTATCGTGGGGTTTGCCGTTGCTTTACAAGGGGCTTTACAATTACAAGACATGGGCGCGCCTTTAATGTCGGTGGAAATGACGGCTAAACTCGCTTTAAGAGAGATCGGCCCTTTCATTTTAACCCTCGTGGTGGCCGGGAGGAGCGCGAGCAGTTTTACCGCCCAAATTGGGGTGATGAAGATCACTGAAGAATTGGATGCGATGAAAACCATGGGCTTTAACCCTTTTGAATTTTTAGTGTTGCCTAGGGTGTTAGCCTTAGTGATTGTTTTGCCTTTATTGGTGTTTATCGCTGATGCGTTCGCCATTCTTGGGGGCATGTTTGCGATTAAATACCAATTGGATTTGGGCTTCCCGAGTTATATAGATAGACTGCATGACACAGTGGGCTGGAATCATTTTTTGGTAGGGATTGTCAAAGCCCCTTTTTGGGGGTTTGCGATTGCGATGGTGGGGTGCATGCGCGGGTTTGAAGTCAAGGGGGATACCGAGAGCATTGGGCGCTTGACCACCATTAGCGTCGTGAACGCTTTGTTTTGGATCATTTTTTTAGACGCTGTTTTTTCTATTCTCTTTTCTAAGTTGAATATATGATGAGTGCTACTAACAATCAAGTCTTAATTGAAGTGAAGGATCTCCATAGCGCTTTTGGAAGCACCATTATCCATAGGGGCGTGAGTTTTAGCGTGCATAAGGGCGAAGTGATGGCGATTTTAGGGGGTTCAGGGAGCGGTAAAAGCACGCTTTTAAGGTGCATGATCTTGCTCAATCGCCCTACAAAGGGGGAAGTGTTGCTTTTTGGGGAAGATATATGGAAACTCAAAGAAAGAGAGCAGCAAAAGATTTTTAACCGCTGCGGGATTTGCTTCCAGTTTGGCGCGCTCTATAGCTCTTTAACGGTTTTAGAAAATGTGGGCGTGATGCTAGAGCAATACGGCGCTTATTCTAAAAAAATTGTTGAAGAAATTTCTAAAATGTGGATTGAAAAAGTGGGTTTGCCCCCTAGGGCTTACCACCTTTACCCCTATGAATTGAGTGGGGGGATGAAAAAGCGCGTGGGTATAGCAAGGGCTATGGCGACTAATCCGGAGATTTTATTTTTAGATGAGCCAACAAGCGGGCTAGATCCTTATAGCGCGGGCAAATTTGACGAATTGATCATGACGCTCAAAGAGAGCTTGCAGCTTACGGTGGTGATGATTACGCATGATTTAGACTCCGTGCATGATTGCGTGGATCGGTTTATCATGCTCAAAGACGGGCTATTAGAGTTTAATGGGGATTTAAAAGATTTTATCAAAAAAGCTCAAACTCAAGGGCTAGATGAAGGCAATTTATTCAATTCAACACGAGGAGAGAAATTTTGGAAAGGCATGTGAATTACACTTTAATCGGCGGGCTCTTCTTTTTATGCTTAGTGTGCATGGTAGGCTTTATTTTATGGCTAGGCCATTTGGGATTAGATGACGGAAAGTATTATGAATATGTGGTCTATACGGACAAAGACTTGGGAGGCATTGCGACCAACTCGCCCATTAATTACAAAGGGATTCAAGTGGGTAATGTCATCAAGGTGGGTTTTACAAAGGATAAAGTGGGGGTGGTCCGTTTGGATTTGATGATTAAATCCAGCGTTAAGATCCGTAAAGACTCCAAAGTGGCGGTTTCTTCTAGAGGGTTTATGGGGTTAAAATTTTTAGCCTTAGAGCAAAGCCACAATGAAGAATTTTATGGTAGTGGCGATAAGGGAGAGCGGATTTTAATCTTTAAAGAAGGGCTTATGGATCGCTTGAGCGGTGATGCTAATCAAGTGGTGCAAGAAGTGATGAAAGCGATTAGGAATGTGAATAGGATTTTAGACGATGAAAATGTGGAAAAATTCAAGCACATTCTCGCTTCAGTAGATGATCTCATCGCTAACTTGGATTCAAGAAAGACTCAATTTGATTCTTTGATCAACAACGCTAACAACCTTGTTTCTAATGTCAATAATGTGGCTTTAGATGTGGATAAGCGCGTCAAACAGGGGCAATACGACTTTAAGGCGATGTTCACTCCCTTAATCATGCAAGCGCAGTTGAGCTTAAGAAACATTGATAATTTTGTGGAAAAAGGCTCTGCTTTGATAGACAAATTTGACGCTAACCCCTATAAAACGATTTTTGGAGAAAGGAAATAATCATGAGAGCTACGGCGATAAAAATCTTTTCACTCTCATCAGCATTAGCCCTATTGCTTCAGGGTTGCTTGAGCATCAATTTAAAACAAATGCTGCCAGAGATCAGAACTTATGATTTGAATGCGAGTTCTTTTGAAATCACGCAATGCCCTAAACCTTTGACTGAAGTGAGGCTCATTAGTATTTTGAGTGCGGATTTATTCAACACTAAAGAGATCGTTTTTAAAGCGCAAGACGGGCAGATCACGCATGGGAAGCACCAAAAATGGATAGACTTGCCTCGCAACATGTTAAAAACCATGTTCATGCAAGAAGCGCAAAAAGCATGCTTAGGCGTGGCTTTGCCCCCTTATGGTGCGGGCGCGCCCACTTATGCGGTTCGTTTTACGATTTTATCGTTTTCTCTTTTAGAAAAAGAAAATTCTACCTATAGGGCGGAATTTGCGCTAGGCTATGATATTAGCGTGAAAGGCGATTCGCATTCTGGAGTGATCATTAAGCATGAAAATATTTCTAGCTTGGAAAATAAAACGACCAAAACGAGTAAAAATGGCAATCAAGATTTTCAAGAAAGCGCGATACAATCCCTCCAACATGTAAGCGTGCAAGCGATGCAAGAAGCGATTTCTTTGATTAAAAAAGCCATTGAAGCGCAAAGCGTAAGCCCATTAAAAAAATAAGGAGGAATTGTTTGAATTTACGATTGGCTGGAGCAAGCGTTTTAACGGCTTGTGTCTTTTCGGGGTGTTTTTTTTTAAAAATGTTTGATAAAAAACTTTCTAGCAACGATTGGCATATCCAAAAAGTAGAAATGAACCATCAAGTCTATGACATTGAAACCATGCTCGCTGATAGCGCTTTTAGAGAGCATGAAGAAGAGCAAGATCCCTCTCTAAATACCGCTTTGCCTGAAGATAAAATAGCGATTGAAGCCAAAGAGCAAGAGCAAAAAGAAAAAAGAAAACACTGGTATGAGCTTTTTAAAAAGAAGCCAAAGCCCAAAAACTCTATGGGAGAGTTTGTGTTTGATCAAAAAGAAAATCGTATTTATGGGAAAGGCTATTGCAACCGGTATTTTGCCAGCTATGTATGGCAGGGCGATAGGCACATTGGGATTGAAGATAGCGGGATTTCAAGAAAAGTGTGTAAAGATGAGCATTTAATGGCGTTTGAATTAGAATTTATGGAGAATTTTAAGGGTAATTTTACGGTAACTAAGGGCAAGGACACGCTCATTTTAGACAACCAAAAAATGAAAATTTATTTGAAAACGCCATGAGTTTATGTTTTGTGTTGTAATATAGGGGTTTTTGTTTTGATCCAATGGAATGTTAGTCATAAAATCTAAAAAATGCTAAAAGCATTTTTTACAATCAATAATTTGAACATAAATTTTACGCTATAATTTTTTTAACTTTTCACTCAAGGGATTTTATGCAAGATCTATTTACTCAAAGTTACCCCTAATCTATAGCAAAAGATTACGCACACCATAAAGAGCAAAATGAGGGAAAACTTGAAACCTATCAAATTAAAACAATTAGACACTAAAGTAGCTTATTACTTGACCACTAAAGAAGAAGTATTGTTGTATCTCAATGAATTGATTCAAAAAGAAAAAACAGATGAATTTTGCACTGCTTTATACCAATTGGTCAAATCCAAAGGCTTTGATAATATTGCTAAAGAAACGACTTTGAATAGAAGTTGTATTTATAGGGAATTTAAAATTAAGAAAAATCCTTGCACTAAAGTATTCTTTTTAGTTTTAAACTCTCTAGGGTTTCAATTGAGATTAAATGAAACAAATAGGTTTGCACTGGTTTAATGCTAAAAGTAGCTAGTGTATTTAGTGGTATAGGAGCGTTTGAATGGGCTTTAAAGCGTCTAGATTTAGAACATGAAATTTTATTTGCTTGTGATAATGGAAATATTGATTTAAAATTAGATTATGATGCAGAATTAAATAAAATCAAAAGTCTTTCTAGTATAAAAGAAAAGAAAAATTACACAAATAATCTCTATAAACAACATAGCAGAAAAACTAATTTCGTTAAACAATCTTATTTAGCTAACTATACTATTCAAAATGATTGTTTTTTTCAAGATATTAAGTTGCTTGATGGCACAGACTTCATAGGTAAAGTGGATATTTTAGTGGGTGGTAGTCCATGCCAGAGTTTTTCAAGTATTGGGAATAAACTAGGATTGGAAGACACTAGAGGCACTTTATTTTATGATTATATTAGAGTGCTAAATGAAATCAAGCCTAAGGTTTTTATTTTTGAAAATGTCTATGGGATGCTAAGGCATGATAAAGGGAAAACTTTTGAAGTAATCCAAAAAGCTTTTGAGAGTTTGGATTATCATTATAAGTATGGAATTTTAGATGCGAGAAATTATGGCATTCCACAAGGGCGTAGGCGTTTATTTTTGGTGGGTTTTAAAGAACAAGAAAAATGCGCTAATTTTACATTCCCTAGTCCTAAAGAACTCACTATCACTATGCAAGATTTATTGCAAGACAATATTAAAGAGGGGAATTTATTGAGCAAAAACGCTATTTTAGATACCAAGTCCTTTTTGGGTGGGGAATTAGTGGATGAAAAGTATTTTCTAAGTGAGAAACTTCTTAAATACTGCTTGAGTGCAGGCACAAAAAACTTCTATCATGCTGATGCTAAAATTGATTTGCCTATCGCAAGAGCTTTGCTCTCTACTATGGGAAACCACCACCGCTCAAGCGTGAACAATTATGTTACCACTAATGATAGAGTGCGTTCTTTAAGCGTGCGAGAAGCTCATAGGCTTATGGGCTTTGATGATGATTATAAAATTGTCGTTTCTAAAGCTCAAGGATACAAACAGGCAGGCAATTCTATTGTAGTAGATGTCTTAATCGCCCTAATTAAAGAAATCATTAAGGTTATTTGATGAAAATTGCAAGTTTGTTTAGTGGTATTGGAGGGATTGATTTAGGGTTTATACAAAATGGCTTTGAAATTGTATGGGCGAATGATTTTGATAAGCATGCAGTAGAGACTTATAAAGCTAATATAGGACAAAATATTATCTTAGGTGATATTGAAATTGAAAAAGACCATATTTGTGGGCATGATATTTTAATAGGTGGTTTTCCTTGTCAGCCTTTTTCCACTTTAGGTTCTTTGCAAGGTTTTGAAGATAAGAGGGGAACTTTATTTTTCACTATTTGTGAAATCATTAAAAAACATAGACCTAAGATTGTTGTTTTAGAAAATGTTAAAAATTTAATCAATCACAATAAGGGGGAGAGTTTTAAACGCATCCTTTTTGAATTGAATGAGCTTGATTATCAAGTTAATTACGATATTTTAAATACCCTAGATTTTGGTATCCCTCAACAGCGCAATCGTGTATTTATTGTTGCCTTAAGAAAAAATAGTTTCACAAATCTAGAATTTGTTTTTCCTGCAAAAATCCCTTGTAAAATAAGCGCTTTAGACTTATTAGACAAACAAGTGGAATTAAAATATTTCATCTCTCAAAAAATGATTAAAACCATTTTAGGAAAAGGGACAAAAGGCTATATTGTAGAGCCTAGCATAGATACTCCCATTGCAAAAACCCTCACAGCTACTATGCATAAATGCCACAGAGCTAGTCAAGATAACTACTACACGGATTTAAAAAATTGGGAACGCTATAAAGACAATAATTACTCTATTATTAGGCGTCTAACCCCTAATGAAGCTAGAAAATTACAAGGGTTTCCTAGCAATTTCAAACAAGTTGTCTCTGACACTCAAAGCTATAAGCAATTTGGTAATGCAGTCAGTGTGAATGTAAGCTTCGCTCTAGCTAAAGCGATTAAAAAACATTGTGAATTATTTTTAAAAAAGGGTTAAAAATGGGTAATTCTAAGCAAAAGAAAAACATCTATAGAGTGGAAAATTTTGAGGAAATTCAAGAAATCATTGTTGATAAGTCTCAATCTTTATATGATTATATGGATAAATATAGAAGCAGTGAGTATATTCTCTACTATAAAATGTTAAGCCATTCAGATTTGCCTAACTTTGCCAAAATGAAAAATGATGAAAGTTTGGATAAAAATTTACTCTATTATTTAAGCACAAAAGAAATGCAAGAGATAGAGCAACGAGAAAATAGAAAGTTTGAAGTTGCTAAACAATCTAATATTGGCATGTCCATAAGATTTTGGAAAGATTTGGATATGCCAAATCCTAGAGATAGCGTTAAAAAACGCAAAGTTACAAGAGAGGACCACATTAAAATCAACGATTATGCTAAAGTGTTTTTAGTCAATGATGTTTTAGAGAACTTCCATTTTAAAGACACTTTAAAAATCTTTGAAAAACTCCATAAAAATTTTAACCCTAAACAATTTAACGCCAATACCATGTCGTATCCGATCCTTAATAATCAAGATTTTACGCCTATAGAACTCCGTCAAGCTGTGCATGGCATAGGTATGGCTGAAGATGTAGAATTTGACAAATTGCGACACAACCTATTTAAGAATGACTTACTGTATCTTTTGATAGAAAAAACTCAAACGAAAAAGAATTTATTTATTATGCCTTTTAGAAATCCTTTATTTTTTAGCCTTTTAGGAGTAACTAATTCTAAATGGCAAATTTATCAAGAGCAAAAACTCAAAAGAGAAAATAATCTAGCCACTAAAAAATCCACTCTATTTCAAGAAGAAAAGATACAACGACAACACCAAAACAAATGGCGAGAAGCGTTGGCGTTCGAGATGATGAATTACACTACGATAGATAGGTCTATTTTTTGCCCATTAACTTATATTGAAGCTGATTTTGATGATATGAAAACTTTATTCAGAGCATCACATATTAAAGGCTATAGCGATTGCGATGAAGAAGAAAAATACGATATTAATAATGGCTTATTGTTAGTCGCTAATGCAGACGCTTTATTTGATAAACATTTTATTACTATTGATGAAAACAAGCAATTAAAATTCTCTTATCTATTGGAAAATAACCACAAACTCAAATCGCAACTTAATCTAAATAACGGCATTTTTAAAGATATATTAAATGATAGAAGAATGCAATATTTGGCGTATCATAGAAAAATTTTTGAGGAAAAAGAACAAGAAAGAAAGGCTAAAGAAAGATAATTATGATAAATCAAGATAACTTAAGGCTTTTAGAGTTTAAGTTGTTTTGACCCTAGAGTTTTCATAATCAAAGCCCCCTTAAAAGGACTTTTTAAAATCAAAAAGAGGGTTTAGGGGTTTTGTCTGTCATTACAGGGAGTTCTGGATAGAGTATTTTAGGTTTTTTACCCCTTAAGGCTCCAAAGAAAGTTTCAATTTTTTTCGCTTCTTCATCGCTGATTTCAATGCCTAACTGGATAGAGCCCATTTCTTTAATCGCATCCTTGACATCCCAGAATTGCCCGTTATGGAAATAGGGCATCGTTTCGGTGATATTCCTTAAAGTAGGCACTTTCACAAGCCCGTTTTTATCGCCTTTGAAATCGCCTACATTAGCGAATTTATAAGGTTTGACCACCCTAAAAGGCTGCATCGTTCCCCCAAGATTGATGCCGTTATGGCAAGCCACACAGCCTTTAGAAATGAATAAATTCAGCCCTTCTTTTTCGGCTTTGCTGAGCGCTTTAGGATTACCTCTTAAAAAATCGTCATAACGGCTTGGGGTAATAAGCGTGGCTTCAAACATAGCGATACTATCAGCGATCAATTTAAAATCAATTTTGACTTTAGAGCCATAAGCTTTTCTAAAGAGCTTGACATAGCCTGGCATGGAATTGATTTTTTCTACCACCACTTTGGGATCAGCCCCCATTTCAAAAGAAGACTGGATGGGCCCTTGCGCTTGTTCGTTTAAATGCGTAACCCTACCATCCCAAAACTGCACATCGTTAAACACGGAGTTATACACCGTTGGGGAGCTTAAAAGGTGGGGGTTTTTCTTCCATTGAGAGCCTACCGCACTTGGGACTAAATCCACCCCGCCTAAGCCCAAATTATGGCATGTGTTGCAAGACACGAGATAGGAAGTGGAAATCCTAGGGTCAAAATAGAGCATTTTGCCTAATTCCACTTGAGCGGAGGTCATGATTTCGCTGTTTTTAGCGCCAATACCCACATCTCTGGTTTTTTTGATCTGGTATTCTTTGAGCGCTTTGCCCATAGGCATGGGTTCTAATTGGCTTTCCTTCGCTTTTTTAATCAAATCCATATCGCTTAAAGCATAAACGCAAGAAAAAGCCAAGCAAACGCCCAATAAAATGGATTTTTTCATGATGAACTCCTAAAATAGTATTAAAAATAAGACAAAACTTTCTTATTATAACCACTATTTTAAAATAATTCACCACTAAACGATCCGATAAAGAGTTTTTTAAAGAGCGATAGGTATAATGGCGTTAAATCCAAATAAGGGTTATAAGATGAAAGAGAATAAAGCTTTTACGCATTTGCACTTGCACACAGAATATTCGCTTTTAGACGGGGCGAACAAGATTAAAATCTTGGCCAAACGCATTAAAGAATTGGGCATGAAAAGCGTGAGCGTAACCGACCATGGGAACATGTTTGGAGCGATTGATTTTTACACGAGCATGAAAAAAGAAGGCATCAAGCCTATCATCGGCATGGAAGCGTATATCCATAATGATGACAACCTCTCTAGCAAAGAAACCAAGCAACGCTTCCATTTGTGCCTGTTCGCTAAAAACCAAGAGGGCTATGAAAATTTGATGTTCTTAAGCTCTATGGCGTATTTAGAGGGGTTTTATTACTTCCCGCGCATCAATAAAAAGCTTCTAAGGGAGCATTCTAAGGGCATTATCGCTTCTAGTGCGTGCTTGCAAGGGGAAGTCAATTACCATTTGAATACTCATAATGAGAGAAACCGCAAGTATGGGGCTAAAGGCTATGATGAAGCTAAAAGAATCGCTTGCGAATACCAAGAGATTTTTGAAGACGATTTTTATTTAGAAATCATGCGCCATGGCATTTTAGATCAGCGATTCATTGATGAGCAAGTCATTAAAATGTCTTTAGAAACAGGGTTAAAAATCATTGCCACCAACGACACCCACTACACCATGCCTAATGACGCTAAGGCTCAAGAAGTGGCGATGTGCGTAGCGATGGGTAAAACCCTAAACGATAAGGGGCGCTTGAAACACTCCGTGCATGAGTTTTACATTAAATCCCCTGAAGAAATGGCGAAGCTGTTTGCAGATATTCCAGAAGCTTTAGAAAACACCCAAGAAATCGCTGATAAATGCGTTTTAGAGATTGATTTAAAAGACGATAAAAAGAACCCCCCAACCCCCCCAAGCTTCAAATTCACCAAAGCTTACGCTCAAAATGAGGGGCTGGATTTTGAAGATGACGCTTCTTATTTCGCCTATAAGGCTAGAGAAGGCTTGAAAGAGCGCTTAATTTTAGTGCCGAAAGAAAAACATGATCAATACAAAGAGCGGCTAGAAAAAGAAATTGGAGTCATTACAAACATGAAATTCCCGGGGTATATGCTGATCGTGTGGGATTTTATCCGTTACGCTAAAGAAATGGGCATTCCTGTGGGGCCTGGTAGGGGGAGCGCGGCCGGGAGTTTGGTGGCTTTTGCACTAAAAATCACGGATATTGACCCTTTGAAATACGATTTGCTCTTTGAAAGGTTTTTAAACCCTGAAAGAATCAGCATGCCTGATATTGATACGGATTTTTGCCAGCGCCGGCGTAAGGAAATCATAGAATACATGATTGAAAAATACGGCAAATACAATGTGGCTCAAGTCATCACCTTTAATAAAATGTTGGCTAAAGGCGTGATCAGAGATGTCGCAAGGGTTTTGGACATGCCTTATAAAGAAGCCGATGATTTTGCCAAACTCATCCCTAATCGCTTAGGCATCACGCTTAAGGGTTATGAAAAAAATGGCGAGTTCATCGAGGGAGCGTGGGAATTAGAGCCTAAAATCAAAGAATTAGTAGAGAGTAATGAATTAGCCAAACAAGTGTGGGAGTATTCGCTCAATTTAGAGAATTTAAACCGCAACGCAGGCGTGCATGCCGCAGCCTTAGTGGTGGATAGCCAAAAAGAGTTGTGGCACAAAACCCCTTTGTTTGCCTCTGAAAAAACCGGCGGTATCGTTACGCAATATTCCATGAAGTATTTAGAGCCGGTGGATTTGATCAAGTTTGACTTCTTGGGGCTTAAAACCTTGACCGTGATTGATGATGCGCTTAAAATCATTAAAACGCAGCATAAAATTAGCGTGGATTTTTTATCATTGGATATGGACGATCCGAAAGTGTATAAAACGATCCAAAGCGGGGATACGGTGGGGATCTTCCAGATTGAATCCGGAATGTTTCAAGGGCTTAACAAGCGCTTAAGGCCTTCAAGCTTTGAAGACATTATCGCCATTATCGCGCTAGGGAGACCGGGGCCTATGGAATCAGGCATGGTAGATGATTTTGTCAATAGAAAGCATGGCGTTGAGCCTATCGCTTATGCGTTTAAAGAATTAGAGCCGATTTTAAAGCCCACTTACGGCACGATCGTCTATCAGGAGCAGGTGATGCAAATCGTGCAAACTATTGGTGGTTTCAGTTTGGGTGAAGCGGATCTCATCCGCCGCGCTATGGGGAAAAAAGACGCTCAAATCATGGCAGATAATAAGGCCAAGTTTGTAGAAGGCGCTAAAAATTTAGGGCATGATGGCCAAAAAGCGGCTAATTTGTGGGATTTGATCGTTAAATTTGCCGGCTATGGTTTCAACAAATCGCATTCGGCCGCCTATGCGATGATCACTTTCCAAACGGCGTATTTAAAGACTTATTACAAGCATGAGTTCATGGCAGCGATGCTCACTAGCGAATCCAATAAGATTGAATCCGTGGCGCGCTATATTGATGAGGTCAGGGCTTTAGAAATTGAAGTGATGCCCCCACACATCAATTCTTCTATGCAAGATTTCAGCGTGGCGGAGTTTAAAAATCAAAAAGGCGAGTTAGAAAAGAAAATCGTGTTTGGTTTAGGAGCGGTTAAAGGGGTTGGGGGTGAGCCGATTAAAAACATCATTGAAGAAAGGGCTAAAGGGGATTATAAGAGTTTGGAAGATTTCATTTCACGGGTGGATTTTTCTAAACTCACTAAAAAATCTTTAGAGCCATTGGTGAAATCAGGGAGCTTGGATAATTTAGGCTACACTAGAAAAACCATGCTCGCTAACTTGGATTTGATCTGTGATGCGGGGCGCGCTAAAGACAAGGCTAATGAAATGATGCAAGGGGATAATTCCCTTTTTGGGGCGATGGAAGGCGGAATTAAAGAGCAGGTTGTTTTGGACATGACTGATTTGGGCGAGCATGACGCTAAAACGCTTTTAGAATGCGAATACGAGACTTTAGGCATCCATGTTTCAGGCAACCCTTTAGACGAGTTTAAAGAAGAGATTAAGGGCTTTAAAAATTTAGTCAAAAGCATTGATATTGAAGAGTTAGAAATCGGCTCGCAGGCTTATTTGCTGGGCAAAATCATGGAAGTCAAAAAGAAAATTGGCAAACGAAGCGGTAAGCCTTATGGCACAGCGGACATTTTGGATAGATACGGCAAGTTTGAACTCATGCTTTTTGAAAAGCAATTGAACGCCTTAGAAGAGTTGGATATTAATAAGCCTTTAGTGTTTAAATGCAAGATTGAAGAGCAAGAAGAAGTGGCGCGATTGAGGCTTTTTGAAATCTTGGATTTAGAGAGCGCTAGGGAGGTTAAAATCCCTAAAGCCCGCTATAAAGACCCTGAAAAGCAAAAAGAAGACGTGCGCGAAATCCCCCCCATGGAAATGCTCGCTTCTAGCTCTTGCTCTTTAGCGATCGTGTTAGAAAACGATGTGAAAAAAGAGTTTTTAAGACAAATCAAAGAGAGCGCTCTGAAACACCAGGGCAAACGCCCCTTGTATTTGATCATCAAAGATAAGGATAAGCAATTCAAAATCCAAAGCGATCTAATGGTGAATGAAAAGATCAAGGACGATTTTAAAGAATTAGAGTGGAGGGATTTAGCTTGAGGATCAACCAGTTTTTAGCCCATTACACCAAGCACTCGCGCAGAGAAGCCGAAAAATTGGTTTTAGAAGGGCGGGTGAAAATCAATCATGAGCATGCCAAACTCGCTAGCGTGGTTAAAGAAAACGACAAGGTGTTTTTAGACAAACGACTCATCAAGCCCTTAAAAAACAAAAAATTCAGCGTGCTGGTCTATCACAAGCCAAAGGGCGAACTAGTGAGTAAGGCCGATCCCTTAAAACGGCGCGTGATTTATGAAAGCTTGGAGAAAAAATACGCCCATTTTGCGCCGGTGGGGCGTTTGGATTTTGCGAGTGAGGGGGTGCTACTCTTAAGCGATAGTAAGGCGGTGGTGAGCGCTTTAATGCATGCGAATTTAGAAAAAGAATATCTTGTTAAAATTCAAGGCTTTGTTACAAGAGAGATAGAAAACGCCATGCAAGAGGGCTTGAAATTAGAAAACGCCACTAAGGGAGCGCACCAAAAAACCCCCATTAAAAGCATGGAATTTGCCCCCTTTGTTGGTTATGAAATCATCAAAAACCATGCCAAATACTCTAAACTGAGAGTCATCATCAATGAGGGAAAAAACAGAGAATTGAGGCGTTTTTTTGCGTTTTTTAACGCTGGAGTGTTGGATTTAAGGCGCGTTCGTTATGGTTTTGTGAATTTGAATGCCTTGCCGGTAGGGAAAATGCGTTTTTTAAACCGCCAAGAATACAACGAACTGCATGCGTTTATGGCTAATAGGGCTAATGTTAAAGAGAATTAGCTTACGAGTTGCGCTATACTTCGGCGGTTGGGGGAAATAAAAATTAAGGATTATCATGTTAGAAGTGATTAACGGGAAGAATTACGCAGAAAAAATCGCTCATCAAGCGGTAGTGGTTAATGTGGGGGCGAGCTGGTGTCCGGATTGCAAGAAGATTGAGCCGATCATGGAAAATTTAGCCAAAACTTACAAAGGCAAGGTGGAATTTTTTAAGGTTTCTTTTGATGAGAGCCAGGATTTAAAAGAGAGCTTAGGCATTCGCAAGATCCCTACTTTGATTTTTTACAAAAACGCCAAAGAAGTGGGTGAAAGGCTTGTAGAACCTAGCTCTCAAAAACCGATTGAAGACGCTCTAAAAGCGTTATTGTAAGGGGTATCATAAAGGGCGTTATCAAAGAGCCTTATTGTAAAAATAAGAGTTTAAAAATCTTTTAACTCTTTTTTTATTTGGTCTTTTTTTCTATAGTCCCTTTTTTTAGCCCCTTTTTTGATAGGGGGCTAACTTCAAATAGCTTTTATATTGTCTCTTATATTGTCTCTTTATCCTAAAAAATCGTTTTTTATCGTTTTTAAATAAGTTTTAAATAAGCATGTTTGTTAAAAAAGTTTCTTTAATTAAGATAAGAATGAGCGAATTTGTGGTATTAATGCTTGCAGTGTGAAATTTGTAGGGCTAAAACTTGTAAAATGTGAAAAAAAAGACGCATAAAATGCTAAAATCCGCAAAAACACTGACGATGTGTTTAGATTAGAAGTTTAAAATTAGAAACAGATGTATCTGTTTTAAATTTTGAATAGGGAGTTTCTATCATTATGTTATTGAAAACAAAATTAAAAATTATAAGCTCGGTGATTTTGAGTGCTTTATTGTGGGTGGGTTGCTCAAGCGAAATGGCAACTTATCAAAATGTGAATGATGCCACTAAAAATACGACTGCAAGCATTAATAGCACGGATTTATTGCTAACCGCTAACGCGATGTTAGATTCCATGTTTAGCGACCCTAATTTTGAGCAACTCAAGGGCAAGCATTTGATTGAAGTTTCAGATGTGATTAACGACACCACGCAGCCCAATTTGGACATGAATCTTTTGACGACTGAAATCGCGCGGCAGTTGCGGTTGCGATCTAATGGGAGGTTCAATATCACAAGGGCGAGCGGAGGGAGTGGCATTGCAGCGGACAGCAGAATGGTGAAACAGCGCGAAAAAGAACGAGAGAGCGAAGAGTATAATCAAGACACCACTGTAGAAAAAGGCACTTTGAAAGCCGCTGATTTATCTTTAAGTGGTAAAGTATCTAGTATCGCAGCCTCTATTAGTAGTTCTAGGCAGCGCTTGGACTATGACTTCACCCTAAGCCTTACCAACAGGAAAACGGGTGAAGAGGTATGGAGCGATGTTAAGCCTATTGTGAAAAATGCTAGCAATAAGCGTATGTTTTAAATTTATATTTGAAAGGATGAGCGATGAAAAATCAAGTTAAAAAAATTTTAGGAATGAGTGTGGTAGCAGCGATGGTGATTGTAGGTTGTAGCCATGCCCCAAAATCAGGTATCAGCAAAAGCAATAAGGCATACAAAGAAGCGACTAAAGGCGCTCCTGATTGGGTTGTAGGGGATTTGGAAAAAGTGGCGAAGTATGAAAAATATTCAGGGGTCTTTTTAGGAAGGGCTGAAGATTTGATCACCAATAATGATGTGGATTATTCTACTAACCAGGCTACAGCGAAAGCTAGGGCTAATTTAGCGGCGAATTTAAAATCCACTTTGCAAAAAGATTTGGAAAATGAAAAAACTAGAACGGTAGACGCTTCTGGTAAAAGGTCCATAAGCGGCACTGATACTGAAAAAATTTCTCAATTGGTGGATAAGGAATTGATCGCTTCTAAAATGCTCGCCCGCTATGTCGGTAAAGATAGGGTTTTTGTTTTAGTGGGCTTGGATAAGCAAATTGTGGATAAAGTGCGCGAAGAGTTAGGCATGGTTAAAAAGTAGGGTTTTAATGAAACGCCTTGCTATTGCGCTTGTTTTGGTGTTGGGAGTGGCGTGGGGGAAGTCCTTGCCTAAATGGGCTAGGGATTGCTCAAAAGAAGTGCAGATTGAAAAGACCCAAACCAAAGACGAAAAAATTTTAGTGTGTGGGATGAGCGATATATTGCTTTCAGATATAGATTATAGCTTGTCCTCAGCCAGACAAAACGCCTTAGAGAAAGTGATGGAAGCTTTCAAGGGGGATAAAATAGAGATTAAGGCTAGTGAGCTAAAGGCCACTTTTATTGATACGGATAAAGTTTATGTGCTTCTAAGAATCACTAAGAAGCATGTCGCTTTAATGAATGAGTAAGGATTAATAATGAAAAAGATTATTCTTGCATGCCTTATGGCTTTTGTGGGTGCCAATTTAAGTGCAGAGCCTAAGTGGTATAGCAAGGCCTATAACAAAACAAACACCCAAAAAGGCTATCTTTATGGGAGTGGTTCAGCCACTTCTAAAGAGGCTTCTAAACAAAAAGCGTTAGCGGATTTAGTGGCGTCTATTAGCGTGGTGGTTAATTCCCAAATCCATATCCAAAAAAGTCGTGTGGATAATAAGTTAAAATCCAGTGATTCGCAAACGATTAACTTAAAAACCGATGACTTGGAATTGAATAATGTAGAGATTGTCAATCAAGAAGCGCAAAAAGGGATCTACTACACCAGAGTAAGGATTAATCAAAACTTGTTTTTGCAGGGTTTAAGGGATAAGTATAACGCTCTTTATGGGCAGTTTTCCACCTTAATGCCTAAGGTTTGTAAAGGGGTTTTTTTACAGCAATCTAAGAACATGGGGGATTTGTTGGCTAAAGCGATGCCTATAGAAAGGATTTTAAAAGCGTATTCTGTCCCGGTGGGTTCGTTAGAAAATTATGAAAAAATCTATTACCAAAACGCTTTCAAACCTAAAGTGCAAATCACTTTTGATAACAACAGCGATACAGAGATTAAAAACGCTCTCATAAGCGCTTATGCTAGAGTGCTAACCCCTAGCGATGAAGAAAAACTCTATCAAATCAAAAATGAAGTTTTCACAGACAGTGCTAATGGTACCACGCGCATTAGAGTGGTTGTTAGCGCGAGCGATTGTCAAGGCACGCCCGTATTGAATAGAAGCCTTGAAGTGGATGAAAAGAATAAGAATTTTGCTATCACGCGCTTACAATCTTTGCTTTATAAAGAACTGAAAGATTATGCCAATAAAGAAGGGCAAGGCAATACGGGGTTATAAGCAAGGTATTAATCTTGCTTTATGCTTATTCATTCAGTTTTGTAGTGTCATTATTTTGTTTGGCGTGGCGTTTTCGCACCCATTAAAATAACCCTCTAGAAATTCATGGCTTTTGTTCTTGCAAAATAAACTAAATATCATTCAATACTCTTTATCCCACAAACTCCTCTAAAACCACACCCGCTAAAAACTAAAATTAACAAAAACTAAAATCTTTTTAAAACCACCCAAGCAGAAATCCCAAACATCTTTGTAGTATAATACTCCCATACATTTGTATCTAGCGTAGGAAGTGCACAAAGTTACGCCTTTATAGATATGATGTGTGAGACCTGTAGGGAATGCGTTGGAGATCAAACTCTGTAAAATCCCTATGATTAGGGGAACAGAGTGAGAAGCAAACTTTCCCCCAACATCAGCCTAGGAAGCCCAATCGCTTTAGCGTTTGGGTACTTCACGAGCCTATACAAGCGAGATTGTTTGAAAAAACCAAATGACTTTGGGCTTTCAAACCCCCAAGCTAGGGTCTATCTTTTTGCCCCACAAACTTAACAAACTTTTTTAAAAGCTAACGCAATTTTAAACCAAACAAACGCTTAAAAAGGGGCGTTTGAATGCGAAAGGAGAACAAAAACAGAAACAAAATAACGAGACAGAAAAAAGCTCCAACGAGCTTAAAGAAAACACGCAAGCGATGCGAGAGCAAAAAGAGCGATCTATAACGCTAACGCTCACGTGCAAAACAGAACTAAAAACGCCTACAAGAGAGCCTAAAAAGAGCGTTTTAGAGCCAATAGAGAGTTAAAGCCAATTTTTAACCCCTAAAAAATCCACCCATAATTAAAAAACACTTTAAAATGACTGCCCCCTTCATTGAGGGTGATAGAATTGGTAGTTGCGCCATCGCTAGAAACGACCCTAGATTTCAACTGGACTAAAGGAACGCTAATGCCTATAGAATATTTAGAATGCTTGTAGCGGTAATTCAACCCACCGGTCACATTTAAATTACCGCTCCCTTTGTATTGGTTCAACAAATAATAGCTGTTGTATAAGCCCCTTAACCCCCCAAACACCCCAAGAGAGGAAGTGAAAACTTTCTTGGTTAGATTGTTTTTAGGGTTCTTTTCGTTAGTGTAATTGGTGATAAAATCAAACAACACATCCATTCCCACACCATAGCTTAATTGTTGGATTTTTTCGTTATTGGCTTGAGCGTAGTTGTATTTGATGATGCCATAAGAAGACAACCCTAAGTAATCATTAAAGTATTTTTGATAACCCATTTTAAGATTAACGCCTAATAGGGGGGCTCCAAAGGGCCGTGAGGTTTTTGAAGTGCGATAGGTAGTGGCGCTAGATTTAGAAGATGAAAGGCTTTGACTGATCGCGCTAAGCATAGTGGTCGCAAAATCTTGCGTGTTCAAACTAGCGTTCAAATAGTTGGTTTGGCTGCTCAAATTGGTGTAATCCACCGGTAGGGCGTTTTGATCAATGAGTTGCTGCCAAACCGCACTGGTAACGCCTATAAGCCCGGCGGGGACTTGAGAGCAATCAGTATAAATGGAGTTAGGGTAATTGCTAGGGAAAGCGGGCTGATTTTGGCCGCCAAAACGAGAACACACATCATAGAAAGAGCCATCGGTGTCTCGCACTTCATGCCCGTTGTCAAACACTTGCACTTCTTTCCCATCCACTTGCTCTATTTTCCCGCCTTTACAGCGCTCTTCTGGCCCATTGTTTTCTTCGCACATGCGCACTCTTTGATAAGTCATGTTCCCGTTATGCGTATAGCCTAAGGTATGCCCGTATTCATGGATGATGTCTCTTAATTGCATGATGGCGACTTTATTCAGATCTTTGCCAAATAGTATTTCAGGGTCTAAGAAAGGGGACAATATCCCTAAAGCGCCAAAATTGGTGCCATCATCGCCTGGGCCATTCGGGCCGCCATATTGAGACCCTAACCCTAAATCCCCTCCTCTTGTGGGCAAGAGATTCACATAAATATTATTAGCGACTCTATAGCTATAGATAACATCTTGCGGCGTTAATATCACTGAGCCTGTTTGCCCGTTTTCTATATTGTATTCATCTCCTTTATTTTTAGCGATCAATTTAGGATCAACAAGCCCATCGTTGTAAGGGTTCACGCATGTAAGGTAATCAGAATAGCATGGCGCTGAAAGGTTGTTGTCGCTAAATTGGAAAGGAGCGTTTAAGACGGCGTCTTCCCAAGATTTAGAATCAAACACCGCCATCATGTTCAGCATTAAATTGGTCAAATTTTTAGCGTCTTGAGAGGTGAAAGGCGGCACTTTAGCCACGCAATTTTCTTGGTTTTCGTATGGAGGGCATGGGGGTTTAGAACCACTGCCGTTACCGCTAGAAAATTGGTTGTAATTGATATAAGTCATTTGAAGATTGGTTGTAACCTTGCTGAGCTTGTTAAACAGATTCTGCGTGCTGGCATCAGAAAATCGTGTGGTGTTGGTTTGGAGTTGTTGGAAGCCATCGGCGTTAAGCTGTGGGTCGTTAAACAAGCTTGCGGGCAGAATGATTTGAGATTGTTTAGGGATAGTCTCTATCACGCCCAAACTGACCACATTGCCTTGATCGTCCGTGTAACTCAGCTCAATGTTGTTCAAGTTATAAGGCAAGAAGTTTTGTATCATAATCAAGCTGTTATTACCATAGCCTGCTTCCTCAGCGCTTTCTTGGTTATAAGCGGTTACATACACAGGGTTTTGAGAGTAAAAGGTTAAGTTGGTGATATTATCCTCTGCAAACAACTCAGTCGCATTCTTTAAAATGGTGCTTTGGGAGATGTAGTATTTCCCATAGGTGCTTTGAGGGGTAATGGGTTTTGGTTTTGGTTTGGGTTTTTCTTGAGTGGTGGCGATGGTTTGTTCTTGAGTTTGTGTGCCTTGTAATAGCCCGGTTTCAAAGCCGGCTTCTATAAAAAAGCCGTCTTTTTGGTGTTTTTGGTAGGCTTCTACAGCGGTGAATGAGCCGATTAGGGACAAACAAATCGTTTTGCTAGCGAGTTTTAACATAAAATCTCCTTAATGGTCTTTTTTGATATTTTTACTCAAAAGTAGTTGATAGTATGTATATATTTTAAACTAGCTTATTTTACCCCTTTTTGAAAAATGGCAGTATTGTTTTTTTTTTTTTTTGTAAATTATTAAACGGCGCTAATGGGTAAAAAAGTCTCAAAAAGTGGCGCTAAAAAGGGTTTTTAACCCGTTCTTTAAGCGGTTTCATTTGCCTAAGCAAAATTCGCTGAACATGCTATCAAGCATTTGGCTGGTTTCATAAGGGCGCGTGAGCAAGTTCAAGCTTTCTATCGCGCTTAAAAGATGATAAGAAAAAAGCTCCAAAGTTTCTAAATGGTTTTTAGCGTTTTGCAATTCAAAAATGGCGTTTTCTAGGGCGGTTTTTTGGGCTAGGGAAGTGAGCAAGAGCTTGTTTTGAGTGTCTAGTTTGGGGAAAAAGGCGCTGATTTTTTGGCTCAAATCTTTCAAACAAGCCTTGGAATTTAGGGTGTTGGTTTCTAGTAAAGAATAAGGGATTTTAAGATAAGATTTTAAGATTTCAAGCTCCAGTTTGGGTGCTAAATCGTTTTTATTCAAAACAACAATGCAAGGCTTTTTAGCGCGATTAAGGGCGTCAATGATAGTAAAATCTTCTTTTTCTAGGGGTTTAGAAAGATCAAACACGCCCAAAATAAGGTCGCAATTTTCTAAACTTTTAAGGCTTTTTTCAATCCCTAAGCGCTCTATTTTATCCGCGCTCTCTCTAATACCGGCCGTATCAATCAAGCGCACCTTATGCCCTTGTAGTTCAATGACTTCTTCTATAGTGTCTCTTGTTGTGCCTTTAATATCGCTCACTAAAGCTCTTTCTTCTAAAAGCATGGCGTTTAATAGGGAGCTTTTGCCGGCATTGGGTTTGCCAACAATGCTTAAGGCATGCCCCTTATTCCTTTGTTTTTGCGCGTTAGAAAAATCCAATAAGTCTTTAAAAGAGGCGATTTGTTTTTCTAAATTAAAAGACACTTCCTTTAAAAAATCGCTAGGAATGTCTTCTTCGCTATAATCAATCAAAACTTCTGAGCTCGCCAAAAGCTTTAAAAGATTATTCCTAGCCTCTTCAATAAAGATTTTTAACTCGCCCTTAAGCTGCCTGGCTAGGGCGTTTAAAACGCTCTCATCTTCACAAAGGATGAGCTGAACGCTCGCTTCAATCTCGCTCAAATCCATTTTATGGTTTAAAAAGGCTTTTTTGCTAAATTCCCCCGCTTTAGCGAGCCTAGCCCCTAAATTCAAGCAAGCTTGAAGGATATTTTGCGCTAAAAGGGGGCTTCCGTGGCATTGGATTTCGCACACGTCTTCACCGGTGAAACTATAAGGGGCTTTGAAATAAATGACTAACGCTTTGTCCAATAAAACACCATTAGAAAAAATATCGCACACGTAAGCGTATCTGGGGGTGAAGTCTTGTTTTTGGGTGAGTTGTTTGAGGATGTTTAGAGCGTTATGGCCGCTGATTTTAATGATGCTAATCGCTCCCTTGCCTAAAGGGGTAGCGATAGCGGCGATGGTGTCATTCATTGTTAAAGTCGTTGATGACGATGTATTTTTCATCGTTTAAATTGGTTTTGATAGAAACATACTTATTAGGGAACGCTTTTCGTAATTTCTTTAAAGCGATATAGGTTAAAACGCCATCATGGGCTTTCATCTGCCCCTTACCCACTTCATGCACGGTCATGATCACGCTTTGGAGTTGCGCTTCCATAACCTTTTCTTGGTTTTGTAAAAAAGTGGAAATTTCTAAGCGGATGCTATAGCCATAAGTAGGGTGGATCCAGTTAAAGAGCAAGTAAGAAAGGGCTTTGTAACGATAGCCTTTTTCGCCAATTAAAAGAGCGGAATCTTCGCCATCAATATCAATCAATAAAACCCCCGGTTCATAAAGACTGACTTCCACTTTGTTGATTTTATAGGGCAAGTGGGAGAACAAGTCTTTCAATTCTTGTTTAATCTCATGGAGTTTGTCTCCATTATGAGATTCTTCTTTAAGGTTTTTTTTAGGGGGTTTAGGGGTGATTCTTTCTTCTTGCGACGTTTCTGTTTCTAATTTTTGTTTTTTTTCTTCTATATTGTTTTGATGATTTTCTTTCGTGTTGGTTTCTTTAACGCTCTCTTCTTGAATCTCTTTAACGCTTTCTTTAACGCCCGCTAAAATAATGGCTTCTTTTTTACCAATGCTTAAAAACCCTTTGGAGGGCGTTTGAATGACTTCGTATTGCAAATTGATAATGGGGCAATTCAAGGCGATAGAAGCCTGGATAAGGGCTTCTTCTAAGGTTTTGGCTTTGATTTCAATAAAATTTTGCATCAATGTTCCTTTTTGTTTTGTGCATGCATGCGTTTTTTATTCTCTAAGACTTTATTGATGATGAGTTGTTGCAACACCGAAAGGATGTTGTTCGTGGTCCAATACAAGACTAACCCTGCAGGGAAAGTGATTAAAAAGATTGTGAATAATAGGGGTAGTAGTTTAAAAATCTTTGCTTGCATGGGATCGGTCATGGTGTTTGGCGTAACGCTTTGGTGCCAATACATAGACGCTCCCATAAGAAGCGGTAAAATAAAATACGGATCCATGATAGATAAATCATGAATCCATAGAATCCACTCTGAGCTTTTCAATTCCACAGCGTTATAAAGCACCCTATAAATCGCAAAAAACACCGGGATTTGTAAGATTAAGGGCAGACAACCCCCTAGCGGGTTAGCCCCATGTTTTTTGTAAAGCTGCATCATGTGGGCTTGCAACTTTTGGGGTTCGCCCTTGTATTTTTCTTGGAGTTCTTTCATTTTGGGGGCTAATTCTTTGAGCTTTTGCATGCTCACCATGCCCTTATAGCTTAAAGGATAAAGGATGATGCGCACGATAATCGTTAAAAGGATGATAGCCCAACCCCAATTGCCCACGAATTGATACAAATAATCCAGTAAAACAAACACGCCTTTAGCAAAGAAAGTGATCAAGCCATACTCTATCACATCAGTGAGCATGGGTGAAATCGCTTTCAAAGAGCGGTAATCTTTAGGGCCAATATAACCATGCAAATCCGCTTCATTTTTAAGGGAAATGAAGCCTAAGGGGTTTTTAGTCCCGATTTCTGAATCGATTAAGGCTTCAAAACCTTGAGGATCTTTAGTGAAAAGCAAGGTGGTGAAATACCTATCCACGCTGGATAAAAAGAGGGTGTTAGAAAAGCGTTTGATCTCTTTAGCGTCTTTATCTTCAATTTTTTCAATTTTTTTGTCGTTATTTTCTAAAAGCACGCCTGAAAAGGTGTAGCTGTCTAAATCAGCCACCGGCCTGTAACCATTGGTGATCACATAGCTAGGGATAAGGTTATTGGGCGATTTGAATGCGATTTTTAAATCATAATGCAAATCATCATAAAAAGTCAGGGTTTTAATGATGCTAAGATCGCCTAAATCTTGGGTTAAAACGAGCTGTTCGTTAGGCCCAAGGGTGGTTTTTGAAGCGCTATAAGGGGTGTTGAACGCTTTGTTATTGAGCGTGGGGTCTAAAAAACGCACTTCTAAAGGCTTGAGTTTATCGGCTGCTAAAAGGGGGAGCTCTTTTAGGGGGGGTTGCGCGTTTTCTTTGGAGCTAAAAAGATGGCCCACATGCTCTAAAAAGCCCTTTTGTTTGGGGGTTAGGTATTTTTTATCCTTGAGATAAACCTGTTTGATGCGCCCTAAAGAATCAATTTCAATCCTGGCATGCTCAAAAGAAATCGTGCTTAACAAATTCTCTTGTGGGGTTGTTTGAGTGGTGCCAAAATGTTGGGCGTTGGGCGCGTTAGAGCTTGTTGCTGTGTGGTTGTTGGTTGTTTCTTGTTTTGTGGTTTGGGTTGTTGTTTTGTTTGGTTTTTGGAAAAAATAGCTATAAAGAGCGATAAACAAGAAAGACAGAGCGATCGCTAAAATCAAGCGGAGATTATTATTGTTGTTTCTATCCATTGTGATTAAACCTTAATGATGTAGTAAGTTGTGCGGCTTTTTGCAGTAGGAACGAGCCAAAAAGTAATGGTTTTAAAATTGCGATTAAAATCTTTATGAGATTGGAGCAAACTAGGGCGTTTCAAGCGAGTAGTAGGGTAAGCAATGCCCCCAGAGCAAAAAGGGTTGCATGAGAGTATCCTTATAGCGATTTTACCCATAGCAACTAGGGGGCTTTCAAAACAGAGCAACCACAGAGCGTAGTTGGAGCAAGTGGGGTAAAACCGGCAGCTTAAAGGGGTGAAAGCCGAAAAAAAGCGTTGGTAACCCCTAATTGATGCCGTAAAAATCGCGCTCAAAAAAGGCGTTTTATTGTTTCGCATAGGTATGAGTCATTCCTTTTTTCAAGCCTTTCAAGGCTTTGTTCATATAGTTTTTAATGGAAGTTAGCATTTCTAAAAAATGTTTTTCTAAAGCCCAAAAATCTAAATGGTAACAATCCCTTCTAGGCACAAACACCAAAGCAAGCCCTTGACAAAGCGCAACATGCTTTAATGTAAGCGAACGCAAACGGCGTTTGATAAGGTTTCGTTTCACGGCGTTGCCGACTTTTTTGGACACGCTTAAACCTAATAAATAAAGCACTTTTTTGTCTTTAAGCCTACAAGAGAGCGGATCTTTAAAGCCCTCTTTTTCTTTTGGTGGCTCTTTTGATAAATCCAAAACAAAGAGCGAAAAAAAAGGGTTGTGTTTTTTGAAACCCTTTTGATAAACCCTGTCAAACTCACTCTTGTTTTTTAAAGAGTCATAGGGTTTAGACGGAAAGCTTTTTTCTGCCCTTAGCTCGTCTGGCATTAATCACCTTGCGCCCGTTTTTGGTTTTCATTCTCACAAGAAAGCCATGGGTTCGCTTTCTTGGTGTGTTGTGTGGTTGGTAAGTGCGTTTCATTTAAAACTCCCTTGATAAAAATTAAACATAAACACAGATTTTAGCTAAAGAATGCTAAAAATTGACTAAAACTAATTTTTTTGATTCTTTTTATCTTCAACAAGAATGTAAAGCTGCTTCAGATTGTTCGTTTGCAATAAATCCACGACTTTGATAAAGTTATCCAAATTGCTTTTCTTATCGCCTTGCAAGACAATAGGGGTGTCTTTAGCCAAAGTGGAAACCTTGTGTTTTAAATTTTCAAAGCTGATTTCTTTATCGTCAAAATAAAAAGAACCCTTATTAGAAATGGCGATCGTAACTTGTTTTTTGTCCAACACGTCTTTAGAATCAGTGCTGTCTTTATCTACTTGGGGAATGCTAATGGGGAGCTTTGAAGTTTGCACAAAAGACGCCGTTGTAAGCACGATCACCAACAACACAAGCATGATGTCAATGAAAGGCACCACATTCATGGATTCTACTTTTTTCACCGCTCAATCCTTAGGCTTTGTTATAAATCTCATGGGATTGCGTGTCAACCGGGTGGTGGAAAATATCCCATTTAGTGACTAAAATCTCGCTTTTTCTCACGAGCAAGTTATAAATCACAATCGCAGGGATCGCTACCAATAACCCCATACCGGTCGCTTTTAAAGCAAGGGCTAAATTAGTCATGATCGCTTTAGTGTCAATGCCAGAAGCGGATCCTAAATCCATAAAAGTGAGCATGATCCCCATAACCGTTCCTAAAAGGCCAATATAAGGGGCGTTTGAGCCAATCGTGGCCACTAAAGTCAGTCGTTTGTGTAGGGCTAGTTCTAACTTGCGCCTGTCTGTGTAGTCATCTACACGAAGAGTGGCAAAAAACCACAACCTTTCTATTGCGATCGCTATAACGATGACTGATAAAAAGATCAAAAACCCTATAATCCCATAATCTACCATTTCTTTCATTATTATTATCCTTTAAAGTGGTGTTTTAAATCAGCAAGAATTTCTTTATTGAGCGCTTTTTCTTTAAGACTTTGTCTTTTGTCGTGCAATCTTTTTCCTTTCACTAAAGCAATTTGGATTTTAGCTCTATTTTTTTGGTTAAAATACAATTTCAATCCTACAATACTCAAGCGTTCTTTAGACGCCTCAATCTGCCATTTCAATAATTGCTTTTTGTGTAAAAGCAACTTACGCTCTCGCCTTTCATTGGGCTTGTAATACGCATGGATTGTATCTAAATATGATATATGAACACCAAATAAAAAAGCTTCTCCTTTGATTATTTTAACAAAATTATCTTTTAAATTCACCCTAGTTTGCCTCAAAGCCTTCACTTCAGAGCCTAAAAGTGCTAATCCTGCTTCTAAAGTTTCCAAAATTTCATAGTCAAAATAGGCTTTTTTGTTGCTGGCAATGAGTTTCAATCTAGCCCCCCTTGAGCAGGCTTTAGCCTAAAAAACGCACTCCCGCTCCCGCTAAAAAACCACTCCTTACTGAGTTGGCTTTCTATGTCTTTGAGGGCAGGGTTAGCGCGTAAAGCCGGTTTTAAAAGATCGTTTAATCCGTTTCTGTCGCAAGTTTTTAGACATTCCAAACTCGGTTTTTTAAGCCATTCTTTAGCTTGAGAAAAACAAATTTCGGGCTTATAAGCTTGATAAACGGCTTTGGTGCTGCAAAAAACATGATTTGGCGCATAGATTTCCAGGCGATTTTCTAAAGGCTCTTCTTCAAAATTTTCAATGACTTCGCCATAAGAAGTAGCGTTAGCGCTTGTGTATTGCGAGATGAAAAAATTGGTGTCCGCGCCCACTAAAGATCCCATGCTATAAAGCTCTTCTAAACTCAAACGCCAGTCAAAAATCTGATTTAAATGATACAATAGCCCCCCAGCATCAGCACTCCCACCGCCTAACCCGGCTTGAGTGGGGATGTTTTTTTCCACTTCAATCGCTAGGGTGTCTAGGGATTTGATGGCAGAATGGGAGAAATTTTTTGATTTTAAAAAATTTTTTAAAATTTGGAGGGCTTTAAAGAGCGAGTTTTCTTCTAAAGGGCAGTCAAAATCCCCTTTTAATGAGAAAGATAAGGCACTTTTGACGCTGATAATGTCTTTGAGCTTGTCTTTGACCAAACACATGCGAGAAATGAGCTTATGGTAAGCCCCTTCTTTGTGAAGGATTTTTAAAAAAATATTGACTTTAGGATAAACTTCAAAGACATGCGTCAAGGCTTAATGACCTTTTTGATGTTTTCTAACAAGCTTTCATCTACGGACGCAGAAGCTTTTTGGTTTTCGCTCACAATGGCCTCTTTGAGTTCAGCACGCAAAATAAGGGTGCTTTCAGGCGCTTCAAACCCTAAACGCACACTCCCTCTATCTATGGAAATGACTTTAATGTGGATGTTATCATCAATGACAATCCCTTCATTAACTTTGCGGCTGAGTATGAGCATGTCTAATCTCTTGTTCCTTATAGAGAAGGGCTAAACACAACGCTCTCTATAATATCGCCTTGCTTGATTTTGTCCAAAACGCTAAGGCCTTCTGCACTAGTGATCTTGCCAAACACGGTGTGTTCGCCATCTAAATGGGGCAAATCCACAAAACACAAGAAAAATTGACTCCCTCCTGTGTCTCTTCCAGCATGCGCCATAGAGATAGAGCCTCTTTTGTGCTTGTTGGGGTTATGGGCCACTTCGCATTTAATGCGGTGTCCTGGCCCGCCTGTGCCTGTGCCATAAGGGCAGCCTCCTTGAGCCACAAAGCCGGCGATCACACGATGGAAGTTAAGCCCATTATAAAAACCCTCTTTAGCCAAAGTTACAAAGTTACTCACCGCTTGGGGTGCGTCTTTGTAAAAAAGCTCTAGAGCGATATGGCCTTTATTGGTTTTGATCGTGGCGTAAGCGGTTTTTGCAAGCTCTTCTTCTTTAATTTCATAAGTTTTAATTGGATCCATCATAAACCTTTGCGATAAGCTTTTGTCATTCAAATGCTCTATTATAGCAATAAATTAAAACAATTGGTATTTTAGCCGATAGTGTTGCAGGATACTTTTGAAATAAGCGGTAAGTTGGATAATGGTGCGTTGGCATAAAAGATTGGCGGTTGGTTGTTGTATCGTTTTATTGTCATGCGTAATGAACGCTAATAATGTTAGTATCATTAGAGACGATCCGCCCCTTGATCCGACACTCCCTGCATGGGTTTATTCTGTTGCGTTATTGAAAGTGTATTTTAGCGATGGGACTTATAAAGAAGGCTATGCGACTTTGCTCAAAAACGGGCGTTATATCGCTTCTTCTGAAACGCTTTATTCTAACGGCTTATACCCTAAAACGATTTTAGCCAAAATGCAAGACAGCAGCGCTAAAGAGCTGATTTGTATAGCTAGCCTACGCCTTGAGGCGATGGATAGGAATCAAGGGCTTTCGCTTTTAAAAACCGCCGATTTTAGAGACGATTATTGCCATAAAAGAGAAGAGAGCTATTATCATGCAAGGATTTACACCAAATACGCTCAAACTTTTCATTCAAATCCTTATGCCGTTCAAAAAACACCCAATTCTGATCTCTACTACCCAGCGTTGAATGAGGGGAATTCTTTTTCTATACAGATAACGGATATTTCTGTGGCTGAACTTTTGAAATCTAAAAAGTTTCTTTCGCTTGATAGTTCTTTTAAAAAGGGGAGCGTGTTGTGGGGAGGGAGGCCTTATTTTAGCGAAGTGGGGGAGTTTATGGGAATGGCTAGCAGCACTTTAGAAAACCACGAAAGTTTAGTGATTATCCCTAAAGAAAAGATCGTGCAATTTTTAAGCGCTCTAAAAAATCAAAATATTTTTCAAAACATTCCATAATTTAAGCAAACCTTAAGCTTTCTATGACTATACTTTCATTTCCTTGTTTCAGCAAGGGCTTTTAAAAAGCCGCTTGATACCTTACAAGGATAGCTGATTAAAAGCAAACGATCTTTGAAAACT
>NZ_JADZNC010000002.1:0-201409 GCF_015904775.1 Helicobacter pylori
GGGGTTTTGCATTCAGCTTCTACTTCTATAGCAATACCACCCTTAATTCCCACTTTTTTAATAAAGAATTGATTATGATTTTCTTGGCAATTTTGTTCTGCTTTTGTAACCAAATCTTTTTGCGTATTATTTGTCTTTTGTTTTTCTTGTTCTGTCTTTTGTTGTTCTTGTTCTACTTTTATTTGATTGTTAGTCTCTATATTGCTTGTCTTTTGTTTTTCTTGTTCTACTTTTATTTGACTATTAGCGAGTTCTATCTCACTCTTATTTGTATTCTGTCTTTCTTGTTCTGTTTTCTGTCTTTCTTGTTCTAACTCTATCCCACTCCTATTTGCTTTTTGTCTTTCTTGTTCTGTTTTCTGTTGTTCTTGTTCTGTCTTTTGCTTTTCTTGTTCCAACTCTATTTGTTTATCAGTATCACCAACGCTACAAGCGGCTAATAATAAACTTGTCGCTATTGTTAATCCTGAATATTTCCACCAATTGATTTGATTCTCTTTTTCAGCTTGTTTGGATTTATCCTGGACTTTATCGTCTAATTCTTTCGCTTTCTTGCATGCAACATGGGTCAATACTACTAATGCTGCATTGCTTTTCTTGGGGTGTTTTTTTACAAGTTCTCTAACTTTCTTTGCGATTTTTGTAAAAAACCCACTAATTGATCTGAGTGTATTTGTAATGGCGCTCGCTTGTTTGAAATGAGTCTCTTTATTTGCCTTTGTGTTAGCTGTCTCTGCGTTTTTGCCAACTTTATTTGTTTTTCCTGTTTTTACTGATTCCATTACCAACCTTTTTTTCAAAAAACAATCTTACCCATCAAAACTAAATCAATGGAAACTAATACGAAAAACCCACTCAAGTTAGATCAACCCATTTATTATCAAGTTAAGCCATGCTCTTTCAATTCTTTTTCTA
Organism: Helicobacter pylori; assembly: GCF_015904775.1. Classification (GTDB taxonomy): domain Bacteria; phylum Campylobacterota; class Campylobacteria; order Campylobacterales; family Helicobacteraceae; genus Helicobacter; species Helicobacter pylori_DM. Next base: position 916 of record NZ_JADZNC010000002.1, read on the forward strand.
ACTTGGCTACAGCGTTCCAAGTGGGGATCACGCTATCAGGGTTTAAAGAAATGGAAGTGATGCCCTCTTTGACTAAAAACTCTGTTACTTCAGGGTAATCGCTTGGGGCTTGCCCGCAAATCCCGCAATATTTGTTGTGCCTTTTACAAGCTTCAATCGCTTTTTTAAACATTTTTAGCATCGCTTCATTCCTTTCATCAAAGACATGGCTGACTAATTCGCTGTCTCTATCCACGCCTAAAGTGAGCTGGGTTAAATCATTAGAGCCAATAGAAAAGCCATCAAACAAGCTTAAGAAATCATCAGCCAAAATGACATTCACCGGTAATTCGCACATGATATAAATTTCAAGCCCGTTTTTACCGGACTCTAAATTGTTTTTTCTTAAGATTTCTAGGACTTTTTTACCCTCCTCAATGGTTCGCAAAAAGGGGATCATCACTTTCATGTTCGTTAAGCCCATTTCTTCCCTCACTAACGCTAAGGCTTCACACTCCCACGAAAACGCTTCATTATAGCTCTCTGAATAATACCGACTAGCCCCCCTATAGCCAAGCATGGGGTTTTCTTCATTAGGCTCATAGCTAGAGCCGCCAAGCATGCGCATGTATTCATTGGATTTGAAATCGCTAGTCCTTACAATGACAGGTTTAGGGTAAAACGCTGCGCTGATCATGCCAATGCCTTCAGCGATTTTTTTCACAAAAAAATCTTTAGGGTTAGCATAGCCTGCCATAAGGTTTTCAATTTCATTTTTTTCTTTCACGCTTTTTTTGTGGTGCAAATCCACTAAAGCTAAGGGGTGGGCTTTGATTTGATTTAAAATAATCATTTCCATTCTGGCTAACCCTACGCCGTGATTAGGGAGCTGAGAAAAGCTGAAAGCTTTTTCAGGGTTTCCAATATTGATGTAAATTTTTGTTTGAGTTTCTTGCATGTTAGAAAGCTCCACCCTTTCAATTTCATGTTCATAAATGCCCGCATACACATAGCCCTCTTCGCCCTCAGCGCAAGAAACCGTGATTTCCATGCCGGTATAAAGGCTATCAGTCGCCCCACTCACCCCAACAATAGCTGGCACGCCAATTTCTCTAGCCACAATAGCGGCATGGCAAGTGCGCCCCCCACGATTGGTGATAACCGCGCTCGCTTTTTTCATGCAAGGCTCCCAGTCTGGGTCGGTGTTATCGGTAACTAAAATTTCGCCCTCTTTAAAAGAATTCATATGCTCCAAATCATTGATGATGCGCACTTTCCCTGATCCGATTTTACTCCCAATCGCTCTGCCTTGCAAGATAATCTCTTTTTTTTCGTTAGGGTTTTTGAATTTGAATTTTTCAAAAACTTGATTTTCTTCTTTACTTTTTTGGCTTTGAACGGTTTCAGGGCGCGCTTGAACGATAAAGATTTCCCCGCTATCGCCATCTTTGGCCCATTCTATATCCATAGGGCGGTATTGTTTGGCTTCTTTAGAGTAATGTTTTTCAATTTCAATGGCGTATTTGGCTAAAATCAGCACGTCTTCATCGCTCAATGAAAAGGATTGCCATTCTTTTTTGGTGGTTTTAATGTTTCTGGTAGGGTGTTCGCTGCCTCTTGGGGCATAGACCATTTTTTGCGTTTTATTGCCGAGCTGCCGTTTGATAATGGGGCGTTTGTTTTGCTCTAAAGTGGGCTTAAACACATAAAATTCATCAGGGTTTATCGTGCCGCCCACCACATTTTCGCCTAACCCCCACGCTGAAGTGATAAACACCGCGTCTTTAAAACCGGTTTCAGTGTCAATAGAAAACATCACGCCCGCGCTGCCTTTATCCGCTCGCACCATTTTTTGCACCCCCACGCTCAGCGCAACTTTTAGATGATCAAACCCACGACTCGCTCTATAGCTAATCGCTCTATCGGTAAAAAGCGACGCTAAACAGGATTTGATATAGTGGATCAATTCTGTTTTACCCTTAATGTTTAAATAAGTGTCTTGCTGCCCGGCAAAAGAAGCGTCCGGCAAATCTTCTGCGGTAGCGGAGCTCCTTACAGCCACATCGGCTTCTTTCATGTGGTATTGCTGGCTTAAAATTTCATAAGCTTGAAAAATCTCATCTCTTAAATCGCTAGGAAAAGGCGTGCCAAAAATAAGCTCTCTGATTTGTTTGGAGCGGATTTTTAACACATCAATTTCCGTGGCATCAACATTTTCTAAAAGCTCTATGATTTTTTGTTTAGCCCCCCCTTGCTCTAAAAGATACCAATACGCTTCGCTTGTGATCGCAAAGCCATCAGGCACTTTAATGCCAATAGGCACTAATTCTTGAAACATTTCACCAATGCTAGCGTTCTTGCCCCCAACCAGATTTACGTTCTTATTGTTCAACTCTTTGAAAAACTTGATATATCGCACAAAACTCCCTTAAAATTATCATTAAGTCTCTTAAAACAAAAATATAATAATGATAGCATGATAGAGCTTTAGTTTAAGCTAGTTTGTATTACTAAGCTTTTTAATTAAGAGGGTGTATTCTTTTTGGTTTATGATTTTATTGTATAATGGGCGGTTAGTTAGGTATTTTTGAATATAGGAAGGGTGGTTTTGTATAGGCGGTTATTGTTGAATTTGCTTTGTATGGTGTTTTTACAAGCGTGTTTAAAGCCTATGAGCGACCCTAAAGCTGAGAAAGTGGATTCGCAAGTGCAATGCGGGTTTGGCTCAAAAGATTGCTAAATTTTAAGGTTTATAAGAAAGGAAACATAAGTTTTAAAGAATGAGTGCGGAACTGATTGCTGTTTATAAAGACGAGCAAATAATAGATTTAGAGAGTGCGAAAGTCTTAGGACTGAGCGATGGGATTGAAGCGTTAAAAGGGAGCGAGCCGGTATTTTTTGATGATTCGCCTTTGGCTTTAGAAGTGATCAGGCATTCATGCGCGCATTTGCTCGCGCAAAGCTTGAAAGCCCTTTATCCGGACGCGAAATTTTTTGTAGGCCCTGTGGTAGAAGAGGGGTTTTATTACGATTTTAAGACTTCTTCAAAAATCAGCGAAGAGGATTTGCCTAAAATTGAAGCGAAAATGAAAGAATTTGCGAAATTAAAGCTCGCTATCACTAAAGAAGTTTTAACCAGAGAGCAAGCCTTGGAGCGTTTTAAGGGCGATGAATTAAAGCATGCGGTGATGAGTAAAATCAGTGGCGATGCATTTGGCGTGTACCAACAAGGCGAGTTTGAAGATTTGTGTAAGGGGCCGCATCTCCCAAACACTCGTTTTTTAAACCATTTCAAGCTCACTAAATTGGCTGGGGCTTATTTGGGCGGCGATGAAAACAATGAAATGCTCATTAGAATCTATGGCATCGCTTTTGCCACCAAAGAGGGCTTAAAAGACTATCTTTTCCAAATAGAAGAAGCGAAAAAACGAGATCACAGAAAGCTAGGCGTGGAGCTAGGGCTTTTTAGTTTTGATGATGAGATAGGGGCGGGCTTACCCTTATGGTTGCCTAAAGGGGCAAGACTCAGAAAACGCATTGAAGATTTATTGAGTAAGGCGTTACTTTTAAGAGGCTATGAGCCGGTTAAAGGCCCTGAGATTTTAAAGAGCGATGTGTGGAAAATCAGTGGGCATTATGACAATTATAAAGAAAACATGTATTTCACCACGATTGATGAGCAAGAATACGGCATAAAGCCTATGAATTGCGTGGGGCATATTAAAGTCTATCAAAGCGCTTTACACAGCTACAGAGATTTGCCTTTAAGGTTTTATGAATACGGCGTGGTGCATCGGCACGAAAAAAGCGGCGTGTTGCATGGGCTTTTAAGGGTTAGGGAATTTACCCAAGATGATGCGCATATTTTTTGCTCTTTTGAACAGATCCAAAGCGAAGTGAGTGCGATTTTAGATTTCACGCATAAAATCATGAAAGCGTTTGGTTTTAGCTATGAAATGGAATTATCCACTAGACCAACTAAATCCATAGGCGATGATGAAGTTTGGGAAAAGGCCACTGACGCTTTAAAAGAAGCCCTAAAAGAGCACCGCATTGATTATAAGATTGATGAAGGGGGAGGGGCTTTCTATGGGCCTAAGATTGACATTAAAATCACTGACGCTTTAAGGCGTAAATGGCAGTGCGGCACGATTCAAGTGGATATGAATCTGCCTGAACGCTTCAAGCTCGCTTTCACGAATGAGCGTAATCACGCTGAACAGCCGGTGATGATCCACAGGGCGATTTTAGGCTCGTTTGAAAGGTTTATTGCGATTTTGAGCGAACATTTTGGGGGGAATTTCCCTTTCTTTGTTGCGCCCACTCAAATCGCTCTCATTCCTATTAATGAAGAGCATCATGTTTTTGCTTTGAAATTAAAAGAGGAATTAAAAAAGCGCGATATTTTTGTAGAAGTGTTGGATAAAAACGACAGCTTGAATAAAAAAGTGCGCTTAGCCGAAAAGCAAAAAATCCCTATGATTTTAGTTTTAGGGAATGAGGAAATGGAGACCGAAATTCTATCCATTAGAGACAGAGAAAAACAAGCTCAATATAAAATGCCCTTAAAGGAGTTTTTAAACATGGTTGAATCTAAGATGCAAGAGGTTAGTTTTTGAGTAGGAACGAAGTGTTGTTAAACGAAGACATTAATTTTAAAGAAGTGCGTTGCGTGGGCGATGATGGCGAAGTGTATGGGATCATTTCTTCCAAAGAAGCACTAAAAATCGCTCAAAATTTAGGTTTGGATTTGGTTTTGATTTCAGCGAGCGCGAAACCCCCTGTGTGTAAGGTGATGGATTATAATAAATTCCGCTATCAAAATGAAAAGAAAATCAAGGAAGCCAAGAAAAAGCAAAAGCAAATTGAAATTAAAGAGATCAAGCTTTCCACTCAAATCGCACAAAACGATATTAACTACAAAGTCAAGCATGCGAGAGAATTTATTGAAGCCAATAAGCATGTCAAATTCAAAGTGGTTTTAAAGGGTAGGGAGAGTCAAAACTCAAAAGCTGGGCTTGATGTGCTTTTAAGAATCCAAACAATGATGGAGGATTTAGCTAACCCTGAAAAGGAGCCAAAAACTGAGGGGCGTTTTGTTTCATGGATGTTTGTGCCTAAGGCTAAAGAAGCCCCCAAAAACGAAAAGAAAACCAAAGAAAATAACCCGCCTTTTAATCGTATTAACCTTATGAAAGGAGAAAATCATGCCAAAAATGAAGACTAATCGCGGCGCGTCTAAGCGTTTTAAAGTCAAAAAAAACTTGATTAAGCGTGGCAGCGCTTTTAAAAGCCATATTTTGACTAAAAAAAGCCCTAAGCGTAAAGCCAATCTAAACGCGCCAAAACATGTGCATCACACTAACGCGCATTCTGTCATGTCGCTGCTTTGCAGGGCTTAGGAATGCTCATTAGAAAGTGGAGTTAATCCCCTTATTTAAGGGAAAGTCGTTTGAAAAACGCACCTAAAAATATTTTAAAAAGAAAGGTAAAGAAATGAGAGTTAAAACAGGCGTTGTGCGCAGAAGACGCCATAAAAAAGTCTTAAAACTCGCTAGAGGGTTTTATAGTGGCAGAAGAAAGCATTTTAGAAAGGCTAAAGAACAGCTTGAAAGGAGCATGTATTACGCCTTTAGGGATCGCAAACAAAAGAAAAGAGAGTTCAGGAGTTTGTGGGTGGTAAGGATTAATGCAGCTTGCAGAATGCACAATACAAGCTATTCGCGCTTCATGCATGCCCTAAAAGTGGCTAACATTGAATTAGACCGCAAGGTTTTAGCAGACATGGCGATGAATGACATGCAAGCCTTTAAGAGCGTATTAGAGAGCGTGAAAGAGCATCTTTAATCTCTATTGGCTGTTAGGTTTTAGTTTTAGCCTAAAAAGGTGAGAGGATTTAGGAATTTTTACTAAAAAGTTCCTAAAATTGATTTTTATTTCAATTTATTCTCATTCAATCCTATATTTAATCAAAAAGAAAGCAATTTTATAGTAGAATGTAGCATTTAGAACTCAAATAGAGAAAATGTAGAAGGAAGGAATACATGAAGAAATCTGTTATAGTAGGTGCTATCTCTCTAGCAATGACAAGCTTGTTGTCAGCAGAGACCCCTAAGCAAGAAAAAGCTATTAAGACTAGCCCTACCAAAAAAGGTGAAAGAAATGCTGCTTTTATAGGGATTGATTACCAGTTGGGTATGCTTAGCACTACCGCTCAAAATTGTTCCAATGGCAATTGTAATGGTAATCAAAGTGGGGCTTATGGCTCTAACACGCCCAACATGCCCACAGCGTCAAACCCCACAGGAGGGCTTACCCATGGTGCTCTAGGGACTCGTGGGTATAAGGGCTTGAGCAACCAACAATACGCTATCAATGGTTTTGGGTTTGTTGTAGGGTATAAGCATTTTTTTAAGAAATCCCCGCAATTTGGAATGCGTTATTACGGATTCTTTGATTTTGCAAGCTCTTATTATAAGTATTACACTTATAATGATTATGGCATGAGAGACGCTCGCAAGGGTTCTCAAAGTTTCATGTTTGGCTATGGGGCTGGCACGGATGTGTTGTTTAACCCGGCTATTTTCAATCGTGAGAACTTGCATTTTGGGTTTTTCTTGGGCGTTGCGATTGGTGGCACCTCTTGGGGTCCAACAAACTATTATTTTAAGGACTTGGCTGATGAATACCAAGGGAGTTTCCACCCATCAAATTTCCAGGTCTTAGTGAATGGCGGGATCCGCTTAGGCACTAAACACCAAGGTTTTGAAATTGGCTTGAAAATCCAAACCATCCGCAACAATTACTATACCGCTAGTGCGGATAATGTGCCTGAAGGGACTACTTATAGATTCACCTTTCACCGCCCCTATGCCTTTTATTGGCGTTACATTGTAAGCTTTTAAGGTGTTTTAGGGCTAATCTTATGGGGGCATAGAAAAGGGCTTTTGCTCTTTATAGCCTTTTATGATTTTCTTGTATCAAAGGCTTTAAAAAATCAATACGGCACAAAAATTAAAGCACAATCCTTACAAGCAATTGAACTTACCAACAACAGCACACAAACAATTCTTTGAAAAATCAAAAATGGATTAATTGTTTTTGAAATAATAATAGGGAATATAGGTTAGCTGTTTTAATGGAGCGCTGATCATAAAATCTAAAAATCAATTGGCTATTAAAGCGCTGTAAGTTATCTTTAATCAATCAGATGATAGAATTTGTCTTTTATTTTTGAATTGGGAGCATTTGATGAAAAAATTGGCGTTTTCTTTATTATTTACAGGGACTTTTTTTGGGCTTTTTTTGAATGCGAGTGATTTTAAGAGCATGGATGATAAGCAACTATTAGAGCAAGCAGGGAAAGTTGCTCCTAGCGAAGTTCCGGAGTTTCGCGCGGAAGTCAATAAGCGATTAGCAGTGATGAAAGAAGAAGATCGTAAAAGTTATAAAGCGGATTTTAAGAAAGCGATGGATAAGAATTTAGCTTCTTTAAGCCAAGAAGATCGCAACAAGCGTAAAAAAGAAATTCTTGAAGTGATTGCCAACAAAAAGAAAACAATGACCATGAAAGAGTATCGTGAAGAAGGGTTGGATTTGCATGATTGCGCATGCGAAGGCCCTTTTCATGATCATGAGAGAAAAAAAGGGAAAAAACCAAGCCATCATAAGCATTAACGCTTAAGGTGTGCTAACTTTTTTGATTTTTGTGAAACCACGCCGTAAGCCCCTAGCTTTTGGCTATGGGGGTATAAGGCGTTTTTTTTGTTATAATTCTGTCATAGCGTTTGGGCACTTAAAATAGGGGCTACTTGCTTGGTGGGTGGGCTTTGCTACTCTTAAAACCCTTTAGCTGTGAAAGGCATGCCAATTTTTAGAGTTAAAGTTTTTGGAGTGTTTGTATTTTTTGGATATTTATAGTATCATACCCAATAGTAAAGACCCTTTGAAAGTCTGTATTTTAAGACGGCTAAAACAGCTTGAATTCTAGGTGGTTTTTTTATCAATAGAAGAATATTTCAAAAGAGAGCTTTTATGAAGAACAGTATCTATTTTTGTTGCGGTTATATATTAATTAGGAGTTTGGTGTGAAACGGATTTTATTTTTTTTAGCGGCTACGACTTTTTTGTTGAGAGCAGAAACGGATTCTGCCACTATTAACACTACAGTTGATCCCAATGTTATGTTTTCTGAAAGCTCCACAGGGAATGTGAAAAAAGACCGCAAGAGAGTTTTAAAGAGCATGGTTGATTTAGAAAAAGAGCGCGTGAAGAATTTTAACCAGTATTCTGAAACCAAGATGAGTAAGGGCGACTTATCTGCTTTTGGAGCTTTCTTTAAGGGGAGTTTGGAAAGTTGTGTGGATCAAAAGATTTGTTATTATGAGCATAGGAATGGTAAGGTTTCTTTTGTGGTGAATGACAGAGAAAAGTTTTATAAGCATGTGCTTAAAGACTTAGGGACAGAGCTTTCACTCCCTTTGTTCAACTGGCTTTACAAAGGCTCGGATTTTGGGGCTTTGCATGAGCAGTTTGGGGATATGTATGATGGGTATATCAAATACTTGATCAGCATGGTTAGGGTGAGCCAAAAAGAAAAGGCTAGAAAAGTGGATGCAATCGTTCTTAAAAAAATGGAAGAACAAGCTGAGAAAGACACCAAAGCAGCGTTTCAAAAGAGGGGCAGTGGGGAGCTTCAAAACCATACTGATAGCCCTGAATTTATAAGTTCTTCTAAGAGGACACAGAACGCTTCTAATTCGGATCTAGATTCTACGACCAATGCTAACGCACTCAAAGAAACAGCTTCAAAAGAGCCAGAGGCTTCTTCAAAAAAGGAAAAAAAGCCCAAGAAAAAACGCCACCTTTCAAAGAAAGAAAGGCAACAACAGGCCTTGCAACAAGAGTTTGAAAAACAAATTAGCGACTCTAGTAAGTCTGAAAAATAGCAAAATAGTTAGCCTACTTTTTTAGGGGGCTTTCAACAAATCTCTTAAGCACTCCTTTTTAGGCTTTATGGCTCTCTATCGCTAAGCTCTGTGTCCTACTGGTTAGGACTATCTCTTTTAAAAACCACTGCTTTTTTAAAGTTTTTAAACTTTTCAGCTCTTTTTACGCTTAATGATTAGCTCTTTTGTTACGCAAAAATCTTTGAAACATAATGACGGATAGAGCCATGATAAAATAACTTTAAGACATTCCAACGCATTTCATATAAAAGCATGTGAAAATTTTTGGTTTTATTTTAGTGGGGTATTGGTAATCAAATTGATTTCTTTGAGTATTTTTCACATTTAAAAAAAGCTTGCGAAAAGCGAGTGATAGTTCCTCATAACGCGCTCTTAGGGGGTTAGGAGGGATTTTTAAAAGGGGGGTTAGGGGAATGATTTCAAAAGGCCTCCTATCCCCTTATGAGCTTGAATAAACTTTTTACTACAAAATGGAATCCAAAACGATGTAATAACGCTTTAAAACCCTATGTTTAAAAATTTTTGAAGAATATTAAAGTTGGACAAGGCTATTGGTATTTGATAAAAAACAAAGCCTTTTATTTTGAACTTAAAACCCCTAAAGGTTTATTTTAACCCTTAGCATTTTAAGGTTTTGGCTAACCCCCCTAACGAAGTTTCTTTGTATTTTTCATTCATGTCTTTTCCGGTTGCATACATCGTAGCGATCACTTCATCTAGGCTCACTTTAGGCTTGTATTCATCTTCTAAAGCCAGTTTAGAAGCGCTAATCGCTTTGATCGCCCCTAAAACATTGCGTTCAATGCAAGGGATTTGCACCAAGCCCCCCACCGGATCGCATGTCAATCCTAAATGGTGCTCCATAGCGATTTCGCTAGCGATTAAAACCTGTTGCGTGGTCGCTTGGCACAAATGGGCTAACCCCCCCGCAGCCATAGAGCTTGCCACACCAATTTCAGCCTGACACCCCGCTTCTGCGCCGCTCAAGGAAGCGTTTTTCTTGTAAAGATAGCCAATCGCCGCGCTGGTGAGTAAAAAATCATTGATAGCCTTTTGCGATAAATTTTCAAACAAATGGTTTTTAGCGTATAAAAGCACGCTTGGCACCACCGCGCACGCTCCATTAGTAGGGGCGGTTACCACCTTGCCTCCGCTGGCGTTTTCTTCAGCAATGGCGCGAGCGTAAAGCGAAATGTAATCAATCAACGCTAAGGGATCTTTCCCGCTTGTGGGGTGTTTTTCTAAACGCGTTTTAATGCTTGGGGCTAATCGTGTTACTTTCAAAGAACCAGGCAGATACCTTTCTTTAGAATTAGCCCCATTATGATAACACTCAAGCATCGCATGATAGATTTTAGTCATCGTTGCATCAGGGTGGTTTTTGAGGGCGTTTTCTCTCAAACGCACGATTTCAGCGATGCTTTTTTGGTGTTTTTGGCATAATTCTAGCAACTCTTTAGCGCTTGAAAAATCATAGGCAATGCTTTCATTTTCACCCTCTTTAGATAAGTTGTCTAATTCTTTTTCAGTATAAACAAACCCTCCGCCAACAGAATAATAAGTCTCTTCTTTTAAAACCTCATTTTTAGCGTTAAAAGCTTTTAGAATGAGAGCGTTTTGGTGCCTGGCTAAAGGTTTGTTGTCAAAAATCAAATCTTTAGAATAATCAAATTGAATGTTGCGTTGGTTAGCGAGTTTTAAAACTTTGTTCTCAAGCGCTTCATGCAATAAGGCTTTTTTGGTTGTTACCTCCAATTCGTTAGCATAAATGCCATGCAAGCCAATTAAAACCGCCTCATCGCTCAAATGCCCTTTACCGGTTAAAGCTAATGAGCCATGCAAGGTGATTTGAACGCGTTCAACCTGCTCTAAAACGCCTTTTAACAACCCGCAAAATCTCGCTCCAGCTTCCATAGGCCCTATAGTGTGTGAAGAGCTAGGGCCCACGCCGATTTTAAAAATGGATAAAATAGAAAAACTAGCCATTAAAATAGTCCTAAAAACACGCTCAAAGCCGTCAAGCTCCCAAAAACAAACACAAAAATATCCACTTTAAAGTTTCTAAAACGCTTCAAACTAGAAATGCTATAAAAAGCTATCATAGGCATCACAAACAGAATGAGCGCAATAATGGGGCCACCTAAATTTTCAATAAAATCCAAGATATTAGGGTTAATATAAGCCACCAGCGTGATAGTCAGCCATAAAAAAATCGTTACGCTAACGCTCAAGGTTTTAGAAGCTTTTTTCAATTTTAAACTTTGAATAATAATGCCTTCTAAACCCTCCTTAGCCCCATAATAATGCCCAAAAAAAGATGAAAAAATCGCTAGAAAAGCCACCACAGGCCCCGCATAGTTGATTAAAGGGTTGTTTAAAGTGTTAGCAAAATAGCTTAAAATGGGGATATTTTGCTCCCTTGCTTTCACAAAATCATCAGTATTCAAGCACATGACGCACGAAAACACAAAAAACATCACAAACCCTAAAAGCATCAGCGATGTCCCTAATTCAATTTGATTGAGTTTATACTCTTTGAAAGCGCCGTATTCTTTTCCCACGTTTTGGGTGAAGGTTGAAATAATGGGGCTATGGTTGAACGAAAACACAAGCACCGGTAAGGTTAGCCAAATCGCTAGCACAAATTCTTTAAAACTCGGCACCACAAAAAGGTTAGCGCCTTGCCAATAAGGGATAAGATACAAAGAAAAAAGCAATAAAATCAAGCATAAAGGATACACCAAAGCGTTGCAAATGCGCGTCACAATCGTAGCGTTAAAAACCATCACTAACATCATTAAAGAGACTAACGCTACAGCCAGTAAGCCCCGATGAAAAGACGCTAAATGCAACTGGTTAGTGAAAAAATGATCAAACACATTAGTGATACCCACCCCATAAGCCAAGCAAATAGGATAAATCGCAAAGAAATAAAGCAAAGTGATAAGAAAACCCCATTGAGCGCCAAAATGAGAGCGAACGACCATGGTAATGTCTTCTTGATCTTTAGATCCTATGAAATAAGCTAAAGCTCTATGCCCTAGATAAGTTAAAGGGAAGATGATCGCGCTCATCACCACAATAGCCCATACCCCATGCCCACCGGCTCTAATAGGCAAAAATAAAATCCCAGCCCCAACCGCCGTGCCAAATAAAGACGCTATCCAACGCAAATCAAACGCGTTGAGTTTTTTAGGATCTCTTATAACCGCTTTTTCTTGTGTCATGCTATTAAACCGCCCTTTTAATCGTGTTAAAGAGTTTTCATTGTAGCATAAAGCTTTTTATGATTGGGGTTTTTTGAGATTAAGGGGTGGTTTTGGGCGCGCATTTATTTTCTAAAATCCACGATTTAACCCGCACAAGCTATAATAACGCTTAAAAAAAGATTAATAAAGGATTATAGAAATGTCAAACACAAATTGGTCGCCCACTTCATGGCATTCTTTTAAGATAGAGCAACACCCCACTTATAAAGATAAGCAAGAATTAGAAAGGGTCAAAAAAGAATTGCACTCCTACCCTCCCTTAGTGTTTGCTGGCGAAGCGAGGAATTTGCAAGAGCGATTAGCCCAAGTCATTGACAATAAAGCGTTTTTGTTGCAAGGGGGCGATTGCGCGGAGTCGTTTTCTCAATTTAGCGCTAACCGAATTAGGGACATGTTTAAAGTGATGATGCAAATGGCGATCGTTCTCACTTTTGCTGGCTCTATACCGATCGTGAAAGTGGGGCGCATTGCCGGGCAATTTGCCAAGCCTCGCTCCAATGCGACTGAAATACTGGATGATGAAGAAGTGCTAAGCTATAGGGGGGATATTATCAATGGGATTTCCAAAAAAGAAAGAGAGCCAAAGCCTGAAAGGATGCTTAAAGCTTACCATCAAAGCGTAGCGACTTTAAACCTTATCAGAGCTTTTGCTCAAGGCGGGTTAGCGGATTTGGAACAAGTGCATCGTTTCAATTTGGATTTTGTCAAAAATAACGATTTCGCACAGAAATACCAGCAAATCGCTGATCGGATCACGCAAGCTTTAGGGTTCATGCGAGCATGCGGGGTGGAGATAGAGCGAACGCCTATCCTTAGGGAAGTGGAATTTTACACCAGCCACGAAGCGTTACTGCTCCATTATGAAGAGCCGTTGGTGCGTAAGGATAGTTTGACTAACCAGTTTTATGATTGCTCCGCGCACATGCTATGGATTGGCGAAAGGACAAGAGACCCTAAAGGCGCGCATGTGGAGTTTTTAAGGGGGGTTTGTAACCCTATTGGCGTGAAAATCGGGCCTAATGCGAGCGTGAGCGAAGTGTTAGAATTGTGCGATGTTTTAAACCCGCATAACATTAAGGGGCGTTTGAATTTGATCGTGCGCATGGGTTCTAAAATGATTAAAGAGCGTTTGCCTAAGCTTTTACAAGGGGTGTTGAAAGAAAAACGCCATATTTTATGGAGCATTGATCCCATGCATGGCAACACGGTTAAAACCAGTTTGGGGGTTAAAACAAGGGCTTTTGATAGCGTATTAGATGAAGTGAAAAGCTTTTTTGAAATCCATAGGGCTGAAGGGAGTTTAGCTTCAGGGGTTCATTTGGAAATGACAGGAGAAAATGTTACAGAATGTATCGGTGGCTCGCAAGCGATCACCGAAGAGGGTTTGAGCTGCCATTACTATACGCAATGCGATCCAAGACTAAACGCCACCCAAGCCCTAGAGCTCGCTTTCTTAATCGCTGACATGCTCAAAAAACAACGCGCTTGATTGAAATCAAAATAATAAGAGGCTTTAGTCAAGCGATCGTTTCTTCTAATGCGTTTTATAGGGGGATTTAGTTGGGGGTTGTAGGGGGAGAGTTATTTCAAAATACCCCAGTTATCCCCTTAAGAGAATGAGTTTTACATAAAATAAAGTTTTAAAAATTAAAGAATAATAAGGTTAAATAAGGTTTTGAGTGCCGACATTTGATGAAAACAGAGCTAAATATTAATCTATCTTTAACTCTTTTTCTTTATAATTATCGTAAGCATTTTAATATTCAAAGGAGCTTAGAATGAGAATTTCTCTTTTAGCTGTAATTTTAGCGTTATTGTTTGTGGCTTGCCATGAAACTAAAAAACAAATTTTGCAAAACGAAGCCGATAGCACCCCCTCAGAAAAGACCATTTGGCAACCTGAACAAAAATAAAAATTTAAAAAAGCTAAAAAGCGTTTTTTACCATCAAATTAAAAGGGCTTGATTTTATTAAATAGTGTTTTAAAAAGCGTTTTTGTGGGGTTATTGTCGCAAAATAACCCTATTTTTTATGAGTTTTAGCGTAAACATAAAAAATAAAAGTTTTTGTTAAATAAGACTCAACCAATGTTTGAAAAGAGTAGAGCCTTAGAGTTTGAGGATTAAAAGGCTTGAGAGCGAAATTACAAACTCTCTAAAACCTTTTGAGCATGCCCTTTCGCTTTGACATTGTAGAAGCATTTTTCTAAAACGCCTTGCGTGTTGATAATGAAAGTGGAGCGGATAATCCCCAAATGCTCCTTCCCATAAAGCATGCGTTTGCCATAAGCTTTGTAAAAATTGGCCACTTTTTTATCTTCATCGCAGAGCAAGATCACATTCAAAGAGCATTGGCTGATAAATTTTTGATGCGATTGAGAATTATCAGGGCTTACGCCCACGACAACAGCGTTTTTCTTTTCAAATTCGCTAAACAGAGCGCTAAAGTCTTTGGCTTCTAAGGTGCATCCGGGGGTGTTGTCTTTAGGGTAGAAATACAACACCACTTTTTTATGGAGCAAATCTTTTAAAGAAATCTCTACGCCATCGCTGTTTTTCAATCTAAAATCAGGGGCTAATTGCCCCACTTCTAATTTTTCCATTCTTATCCTTTAATAGAGAATGACAGCGACTTTTTGAGGCCCATGCACCCCAAAAACGGTTTTCAATTCAATGTCGGCTGTCCGGCTAGGCCCGCCAATAAGGAGCATGTTTGTGGGTAATGCGCCGTTTTGGCTTTGATTTTTTAAAGCTTGCACGCCTTCACTCAAGTTGCGCACAATGGATTCTTTCTTCAATAAAATAATGCAATTAAGGGTGATGAGCGAAAGCAATCGCGGGCTTGCATGCGAAGAAACCGCCCCAATCATGCCCAAGCTTGAAATCCCACAAACCCCATGCAATAAAGCCGTATCAATCTCAAACAATTCTTCACGCATCGCTTCAATTTCTTTGTCATAGGGCTGTAAAGTGAAATCCTTAAACGCTTCAAAATTCAAATTTAAATCCGTAGAGTGTAAGACTTTTTTGCTTTGAAAATTTTCTAAAGCCTTTAAAATGGCTTGCTCTAAATTCTCTTTAGTGCTTTCAATGACTTCGGCTTTATTCAATATTTGAAAATGCTTGTATTCTTCCACCAAGTCTTCAAACTCCACTTTAATGATATTTCTATAAATAGGGTTTGCTCCCTTAATGGCATGCTTGGCTTTGGCTTCTTTAATGCGCTTTAAAATAAGCTCTTTACTCATAAATCACCCCTTCTAAGTGCTGGACTTTGGCATGCAAACTCGTGTCCATATTGGGTAAGGTTCTCACGCTCGCCCACTCTTTGACTAAAGGCAGTATGGGGGCTAAAAGCTTGCCTAAAGGCGAGAAAAATTGAGCCATTTTCAATTGGAAACGCCACTTGGCCCCATCGCTTGCCATTTTGGCAAACATTTTCATAGAGAATTTTTCCATCCCGCTGTGTTGGGTGCTTTTAGCCCCCTTGACCACGCCCCTGCCCTCGCCCACTTTATCCGATCGTAAATCTCTGATGAGTTCCGCTAAAGGGATTTCTACAGGGCATACTTCAGTGCAACGCCCACAAAGGCTGCACAAATTAGGGATATGCCCGTAATTATTCAAGCCAAAGAGTTGGGGGGATACCACCACGCCTATAGGGCCAGGATAAGTAGAAAGATAGGCATGCCCACCGATTTTATCATACACAGGGCAGTGGTTCAAACAAGTCCCGCAACGGATGCATGAAAGAGCGCGGTAATACTTTTCATCAGCCAAAATATTAGAGCGGTTGTTGTCTAATAAAATGATGTGGGCTTCTTTAGGGCCGTCTAAATCGCCCTCTTTTCTGGGGCCTGTGATGATGTTTTGATAGCAAGTGATAGGCACACCCACCGCGCTTGGGGCGAGTAAATTGTTTAAAATCGCCGCATCATCAAAGCTTTCTACTAATTTTTCAATCCCACAAATTGCGACATGCACATCGCATGCGGTGGTGCTCATTCTGCCATTGCCTTCATTTTCCACTAACCAGATCGCTCCCTCATTAGCGATAGCGAAATTAACCCCACTAATCCCCATTTTAAAGCTTTCAAATTCTTTGCGCATGTGCTTTCTGGCGATCGCATTAAGCTTTTCAGGCTCTTCTTCATAAGCGGCGTTGAGTTTTTCTTCAAAAATCTTACCGATTTGCTTGCGGTTTTTATGGATAGCTGGCACGACAATATGCACAGGGTGTTCATTGATGAGTTGGATAATCAATTCGCCCAAATCCGTTTCTTGCGCTTGAATGCCCTTTTCTTTCAAGTAATGGTTCAAGCCAATTTCTTCGCTCGCCATGGATTTTTGCTTCAAAATGCGCTTGATATTTTTTTCTTTAGCGAGGTTGTAAATGATTTCATTAGCTTCATCGCCGTCTTTAGCGTAATGGATTTTAAAGCCGTTTTGAGTGGCGTTTTTTTCAAACAATTCCAAATACTCATCAAGCCTGGATAAAATCTTAAGCTTGACTTCTTTGCCTAATTCCCTTAAATTTTCCCATTCGCTGTAACGATTTTTAAGGAGATTCTTACGATTAGCCCGTAAGGTATCCATGGCAGAACGCAAATTTTCTCTTAATTGCATATCGCCTAATTGGTCGGTGATGATTTCTTCGTATTCTTGGTCGCTATGATATTTTTCCATGATTATTCCTTAAAACAATTCTTTAATGTTAAAGCCCAAGCCTTGAGGCTAAAAAGTCATAAAAATGCATGGGTTTTGTCAAAGAGCCCATTTTTTGCATAGCGGTGCTGATATTCATCAAACACCCCGCATCCGCTGAAACGATCACATCCACCTGACGGCTTTCTATGTCTTTAATCTTTTCTTTAACCATAACCGCTGAAATTTCAGGCTCTTTAACTGAAAAAGTCCCCCCAAACCCGCAGCATTCTTCTTCTTTTTCCAATTCAATGAGTTCCACGTTTTTAAGCTGTCTGATGAGGTTTTTCGCCGAGTCAATCACTTTAGCCACCCTTAAGGCATGGCAATTAGAATGCCATGTGATTTTAAGGGGTTCGCCCTTATCTTCATATTTGACTTGCAATTTTTTATCCAAAAACTCGCTCAATTCATACACCCTAGAGCAAAAATCTTTAACCATGTTAAATTCCGCATGCCCTTCAAACAATTCCAAATAATCATGCCGCATCATTCCTGTGCATGAACCACTAGGCAAAATAATAGGGTAGTCGTTATTGGAATAAAGTTTGATATTGTATAAAACGACTTTTTTTGTCTCTTCATAGTATCCTGAGTTGTAGCTTGGCTGGCCGCAACATGTCTGGTCTTTTTTAAAAACCACTTCCAAATTTTCCTTACGGAGTAATTTGATAGCGTTAAGCGATGCGTTGCTGTATATGGCTGCTCCTAGACAAGTAGCAAAGAAATTGACTTTCAAAGAAGGCTCCTTAAATTCCAAATTAAGAGTTTCAAACACAATATAATACTCAAAATTAGTAAGATTGTAACCACAAGTTGATAAACCCACTCGCTCAAACATTGTTACTAAAATAAACCACAAACCCATTAAATTTGACTTAATATTAAATGCTACTTAAAATTAGTTTTTTCTTTTAAGTAAGATAGAAAAATACTTTTAATTATTCAAGGAAAATTGATGGAATTTTATCAAGTCTATGACCCATTAGGCCATATTTGGCTGAGCGCTTTAGTCGCACTTTCGCCTATTGCGCTCTTTTTTATCTCTCTTATTGTCTTTAAACTTAAAGGGTATAGCGCTGGGTTTTTAAGCTTAGCGCTTTCAATCCTTATTGCGTTATTTGTGTATAAAATGCCTGTTCAAATGGTGAGCGCGAGTTTTTTCTACGGCTTTCTTTATGGCTTGTGGCCGATCGCATGGATTGTGATCGCTGCGATTTTTCTTTACAACCTTTCAGTGAAATCCGGGTATTTTGAAATTTTAAAAGAAAGCATTTTAAGCTTGACGCCAGATCACCGGATTTTAGTGATTTTGATTGGCTTTTGTTTTGGCTCGTTTTTAGAAGGAGCGATCGGTTTTGGAGGCCCGGTAGCGATCACAGCGGCGATTTTAGTCGGCCTTGGGCTAAACCCCTTATACGCTGCCGGATTATGCCTGATCGCTAACACCGCTCCTGTAGCTTTTGGCGCGGTGGGCATTCCTATTACGGCAATGGCTAGCGTGGTGGGTATCCCTGAATTGGAGATTTCTCAAATGGTGGGTAGGGTGTTACCCATTTTTTCCATTGGTATTCCTTTTTTCATCGTGTTTTTAATGGATGGTTTTAGAGGGATTAGAGAGACTTTTCCTGCAGTGGCCGTTACGGGCTTTAGCTTCGCTATCGCGCAATTTTTAAGCTCTAATTATTTGGGGCCACAGCTTCCGGATATTATTTCAGCTTTAGTGTCATTGATTGCTACCACTTTATTTTTAAAATTCTGGCAGCCCAAACGCATTTTTACCAGCAACGGCAAAGAACCCACGATGAACACAGAAAAACACCATATTTGTAAGGTGGTTGTGGCGTGGATGCCTTTTGTGTTGCTCACGATTACGATTATTATATGGACGCAACCCTGGTTTAAAGCGCTCTTTAAAGAAGGTGGGGCTTTGGCGTTTTCTAGCTTTGCGTTTGAATTCAATTCTATCAGTCAAAAGATTTTTAAAACCGCTCCCATTGTCACTGAAGCGAAAAGCTTTCCTGTCGTGTTTAAATTCCCTTTGATTCTAACGACAGGCACTTCCATTTTTTTAGCCGCCCTTTTAAGCGTGTTTTTGTTGCGCGTGAAAATCAGCGATGCGATAGGGGTGTTTGGGGCCACTTTAAAAGAAATGCGTTTGCCGATTTTAACCATTGGCGTGGTTTTAGCGTTCGCGTATGTGGCTAATTATAGCGGCATGAGCGCTACGCTCGCTTTAGCGTTAGCGGATACCGGGCATGTTTTCACTTTCTTTTCGCCTGTGGTAGGCTGGCTTGGGGTGTTTTTAACCGGAAGCGATACGAGTTCTAATCTTTTATTTGGATCTTTACAAATGCTCATCGCTACACAGCTTGGCTTGCCTGAAGTGCTTTTTTTAGCGGCCAACACTTCAGGGGGCGTTGTGGGCAAAATGATAAGCCCTCAAAGTATCGCTATCGCTTGCGCAGCGGTGGGGTTAGTGGGGAAAGAGAGCGAATTGTTCAGATTTACAGTAAAATACTCTATCGCTTTGGCAATCATTATGGGGATTGTCTTCACTCTTATTGCTTATGTCTTCCCCTTTATTATTCCAGTTACTCCTACTTAATGGAGGGGGTTTAGGGGAGTAAGAGAATATTTTTTAAGGGGATTTTTAGTGTCAGAATTTCATCAAGTTTATGACCCTTTAGGTAATATTTGGCTGAGCGCTCTTGTGGCCTTATTGCCGATTTTATTATTTTTCTTATCTTTAATGGTTTTTAAACTCAAAGGTTATGCGGCGGCCTTTTTGAGCGTGGCTCTGTCAGCCGTTATTGCGGTTTTAGTGTATAAAATGCCTGTTAGCATGGTGGGTTCAAGCTTTCTTTATGGCTTTCTCTATGGCTTATGGCCGATCGCTTGGATCATTATTGCGGCGATTTTTTTATACAAACTCAGCGTTAAATCCGGCTATTTTGAAATTTTAAAAGAAAGCGTCCAGTCCATCACTTTAGATCATAGGATTTTAGTGATTTTGATTGGCTTTTGCTTTGGCTCGTTTTTAGAAGGAGCGATCGGGTTTGGAGGGCCTATTGCTATAACAGCAGCGATTTTAGTGGGGTTAGGGTTAAGCCCTTTATACGCTGCTGGGTTATGCCTAATCGCTAACACCGCTCCTGTGGCTTTTGGCGCGGTGGGTATCCCTATAAGCGCTATGGCGAGCGCGGTAGGGGTGCCAGCGATCTTAATTTCAGCCATGACGGGTAAAATCCTCTTTTTTGTGAGCTTGTTAGTGCCGTTTTTCATTGTGTTTTTAATGGATGGCTTTAAGGGGATTAAAGAGACTTTTCCGGCCGTTTTTATCGCGGCTTTTTCTTTCGCTGGCGCGCAATTTTTAAGCTCTAATTATTTAGGGCCAGAATTGCCTGGTATTATTTCAGCCCTTGTTTCACTGGTTGTAACGGCGCTCTTTTTGAAATTTTGGCAGCCTAAAGTCATTTTTAGAAGCGACGGCAAAGCGGCTTCATTCACTAAGAGTAACCATCATATTTGTAAGGTTTATGTCGCTTGGTCTCCTTTTGTGATTTTGGTTTTAGTGATTGTGCTATGGATACAGCCTTTTTTTAAAGCTTTATTTGAAAAAGACGGCTTGTTAGCTTTTTCTAATTTTTATTTTGAGTTCAATAACATCAGTAACCACATCTTTAAAAGCCCGCCTTTTGTAGAAGCCAATCAAAGCGTGAGTTTTCCGGTGGTGTTTAAACTCCTCTTAATCAACACGGTTGGCACTTCCATTTTTTTAGCCGCTCTTATTAGCATGCTCGTTTTAAGGGTGCGAGTGAGCGATGCGCTGAGCGTCTTTGGCGAGACTTTGAAAGAAATGCGCTACCCCATTCTCACCATTGGTTTAGTCTTAAGCTTTGCTTATGTGTCTAATTACAGCGGGATTTCTTCCACTCTAGCCTTAGCGCTCACGCATACGGGTTTGGCTTTTACTTTTTTCTCGCCTTTGATCGGGTGGGTGGGCGTGTTTTTAACCGGGAGCGATACGAGTTCTAATCTTTTATTTGGCTCTTTACAGCAACTCACCGCCCAACGATTGCACCTCCCTGAGGTTTTAACCCTAACGGCTAATACCGTGGGTGGCACTTTGGGCAAGATGATAAGCCCTCAAAGCATCGCTATCGCTTGTGCGGCAGTGGGATTAGCCGGGAAAGAGAGCGATTTATTCAAATTCACGGTTAAATACTCCCTTATTTTTGTAGCGATCATGGGAGTCGTGATTAGCGCGATTGCGTATTTGATCCCTGAAGTGGTGCCTGCGATAAAGTAGAGCCATTTTAGATTTGGTAGGGTTTAACCCCCAAATAAATTTTTTTGTTTTAAAAAATGCAAGATTTTAAGCGTCATAGAGCTTATGGGTAAGGTTTCTAAGTCTTTAAGGCTATAAAAACGAACGGGGTTTTTTAGATCCTTTATTGCAGCTGAATAGAGGTTTAAATTGAGCTTGAATTTAGTGTGGCTGTGCTTGATGGTGCCTAAAAAGGGGAGTTTGCATTCTAAATTTTCTTTGAGATTAGGGAAATGGTGCATGCCAAAATAGAGTTTTTGCTCTATTTTTTCTAAAGCGATTTGGTTATTTTGGATCACAACGCCCAAGTAACGCTCTTCTTGAATGATCTCTTGTTTTTTCTTAAGCGTGTGTTTTTCTAGGTGGTTTTTACCTAAACAATAAGGATTGAAAGGGCAAATCGCGCATTTGGGTTTAGGGGAGCAGATTAAAGCCCCTAGATCAATTAGGGCTTGGTTATGATTAAAGCTTTCATTAAGATTGAGAAAGTCATTCGCTTTAATTTGTAAGTCTTTAGCGTGGATATTAGGATCCAAACCAAAAAGCCTTAAAAGCACGCGTTTGATATTAGCGTCCACGCATGCTCTCTTTTCTCTAAAGCCAAAACACAAGATCGCATTAGCCGTGTATGTGCCAATCCCAGGGAGTTTTAACAGGCTTTGATAGTCATTGGGTAATTGTGAGTTATGTTCTTTCACGCAAATTTCAGCGCTTTTTTTTAAATTTTTAGCCCTTGAATAATAACCAAGCCCTCGCCACAACAATAAAACCTCTTCTAATTGAGCGTTCGCCAAGTCTTTTAAAGTGGGGAAAGCTTCTAAAAAAGGGGAATAAAAACGCTCAACCACCGTGCTGATTTGGGTTTGTTGGCTCATCACTTCACTGATATAGACTTCATAAGGGGCGTTAATGCCCTTTAAATTCCTAAAGGGTAAATCCTTTCGCCCAAATTCTTCATACCATTTTAAAAGGGCGTTGTGTAAAGTTTCCAGCTACAACCACCTGTAAGCGATGAATTTGACCCAAGGTGTGCACACGCTTAAAAACACGATTAAATACAAAAAGCCAAAAATAAACCCCCATTTCCAAAAATCCTTGCTTGGAATATACCCGCTCCCGTAATAAATGGTGGATGGGCCTGTGCCATAGGGGGTTAAAATCCCCATAATCCCTAAAGAAAGCATTAAAAACAAGCTCAATTCTTGCAAATTGACCCCTTGAAGGTGCGAACCAATCCCTACAAAAAGCGCGAATAACGCGCTCACATGGGCGGTGATGCTAGCGAAAAAATAGTGCGACAGATAGAATAAGGCTACAATAAACAATACTGCTATTAACGGATTCAAGTTAGCATGCTCTAAAAAATTTTGAGCCGCATTGCCGATAAAATTTAAAAACCCTACATTTTTAAGCCCACCAGCCATCGTGAGCAGCGATCCAAGCAATAAAAAAATGTTAAACGCGCTCTTGTTTTTAATGATGTCTTCATAGCTTACAATCTTACAAAACACCATTAAAACCATGACAATCAAAGCCGTCGCGCTCGCATGCAAGCCTAAGGGTTTGCCAAAAATCCAACCCAATAAAGCCAATAAAGTGAGGCTGAGCATTAAAATTTCTTTTAAAGAAAACCTCCCCATGCTCTCCAATTCTTTTTTAGCCCACAAACTCACTTCCTTTGAACCTTTTAAGGTGGGTTTGCAGGTTTTATACGCTAATAAAGGCACAAGCAAGATCAAAACCACCCCACAAGGCAAGAACGCTAAAAACCACGAAAACCATGAGATTTCATTCACCCCCATTTTGGCAGCGATTTCCATTGCTAGGGGGTTAGGAGCGAGCGCGGTTAAAAACATGGACGAAGTGATGCAAGTTGAAGCCAAAGCGACCCACATCAAATACGCACCGATTTTGTCAGGGTTATTATTGGGAGTCGAACCCATTAAAGGCGGGATAGATGAAACGATGGGATAGAGTATGCCCCCACTTCTAGCGGAATTGCTAGGGATAAAGGGGGCTAAACACAATTCGCTCAAACTGATCGCATAGCCCAAACCTAAAGGGGTTTGACCTAAAAACCTAATCAATAAAAGAGCGATCCGTTTCCCTAACAAGCTTTTTTCATACCCTAAACCCAAAATAAAAGCGACAAACACAAGCCACACCGTTTTATTCGCATACCCGCTCAAACCCCACGAAATGGCCTTATTAGCGCTCGCTACTCCACTGCTCGCTCCAATTTTTAACGCTATACACAGCACTAACGCGCTCAACGCTATCAAACCTGATGGCACCGGCTCTAAAACTAGCCCTATAATCATGCCCATGAAAATACAAAAATAAAGCCATGCGTTAGGGCTTAACCCATCCGGTGCGCCTAAAAAATACAATAGCGTTGCGATAAAGAAAGGGGCAAGAATGGTGAGGGTTTGTTTAATCATGTTTAACCTTTAGCCAAAGATAGTAATAATTTGGCTTAAAAATGTCATTCAAATGGGATTGAGTTATTACAATGTTACAGAAAAAGATTAAAAATTAAGCTTTTTGAAAAAGATAAAACTTTATAATTACATTTATCTTTGTTGAATTTACTACAAATAGGAGTATTGCATGCAAGAAAATGTGCCTTTGAGTTATGATTATTCCATTAGCAAACTATTTCTTTATGCGATGGTTGCCTTTGGGATAATAGGCATGTTGATAGGGATCGTGTTAGCCTTTGAGTTATCTTTCCCTAGTTTGAACTACATTGTAGGGGAGTATGGCGTTTTTGGCCGCTTACGCCCCTTACACACGAATGCGGTGATCTATGGTTTCACTCTTGGGGGGATTTGGGCGAGTTGGTATTATATCGGTCAGAGGGTGCTTAAAATCACTTATTACCAACACCCCTTTTTGAAAATTGTAGGGCTATTGCATTTTTGGCTTTGGATTATTCTTTTAATTCTAGGGGTTATTAGCCTGTTTGCTGGTCTTACTCAATCTAAAGAATACGCTGAATTGATGTGGCCTTTAGATATTATCGTGGTTGTGGCATGGGTGCTATGGGGGGTTAATATGTTTGGGAGCATGAGCGTTAGGAGGGAAAATACCATTTATGTGTCTTTATGGTATTACATCGCTACTTATGTGGGTATAGCGGTGATGTATATCTTCAATAACCTTTCTATCCCCACCTATTTTGTCGCTGATATGGGGAGTGTTTGGCATTCTATTTCTATGTATTCAGGCAGTAATGATGCGCTCATTCAATGGTGGTGGGGGCATAATGCGGTCGCTTTTGTCTTTACGAGTGGGGTGATTGGCACGATTTATTATTTCTTGCCTAAAGAGAGCGGTCAGCCTATCTTTTCTTACAAACTCACTTTGTTTTCTTTTTGGAGCTTGATGTTTGTTTATATTTGGGCGGGCGGGCACCACTTGATTTATTCCACCGTGCCTGATTGGGTGCAAACCCTTTCTAGCGTGTTTTCAGTGGTGTTGATCTTGCCTTCGTGGGGGACAGCCATTAACATGCTTTTAACGATGAGGGGGCAATGGCACCAGCTCAAAGAAAGCCCTTTGATTAAATTCTTAGTTTTAGCTTCAACTTTCTACATGCTTTCCACTTTAGAAGGATCCATTCAAGCCATTAAGAGCGTGAACGCCTTAGCGCATTTTACCGATTGGATCATAGGGCATGTGCATGACGGCGTGCTTGGGTGGGTAGGCTTCACTTTGATTGCGAGCATGTATCACATGACGCCTAGGCTTTTCAAAAGAGAGATTTATTCAGGCAGGCTTGTGGATTTCCAATTTTGGATCATGACTTTAGGGATTGTGCTTTACTTTTCGTCCATGTGGATTGCAGGGATCACGCAAGGGATGATGTGGAGGGATGTGGATCAGTATGGGAATCTCACTTACCAGTTCATTGACACGGTTAAGGTGCTAATCCCTTATTACAATATTAGAGGCGTTGGGGGTCTTATGTATTTTATTGGATTTATTATTTTTGCTTACAATATTTTTATGACCATCACGGCAGGCAAAAAATTAGAGCGTGAGCCCAATTACGCCACGCCTATGTCTAGATAGGGGAGGTTGGAAATGTTTAGTTTTTTAGAGAAGAATCCGTTCTTTTTCACTCTTGCGTTTATTTTTGTGTTTGCGATCGCAGGCTTGGTGGAGATTTTGCCCAATTTCTTTAAATCCGCTCGCCCGATTGAAGGCTTACGGCCTTATACGGTTTTAGAGACAGCAGGGAGGCAAATTTATATCCAAGAAGGTTGCTATCATTGCCATTCCCAGCTTATTCGCCCTTTCCAAGCTGAGGTGGATCGATATGGCGCATATAGTTTGAGTGGGGAATATGCGTATGACAGGCCATTTTTGTGGGGTTCTAAAAGGATTGGCCCTGATTTGCACAGGGTGGGGGATTATCGCACAACCGATTGGCATGAAAAGCACATGTTTGATCCTAAAAGCGTTGTGCCGCACAGCATCATGCCTGCCTATAAGCATTTATTCATAAAAAAGAGCGATTTTGACACCGCTTATGCGGAAGCTTTGACGCAAAAAAAGGTTTTTGGCGTGCCTTATGACACCGAAAACGGCGTGAAATTAGGGAGCGTAGAAGAAGCGAAAAAAGCCTATTTAGAAGAAGCGAAAAAAATCACAGCCGACATGAAAGACAAGAGAGTGCTAGAAGCGATTGAGAGAGGTGAAGTGTTAGAAATCGTGGCTTTGATCGCTTATTTGAATAGCTTGGGTAATTCCAGGATCAACGCTAATCAAAACGCTAAATAAGGGGTGAATGATGGATTTAGAAAGTTTGAGAGGTTTTGCGTATGCGTTTTTTACCATTCTTTTTACGCTCTTTTTGTATGCTTATATTTTTAGCATGTATAGAAAGCAAAAAAAGGGCGTCGTGGATTATGAGCGATACGGGTATTTAGCGTTAAATGACGCTTTAGAAGATGAGTTGATTGAACCACGCCATAAAAAAGTTCATGATAAGGGCATAAAGGAAAGTTGAAATGGATTTTTTAAACGACCATATAAATGTTTTTGGCTTGATTGCAGCGCTTGTGATCTTAGTTTTAACCATCTATGAATCCAGCTCGCTCATTAAAGAAATGCGCGACAGCAAATCTCAAGGTGAGCTCCTGGAAAATGGGCATTTGATTGATGGGATAGGGGAGTTTGCCAATAATGTGCCAGTAGGCTGGATCGCAAGCTTTATGTGCACGATTGTGTGGGCTTTTTGGTATTTCTTCTTTGGGTATCCGCTGAATAGCTTTTCTCAAATCGGGCAATACAATGAAGAAGTTAAAGCGCACAACCAAAAATTTGAAGCCAAGTGGAAGCATTTGGGTCAAAAGGAATTGGTGGATATGGGTCAAGGCATCTTTTTAGTCCATTGTTCGCAATGCCATGGCATCACCGCTGAGGGCTTGCATGGGAGCGCTCAAAATCTGGTGCGTTGGGGTAAAGAAGAGGGCATTATGGACACCATTAAGCATGGCTCTAAAGGCATGGATTATCTCGCTGGGGAAATGCCCGCTATGGAATTGGACGAAAAAGACGCTAAAGCGATCGCAAGCTATGTGATGGCAGAACTTTCTAGCGTTAAAAAGACGAAAAACCCTCAACTCATTGATAAGGGCAAGGAATTGTTTGAAAGCATGGGCTGCACAGGTTGTCATGGCAATGATGGTAAGGGCTTGCAAGAAAATCAAGTGTTTGCGGCCGATTTGACCGCTTACGGCACAGAGAATTTTTTAAGAAATATCTTAACGCATGGCAAAAAGGGCAACATAGGGCATATGCCATCATTCAAGTATAAAAACTTTAGCGATTTGCAAGTTAAAGCGTTAGCTGAATTTATCCAATCGCTAAAACCCTTAGAAGATTAAAGGAAAAGAGATGAAATTTTTAAACGGATTAGCAGGGAATTTACTGATTGTGGTTATTTTATTGTGTGTGGCCGTTTTTTTTACATTCAAAGCGATCCATATCCAAAAAGAGCAAGCCACCAATTATTACCGCTATAAGGATATTAACGCTTTAGAGACAAAAAGCACCCAAAACCACGCTAATTATGAATTAGTCAATCAAGGGAGTAAAAAATGAAATTCACCACTTTAGAAAAAATCTTAGCCTTAATGGTAGTAGCGACCATTTTAATGACGATTGTTATTTCTTTTGTGCCTAACTTGTTTTTGTTTAGCACATGAAAGGCTTATGGCTTGTAATAGCCTTTGTTTGTTGTTTAGGGGCTGATGAGTCCTATGTTTTTAATAACGCTAAAGGGCGTTTGGTAGAAAAAAGCGTTGTGTTTGTGGAGGGCGTTTCTAAAGAGCTTTATCTTAAAACAGGCGTGCGTTTTGTGATTGATATGACGGATTTTGAAAAAAATCCTATCGCTTTGGCGGATAAAAAGGAACGCCAAAAGTATCAAGAGGGCTTTTTAAAGCAGCTCAACCCCCCTTTTGTGGTATTCTTTTTTTACCATGACGCTCAAAAAATAGAATTAGTGGCTAACCCTAGAGATTTGTTAGACACTGATAAAATCTTTTTTGAAAAAATCGCTCCCTTACTCCCCACAAACGCTAAAGAATACACGCCCCAAAGGATTTCAGCCATGCTTATTAATGGCTATTCGGTCGCAGTAGACGCTTTAGCGGAAAAATATCATGTGAATATCACGCAAAATTTTAACGCTCCTAAGGGAGTAACTTTTGTAAAGGTGGTTATTTATATTTTATTATTGACGCTTTTAGGCGCGTTTTTAGGGCTTTATTTTTTTAAAAAATCTTAAGAGGGAAAATCAATGAAAGAAAAAAACTTTTGGCCTTTAGGGATCATGAGCGTGCTTATTTTTGGGCTTGGGATCGTGGTGTTTTTAGTGGTGTTTGCCCTAAAAAATTCGCCTAAAAACGATTTAGTGTATTTCAAGGGTCATAACGAAGTGGATTTAAACTTTAACGCCATGCTTAAAACCTATGAAAACTTTAAATCCAATTATCGTTTTTTAGTGGGTTTAAAACCCCTTACTAAAAGCCCTAAAACCCCCATTTTGCCCTATTTTTCTAAAGGCACGCATGGGGATAAAAAACTCCAAGAAACCCTTTTAAACAACGCTTTGATTTTGGAAAAATCCAACACGCTTTATGCACAATTGCAACCGCTCAAACCCGCTTTAGATTCGCCAAATATTCAAGTGTATTTAGCGTTTTACCCCAGCCCATCACAGCCCAGATTATTAGGGACGCTTGATTGTAGAAGCGCATGCGAACCTTTAAAATTTGATTTGTTAGAGAGCGATAAAATGGGGCGCTATAAGATCCTTTTTAAATTTGTTTTTAAAAATAAAGAAGAATTGATTTTAGAGCAACTGGCTTTTTTCAAGCAGCACGTTTAAAAAATGCCTTTAGCGTTTTTTATTAACACTCAATCATTAAAAAGCCTGAATTTTCTATCCAAATGGGTATAATAATCGCATGGGTTTTTTAAAAGTTTTGAAACATGACGCTTTAGGGCAAGTAGGGAATATTGTTATAGGGAATTTCTTAATAACGCTCACTGTTTTAGCGGTTTGTTTTTCCTCTCAAAGCGCTGAAGAAACGACCATGCTCACCCTAAGCTACACGCTCTTTTTTGTCTTGGGGGCGTTTTTACTGATTGCAATCAGTGTGGGAGCGATCAAAAGTCTCAACGCGCTTTTTTCTAAAAGAGGGGTTTTAAGCTTTTCCTTACCCATTAGTTTGGAATCTTTATTGCTCCCTAAAATCTTGCTCCCCATGGTGTTTTTTATCTTCAGTTTGTTCTGGTTTGTGGTGAGCGTTCGTTTGGGTTATTACCTTTTTAACGCGCAATCCAGCGTGCTGTTTATCTTGCACACCGCTTTAAAAACCTTTGTGTTAAAACCCACTAAAACCCTAGGTATCGCGCTGTTTTTAGGGCTTGTTTTAATGAAATTTTTATTTGTTTTGAGCGTTTTAAACGCTGCTAGGATCAAAAAAGCGCGTTTTTTACTCGGGGGGTTGTTGTTCATTCTGGTGGGGGTTGTTTTGGAATTAGCGTTTAATTCGCTACTACCCTTAATGAGCTCTAGTTTAAGCATCAATGAGGGGTTTTATTATTTCTTGCAACAACAAGAATTGCAAGAAAACAAATACTACCTTTTATGGGGGGTGGATTTTTTAAAAATCCTTTTATTGTATGGGATGATCCGTTACTTGCTTATGCATAAATTAGAATTGGATTAAGAAAAGCGGTATTGCAAATATTCATCAGTGAGCAAGCAGTCTTTAGTCTTTAACAAACTAGCATAAAACCCATGCTGATAGCCTAATTCAAAAAGCTTGTCTATGGCGAGAATTTGAATCTCACTTAAGCACGTTGAAGTTTCATTCGCATACAAGCTTAAATAAGTTCGTAAGCGCTCTTTATTGACACGAATGAGCGAACGCTCTAACAGCATTTCAGAGAGCAAATTTTGGTGTTTTAGCGCGGCTTCAACCGCTTTAATCAAAGCCTTTTTAATCAAAATCGCGCGATACAAGGGGATAGAGCGCCTAATCGCCATGCCCCCTAAAGGCAAAGGTAAATCCATTTCAATGAGTTCTTTCCAAACATCCCACAATTCTTTTTCCACTTCTAATTCGTTATGAAAATCCAAGATATTTTCATGGATGAGCACACCCGCATGCACTTTTTCTTCCAAAACCGCTTTTTCAATGTCTAAAAAATTCATGTAAGTGATGCGCGCATGTTTGTAATAGATCTTAAACAAGAGGGCGTTGGTGGTATGCTCCCCACTGAGTGCGACTCTAAAATCTTTTTTCAATTTCACGCCCTTTTTTTTCACTAATTTAGGCCCATAGCCATTCCCAAAGCTTGTCGCTGTAGGGAGCAAGGCGTAATCGTTTGCAATTTTAGGGTATAGCCCAAAGCTTATCGCGCTCACATCATAAGTGTTTTTTAGGGCTTCTTGGTTTAGGGTTTCAATATCAAGGGCAATGTTTTTGAATGTTTTGTTTTTAATGGGGCAATCTATCCAGCCAAACTTAATCGCATAATACATGAAAATATCATCAGCATCAGGGCTATGAGCGACACTAATCAAAGTAAAATCCTTTTGTAAATAGGGTAAGTCCTTTTATTATAATAGATTTTAGGCTAGGATTTGATAGAATAAACAAATCAAATTCAATAAGGTAATTTAATGGCAATAGATGAAGACAAACAAAAAGCGATTTCTTTAGCGATCAAACAAATTGATAAGGTTTTTGGTAAGGGGGCGTTGGTGCGCCTTGGGGATAAGCAAGTAGAAAAGATTGACGCTATTTCTACAGGCTCGTTAGGATTGGATCTGGCTTTAGGGATTGGGGGCGTTCCAAAGGGTAGGATCATTGAAATTTATGGGCCAGAGTCAAGTGGGAAGACCACTTTAAGCTTGCATATTATTGCAGAATGCCAAAAAAATGGCGGCGTGTGCGCGTTCATTGACGCTGAGCATGCCCTAGATGTGTATTATGCTAAGAGGCTGGGCGTGGATACGGAAAATTTACTCGTTTCCCAACCAAGCACAGGCGAAGAAGCTTTAGAGATTTTAGAAACGATCACCAGAAGCGGAGGGATTGATTTAGTGGTGGTGGATTCGGTGGCGGCTCTTACGCCTAAAGCGGAGATTGATGGGGATATGGGCGATCAGCATGTGGGCTTGCAAGCAAGGCTTATGAGCCATGCGTTAAGGAAAATCACCGGTGTTTTGCACAAGATGAACACTACTCTCATTTTTATCAATCAAATCAGGATGAAGATTGGCATGATGGGTTATGGGAGTCCAGAGACCACAACCGGAGGTAACGCTTTAAAATTCTATGCGAGCGTTAGGATTGATATTAGAAGAATCGCCGCTTTAAAACAAAACGAACAGCATATCGGTAACAGGGCTAAAGCTAAAGTGGTTAAAAATAAAGTCGCTCCGCCCTTTAGAGAAGCGGAATTTGACATCATGTTTGGGGAAGGGATTTCTAAAGAGGGCGAAATCATTGATTATGGCGTGAAATTAGACATTGTGGATAAGAGCGGGGCATGGCTTAGCTACCAGGATAAAAAGCTAGGGCAAGGTCGAGAAAACGCTAAAGCCCTACTGAAAGAAGATAAAGCCCTAGCGAATGAAATCACTCTTAAGATTAAAGAGAGCATCGGCTCTAATGAAGAGATCATGCCCTTACCCGATGAGCCTTTAGAAGAAATGGAATAAAAAGGATTTTGATGCTAACTATTAAAGATATTCATGCTTTAGAAGTGATGGATAGTAGGGGCAATCCTACCATTCAAGCCAGCGTGATTTTGAGCGATAACACTAAGGCGAGCGCGATTGTGCCTAGCGGGGCGAGCACCGGTAAAAGAGAAGCGTTAGAATTAAGGGATAATGACAAAACCCGTTTTTTGGGTAAAGGGGTCTTAAGGACATGCGAAAATGTCAATAGCGCGATCAAACACCATTTAATAGGGCTTGAAGCGATCAATCAAGCCTTTGTGGATGAGAGATTAAGGGCTTTAGACGGCACGCCTAATTACGCTAATTTAGGGGCGAACGCTGTTTTGGGCGTTTCTATGGCGTTAGCAAGGGCTAGCGCGAAGGCTTTAAATCTGCCATTATACCGCTATTTAGGGGGGGCTAACGCTCTGACTTTGCCGGTGCCGATGCTCAATATCATCAACGGCGGAACGCATGCGAATAATTCCATAGACTTTCAAGAATACATGATCATGCCTTTAGGGTTTGAGAGTTTTAAAGAAGCCTTAAGAGCGAGTGCGGAAGTCTATCACACGCTTAAAAAACTTTTAGATGGAAAGAATCAGCTCACAAGCGTGGGCGATGAGGGGGGTTTTGCGCCTAATTTTAACAACAATGTAGAACCCCTTGAAGCCATTTCTCAAGCCATTGAAAAAGCCGGCTATAAATTAGGCGAAGAAATAGCGCTCGCTTTAGATGTAGCGAGCAGTGAGTTAGTGGATGAACATTTCAATTACCATTTAAAGGGTGAAAATAAGATTCTAGATTCGCATGAATTAGTGGCTTATTATAAAGAGTTGGTGGCAAAATACCCGATCGTGTCCATTGAAGATGGTTTGAGCGAAGACGATTGGGAGGGTTGGGCGTTTTTGAGCAAGGAATTAGGGCGTCAAATCCAGTTAGTGGGCGATGATTTGTTTGTAACGAACGCAAGCATTTTGCAAAAAGGCATTGAAAAAAACATTGCGAACGCCATTTTGATCAAACCCAATCAAATCGGCACCATTAGTGAGACTTTGGAGACCATAAGATTAGCCAAACACCATGCCTATCAATGCGTGATGAGCCATAGAAGCGGGGAGAGTGAGGACAGCTTTATCGCTGATTTTGCGGTCGCATTGAATACGGGAGAGATTAAAACCGGATCCACCGCAAGGAGTGAAAGGATCGCTAAATACAACCGCCTTTTAGAGATTGAGCATGAATTAAAAGGGGGGATTTATATCGGTAAAGAGTTGTTTAAGCATGGCTAGTGGCCTTTTTGAAAACGATGAAATCAAAGACAATAGAGCACGAGATTTTTTCTATAGCCATAGCTCCCTTATTGTCTTTTTCCTTTTGCTGCTTGGGTTTGGGTATTATTTAGGGAAGTTGCTTTTTGGGGGTTCTTCTTTAGAGGTTTATTTGGATTTAAGAGACAAGCATGAACGATTGCAACAAGAAATCACCGAATTGCAAAGCAAGAATGTGCGTTTGCAAAAGCGTTTGTTTGAGTTGAAGGAATTACGGCCTAGAGGTTAGATTTAAGGAAAATGGTAGTGTTAAAAAAGATGATAGGTTTGGTGGTGGTTTTAAGCGTTTTATTGGCTAGAGACAACCCTTTTGAGTCTGAAATCAATTCCAAGAATTTGCAAGGGGGCTTTAATGGGATCTATGATAGTTATTTTAAAGAAATCCATGTGGATTTGCCCACGAGTGCTAGGATTTTAAAACAGATCACGCTCACTTACCAGGATATTGATGGCTCTATCCATTCTAAAGTCGTGGGCATTGATAAAAGCATTGATTGGCACTACCCCTTAAAACTTTCCCAACACACCCTTAATCAAACCCCCTTTGAAAAACGCTATCAGATCCAAGATTTTGATTTTTTAATGGCAAACAACACGATGATTTTGCGTTCCCCTTATAAAATTTTACGCTCCTTTGTGCTAGTCAATCCTTATAGAATCGTATTAGACACGCAAAAAGGCCCTTTGGATATTTATCAAAACATGGATTTAAACCAGAAGTTTTTTTCTCACATTAAAGTCGGCACGCACAAAGATTATTACCGCATCACGCTCATTTTAGATGGGAAATACCGCTATCTTTTGGAAGAAAAAAACGGGGCGTATGAATTAAAATTGAAATAAAAGCATGCAGCATTTAGTTTTAATCGGTTTTATGGGGAGCGGTAAAAGCTCTTTAGCGCAAGAATTGGGGTTGGCTTTGAAATTAGAAGTGCTGGATACGGATATGATCATTAGCGAGAGGGTGGGCTTGAGTGTGAGAGGGATTTTTGAAGAGCTTGGCGAAGACAATTTCAGGATGTTTGAAAAAAATTTGATTGATGAATTAAAAACGCTCAAAACCCCCCATATCATTTCTACCGGTGGGGGCATTGTGATGCATGAAAATCTTAAGGGTTTAGGCACAACTTTTTATCTCAAGATTGATTTTGAGACCTTGATTAAGCGTTTGAACCAAAAAGAAAGGGAAAAACGCCCCCTTTTGAATGATCTCACTCAAGCCAAAGAACTTTTTGAAAAACGCCAAGCCCTCTATGAAAAAAACGCCTCCTTTATCATTGATGCAAGGGGTGGTTTAAATAATTCTTTAAAACAAGTGCTACAATTCATCGCATAAATTTTTTTTAAAGGCCTTTTGATGTTAAGTAGAGACATTGTCCAATATTCCAAGATCCGCACCGAGTTATACGCTTATCTTACCTATTTGTTTTCGCACAATATCCGCAACCATCTCCCTGAAATCACTTTGGATTATTTAAACAAACAGATCAGAAAAATGCACGCTGAAATCAAAATGGCAAAAAGTTTTTTTGTGTTAGACGCTAAGGGCATGCTAATTCTTAAGCCAAGCCAACTTAAAGAGGAAGGGCATAAGGAAGGGATATTAGAGCATGATTTAACAGAAGGGATTGAACTAGAATCGCATGCCAGTTTTAGCGATAAATATTATTTTTATCAAGCCGTGAGTGAAAAGCGTTGCATTTTAACCGACCCCTATCCTTCTAAAAAAGGAAACCATTTGGTAGTGAGCGCATCTTACCCGGTGTATGATCAGAATAACGATCTAGCGTTTGTGGTGTGCTTGCAAATCCCTTTGAGGGTGGCGATTGAAATCAGCTCGCCTTCAAAGTATTTCAGGACCTTTAGCGAAGGGAGCATGGTCATGTATTTTATGATTTCTATTATGCTCACTTTAGTGTCGTTGCTCTTATTTGTGAAATGCATTTCTAGCTTTTGGACAGCGATTGTCAATTTTAGCAGTTTTGACATTAAAGAAGTGTTCCACCCCATTGTGCTTTTAACCCTAGCCTTAGCCACCTTTGATCTAGTCAAGGCGATTTTTGAAGAAGAAGTTTTGGGTAAAAATAGCGGGGATAACCACCATGCAATTCATCGCACGATGATTAGGTTTTTAGGCTCTATCATTATCGCATTAGCCATTGAAGCGTTAATGTTAGTGTTTAAATTCAGCGTGAGCGAACCGGATAAGATCACTTATGCGGTGTATTTGGCTGTTGGTGTGGCAGTGCTTTTGATCAGTTTAGCGATTTATGTTAAATTCGCTTATAGCGTGTTGCCCAAACGAGAACGCTAAGAGTTTAAAAGTTTTTCTTTTAAGCGTTTGAAAATCCTCTTCAATCTAAAAAAAACATATTCTAAAAGGGTTTTTTTATTGAGTAGGGGGGCAAGAAATTCAAAGGTTTTTTGTTTGTCTTTAAGGCTTAAACATTCTGTCATTTGTTTAAGGAATTTCACGGAATATTCAGCGTAAAAAGGGGTTTTTAAAAGAATCTCATGCCATTCTTTAGAATATAAAGCAGTGGGTGAAATCCAAGGTTTTCCTACAAAATAAAAATGCAGCATGACGATTTCTTGTTGGCTAGGAATGAAGCGTTTTTGATTGACCATGAAAGGGTGGGCGTTGTAAATATAAGGTAAGATTAAAACTTTTTGATAGCATGCGAGCGTTAAAAGATCCTGTTCAGGGCAAAACACGCACTGGCCTTTTTGATGGGTTAGATTGAGTAGGCGTTCTTCTAAATGATCAGCACGCCACAGCTTTAAATTCACGATTAAAAACCCAACATTATAGTGGTTTTCACAAATGATTTTCATGTCTTTTTCTTTAAGGTAATGCTCATAGAGAGAAAATTTTTGGCGAGGCTCTCTCTCCCTTTCTGTTTGAAAGCGTTTAAGGTTTTTAGGAGAAGAAAAATCTTTAGCCGCTCCAAAATAATAGCCATCTAGCGGGATAAAAAAACTTTCGCTCACATCGTTTAAAAATAAAGTGTCCGCATCAAACATGATGATTTTGTCGTATTGTGGGAATAAAGAAGCCAAAAACAAGCGGCACATGACCATTTTAGAAAAGCGCGTTTTAGCGTAAATGTTGAGCTGTGAAAAAGCTTCATGGATTTTATCAATGACAGAAGGTTCTGCTAGGGTAGTAGTAGGGTTATTAGGATCTGAAATGTCTAAAAAATCCACGCTCGCAAAAGCGCTAAAGGGGGCTAGAGTTTCTTTTAATTTTTGTTGGTTTTCAAGGCTTAAATTATCCACTAGGCAGTGGATTTTATAAAAAAGTTTTTTATCATGGTGTTCTGTTTTAGCGCAAGCTAGCATGGAATACAAGCTCACGCCAGCCGGCATGGCATAATGATTATCAAAAGCGATGGCAATTGGAATAATAATACTCATTTTAAGTGGTTTCTCTAAAATAGGTTTTTAATCAATTTAATCCAAAAGTTGAATTTATTTTTTGACAATATTATACTATAATAACCAATTAGATTGGGGTTTTACTGATTTTTCTTTGTGTGAGCTTTGGCTTAGTTTTGTAAGGAATGAGATGATAAAGAGTTGGAACAAAAAATGGGTTTTGATTTTATTTTTAATGGCAAGCTGTTTTGGTCATTTGGTGGCTACAACCGGTGAGAAATATTTTAAGATGGCTAATCAAGCCCTTAAGAGAGGGGATTACCATAGAGCGGTGGCTTTTTATAAGAGGAGCTGTAATTTAAGGGTGGGGGTTGGTTGCACGAGTCTAGGCTCTATGTATGAAGATGGCGATGGCGTGGATCAGAATATTCCAAAAGCCGTTTTTTATTACAGAAGAGGGTGCAATTTAAGGAATCATTTGGCTTGCACGAGTTTGGGCTCTATGTATGAAGATGGCGATAGCGTTCAAAAAAACCTTCCAAAGGCTATCTATTATTATAGGAGAGGGTGCCACTTAAAGGGTGGGGTGAGTTGCGGGAGTTTAGGTTTTATGTATTTTAATGGCACGGGCGTTAAGCAAAATTATGCCAAAGCCTTTTCTCTTTCTAAATACGCTTGCAGTTTGAATTATGGCATTAGTTGTAACTTTGTAGGGTATATGTATAGGAACGCCAAAGGCGTACAGAAGGATTTGAAAAAAGCCTTTACGAATTTTAAAAGAGGGTGTCATTTAAAAGACGGAGCGAGCTGTGTGAGTTTAGGCTATATGTATGAAGCCGGTCTTTATGTCAGACAAAATGAAGAGCAGGCCTTGAATCTTTATAAAAAGAGTTGTTCTTTAAAAGAAGGGAGCGGTTGTCATAATGTGGCGGTGATGTATTACATGGGTAAGGGCGCTCCAAAGGATTTTGATAAAGCCACTTCATATTATAAGAAAGGTTGCACTTTAGACTTTAGTGGTAGTTGTAAAGTATTAGAAGTGGTTGGCAAGAATTCTGATAATTTGCAAGATGATGCGCAAAACGACACGCAAGATGATACGCAATAAGCCAGAGTTTAGGGGCTATGATTAAAACTCATCTTGTAGAAATCTTTCCGCTTTCGCGCTATCAAATGGGGATTGAGCACCTCTATTGATGAGTATTGAGATTAAAAATCCACAAATCTAGGGTTTGGATTCGCTCTTATATTGATAATAAAAACACTCAAAGGCGTTTTAAAATAAATGTAAAAGAGCTTACAACACAAGCGATAATTTTTTAAAGCGCTCGGATTTAATGGGGTTAAAGGGGGCGTTATTCTAAAATCCCCCTATCCGCTTTAAAAAATAACTTCACCACAAAATAAAATTTAACTATAAGAAAGCTTAAAAACAAGTTTTTTAAAAAAGAATATTGAATAAAGCTTTCATGTTTGAACAAATTTGAACAAAACAAAAACCTTTATTCAATCAAAATAAAATTAAAAATCCAATCAAAAAGGAGTTTTATAACTCTTTATAGGATTTTACAAGCTTATAACAACAAAACTTTTTGTTGGTTTTGTTAAAAATCCTTTGAGCCTTTTTGCATTTCACTCAATATTGGTATAAAGCGCGACCACATCATCATCGTCTTCAATCCTGTCCAGTAATTTTTCGGTAAGCTCCATTTGTTCGTCATTCAATTCAATGGGCGTTGTGGCGATGCGTTGCAAACTCGCTTTTAAAATGGGCAATCTCAAGCTTTCAAACCCCTCATTTAAAAGCTTAAAGCTGTTATAATCCCCCCTAATAATGATCTTGTCTCCCACTTCTTCTAATTCTTCCAAACCATAATCAATGAGAGCGAACTCTAAATCTTCTAGGCTGAGTTTTAAATTTTCCACTTCATTTTTCAAGCATTCAAACACGCTTTTTCTATTAAACATAAACTCTAAAGAGCCATTAGGCACGATGCTTGCCCCTTGCGTTTTATTGAAATAGCTTTTAAGGTTAGCAATGGTTCTAGTGGGGTTATCAGTCATGCATTCTATAATGATTAGCACGCCAAAATTCGCCTTACCCTCATAAGTGATTTCACTCAAATTCCCCTCTTTACTGCTCGCTCTTTTAATCGCTGCGTCAATATTGTCTTTAGGCATGTTTTGCGCTTTAGCGTTTAAAATCGCCGTTCGTAGTTTGGCGTTCGTGTCCGGCTCGCTCCCGCCCTCTTTTGCCGCTAGAGTGATCGCTTTAGCGAGCTTGGGGAAAACCTTACTCATCTTATCCCATCGTTTTTCTTTAGCCGCTCTTCTGTATTCAAACGCTCGTCCCATTCAATTCCTTTGTAATAAGTTAGCCACTTCTTTAGCATGATAGCTAATAATCATATCCGCTCCCGCTCTTTTAAAACAAGTCATCGTTTCTAATAAAACGCTTTCATAGTTGATCAGGTTGTGCTTTTGAGCGAGTTTGAGCATGGCGTATTCCCCGCTCACGTTATAGAGCGCTAAAGGGAGCAAAGTGTGATCTCTGATTTCTTTAACAATATCCAAATACGCCAAAGCCGGTTTCACCATTAAAATATCCGCGCCCTGTTTTTCATCTTCTAAGCTTTCTAAAAGCGCTTCTTTTTTATTAGCGTAATCCATTTGATAGCTTTTGCGATCGCCAAAACTCGGTGCAGAGTTTGCCACATCTCTAAAAGGCCCATAGTAACTGCTCGCAAATTTAGTGGAATAGCTCATGATGGGCGTGTGAAAATACCCGGCGTTATTTAGCGTTTTTCTCAAGCTCAAAACATTCCCATCCATCATGTTGCTTGGGGCTAGAATATCCACACCGCTTTCAGCCAAAATAAGCCCTTGAAGGTTTAAAATCTCTAGCGTTTTATCGTTAGACACAGAATCGTTTTCTAAAATCCCGCAATGCCCATGGTCGGTGTATTCACAAAAACACAAATCCGCTATAACGATTAAATCCTTGAATCGTTTTTTAACCTCTCTAGCGGCTTTTGCGACAATGTGATCCTTATTTAACGCATGGCTTCCTGTAGTGTCCTTATGTTTAGGAATGCCAAACAATAAAACGGCTTTGATGCCTAAACCCACTAATTCTTCGCATTCTTTTAAAAGAGGCTCTACACTCATTTGATAAACGCCAGGCATGGAGCTGATTTCATTTTTAATATAACTATCGCTTTCTATGACAAATAAGGGAGCGATGAAATCATCAATATTCAGGCGCGTTTCTCTTATCATCGCTCTTAAGTTTTCGCTGCTTCGTAATCTTCTCAATCGTTTGAACATGTTCTCTCTTTATTGTTTTTCTTTAACCCCACAATTGGCTTTTTCTACTCCCTTCATTCCGCTCACCTCTTTCAAATTTTCGGGGGGTAGCTCTTCATCATCTTCTTCTAAATCGTAAAAACTATTAAAAACGCAATCATGGATAGTGAAACAAATTCTTCCATTGCTGTAATGATAGCTCAAATTCAATCCCATAGCCTCTAAAGCGTTTTTAATGATATACATGCCTAACCCAAAACCATGGGCTTGGCTGGGGTTAGAAGATTTGAAGTAGGGTTGCAAATATTTTTCAAAATCTTCTTTTAAAGGTTTGCTTTTATTGGACACCACTAAATCATTCCCTATGAAATCCAAAAACACCTGTTTGTCATCGCTGTATTTGATCGCATTATCTACCATGTTTTTTAACGCTATAGAAAACAATTCAAAATCCGCTTCAATGATGTAATTTGAAGAGGATACATGGATAGGGCTTTTTTTATCCTCATCAATTAAAAGCATTTTTTCAACCTTGTCTATCAAATCGCTCATTAAAAATTTTTCTTTATTGCTCCCGTAATTTTTGGAAGCGAGCTGCTCAATGCGGGCAAATTGCTCAATCAACATGTTCAAGTGATCAAATATAGATGAAAAGCGTTTGTAAGACAATTCTTCTTTGAGCATAGAACTTAGTATCTTGCCCTTAGTGATAGGGGTGCGTAATTCATGCATGATAGAGCGCAAAAATAAAACCCGAGATTCATTCATCGCATTGATTTTTTGGATGCAATTGTCAAATTCGTTAGCCAGATCCCCTATTTCATCTTTTTGCTTGCTTTTACAGCTCACGCTTTTATCCCCTTGAGCGAATCGTTTCACTTGAGATCTTAACTCTCTTAAGGGCAATAAACTCTGCAAAACAAATAAAAAGAGGAATAAAATCAATAATAAACCCACCGTAATAGCTAAGAAATAATTCCTGTAAGAAACCGAATGCAAATCTTTATAAAGCACAAAATGCTCATCCTTTTTTATAAGGATAAAAACCATGTCGCTGAATTTAAACACTTCAGCATACCCAATATTCCTATGGTGCAACTGGTGGCGTCTTTTGGCTAAAACCTTTTCTAAATTTTCTATCGTGGTTTCTCTAAAACCGATTTTATAGAGGTAATCTTCTATGGCTCTATAATCGGAGTAGTTGTTTAAAATTTCATTGATAGTGGTAACAAACTGATAATGGCGCATTTCGTTTTGATAGTTTTCGTGACTGATTTGAGAAGACACGAAATAGTAAGCGAACGCTCCAAAACTAAAGAGCGTTATCATAAACAAAGCGACAACCTTAAAAAAGATAGAGAAACGCAAAACCCCTTAACTCCTTATTAGAATATCAGTATTCTAATTTATAACCAATCCCTCTAACAGAGATGATATATTGCGGTTGTTTAGGATTTTTTTCAATCTTAGATCGCAAACGGCCAATGATCACATCAATGCTTTTATTAGAGCTTTCAGGGTTGATGCTCTCGCTCTCAATCGCAATGCTTTCACGGCTAAACACATAACCTTTTTTGCTAATGAGAAGCGAAAGGATTTCATATTCAGCCCTAGTTAAGTCTAGCTTTTTTTCATGCATATACACTTCTCGGCTATCCTTATCCACCCTAAAGATATTCGCATCGCCTGGCTCACTCACTTCTTCTTTTTTATGAGAACGCCTGAGTAAGGATTGGATGCGAGCTAACAATTCCTTAGGATCATAGGGTTTAGGGAGATAATCATCAGCCCCGTAATCTAGCGCTTTAATCTTATCTTCCACATCGCTTCTTGCTGAAGAAATAATAATAGGGATATGTTTTTGTTTGGAGATGCGCCTACACACTTCAAGCCCGTCTAAATTAGGCAAAGTCAAATCCAACAACAACAAATCATAATTTTGTGTGTTAGCCGCACTAAGACCGGTATATGGCTCATCGTAATTGGTTACATGAATGCCATGTTGGAGCAAAAACTCGCTCAAAAACTCGGCTAATTCTATATCATCTTCTATCATTAAAACTTCTATCATACTTCAATTAACTCCTTCAATGATTTCTGCAACTTTAAAAACATTAACTCTGTTAATGTTTTAAGGGCTTGATTTTAGCATTTTATTACTAAAGATACCTTAAAGATGTCTTAAAAATAAAAATTCAAAACATTATCATAGTTATTAATGGAAATTTAAGACTTTGTTTTCATGGAATATTGAAAATGAAAGTCTTATTTTTTAATGTTTTTAAAAAATTCCTTTGCTCATTTTTCACTCTGTGTTTTCTCGCTCCAAAGATTCTAATCGTTTTTCAAGCGCGCTCAATTGGTATTGCAAGAAACGCGCCACTAAATCCAAACGCTTCAGCGCTTCTTTTTCTTCTAAAGCTTGCATGCCTTTAAATAACACTAAGGTTCTCTCTAATAAGCCTTTTAAAAAAACCCTCTCGTTTGGAATTAACGCTTGCGTGGGGTTTTCTTGTGCGATTTCTTCTGTAATGATTTCTGGTGCCTCTTCTTCTTTTTCTTCTGTATTTTCTTCTGTGATTTTTTCTTGCGTTTCTATTTTAGCAGCGTTTTTTGACTCTAAAGGGGTGTTAGCATTTTTAGGGTTTGGGGTGTTTTGCAAATGAGAGGGCGTTTTGAAAAAAGAGAGCGTTTTTTGCGCTGTATTAAAACCATCATCAATGGTTTTAGCCATTTTTTCAATTTCATTAAGGGTTTCTGAAATAATGTTTTTCAATTCCATTCTACCAGCCATTGTTCTAAATTTTCAACGCTCAAACGATCCCCTTTGATAAAATTCAAATAGTGCCGCTCTAGTATTGCATCGTGTTTGAAAGGAGCGCCATTTTTTTGGATTTTTTCCAAACGCTTCATTTGCTTTAACGCCTCTGCATGGTCAGGGGTTTTTTTTAAAATATTAATATAAATTTGCAACGCTTCTTCAAAAAACCCTTGTTCTTCGTAAATATGAGCGAGCGTGATAGTTTCTAAGGGCATGCGTTTCTCTTAATTGTTTTTAATAATACATCTTTAGCACTAATCAAACGCCATTTTTAGACTCTACTTGGGTGCGTAAAAAACTAAAAGCCGGTAAAGGTGCGGGCAGCCGCACTAAATTCACATTCCCGCTATGGATAGTTTCTAACTCGGTGTTATTTTCTAAAAGGATTTTATACAGCACTAAATAAGAGCGTTTTTCAAAGGTGTAAATCTTGCCAATTTCATTG
The DNA here is from genome assembly GCF_015904775.1 of Helicobacter pylori. Lineage (GTDB taxonomy): Bacteria > Campylobacterota > Campylobacteria > Campylobacterales > Helicobacteraceae > Helicobacter > Helicobacter pylori_DM. The sequence goes on from NZ_JADZNC010000002.1 coordinate 43,702, forward strand.
ACTATGGTCGTGATAGCCGCATTTTTGGGAGCGATAATTTCATAAGCTATGTTAGTGGTAGTGGTGAATTTGCATGCAAAAAAACGCCCGTCTTCAGTTATTTCGCCATTGACTTGAAAATCCCCTTCGCTAATGGCTGTTTGGTGGTTTTGAGTGTCCAACCTTTCAAAAGGTCTTCGCATCAAATAGCCGTCCGTAAAACCCCTGTTTTTAAGCGTGTTCAATTCGCTAGCATAAAAACTCGGTTTTAAGGTGTTATGGTAAAAATCATCAACCGCCAAACGATAGATGCGCGTGGTTTGCGCGGCGTAGTAACTGGACTTGGTACGCCCTTCAATCTTGAGTGCGCTAATGGCGTTGGAGCTTAAAATTTCAGCGATATGACTAGAGAGGTTCAAATCTTTAGCGTTAAAAATATGCGTGCCTACGCCCTCTTCTTCAACTAATCTCATCATCACGCCGTTATCAGGGTTTTTCACATAATATTCATAATCAAACCGGCAATCATTCGCGCAACTCCCTCTATTAGGCACGCGCCCCTTTTGTAAAGCCGAAATCAAGCAACGCCCTGAAAAGGCAAAGCACATGCTCCCATGCACAAAGATTTCTAATTCCAAATCGGGTAAGGCTTTTTTAATTTCAATCGCATCATTCAGGCTCAATTCCCTAGCACACACAATGCGTTTGACTCCTAAATCATAAAACACTTGTGCATCGAGCAAATTTAAGACATTCGCTTGCGTGGACAAATGGATGGGAATATGCGGGGCGATTTTTAAAGCGAGTTTCACCACACCAGGTGCAGCGATAATGAAAGCGTCTGGTTTTAGCTCTGCCATTTTATAAATATGCTCTTCTAAAAGTTTGAGCTGTGAATTGAAAGGGAAACCATTGATCGTGGCATAGACTTTTTTATTCAAGGCATGGGCGTAGTCAATCCCTTCTTTAAAGGTCTCTAAAGTGAATTCCTTACTCGCACGATTGCGTAAAGAAAAATGGCTCACTCCCCCATAAACCGCATCAGCCCCATAGTTGAGAGCGATTTTAAGTTTTTTTAAATTACCGGCTGGAGAGAGTAATTCAACTTGGTTCAAAACTACTTGGCTCCAAAAGAAGCGATCAAGGCTTCAATATCATCAGCGCTGGCTAAATCTTTATCGTCATCGCCGGTGATAAAAGTCGCTGAACTCACGCGCTTAGAATCATCAATTTTGCCTTCAAAAAGCGAATTCATGTATTGGCTGAGCGCTCGCATGACATTGACCACTCGTTCAATTTTTTGGCGGTGAATATCTTGAAACTGCATAATATCCATCGCTTGCATGGAGCTATCAGAGCAATTGGTGGCTTCTTCTTCAATGCTTTTAAGGGTGTTTAGGATTTCTTGTTGCTCATTGAGCGCGGTTTTAAAAGATTCAACATGGGGGAAATGGCCATGCAAATTGTCAAAAATTTCTTGGTGTTTTTTTAGGGGTTCTTGGATTTTTTTAACCATTTTAGCGATCTTTTCAGCGCTAGATCCGATCAAATCCAATTGATCAAAAATTTGCGTGGCTTTCACTTCAGAATCTCTTGTAACATCGTCTAATTGATGCACGACTTTATGCTCTTCAGTGGGGGGAGGGGGAGGCCATTCATTAGGGCTAATCTTGCCGTATTTTTCAGCGTCTTCTTTTTTGACGGTCATTTTTTGGCTAGAGCTTTCTTTGGATTCTTTAACCTCTTCTTTCTCTTTAGTTGGCTCTTTAGCCTCTTCTTTAGCCTCTAGGGCTTCCAAGTTTTCTAAATCGCCACCATTCATCAAAGCGTCTAATTCTTCTTGTGTCATTGTTGTTCCTTGCCAATTGGTTTTAAAAAGCGTTTTTAACCATAATTCCTAGCTGTCATTTTAGCGCACTTAAGCTTTAGCAATCAAAACGCCCTCTAAAATCGCATCAATATCGCCGTCTAATATCGCTTCCACATTGCTATAAGCAATATTGGAGCGCGCGTCTTTGACTTGCTGGTAGGGGGCTAGGACATAGCTTCTTATTTGATGCCCCCAACCAATTTCGCTTTTTTCTTCATTTTTGGCGCTGCTTTGCTGCTTTTCTAATTCCAATTCATAGAGCTTGGATTTAAGCATTTTTAACGCGCTCGCTTTGTTTTTATGCTGGCTCCTATCGTTTTGGCATTGCACCACAATACCGGTAGGGAAATGCGTGATCCTAACCGCGCTTTCTGTTTTATTGACATGCTGACCGCCTGCCCCACTGGCTCTATAATAATCATAACGGACATCTTTTTCATCAATTTCTATATCAATATCATCGTCTAATTCAGGGCTAATTTGCACGCTCGCAAAACTCGTGTGCCGTTTGGCGTTCGCATCAAAGGGCGAAATCCTTACAAGCCTATGCACCCCGTTTTCATTTTTCAAATAGCCATAAGCGTTTTCACCCTTAATGATAAAGGCGACTCCTTTAATGCCCGCTTCTTCGCCATCTTGATAGTCTAAAATCTCGCTTTTAAAGCCTCTTCTTTCCGCCCACCTCAAATACATGCGATACAAAATACTCGCCCAATCTTGGCTTTCAGTCCCCCCCGCTCCAGGCTGAATGGTAATAATAGCGTTTGAAGCGTCGTTTTCACCGCTTAGCATGATTTCAATTTCCACTTTTTGGACGCTGTGTTCTAAAGTAGGAGCCTCTTCATAGAGCAAGGATAAAGTAATCTCATCGTTATCGTTTTGAGCGAGTTCAAACAATTCTACGCTTTCATCTAAAGAATTTTTCGTTTTTTGATAGGTTTCTAGCAAGCGGTTCAGGCGCACTTTTTCTTTATTGGTGTCTCTGGCTTTTAAGACATCTTGCCAAAAATTAGGGTCTTCTTGCTCTTTTTCAATGCGTTCTAATTCTTGTTTGATCTTTTCAGGCTTGATGATTAAAGCGATATTATCGCATTTGTTTTGCAAGCTTTTTAACAATTCGCTATAGGTGTAGTTATCCACAAACAGAACCTTTATGAGTGGGGTTTTAAACTCACCATTATAGCATTGTTAAAAGCTAATTTAATTTTCAAACCTTAAAATTTCAATTTCGCCCTGAACCAATCCCACTCCTTCATCAATTAAAGCGATAGAATCCACTTGCGCAAGGGCTTCTATCGCTCCTGATTCATAGCGGTTGTTGTTGTAAGGAATGAATTGGTGGTTTGAATAGTTGCCTAAAATTAAATGCGCGCGTTCGCCTTTAAGCTTTAAAGGGGCATTGATTTGAGCCTTAAAGGGTTTTAGTTTAAAATCTTTATTTAAAGATAAGCGCTCCAATAAGGGTAGAATCAAAACTCGTAAAACCAATAAGCAACTTAAAGGATTACCCGGTAAGCCTATAATGATACTTTGATTGAGTCGGGCTAAAGTTACCGGTTTTCCCGGTTTGAGATTGACTTTTTCATAATAAAAAAGGGCGTTTTTTTCTTTCAAAGCGTCTTTAAAAAAGTCTTTATCCCCTACGCTCACCCCCGCGCTTGAAAGGATGACATCATAGTCTTGCAATTCAAGTATTTTAAGCTGTAAATTTTTATCATCTTTTAAAACCCCTAGAAAATGCGTGTTGTAGTTTTTAAGCATGTTGAAAATACCCACTGAATTCACATCATAAACTTGGCATTCTGGGGCGTTCTGCCCTAAAGGCACTAATTCATCGCCGCTGCTAAAGAGAGCGATTTTTAATTTTCTAAACGCTTTGATTTCTTTTAACCCTTGAGAGGCAATGAGCGCGATATGCCCATAATTCAAACGGGTATTTTTAGGGACTAAAACGCTGTTTAAAGAAGCGTTCTCGCCCTTTTGACGGATATTGGCGTGAATTTTAAAATCTTTAGGAGCTAGGGCGGAATTTTTATGGCTTTCTAGCATGCATTCTATGGGAACGATCGTTTCTATTCCCTTTGGCACCATCGCTCCAGTCATGATTTTAACGCATTCATTTTCTTTGACTTCTAAAGCGCTCACATCATCCCCGGCAAAGATGTGTTGGATAACTTGAGTTTTTTGGCCCAAATCTTGCATTTTAAACCCATAGCCATCCATTGTGCTTTGATTGAATTTAGGCAAGGCGTGAGCGCAAATAATATCCTCTGCTAAAATGCGCCCTGTGCTTTCAAACAAAGAGACAACCTCTACTTCTAAGGGTTTTAAGGGAATGTTAGAATGGATTTTTAGAGCTTCTTTAAAACTAATCATGTTTATCCTTTAAAAGATTTTACTAATAACGCTAAAGGCCAGGCTGATTTCATCTTTAAAACGCCCCATGATAGCCGAAGCGATTAAAATAATGCCCACAAACCCGATCGCAATTTTAACCGGAAACCCGATAGCGAGCAGGTTGAATTGAGGATGGGTTTTCATGATCATGCCAAAAATAATATCGCTCAATAACACCAAGCATAAAATAGGGAACGCCATAGAAAACCCTATGACAAACAAGTGTGAAAAGGCTTTGACAATGTTTTTAGCTAATTCTGGCTCAAAGACAAATTGCCCTAAAGGGACGGCTCTTAAGCTGTGATCCACAAACAAAATGATTTGATGGTGGAACGATAAATCCAATAAAATTAAAATCGCTAACAATAAAAGGGCTTGCCCCACAATGGGTTTTTGCGATCCTGAAATGGGATCATAAGCGCTCGCCATGGTAAGCCCCATAGAAAAGCTGATGCTGTCAGTGGCAAACACCAAGCTTGCAAAGACGATTTGTAAAAAAACAGACGCGCACACCCCTAAAAACAGCTCGCATAAACAAGCAATGATAAAACCCTCTGGCGTGTAAATAGCGTTTGAAAACTCTAAAGTGGGGTAAAAAATCGCGCTCACATACAAGCTCAAAGCCCCACGCACCGACAAAGGCACTAAATGGTTTTCAAAAAAAGGGAAAAAAGACAGCACACCGCTAACCCTTAAAAACAACAAGAAAAAATCCCTAACATGGGGGGTGCTAAGCTCTTGAATAAAATCTAGCATTCTTTTTCTTTAAGGATAAAAAAGTAGTGCACTAGCATTAGGGTTTGCAACAAGGTGGCAAAAAAATTAAAAAAAGGGATTAAGGAAAAAAGATAGCAAAAAAACGAGAAACGATAATGCTTTAACCGGTGCTGTTTGAGTAAATTTTGATAGCTTTGATGATTAAAAATCATGCTGGCTATATCCCAACTCATGGTGTTTTTGAAAAAAAGGAAATGCGGGACTATAGAAAAAAAGACCCCAAAGACCCCTATAAAGGGAATGAAATAAAGGGGCGTTAAAACCGCTAAGAATAAAAGCATAAAAGCGAGCGATTTTAAAAAATATTTAATAGAAAAAAGGATAGAGCCAAATTCTTCTAAAACGACATGGGGATAATATTTTTGGTGCAAATAAGAGACCACTAAAGGGGTGTAAAAAATAGACGCAAAAATATTGATGACTAAACTCAAAAGAATCACGATCCAAAAAACAAGAAAATACACTAACGCTTTAAAAACCCATGCGAACATGCCAGCAAAAAAGCCTTGAGAATGGGAATAGCCATTCAAAGATTGCGGTAATAAGGTTTGGCAATAACCCACAATATTTGCACCATTGTAGTAAAAAACAGCTCCAAAAAACGCCAAACTCAAAAGGATAGGGCCAAGATTGATTAAAAGTATTCTAGCGCTTAAAAAATCATTAAAGCTTTTTTTAAGGATAGATAAAGACAAAACCATAACTTGAAATCCTTCTTCACTCACTTTGCTAGGGTAATTTAAGCGCAAAGTCCCTTAATCTTACATAGCAAGCTTATTAAATATGAGATTGACTAAAAGAATATAGAAGTTATTTAATATGGAATAACATATAGTAGTAAATACATTATGGGGTAAAACAATACCATCAGTATCCAAGGACACAAAATGATTGCAGCAACAAATATAACATTCATCATTGTCTTATAAAATTTTGAATCTTCTTTAACACCCTTTTTCTTCCCAAAAAGAACATAACTAACACCAATAAATACAAATAAATATTATTAGAATATCTGCGGCGAACCTTTTTACCCACTTTGAACGGAATGAATAACTTTAAGCATTTCTTACCCCTTAATGTGAGTTTTCTATAATTATGATAGCTGATTTTGTTTTAAATTTGCTATAATGTAAATTTAATGATGAAAATTAGTTTAGAGTGGAGAACACACAATGAAAAAAAATATCTTAAATTTAGCGTTAGTGGGCGCGTTGAGCGCGTCGTTTTTGGTGGCTAAGCCGGCCCATAACGCGAATAACGCTGCACATAACACGAAAAAAACGACTGATTCTTCAGCAGGCGTGTTAGCGACAGTGGATGGCAGGCCTATCACCAAAAGCGATTTTGACATGATTAAGCAACGAAATCCTAATTTTGATTTTGACAAGCTTAAAGAGAAAGAAAAAGAAGCCTTGATTGAGCAAGCTATTCGCACCGCGCTTGTAGAAAATGAGGCTAAGGCAGAAAAGCTTAATCAGACTCCAGAATTTAAAGCGATGATGGAAGCGGTTAAAAAACAGGCTTTAGTGGAATTTTGGGCTAAAAAACAGGCTGAAGAAGTGAAAAAGATCCAAATCCCAGAAAAAGAAATGCAAGATTTTTACAACGCTAATAAAGATCAGCTTTTTGTCAAGCAAGAAGCCCATGCTAGGCATATTTTAGTGAAAACCGAAGATGAGGCTAAACGGATTATTTCTGAGATTGACAAACAGCCAAAGGCTAAAAAAGAAGCCAAATTCATTGAGTTAGCCAATCGCGATACGATTGATCCTAACAGCAAGAACGCGCAAAATGGTGGCGATTTAGGGAAATTCCAAAAAAACCAAATGGCTCCGGATTTTTCTAAAGCCGCTTTCGCTTTAACTCCTGGGGATTACACTAAAACCCCTGTTAAAACAGAGTTTGGTTATCATATTATCTATTTGATTTCTAAAGATAGCCCTGTAACTTATACTTATGAGCAAGCCAAACCCACCATTAAGGGGATGTTACAAGAAAAGCTTTTCCAAGAACGCATGAATCAACGAATCGAGGAACTAAGGAAGCACGCTAAAATTGTTATCAACAAGTAGATGAGGTGTTATCATGTTAGTTAAAGGCAATGAAATCTTATTGAAAGCCCATAAAGAAGGTTATGGGGTAGGGGCATTTAATTTCGTGAATTTTGAAATGCTAAACGCTATTTTTGAAGCAGGAAACGAGGAAAATTCCCCGCTTTTCATTCAAGCGAGTGAAGGAGCGATCAAATACATGGGGATTGATATGGCGGTGGGCATGGTGAAAATCATGTGCGAACGCTACCCGCACATTCCTGTAGCCTTACACCTAGATCATGGAACGACTTTTGAAAGCTGTGAAAAAGCCGTGAGAGCGGGTTTCACTTCTGTGATGATTGATGCGTCTCATCATGCTTTTGAAGAAAATTTGGAATTGACTTCTAAAGTGGTCAAAATGGCGCATAACGCTGGAGTGAGCGTGGAAGCGGAGTTGGGGCGTTTAATGGGGATTGAAGACAATATTTCAGTAGATGAAAAGGACGCGGTGTTAGTGAATCCTAAAGAAGCGGAGCGGTTTGTCAAAGAATCTCAAGTGGATTACTTAGCCCCAGCCATTGGGACAAGCCATGGAGCGTTTAAGTTTAAGGGCGAGCCCAAATTGGATTTTGAACGCTTGCAAGAAGTCAAAAGGCTCACTAATATCCCTTTAGTTTTGCATGGAGCGAGTGCGATACCAGATGATGTGAGGAAATCTTATTTGGACGCTGGAGGCGATTTGAAAGGCTCTAAGGGCGTGCCTTTTGAATTTTTACAAGAATCTATAAAAGGGGGGATCAATAAGGTCAATACCGATACGGATTTAAGGATCGCTTTCATCGCAGAAGTGCGCAAGGTGGCTAATGAAGATAAGAGTCAATTTGATTTGAGGAAGTTTTTTTCTCCGGCTCAATTAGCGCTTAAAAATGTGGTCAAAGAGCGCATGAAACTTTTGGGCAGCGCTAATAAAATTTAATCAACAAGGAAAGAGTGTAACATGGCAATTGGGATGAGTGAGCTCAAAAAGGGTTTAAAAATTGAATTGGGCGGTGTGCCTTATAGGATTGTAGAATACCAGCATGTCAAGCCTGGCAAGGGTGCGGCTTTCGTGCGCGCGAAAATCAAGTCGTTTTTAGATGGCAAGGTGATTGAAAAGACTTTCCATGCGGGGGATAAGTGCGAAGAGCCTAATTTGGTTGAAAAAACGATGCAATACCTTTATCATGATGGCGATACATACCAATTCATGGACATAGAGAGCTATGAGCAAATCGCTTTGAACGACTCTCAAGTGGGTGAGGCTTCTAAATGGATGCTAGACGGCATGCAAGTGCAGGTTTTATTGCATAATGACAAGGCGATTTCAGTGGATGTGCCGCAAGTTGTGGCTTTAAAGATTGTAGAAACGGCTCCTAATTTTAAGGGCGATACTTCAAGCGCGAGCAAAAAACCAGCGACTTTAGAAACCGGTGCGGTCGTGCAAGTGCCTTTCCATGTTTTAGAGGGTGAAGTGATTAAAGTCAATACGGAAACAGAAGAGTATCTTGAAAAGGTGAAATGAGATTATCTTTTTTTATTGAGCTAGTGCTTTAGACACAGCCTTTTTGTCATAAGGGGTGTTTCAGCCCCTTTTTGGGCTTTGTTTAATGAGCTTTATTTAGAGCGTGTGTGGAATCTATGATTAAAAATTATTTAAAATGGATTGACTTTTTTATTGAGTGCCAATAAAAATATTCAAAGGCATTTTTTAAGATTAAATAAGAGATTGATTTAATCAAACGGATAATCTCTTAAAAAACATTCTTAGGGGATTAGGGGGATTTGATTGGAGGTTAGGGATTAAACGCAAAATATTCCCTTAAAAAATGGGTTTTATGATAAAGTTTAAAACGATAGCAACAAAGTAATCCTGTTTTTATTAAAAATTAAAGTTAATTGAGATTCAAATAAGGCTCTAGGCAACATTTGATGAGAGCGATGCCCCTATTCCCTTAAGATTTAAAATAGAAAATGAGTTTAAAATCAAATCTAAAACCATAAAATAAAATTTAAAAATCCCATTATTCACTCAAAACAAACCTACAATGAGCGTTCTATATCATCAGCGCTTAAAGGGGTGTTGGCTTTTAAAAATTTTGATGCCTTTTGGCCTAAAATTTCTTTATAAAATTTAGGGTGTAAGCCAAGGTTGGGGCGTAAGGCTTTGATATTGCCGCTAGTCAATGCTTCGCCTTTTTGAATATCCTTAATGACAAATAAAGAGCGCACGAAGAATCTTCGCTTTTCTAAAGTCTTTGGATTGATTCTTGGCTCTTCTTCGCCTAAGGCTAAAACGCTTTGCTTGATGGCTTCAACCATGCTTTTAAATTCGTTAAAATCCATGCTAAAAGCACTGTCTGGGGTTTGTAAGGATTTGTTTAAAATGAAATGCTTTTCTATCATGCTCGCTCCTAAAGTGGTGGCTAAAATGGGGCAAAGAGAGCCAATCGTGTGATCGCTCAAGCCAAATTTAACACCAAAGGTTTCGCCTAATTTAACCATGCTCAACAAGTTAGCGTCTTCTATTTTACTGGGATAAGCGCTCACGCATTTTAAAAGGGTGATGTCAAAATTATTCACGCCTTTGCACAATGAGATAGCGTCTTGCAATTCGGTGTGTGTAGCGATACCGCTAGAAAGGATAATGGGCTTTTGTGTGCAAGCGGCCTTTTCAATTAAATCCAAATCAACGATTTCAAAACTAGCGATTTTATACATGGGGCAATTCAAGCTCTCTAAAAGCTCTAAAGCTTGTGAGCTAAAGGGCGAGCTAAAAATGCCTAAATCAAGCTTTCTAGCCAACTCAAACAATTCAGCATGCCACTCTAGGGGGGTAGAAGCCTTTTGATACAATTCATACAGATTTTCTTTATCCCATAAAGTGCCTTGAATGATGAAAGGATCTTCTTTGGAGTTTAAAGTCATGCAGCTTGGCGTGTAGGTTTGGAGTTTGACAAAATCCGCCCCGCTTTCCTTAATGGCATGAAGGCTTTCTTTGGCTAGGTTTAGATCCTGGTTATGGTTAGCGCTCAATTCAGCGACAATTTTAGGGCGTTGTAACATTTTTATTTTTCCTTAATCAAAATTTCTTTTTCTAGGCGATAGACTTGAGAGCAAGTGAAGGCTAAATGCTCATCATGCGTGGCTAAAACTAACGCCCCTTCGTTTTCTGTAATGTAATTTTGCAACATGCTGATGACTTGATTAGCGCTAATGGTGTCTAAATTCCCGGTGGGTTCATCAGCGATAATGATTTGGGGTTTTTTAGAAAGCACTCTGGCGATGCTTAAGCGTTGTTGCTGGCCGCCGCTCAATTCACCCACGCCTTGTTTTAGGGTGTGGGCTATGCCTAATTGTTCTAAAAGGGAATGATTTATTTCTTGCTTGGCTAGGATTGAAGCGACTTGCAAGTTTTCTAAAGCGCTAAAACCCTTAAAAAGGTAATGCGATTGAAAGATTATGCCCACTTTTAAGCGCCGCAATTCCAAAAGCTTTTTGGAGTTTAAGGCATAAATATCCTGGTGTTCTAACAAACTGACTGTTCCGCTATCCGGTTTTAGCATGGTGGCTAGATGGCTTAAAAGCGTGCTTTTACCGCTCCCGCTCACGCCTAAAATCGCTAGGCTTTCTTTGGGTTTAATGTGCAAATTCACGCCATTATAAAGAGGTTTTTCAAAAGCATGAGAAATACCAGTCGCTTTAATCATGATCGTTTCCTAAAAAGAATATCGCCCAATAAGCTAGGGCTTAAAATGTAAGAAGTTGAAAAATTCGCGCTGTGCAAGATGATCTTATCATAACGCCTTGCGTAGTATTTTAAAAGCGTTCTTTGTAAGGTGGGTTCAATGCTTGGGCTAAACCATGCGTTATTGCTCATTACGATAAAAATTTTTGAAGGGCTGTTTGAATAAGCGGCTTTGGAAGTGCCTTCATAGCAAATCAGAGGGCGGAAAGTAAAATCGTCTAATGTAAAATCGCTGAAACTAGAAGCGTTGCGGTATAAATAAGCGCTCTCGCCAAAAAAGAGCTTTTCAAGGGGTTTTTGAAGAAACTTGGGTAAAGGCATGGTCTCGCCAAAGGGGGCTAGGATCACTTTATCAGCGATCTGAACGCCCTCTTTAGAAAATAAAAACGAGCTGTTATAAAGGCTATAGCCTTGGGTGCGTAATGTCCCTATTAAAATAGCAATATTATCGCTCAAATCTTCTAGCTTAGCTTTAAAAGGGGAGTTTTCTAAAGCGATGGGGTAGGCGGTTTCTGGAAAAACAATCAAGGTTTTTTGCTTGCTTTGAGCGAGCTTGATTTCTTTAAGGATGTTGTTTTCAATATTATTAAGGTAATTTGAGTCAAATTTCAAATCTTGGGGCGTTTTTGTAGAGACTAATTCAATATTTCCAACCTTTTTTAAATCGCTTGTTTTAAAACCATTAAAATCCAACGCGCCAAGCAACAATAAAACCCCTATGATCCTATATTTTTTAAAGGGTTTAGCACTCAAAAAAATGCAAGCCAAAAAAACAAGCCCTAGCGATAATTTATCCACTCTAAACACGCTATAAGAAAAAAAGCTATCTGGGACTAACCAATCAAATCCAAAAGGGTGGATAAAACTAGAGCCTAAAAAACTCAAAAGTCTGAAATAGGGGTTTTCAAAATAGAGCAACAAATAAAATAAAACCCCATAAACTAACGCTATTAAAACAATAATTAAGGGCAATAAATAAGTGAAATCCGAGTAGCGAAAGCTTAAAGCGCACCAGTAAAACAATAACGCTCCCACAAAAAACCCCAAAGCAAAAGCGCTGTTTCTAGGGGTTTTTAAAAACGCCAGCATGCTTAAAGGGGCTAATAGGCTTGTGAGTGTGATAGGAATATAGGGGTTTTCAATTGCATAAGCGTCTAAAACAGCGTTCACATACACGCTTGAAACAAACATGCACGCTAATAAAAAAGCGTTTTGATTGAACAGAATAAGACGCATGGCTAAATTTTGAAACCTTGAGATTGTTTTAGTGTATTATAGCTATATTTTAATTTAAGAATTTTAGATTGATTTTTTAAGGGTAGTTTTTTTTAAGTTGTGTTATTATTTTCAAATTTCAAGTCTAAAGAGTGTGAATTGGCATGATTTAAGAGTAATGGGCGTTTTTGAGCACTCACTATCTTTATGTGAGATATATGAGAGAAAGGTTTGGGTTTAGGGTTTGAACTATATTGATTTGGCGTTACTTGTGGTAGTGGTAGCCTTTGGGATTAGAGGATTTTATCATGGCTTCGTGAGTGAAGTGGCGGGGACTTTAGGGATTGTGCTTGGCGTGTATTTGGCGTCTCGCTATTCTGTGGCTGTTGGGAATTTATTTTCAGAGCATTTGTATGATTTAAGAAATGAAACCATGACGAATCTCATCGGTTTTTTATTGGTGTTAGCGTCTATTTGGGTGTTTTTTTTAGCTTTTGGAGTGTTGCTAGGCAAGGTGTTAGTCTTTAGCGGGTTAGGCATTATAGACAAAGCGTTAGGGTTTATTTTTTCATGTTTGAAGACTTTTTTAGTGCTTTCTTTCATCCTTTATGCGCTCTCTAAAATGGAAGTGATGAAAGACGCTAACGCCTATTTGCAAGAAAAGAGCGCTATTTTCCCCACCATGAAAAGCATCGCCAGTAAGATCATGCGCCTTGATGGCGTCAAACATGTGGAGAAAAACCTTAAAGACAACCTTGAAGAAATGAGCGATGAAGTCAAAAATAAAGAATCTTTTAACAACAATAAAGAATCTTTTAATAAAGCGATGGATAAGGGCGTGGAATCTTTAAAAGAAAAGGCTAAAGATTTGCCTAAAAACATGTTAGATCCAAAAGCTAACCAAACCCCACCAAACCCCACCCCATCTAATAAAGAACCCCTATAAAGGCATCACATGTTTTCTAACCAATACATCCAACAACGCATCCATAAAGCCAATAGCTTGAGAGAAGAAGGGAAAAACCCTTATCAAAATGGCTTGAAACGAAGCCTCACAAACGCCGCTTTTTTAGAAAAATACGCTTATGTTAAGGATTTAGAAGAGCCTAAAGACAAAGAAAAATGCGAGAGTATTGTAGGGAGGGTCAAGCTTTTGCGTTTAATGGGTAAGGCATGTTTTATTAAAATTGAAGATGAAAGCGCGATTTTGCAAGCTTATGTTTCACAAAATGAATTGAACGATGAGTTTAAAAGCCTGAAAAAACATTTGGAAGTGGGCGATATTGTGTTGGTGAAAGGTTTCCCTTTTGCTACCAAAACCGGTGAATTAAGCATTCATGCCCTAGAATTTCATATTTTAAGCAAAACCATTGTGCCTTTACCTGAAAAGTTTCATGGACTGAGCGATATAGAATTGCGTTACCGCCAGCGCTACTTGGATTTGATCGTCAATCCTAGCGTTAAAGATGTGTTTAAAAAACGCAGTTTGATTGTTTCTAGCGTGCGGAAATTTTTTGAAATGGAAGGGTTTTTAGAAGTGGAAACCCCTATGATGCACCCCATTCCTGGCGGGGCGAACGCAAGGCCTTTTACCACTTATCATAACGCTTTAGAAGTTGAAAGGTATTTGAGAATCGCTCCAGAATTATACCTCAAACGCTTGATTGTGGGGGGGTTTGAAGCGGTGTTTGAAATCAATCGTAATTTCAGAAATGAGGGCATGGATCACAGCCATAACCCCGAATTTACGATGATTGAATTTTATTGGGCGTATCACACTTATGAAGATTTGATTGAACTCAGTAAGAGGCTATTTGACTACTTGCTAAAGACTTTGAACTTACCTTCAAAAATTATCTATAACGATATGGAAGTGGATTTCAACCAAACGAGCGTGATTTCCTATTTGGACGCTTTAGAAATGATAGGGGGCATTAGCAAGGGTATTTTAGAAAAAGAAGACAGGCTTTTGGCTTATTTGTTAGAGCAGGGCATTAAAGTAGAGCCCAATCTCACTCATGGCAAGTTGCTCGCTGAAGCGTTTGATCATTTTGTAGAGCATAAGCTCATTAACCCCACTTTTGTAACCGAATATCCCATTGAAATTAGCCCTTTAGCCAGACGCAACGATAGTAACCCTAATATTGCTGACAGGTTTGAATTGTTCATTGCAGGAAAAGAAATCGCTAACGGCTTTAGCGAGCTGAATGATCCTTTAGATCAATTAGAACGCTTTAAAAATCAAGTGGCTGAGAAAGAAAAAGGCGATGAAGAAGCCCAATACATGGATGAAGATTACGTGTGGGCCCTAGCCCATGGAATGCCCCCAACCGCAGGGCAAGGCATAGGCATTGACCGATTAGTGATGCTACTCACTGGAGCTAAAAGCATTAAAGATGTGATTTTATTCCCAGCGATGCGTCCTGTTAAAAACGATTTTAATATTGAGAGTGGAGAATAATGGCGTATTTTTTAGAACAAACGGATAGTGAAATTTTTGAATTGATCTTTGAAGAATATAAGCGGCAAAATGAGCATTTAGAAATGATAGCGAGCGAGAATTACACTTTCCCTAGTGTTATGGAAGCTATGGGGAGTATTTTAACGAATAAATACGCTGAGGGCTATCCTAACAAGCGCTATTATGGAGGCTGTGAAGTGGTGGATAAAATAGAAAGCCTAGCTATAGAAAGGGCTAAAAAGCTTTTTAATTGCCAGTTCGCTAACGTGCAAGCGCATTCAGGCTCACAAGCCAATAACGCTGTCTATCACGCCCTTTTAAAGCCTTATGATAAGATTTTAGGCATGGATTTAAGCTGTGGAGGGCATTTAACGCATGGTGCTAAGGTGAGTTTAACCGGCAAGCATTATCAGAGCTTTTCTTATGGCGTGAATTTGGATGGCTATATTGATTATGAAGAAGCGCTAAAAATCGCTCAGAGCGTTAAGCCAGAAATCATTGTGTGCGGGTTTTCAGCCTATCCAAGGGAAATTGATTTTAAGAAATTTAGAGAAATCGCTGATGAAGTGGGGGCGTTACTACTAGGCGATATAGCCCATGTGGCAGGGCTTGTGGTCGCTGATGAGCATGCCCATCCTTTCCCGCATTGCCATGTGGTTTCAAGCACCACTCATAAGACCTTAAGAGGGCCTAGAGGGGGGCTTATTTTAACTAATGACGAAGAGATAGCGGCTAAGATTGACAAAGCGATTTTTCCAGGGACTCAAGGCGGGCCTTTGATGCATGTAATTGCTGCTAAAGCGGTGGGGTTTAAAGAGAATCTAAAACCAGAATTTAAAGCTTATGTAAAATTAGTGAAATCTAACATGCAAGTTCTCGCTAAAACATTAAAAGAAAAAAACCATAAGTTAGTGAGCGGTGGCACTTCTAACCATTTGCTTTTAATGGATTTCTTAGATAAGCCTTATAGCGGGAAAGACGCTGATATTGCATTAGGGAATGCTGGAATCACTGTGAATAAAAACACCATTCCTGGCGAAACGCGCAGCCCTTTTGTAACGAGCGGGATAAGGATTGGCTCAGCGGCATTGAGCGCAAGGGGCATGGGAGCTAAAGAATTTGAAATCATAGGGAATAAAATATCAGATATTTTGAATGATATTAATAATGTTAGTTTGCAATTGCATGTGAAAGAAGAATTGAAGGCGATGGCTAATCAATTCCCTGTGTACCACCAACCCATTTTTTAAGGGAGTCAAGATGACAGAAATGGAATTAAAGCTCATTAAGATAGACACAAGCCATTATTTTGAAAAAAAACCAGGATTGGGGGAGAGGGTGGATTATGCGGGGCGTTGCTACTATAATAAATTCCAGAGAGTGAATGCCATGCTCACAAGCTCGCTCATTCAAAAGCATTTGAAAAAAGAAATAGAAATCGCGCACAACCTCATCTTGCGTAACGATAAGGTGGAAAACATTGTGTTTGATTATAACGGGAGGAACCCAGAGCGTTTTTACCATAAGGCGCAGTTATTGCTTCGTGAGGAAGGTTTTATGAATTTTACCGCTTATAACACCAAAACGCCAGGGCATTTGCATTTGTATGTGCATAAGGGGCATACGGAATTAGGCGAGGGTGAAAGGTTGGTTAAAACTTTGTCCATGAAATTAGCGCAAGGGTTGCCTAAAGAATGGAAGGTCTTCCCTAGCAATGAATGGCCTAAGGAATTTAATATTTTAGCTTTACCTTATGAAGTGTTTGCAAAAGAGCGCGGGAGCTCTTGGGCGAAGCATTTATAACCATTTTTGAAAGGATTTTTGATGTCAGAAAAAGAAAGACTGAATGAAGTGATTTTAGAAGAAGAGAATAATGGGGGCGGCACTAAAAAGGTGTTTTTGATCGTGGCTATAGCCATTATCATTTTAGCGGTGCTTTTAATGGTGTTTTGGAAAAGCACGAGAGTCGCTCCTAAAGAGACTTTTTTACAGACCGATAGCGGGATGCAAAAAATAGGCAACACTAAAGATGAGAAAAAAGACGATGAGTTTGAAAGCTTGAACATGGATTCTCCCAAACAAGAAGACAAGCTAGACAAAGTGGCGGATAATGTTAAAAAACAAGAAAATGATGCGTTTAACATGCCCGTTCAAACCGATCAAACTCAAACGGAGATGAAAACGCCTGAAGAGGTTAAAAAAGGATTGGGTTTTGTTGAACACGCTCCCATGAACGCTCAAAAAGAATCTCAGGCTGTAGCTAAAAAAGAAACCCCCCATAAAAAGCCTAAAGTAGCACCAAAAGATAAAGCTAATAGGGATAAAGCGAATAAAGACAAAGCTAGGCATGCGGCCAAAGAGCCAAAAACTAAAAAAGAAGCTCATAAAGAAGTTCCTAAAAAAGCCAATTCTAAAACCACTCTTACTAAAGGGCATTATTTGCAAGTGGGGGTTTTTGCACACACGCCCAATAAAGCCTTTTTGCAAGCGTTTAACCAATTCCCCCATAAGATTGAAGATAGGGGAGCGACGAAGCGTTACCTCATAGGCCCTTATAAGAGCAAGCAAGAAGCCTTAATGCATGCTGATGAAGTCAGCAAAAAAATGACTAAACCGGTTGTCATAGAAGCGCGGTAGGGGTTTTGAGCTAAAAATTCTTATTTTTTTCTTGGGCGTTTTTAGTGGATCGCCCAAGCTCTAAAACGATGGGGTAGTTTACTCCATCGGCTCGGATAATTTTAACAGAGAATGAAGATAATCAGATTTTTTTGATCAATATACCTATTTGGTCTTTGAGGAATTCAGATAATTCTTGCGTTTGAATTCAGCCTTAAAGAGCATTCATTCGTTAAAAGTATTTGTTTGTTGTTTGAAAACTACGGAGCGTTTAAATCTTATGAAATTATTGTTTGTTGTTTGATAACCCCTAACCCTCCAAAGAAGAGAGCGGTTTGGAACTAGTTTTATGGGTGCGATGGTGGGGCTAGAAGCAAGAGAGCGAGCGCGATCACTCTTTTTTAACCTCACTCTCTTTAGTGGGTGGCGAAATCCTTAAAAAAGGTGTCGATCAGCCATTCTCGCATTTCATCATTCCTTTTTATTAAGACCTTTTTGTTGAAACCTTTTACATTAAAGCGCCTGTTGAAAGGGATTCTGCTCTCCTTATAGATTTCATCTTTTCCATACAGATCCTTATCGCTTGCCTTACGATTGAGCGAACTTTCTAAGGAGATGAGGTTGCCGTATATGTAAATATAAGCTTCAAGATCTTTCTTGTCTTCAAAACCAAGTTTTTGGATCTCAATTTCATTATCCAATTCTAATAAATTGATGGGGATGATGTGCTCTTTTTCTTGGGAGAATTGCTTCTCAGGGATCAATTTTTTGAGATCGGCAAGACCCATCTCCTGGCAGTTCTTTTCAAAGAAGACATAGTGGAAGCATGATGGGTTGGGTGCGTTGTTTACAAGCTTCAAAGAAGCCATCCCTATATCATTTCTGCATTGATCGATCATCTTGCTCTTCAATCCCTCTTTGCCCTTTTCAAGATACTCATCAATCAGGTTGTGGGCCGTTGTTTGCATCTTTTTACCAGATTTGAAAAACACAATATCGGTTTTGGCAAAGAGTTTCAGCGTTTCATCGTCTAGTTCGTTATTGATTTTTAGGCGGATGATCGAATTGAAAAAAGCGGGTTGATTCTGTTGATGAGCATGACCTTAAGGGTGGTTGGGTTGGTGTCAATCTCGCTCAATAGATCAAGGAAAGCCTGATAGAAATTTTTCAAATCGCTGACATAGGATTGGATGAAACTTTCCAATTTGCTTTTTTTGATTTCTTTTAGTTCAGCTTTGAGTTTCTCGTAGGTGTTGTCCGTGCTTGTTCTGTAGTGCCCTAAAAACTCGATTCCATCAAATCTTTGGCTCCCTGCGTGGTAGCGGAAGATATCGCCTTCATCAAAGCCTCCAACGCTGGAGATATGGTCGCTCTTTTTGATCTTGGCAAAGATCTTAAAGATCTCCCCAAAATGATCGTTGATGAATTGGTCTAGCCCCCTTTTCCCATCGCAAAAAGTGTTGGAGTAATAAATTAAAAGGGATTTTAGTTTGTCCAGCAAGAGGAGAGGCACGCCTCTGTCATTCACGCTTTGAAAGGTTCTGATGGCTCTTCCAGGATCGGGCTCTTCAAGCCGCATCAAAACCATTTTCAACAGCGCCTCCAAACGCTCATTCGCTTCTTCTTCACTCAACTTGCTGACCTTATCCAAGATGGCCTTCAAAACCTCAAAGAGGTTTTGTTTGCCCTCGGTGTCTGCATCTTTTTCGCAATGGCTAATACTCCCTTTTTCTGCCGCTTCCAAGAGCGTTTTGAAGAAGCTTTGGTTTTGAGGGGCGACTTCATTTTAATTCCCCCTTTTGGTATAGATATTTTCTTGTCTCTTGCTTGTCTTCCTCATTTTGTTTGTTCGCCAAGACATGCAAAAGCATGAAGATGGTAGTCGTTCGTTGCTGACCGTCAATGATGTCATACAAATTTTTGTTGTCTTCATTTTTAGAAACAACCATGGTGCCTATAAAATGCCTATGACCCTTTTTGTTGTATTCTATCGCTTCTTCTAGATCTTCCCACAGATCCCTAAAATTCTTGTCCTTCCAAGCGTAATCCCTTTGACAATTAGGGATGCTGTATCCTTCCTCTTGAAAGATCTCTTTTATAGTGGTTTTCACTCAGTTCTCCTTTGTTGCATGCAGTAGTCAAATTTATACCATAAATATCATAAGAATGGTTTGAGATTCCACTCCATCAAGGCGTTCTGTTAGCCACTCGGGGCGTTTTATTAGCTATAATCAAGGGTTTAAAAATAATCCTAAAAAAGAGTTTGAACATGCTAGAAAAGTTGATTGAAAGAGTGTTGTTTGCCACTCGTTGGTTGCTAGCCCCTTTATGCATTGCCATGTCGTTAGTGTTGGTGGTTTTAGGCTATGTGTTCATGAAAGAGTTGTGGCACATGCTCAGCCATTTAGACACCATTAGTGAAACGGATTTAGTCTTATCGGCATTAGGCTTGGTGGATTTGTTGTTTATGGCCGGGCTTGTTTTAATGGTGCTGCTCGCCAGTTATGAAAGCTTTGTTTCTAAATTAGACAAGGTGGATGCTAGTGAAATCACTTGGCTAAAACACACGGATTTTAATGCTTTAAAATTAAAGGTTTCGCTCTCCATTGTAGCCATTTCGGCGATTTTCTTGCTCAAACGCTACATGAGTTTAGAAGATGTGTTATCCAGTATTCCTAAGGACACGCCCCTATCGCATAACCCCATTTTTTGGCAAGTGGTGATCCATTTGGTGTTTGTGTGTTCAGCGCTTTTAGCCGCCGTTACCAATAACATCGCTTTTTCGCAAAATAAAGCACATTAAAAGTTTTAAAGCTCTCTTTCAGGAAGGACTTTAGACCATTCTTTAATCAAGCGTAAAAAGAAGGAAGTGTTAGGCGAAGTTTTTTCATGGATTAAAATGCCTTCTTCCACCGCTTCCCAAATCACTCTATGCCGATACACCACCAAATGCCATGATTGTTGGGCATGATCTTTAAGCGACAAACGCACCCTTTTAGCAAAAGACGGGTTGTCAAACAAAACCGTGCTTTCAGTGTTGATGTATGCAGAGCGCGGATCAATATTAAAACTCCCTAGAAGCGTTAAATTGTCATCAAAAACAATCGTTTTGCCATGTAAGGAATGTTTGGTGCTAAAGCGCCCTTTAATCTGGCGGTTGAAAAAATCGTTTCGTATTTCATAGACATTCGCGCCCATTCGCACTAATTGGTTGCGATACCTTTCCCACGCCCCATAGACCACTATCGCATCAGTAGATGAAAGGGAATTGGTAAGGATATTCAATTCAATCCCCTTAGAAATTTGTTTTTTAAAGATTTTCATCATCTTTTTGCCTGGAATAAAATACGATGAAGCGATAAAAACGGAGTCCTTAGCGTTTTTAAGGGCTTTCTCAAAAGCGATTTTGATAGGTGAATACAAGGGCGTGTCAATTTTTTGGGGTGAATCAGCTAAAAAAACTGCATTCCCATAATAAATAGGGTATTGGTATTTTTGGAAACGATCTATAAAATCATTGACTTTTTTTTCAAACTGGTTTTTGTCTTCAGCGCTGATAGGGATTTTTTCATGGAGTTTAGCGATTTCTTTAGCGTTGTTTTTGAGTCTTTTATGGGTTCTCAGTAATGAAACAGGGATAGAGCGGTGGAACCTCCAATAGCGTTCAAAGCTCTCTTTGGCTTTTGAAGCAACCCCCCCAAAAAACAAAGCGTCTAAATCTAAAAAATTCGTGTCTAAATCGTTATCAAAATAATTGTCCCCAATGTTGCGCCCCCCTATAATGACAGCGAAATTATCCACGATGAAAAGCTTGTTGTGCATGCGTTTTTTAATGCGCTCATAATCCGCAAGCATTTCAAAATAACGCAAGCCTTTATTGCGGATATAGTAGGGGTTAAAAATTTTCACTTCAATGTTTTTATGGAAATTTAAGAGCATGATATCTGAAAAATCTGAATCCAACCCGTTATCGTCTAAAAGGATGCGCACTTTCACCCCACGATTGGCCGCATTTAAAAGTTCTTTAGCGATCACTTGAGAGGAAAGATCGTTCTTATAAATATAAGTTTGCATGTCAATGCTTTTTTGGCTCATTCTAATAAGTCCCACTCTATGCAACAAGGCGTCAAAGCCGTCTTCTAAAAGAATGGTCGCGCTATGGTTAGGGTTTTCTTTTAATTTTTCAGCATACAAGCTCCCAATGGTGGTAGTGTAGGGATCATAAGAGATAGGGGGGCTTGAAATGGGAGTCTTATAGACTAACCCAAAGCACCCATTAAAAAAAAAGACGCTTAAAAGGACTAAAAAGATTTTCAAAAACGACCCACTAAAAAGAAATTAGCGGCTTTTACCCACTTTCAACATCCTATTACGCAAAGTGGCGATACTGCTTTGCAAGGGTAATTCTTTAGGGCAAGTGTCATGGCAAGCGATCAAGCTCATGCACCCAAAAACGCCATCATCATCGCCGACTAATTCATAAAAATCGTCATCG
Source organism: Helicobacter pylori (assembly GCF_015904775.1). Taxonomy (GTDB): domain Bacteria; phylum Campylobacterota; class Campylobacteria; order Campylobacterales; family Helicobacteraceae; genus Helicobacter; species Helicobacter pylori_DM. Next base: position 65,332 of record NZ_JADZNC010000002.1, read on the forward strand.
CTTCTTTCATCGTGGCTGTCAATCATGAAACGCATGGCTCTGTTCATGCCAGCAGCTCCAATGAAATTAGGGCGCATGAGTTTAGTCCCGCAAGAAGCGATACAGCACCCGCATTCAATACACCTGTCTAGTTCAAAGACTTCTTGGGCTTCATCAGGCTCAATCCTTTTTTCCGGCTTAGTAATATCCACTTCTTCTTTAGAATGCACCCAACTCTCCACCCTTTTAGTCATATCGCCAAACCAATCGCCTGTATTCACGCTCAAATCTTTAATGAGCGTAAAACTGGGCATGGGCATGAGCGTGATCACCCCGCTTTCAAAGCTAGAAGTTAGGGTTTTACAAGCCAATCTCGGTCTCCCATTAACCATCATCGCGCAAGAGCCGCAAATCCCAGCGCGGCACACAAAATCAAAGCTCAAATCCGGATCTTGATGCTCTCTAATAAGGTTTAAAGCGATAAAGAGCGTCATGGATGGGGTTTCTTTCAGTTGATACTCTTTAAAATGCGGCTTACTCACCGCGCTTTGAGGGTCAAATTTTAGCACTCTGATTACAATCGTTCGTTCATTATCACTCATGGTGTTCTCCTTTTAGGTTAGCGTTGTGTTTGTCTAATAAATCATGGACATTGAAAGAATACAAATGTTCCCCCCTAGCTCTCACTTCTTCGTCTTCTAAACGCATGTTCCTAGCCTTGTATTTTTCTTGCAATTCAAAAGGCATGAGCGCGTGTTGGACTTCTACCCTATCTTTCCCAAGCTTTTCTAATTCTAGAATCGTTTTCAAAATCTCAGCGTCGCGCTCTTCTTTTTTGGGGTGGGGAATGAAATTGCCCTTTTTGCCATAGCCCCTAAAATCAGGGCTGATTTCCATTTTCATCACATCTAATTCTTCGTATTCAATCGTGGGCATGTCTTGTTCAGCGCTAGGCCAGCTCGCTAAAGTCCGATTAAGCCATTTTTCATCGTCTCTTTTAGGGTAGTCAATCCTTGTGTGAGCCCCTCTGCTTTCAGTGCGCAGTAACGCTCCTTGAGTGATGCAAAGCGCGAGTTTGAGCATTTTTTTGGTGCGGTAAGCGTCTTCTAATTCAGGGTTATTGTGCAAAACCTTGTTTTTCACGCAAATGTTTTTGGAGCGTGCATAAAGCTCTTGCAATTCCTTAAGGGCTTCTTCTAGCCTTTTACCTTCTCTAAAAACGCCCACTTTTTCATCCATGACTTCTTTCATGCGTTCTCTAATTTCATACACATCTTCCTTGCCTTCATTATGCAATAAAAAATGCATATAATCTTGGCTTTCTTTAATGAAAGCTTCAACTTTTTGTGTGTTGATTTCAATTTGCGCTTCTAAACAATGCGAAGCGAAATAATCCCCTATAATCATGCCAGCGACCACCGCTTCACTCACAGAATTTCCCCCCAAGCGGTTAAACCCATGCAAATCCCAGCATGCCGCTTCACCCGCGCAAAACAAGCCTTTTAAATGGGTTTCGCCTTTAGGGTTTGTCCTAACCCCACCCATAGAATAGTGTTGCATGGGTTTTATGGGGATCCAGCCTTTTTGCTTAGCCATCGCTTGCCCGTATTCAGGCTCATTTGCGGGCATTCCTTGCATGTTGTCTTTGGTTTGTTCCTCGCTATCAGCCGGATCAATGCCCGCAAAAGTCATGGCAATATCGCGCACATCCCTTAAATTTTTTTCCACATGGTTACGCCCTAAAATAGCAATATCCAACCACACATGATCCCCATAAGGCGATTTGGCTCCATAGCCTTTTTGGATATGCTCTAAAATCCGCCTTGAGACCACATCCCTACTCGCAAGCTCTTTTTTCTCCGGCTCATAAGCGGGCATGAAGCGTCTGCCAAACTTGTCTCTTAAAACGCCGCCATCGCCCCTACAACCTTCGGTCATTAAAATCCCGCTTGGCACTAAAGCGGTAGGGTGGAATTGCACCGCTTCCATGTTGCCTAATTTAGCCACGCCGGTTTCTAAAGCGCTCGCCGCCCCGGCTCCGTCGCAAATCACGGCGTTAGTGGTGTGTTTATACACGCGCCCATAACCTCCGGTAGCTAAAAGCGTGCCTTTAGAAACATACGCTGAAATTTCGCCGGTGATTAAATCCCTTACCACTGCCCCGTAGCATTGATTATCATGATGAATGAAAGCGAGCATGTCCTTTCTGTCTTGAATATCCACCTTGTGGTGTAAGGCTTCATTAGCGACCGCATAGAGCATGGTATGCCCTGTAGCATCAGCCGTAAAACATGTGCGCCATTTTTTAGTGCCGCCAAAATCACGGCTTAGAATGTAACCATGCCTGTCGTCTCTTTCGGTAATCGTAACATGCTCACCATTGACGACCGCAGGCCTATCGCCCTTTTTAATCCTAGTCCAAGGCACCCCCCAACTGGCCAATTCCCTAATAGCTTTAGGGGCAGTGGTTACAAACATTCTAGCCACTTGCTGATCACACCCCCAATCGCTCCCCTTAACCGTGTCTAAAAAGTGCAAATCTTCATTATCGCCCTCGCTTTTTTTAGCGTTCGCAAGGCTCGCTTGCATGCCCCCTTGAGCGGCTGCAGAGTGCGAACGCCTGACAGGCACTAGGCTTAAAACGATGGTGTTTAAACCCTTTTGTTTGCATGCGATACTAGCCCTTAACCCGGCCAATCCGCCTCCAATAATTAGCGCATCACAATATGTTATTTTCATTTTCTACCCTTATTCTTTGTGGAATTTCCCATCAGCTTCTATGGCTTCTTGCATGGTTTTAATGCCATTGTCCTTATTTTCTAAACCTTTTTTAATGTAAGCCCCATAGGTGCAAAGCCCTAAAACAATGAAAAACACGCTCATCGCCCACTTGACTTTCCTCAAACCTTGAATGCTCATGTTCTTAAACCACCCCCATTTGATCGCTAAGCGATACAACCCGATAGAGCCATGCAATTCTACGGCAAACAATAAGAAAATATACAAAAGCCAAAAGTTTTGCGTTACAAAACGATAGCTTGAACCATGAGGCCCGATGCTTTCAGGCTCTGTGAGCATGACAAACAGGTGGATACTCGCTAAGAAAAACATCGCAAACCCGGTTAAGGCTTGGATAAACCACAAACTCGTATCGCCATGCTTCATCAAATGCTTATGGGTTTTAAAAACCTTGTATTGCCTATAATTGATAGGGAATTTTCTCAAGGCTAAAAAAGCATGCGCGACCAAAATAAGAATAACCCCTGCTGCAACCACGCTCACAATAGCCGGCTCGCCCGCTTTTAAAAACAAGCTCCCTTCAAAAAATTTCGCCACTTTATACATGGCTTCATCGCTAATTAAGATACTAGAGACCAAAAACATGTGCGCTATCATAAAGAGCGCTAAAATCAAGCCCGTAGCACTCTGTAAAAAGTCTAGCTTAGCGTAAATACCGCTCTTTTTAAGCCCCTTACTAGCGCCATAATAACCCTCTATAATCTCTTCTTGTTGCATAAAAACTGCTCCTAAAAACTCAAATTTAACCTGAATCGCTTGACGCAAAAACACTGCCTTAATTTTACTACATTTGAAATAATTTTTCTTAATAAACCGATCTTAAATTGGGAAAAAAATTCAATTCAAGGGGGCTATTGTTTAAAATTTACATTTTTTAAACGCTATATTAGGTATAATAAGGGATAGTTACCACCTAATAAAATAAGGATCATTCAATGACAAAAATTGCCATGGCTAATTTCAAATCCGCTATGCCTGTTTTTAAAAGCCATGCGTATTTAAAAGAATTGGAAAAAACTTTAAAGCCGCAGCATTTTGATAGGGTGTTTGTATTCCCTGATTTTTTGGGGTTATTGCCTAATTCGTTTTTGCATTTCACTTTAGGAGCGCAAAACGCTTACCCTAAGGATTTGGGGGCTTTTACCGGTGAAATCACTTCAAAGCATTTAGAAGAACTCAAAATCCACACGCTTTTAATAGGGCATAGCGAGAGGAGAGCACTTTTAAAGGAAAGCCCTAGCTTTTTGAAAGAAAAGTTTGATTTTTTTAAAGATAAAAATTTTAAAATTGTCTATTGTATTGGCGAAGATTTAAAAACCAGAGAAAAGGGTTTTAAGGCTGTAAAGGAATTTTTAAGCGAGCAATTAGAAACTATCGATCTCAATTATTCCAATTTGATTGTGGCGTATGAGCCTATTTGGGCGATTGGCACCAAAAAAAGCGCTTCTTTAGAAGATATTTACCTCACGCATGGTTTTTTAAAGCAAATCTTAAATCAAAAAACGCCCTTATTGTATGGGGGGAGCGTGAATATACAAAACGCTAAAGAAATTTTAGGGATTGATAGCGTGGATGGCTTATTGATTGGGAGCACGTCTTGGGAATTAGAAAATTTTAAAACAATCATTTCATTTTTATAAAGGAAAATCATGGGATTTTTAAAAGGTAAAAAAGGGCTTATTGTAGGGGTGGCAAACAATAAATCCATCGCTTATGGGATCGCTCAATCTTGCTTCAATCAAGGGGCTACTCTGGCTTTCACTTATTTGAATGAGAGCTTAGAAAAGCGTGTGAGGCCTATCGCTCAGGAATTGAATAGCCCCTATGTGTATGAATTGGATGTGAGCAAAGAAGAGCATTTCAAGTCGCTATACAATAGCGTTAAAAAGGATTTAGGCTCATTGGATTTTATCGTTCATAGCGTGGCCTTTGCCCCAAAAGAGGCTTTAGAAGGGAGCTTGTTAGAAACTTCTAAAAGCGCGTTTAACACCGCTATGGAAATTTCTGTTTATTCTTTAATAGAGCTGACAAACACTCTAAAACCTTTATTAAATAACGGGGCGTCTGTTTTGACTTTAAGCTATTTAGGCAGCACCAAATACATGGCGCATTACAATGTGATGGGGTTGGCTAAAGCGGCCCTAGAGAGTGCGGTGCGTTATTTAGCGGTGGATTTAGGCAAACATAATATTAGAGTGAATGCCCTATCAGCTGGGCCTATTAGGACGCTCGCTTCTAGTGGGATCGCTGATTTTAGGATGATTTTAAAATGGAATGAAATCAACGCCCCTTTAAGAAAAAATGTGAGTTTAGAGGAAGTGGGCAATGCCGGGATGTATTTGCTTTCTAGCTTGTCTAATGGGGTGAGTGGGGAAGTGCATTTTGTGGATGCTGGCTATCATGTCATGGGCATGGGGGCTGTGGAAGAAAAAGATAATAAAGCTACGCTATTGTGGGATTTGCATAAAGAACCATAAGGGGTATTGATGAGATTAAGCGAATTGTTAAACGCCTATTCTATTGAAACGGAATTTTCAAACGATTTTGAAGTGCATGCTTTAGCGGAATTAGACAAGGCTACGCCTAATGATATTAGCTATATTGACCAAGCGCGTTACCTTAAACTTTTAAAAGATTCCAAAGCCGGGGCGGTATTTATCCGTAAAAAAGAATCTTCTAAAGTGCCAAAACACATGCAAGCTTTAATCGTGGATAACCCGCATCTAGCCTTTGCCAAAGCTTCGCATGCCTTTAAAATCCCTTTTTTTAAAAACCCAGAAAGCGTTAGCGAGCCTAAACATTTTGAAAAAGTAACGATCATGCCTAATGTGATGATTGGAGAGGGCGTAGAAATTGGCGAAAATTCTTTGATTTATCCGGGCGTGGTGATCGCTGATGGGGTCAAAATCGGTAAAAATTGCGTTTTGTATCCTCGTGTCATTTTGTATCAAAACACGATTTTAGAAGACAATATTACTATCCATGCAGGCAGTGTGATCGGAGGCGATGGCTTTGGTTATGCACACACCGCTTTAGGAGAGCATGTCAAAATTGAGCATGTGGGGATTGTTAGGATCCAAAAAAATGTAGAAATTGGCGCTAACACGGCGATTGATAGGGCGGTGTTTGGCGAGACTTTGATTAAAGAGGGCGTTAAGATTGATAACCTGGTTCAAATTGGGCATAATTGCGTTTTAGGCGAACACAGCATCGTTGTCTCTCAAGTGGGCTTGAGCGGCTCTACAACCACTGGCCGTAATGTGGTTTTTGGCGGTCAAGTGGGCATTGGGGGGCATTTGCATGTGGGCGAATTCACTCAAATTGGGGGTAAAAGCGCGGTGGGTAAAGACTTGCCCCCTAACACTAATTTTGCCGGAGCGATCCCTGCTATGGAAATCCATGAATGGCACCATTTCCTGGCTCATTTACGAACGAATTTTAGAAAACAGCAAAAAACGAGTTTGTTGCAAAAAGCTAAAGGGTTTTTTAAGTCTTAAAGAATGAAATAAGCTATAATAAGCCCATTTTGAATACGAATGATTATTTTAATAAGGACAATCAATGAAAGATAGTTTTCTTTTCACTTCTGAATCAGTAACCGAGGGGCATCCTGACAAAATGGCTGATCAAATCAGCGATGCGGTTTTAGATTACATTATTGAGCGCGATCAAAAAGCCAAAGTCGCATGCGAGACTTTAGTTTCTAACGGGTTTTGCATGATCACTGGCGAGTTAAAAACTTCTGTTTATGCCCCTATGCAAGAGATTGCAAGAGAAGTGGTTAAAAAGATTGGCTATACAGACGCTCTTTATGGCTTTGATTACAGGAGCGCGGCGGTTTTGAATGGCGTTGGCGAGCAAAGCCCTGATATTAATCAAGGCGTGGATAGAGAAGATGGCGAGATTGGGGCAGGGGATCAAGGGCTTATGTTTGGTTATGCGTGCAAAGAGACTGAGACGCTCATGCCCTTACCCATTCATTTAGCGCACCATCTCACTTTCGCTCTGGCTCAAAAAAGAAAAGACAACACTCTGCCTTTTTTAAGGCCTGATGGCAAGTCTCAAGTGAGCGTGCGTTATGAAAACAACAAGCCTGTAAGCATTGATACGATTGTCATTTCCACCCAACATTCCCCAGAAGTTTCGCAAAAACATTTAAAAGAGGCCGTGATTGAAGAGATCGTGTATAAGGTTTTACCCAAAGAATATTTGCATGACAATATCAAGTTTTTTGTCAATCCTACAGGAAAATTCGTTATCGGTGGGCCGCAAGGCGATGCGGGCTTAACGGGCAGAAAAATCATCGTGGATACTTATGGGGGGAGTTGCCCGCATGGCGGGGGAGCGTTTAGCGGGAAAGACCCCAGTAAAGTGGATAGGAGTGCGGCTTATGCGGCCCGCTATGTGGCTAAGAATTTGGTAGCGAGTGGAGTTTGCGATAAAGCGACCGTGCAGCTTGCTTATGCGATTGGGGTGATAGAGCCGGTGTCTATTTATGTGAACACGCATAACACGAGCAAGTATTCAAGCACGGAGTTGGAAAAATGCGTGAAAGCGGTTTTCAAACTCACGCCAAAAGGCATTATTGAAAGCTTGGATTTATTAAGACCCATTTATTCGCTCACTTCAGCTTATGGGCATTTTGGGCGCGAATTAGAGGAATTCACTTGGGAAAAAACCAACAAAGCTGAGGAGATTAAAGCGTTCTTTAAGCGTTAAAAAAATATTTTAAGGGTAATATTTTAAAAAATTTTTGTATAATCAACAATTCACAAGGAGTTTAAATTGAAACAAAGAACGCTGTCTATTATTAAACCGGATGCACTTAAGAAAAAAGTGGTAGGCAAAATCATTGATCGCTTTGAGAGTAACGGCTTGGAAGTGATTGCTATGAAACGCTTGCATTTAAGCGTTAAAGACGCTGAAAACTTTTATGCGATCCACAGAGAGAGACCCTTTTTTAAAGATTTAATAGAATTTATGGTCAGTGGTCCGGTGGTGGTTATGGTTTTAGAGGGCGAAGATGCGGTGGCTAAAAACAGAGATCTTATGGGAGCGACTGATCCCAAACTCGCCCAAAAAGGCACTATCAGAGCGGATTTTGCTGAAAGCATTGACGCTAATGCGGTGCATGGGAGCGATAGCTTGGAAAACGCACACAATGAAATCGCTTTCTTTTTTGCTGCTAGAGAACTTTAAGATTTAAGGGCGTTTTAAGTAAGCATGCAATTTGAAATGCGTAAAATCGCTTTTAATGCGCCTAAAGCGTTTTCTTTAGAGCATGAGGGAGTAGTTTTAGAGGGCGAAGTTGTGCGGGTGGGGGCGAAATTGTTTCGTTTGGAAGCGTGCCTTAAGGGTGAATTGATGCTTATTTGTGATACAAGCGGTAAAGAGTTTAAAAAAAGCCTTGATGAGTCGTTGGTTTTGCATATTTCAGACGGGTTGTGGGATACGCAAAGCCAAAGTTTGGATTTTGATAATTTAGATGTTATTGAATCTTTCAATGGTTTTATTGATTTGAGCGAAATTTTACGCTCTGAAGTGGAATCTATTAAATTAGACTACCATTATGCAGATTGATATTAAGGAGAATTTATGGCAGTACCTGATAGAAGAGTGAGTAAAACAAGAGCGGCAAAAAGACGCACGCATTATAGCGTTAAGTTGGCTAAACCTGTGAAAGCCAAAGATGGCACTTGGAAGCTCCCCCATCATATTAACAAATTTACTAAAGAATACTAAGATAAAAGCTATCTTTAGTGATAGAAAGTATTTTAAAGGATTGCAACAAGCCTTTTAAGGACGCATGATGAAAATTGTAATAGACTTAATGGGGGCTGATCATGGGGTTTTACCCATTATTGAGGGAGTCTCAAGGGCTTTAGAGAATAAGAGTTTTAGCGTGGTTTTAGTGGGGGATAAAGACAAAGCGACCCCTTTTATTTCTAAAGAGTTAGCCAGCAAAGTGGAAATGATCCACACGCAAGATTACATTAAAATGGAAGAAGCCGCCACTGAGGCGATTAAGCGTAAGGAATCTTCCATTTACTTGGGCATGGATATTTTAAAAAATGGGGCTGACGCTTTGATTTCAGCGGGGCATAGTGGGGCGACTATGGGTTTAGCGACCTTGCGTTTAGGGCGTATTAAGGGGGTTGAAAGGCCTGCTATTTGCACTTTAATGCCTAGCGTTGGCAAACGCCCTAGCGTGCTGTTAGACGCAGGAGCGAATACGGATTGCAAGCCTGAATATTTGATTGATTTTGCTCTCATGGGGTATGAATACGCTAAAAGCGTGTTGCATTATGATAGCCCTAAAGTGGGTCTTTTGAGTAATGGCGAAGAAGATATTAAAGGGAATACGCTCGTTAAAGAAACGCATAAAATGTTGAAAGCTTATGACTTCTTTTATGGCAATGTGGAGGGGAGCGATATTTTCAAAGGGGTTGTGGATGTAGTGGTTTGCGATGGCTTTATGGGGAATGTGGTCTTAAAGACAACTGAAGGGGTCGCTAGCGCGATAGGCTCTATTTTTAAAGATGAAATTAAAAGCTCTTTTAAATCTAAAATGGGGGCTTTGATGCTTAAGAACGCGTTTGGTATTTTAAAACAAAAAACCGATTACGCTGAATATGGAGGAGCGCCGCTTTTGGGCGTGAATAAAAGCGTGATCATCAGCCATGGCAAGAGCAACGCTAGAGCGATTGAATGCGCGATTTATCAAGCTATTAGCGCTGTTGAAAGTCAGGTTTGTTTGAGGATCACTAATGCGTTTGAGAGCTTGAAATCTCAATCTTTTGAGAGCCAAAGCGATCAGCAAGACTCTTAAAAATAACTATGTAAAGGGATTGAATGGAATTTTACGCCTCTCTTAAATCCATTGCGATGCATGTTCCAAGCGAGCGTGTGAAAAATGCAGAGTTCCAACAATTTTTGGATACCAGCGATGAATGGATAGAAAAAAGGACCGGTATCAAAGAGCGCCGTTTCGCTAACAATGAAGAAAAAAGCAGCGATTTAGGGGTAATAGCGGCTAAGCAGGCCATAGAGAGAGCGCGTTTGACTCCAAAAGACATTGATTTGGTGGTTGTGGCCACTTTAAGCCCTGATTTTTTAGCCATGCCTTCAACCGCTTGCGTGCTGAGCGCGAAATTAGGCATTGAAAACAAGCCGGCTTTTGATATTTCAGCCGCTTGTACGGGTTTTATTTACCTCTTATCGGTGGCTAAGGCGTATATTGAGAGCGGGATGTATGAAAATGTGCTGATTGTGGGGGCAGAAAAAACGAGTAGCGTGTTGGATTTTAAGGATAGGGGGACTTGTATTTTATTTGGCGATGGGGCTGGAGCGTGCGTGATAGGCAGGACCAAGCGTTTAAAAGAAAGCGTTTTAGATGTGCAGATTTCAGCGAATGGGAATTTTTCTAATTATCTCTATACGCCAAGGACTCTAAAACCCACGCCCTTTAACGCTAAAGAAGAAGCTTTAGAGCCTTTTTTGTGCATGAAAGGCAATGAAGTGTTCAAACTAGCGGTAAAAACGCTTTTAAAAGATGTGGAAACGATCTTAGAAAAAAACGCTCTCAAACCTGAAGATGTGCGTTTGTTCATCCCGCATCAAGCTAATTTTAGGATCATTCAAGCGGTGCGAGAGCATTTGGATTTTAAAGATGAGCAAGTGGTTTTAACCGTGCATAAATACGGCAACACTTCAGCAGCCAGTATCCCTATGGCCATGTGTGAAGCTTATGAAGAGGGGCGTTTGAAAAAGGGCGATTTAATGCTTTTAGACGCTTTTGGTGGGGGATTGACTTGGGGTTCAGCGTTGGTGTATTTTGGAGGGAGTTAAGAAAAGATTGAAGGAGTATTGATGAAAAAGATATTTTTTTTATTTTTAGTGGTGTTGGGGGGGTTGAAGGCGCAAAGTGATTATTGTAGCGATCATTGTGAAGGCACGCCAGATAGCCGTATCCCTCCTATGGGGTTTCATTTCAGTTTTGTGCATTCAGTGAAATATTATTTGCAAGACCCACAAGAGCGCGATCACAAGCTTAAAAAATGCCACAAAGCCTTTGATTCGACGCTTAAGGTTAATTTTATCACGAAGTCTTTTAAAAAGGATTGTAAGCATGCACAAATGGCTTTAGATCAAGCTCAAAAAGAAACTCCATAAAAGGGGTTTCTTTAGGGATTTTATTTCTTATAGCAGAAATTATTTTTAAAGTAAAAGACGAATAATGTTTAAAGGCATTCTAGTCTTTTTAATACCTATTGTTCTTATTGGGTTAGTATTAACAGCTATTAGAGCTACTATAATGGCATTTAGAGGCGATACTGATGGTTTTTTAGTAGAATATGGGATAAATTTGTTGAATATTTCGGCTATATTCTAGTTACTATAATAATGTTTTTTCCTTATATAATTGGACCAGTTATCGCTTTAATATTTATCTTATCTGAGCTAGGTTATATAACTTTCTTTAATTTTATAAGATAAATAACTGACTATTATAATAGTCGGTTATACTCATCCTTTTGTTATTTTTTATATTTTTTTTAAACACAATTCTTCCAATGACTAGTAGCGTCTCAACCAAAAATTCAACCAACAACCAATTGAGAACCCAATATAGAAATTAATATTCTTTAGTCTGTTTTTTTAAAAAAGGGGGCTTTGGTTGCTTTATTTTATGGCAAACTCTTAAGGGGATAGGGGGATATTTTGCACTTTAATATCCCTTTAACCCCCCAACTAAATCCCCCCTAACCCCATAATACCGCATTACAAGAAATTACCGTTTGCTAAACAAACTTTTTGATATTAAAAAAGTTTTTAGCGTTTTTAAATTTTATCACCAACACCCCATTAGAACAAAAACCAAATTTTTATTGGGAAAACTTGTGGTAATACTCGCCCTTGTCCGTGATGATTTTAACTTCTAACAATTGGTTAGGCTTGCAATCTAGGCGGTAAAATATCTGTTGCGAGTATTTTAATTCATGATCAAAGAGCTTTTCTTTTTTAAACTTATCGCCCAATTTGGGTTCTACTTTTTTAGTCGCTTCGCATGAATTTCCCCTATTGACAATAAGATTTTTAATCACTACCGGTTCATCGTTCATAGAAGTGATGCTTAAAAGACTAGAGTCCGTCATTTTCCCCATGAATTTCCCCCCAGTCGCGCGATAATCCAGCTTGAAATCCAAATCTTTTGCCCCCACACAAACACCGCTTATAACTAGCAAGCTCAAACACATTTTTTTAAACATCAAAATCCTTTCAATAATAATTTTGTGGGGTATTATAATCAAATTTGATATACCCTTTTTTAATTGTTAGGTTATTGCACTCTTTTTTTATCCACTCAAACAATTTTAGAAAATTCTTTTTTGTTTCTTCGCTCACCGCATCGTCTTTTTCGCCATACAAAAGCCTTGTTTTGAACGCCATGCTCAATTCCATTCGCTTATTTCCAGCGTATTTGTTTCTATCGTTTGCGCTGAAACAATCTTCAATTTGTTTGAAATGCCTGTCGCAGTCTGAGAGTTGTAAGATGGTGATAGGATTACCCAAATACTTATTAGCTTTTTTTAAATCGTTCGCTCGTTGCTTGTTGGTTAAAAACGCATTTTCTGTCATCGTCTGTCAAAACAATGGGGTTATTGTCTAACTCGCAAAGTTTTTTAATGGTTTCTTTCATCTTGTTTGGATTGTTTTTAAGCCCTGAAATGGGTAAGAAAGTGAAAGGAATGGGGTTGTCTTTGAATTGTGGATTATGCTTATTGAAATACAATTTGAAAGCGCTCAAATAACAATAATCGGTGATGCCTTCTACAAAGATGATTCGGTGTTTTTGGGGGTTGTGGAAAACATGCTGACCCACCCCTAAAGAGCGTTTGATTTTATCCAAAGCGTCAGAGTCTTTGATCGCATTATTTAGGGGATAGTTAAAGCGATTCTTAATCATAGAGCCTTCTTTTTCTACAATTTCTACAATCCTTATTTCATCTAAATGATCCGTATCCACTAAAAAGGGGTCATGGGTGGCTAAAACAAAGCTAACATGATTTTTATGAGCGTATTCTTTTAAAAATCTCCTGAATTCCTTTCTGGTTGGCACGCTCAAGTGAGTGGCTGGATCGTCCATGACATAGATAATATTCTTGTTAAGGCTAAAATGTGATCCCCAATTATAGAGAAAACCAAACATGAAATTAAACGCCCATTGAAAGCCGGTGCTTTGCTGGCTTAAGATGATTGGCTCATTTTGATTATCAGATTTTCTGCAATCATAAACTTCAAGTTTTATTTCATATGCCGTAGATTCCTTTGAATAATCATAAAATTTATTGTTGTGTCGGACACGAATTTTCAATTGGTAACTATCTTGAGAACTATCTTCAGCGATCGCTAAAAGCTCATTAAATTCTTTTGCGATTGAAGAATCTATTTTTGATTGCATGTTGTGTTCTAAAATTTCTACAAGACTTACTTCAACCATCAAAGGAGATGCATCATCTTTAGAAAATGTGAGTTGCACCATATCGTTATCGCTATGATACTCACACTTTGGAAAAGGATAATCTGATCGCCTGATCTCTTTTAACAATTCCTGGTTGATTTCTTGCAAGTATTTTTTAGGGATAATAAACGATTTATCAAAACCAAAATAAACTTCTAGATCATTATTTTTATCAAATTTTATTTGTAATGCTCGCTTAGTTTCTAAACTATGCCAAATTATAGTGGGATTAAAATCTATTTTATTAAATAATGATTGAAAGAAGCAATGTGCAAAAAATTGAGAATGAAAATCCTCAAGTGGTTTGATCTTAAGATCACTATCTGTGATTTTTAACTCTTTGTATTCTCTCATGTTTGGCACAAATTCATCCAATGAATGATCCTTCAAGGGGAAATTAACTCTGTTTCTTAAACCCTGAAACGCTGTATAGGGATTACACTCTCTGCAATGCCTTATGATCTCTGAAACGCTCTCACTTTGTTTGAATTTTCCCTTGTTGTCCTCAAATTTTTCTTTGATTCCTTTAGGATTTTTGGGGAACAAACGAGTGCCACTCTCATTGTCTAAAATTTTTATACTCTCCCACAGAGATATTCTTGCTGATTTCAAAAGATCATCGTATTGGTATTGCCTAATTTTTGAATTTGATAACAATTCCATTTTTTCCAAATAAAACTGACACATCATGTATTTCATATCTTTAGACGCATCATTAACAACATGACTTGCTATATATTTTTTGCATATTTGTTGGATATTTTTGAGTAGATCATTAATCTTATACTCCGGCTCTTCTTCGCTATTGCATTCATTTTTGCAGTGATTTTCAATTTCTCGGATCAGCGACTCTTTGTTTCGCTCAAAATCCTCTCTTGTTTTTTCAAGGTTTTTTAAAGAATTTTTAATTTTCTTTTTAAGGTTGCCTATATTTAATCGGAATGTTCTAAATTGCTGTTTAAATTTTTCATTGATGGGGTATTTTTCGTCTATTTTTTCAATCATCTCTTTGACAAACTCTGATAATTTTTCTTGAGATTGTTCATTTAATAGAGCTTCAGTTTTTGGTGTGAATTTTGTATTAGAGTCAGTAGTCTTAAAAATTTCATCTAAAGCTTCTAGCTTTTTTAAGATATATTCCACATCTTTTGGTTTGATTTCTTTTTCACTAAGTTTTTTAAAACAAGAATAAATTTTTTCTAATTGGTTTTGTTTGTGTTTCCCCATGATAAAAAATTCATCTGAGTTGTGTTTTTTATTAGGCGTATTGCACTTTTTGATTTCTTTGATGCACTGACAAAAAGTTTTAATCCCTTCGCTATTACCGCTTACATATTTGATTAATTCTTTGAAAAGCAGATTGTTGGTTGAATCGGCATATTTGGTTACAAGCTCGCTCAATTTTAATTTTTCTTTGTAAAAATGTAAAAATAATCCTAATGAATTGTAAGAAGTTATAAGATTTATAAAATTACTCACAAGAGTGCAAATATTTGAATAGTCGTTATTGTTAGTGGGAATATAAACGCTGTTGCTACATTGTTCCCCTAAAGCTTCTACATGTTTTTCAAAAGGGTAGCTGATTAGCGTTTTTGATAATTCCTTTAATCCTTTATTAACTTCCTTAGATTGAATTTTTAAATCCACGCAAGAAAAACCTGTGATTTTGTGATCAAGGATTGTTTCTTCTTCTAAACTTAAAAGGGTGTCTTTTTCATGGGTTTTGAAATAATCTTCTTCACTACAAAGTTTGACATCCACATCATTAAAGATTTTTAAAGCTTCTAAAACATTGCTTTTACCGACATTATTTTCCCCCACTAAAACCACCAACCCCCCATGTTTTTCATCAAAACTTGAATTTAAAAGCAATTCTGTGGGCGAGTTTCTACCCAAATTCCTAAAATGGTGTAATTTCAAAACATGCTTATGAAGTTTCATGTCTTACCCTTTCAAAACGCAAATTTAATTGATGATGCAAAATTAAACAAAACATGCTATAAAGAAAATTCAAATACTATCATTTTAAGGATTAAAATGCTCACCCAAGAAGACATCTTGAACGCGTTAAAAACGATCATCTACCCTAATTTTGAAAAGGATATTGTCAGCTTTGGTTTTGTTAAAAACATCACCTTGCATGACAACCAATTAGGGCTTTTAATAGAAATCCCCTCAAGCTCTGAAGAAACGAGCACGATTTTAAGGGAAAATATCTCCAAAGCGATGCAAGAAAAAGGCGTGAAGGCTTTGAATTTGGATATTAAAACCCCGCCTAAACCGCAAGCCCCAAAGCCCGCCACTAAAAATCTGGCTAAAAACATCAAGCATGTGGTCATGATAAGCTCAGGCAAGGGCGGTGTGGGTAAAAGCACCACTAGCGTGAATTTAAGCATCGCTTTAGCGAATTTAAACCAAAAAGTGGGGTTACTAGACGCTGATGTGTATGGCCCTAATATCCCCAGAATGATGGGTTTGCAAAACGCTGATGTGATCATGGATCCTAGCGGTAAAAAACTCATTCCTTTAAAGGCTTTTGGCGTTTCTGTGATGAGCATGGGGCTTTTGTATGATGAAGGGCAGAGTCTCATTTGGAGAGGACCCATGCTTATGCGAGCGATTGAGCAGATGCTAAGCGATATTATTTGGGGGGATTTAGACGTGTTGGTGGTGGATATGCCCCCAGGAACAGGCGATGCGCAGCTCACGCTAGCCCAAGCCGTGCCACTCAGCGCAGGAATCACCGTTACTACGCCTCAAATCGTGAGTTTGGATGACGCTAAACGGAGTTTGGACATGTTTAAGAAACTACACATTCCTATTGCCGGCATTGTAGAAAATATGGGGAGTTTTGTGTGCGAGCATTGCAAGAAAGAAAGCGAGATTTTTGGCTCAAATTCCATGAATGAGTTGCTAGAAGCTTACCACACGCAGATTTTAGCCAAGCTCCCTTTAGAGCCTAAAGTGCGTTTAGGGGGGGATAGGGGCGAACCGATTGTGATTTCTCACCCTAATAGCGTGAGCGCTAAGATTTTTGAAAAAATGGCGCAAGATTTGAGCGCTTTTTTAGAGAGAGTAAAAAAGGAAAAACTAGCCGATAATAAGGACATCCAGCCCACACAAACCCATGCTTGCTCGCATTAATTTTGAAAGGGGGTTTAAAAAACCCTTTTAACCAACCGCTTCACTTTTTGTTTGATCTTAAAAAGCAAAAATTCTATAAGGAATTTAGAAGAAAGCCTGGGCAGAAGAAATTCAAAAGAATACCGCTTGTCTGAAAAGGATAAGGCTTTATTGAAAGCGTGGATTTCTTGGGTTTCTTTATCCCTATTTTGAAGGGATTCAAAGAGGCGATCTAAAAAGGGAGCGTTAAAATAGGCGTCTTTAAAAGGCGTTTGAATCAACGCTTCATGCCATTTTTTCGCGCCAATGACGCTTAAGAGTTTCCAGGGTTTATCGCCCCAAAAATGCAGCATGCGCGCTTCTTTGATGCTAGGGAATGATGGCATATCAAGGAAACTGGGGTGGGCGTTGTAGGAATAAGGCAGTTCTAAAATCCTACCACGGCACACAAAACACAAAGCGTCTTGATCGCTAAATAAAAGTTTTTCGTTTTTCACAATGAAAAAGGTAATCAATTGGTTTTCTAGATTTTCTTCACGCCACAATTTTAAATTTAAGGCTAAAAACCCGGCGTTAAAGTAGTTGTCAAAAAGGATTTGAGCTTCTTTTAAATCAGGGAAAGCGTCAGCAACGCCGATAGATTTTGCGTGCATTTGGCGTAATTCGTATAAATCCTTAGCCGAATTCCTGTCCATAGCGATCAAATCTTTTTCCCTCACAGCCCCAAAATAATGCGTTTCAAGGGGGATAAAAAAGCTCTCGCTAATATCACCCACAAACAAAGTGTCCACATCAAATGCGATCATCTTGTCGTATTGGGGGAAAAGGGAGGCAAAAAAGAAACGGCACATGATCATTTTAGAAAAGCGTTTTTGCGAAAAAGCATTGAGTTTTAAATACAATTTTTTAATTTCACTCGCTATTAAAGCATCAAGTTTGCGGTAATTATGGCGTGGTTCTAATTCTTCATTAGAAATATCCAAAAACTCTATACTGGAAAAAGCGCTAAAAGGAGCGATCGTTTCTTCTAATTTGGCTATATTTTCTAGGCTTAAACTCTCCACCAAACAATGGATTTTATAAAAGAGTTTTACTCTCTCTCTCTCGTTTGGCGTTTGCTAGCATGGAATACAAACTCACGCCAGCAGGGATACAATAATTATTGTCAAAAGCCACCACAACAGGGATAATCTCTTGCATGCATAGTCCTTAAATCTTTAAATTGGGCCTGCTAAAAAGGGGGTGATTTGTAATCTTATCGTTTTTTTTTTTTTTTTTCAAAACCAAAATGGCGAGTTTGTTTTATGGCATAATATCAGACTTCAATAAAAAAGGTGTTTGATAAAAGGGTGCTTAATCAAAAAGTTTGGCTAGGGTTTTTGGCTTTGCATGGGGTTTTTCTCAGCGCTTTTGAGTATCAAATCAGCGCGAGAGTGGGATCGTTTTCGCGCATCGCTTTCAATCAGTCGGTTATCAACTCCAAAAAAGGGATTTACCCTACAGGGAGTTATGTAACCACTACCGGGGCCTTACAAATTGATGTTAGTTTGCTCCCTAAAGGGATTGAAAACCACAAATTGGGTTTTGGGGTGGGGGGCGAAATAGGAGCGTTAGCTTATGATTCCACGAAGTTTTTGATTGATGAAGCCAACCCTAAGGCAGGGTTTCAGCCGGCGAACTGGTATTACATGGGGCGATGGGAGGGCTATTTGATGCAATACAGCCAAAATTGGACCAGAGAGCAAAAGGCTCAAAACGCCAGGCCTTATGTGTTATACAATTTGTATTTAGATTATCAATATAAGGACATTTTTGGGATTAAATTAGGGCGTTACCCTTCTAAGGCTTTGTTTTTGAGCGGGTTTAATCAAGGGTTTGAGCTTTTTTACCGGTGGAAAAAGTTTAAGATAGTGTGGTTTAGCACCTTTGGAAGGGCTTTAGCCAATGAACAATACATTAGAGATTTTTACGCTCCTGTCAATTACAAGCAAAAAATCAACTACGGCATGCACAATTTCAATCTCATTTATGAAAATAAATACATTAGGGTCGCGCCTTTTATTTGGTTTTACCCTAAGAATTTTAACGCTCCTGGATTTGAAATCACCCATGACACAAAGTCTTATTGGAAATCTCTTTGGCGCATCCAAACGACTTTTTACGCATGGTTTCCTCTTTATAGCGATTATTTGTCTAAAGATTATTACAGAGCCGCTTTAGTGGGTAAAAAAAGCGCGAGTTTGTTTGTGTTTCAAAGGATCAATTTTCGCTCTTATCGTTTTGGCTGGAGCGTGTATAAGAATTTTTGGAACGCGAGCGTTCAATTAGGCTGGAATGGTTCACCCATTGATCCTTTTTATGACACGAAAGATGACACCCCTTATGAAGACGCTTATTCCAATTTTTACAACGCTAATTCCATGACCATTAACGCTTTTGTAGGGAAGAGTATTAAGAATCTTTTGGTGCAATTGTATGGGAAATTGACCTATTCCCCAAGGGCTGATTCGCAAAGCTTAGGGGTTACTTTTAAATATAACCTTAAAAAACATATCTATTTAATGCTAATGTTTAATGGCTATCAAATCACGATGCATAAGGGTTATAAGGTAGGGTTTTTCACAAGCGGTTACAACCCTGATTTCGCTCAAACCATTCAAAATAGAAGCTATTTGATGAGCTATATGAGTTATCATTTTTAAGAAATTAAACGTTCTTTCATGTGATTTTTAAGCCATAGCATGCCCCTTTTAAGCGCGCTTTTATTGTATAATCTTAAAAATTTTATTAAAGGAAAAAGTTCAATGTCTAACCAAGAATACACCTTCCAAACTGAAATCAACCAGCTTTTGGATTTGATGATCCACTCTTTGTATTCTAATAAAGAGATTTTTTTAAGGGAGTTGATTTCTAACGCGAGCGACGCTTTGGATAAGCTGAATTATTTGATGCTAACCGATGAGAAATTAAAAGGGCTCAATACCACGCCTAGCATTCATTTGAGTTTTGATAGCCAGAAAAAGACCTTAACGATTAAAGACAATGGTATAGGCATGGATAAAAGCGATCTCATCGAGCATTTAGGCACGATCGCTAAATCAGGCACGAAGAGTTTTTTAAGCGCTTTGAGTGGGGATAAGAAAAAAGATAGCGCTTTAATTGGCCAGTTTGGCGTGGGCTTTTATTCGGCGTTCATGGTAGCGAGTAAGATTGTCGTTCAAACCAAAAAAGTTACTAGCGAGCAAGCTTATGCATGGGTGAGCGATGGTAAGGGCAAGTTTGAAATCAGCGAATGCGTTAAAGAGGAGCAAGGCACAGAAATCACCCTCTTTTTAAAAGAAGAAGATTCTCATTTTGCGAGCCGTTGGGAGATTGATGGCGTTGTTAAAAAGTATTCTGAGCATATCCCTTTCCCTATTTTTTTAACTTACACCGATACGAAATTTGAGGGCGAAGGGGATAATAAAAAAGAAGTTAAAGAAGAAAAATGCGAGCAAATCAATCAAGCGAGCGCTTTATGGAAAATGAATAAGAGCGAGTTAAAAGACAAGGATTACAAAGATTTCTACCAATCGTTTGCGCATGACAACAGCGAGCCTTTGAGCTATATCCATAATAAAGTGGAAGGCTCTTTAGAATACACAACGCTTTTTTACATCCCTAGCAAGGCACCCTTTGATTTGTTTAGGGTGGATTATAAAAGCGGGGTCAAACTTTATGTTAAAAGGGTGTTTATCACTGATGATGACAAAGAATTGTTGCCGTCTTATTTGAGGTTTGTTAAAGGCGTGATTGACAGCGAAGATTTACCCTTGAACGTGAGCCGTGAAATCTTACAGCAAAACAAGATTTTAGCCAATATCCGTTCGGCTTCAGTGAAAAAGATTTTAAGCGAAATTGAGCGCTTGAGCAAGGATGAAAAAAATTACCATAAATTCTATGAGCCTTTCGGGAAAGTGTTAAAAGAAGGCTTGTATGGGGATTTTGAAAACAAAGAAAAACTTTTAGAATTGTTAAGATTCTATTCTAAAGACAAAGGAGAATTGATTTCTTTAAAAGAATACAAAGAAAATTTAAAAGAAAATCAAAAGAGCATTTATTACCTTTTAGGCGAAAATTTAGACTTACTAAAAGCGTCCCCCATTTTGGAAAAATACGCTCAAAAAGGCTATGATGTTTTGTTATTGAGCGATGAAATTGATGCGTTTGTGATGCCAGGCGTGAATGAATACGATAAAACGCCCTTTAAAGACGCTAGTCATAGCGAGAGTTTGAAAGAGCTTGGTTTGGAAGAAATCCATGATGAGGTAAAAGATCAGTTTAAAGATTTGATGAAAGCGTTTGAAGAAAATCTTAAAGATGAGATTAAAGGCGTAGAGCTTTCTAATCATCTCACTTCAGCGGTGGCTTTAATAGGCGATGAACAAAATGCGATGATGGCTAATTTTATGCGTCAAATGGGGCAAAGCGTGCCTGAAAGCAAGAAAACTTTAGAATTAAACCCTAACCATGCGATTTTACAAAAACTCTTAAAATGCGAAGATAAAGAGCAGTTGAGCGCTTTTATCTGGTTGCTTTATGATGGGGCGAAGCTTTTAGAAAAAGGGGCTCTAAAAGACGCTAAAAGCTTTAATGAGCGCCTAAATAGCGTGTTATTAAAGGCGTTGTAGGGGGTAAAACCTTTTTTAAGGGTTTGAAAACTGCTTTAAACCCTTCAAACACCAATCTAAAAACGGCAATGAATGGGTGCGATAAAAGCCTTATTATGATTAAAAGATTAGTTTGTAGGGTTTATGCTTCCATTAAAACATTAAAAAGCGTAAAAGCCAGCTAAACACGGCGTTTAGCTTAACTTTATTGAAACTAAAGTTCTATTTTCAGTTCCTTGAGAGCGTCGCATGCTTCTTTAACGCCTGATTTGCAACCTTTTTTAAAGTTTTCTACCGCTTGCTTTTCGTCCTTTGCTGTGCCTTGAGCGTTGTATTGCATAACCCCTAAATTATAACACCCCCTACCATCATTCAACTCGCATGCTTTAGAATAACGAACGATAGCCTCCTTAAAATTCTTTGTTACACTATATATGTATCCTGCATTAATACACCCTGGGCTGTCTTTTAAATCGCAAGCTTTTTCATACAAATCAAGAGCCTTTCTTAAATCCTTAGGCGTGCCTACGCCATAATGGTGTAAGCTTCCTAATACCATACACCCTTCAGCATGGTTTAAGTCGCAAGCTTTAGAGTAGTATTGTGAGGCTTTTTTAGAGTCTTTAGACACGCCTTGTCCGTTATAGTATAAATTTCCTAGCAGGTTGCACCCATAACCATCATTTAATTCACAACCTTTAGTGTAAAATTGGATGGCTTTTTTCAAGTCTTTTCCCACTCCTTTCCCTTCTTCATAGAACGCCCCTAAAAAAACACACCCAAAGCCATTTTTTAACTCACAAGCTTTTTCAAAATGCGTTTTAGCTTGAGCGAAATCTTGCTTCTTCGCGCTCTCTATGCCTAAATTCACAAGCTCTTTAGCGTCTGGCTCTGCCATTAACCCTCTCAAACACAATGCGCCAAAACACAAGACCCTAAAAAGGGTTTTTTGAACACTTCCTGGCATGATATATCTCCTATTATAAAAAATGTGATCCCTTATAATTGTAACCAAATATTGATGACTAAAGCCTTATTGAACCTTTATTGATGAGATGAAGAAAAAAATTATTTTTCTTTTAACTGCGTGTTGTTTGAGCCTAATTGCTATGCTAAAAGGGATACTTCTAAAGATAGGGCTTAAAAGAGTTTGTTTTAAAAAGTTGATTGAGCCACCCCTTTAAGAGTGGCTTGGTAAAAGCCCTTAAGAATTTAATTTTTGGAAAGGTTTCTTTATTACAAATGGAACAAAAAGGGGCAAAAAGACTATAGCAAGCTTTGATTACTTTGTCAAGCATGACCCCACTCTTATAGGCTATGATAAATGGATATTGGCATGTAAAGCTTGAGTTGGTTTGGTGGTTTTTGCCAGCGAAAAAGGCGTTGGTATTAAAAATAAAACCCTTACACCAAAACTCCCCATTCATTTCTCGCTCAAATCCTCTAAAACCCCCAAAAACACTTTTTCTAAAAGCTCTAATTCCTTCAAGCTCACCCTTTCATCAATGGCATGGATCCTGTCATTAATAACGCCAAACTCCACCACTTCTATGCCGTGAGCGCTAAAAAATCGCGCATCGCTCGTGCCGCCTTTGGTGTTTAAAAGGGGGGTGGTGCGGCATGTTTTTAAAATATTTTCTTTTAAAACGCTGGTGAGTTTTGAATGAGAAGCCGTGATGAAAGGCGAACTGCTTGATTCTAATTCTAAAGTATAAGGCAAATCTTTTAAAACCTTTTCTAAATATTCTTTCAAACTCTCTTTAGTGGTTTTTAAAGAATGGCGCGCATTAAAGGTAATTTCTACGCTTGCTGGAGTCACATTATTAGCCCCTAACCCTGCGTGCAAGTTGGTGATGACTAATTTTGAAGGGTCAAAACACTCATCGCCATTGTCTAAATCAACTCCTGAAATCAAAGGCAAAACCGAAGCGAGCGCATCAATAGGGTTTTGGCATTTTTGCGGGTAAGCCACATGCCCTTGAACGCCTTTTAAAATGAGTTTGCCATTAATAGAGCCTCTTCGGCCAATTTTGATGCTATCGCCTAAGACTTTTTCGCAAGTGGGTTCAGCCACAATCGCCATATGGGGCAGCAAATCTTTTTCTTTGAGCTTTTCTAACATGAGTTTTGTGCCAAAAAACCCTGGCCCTTCTTCATCGCTCGTGAGTAAAATAGAAAGCAAAAAAGGGGTTTTAGGGTTAAAATTTAAACTCGCGCTCAAAAACGCCCCCACGCCCCCCTTCATGTCTTGCGCCCCACGGCCGTATAAAAACCCCTCTTTAATAATGGGTTTAAAGGGATCGCTTTGCCAATTGTTTCCAGGAGGCACGACATCAATATGCCCTGCAAAGCAAAAATGCAAGGGCTTAACATTTTCTTTTGCATGCTTTTCTTCTGCATGCTTTTCTTCTGCATGCTCTTTGGGGGGGTTAAAAATGCGGTATAAAAAAAGGTTTTTCACGCCATTTTCTCCACACTCTAGGGTTTTAAAAGCAGGAAAAAGCGATTTAATGTATTCAAAAATACCGCATTCTTTGGGCGTAATGGTGGGGTAGCTGATGAGCTTTTGGGTGATTTCTAAAGCGTTCATTAAAAATCCTTTAAGAGTTTTTTCGCAAATGGATATACAAATGCAAAACGTCTAAATTCGCCGGGGTGATCCCGCTGATTTCTGAAGCTTCAAAAAGGCTTTTGGGGCGGAATTTTTCTAACTTTTCTACCGCTTCTAGGCTTAAGCCTGGAATGCCTTTAAACACAAAACCTTTAGGGATAGAAACTTTGAGCATGCTATCCATTTTAGCGATATTTTCGTGTTGCTTTTCAATATAAATATTATACTTACATTCAATTTTGATTTGCTCTAAAACCCGCTCATTCAAGGGCGTTAAAAAGCTGAAAAAGGAGCGCATTTTTTCTAAATTAAAACTATCGCGCGCTAAAAGACTGACGCCATCCATTTTGTCATTGATAGGGTTTTCATCCAATTCGTTTAGGCGTTTTAATACTTCTTTACTAGGGGTAAGCACGCATTCTTTAAGGCGTTTGAGATTGTCTTGTATTGCTTGTTGGTCTTTTTTTAATTCCTTATAAAAATCCTCTTCCATAAGCCCTAAACGATAGGCATGCTCGCCTAACCTGAAAAGCGTGTTGTCTTCTCTTAAAAGCAAGCGGTATTCGGCCCGGCTAGTAAACATTCTGTAAGGCTCATTCGTGCCTTTAGTAACCAAATCATCAATCAAAACGCCGATATAAGCTTCATTGCGCTTTAAAATAAAGGGGGCTTGATTCTTTAAGGCCAATACCGCATTAATCCCAGCCATAAGCCCTTGAGCCGCCGCTTCTTCATAGCCGGTAGTCCCATTGATTTGCCCGGCCAAATAAAGCCCTTTGATTTTTTTGGTTTCTAAAGTGTGGGTCAATTCTGTAGGCTGGATAAAATCATACTCTATCGCATAGCCATAACGCGTGATGAGGGCGTTTTCTAAGCCTTTGATAGAATGAATGACCTTTTCTTGCACATCTAGGGGTAAAGAGGTGCTTAAGCCGTTGATATAATATTCGCTTTTATGGATGGTTTGAGGCTCTAAAAACAGCTGGTGGCGTTCTTTCTCGCTAAAGCGGTTGATTTTATCTTCAATGCTAGGGCAATACCTTGGGCCTATGCCTTCAATTTGACCGCTAAATAGGGGGGCTCGGTGGAAATTATCCCTAATGATTTGGTGGGTAATGGGGTTAGTGTAAGTGATAAAACATGAGAGTTGGGTGGGGTTAAAATCTTTGGTTTTATAGCTGAAATAGGGAGGGTTTGCATCCCCAAAATGCTCTTCTAAGCCTTCAAAATCAATGCTATTACCGGCCACTCTTGGGCAAGTGCCGGTTTTTAACCTTTCCACCTTAAAGCCAAGCTCCCTTAAATTCAAGGCTAAAGAATTGGAAGCGTTTTCCCCAAAGCGCCCGTTTTGGTTTTGGTGTTCGCCAATATGCACCACCCCTTTTAAAAAAGTGCCTGTGGTGATGATCACTTTTTTAGCTCTGTAAGTGTTATTAATGTTCGTGGTTACGCCCACTACCTCATCGTTTTCAAGGATTAAACTTTCGGTCATTTCTTGAGAGACGCTCAAATTAGGGGTGTTTAAAACAAGATTTCTTGCAAAAATGCGGTAAGTATCCATATCAATTTGCGCCCTAGTCCCCCTAACCGCCGGCCCTTTAGAAGCGTTTAACACACGATATTGCAAACCGCTATGATCCGTAATAATCCCCATAGCCCCTCCTAAAACATCCACTTCTTTAGTCAAATGCCCTTTACCCAAGCCCCCAATCGCCGGGTTACAGCTCGCCAAACCGATCGTGTCTATGAGCATGGTGATTAAATGCACTCTAACCCCCATTTTGGCTGCAATCAAGCTCGCTTCAATGCCTGCATGCCCCCCACCAATCACTAAAATATCACTTTCTTTTACCACTCTTTTTCCTATTTTGATTTTATTTTTCTAAAACCCTAGTTTTAAAAAAGTTTTATTGTAGCATGGAGGTTAGTAATTTTAAAGGGTAAAACACCATGGAAAATCATTCGCATGCCGATACGAACACTGATGACAAAAGCACCAAGATCGTGCGCTTGTTGGGGTTAATAGGAGGGGCGTTAATCGCGCTCATTATCTATTACGCTTTAGACGCTCAAATGCCTCACATTGTAGAAGAAATCCCCAAGCTTAGTTCCTTAAATTATAAGGCGATGCCTGTTGTGGCTGGGGTGGCTGTTTTAATGGGGATATGGTGGATGACTGAAGCCATTGACCTGCCTGCAACCGCGCTTTTACCTTTGGTGCTTTTTAGCGTCTTTAGCGTGGATCAATTCGCTAGCGTCAGCTCTTCTTACGCATCGCCGATCATCTTTCTTTTTATGGGAGGGTTTATTTTGGCTTTAAGCATGCAAAAATGGAACTTGCACACGCGCATCGCTTTAAGCATTATTTTATTGGTAGGCACAAGCCCTAGGAGGTTGATTTTAGGTTTCATGATAGCTACAGGCTTTCTGTCTATGTGGGTGAGCAATACCGCAACGGCGGTGATGATGTTTCCTGTTGGCATGAGCGTTTTGCAATTAGTCGCTAAACTGGTGGGTAAAGAAAACGCCTCTCATTCATGGTATCAAAAAGAAGAAATCACCAAAGTGCATGGGGGTATTATGGGCAATATCGTGCATAAGGGTAAGGACATCGCTCAAGTGATTCAAGAAAAGACGACTATCTATCGCACGAATTTCAGTATTTGCTTGATGCTTGGCATCGCTTATGCGGCTTCTATTGGCTCTTTAGGCACTCTGATTGGCACGCCGCCTAACGCTTTATTGGCCGGCTATATGAAAACCGCTTTCAATATTGAAATTGGTTTCGCTCAGTGGATGGTGTTTGGGACGCCGTTAGCCTTTATCATGCTCATTTTAGCGTGGCTCTTGCTCACTTATGTGATTTTCCCTTTAAAGATTAAAGAAATCCCAGGGGGTAAGGAAGTCGTTAGATTAGAGTTAAACAAACTAGGCCGTTTGAGTCAGGCGGAAATCTCGGTGGGGATTCTTTTTATTCTGGCGTCTTTAGGGTGGATTTTTTTAGACACGATTTTAAAATCTTGGGGCATTAAGATAGATAAAATTGATTCCGTGATCGCTATGGGGGTTTCTGCGCTTTTATTCATTTTGCCCGCTAACAATCAGGGCGATAGGCTCATTGATTGGGGTGTTGCCAAAAAACTCCCTTGGGATGTGTTGCTTTTATTTGGCGGCGGGTTAGCCTTGAGCGCGCAATTTTCTAAAACCGGGTTGAGTTTGTGGATTGGGCATTTAGTCTCTGGCTTTTCGCATTTACCGATTTTATTCATCATTGTCATGGTCACTTTAATGGTCATTTTCTTAACCGAAATCACTTCTAACACCGCCACCGCTGCCGCATTTTTACCGGTGATTGGAGGGGTTGCGATGGGCATGGGTTATGAAAACCATCAGAGCTTGTTATTGACCATTCCTGTAGCCTTGAGCGCGACTTGCGCGTTCATGCTCCCTGTAGCCACCCCACCCAATGCGATAGCTTATGGCTCTGGGTATGTTAAAATAACGGACATGATTAAAGCCGGTTTGTGGCTTAATTTAGTGGGAGTCGTTTTGATTAGCGCGTTTAGCTATTTTTTGGTTTCGCTGATATTTAATTGATTAAGGAAAAAAGTGAAAGAAGAGTTATTTAAAGAAAAGTCTCGTTACATTACAGGGGTTGTTTTAATCATTGTAGCAGGCTTGATTTTGTATGCGGACAATTTGTTGTTGTTTTGGGCTGTTTTAGGGGGGATTTATGCGGTAGGGTTTTTTGAAGCGTTAAGGTTGTTCCAGGTCAAAGCGGGCTTTAGCTTGTATCTCATTCTAGTGTTGTCATGGGTGGCGGCGTATTTTAACGGGCATCCTGTAGAATGCGCTCTTATCAGCGCGATGGTCATGGCTAGCGTCATCGCTTATCAAAAAGCGCACCACAGCGAAGCCATTTTACCCTTTTTGTATCCGGGCGTTGGGTTTTTTGCGCTTTTTGGGGTTTATAAGGATTTTGGCGCAGTGGCGATCATTTGGCTTTTAGTGGTGGTGGTCGCAAGCGATGTGGGGGCGTTTTTTGGAGGCAAGCTTTTAGGCAAAACCCCTTTCACAGCCACTTCACCGAATAAAACCTTAGAGGGTGCATTGATTGGTGTTGTTTTGGCGAGCGTTTTGGGATCGTTTGTGGGCATGGGGAAATTGAGCGGAGGCTTTCTTATGGCGCTTCTATTTAGTTTTTTAATCGCTTTTGCAGCGGTGTTTGGGGATTTGTATGAAAGCTATTTGAAAAGAAAGGCTGGGATCAAAGATAGCGGTAAGATTTTACCCGGGCATGGGGGCGTTTTAGACCGATTGGATTCCATGCTTTTTGGGGCTTTAGGCTTGCATGCGTTGTTGTATTTTTTAGAAGTTTGGAAAGAGACGGCGGTGTTTTTAGGGGACTGAATGGTTGTTTTAGGAAGCACCGGCTCTATCGGGAAAAACGCCCTTAAAATCGCAAAAAAATTCAAGGTAGAAATAGAAGCCTTAAGCTGTGGGAAAAATATCGCTTTAATCAATGAGCAAATCCAAATTTTCAAACCCAAAAAAGTAGCGATTTTAGATCCTAACGATTTGAATAATTTAGAGCCTTTGGGAGCGAAAGTGTTTGTAGGGTTAGAGGGCATTGATGCGATGATAGAGGAGTGCGTTTCAAATTTAGTTCTTAACGCCATTGTGGGCGTAGCCGGATTGAAAGCGAGCTTTAAAAGCTTACAAACTAATAAAAAACTGGCCCTAGCGAATAAAGAAAGTTTGGTGAGCGCGGGGCATTTATTAGACATTTCACAAATCACGCCCGTTGATAGCGAGCATTTTGGTTTGTGGGCGTTGTTGCAAAACAAGACTTTAAAGCCTAAATCTTTAATCATTAGCGCGAGTGGGGGGGCTTTTAGGGACACGCCTTTAGAATTTATTCCTATTCAAAACGCGCAAAATGCGCTCAAGCACCCTAATTGGAGCATGGGATCTAAAATCACCATTGATTCAGCGAGCATGGTCAATAAGCTTTTTGAAATTTTAGAAACCTATTGGCTTTTTGGCGCGTCTTTAAAGATTGATGCGCTCATTGAAAGGAGTTCTATCGTGCATGCTTTGGTGGAGTTTGAAGACAACTCTGTCATCGCACATTTAGCGAGCGCGGACATGAAATTACCCATAAGCTACGCCATTAACCCTAAATTAGCTTCTTTGAGTGCTTCCATCAAGCCCTTAGACTTATACGCTTTAAGCACGATTAAATTCGAACCCATTAGCGTGGAGCGCTACACTTTGTGGCGTTATAAAGATTTGTTGTTGGAAAATCCCAAGCTTGGCGTGGTGTTGAATGCGAGCAATGAAGTGGCGATGGAGAAGTTTTTAAATCAAGAAATCGCTTTTGGAGGCTTTATCCAAATCATCTCTCAAGCCTTAGAATCATACGCTAAAATGCCTTTCAAGCTCTCTAGTTTAGATGAAGTGCTAGAATTAGACAGAGAAGTTAGGGAGCGTTTTAAAAATTATAGGTAGTGTTGAATGAATGGTTTGATAAGGAGTTGATGCGTGTTTAAATCAGCTTTTGGTGCTTTTAGCTCTAATTTCTAGCGTTATAATCCATCTCGTTAGGGTTGCGTAAAACCCCACTTTTTAAAAAAATGAAAGAATATTAAGGTTAAACAAGCTCATTGAACTAAACCTACAAGCTTATAGCCTATTTCCTCACAAACTGCTTGTATAAAAATTCCTTTCTCCCTATGGCGATGATATGGTTGCGCATTTTGTCATGCAAATCGCCTAAGAAAAAAGGGGCTTTTAAGGCGAGTTTAGGAATGTCTAGGGCATACACTTGAATTAAGTAATGGTGATCGCCATTAGGGGGCATGGGGCCGATATAGACGCTGTTATTGAGATTGGAGCGTTGTTTTTCGCTTTCATTGAGCGGTGAACGGATAAAGCCTTGAGTGAGCGAATTGACCCCTTGAGTAATCCTTTTATCCATCATGGAAGCGTTTTCTTCTAAAACATTATAAGAAATATTGCCCACGACCCAATGGACAAACGGCATGCCGCACACTTTTTGCGCGTCATGATCTATTAATTCTAAAGCGTAGCTTTTAGCGCCTTCCACTTTTTGCCATGAGATTTTAGGCGAATAAGTGGGTAAGCCGTTTGGGTTAAGAAACCCTCTAGGGGCGTTACCGCCAAATTTAGCGTCCAAATACCCTTCTGAATCGGTTTGAATCATCACTTCAAAAGTTTTCATTTTAAGCCCTTTTTCTTTGAAATCGTTTTGTGTTTTCTTATTGTAGCATGATCATAAAAATACATCTTAATTTGGAGCATGGTATTAGAATAATCATTTTTAATGATTAAATAGTTATTTATTTTTACTAGTTACCATTGAACGCATGGAAAGTAAAATAAATCGTTTGAGTGCCAAAATAGACGCACTATTGGAACAGCAAAAAAGAGTGATTTCTTTACTAGAAACTTATTTGAGCGTTTATCCCGCCCAAGAGGCTTCAAATAAGTTTTTTAAAGGCGTTAGTCAAGGGATGGAGTTAGCCCCAGAAATCGTGCAAGAAGATGAAGAAAAACGCCTTTACGTGTTGCAATATTTAAGCCATGTGGATATTACTAAAAACAAGCAAGACTCCCAGCTCAAAAAAGATTGTTTGGAATTTATCCAAAGGTTTAATGTCCCAAAGCCCATTATCATTACCGCTCTTTATAACCTTAGGGGCATTAAACCCACTAAAAAAGAAGTCGCAAAACAATTGCAAAAACTCTATGTGTGGGAGAAGCGTTACCAACAAGGGGGGATAGACGCTTTAAAAGACAGGCGTGGGAGACCCCTTAAAAAACCTTAAGCGGGTTGGTAGCGGCTATGTTGGTTTTTAATGGGGGTATTCGCATTTCTCAAAATGTTTTCAAAAATTCATCTTATTTTAAGTTAAAATTAAGAAAATATCTTGTATTTAATCATAATTTAGACTTAGATAAGAAAATCTATGTAAAATTTTTGAGGAGAATATTAACCTTGTTACAACGAATTTATTTAGACAATAACGCTACAACTAGGATTGACCCTAAAGTCAAAGAGATCATGGATCCTTTTTTAAGGGATCATTACGGGAACCCTAGCTCGTTGCACCAATTTGGCACAGAAACCCACCCAGCCATTGCAGAAGCGCTAGATAAGCTTTATAAAGGCATTAACGCTAGGGATATAGATGATGTGATCATCACTTCTTGCGCGACAGAAAGCAATAATTGGGTTTTAAAGGGCGTGTATTTTGATGAATGCTTGAAAAAGGGCAAAAACCATATTGTAACCACGGTTGCAGAGCATCCGGCGGTGCGATCCACTTGTAATTTTTTAGAAAGCTTGGGGGTGGAGGTTACTTACTTGCCCATTAATGAGCATGGGAGCATCACCGCAGAGCAAGTTAAAGAAGCGATCACAGAAAAAACCGCTCTAGTGAGCGTGATGTGGGCGAATAATGAAACCGGTCTCATTTTCCCTATTGAAGAAATTGGGGCTATCTGTAAAGAAAAGGGCGTGTTGTTCCATACCGATGCGGTGCAAGCGATTGGTAAAATCCCTGTAGATGTGTTGAAAGCGAATGCGGATTTCCTTTCTTTTAGCGCACACAAGTTTCATGGGCCTAAAGGCATTGGGGGGTTGTATATTAGAAGTGGGGTGGGATTGACCCCTCTTTTTCATGGCGGGGAGCATATGAATGGTAGGCGCAGCGGGACTTTGAATGTGCCTTATATTGTGGGCATGGGCGAAGCGATGAGATTAGCCGTAGAGCATTTAGATTATGAAAAAGAAGTGGTAGGGAAATTGCGCGACAAATTAGAAGAAGCGCTTTTGAAAATCCCTGATGTGATGGTGGTAGGGGATCGAGTCCATCGTGTGCCTAACACGACTTTAATCAGCGTGAGAGGGATTGAAGGAGAGGCCATGCTGTGGGATTTGAATCGCTCTAATATCGCCGCTTCCACAGGGAGCGCGTGCGCGAGTGAGGATTTAGAGGCTAATCCTGTCATGGTAGCGATTGGAGCGAGCAAGGAATTGGCTCATACCGCTATCAGGCTTTCATTGAGCCGTTTTAACACGGAAGCTGAAATTGATAAAACGATTGAAGTTTTCTCTCAAGCGGCTATAAGATTGAGAAACATTTCAAGCTCTTATTAAAAAGAATATAAAGGAATCAAAATGGCAAAACATGATTTAGTGGGTTCGGTTCTCTGGGACGCGTATTCTAAAGAAGTTCAAAGGCGCATGGATAACCCTACGCATTTAGGGGTCATCACCGAAGAGCAGGCTAAAGCCAAAAACGCTAAGCTCATTGTGGCGGATTATGGCGCAGAAGCATGCGGTGATGCGGTGAGGTTGTATTGGCTTGTAGATGAAAGCACGGATACGATTGTTGACGCGAAGTTTAAAAGCTTTGGTTGCGGGACAGCGATCGCAAGCTCAGACATGATGGTAGAGTTGTGTTTGAATAAAAGAGTCCAAGATGCGGTAAAAATCACGAATTTAGACGTGGAAAGAGGCTTGAGAGACGATCCGGACACACCGGCGGTGCCTGGGCAAAAAATGCACTGCTCGGTGATGGCGTATGATGTGATCAAAAAAGCTGCCGGCATGTATTTGGGGAAAAACGCTGAAGATTTTGAAGAAGAAATCATCGTGTGCGAGTGCGCTAGGGTGAGTTTAGGCACGATTAAGGAAGTGATTAGGCTCAATGATTTAAAAAGCGTTGAAGAAATCACTAACTACACCAAAGCCGGCGCGTTTTGTAAAAGCTGCGTGAGACCGGGAGGGCATGAAAAAAGGGATTATTACCTGGTGGATATTCTTAAAGAAGTGCGCGAAGAAATGGAAGCTGAAAAGCTTAAAGCGACCGCTAATAAATCCCAAAATGGGGAATTAGCTTTCAGGGAAATGACTATGGTTCAAAAGATTAAAGCGGTGGATAAAGTCATTGATGAGAATATCCGCGCTATGCTTATGATGGACGGAGGGGATTTAGAGATTTTAGACATTAAAGAAAGCGATGATTACATTGATGTGTATATCCGCTACATGGGGGCATGCGATGGGTGCATGAGCGCGACTACCGGGACTTTATTTGCCATTGAAAACGCCTTACAGGAATTATTGGATCGCAGTATTAGGGTGTTACCGATTTGATTTGTTCTTTTTAGGGGGTGAAGCCTTTTTCAAGCGAGTGCTAATAAACTTAAAATGAGGAATGATTAGCGCTTGCGACATTATTCATTATACGCTACTTTTATGCTAACATGCTATTTTGAAGCGATTTGCGATGATGATTGAAGGAACTTGATGAAAACGACAGAAAACACAGATGAAACTCACTTAAGGGGAACTAAAAATAAACTAGGACGCAAACCAAAAGCAGACGCTAATAAAAAAACTCGTGCGGTAAGTTTGTATTTTTCTGATGAGCAATACCAAAAACTAGAGAAAATGGCTAACGAAGAAGAAGAAAGCGTGGGATCTTATATCAAACGCTATATTTTGAAGGCTTTAAGAAAAATAGAGCAAAATGGCGCTTGATAATTTTTTAACTTGTTTTGAGTTTAGTTCTACGAGTTTTGCTATAAAACAAAACCAAAACCCCATTTTTATCTAGTATTTAGCTGTGTGGTTTTAAAAAAGAGAAATATTTTGGCTAAAAAAACTTCTTTATTTGAGTGTCAGCATTGCGGTTTTACAAGCCCTAAGTGGCTGGGCAAGTGCGTTCAATGCAACGCATGGGAAAGTTTTATAGAATTGAACCAAACCCAAAAGGAGGTTTTAAACACGCTTAAAAACCCGATCCCAAAAGCGCAAAAAAGCGTTTCTATCGCTGAAATTGAGCATGAAGAAGTGATCAAGTTTTCTTCCACTCAAAGCGAATTGGATATTGTCTTAGGTGGGGGGATTGCTAAAGGGGGATTGTATTTGGTGGGGGGGAGTCCTGGGGTGGGGAAATCCACTCTGCTTTTAAAAGTGGCTTCTGGCTTAGCCAAAAACCAGCAAAAGGTTTTGTATGTGAGTGGGGAAGAGAGCTTGAGTCAGATTAAAATGCGCGCCACTAGATTGGATTGCATAGAAAAAGAATTGTATCTGCTCAATGAAATCAATTGGCCTGTGATTAAGGCGAATATTGAAAGCGAAAATTATTTTGCTTGCGTGATTGATTCCATTCAAACGCTTTATTCGCCAGAGATTTCTTCAGCGCCCGGCTCTATTTCGCAAGTGCGAGAGATCACTTTTGAGCTCATGCGTTTAGCCAAAACAAGAAATATTGCTGTTTTTATCATCGGTCATATCACTAAAGAAGGGAGCATTGCAGGGCCTAGAGTGCTAGAGCATATGGTGGATAGCGTGCTGTATTTTGAAGGCGATCCTAGTAGGGAATTAAGGATTTTAAGGAGTTTTAAAAACCGCTTTGGCCCTACGAGTGAAATCGGCTTGTTTGAAATGAAAGAGCAGGGTTTGGTGAGCGCTAAAGAAGCTTCAAGCTTGTTTTTTTCCAAAGAAGAGCCTATGGAGGGGAGTGCCATTACCATTACTTTAGAAGGCTCAAGAGCGTTGATTTTAGAGATTCAGGCGTTGGTGAGCGAGTGCAGTTTTGGAGTGCCCAAACGATTAGCGAACGGGTTTGACACCAACCGCCTTAACATGCTCATCGCTTTGTTAGAAAAAAAGCTAGAAATCCCCTTAAACCGCCATGATGTGTTTATTAATGTGAGCGGAGGCATTAAGATTAGCGAGCCGGCTTGCGATTTAGCGGTCATTGCCAGTATCCTTTCAAGCTTTAAAAACAGAAAAATTGACAATAAAACGGCGTTTTTGGGCGAAGTGAGTTTGAATGGCAGGATTTTAGAAGCCCCTAATTTGAACGCTAGATTGAAAGAAATGGAAAATTACGGCTTTTTAAAAGCCATTTTGCCTAAAAAACCCAGTCAAAAAACCTCTATCAAATGCTATGAAGCCAATGCGGTGGGTAAGATTGTTGAATGGATGTGATTTTAACTTTTGTTACCTAATAGAACAGAGTCTTATTAAAATTTAAACTCAATTTAAAGAACAATTACCATCTTTTTTAGTTATAATGGCGGACACCATTAAAATTAAAACAAAGGTTATTCAATGAAGGTATTATCTTATTTGAAAATTTTTTATCTTTTTTTACTAATAGGAGCGATCATGCAAGCGAATGAAAACATGGGGGCTAAACACCCTAAAACCGATGAAAGAGTGATTTACTTGGCTGGGGGGTGCTTTTGGGGGTTAGAGGCGTATATGGAGAGGATTTATGGCGTCATAGACGCAAGCTCTGGTTACGCTAACGGCAAGACTTCAAGCACGAATTATGAAAAATTGCATGAGAGCGATCATGCTGAAAGCGTGAAGGTGGTTTATGATCCTAAAAAGATCAGTTTGGACAAGTTGCTACGCTATTATTTTAAGGTGATTGATCCGGTGAGCGTGAACAAGCAGGGTAATGATGTGGGCAGGCAGTATCGCACAGGGATTTATTATACCAATAGCGCGGATAAAGAAGTGATAGATCACGCCTTAAAAGCGTTGCAAAAAGAAGTGAAAGGCAAAATCGCCATTGAGGTAGAGCCTTTAAAAAATTATGTGAGGGCTGAAGAATACCACCAGGATTATTTGAAAAAACACCCCGGTGGTTATTGCCATATTGATTTGAAAAAGGCGGATGAAGTGATTGTGGATGACGATAAATACACCAAACCCAGCGATGAAGTTTTAAAGAAAAAACTCACCAAACTCCAGTATGAAGTAACGCAAAACAAACACACTGAGAGACCCTTTGAAAACGAGTATTACAACAAAGAAGAAGAGGGCATTTATGTGGATATTACCACAGGCGAGCCGTTATTTTCTTCAGCGGATAAATACGACTCCGGTTGTGGGTGGCCAAGCTTTTCTAAGCCCATCAATAAAGATGTGGTGAAATACGAAGACGATGAGAGCCTTAACAGGAAACGCATTGAAGTATTGAGCCGTATTGGTAAGGCGCATTTAGGGCATGTGTTTAACGATGGGCCCAAAGAATTAGGGGGCTTAAGGTATTGTATCAACAGCGCGGCTTTAAGGTTTATCCCCTTAAAAGACATGGAAAAAGAGGGCTATGGCGAGTTTATCCCTTATATCAAAAGGGGTGAATTGAAAAAATACATCCAGGATAAAAAAACGCACTAAGGGGTAATGACTAAGCTCTCTTAAGGGGGGGTTTAAAATAGAGGGTTCAAGCGTTTGGGTTATCTTATGGGTTATTTTAAAAACGCTAAAAATCACCTTAACTGATTGTTTTTTAACTATTCTTATTCAAAAAAAAACAACCCCTATAAAATATTTTATTTCTTAAAAGAAGTCATTTAAAAAATGTATTTTTTTGTTTTCATTAAATAGGGATAATTAAAACTTTTTTAAAAAGCTATCCTTTATTAAAATCAAGCTCTTTTGCTGTTTGATCTTTAAAAATGCCCTTGAGCGTTTTTAGATTTAACCCATAATGAGCTTGTGTAAGGTCGCTAAAATGCTTAAGGCATAAATGAGGAGCAATAAGATTTTATGCACCTTTTCATTAGCCAAAGCAATGAGCTTGATGCCAATGCCCACCCCTAAAAACGCTCCAATGCCGGTAATCACCCCCGCTTGAACGCTTATATTATCAAGAACCTTCCCGTTATAAAGAGAGATGACCCCAGATAAAGAAGCGAACACCACAAAAAATAGCCCCAAAGGCACGATTTTTTTAGAATCGTATTTCAAAAAATAGCCCAAAAACGGCACCATTAAAATCCCCCCACCCATGCCTAGCGGGATAGAAAAGATGCCGGTAACAAAACCAGCGAGCATCAAAACCCCATGCGTTCTATCCATAGACACAAAGGGGATTGCGCGCTTTTTTTCTGGCGTTTTGTTATTCGCATGCAAATCAAAATGCATTTCTTCAAAATGCTCTGGCTTCTTGTTGCTAGAAAAAGCGTATTTGATAAAGGTGTAGCACACCACCACCACAAACACGCTCATTAAAATTTTATCGTTAATGATCTTTAAGATAAAGCTCCCTAAAATCGCCCCCATTAGCCCTCCAAGCGCGGCAAATGAGCCTTCTCTCAAATCCAATAAGCCCTTTTTGTAATTGATGATAGAGCCGACCACTGAAGAAAAAAGCATTTGCATGAGCGAAATACCCACCGCATGGCTATAACTAAAATGGGCAAAAATCGCGCTAGGGACGACAATTTCCCCCCCACCAATACCAAAAAACCCAGCGGTAATGCCGGTGAATAGCCCCACAAGAGCCAAAATGAACGCTGTTGATTCTTCCATGAAAAACTCCCTAAATTCTAAATTATTACTTTATCAAAAAAGAGTGATAATCTTTAAAAATTTTTCTTTAATGATTGCAAAAATAGGGTTTTGATTGCTTTAATTTTATCGCTTGAGAGCGGTTGTAAGAGATTATCCAAGCTCTCTTTACTTGATTAATTTTAAAAAGGCCTTCAAGCGTTTTTAAACAAGCCCCCCTTTTTAAAGAGAGTTTTAGTAAGCAAACACATAATTGAGATACACGCTATAGAGCCTTCTGTATTTGAGTTCAGCCCCCATGAAAGAATAATAATCCGTGTTAATGGTGGGGATTTTCACGCCCAATTCCATGCCATGCTGAGCG
Source organism: Helicobacter pylori (assembly GCF_015904775.1). Classification (GTDB taxonomy): domain Bacteria; phylum Campylobacterota; class Campylobacteria; order Campylobacterales; family Helicobacteraceae; genus Helicobacter; species Helicobacter pylori_DM. Next base: position 102,730 of record NZ_JADZNC010000002.1, read on the forward strand.
GCATGATCGCTGTCTTTGTTCTTAGGCCTAGCGAGATTCATCCTCAAGCCTAGATTGAATAAAAATTGGAAATTAGCCACATTCATCTTAGCGCTATAGATATTACCCACCATGTTCAAATTCACAAATTCAGAATTAAGCCACGAAGTCCCGGCTAACGCAAAGCCACCAAAAAGCCCCACAGAGAGTTTGTTGTTTTTGCCTAAGAAATTGGTGTTTTTATCATTGATGAAGTTATAGAGAGCGTCCATACCCACCCCATAAGTCCAAACATCAGAAGCCGAGTTGAAAAAGTTGGATTTAATGAACGCATGGTTATAGTCAAAAAAGCCGTAATACCTTAACCCCCAATTCCTTTTTTTACCAAAGAATTGCTTATAGCCCACTTGCACGCCGATCCCATTCATCGCGCCGTTATTGGTTTGAGAACTGATCATGCCAAAGCGCCTGAAAGGGTTTTTGCCTAGTTCTTGCGTGGTGGTTTGGAGCTGGCTGTATTTGTTGGTATCCAAAGAATAAGTGAGCAAACCTTCTGGGGAATTAGGGTTTTGAGTGGAATGCGTCATGTTTTGAAGAGATTTAGCGTTAGGCAAGCTAGAGATAGCGCTATTGATCGCTGTTGAGTCTTTGTTTAGAGTGTTAAGGGCTTCTTTAAAATTCAAAATGGTTTGAGCCAAAGCTTTTTCTTGATTGACCTGGTTGCCATAATAAGCGGTGTGTTGCACCAAAGAGTTTAAAGTTTCCTTCACAAACGCACAGCCTGAACCATAAGTGTTGTCGTTAATCACACCAGCCGATCCTGCGGTGCATTCTTTTAGATCTTGTTGGATAGGCCCTTGAATGCTGTGGAAATTATTCGCAACTTGTTGGGCTAAGCTTAAAATCTCTGCTTGAGCGTTAGCTCTATTGAGCATTTCTTTTGCGAACCCTTTGCCTTCAGAAGTGTAGGGGTTGAAATTGTCTGGTTGCGTGATTTGGGTGTTTTCATTAGCGTTAAGCTGTTGAGTTTTTGCTAGGGCTGTTTGAGCGTTTTTAATCATCTCGTTAATAGCGTTAAAGCTATCGCCAAAAATATCCATCACAGTCCCGGTCTTGCCGCTAAACCCCCATGCCCCACCGCCACCATTCACATGCGGGTTTTGAGTGGTAAGGACATTGATGATAGTAGCGGCTTGTTGCAAAAGGTTTTCAGCGTCATTGACGCTGCTAATCCTTAGCTGGATTGACACTGGAGATCCGCCTGAATAATAATTGCCATTCCCATTGTGGTAAGTGTATTCTGTGGTAGGGTTTCTTGTGAAAGTTTGATTGATATTGACTACCATATTTTTAGAGCTATTCAAGGCAGGCATTCCGCCTCCTTGGTTTTGGTTTAAAGCGGTTTGGATAGTTTGATAAGCGGTATTGAGAACCTGGTATTCACTACTAGACAGAATGCCATTTGGCCCTACATTACTAGCTCCATTACAAGTGGTGGTGGTCGTTCCGCTACCGGTGTTGTAGCTGTAGTTTGGCGTGTTGTCAAACGATCGAACGCCCCCATTTTCTAAATGTTCTTGGCCAAGATTGGGGCCAGGGCCGCAGCTGATGCCAAAGGCTATGACTTGCCACATGCCCACAGCGGCATTGAGCGCTAAAGCCACAGCTTGATAGGCCGGAGAAGTGGTGGTAGCGCTAGTGAGGTTGATCGCGCTTGAGCTTAAATTGTCAATCGCGCTGGTGATCGCGCTGGGCGTGCTGGCTAGATTGACTAAAGAGTTAAGGTAGTTGTATTGGTTTAAAAGGTTGCTCAAGTTATCGTATCGGTCCGCAAGATTTTGCAATGCTCCAGTGTTTTTCACTTGTTGGACCGCTTCACCGATCTGATAGCCCACGCTCATGTAAAATCCATCGTCTTCAGCGTTTAAGAGTGGTGCAGTAAGAGCGAGAGAGAGGGTTAAAAGGGTTTTTTTCACTTTCTTTTTCATGTTTTCCTTCCTTTTCTTTGCCTTTTGTTGATTTCACATTCCCATGATAGTCATGTTTATGAGATTTCGCCATTTTACCATAAAATGCTTATTCTTAACTTAAAATTTATATTTTGAAAAAAAAAAAAAACAATTTTAAGTATTTTTTACAATAAAATATCATAGAGCTTGATTTAAGAAAAGGGATTTTATCCGGTTTGAAATTGGTTTTTAAATCTTTGGTTACAATCAAGCCATTCTAATGAGAAAGAAAGGCATGTTGGAAAAGATACAAAAAGAATGGTTGAGCAACATTCAAAAAGATTTGCTGTCTGGTTTTGTGGTGGGGCTTTCTGTGATCCCAGAGACCGCTGGCTTTGCGATCATGGTGGGTTTAGATGTGGGCGTGGCGTTTTATACGACCTTTTACATGGCTTTTGTGTTGTCTCTTTTTGGGGCTAGAAAGGCGATGATTAGCGCAGCGGCCGGTTCAGTAGCACTCATTTTGGTGGGCGTGGTTAAAAACTATGGGCTTGAATACGCGGGCGTGGCGACTCTTATGGCAGGAATGTTGCAAATTCTTTTAGGCTATTTGAAAATAGGGAATCTTTTGAGGTTTATCCCCCAATCGGTGATGTATGGCTTTGTGAACGCGCTAGGCATTTTGCTTTTAACAGAGCAATTCAAATTCCTTCAAAACCAAAATTTAGGGGTGTTTGTCTTGCTCGCTATTGGGATACTCATCATTTACCTCTTCCCCTTAATCACTAAAAAAATCCCCTCTAATCTGATTTGTATCCTTGCAGTGAGCGCGATCGCTTTAATTTTTGATACGCATGCGCCGAATTTGGGGAGCATTGAGCAAGGGGTTTCAGGCTTTCATTTCATCATTATCCCCAAAAATTTGGATTTTAAAATGGTGGTAGGATTGTTGCCTTACGCTCTTTCTTTAGCGCTAGTGGGAACGATAGAAAGCTTATTGACCGCTAAAACTTTAGACATGATTTTAAAAGACGGCGTGAGCGATAAAAATAAAGAAACTAAAGCGCAAGGCTTGGGGAATATCATCTCAGGGCTTTTAGGGGGAATGACAGGGTGCGCTTTAGTGGGGCAGTCTATCATTAACGCAAAATCCGGGGCTAAAACAAGGCTTTCTACTTTTTTTACCGGCTTTTCTTTAATGGTGCTGATATTAGTGTTTAATGAATATGTGGTTAAGATCCCCATTGTGGCGGTTGTGGCGGTGATGGTGATGATTTCTTTCACCACTTTTAATTTCCAATCCATTATTAACGTTAAAAAAATCAAGCTCTATGACACGCTGAACATGCTCTTAGTCGTGGCGGTGGTTTTATACACGCATAATTTAGCGATAGGGGTTGTGGTGGGGGTTTTAGTCAATGCGTTATGGATTAAATCTAAAGGGATTGCGTGAAATTTTGCTATAAAAAAGATGAGTTAAAAATATGGCTCCAGATGTAGGATTCGAACCTACGACCAAGCGGTTAACAGCCGCCTACTCTACCGCTGAGCTAATCTGGAATTTCGCTCACAAAATAAAGAGAAATTTTAGTGTGTTTTTTGTAAAAAGTCAAGTAAAATGATGCCATTATGCATTGAGAGCCAAAAATTGGAGAGCCAAAAAGTTGGCTTTGTCCTCATTGATAATGAGAACAAATTCAATATCAATAAGCCAAAACATAATTGAAATACACGCTATAAAGCCTGCGGTATGCTAATTTAGCGCCCATGAAAGAATAGTAATTCGTGTTGATGGTGGGGATTTTCACGCCTAATTCCACGCCATGGTGAATCCCTTGAAGCCTTAAACCGGTATTGAACAAGAATTGGAAATTGGTGTTGTTGATCTTAGCGCTGTAGGCGCTATTGGTGATTTTTAAATTCGCAGATTGGTTATTAAGCCATGTCGTTCCAGCTAGAGCGATGCCTCCAAAAATACCAAAAGAGATTTTGCGGTTTTGATTGGATCCGCCATTGATGAAATTCAATAAAAGATCGCTGCCGGCGCCATAAGTGAAAACATTAGAAGCGGAGTTGAAAAAGTTGGATTTGATATACGCATAGTTGTAATCAAAAAAGCCATAATATCGGATCCCAAAAAATTTATTTTTCCCAAAAAATTGCTTATAGCCTAGCTGCACGCCCACGCCATTCATCGCCCCGTTATCGCTTTGAGAGTTGATTAAACCCACGCTTCTAAAAGGGTTATGGCCAAACTCTTTGGTGGTGGTTTGGAATTGAGAATATTGGGTTTCGTTGAGAGAATAACTATAGCTAGATCGGCTCACCAAACTTTGAAACCCTTTAGAATCGGGCGTTTTTTGAAGGGTGTTATAGATGGTTGCTAAATTGTCCCCTTTGAGGTAAGAGATAGTGTCATTAATAACGCCTGAGACTTGATTGAGGTTTTTATTGAAATCAGCGTTGTTAAACGCGTTTTGTTGGTTTGGACCTTCTGGAGCAGTTCTTCGGGCGTCTGCGGCGGCTTTTTTAGCGCTACCAATCATGCTATTAATGGCGTTAAAGGTATTGCCAAAAATAGCGCATGCGTTCCCGCTTGCATTAATGCCCCATGGTTTGCCATTGCCCCCGTCTATTCCTGGGCATTGGCTTTGAAGGGTGCTAATAATGGTGCTAGCTTGCCCTAAAAGATGTTCATAGTCATTTTCAATGGTGAGATTATTGTTTTTATTTTCTAGGGTATTTTGGAGCAATTGAGAAGTTGCTTTGAGTTTTTCGTATTCACTAGCTGATAGCGTGCCATTGGCTAAATTAGAGGCTATCACTTGCCACATGGCTACCGCAGAGCTGAGCGCTGAGGACACGGCTTGATTGGCGGTATTAGGGGTTGTTTTCAATCTACTAGCGCTCTCTTTTAGATTGTCAATCGCTTGAGCGGTGCTTGAATCGGTGTTAGAGGCCGTTTGTTTGAGCTCGTTATAGCGGGTTAAAAGATTGTTTAAATTTTCGTAAGCGTTGGAGACTTTTTGGATTTCGCCGGTGTTTTTCACTTGTTGAACCGCCTCGCCGATTTGATAGCCCACGCTCATAAAAACGCCGTCATCTTCAGCAAGGAGCGATGACGCCATGAGAGAAAGTAAAATCGTTTTTTTCATAAAATGTTCCTTAAAGTAATGTTTTATTTGTAAAATCGTATCAAATTGAAACTTTATTTACAATTAGTTTAAAGTATGCCATAAATTTATTGAATTTTTAATAAAATTGAGCAAAAATTAAGAAATTTTGCTTTGTTTTGGATTTAAAAAAAGGTTTTTGATAGTGAAAAATGTTTTGAGTATTTTTAAATTTCACCGCTTAAGGAGATTGGGGCTAAAAATTTTCAAAGCGTTTTGCAAATCTTCTTTGGTGTCAATGCCCACGCTTTGGCTTTGAACGATTTTCACTGCAATCTTTTTTTGGTAATACAAAGCCCTTAATTGCTCTAATTTTTCTATTTCCTCTAAAACGCATGGTTTTAAAGCGCATAATTCTTCTAAGATTTCTTTATTGTGGAAGCCATAAATACCGATATGCCCTAAAAGGGGGGTTTGGCGTTTCGCATCAAAATCTCGTAAAAAAGGGATAAGGGAGCGCGAAAAATACAAGGCGTTATTTTGATTGTCTAAAACCACCTTGACTAAATTAGGGCTCTTGGCTTGTTCTTCATCAATGATTTTGGCGCAAGTCGCCATGAAAGGGGCGTTTTGGGTGGCTTCTAGTAACGCTAAAATGACTTCTTTTTCTAAAAAAGGCTCATCGCCTTGCAAGTTTAAAACCCTTTCATCGCTTTTTAACCCTAAAATTCGCGCCGCTTCCAAACAGCGTTCCGTGCCGCTATTGTGGTGTTTGGAGGTTAGCACCGCTTTAATGCGGAATTTTTGGCACGCTTTCATGATGCTTTCATCATCGCAAGCGACTACGCATTCATCTACTAGATTCGCATTTTTAGCGCAACGCACTACCATAGGCAAGCCAAAAATGTCTTCTAGCACTTTATTTTCAAAACGACTGGATTTTAATCTAGCAGGAATGATAATCATCTTTAAACCTTTTTAAGCCAAAATAGGGGATTTTTATGGTATTATACCCATTTGAAACGCTTATTTCTTTTATTGTTGTAAGGATTTAGGCTATTGAACTTTAGGAGTTTTAATGATATTAAGAGCGAGTGTGTTGAGCGCATTACTTCTTGTAGGCTTAGGGGCAGCCCCTAAACATTCAGTTTCAGCTAATGACAAACGGATGCAGGATAATTTAGTGAGCGTGATTGAAAAACAAACCAATAAAAAGGTGCGTATTTTAGAAGTCAAACCTTTAAAATCCAGCCAGGATTTAAAAATGGTTGTTATTGAAGATCCGGACACTAAATACAATATCCCGCTTGTAGTGAGTAAGGATGGTAATTTAGTCATAGGGCTTGGCGGTATCTTTTTTAGCAATAATAGTGAAGATGTGAAGTTGCTTACAGAGACCAATCAAAAAATCCTAGCCCTTAATACCACCCAACAAAATAGCGCGAAATTGAACGCTATTTTTAATGAAATACCGGCTGATTATGCGATAGAGTTGCCCTCTACTAACGCTGAAAATAAGGATAAAATCCTTTATATTGTTTCTGATCCCATGTGCCCTCATTGCCAAAAAGAGCTCACTAAGCTCAGGGATCACTTGAAAGAAAACACCGTGAGAATGGTTGTAGTGGGGTGGCTTGGGGTCAATTCAGCTAAAAAAGCGGCTTTGATCCAAGAAGAAATGGCGAAAGCTAGGGCTAGGGGAGCGAGCGTGGAAGATAAAATCTCTATTCTTGAAAAGATTTATTCCACCCAATACGATATTAACGCTCAAAAAGAGCCTGAAGATTTACGCACTAAAGTGGAAAATACCACTAAGAAGATTTTTGAATCTGGCGTGATTAAGGGCGTGCCTTTCTTATACCATTATAAGGCATGATATAAGGCTACTCTCATGAAAAAACCCTACAGAAAGATTTCTGATTATGCGATCGTGGGTGGTTTGAGCGCGTTGGTGATGGTGAGCATTGTGGGGTGTAAGAGCAATGCTGATGACAAACCCAAAGAGCAAAGCTCTTTAAGTCAAAGCGTTCAAAAAGGCGCGTTCGTGATTTTAGAAGAGCAAAAGGATAAATCTTACAAGGTTGTTGAAGAATACCCCAGTTCAAGAACCCATATTATAGTGCGCGATTTGCAAGGCAATGAACGGGTGCTCAGCAATGAAGAGATTCAAAAGCTCATCAAAGAAGAAGAAGCCAAAATTGATAACGGCACGAGCAAGCTTATCCAGCCTAATAATGGAGGGAGTAATGAAAGCTCAGGCTTTGGATTGGGGAGTGCGATTTTAGGGAGCGCGGCGGGGGCGATTTTGGGGAGTTATATTGGCAATAAGCTTTTCAATAACCCTAATTACCAGCAAAACGCCCAACGGACCTACAAATCCCCGCAAGCTTACCAACGCTCTCAAAATTCCTTTTCTAAAAGCGCACCTAGTGCTTCAAGCATGGGCGGTGCGAGTAAGGGACAGAGCGGGTTTTTTGGCTCTAGTAGGCCTACTAGCTCGCCGGCGGTAAGCTCTGGGACAAGGGGCTTTAACTCATAATTTAATTGATTCAAGGCTAAAAAATGCAAGTGATTCCTTTAAAACCTTTAGACAATAAGACCTTAGAAGAAATCGGCTTAGATTGGCACACGAATGACGACATGTCATCTTATATCGCTGATGAAATGGTGGTTGTTTCTCAAAAAGAAGCGGACGCTTATTATGACGCTTGTAATGAGCTTTATGACATGTTTGTAGAGACAGCTGAAGAGGCCATTAAAAACGATCGCTTTTTTGAATTGGATATTCCTAACGCGCTCATTCCTATGATCAAACAGAGTTTTGAAGAAGAAGTGCATTGGCATATTTACGGGCGTTTTGATTTAGCCGGGGGGCTTGATGGCAAACCCATTAAATTACTGGAATTTAACGCTGATACCCCTACCATGCTCTATGAAACCGCAGTGATCCAATGGGCGTTACTCAAAGCGAATGGCTATGATGAAAACAAGCAATTCAATAACCTTTATGAAGCACTTGGCGAGAATTTTAAACGCCTGGTTACTTTGGGTGAAGACACGAGCCGTTTTGAGGAAATGTATGAGGGGTGGAAAATCCTTTTTTCAAGCGTTAGGGGGAATATTGAAGAAGAGCGCACCATGCGTTTTTTGCAAGACGTTGCTCAAAGCGTGGGGTTTGAAACGGATTTTTCTTACATTGATGAGGTGGAATTCAATATAGAAGAGGGCGTGTTTAAAAACGGCTTGAATTATGAGTTTTTATTCAAACTAATCCCATGGGAAAACATCGCTATTGATGAGCCAGAATTAGCCCTTTTGATGCAAGGCATGATGGAAAATAAAAACACGATTTTTTTAAACCCGGCTTATACGATCCTTTTCCAATCCAAGCGTTTTTTAAAACTTTTATGGGACAGATACCCCAACCACCCTTTATTGTTAGAAACGAGCTATGAGCCTTTAACCCATAAAAAGCAAATCAAAAAAGTGGCTTTTGGTAGGGAAGGGGCGAATAGTGAAATCTTTGAAGCTTCCATGCAATCGCTTTTGAAAACGGACGGCGTTTATTCTAACCACAAACCCGTTTATCAGGAGTTTTACGAGCTTAATTCGCATAACGGGTTGTATTATCAGCCTAATGTGTTTTTTGCTTATGAATCTTGCGCGCTAGGGTTTAGAAAAGGGGGGTTAATTTTGGATAATTTTTCTAAATTCGTGAGCCATAGGTTGCAGTAATGACTGCAATGATGCGTTATTTCCACATCTATGCGACCACTTTTTTCTTCCCTTTGGCGCTTCTTTTTGCGGTTAGCGGGCTTTCATTGCTCTTTGGGGTGCGCCAAGACACTGGTGCTACTATCAAAGAGTGGGTTTTAGAAAAATCCTTAAAAAAAGAAGAACGATTGGATTTTTTAAAAGACTTCATAAAAGAAAACCATATCGCTATGCCTAAAAAGATAGAGCCTAGAGAGCATAGGGGAGCGTTAATCATTGGCACGCCTTTGTATGAAATCAACCTTGAAACTAAAGGCGACCAAACCAAAATCAAAACCATTGAAAGGGGCTTTTTAGGCGCACTCATCATGCTGCATAAGGCTAAAGTGGGCGTTGTGTTTAAGGCACTTTTGGGGATTTTTTGCGTGTTTTTATTGTTGTTTTATTTGAGCGCGTTTTTAATGGTGGCTTTTAAGGACACTAAACGCATGTTTATAAGCGTTTTGATAGGGAGTGTGGTGTTCTTTGGAGCGATCTATTGGTCTTTGTAGGGTTTAAAATATCAGCTTTGTTTTGGATATTGGTTATGAAATCTAAAAAATGCCTTTTGGGTGTTTTGACAACCAAAATAAAAAAGCTTGCGTAAGCGATAATTTCTCATAATGCGCTCTTAGGGGTTAGGGAGATTTTAAAAAAGGGGGTTGTAGGGGAATGATTTCAAAAAACCCCTTATCCCCTTATGAGCTTTTTAAAAGTCCTATTTTTTTAAAAAATTAAAGAATAACTAAACCAACAAACCCCTAAAACTCTATCTTTAAACTAAAAGCGTTTTTATCTGCCTCATCTAACAACAATTTTTAAAAGAACGCTTGAAATTTAACTATTTTTCATTATTTTTATCAAGTCTTTTTATAGCGTGTGCAATATCGCTCTGTTATCGTGTGATTCGCATTTATAGCGTGCTTATAATAATAACACGCAAAGCCATAAATTAAAACCATTGAAAAACACAACCAAACGCATATCTATCCATAGCGTAAAAACACGCTAAAACATTTTTATAGGACTTTTAAACCTAAAACCCACTTCAAGCTAACCTAACAAAAATTTACACCATAAAAACACGCTAACAAACACAACCAAACAACCGCAAAAAACATTCAAAAAGTTTTCTTTTTGAAAATAGACAAATCCCTAAAAACACTAAAGACTAAAAAATCAATAGGGGGATTTCTGCTTTAGCTCTTAAAACAGAGCCAAATCTTTGAAAAGTTTTAAGTTAAACATAATTTAGGGGATTGGTTAAATTTTCAATACCCCCTGAGTTTAGTGAGGTTTTCGCATGCCTGTTTCATGCCCAATTTACAGCCCTTGTCATAAATCATTATGGCGTTTTCTTTATCTTTCATGTTGTAATACATGCCCGCTAGAGCGAAACAACCCACTTCATCGCCCATATCGCAACCCCTTTCATAATTATCAAGGGCTTTCCTCAAATCTTTTGGAACAGCGTCCCCTTGGGAATACATAAAGCCCATCCTAGAGCAACTCACCGCGCTCCCCATATCGCATGCTTGTTTGAAATAATCAAAAGCCTTTTGGGGATCTTTTTTGACATACCTGCCTAACATATACATAGAGCCTAAACTCGCACAACCACCAGAATTGTTTAAAGCACAAGCTTTTTGCAAATAATCAAACGCCACTTCAAAATCTTCATCAAGCCCTGCATCGCCATTTTCAAACAAACTCCCTAACGCGCGACAAGCCTGCCCATCGTATAATCGGCACGCTTTCAAATAATAAATCACGGCTTTATGGTTGCTTTGTTTGACTTCTAAAAAGCCTTTTTCATAAGCCACGCCCAAAACATAACACCCCTTAGCCATATCAAAATTGCAACTTTTTTGATAGTAGGTAACCGCTTGAGCGGCATTGCCTTTGATTTTTCGGTCATAAATAATGCCTAAATTGTAGCAACTCTCAGGGTGTTTTAAAACGCACGCCTTAGCATAAGCGTCAATGGCCTCTTGATAATTTTGAGTCGTGCCTAACCCCTCATCATAAAGCCCCCCTAAACCAAAACACCCTTCCCTATCATCAGCCTGGCATGCGGTTTTATAATATTCTAGGGCTTTTTTATAATCTATTCTAGTGCCTTGCCCGTTTTCATAAATGATTCCTAATTGCGTGCAACCTTCACTCACCCCATCGTTGCATGCTTTTTTAAAATAAGATGTGGCTTTAGAATAATTCCCGCTTTTATAGGCTCTTTCAGCAACCCCTAAAAAGCTATTGTCTTTTTTCCCCCATAAATGGGCATTCAAGCACCAAAAAAATAACCCACAAACTAATATTTTTAAAATTTTCATTCTTACCTTCTTTATAAATTCTGATTTTTAGAACCCTCTTCAATCAAAACAAAAAAATGCAACACTCCATTTTAACATAAATCAAGCGCTTTGATTAAGGCTTGGAAGAATCCTTACGCTCTTCTTTATGCTCTAAAGAGGTGATGTAAAGGTAAATCGCTTGGATTTCTTCTAAATTGAGATTGTATTTAGGCATCATGCCTTTGCCTAAACTCAAGGCGTCTTTAAAGGTTTTAAAATCTAAATGGTTGATTTTAGGGGCGTAGAGGATTTTTTTCTCGCCTTTTTCATAATAAAAAGTGATTTCTTGTTTTTCGCCTTTAATGCCATGGCATTTCGCGCACGCAACACCCCTAGGGTTTTTATAAAGAGCCATCCCGTATTCTAAATCAGAGATGAAATCCGCTTCTTTAGCGTTCAAACTTAACCACCACCAAAACAAAACTAGCGCGATAAACAAACGCATTAAAACAACTGCGCCTTTTCTAAAATCTCTTTCGCCCCGCTTTGCAAAAATTCTTCTAAAAGCTCTTGCACTAAATCAAACGCCCTAGTTTTATCCCCTCGCTTTTCTTTAGTGATGACTTCTTTCCCATTAGGCAAGCCCAAAACCGCCTGGATTTTAACCCTATCGCCCATTAAACTCGCATGCACGCCTATAGGAATCTGACACCCCCCATTAAGCCCTTTGATAAACTCCCTTTCTAAACGGCAGCAAAACGCGCTTTCTTCATCGTTGAGTTTTTGAAGCGTAATAAAATGCTTGTGTTTTTTGAGCATTTCTACCCCTAAAGCCCCCTGACCCATGCTAGGAATCATTTCTTCTACGCTAAAAGCCTTGCGGTATTTCGCCCCTTGAATGTTTAAGCGTTGCAGTCCGGCTTCAGCTAAAATGATAGCGTCAAATTCTCCGCATTCAAGCTTTTTCAAACGGGTTTGGACATTTCCCCTTAAGCTTTCTGTATCTAAATCCTGGCGTTTCAGTTTGAGCTGCATGGAGCGTCTTAAAGAAGTCGTGCCAACCTTGGCTCCTTTAGGCAAGCTCATCAAATCAGGGAATTTCACGCTCAAAAAAGTGTCTCTCACATCAGCCCTTTTAATGATGCATGCCAAGTCTAACCCCTTTTCAAACACGACCGGCACATCTTTTAAAGAATGCACCGCCAAATCAATTGCACCTTTTAAAAGCAATTCTTCTAGTTCTTTAGTGAATAGCCCCTTACCGCCGATCTTATTTAAAGGGGTGTCTAAGATTTTATCGCCTTTAGTCTTAACGATTTGAATCTCGCTTTCTATAAAGCATTCTTTTTTCAGGCGTTCTTTAATGTGATTCGCTTGCCATAAGGCCAATTCGCTCCCCCTAGAGCCAATCACTAATTTTTCCATTCCCTCCCCCTTATTCGCTTTCTAGCATTTCTAAAATTTTTTCTTCTAATTCGGTGTCTTTGATCGTTTGTTTTTCTAAATTAGCGCGTTTGATGCATTCAAATTCTTTACTTTCTAAAGTTTGCTTCCCAACAATCAAGGCTAATCGTTCCCCAATCAATTCAAAATCCCTCATCTTCGCCCCAAAACGAGCGTCTCTGTCATCTAACAGCGCATCAACGCCCTTTTGGAGCAGCCTTTCATACACTTCAAAAGCGAGTTTTTTTTGCGCTTCATCTTTCCAATTAGAAACCACGATCACCACATCAAAGGGAGCGGTATTTTTCGTCCACACACAGCCTAGATCATCGCTTTTTTGCTCTAAAATCGCGCTGAGCAATCGGCTAATGCCTATCCCATAGCACCCCATTTCAAAAAATTGCTCCTTACCATTCTTATCCAAGAAACTCGCCTTCAAGCTTTTAGCATAGCCTTGGTTGAGTTTGAAAATATGCCCCACTTCCAAACTCTTATGGTATTTCAACGCTCCTTGACAATTAGGGCAACAATCGCTCTCTTTAACCTGGACAATATCCGCATAAACAAGGTTTTCAAACCCTTTTAAATCCACGCCCACCGCATGAAAATCCTTTTCATTAGCCCCAACGATCAAACAATCGCCCTCTTTTAAATCTTCATCAAAAATGATATAAGAAACATGCTTTTTCAAGCCATAAGGCCCTATAAAGCCCGCTATTAACCCTGCGTGGTTTAAATCTTCTTTGCTGGCCTCTCTTAATTCTAAAGCGTTCGCTCCTATAATGTTCAAAGCGTTTAGGGCTTTAGTCTCTTCTAAATTGTCATCGCCTCTAACAAAAAAGCACGCTAGGGTTTCTTTATCTTTATGGATCACTTTTCTAACAAGCGCTTTTAAGACAAAATAAGGCTCTGTTTTAAAAAACTCCGCCACGCTTTGCGCGCTAGTGGTATTAGGGGTAGGGAATTTCGCTAACTGCGCTTTGGGGACATTCAAAGGCTCAGGCCTTTTAGAGCGTTTAGCGATTTCAATATTGGCGGCATAATCGCAATTTTGACACACCACGATCGTGTCTTCCCCGCATTCTGTTAAAACGACAAATTCCCTGCTTTTACTCCCTCCAATCGCCCCGCTATCCGCTTCCACAATGCGAAAATCCAAACCCAAATCGCTTAAAATCTCTTTATAAGCGTTTTGCGTGTTTAAAAATTCCTTATCCAAGCTCTCAGCATCTTCATGAAAGCTATAACCATCTTTCATGATAAATTCCCTCGCTCTCACTAACCCGAATCGTGGGCGGATTTCATCACGGAATTTCGTGTGGATTTGATAGAGATGGACGGGTAATTGCTTGTAGCTTTTAATGAAATTAGCGGCAATTTCGGTGATATTTTCTTCTAAAGTGGGGCTTAAAACAAAATCATTGTCTTTTCGGTCTTTAAAAACCAATAATTCCTTGCCGTATTTATCCAAACGGCCTGATTTTTCCCACAAACTTGCCAAAACCACAAAACTCATTAAAATATTTTGCGCCCCATGCTCTTGCATGCGTTTGTGCGTGATGTTTTCTATTTTGTCTAGCACTTTTTTAGCTAAGGGCAGGAAATTATAAATCCCGCTGCCTACTTGATAAATGTATCCTGCTTGAGCTAAGTGTTTATGGCTTTTTAACACGGCATCTTTAGGGGGTTCTTTGAGGGTGGGGGCAAAGAGTTTTGAAAATAGCATGCATTATTCCTCGTAATATTCGCATTTATAGAGATTCAAATTCTGGGCATGATTAGCGTTAGATTTGTCTAAATTAAACAAGTTTTTAATCGCACCCACAAGCACATCGGATTCTTCTTTTTGAGCGTTCTTTTTTAAAGCGATGGTGGGGTGGTGCAAAAAGGTGTTGAAAGCGTTGTGCAAGATCTTTTCAATATTGCTTTCGTATTCTTTAGGCACATAGCGTTTTTTGAGCGCTTTTTGCAATTCCTTTTGGGCTGAAATCCTAGCCAATTCCCTTAAATCCTTAATCACAGGCTCTACTTCTAAACTCTGGATCCATTGGTAAAATTCCATTGTGGCAAGCCCTACAATCTCATAAGCTTTTGTTCTGCTTTCTTGCCTGTTTCCCACATTTTCCTTAACCATAGGCTCTAAATCATCCACGCTGTATAAGAAAATATGATTTAGCGTCGGCTTTTCAATATTCCGTGGCACGGCTAAATCAAACCAAAAACGCCTGAAAATCGTTTCTTTTAACATGGAATTTTGCACGATAAAATGCGGCGAAGAAGTGGCGCAAAAAAGCAATTCGTATTCATTGATATAAGCGTTTAAATTTTCTATATTTTGAAAGCTTACTTTTTTAGGCTCTTCTAATTCCTTGACAAAATCTTCAAATTTAGCCGCATTACGCCCTAAAATAAGCACTTCAAATTGCTTGTTTAAAAGGTGTTTGATGACCAATTGAGCCATCTCGCCAAGCCCTATCACAAGGGCTTTTTTATCCTTAATTCTTTCTTTTTCAAAAATATTAAGCGCTTCTTTGACCGCCACTGAAGAGATGGAGACCCCTTGCTTGGAAATGCCGGTTAGATTGCGCACTTTAGCGGCGCATTTGAAAGCAAAATGGAGCAATCGGGTTAAATCTTTAGAGCAAAATTTCTCTTCAAAAGCGAATTTATAGGCGTTTTTCATCTGCCCTGTGATTTGAGTTTCCCCCACCACTAGGCTATCCAAACTGCTGCACACGCTAAAGACATGATGGACTGCGCTTTCATCAGTGCTCATTAAAACGCATTTTTCTAAATCAGACACGCTCATTTTTTTATTTTGAGCCAAGATTTTTAATAACGCGCTTTTTTGTTCATTAGCATGAGCACCATGCTTTAGGCTCGCATAGATTTCAAAGCGATTGCATGTGGATAACACCATGCACTCTTTGATGTTAGGGCAGTGGGTTTTAATGGTTTGTAAAAATTCTTTAAGCGTTGCGTTCGAATTAATAGCGAGTTTTTCGCGCATTTCTAAGCTCATGCTTTTATGCGTAAAGGCTAGGGTGAAATATTTTGACAAATGAGTTTCTAACTCCATTAAAAAGTCCTATAAATGACATCTTGCGCTAGTTTTTCTAAAATCAAATTGTTTTCCCCTTTAATGGCTTCAAGGGCCTTTTTAGAATAAACTTGAGCGATCTTAAGGGTTTCTTCTATGATACCATGTTGCTTGAATTTTTCCTTAGTCCATTCTATGATTTCATGACTATCTTGTTTAAAATAAGAAATTAAAAGCCCTTGTTCATGCTGATTCAATTTTTCATATAAAAGCAAGTAGGGTAAAGTGGTTTTGCCCTCTTTAAAATCGCTAAAATTGGGCTTACCTAGAGTTTTGGTGTCTTGAGTGATGTCTAATAAATCGTCAATGATTTGAAACGCCATGCCAAAATGCAATCCAAAATCCGCATACATTTTTGCGTTTTTATCCAAAAGAATCGCCATGCTCTTTAAACTCGCTTCTATGAAATGAGCGGTCTTGTCTTCTAAAATGCGCCAGTATTTTTGTTTGTCGCTATTAAAACTTCCCCCCACAAACACGTCTTCAATCTCGCCTCTAGAGAGCCTTAAAACCGCATTAGAGAGGATTTGAGCGATTGCTTCGCCCATTTTAGACAATTCAAAAAAGGCTTTAGAATAAAACACATCCCCAAGCATCACGGCGTTAAAATTCCCAAAAAGAGCGTTAATGCTGGGGAGTTTTCGGCGCATGGTCGCTTTGTCAATCACATCATCATGCAATAAAGAAGCGGTCTGTATCATTTCCACAATCGCGCACAAATTGAAGGCTTTATCCAATAAAATAGCGTCTGTTTTTTCGTCTAACAAAGCGAGCATGAGTTTGGAGCGCAGCATTTTTGAAGGGCCAATCTTAGAAAACAATTCATCGATAAAGCCGCTTTCAATTTCTTTGATCCAAGAAGCGATTTTATTTTGAATAGCTTGAAGTTGTTTTTCTTGCATGCAAATTCCTTAAGGCTCTTTAGGAGAAAAAACAAGGGGCATAAGGGCTAAAAGCTTTAAAGTAGCCTTATCTTCTTTAAAATCTTTAAACACAAGCGACAGAGTGCTGTTAGAAGAAAAGTTTTTTTCAAAAACTTTAAGGTTATAGGTGTTTCTCGCATGATCGGTGTATAAAATAAACTGGTAAGGGAAATGGTTAAAACGCATGTTGATGACTAAACCTTTATTTGCATATAGCGTCCAATAGAGCGTGATTTCTTTGGTTTGTTCATTTGAAGTGTCTTTGATGATCGCTTTAAAGACTTCATCTTTTTTTAATTCTAGCGTTTTATCTATCCCATAATCAAGCCCAAACGCTTCTAAAAAAAAGAGGAATATCAAGCCATAGCGGATAAGCTCATTCATTCCCGCTAAGAATATTCGCCATGGATTGGATCACAATGTCTGTTTTTCTACTCTCTATTTTTTGCTGCAACTCTTCATCCATTCTTAAAGTTTTAGCGAAAGATTCAAACTTTTCTTCCAAGTCTTCTTTTTCTATAAAAGTTTCCAAAAGAGCCAAAAGCTCTAAAAGCCTTTCTAGCTCTTTTTTAGAAAGCTTTTTACTCGCATGAAAAATAATGTCATTCCACTTGTCTAAGGGGTTTCCCTCAAAAATTTCAAGCTCGCTGTAATCCCTCATGCTGGCTTCTTTTTGGTAGCTTAAGCCAAATGGGCTTCTAGCATCCAAATGGATTTTTGCAACTTGGCTAATTGATCGTCCGCATAAGTTACGGTTACTTTATCGCCTTCTTTTTCAGCGGTGTTAGAAAGCTCTTTAAATTCTTTTTCTAGGTGTTTGTAATCGCCTAGAATTTCTTTAAAGATGTCTTTAGAGTGGAAGCTTGTTTTAGTTTCTTCTTTAACGCGAGTGAGTTTGAGCGCTTCGGATAAAGTGACTAAGGGGTGGTGTCCTAATTGAGCGATCCTTTCAGCGAGATCATCAAACATGTCCGCAAATTCTTCATAAATTTCTTCAGTGGCTTTATGCACATTGAAAAAATCGGTGCCTTTCACATTCCAATGGAAGTTATGCACTTTCATAAATAACACGATCGCATCCGCTTGCAAATGTTTTAAAATTTCAAATGTTTTCATCAAAAGTCCTTTTTTTTTAAAATTGTTTTTAGGCTTTTATTTTCATAAAAACCTTGATCGCTATCCTACACCAAAAGAGTTAATGAAAAATTTTTTTGATCTTATTTTTGTCAAATATTGATAAACTCTATTCAATTTAATATTCTTTAATCTTTTTAAAATTTTGTTTTATCGTAAAACTCATTTTTTAAGGGGGGATAATTATCCAAATTAAGAAGCGTTAAGAATTTTAATTTCAAAGGTTTTTTCTTGATTTTCTAATAGTGCAATGCTCCCTTCATGGGCTTTAACCACTTGTAAAGACAGGGCTAACCCTAGGCCGTTACCCTTTAATTTGGTGGTTTCAAAAGGCTCAAATAAAGCGCTTTTGTTTTCCACTTCCTTGCCATTATCAATAATGGTGAAGACAATAAATTCATTTTGAATGAACGCTTCAATCTTCACCTGCCCCTGTTCGCTCTCTTCTAAGGCTTCAATCGCATCAATAGCGTTATACAAGAAATTTTGCAACACAATCCCCATTAAATCAAAGTCAAAAAACCCTTCTTCGTCGCTAAAATTAAAAAGAAAATCAATGTCTTTAGAGTAAGTGTAGCAATTTAGGGCTTCTTTGAGATCGCTCTCTAGCGTTTTCAAACTTTGCTTGGTGCGGTTGGCTTGAATGCCTTTAGAAAAAAGCAAGGTGGCTTTAATGATTCTTTCTACGCGCCATAAAGCTTTTTGCAATTCTACAACAATGGGTTTAGTCTTTTCGTTCGCATGCTTTAATAACACTGAAGCTAAAAGAGAGATAGAGCCTATAGGGTTTCTGATCTCATGGGCTAAATGCGCTGAGATTTTCCCCATAGAAGCGAGCCGCTCTTGGCGTTTTTGAGCGCTAATATCGGTTGCGGTGATGATTTGCTTGCCTTGAATGCTGTTTTGCTGGACTAAATAGCTTTTATTTTCATGTTCAATTTCAGTGTTAAAATTTTCTAATTTAGCCTTATTGAACACCTCATGGCTTTGATTGGCTAAAGAATTTTTATAAAAAAAGCTCCCGTTTTCATTCATTACCCAAATGGCTTGCGGTAAAATCTCTATGACCCATTCATAAAGGGCTTTATAATCCTTAAACTCCTTTTCTACTTTGTAGCTTTGTAAAATGAATTGGTTTAAAAGCTCTAATAACTCTTGCATGTCTTTTTTATTGGAAAAATTTTCTAATAGATCTTCGCTCTCTTTGGGTTTAAAATTCTCTAATGAAATCACATTGTTTTCGTTTTCCAACAACCCCTTGAAAGAAGAAGCCTTATAAGAGCGTTTCAAGGGGGAGTTTTTTAAATAAGGGCGTTTTAAACGCTTGGATTTTTTCATGGTTTTTGTTTTTCTTGCTCTTTTAAGAAATTAAACAGCATTTCGCTATAACCAAAATTCCCGCTCAATTCTTTAGAAAGCGTGTCCTTATACATGGACGCATAAATTTCATCGCCCGGGGCTTTAGGATACAAGGGGTTATCCATTTTCATAGCAGTATCTAGCATGAATTTTAAAAGCAGTGCTTCAAAAGAATCGGTTTGTTCTTTGAGGAGCTTGTCGTTTTTATTTTGAGCTAGCGCTTTTAATTTCTCTTCGCTCGCTAATTTAGAAACATTGTATTGCTCTAACATGGCTTTATTGTTGTTTATCATAATATCTCCATTTCAGCGCTAATCGCACCGCTTTTTTTTAGGGCTTGCAAGATTGAAACCATCCCCTTAGCGCTCACGCCAATTTTTTGTAAGGCTTTTACCACCCCGGCAATGGTAATGCTTTTCCCGTTAGAACTCAGCGTGTTGTGAGCGGTGTCTAAGGACATGTTATTGTCTAAATCCTGCGTGTTTTTAGAATCATTTAAAGGCTCTTTAGTGATTTTAAGCGTGATGTCTTGGCTTGTAACCACTATAGGATGCACTATTATATCCACTCCTGAAACGATCGTGCCTGATTTTTCATCTACAATGATCTTATTTTTCGCGCTGTAATTAATGGGGATTTCTTGCACTAAGGCTAAAAACTCCACCATAGAAAGACGCTCTGGGCGAGTGATTTGAATGGTTTTAGGATCTAGCGCTATGGCTACTTTATTGCCAAATACCTTATTTAAAGTGTTTTGCACTTGGATAGCGTTTTTAAAATTGGGGTTTTTCAGGCTTAAAGTCATGGCGTTTTTGTGGAACAAATCATACGAAACTTCTCTTTCAATAGTCGCCCCATTGATGATATTGGCTGAGAGCAAGTTACTAGAATTACCCGAAATAATAGCCCCTTGAGCGAGGGCGTAAATATTCCCATCCACCGCATTTAAAGGGGTCATCACCAAAGTCCCTCCTTGAATGGATTTCGCATCGCCAATAGAAGAAATGTGAATATCAATTTTATCGCCCTGTCTTGCAAAGGGGGGCAAGGAGGCTGTAATCATCACGGCAGCGACATTTTTAGATTTAATATCATCTGCAGAGATCTTAACATTCACGCTCTCTAGCATGTTAGAAATGGATTGCATGGTGAATTTTGAGCCGGATTTATCCCCTGTGCCATTTAAGCCAATCACAAGCCCATAGCCAATCAGCTGGTTATCCCTTACGCCCACCACGCTCGCTATATCGCCTATTTTTTCGGCCAAAAGCTTGTGGAAGGCTAATACAAAAATAAGCCACAAAAACACCCGTTTCAATCAAACCCTTTCTTTATTCCTTAAATTCTAATTATTTTAGCATAAGCCTTTTATAGAAACTTTAAACTTAATTGAGCGCATTTTTATGCTATACTCAAAAATCTTATAAACTTTAAATCAAAGATTTTAATTTTAGCCTTTTATTAGCTTAAAGTTTCAAATTAAATTGAGGTATGAATCTCCCATGGAATTGAATCAACCACCACTCCCTACAGAAATTGATGATGACTCTTATCATAAGCCTAGTTTTAATGACTTGGGCTTAAAAGAATCGGTTTTAAAATCCGTTTATGAAGCCGGCTTCACTTCCCCAAGCCCCATTCAAGAAAAGGCCATTCCGGCTGTTTTGCAAGGCCGAGACGTCATCGCGCAAGCCCAAACAGGCACAGGAAAAACCGCCGCTTTCGCTCTGCCCATTATCAACAACCTTAAAAACAACCACACCATAGAGGCCTTAGTGATCACGCCCACCAGAGAATTAGCCATGCAAATTAGCGATGAGATTTTTAAATTGGGCAAACACACCAGGACTAAAACCGTGTGCGTGTATGGAGGCCAGAGCGTTAAAAAACAATGCGAATTTATTAAGAAAAACCCCCAAGTGATGATCGCCACACCAGGAAGGCTGTTGGATCACTTAAAGAACGAGCGCATCCATAAATTTGTGCCTAAAGTGGTCGTGTTAGATGAAAGCGATGAAATGCTGGATATGGGGTTTTTAGACGATATTGAAGAGATTTTTGACTACCTCCCTAGCGAAGCGCAGATTTTGCTTTTTTCAGCCACGATGCCAGAGCCGATTAAAAGGCTAGCGGATAAGATTTTAGAAAACCCTATTAAAATCCATATCGCTCCTTCTAATATCACTAACACCGACATCACCCAACGCTTTTATGTGATCAACGAACATGAAAGATCTGAAGCGATCATGCGCCTTTTAGACACCCAAGCGCCCAAAAAGAGCATTGTTTTCACGCGCACTAAAAAAGAAGCCGATGAATTGCACCAATTCCTTGCTTCTAAAAATTACAAAAGCACCGCCTTGCATGGGGATATGGATCAAAGGGATCGCCGCTCTTCTATCATGGCGTTTAAAAAAAATGACGCTGACGTGTTGGTGGCTACGGATGTGGCGAGCCGTGGGCTAGATATTAGCGGTGTAAGCCATGTGTTTAACTACCACTTGCCCCTAAACACCGAGAGCTATATCCATCGCATTGGGAGAACCGGGCGAGCGGGCAAAAAAGGCATGGCGATCACTTTAGTAACCCCTTTAGAATACAAAGAGCTTTTACGCATGCAAAAAGAAATTGATTCAGAGATTGAACTTTTTGAGATCCCCACCATTAACGAAAATCAGATCATCAAAACCTTGCATGACGCTAAAGTGTCTGAAGGAATCATCAGCCTTTATGAACAGCTTACCGAAATTTTTGAGCCGTCTCAATTGGTTTTAAAACTTTTGAGTTTGCAGTTTGAAACCAGCAAAATCGGCTTGAACCAGCAAGAAATTGATGCGATTCAAAACCCTAAAGAGAAAACGCCAAAACCCTCTAACAAAAAAACGCACCAACATGAGCCAGTGCGTTCTTTCAAAAAGGGCCAGCACAGAGACAGACATCCTAAAACAAACCACCATTCTAAAAAACCCAAACGCCGTTAAAATATTTAAAAAGGAAATTCATGCCCATTGATTTGAACGAACATTTAAAAAAGAAAAATCCTCAAAGAGAAACCCCCACGCCTAATACGCCCAATAATGGAGGGCGTTTCATCCCGCCGTCTAATTCTTTTAATTCTAAAAAACTATCGGTTTTAATCGTCATTGTCCTTTTGGGCGTTATCGCTTTTTTGGCCAAGCCTTTTGAAGTGATCAGCTCAGGAGAAATTGGCATTAAGATCACCGCCGGGAAATACGAACCCACCCCCTTACAGCCAGGAATCCACTTTTTTGTGCCTATCATTCAAGACATTCTCATTGTGGATACAAGGATCAGGAATATCAATTTTTCACGCACCGAAGACATGGGCGTGGCGGGTAAAAACCAAGGGATTTTTAGAAACGACGCTATTAATGTGATGGATAGCAGGGGTTTGACCGTTTCTATTGAACTCACCGTGCAATACCGCTTAAACCCTCAAACCACCCCTCAAACGATCGCTACTTATGGCTTGTCTTGGGAGCAAAAAATCATCAACCCTGTGGTGCGCGATGTGGTGCGATCTGTCGTGGGGCGCTATCCGGCTGAAGATTTACCCATTAAGCGCAATGAAATCGCCGCTCTTATCAATAGCGGTATCAATAAAGAAGTTTCTAAGCTCCCCAACACCCCTGTGGAATTAAGCTCTATCCAATTGAGAGAAATCGTCTTGCCCGCTAAGATTAAAGAGCAAATTGAAAAAGTCCAAATCGCGCGCCAAGAATCAGAAAGGGTGAAATACGAGGTGGAGCGCTCCAAACAAGAAGCTCAAAAACAAGCCGCTTTAGCTAAAGGGGAAGCGGACGCTAACAGGATTAAGGCTCAGGGCGTGGCTGATGCGATAGTGATTGAGGCTAAGGCGAAATCTCAAGCTAATTTAAGCATTTCACAAAGCTTGAGCGACAAGCTTTTAAGACTGCGCCAAATTGAAGTTCAAGGCCAGTTTAATGAAGCGTTAAAAACGAACAATAACGCTCAAATCATGCTCACTCCAGGTGGGGCTGTGCCTAATATTTGGATTGACACTAAAAGTAAGGTTAAATCTAGTATTGCCGAGACTAAAGAGCCTTAAAAACGCATGGCATCTCTTGCCTTTATCCAAGCTTTTTTGGAGTCTTTTAAGGGCTTTTTAAGCCAAGCGACTTTAATTAGCGTTTTAATAGCGAGCGTTTTAATCCTTTTTTGTGCGATTTTGCTCCTTTTGGCTCTGCTTCTAAGAAACCGCTGGGCTAGTTATATAACAACAGTAGCTTTTTTGGGCGCGTTTTTAAGCATGCCTTTTGTTTTGAACGTTTTACTCACTCAAGCGATTTACCCCATAGAAACGCGCATCTTGCACGCTAATCCCTTAAGTTATAGCAACGCCTTTTCTTTGCAAGTGGGAGTCAAAAACCATTCCAAATTTACTTTAAACAAATGCGTTTTACGCCTAGAAGTGCTTAAAAACCCTCACAATTTTGTAGAAGAACATGCGTTTAAATGGTTTGTCAAAAAAAGCTATGAAAAAATTTTTAAAGAAAAGATTTTGCCTGAAGAATCCAAAGTCTTTTCATTTTTTATTGACGACTACCCTTATTCAAAAACAGCCCCTTATCAAGTTTCTTTGTTTTGTTTATAGAAAACTAAAAGATAACGCCCATTAAAAAGCGATTAAAAATATTAAAGGCATATACTAAAGGCATAAATTTTAAAATAAAGCTTTTAAAGCCTAGATTCTAACAAACGCTTCGTATAAGCGTGCTTAGGGTTGTCAAACACTTCTTTGATAGCGCCTGTTTCCACGATTTTCCCCTCACTCACCACTAACACCCTATCGCAAAAAGCTTTGATCACATCTAAATCATGGCTGATAAACAAATAGCTCAAATCCTGCTTTTCTTGTAAATTCAACAACAATTCCAACACGCTTTTTTGAATGCTTTTGTCTAAAGCAGAGGTTGGCTCATCTAAAAGAATGATTCTAGGTTTTAAAGCGATTGCCCTAGCGATTGCTACTCTTTGGCGTTCCCCTCCGCTGAGTTCATAAGCGTAAAAGTTAAGCAATTCAGAATTCAAGCGCACTTCTTCTAAACAAAGTTCAGCTAAATGATGCCATTCTTCTTTGGAAGCTTTAGGGTAAGCAAAGCGCAAAGCCTCTGTTAAAATGCTTTGAATGCTTAAGCGAGGGTTTAATGAGGCGTAAGGGTCTTGAAACACCATTTGCAAGATCTTGCGGTATGGTTTGAACGCCTTAGAATTTAAAAGCCCCACGCTTTGACCTAAAATCTTTTCTTCCCCGCTATTTAAAGCGAGTTTTAAAAGCCCTAACGCTAAAGAGCTTTTCCCGCTCCCGCTTTCGCCAATGATGCCGATGTTTTCTTTAGCTTTGAGGGAAAAATTGACTGATGCGATAAGGGGTTTTTTTAAAGAAGGCCTAAAAAAGCGTTTTTGCAAGTAATAAACGCTAAAATCCTTCACTTCTAAAAGCGTTTCATCTAGCGCTTTTAAATTTTTAGCGGGCAAGTTTGAAGCCTGAATCAAGAGTTTTGAATATTCGTGCTTGGGGTCATTAAAAAGCTCTTTAGTCAAATTGGTTTCTACTATTTCGCCTTTTTTTAGCACATAAACCCTATCAGCCAAGCGTTTGACCGCTTTTAAATCATGGCTAATGAACAAAAGGGCGATGTTTTTTTCCACGCTCAATTGCTTGAGCAAGTCTAAAATCTGGTTTTGGATTTGCGCATCTAGCGCGGTGGTAGGCTCATCGCAAATGAGCAGTTTGGGTGCATTAATAATGCCCATAGCGATACACACCCTTTGGCGTTGCCCTCCGCTCAACTCATAAGGGTAACGATCCAAAAATTTTTCATCTAATTGGACTTGTTTCATGGCGTTTAAAACTTGTTCTTTAAGGAGCGTTTGAGAAGCGTTTTTATGGTGTAAAAAATAGGCTTCACTCATTTGCTTGCCGATTTTATGCAAGGGGTTTAGGCTGGATAGGGGGTCTTGAGCGATGTAAGCGATAATATTCCCCCTTAAATGCTGCATAAATTCTTCGCTTTCCTTTAAAAGATTGGTTGTTTCAAACAACACTTCGCCATTATGGGGTTTGAATCTAGGGTTTAAACGCATGATGAGATTAGCGATAGAGCTTTTCCCGCTCCCGCTCTCGCCCACGATCGCCACCCTTTCACCATAACTTAAAGAAATATTAATATTTTGGAGCGAAAAATGCGCATTTAAAACGCAGTTCAAATTTTTGATTTCTAGCATGTAACCCCCTTATTTGAGCATGTTAGCGTTGAAAGCATCGCGCACTCCTTCGCCAATGAACACCAAAACAGAAAGCAACAAGCTAATGGCTACAAACGCAACGATGGCTAAATGGGGCGTGGTGAGATTATCCTTGCCTTGATTGACCAATTCGCCCAAACTCGCACTCCCTATGGGCATGCCAAAACCCAAGAAATCCAAAGACACTAAAGTAGAAATACTAGCCGCCATTAAAAACGGCACATAAGTGATCGTCGCCACTAAAGCGTTGGGTAACACATGGTAGAAAATGATTTTTAAATCATTCACCCCAAGCGCTCTAGCGGCTTTGGTGTAGTCCATATTCCTTGCTTTTAAAAATTCCGTGCGCACGACTTGAGAAAGCCCCATCCAGCTAAAGAGCAAGACTAAAAACAAGATGATCCAAAAATTAGAATTGAACGCGCTAGAAATCACAATGAGTAAAAAAAGCATGGGAATCGCGCTCCAAATCTCGCTCAACCTTTGCCCCAATAAATCCACTAACCCTCCATAATACCCCTGAAACGCTCCTAAACTCACGCCAATAAGAACGCTAAAAAGGGTGAGTAAAATCCCAAACACTAACGAAACACGATAGCCATAAACAAGCCTGGCTAACACGTCTCTGGCTTGATCGTCTGTGCCTAAAAGGTGTTTGAAGCTTGGGGGGGTGGGGGCAGGCGAGTCTAAATCCATAATGATCGTATCGTAGCTATAAGGAATGAGCGCATGAATAATGAAAGCGTCTTTTAAAAGTGTGTTTTGCACATAAGGATCGTTATAATCCGTAGGGGTGAAAAAATCGCCTCCAAACTCCACTTCCGCATAATTTTTAAACATAGGGAAATACGCCTTATTATCTTTATAGATGAATAAAGGGCGATCATTCACCCACAAGGGGGCTAAAAGAGAAAGTGCTAATAAAGCGGTAAAAAGATAGAGTGAAAACACCGCCCGCTTATTCTTTTTAAAACTCAGAATGCGCATTTTAAACAAACTGCTCACGCTCAAACTCCCTTGATGAAAAACAATTCCTAAGATTATAATTAATTATGGGTAATACTAGCAAGAAAACGGGTTTGATCAATAAAGAATTATGGGTAATACTAGCAAGAAAACGGGTTTGATCAATAAAGAAAAAGGATAAGCGTAATAATGGTGGAGTGTAGGGGGTTCGAACCCCTGACCTCAACGCTGCCAGCGTTGCGCTCTCCCAGCTGAGCTAACACCCCAAATAAAATTAAGCGAGCATTATAACATTTTGCTTAAAAGATGTCAATTTGATGCTTTTTTGAAACACTTAATAGCAAATTAAGAATGATTATCTTAAAATTAGAGAGTTTCTTTTATGGATTAAGTAAAATCACTTATCAAAGCAAAAAGGATATTTTTGAAAAACCACTCCTTTAAAAAAACGATCGCTCTTTCCTTACTAGCGAGCATGTCTTTATGTAACGCTGAAGAAGATGGGGCGTTTTTTGTCATAGATTATCAAACGAGTTTGGCCAGACAGGAATTGAAAAATCCAGGCTTCACTCAAGCGCAAGAATTAAAGCAGTTAATCAGAGATGGGGCTGTGAGGTTGCAAACTTCTGCCATTCCCTTATCCTACTACTTGGATATTTTAGGGAATAAAACAAAAACTCTTTTGAGTGAAAGCGTGAAAAACAATGTGCAACCATCGCAACCAAACGGGCAACCAAACCAAGCACAACCAAACCAAGCCTTAGTCAATTTAGAGCAATCTCTAGGGATTTTAGGAAAACTATTGGATCTATCCCAACAATACGCTTCAGAAGGTGTCATTAAGCCTTTGGTGGTGGATGTAGGGAACAAACAGATCGGTATCACTGATAGCATGCTCTTAGTGGCTCAAAACATCGTTTTAGCTTTAGGGCAAGTGGATTTGAGCAAAATCCAACAAAACAATAACGAACAGCTATACGAAAACATCATGAAAGTCATGCTTTTAGGTGCGGACGGGACTAATGGAGCGTATAACGGCATGAGTGTGGGCGATATTGCCACAGGCATGCAAAATTTTTCTTCGCAAACGGGCTTGATAGGGGCTAATTCTACGGTTAGCGAGCTCAACGCTTTGATTAAGAGCGGGATTTCTTTGGATCGTGAGACTTTGAGGTTAGGGAGTTTTATTGAAAAAAATATCTGCAGCAGTGCATCGTCTTGTTTTAGTGGGAGTCAGCTTATTTATAGGAAAGGGTTAGATAGAGTCATAAACATCATTAACGCGAGCTTAGGTCAGTTTGAATCTTCGGCTAGTTCTCTTTATAAGATTTCTTATATCCCTAACCTCTTTTCGCTCAAAGATTATCAGTCAGCGAGCATGAACGGCTTTGGAGCTAAGATGGGTTATAAACAATTTTTCACCCATAAGAAGAATATTGGCTTAAGGTATTACGGGTTTTTGGATTATGGCTATGCGAACTTTGGCGATACGAATTTAAAAGTGGGAGCGAATCTTGTTACTTATGGGGTAGGAACGGATTTTTTATACAATGTGTATGAACGCTCTAGAAGGAGGGAAAGGACTACAATCGGTCTTTTCTTTGGCGCTCAAATTGCAGGGCAAACTTGGAGCACGAATGTAACGAACCTATTGAGCGGGCAAAGGCCTGATGTCAAGTCCAGTTCGTTCCAATTCTTGTTTGATTTGGGCGTGCGCACCAACTTTGCAAAAACCAATTTCAATAAGCACAAGCTGGACCAAGGGATAGAATTTGGGGTGAAAATCCCTGTTATCGCTCATAAATATTTTGCAACCCAAGGCTCAAGCGCGAGCTATATGAGGAATTTTAGCTTCTATGTGGGCTATTCAGTCGGTTTTTAAGGAAGGCTCTTGATGAAAAACACCAATACAAAAGAGATAAAAAATACAAGAATGAAAAAAGGTCAATACCACGCGCTCAAAAAGGGGCTTTTGAAAACCGCTCTGCTTTTTAGCCTTCCTTTAAGCATGGCGTTAGCCGAAGACGATGGCTTTTATATGGGAGTGGGCTATCAAATCGGTGGTGCGCAACAAAATATCAATAACAAAGGCAGCACCCTAAGGAATAATGTCATTGATGATTTCCGCCAAGTGGGCGTGGGTATGGCAGGGGGTAACGGGCTTTTAGCATTAGCGACAAACACGACCATGGACGCTCTTTTAGGGATAGGCAACCAAATTGTCAATACTAATACAACTGTTGGCAACAACAACGCAGAGTTAACCCAGTTTAAAAAAATACTCCCCCAAATTGAGCAACGCTTTGAAGCGAATAAAAACGCTTATAGCGTTCAAGCCTTGCAAGTGTATTTGAGTAATGTGCTGTATAACTTGGTTAATAATAGTAATAATGGCAGCAATAATGGAGTCGTTCCTGAATATGTGGGGATTATAAAAGTTCTCTATGGTTCTCAAAGTGAATTCAGTCTCTTAGCCACGGAAAGCGTGGCGCTTTTAAACGCGCTTACAAGGGTGAATCTGGATAGTAATTCGGTGTTTTTAAAAGGGCTTTTAGCCCAAATGCAGCTTTTTAATGACACTTCTTCAGCAAAGCTGGGCCAGATCGCAGAAAACTTGAATAAGAGCGGTGGTGCAGGGGCCATGCTCCAAAAGGATGTGAAAACCATCTCGGATCGAATCGCTACTTATCAAGAGAATCTAAAACAGCTAGGAGGGATGCTAAAGAATTACGATGAGCCATACCTACCCCAATTTGGGCCAGGCACAAGCTCTCAGCATGGGGTTATTAATGGCTTTGGCGTTCAAGTGGGCTATAAGCAATTTTTTGGGAGCAAGAAGAATATAGGCTTACGATACTACGCTTTCTTTGATTACGGCTTTACGCAATTAGGTAGTCTCAGCAGCGCTGTTAAGGCGAACATCTTTACTTATGGCGCTGGCACGGACTTTTTATGGAATATCTTTAGAAGGGTTTTTAGCGATCAGTCCTTGAATGTGGGGGTGTTTGGGGGCATTCAAATAGCGGGTAACACTTGGGATAGCTTTTTAAGAGGTCAAATTGAAAACTCGTTTAAAGAATACCCCACTCCCACGAATTTCCAATTTTTATTCAATTTGGGCTTAAGGGCTCATTTTGCCAGCACCATGCACCGCCGGTTTTTGAGTGCGTCTCAAAGCATCCAGCATGGGATGGAATTTGGCGTGAAAATCCCAGCTATCAATCAAAGGTATTTGAGGGCCAATGGGGCTGATGTGGATTACAGGCGTTTGTATGCGTTCTATATCAATTACACGATAGGGTTTTAAGCTCTTTTTAGGGCTTATAAAGAGGCTTTTTACTTTTTTTTTGGTATTCTAACAAGCTTTTAAACAATCCAATCTACTTTGTTTTAAGGATAATATTTTATGGCAGATGTCGTTGTGGGGATCCAGTGGGGAGATGAGGGGAAGGGAAAAATTGTTGATAGGATCGCTAGGGATTATGACTTTGTGGTGCGCTATCAAGGCGGGCATAATGCGGGGCATACTATTGTGCATAAGGGGGTTAAGCATTCTTTGCATTTAATGCCCTCAGGGGTTTTATACCCCAAATGCAAGAACATCATTTCTAGCGCGGTGGTCGTGAGCGTTAAGGATTTGTGCGAAGAAATCAGCGCGTTTGAGGATTTAGAAAATCGTTTGTTTATCAGCGACAGAGCCCATGTGATCTTGCCCTATCATGCCAAAAAAGACGCTTTTAAAGAAAAATCTCAAAACATCGGCACGACTAAAAAAGGCATAGGCCCTTGCTATGAGGATAAAATGGCCAGAAGCGGGATAAGAATGGGGGATTTATTAGACGATACCATATTAGAAGAGAAACTAAAAGCGCATTTCAAAGCCATTGAGCCTTTTAAAGAAGCGTATGATTTGGGCGAGGATTACGAAAAAGATTTGAGGGAATATTTTAAGACTTATGTTCCCAAAATTTGCCCCTTTATCAAAGACACGACAAGCATGCTGATAGAAGCGAACCAAAAGGGTGAAAAAATCCTACTAGAAGGGGCGCAAGGCACGCTTTTAGACATTGATTTAGGGACTTACCCTTTTGTAACAAGCTCCAACACCACGAGCGCTAGCGCATGCGTTAGCACCGGCTTGAACCCTAAAGCGATCAATGAAGTCATAGGCATCACAAAAGCGTATTCTACTCGTGTGGGTAACGGGCCTTTCCCTAGCGAAGACACTACACCCATGGGCGATCATTTAAGGGCTAAGGGCACGGAGTTTGGCACGACAACCAAGCGCCCAAGGCGTTGCGGGTGGCTGGATTTGGTGGCTTTAAAATACGCTTGCGCTTTGAATGGTTGCACGCAATTAGCCTTAATGAAATTAGATGTTTTGGACGGGATTGATGCGATTAAAGTGTGCGTGGCTTATGAAAGAAAGGGCGAAAGATTAGAGGCTTTCCCTAGCGATTTGAAAGATTGCATGCCGATTTATCAAACTTTTAAGGGCTGGGAAAAAAGCGTGGGCGTGAGAAAATTAGACGATTTAGAGCCAAACGCCAGAGAGTATATCCGTTTTATTGAAAAAGAAGTGGGGGTAAAAATTGGCCTTATTTCTACAAGCCCTGAAAGAGAAGACACGATTTTTCTATGAAAAAATTCGCTTCTGTATTGGTGCAATTAAAAACCCTTGCGTTAGAAAAAATAGAGCAAAAGCTTGAAAGCAAGCGCTTAAAATTGCAACAAAATGAGCGAGAAATTTTGGACAAACAAGCCCAATTGAGCGCGTTTAAAAACCCTGAATTGGGGGGAATGAGCCTTTTTTTACAAACCCAGCAATTAAAAAGCGCTTTAAGATTGGAGATAGAACATTACCAACAAGAGGGCGAGAATTTAAACAAGGATTTAAAAATTTTAGAAAAAGATTATCTTTTGGCTAACCAGGAATTAGAAAAAGCTAAAATCATTTTAGAAAACGAAAAGCAAAAAGAAAAGGAAATTTTGGAAAAAAAAGAGCAGGCCCTTTTAGATGAAAACGCCATGATTTTGCACTGGCAAAAAGGGGGCTTGCATGCGTAAAATCTTGTTAATGGGCTTGATTTTACAAGCGCTCTTTAGCGAAGAAGCCGCGCAAGAATTGTTGCAATGCTCTGCGATTTTTGAATCTAAAAAAGCCGAATTGAAAGACGATTTGCGCCGATTGAGCGAAAAAGAGCAGTCTTTAAGGATCTTGCAAACCGAAAACGCCCGCCTTTTAGATGAAAAAAGCGATCTGTTAAACAAGAAAGAAAAAGAAATAGACGAAAAACTGAAAAATTTAGCGGCTAAAGAAGAAGCCTTTAAAACCTTACAAACGGAAGAAAAAAAACGCCTTAAAAATTTGATAGAAGAAAACGAAGGCATTTTAAGAGAAATCAAGCAGGCTAAAGACAGCAAGATTGGCGAGACTTATTCTAAAATGAAAGATTCTAAATCGGCTCTGATTTTAGAAAATCTACCCACTCAAAACGCCTTAGAAATTTTAATGGCGCTAAAACCCCAAGAACTCGGTAAAATTTTAGCCAAAATGGATCCTAAAAAAGCGGCGGCTTTGACAGAGTTGTGGCAAAAACCCCCACGAGAAAATAAAGAAAATCAAAAAACCACAGAGCCTACACCAGCATCCGCGCCCCCTATAGCGCCCACGCCTTTAAAAGAGCCGATGATAAAAGATCCTAACACCAAAGAGTCTGCAGGGGTATGATGTTCATTGTAGCGGTTTTAATGCTGGCGTTTTTAATCTTTGTCCATGAATTAGGGCATTTCACGATCGCTAGGATTTGTGGGGTGAAAGTGGAAGTGTTTAGCATTGGTTTTGGTAAAAAACTCTGTTTTTTTAAGCTTTTTGGCACGCAATTCGCTTTGTCTTTGATCCCGCTTGGGGGCTATGTGAAATTAAAGGGCATGGATAAAGAAGAAAATGAAGAAAATGAAATTAATCAAGCAAATGACAGCTACGCGCAAAAAAGCCCTTTTCAAAAGCTATGGATACTATTTGGAGGGGCGTTTTTCAATTTTCTTTTTGCGATTTTAGTGTATTTTGTTCTGGCATTGAGCGGGGAAAAAGTCTTACTGCCTATCATTGGCGATTTAGAGAGTAACGCGCTAGAAGCCGGGCTATTAAAGGGGGATAAAATCCTTTCTATCAACCATCAAAAAATAGCGAGTTTTGGAGAGATTAGAGGGATAGTGGCGCATGCTAGAGGCGAGTTGGTTTTAGAAATAGAGCGCAACCATCAGATTTTAGAAAAACGACTGACCCCCAAAATCGTGGCGGTGATAAGCGATTCTAACGATCCTAATGAAATCATCAAATATAAAGTAATAGGCATCAAGCCGGACATGCAAAAAACAGGCGTTGTCTCTTATTCCTTGTTTCAAGCGTTTGAAAAGGCCTTGAGTCGGTTTAAAGAGGGCGTTGTTTTGATTGTGGATTCTTTAAGGCGTTTGATTATGGGGAGCGCTTCAGTTAAAGAATTGAGTGGGGTGGTAGGCATTGTGGGGGCGTTAAGCCATGCCAATAGCGTGAGCATGCTTTTGTTGTTTGGGGCGTTTTTGTCTATCAATTTAGGGATTTTAAATTTATTACCCATTCCAGCCTTAGATGGGGCGCAAATGCTAGGGGTCGTTTTTAAAAATATTTTTCATATTGCTTTGCCAACGCCCATACAAAATGCGTTGTGGCTAGCGGGGGTGGGGTTTTTGGTTTTTGTCATGTTTTTAGGGCTTTTTAATGATATTACTCGTTTGCTATAAAAGGGGGAGTTAGTGAATGTATTGAGCGTGAGCGAAATCAACGCGCAAATCAAAGCCCTTTTAGAAGCGACTTTTTTGCACATTAGGGTTCAAGGGGAAGTGAGTAATTTGACTATCCATAAGGTGAGCGGCCATGCGTATTTTTCGCTCAAAGACAGCCAGTCGGTTATTAAATGCGTGCTGTTTAAAGGGAACGCTAACAGGCTCAAATTCGCTTTAGAAGAAGGGCAGGAAGTGGTTGTTTTTGGGGGCATTAGCGTGTATGTTCCAAGGGGGGATTATCAAATCAATTGCTTTGAAATAGAGCCTAAAGATATAGGTTCATTAACTTTAGCTTTAGAGCAATTGAAAGAAAAATTACGCCTTAAAGGCTATTTTGATGAAGCGAATAAATTACCCAAACCGCATTTTCCTAAACGAGTGGCAGTCATCACTTCTCAAAATTCAGCCGCTTGGGCGGACATGCAAAAGATCGCTTCCAAACGATGGCCGATGTGTGAATTAGTCTGCATCAATACCTTAATGCAAGGGGAGGGGTGCGTTCAAAGCGTGGTGGAGAGCATCGCTTATGCGGATAGTTTTCATGACACAAAAAACGCTTTTGATGCGATTGTAATGGCTAGGGGTGGGGGGAGCATGGAGGATTTGTATTCTTTCAATGATGAGAAAATCGCTGACGCACTGTATTTGGCTAAAACCTTCAGCATGTCAGCTATTGGGCATGAGAGCGATTTTTTATTGAGCGATTTAGTAGCGGATTTAAGGGCTTCTACGCCTTCAAACGCGATGGAGATTTTGCTCCCTAATAGCGATGAATGGTTGCAAAGACTTGATGGGTTTAATGTGAAATTGCACCGCTCTTTTAAAACTTTGCTCCATCAAAAAAAGGTGCATTTAGAGCATTTAGCGGCTTCTTTAAAACGATTGAGTTTTGAAAACAAGCACCATTTAAACACCTTAAAACTAGAGAAACTAAAAATCGCTTTAGAAAATAAAACATTAGAATTTTTACGCTTTAAAAAAACGCTTTTAGAAAAAATCTCTATTCAAGCATTGACAAGCCCTTTTTTACAAACTAAAACAGAACGCTTAAACAGGCTAGAAAACGCCCTCAAACTCGCTCATGCCAATTTGAAATTGCCCCAATTCGGGGCGTTGGTGAGCAAGAATAATCAAGCGATAGAATTAGAGGCATTAAAAAGGGGCGATAAAATTGAATTAAACAATGAAAAAGCCAGAGCGAGCGCTGAAATTTTGAGCGTGGATAGGGTATAGGGGTTTGAAAAATAATATTTAAAATAAAATAGATTTTGTTTTTAAAATCTCGTATTCACTTCTTTTAATGATCTTTTCTAAACGCAATAGCATGATGTTTGAAATCGTGTTTTGATACCCCTTGTTCTTTAAAATGCTAGCAGCTTGCGGGTTATTTTTAATTTTTTCTTCTTTTTGGCACAAATAAAAAGACCAATTCAAATAATAATCCTTATTAACTTCTATAACCGCTTGCGCTGTTGTCCCGCTGCCTGCAAAAAAATCTAAAATAATAGAATCTTTAGGGGTGGAGCATAACAATAAATATTTAATCAATCCTACAGGTTTTGGCGTCTTAAAAAGCCCCTTTAAGCCTAATTTTTCTAAATCTTTTGTGCCTTGTCGGCTATAAAAATCCAACACGCTCAAACAATTATCTTGCGATTCTTTTAGGTAATATTTTTCATAAGGGCGATTATTCTTAAAAATAAGTCTGTTTTGATAATATAAATCCTTAAGCTTTTCATCGCTGCTCCACCCTCTGCTTTTTAAGGGTTCTAAAAAAAGATTGATTTCTTCTATCGCTACACTGCGTGGGTTTGAAGGCGTGGATAAATCTTTAGCGAAATAAATTTCACCTTTTTCATCCACTAAATTATAATTTTTTAAAAAATTAAAATGTTCTTTTTTAGATAACTCTTTGATTTGTTCTTTTAAGACAAGTTGGGCTTGAGCTTGTCCTTTTTGTCTAAAAACATTTTTAATCGTTCGCATTAAATCTTTTAATGCTTTAGCATAAATGGGCAAAAGCGTTCGTAAGATTTTAAAACCAGGAGCGAACGCTTTATTTTTAGCGTAGCTTAAAACATATTCATGGGTAATATTGATATGTTTAGCGTTAGATCTTGTGGCTTGTTTAGTGATAAAAGTGCCTAAAAATTGCGCGTTCCAAAAATTTCATTGGCAATGATTTTAACTTCAGCCATTTTATTATCATCTATAGAAATAAAAAGACAACCACTTTGTTTTAACACAGACTTTGCTAAAATCAAATGTTCTTTAATCCATTTTTCATAGTCAGCATGATCGTCTTCATATTCAAAATTAGAACTCTTGGTGTTATAAGGGGGGTCTATATAGATCGTTTGGATGCTTTCTTTTTCTATTCCTTTCAAACACTCCAAAGCTTCCATGATAAAAACTTTATGCAAGATAATTTTCCCAAGAAAAACGACCAAACTTGAGATTAAAAAGATTGATAAGCTCTTGTTCTTTTGAATCAATGGGTTTCATTTTAAAATCAAATTCTTTGATTAACTTACTAATTCCTATCGTTTGAGTTGAATGCCTCCTTTCGTTATGACACTCTTTCACTTTTTGTTCTAAATACAATCCCATTTCATGGTGCTTCCCATAAACAATGAATAAAAGATTAGAAATATTATTCCACACGCCCACGGCTAAAGTCGTTTTAATATCGCAAAAAACTTTGGCTTTTTCTAAAGTGGTGTCATTAAAAGTTGCGCTCCAAGTTTTACTTTGAAAGGATACTTGTTTGATTTCTAAAAATTCATCGCTTGAACTTCTTTTAGCATCAAGGCCATGCTTTTGGGTATTGATGAGATCATAATCTAAATATAGAGCCACCATGCTATCTCTCAATTCATTCAAAAATGAATCGTTGTCATGTTTATTGTATTTATTTTGAATTTCTTCAATCGGCTTTAATGCCTGATAGCTTTCTGTAATGAAGTTTCTGTACAATAGGTTCAAAGCAACCTTTATTAAAAAATCCCAAAGATTGATTTAAAAATTGCATATCTAGCCCCTTGATTAAATTCTTTCAATATTATTTTAGTGAAAATATATGATTCATTAGCAATACTTTTAAGCAGAATATCTAAAATTTAAATTTCATTTTTATTATAATCTTGTTTCAAACACCAGCCATTATCAAAAAGTTTTGTATTATAATTTGATGGATTCCTATGGATTAAAGGTGTTTGGATTGAGTTTAGCCGATATTATTTTAGAGCGTTTTAAAGATTTTATGAGAGGACAACCTGAGCCTTACAAGTTTTTACAGGTTTTTTACGCGCAAGAAAAAGAACGCTTTTTAAATCATAAAATGAACGATTATATCAAGCAAAATAAAAGCAAAGAAGAGGCTAGTATTTTGGCCAGACAAGGCTTTGTCAGCGTAATTGGAAGGGTGTTAGAAAAAATCATAGAACTTTTATTAAAAGATTTCTGTATTAAAAATAATGTCAAAATGACGAACGATAAAATCTTAAGGGCTAAGCGCATTAATGGCGAGCTGGATAGAGTCAAACGGGCTTTATTGGTGCATTTTGGAGAATATAGCGTGTTGCCAGATATTATTCTTTATCAAACCAACAAGGATAATGTCAAAATTCTAGCGGTTTTATCGGTAAAAAATTCGTTTAGAGAGCGTTTCACAGAAACGCCTTATTGGAAATTAAAACTCTTACAATCGCCCATAACTTCTCACATTAAAGTTTTCATGATAACGCCGGATAACGATAATGAGATCAGTTTTAAAGACAGGCCTAAAAAGGCTAGGATTGTCATGGAGCATGAATGAGATGGCCTTTATTTAGCCAAAAGCCATTTTGATCAAAGCCCTAAAATTAAGGGCATAGAAAATTTATTAGAAGATTTAAAAAGGCTTTTATGAAACCTTATTTCAGTTTGGAAAAATTGGATTTATACCATGGCGATGCAAGCGTTT
The DNA here is from genome assembly GCF_015904775.1 of Helicobacter pylori. Lineage (GTDB taxonomy): Bacteria > Campylobacterota > Campylobacteria > Campylobacterales > Helicobacteraceae > Helicobacter > Helicobacter pylori_DM. Next base: position 139,823 of record NZ_JADZNC010000002.1, read on the forward strand.
TAGAGACTTTTGAAAAAGGTTTTTATGATTTGTGCGTTACTTCACCGCCCTATAATTTGAGCATTGAATATCAAGGGAGCAACGATTTTAGGGCTTATGATGATTATTTGAATTGGTGTAAAAATTGGCTTAAAAATTGTTATTTTTTGGGTAAGGAACAGGCGAGATTGTGCTTGAATGTCCCTTTAGATACGAATAAACACGGCAAGCAAAGTTTGGGGGCAGATATGATTGCCATAGCTAAAGAATGCGGTTGGAAATACCAAAATACGATCATTTGGAATGAAAGCAATATCTCAAGACGCACCGCTTGGGGGAGTTGGCTGCAAGCTAGCGCGCCTTATGCTATCGCTCCTGTGGAGTTGATCGTTGTTTTTTATAAAAACGAATACAAACGAAAAAAACAAACTTCTACAATCAGTAAAGAGGAATTTTTGCTCTACACGAACGGGCTATGGAGTTTTAGCGGAGAGTCTAAAAAGCGCTTAAAACACCCAGCCCCATTCCCAAGGGAATTGCCCAGGCGTTGCATCCAATTGTTTTCTTTTTTGGAAGACACGATTTTTGATCCTTTTAGCGGATCTGGCACGACTATTTTAGAGGCGAACGCTTTAGGGCGTTTTAGCGTGGGTTTAGAGATTGAAAAAGAATATTGCGAGTTGTCTAAAAAGCGTATTTTGGAGAGTTTGTCATTAGTGTGAGCGTTTTAAAAACCTTTGAGGGTTAAAATAGTGTAAAATAGTAAAGATTTTAAAACTCAAAAAGGATTGATAATGAATTTATTTGAAAAAATGACTGACCAATTGCATGAGACTTTAGACAGTGCGATCGCTTTAGCCTTACACCATAAAAACGCTGAAGTAACGCCCATGCACATGCTTTTTGCCATGCTTAATAATTCCCAAGGCATTCTCATTCAGGCCTTACAAAAAATGCCTGTGGATATTGAAGCTTTAAGGCTTAGCGTTCAAAGCGAGTTGAATAAGTTCGCTAAAGTTTCACAAATCAGCAAGCAAAATATCCAATTAAACCAAGCTCTAATCCAAAGTTTAGAAAACGCTCAAGGCTTGATGGCTAAAACGGGCGATTCTTTCATCGCTACCGATGTGTATCTTTTGGCGAACATGAGCCTTTTTGAAAGCGTTTTAAAGCCTTATTTAGACACTAAGGAATTGCAAAAAACTTTAGAATCTTTAAGAAAAGGCAGGACTATTCAGGATAAAAACGATGATTCCAATTTGGAAAGTTTAGAAAAATTTGGCATTGATTTGACGCAAAAAGCCCTAGAAAATAAGCTAGATCCCGTGATCGGAAGAGATGAAGAAATCATTCGCATGATGCAAATTTTGATCAGAAAAACAAAAAATAACCCTATTTTACTAGGTGAGCCTGGAGTGGGGAAAACGGCGGTTGTGGAAGGGTTAGCCCAACGCATTGTGAATAAGGAAGTGCCTAAAACGCTTTTAAACAAACGAGTCATCGCTTTAGATTTAAGCTTATTGGTGGCTGGGGCGAAATACAGAGGCGAGTTTGAAGAGCGCCTGAAAAAGGTGATTGAAGAAGTTAAAAAAAGCGCGAATGTGATTTTATTCATTGATGAAATCCACACGATTGTGGGGGCTGGGGCTAGTGAGGGGGGCATGGATGCGGCTAATATTTTAAAGCCTGCGCTCGCTAGGGGGGAATTGCACACGATTGGAGCGACCACTTTAAAAGAATACCGCAAGTATTTTGAAAAAGACATGGCATTGCAAAGGCGTTTCCAACCCATTTTACTCAATGAGCCTAGCATCAATGAAGCTTTACAGATTTTAAGGGGGTTGAAAGAAACTTTAGAAACGCACCATAATATCACTATCAATGACTCCGCGCTCATAGCGAGCGCTAAACTCTCTAGCCGTTATATCACCGATAGGTTTTTACCCGATAAAGCGATTGATTTGATTGATGAGGGGGCGGCTCAATTAAAAATGCAAATGGAATCAGAGCCGGCCAAACTCTCTAGCGTTAAACGCTCCATCCAAAGACTGGAAATGGAAAAACAAGCCCTTGAAATGGAAAACAAAGAGAGCAATGCCAAACGCATGCAAGAAATCCTTAAAGAATTGAGCGATTTGAAAGAAGAAAAAATCCAATTAGAAGCGCAATTTGAAAACGAAAAAGAAGTGTTCAAAGAAATTTCACGCTTGAAAATGGAAATGGAAAGTTTGAAAAAAGAGGCTGAGAGGTTTAAGCGCAATGGGGATTACCAGCAAGCGGGTGAAATTGAATACTCTAAAATCCCTGAAAACAAAAAGAAAGAAGAAGAGTTGCAGCATAAATGGGAAGCGATGCAACAAAACGGGGCGTTGTTGCAAAACGCTTTAACCGAAAACAACATCGCTGAGATCGTGAGCCAATGGACGCATATCCCAGTCCAAAAAATGCTCCAAAGCGAAAAAAATAGGGTTTTAAACATTGAAAGCGAATTGCAAAAAAGAGTGGTGGGGCAAGAAAAAGCGCTCAAAGCGATCGCTAAAGCGATTAAAAGGAATAAGGCCGGGCTTAGCGATAGCAACAAACCCATAGGGAGTTTCCTCTTTTTAGGGCCAACAGGGGTGGGTAAAACCGAGAGCGCTAAAGCTTTGGCGCAATTCTTGTTTGATAGCGATAAAAACCTTATAAGGATTGACATGAGCGAATACATGGAAAAGCATGCCATAAGCCGTCTTATTGGGGCCGCTCCTGGGTATGTGGGCTATGAAGAAGGCGGGCAATTGACCGAAGCGGTGCGCAGAAAGCCTTATAGCGTGGTGCTGTTAGATGAAGTGGAAAAAGCCCATCCGGATGTGTTTAACCTCTTGTTGCAGGTTTTAGATGAAGGGCATTTAACTGATAGTAAGGGCGTGAGGGTGGATTTCAAAAACACGATTTTGATTTTAACTAGCAATGTGGCTAGCGGCGCGCTTTTGGAAGAAAATTTGAGTGAAGCCGATAAGCAAAAAGCGATTAAAGAGAGCCTGAGGCAATTCTTCAAGCCGGAATTTTTAAACCGCTTAGATGAAATCATCTCCTTTAACGCCCTAGATAGTCATGCTATCATTAATATCGTGGGGATTCTCTTTGAAAACATTCAAAAAAAAGCGCTTGAAAGGGGCATTAATATAACCTTAGACGAAAAGGCAAAAGAATTGATCGCTGAAGCGGGATTTGACAGATTTTATGGCGCTAGACCCCTAAAGCGCGCGCTCTATGAAATGGTAGAAGACAAGCTCGCTGAACTCATTTTGGAAGATAAAATTAAAGAGAATGACAGCGTGGCGTTTGTGGTAGAAAATAACGAGATTGTGCCTAAGATTAAGTGAAGTTTGGTTATCCTAAAAAAGACAAGAAATGGTTATTTTGAAAAAAGGATTGGATGATGTTTGATAACACGCTTGTTAATCTCTTTGACACAGCGCCTCTTTTAACTTCGCTTTTAGCTGGGATTTTAACTTTTTTAAGCCCTTGCGTGTTGCCTTTGATCCCGGCGTATATGTCTTATATTTCTCAAATTTCTTTAGAGGATATTAAAGATGGTAAGGCTAAAAGGGTTTCGGTTTTTTTAAAATCCTTGATGTTTGTGGTGGGGTTTTCGCTCGTGTTTTTGGGCGTGGGCATGTCTATGGCCAAGCTTATCCATAGCTTTTCGTTTTCCTGGGTGAATTATATCGCTGGGGGGATTGTGATCCTTTTTGGTTTGCATTTTTTAGGCGTGTTTCGTTTTGCATTTTTGTATAAGACTCAAAGCGTTCGTTTGGCGAGCAAATCTAATAGCATGCAACGCTTTTACCCCTTTCTTTTGGGCATGAGTTTCGCTTTGGGCTGGACGCCATGCATCGGGCCGATATTCACTTCCATAGTGATCATGAGCGCGAGTAAGGACGCTTATGGTTTAATCCTTATGGTAGTGTTTGTAATGGGCTTGGCGATCCCTTTTTTATTGGTGGCTTTAATGCTAGAAAGAGCGCTTTTGTTTTTAAAATCCTTAAAAAAATACAACCGCGCGATTGAGATTGTTTCAGGGTTGGTGCTTATTTTAATGGGAGTGTTGATCATGACAAATTCTTTAGAAAGCCTGACTAACTTTTTACAAAATTAGGAGGGTTTGATGCTGTTAAAAAACGCTTCGTTTTATGATGATGAAGTTTTAAAAAGAGCGGACATCCGCTTAAAAGATTCCCTCATTACAGAGATTGAAGAAAACTTAAGCCCTACCAAAAATGAAGAAGTGATTGAGTGCAGGGATTTATTCGTGCTGCCAAGCTTCATTGATTTGAGCGTTACTTGTTTGGAGGGTTATGAAAATTTAAAACAAAAGGCTTTTAAAGGGGGGGTAGGGTTACTCAATGTTTTCAATTGCGATCAAAGCGGCATTAAAAACATCATGGCGCTCAAAAACAACCAACTAGCCGACATCGCCACGCTTAAAAATAAAGGGGGGGAAATTTTAATCGCGCCATCTGATGCTTTTTTAGAACTCATCAGCCACTACGCCAAATCCTACAACTTGCCTTTTTTAGTCTCTTTAGAAAATTCTTTTGAAGCCCTAAATAGTGGGGCATTAGCCTATGAATTGGGGCAGAATTTTGTGGAAAATGCGTTTGAAAACACGCGCTTGGTGCGTTTTATGGAAGTTTCTAGAGCGTTACAAATCCCCATGCTTTTAGATAAAGTCAATAGCACCGCCACGCTCAAACTCATCAAAGCCTTTAACAATTTAGGAGCGCGTTTGCAAGCCCAAACGCCCTTAAGCCATTTGATCTTAGATGAGAGCGTGTATGAAGATTATGAGCCACGATTTAAAATCGCCCCTCCTTTAAGGGATAAGGAAGGTCAAAACGCCCTAAAAGAAGCCTTAAAAAATAACGAAATCGCCATGCTCACAAGCCTTCATGCTTCTAAAAATTCTAACGCACAGCTTTTTGAAGAAAGTGCTTTTGGGTGTGAGAGCATAGAGGACGCTTTTAGCGTGGCTTACACTTTTTTAGTTCAAAAAAAGGTTATCAGCTTCCAACAGCTCATTAAAGTCATGGCGATCAATCAAGCGAGGTTTTTAAAACTCAATGCAGGCGAGGTTAAAGAAAATCAATTAGCCAATTTGATGATCGTGGATTTAAACGCTCAAACAAGAGTGAATAATCAAAATTCGCCCTTTTATGGTTTGGAATTGCATGGCGAAGTGCAAAGAATGATCTTAAAAGGGCAAACCACATTTATTAAGGAGAATGCATGCAAATCATAGGAGCGTCTTTAGTTTTTTTATGCAATGAAAAATGCGAAGTGTTAGAAGATTGTGGCGTGGTCTTTGATGAAAAGATTGTTGAAATAGGCGATTATCAAAGTTTAACGCTTAAATACCCTCACTTAAAGGCGCAGTTTTTTGAAAATTCCGTTCTGTTGCCCGCTTTTATCAACGCGCACACCCATTTTGAATTTTCCAACAACAAGGCGAGTTTTGATTACGGGAGTTTTTCTGGTTGGTTAGGGAGCGTGTTGAACAATGGAGGGGCGATTTTAGAAAATTGCCAAGGGGCTATTCAAAACGCCATCAGCACGCAATTAAAAAGCGGGGTGGGGAGCGTGGGAGCGATTTCTAACCACCTGATAGAAGTTAATTTATTGAAAGAAAGCCCCTTGAGCTCTGTCGTGTTTTTAGAGTTTTTAGGGAGCAGCTATTCTTTAGAAAAATTAAAGGCGTTTGAGACCAAATTTAAGGAATTAAAAGATTTAGAAGATAAAAAACTTAAAGCGGCTCTCGCTGTGCATGCCCCTTATTCGGTCCAAAAAGACATGGCTTTGAGCGTCATCCAATTGGCCAAAGATTCACAAAGCCTGCTTTCTACGCATTTTTTAGAATCGTTTGAAGAGTTAGAATGGGTAGAAAATTCTAAAGGGTGGTTTGAAAATTTTTACCAGCATTTTTTAAAAGAGTCTAATTTCAAATCGCTCTATGAGGGCGCGAACGATTACATTGACATGTTTAAAGACACGCACACTTTATTCGTGCATAACCAGTTCGCTTCTTTAGAAGCGTTAAAAAGGATTAAATCTCAAGTCAAAAACGCTTTTTTAATCACATGCCCCTTTTCCAACCGCTTGTTGAGTGGGAAAGCGTTGGATTTAGAGAGAGCTAAAGAAGCCGGTTTGAGCGTGAGCGTCGCCACTGATGGCTTGAGTTCTAACATTTCTTTGAGCCTTTTAGACGAATTAAGGGCGTTCTTGCTCACCCATAACATGCCGTTATTAGAATTAGCTAAAATAGCTCTTTTAGGGGCGACTAGGCATGGGGCTAAAGCTTTAGCTTTGAATAATGGCGAGATAGAAGCCAACAAAAGGGCGGATTTGAGCGTGTTTGATTTCAATGAAAAATTCACTAAAGAGCAGGCGATTTTGCAATTTTTATTGCATGCCAAAGAAGTGGAGCGCTTGTTTTTAGGGGGGAAAAGGGTGATCTAATTTGTTTTAAAGACAGAATGCGTTAAAATGAGAGATCTAAATCAATTAAGGAAAGGTCAATGAAATTAGTTTTAGCCAAGAATACGAGAAAATCAGACGCTAAGAGCGTGGAATTAGAGGATTTGTATCACAAATTCAGTGAAGACAAGCGTTCTATTTTCTATTTTGCCCCCACAAACGCCCATAAAGACATGCTCAAAGCGGTGGATTTTTTCAAAGAAAAAGGCCATACGGCTTATTTAGATGAGGTGAGGGTCAGCACTGATGAAAAAGATTTTCTTTATGAATTGCACATTATTTAAAGGCTTGTATTGAAAGTTTATATTGAAACCATGGGTTGTGCCATGAATTCTAGGGATAGCGAGCATCTACTAAGCGAACTGTCCAAACTAGACTATAAAGAGACCAATGACCCTAAAACAGCGGATTTGATTTTAATCAACACTTGCAGCGTGCGCGAAAAGCCTGAACGGAAATTGTTTTCAGAAATCGGTCAATTCGCTAAAATCAAAAAACCCAACGCCAAAATCGGGGTTTGCGGGTGCACCGCAAGCCACATGGGAGCGGATATACTCAAAAAAGCCCCGAGCGTGAGCTTTGTGTTAGGGGCTAGGAATGTGTCTAAAATCTCTCAAGTGATCCATAAAGAAAAAGCGGTTGAAGTGGCGATTGATTATGATGAAAGCGCGTATGCGTTTGAATTTTTTGAAAAAAAGGCTCAAATCCGATCGTTATTAAACATCTCTATAGGGTGCGATAAAAAATGCGCTTATTGCATTGTCCCGCACACTAGGGGCAAAGAAATTTCTATCCCTATGGATTTGATTTTAAAAGAAGCTGAGAAATTGGCGAATAACGGCACTAAAGAGCTCATGCTTTTAGGGCAGAACGTGAATAATTATGGCGTTCGTTTCAGCAGCGAGCATGCGAAAGTGGGTTTTAGCGATTTGTTGGATAAATTGAGCGAAATTCCAGGCATTGAAAGGATACGATTCACTTCGCCTCACCCCTTGCACATGAATGATGCATTTTTAGAACGCTTTGCCAAAAACCCTAAAGTGTGCAAGAGTATCCACATGCCCTTACAGAGCGGATCTAGCGCGGTGTTAAAGATGATGCGAAGGGGTTATAGTAAAGAGTGGTTTTTAAATAGGGTGGAGAGGTTAAAAGCTTTAGTGCCTGAAGTGGGCATTAGCACGGATATTATCGTGGGCTTTCCTAATGAGAGCGATAAGGATTTTGAAGACACGATGGAGGTGCTAGAAAAAGTGCGCTTTGACACGCTCTATAGTTTCATTTATTCCCCACGCCCTTTCACTGAAGCGGGAGCTTGGAAGGAAAGAGTGCCATTAGAGGTTTCATCTTCAAGGTTAGAGAGGTTGCAAAACAGGCACAAAGAAATTTTAGAAGAAAAAGCCAAGTTGGAAGTGGGTAAAACGCATGTGGTGTTGGTGGAAAACAGGCGTGAAATGGATGATCAAATCGTGGGTTTTGAAGGGCGTAGCGATACGGGGAAATTCATTGAAGTAACTTGTAAGGAAAAAAGAAATCCGGGCGAGCTTGTAAAAGTGGAGATTATCTCTCATTCCAAAGGGCGCTTGATAGCGGCCATTAAAGGCAACTAATCAAAATAACCAATGAAGAGCGGGTTTAAAGGCGAGAATTGAGCTTAAAATTTTTCAGGAAAAATATCGTTTTAAAGGTTGTCCCACGCTTGGCGTTTGGAGTCCTTTGGTTGTTGCATAAAACTTGTAAAAACCGCTATTTTTTAGCTCAAAATTTAAAAGAAAAACCCTTTATTGTAAGCTGTTGGCATGGGGAGCTTGGCATGATCGGGTTTGCGTATTTAAGGCTTGAAAAACCTTCTGTTTATGTGATCGCAAGCCAGCATTTTGACGGCTCTATTGCGGCGGGTTTGTTTGAAAGCTTTGGTTTTAAAAACATTAGAGGATCTAGCAAAAAAGGGGGGGTTAAGGTTTTGATAGAGGGGCTTAAACGATTGAAAGAAGGTTGCGATGTCGCTATCACTCCTGATGGCCCTAAAGGCCCACGACACAGCATAGCGGATGGGGTGATCGCTTTAGCTCAAAAATCAGGCGTGGGGATTAGCGCTTGTCGGGTGGTTTGTAAAAACGCATGGCGGTTGAACACTTGGGATCAATTTGAAATCCCTAAGCCTTTTAGCGAAGTGCATTATTACATGCTAGAATCGGTAATCATCCCTAAAGAATGGGAGCTTTCAAAGGCTAAAGAATATTTAAAGACGCGCATGGATTCTGTTGGATTTGAAGAATCTCAAAGGGGTTTGGGTGTTTAAGGGGTTAAAAAAAGCGCTTAAAGAGAGGTTTTGCTCTCAAGTGTATATCTCTTTTAATGTGGATCACAATCTTTTATCCGCTCAAGTCATAAGGATCAAAAACGATCGCATTAAAGAGAAATTTTTTAAAACTTTTGAAACTAAAGTGGAAACTAAAAATGGTGAAGTCCCCATTCAAGCCTTAAAAATCGCCAGAACTTATAGCCAAAAATACCCCTACACTTATTTTAGCGCGATGAGTAAAGCTAAAGAGGTTTTATGCGAAAAGCAGGCGTTTGAACAAATCAAACGAGAAAATCAAGATTATCAGGCTTGCGAAGTCAATCAAAAGTATTGCGTTTATGTGGAATCTAAGGATTTTTTAAAGGATTTCAAGCGTTTTAAAATCCAAGATGTGGATTTTTTGTTTTCGCCTTTTAGCCTTATTTATGATTTTGTGCGCGATCATTTAGAAAATAAGCCGTTGTTGTATTTGCTTTTGGAGCGTTCAAGATTTTATTTTTTGATTGCGGATAAAAAAGAGATTTTTTTAGCCAAATCCGTGTTTTTAGAAGAACAACCTGAAGAGTTTATAGAGAGCAAAGAAGAAGATTCTATGGGAATGGATAATGAGGCTGTGGATTTGTTTTTGAGTGAAATCCAAGAAGATATTGACAGCCTTGAAGAAGCGATAGGCCTAGACAGCAGTAAGGATAATAGCGAAAAAAATAAGGACGCTTATAGTTTGATTGAAGGCATGACAAATATCCCTTTGATTGCAAACGCCTTGCAAGAGGGATTGCGCAGCGTCTATCATTCTAGAGATATTGATTTTGTAGAAAAAGTGGTTGTTTTAGACAGCTGCCAAATCCACCAAAAAGCGTTAATGCATTTGCAAGAAACTTTGATGATAGAAGTGGATAGGCTTGATTTTTCTTTGGTGGAGCGCTTGAATATTTTAGCGCGCATGGAGAATGAAAAATATGCGTTTTAGCTACATTGAACCAAGAGCGAAATACCTTATCAGCAAGCTTTCTAAAATTTGGGTTTTTTACATTTTTTTATCTTTTGTGGTAATAGGGGGGTTAGTGTGGTTTATGCACAACGCTATTAAAAACACTCAAAACAATGCGTCTGATTTGACGATCCAAGAAAGGCTTTATCGCCATGAAATCAGCCGCTTGCAGGTTAAGACTGATGAAACCTTAAAACTCATTAAAGAAGCCAAAAAGCGTTTGAATTATAACGATGATATACGAGATGTTTTGCAAGGGCTTTTGAATATTGTGCCGGATCTTATCACTATTAATAGCATTGAAATAGACCAGCAAAGCGTGGTGGTTAGTGGTAAAACCCCTTCTAAAGAAGCTTTTTATTTTTTGTTTCAAAACAAACTAAACCCCATGTTTGATTATTCTAGGGCGGAATTTTTCCCCTTAAGCGATGGGTGGTTTAATTTTGTCTCCACCAACTTTTCTAATTCCTTACTGATAAAAAACCCGGAGTCTATTAAATGAAACCATTGCATTTTTCACACCTAGACAGAGAGCAATCAGGCGATGTGGGGTTTATCATTAAAAACCTCGTTTTTTTAGGGGTTTTTTCCTTATTTGGTTGGTTGAATACCGAGTATTTTCTATGGCCTAACATGTTAGAATTAAAAAAAATCCTTTTAGAAGAAAATCGTAAAAAAAGCGTTTTAGAATACGCGCAAAGGCATTTTGAAACAGCTTTAACAAGCTATCGTAATCAAAAAGAAACCAGCGAATCCTTATTAAAGATTTTTAATGATGAAGAGTCTAGGCGGATCTTAGAAAAGATTTTAAAAAAATGTTTTGATGCCTATAAAATCAAACCCTTGCTCTCTCAAAACCCCCTTCAAAAAACCCAATTTTTTATCATGGCCAGAGCGAGCGAATTGGAAAAAACCTATCTTTTTTTCACCCTAATCAACAAATATTTACCGAGCGCTCAAAGCCAATTGCCCTTAAAAATTTCTAAAGATAATGAAGGGTTGTTGGTGCAATTTAGCGTGAGTATTGATCTCCAATAGGATAGGGGTGGTTTAATGCAAGATTTTGATTTTAGTTTTAATCCTAAGGCATGCGAGGGTTGTGGGGCAAAGTGTTGCGTGGGGGAAAGCGGGTATATTTTTTTGAATATCCAAGAAATGCAACAAATTAGCGCTTTTTTAAAATTAGAATTAGAAGAATTCAGTCAAAAATACGTTAAAAAGGTAGGGTATAAGTTCTCTTTATTAGAAAAAGACGCTAAAGAGTTGGGTTTGGCGTGCGTGTTTTTGGATTTAGAAACCAAAAAATGCCAGATTTATAGCGTGCGCCCTAAACAATGCCAAACTTTTCCTTTTTGGGAGGGCGTGAAAACTTTCTCTAAAGAGCAAAAAAAAGCTTTTTGTCAAAGCTGTCCGGGCATCACACAAAAAACCAAAGAAACTAAAGTGCGCTAAAATTCATTATAGTGACACAAAAAGGAAATAAAATAATGGATATTCCAATAAAGAAAAGATTTTTAGCAAATATATTGCTTTTTAGTCTGTTTTCTTGCCTTAAGGCTGAAACCCTTTCAGAAGATCATCAAATCCTGTTGAGTTCAGACGCTTTCCATAGAGGGGATTTTGCTGCCGCTCAAAAAGGCTATATGAATCTTTACAAGCAAACCAATAAGGTGGTGTATGCTAAAGAAGCGGCCATTTCAGCGGCGAGCTTAGGGGATATTAAAACCGCTATGCATTTAGCCATGCTCTATCAAAAAATCACCAATAATCGTAACGATGTTTCTATCAATAAGATTTTAGTGGATGGCTATGCGCAAATGGGGCAGATTGATAAAGCGATTGAATTATTACACAAAATCCGTAAAGAAGAAAAGACCATAGCCACAGATAATGTGTTAGGGACTTTGTATTTGACTCAAAAGCGTTTGGATAAGGCTTTCCCGTTGTTGAATAAGTTTTATAACCAAGTGCATGATGAAGACAGCCTAGAAAAACTCATTACAATCTATTTTTTGCAAAACCGCAAAAAAGAAGGCTTAGACTTGTTGCAATCTCATATAGACAGGTATGGTTGCTCAGAGCAATTGTGCCAAAAAGCGCTCAACACTTTCACGCAATTTAACGAGCTTGATTTGGCTAAAACGACTTTTGCTCGTTTGTATGAAAAAAACCCTATTGTTCAAAACGCCCAATTTTACATAGGGGTATTAATCTTGTTAAAAGAGTTTGATAAGGCCCAGCAAATCGCAGAATTATTCCCTTTTGACAGGCGTTTGTTGTTGGATTTATACACCGCGCAAAAAAAATTCGCTCAAGCTTCCAAACAAGCTTCTTTGATCTATCAAGAAAAAAAAGACCCTAAATTCTTAGGATTAGAGGCTATTTATCATTATGAAAGCTTGAGCGCGAATAAGAAAAAGCTCACCAAAGAAGAGATGTTGCCCATCATTCAAAAATTAGAGCAAGCCACCAAAGAGCGCCAAGCATGGCTTGCTAAAACTAAAGATAAAGAAGACGCGCAAGACGCTTTCTTTTATAATTTTTTAGGGTATTCCTTAATAGATTATGACATGGATGTTAAAAGAGGTATAGATTTGGTTAAAAAAGCTTTAGCCCTAGACACTAGCGACTACAATTCAGCGATCTATTTAGACTCTTTGGCGTGGGGTTATTACAAATTAGGGAATTGTTTGGAGGCTAAAAAAATCTTTTCTAGCATCGCTAAAGAGTTTATCCAAACTGAACCCGAATTGAAAGAACACAATAAGATCATTCAAGAATGCAAGAAATAGGGATTTTAGAAAATTTACAAAAAAGCTTAGCCTTAAAAGAGGGCATGCTTTCTTATGAAATGTTAGGTAAAAGCCTGTCGTATAACCCTTACTTGCCTAGAATCATTCCTCAAACCAAAGACTATGTTTTTGTAACCCCTGATGAGGTTTTAGAAAAGCTTTTGAAAGAAAACACCCACACCGATTGCGTCATTGTCAATTTCAAAGGATTATACGAAATAGGCACGCCAAGCGTGTTTGATTTAGAAGTTTTAGGGTTGTTGCGCCGCCATGCGAGTTCTTTGATTATCCATCAGGATTTTTTCATCAGCCATTACCAGCTTTTAGAATCGCTTGTTCAAGGCTCTGATGGGGTCATTTTAGATGAAGAGCTTTTAAAAGAAGATCTAAAAGGCATGGTAGAATTCGCTTGGCGTTTGGGCTTGAGCGTGTTTGTAGAAACCCACAAACAAGACTACACCCATTTAAAAGATTTAGGGGTTTTAGGCGTGCTAGAAATTAGCCCCCATTCTTATAATCAAAAAAAAAAATAGTCTTTTTAGATTGAATTTTAAGCTAATTTAGAGTAAAAATCGTATTCAAACTTTTTAAAAGGAGTTAGTCATGTCATTATTGGTGAATGATGAATGCATTGCGTGCGATGCTTGCAGGGAAGAATGCCCTAGTGAGGCGATTGAAGAGGGCGATCCCATTTATAATATTGATCCAGACAGATGCACGGAGTGTTACGGGTATGATGATGATGAGCCTCGTTGCGTGAGCGTATGCCCTGTAGATGCGATTTTACCGGATCCTAACAATGCTGAGAGCAGAGAGGAATTGAAATACAAATACGAAAGCTTAAAAGAGCAAGATTAAAGGCTAGCAATGGCTAAAATCACAACCGTGATTGATATAGGCTCTAATTCAGTGCGTTTGGCAGTCTTTAAAAAGACGAGCCAGTTTGGGTTTTACTTGCTTTTTGAGACTAAGTCTAAGGTTAGGATTTCAGAGGGTTGTTATGCGTTTAATGGAATCTTACAAGAAATCCCCATGCAAAGAGCCACTAAAGCCTTGAGCGAATTTAAAGAAATCGCCCTCAAATACAAAAGCAAAAAAATCTTGTGCGTAGCGACCTCAGCGGTGCGCGATGCCCCTAATCGGTTAGAGTTTGTAGCGAGGGTGAAAAAGGCTTGTGGTTTGCAAATCAAAATCATTGATGGGCAAAAAGAAGCGCTCTATGGCGGGATCGCGTGCGCGAATTTGTTGCATAAAAATTCAGGGATCACGATAGATATTGGAGGGGGTAGCACCGAGTGCGCGTTGATTGAAAAAGGCAAGATTAAGGATTTAATCTCGCTTGATGTTGGGACGATCCGCATTAAAGAAATGTTTTTAGACAAAGCCTTAGATGTCAAATTGGCTAAAGCCTTTATCCAAAAAGAAGTCTCTAAACTGCCCTTTAAGCACAAAAATGCCTTTGGGGTGGGGGGGACGATTAGGGCGTTGAGTAAGGTATTGATGAAACGCTTTGATTACCCTATTGATTCTTTGCATGGCTATGAAATAGATGTGCATAAAAATTTAGCGTTCATTGAAAAAATCGTCATGCTCAAAGAAGATCAATTACGGCTTTTAGGGGTGAATGAAGAGCGTTTGGATAGTATCAGGAGCGGGGCGTTGATTTTATCAGTCGTTTTGGAGCATTTAAAAACTTCTTTAATGATCACTAGTGGGGTAGGGGTGAGAGAAGGCGTGTTTTTGAGCGATTTATTGCGCCACCATTACTATAAATTCCCCCCCAATATCAACCCCTCTCTCATCTCTTTAAAAGATCGCTTTTTGCCCCATGAAAAGCACAGCCAAAAGGTCAAAAAAGAATGCGTGAAATTGTTTGAAGCCTTATCGCCCTTGCATAAAATAGATGAAAAATATCTCTTCCATTTAAAGATTGCGGGGGAATTGGCGAGCATGGGTAAGATTTTAAGCGTCTATTTAGCCCACAAGCACAGCGCGTATTTCATTTTAAACGCTTTGAGTTATGGCTTTAGCCACCAGGATAGGGCGATCATTTGCTTATTAGCGCAATTCAGCCATAAAAAAATCCCTAAAGACAACGCTATCGCCCACATGAGCGCGATGATGCCAAGCCTTTTGACCTTGCAATGGCTGAGTTTTATCCTTTCTTTAGCCGAAAATTTGTGTTTGACAGACAGCCATCATTTAAAATACACGCTAGAAAAAAACAAGCTTGTGATCCATTCTAATGACGCGCTTTATTTGGCTAAAGAAATGCTCCCCAAACTCATTAAGCCCATTCCTTTGACGATAGAGTTTGCTTGAAAATAGCGATCGTCAGGCTTTCAGCGCTTGGGGATATTATCGTGAGCGCGGTGTTTTTAGCACTGATTAAAGAGCGTTTCGCTGACGCTCAAATAGAATGGTTCGTGGATGAAAGATTTGGCGCGATTTTAGAGCATTCCCCTTATATTGATAAATTACACCCCATTCCTTTAAAAAGCACGCTTACAACCTTTAACCCTTTGAAGATTTTCAAACTTTTTAAAAATTTAAGGGCTTATGAATACGATATAATCATTGACATGCAAGGCTTGATCAAATCCGCTCTCATCACTCAAATGTTAAAAGCCCCTAAAAAGGTCGGCTTTGATTACGCTTCAGCTAGAGAGGGTTTGAGCGCGTTTTTTTACTCGCAAAAAGTCTCTATCGCTTATGATGAGCCTATTTTAAAGCGCAATTTCACGCTCCTTTCTCAAGCCCTAAACTTGCCCAAAAAAGAAATTTCAAAAGAAATTTCACAGAGTTTAAGCTCTAGGGCTAAAGCGTTTTCTTACCAAGATTCTCCAAAAATCAATGCGTTGAATTTGAATGAGAATAAGCCTAAAATCCTTTTTGTTTTAGAAACTTCTAAAATCAATAAAACTTACCCCACAGAGCACTTTAAAGAATTAGCGTTAATTTTAGAAAATTTTCAAATTTGCTTGTTATGGCATGCTGATGAAGAGAAAGCCGCTGCACTTTATCACGCTTTAAAACACCAGCGCGATGTGTTATTGCTCCCCAAACTCACTTTAAACGAGGTTAAGGCGTTGCTCTTTAAAATGGATTTGATTATTGGGGGCGATACGGGTATCACGCATTTAGCATGGGCGTTGCAAAAACCCAGCATCACCCTTTATGGCAACACGCCCATGGAGCGTTTTAAATTAGAAAGCCCGATCAATGTTTCGCTCACCGGTAATTCAAACGCCAACTACCATAAAAAGGATTTTTCTATCCAAAACATAGATCCTAAAAAAATTAAAGAATGCGTTTTAAACGTTTTAAAGGAAAAAGAATGACTTATAAAGAACGACTCATACACGAAAAAATATTGAACCAAAACGATAAGGGTTTTAAAACAGAACTGCGCATTTTGAGCATTTTTATCGTGGAATCTTTAGTGAATATTCTAGGGTTTATTTTAGCTAAAATGCCCCATTCGTGGTTTTTAAGGTGCATTAAAGCTGTAGCGTGGCTGATGAGAACCTTTGATAGACGCCGTTATTTTGACGCTAAAGCCAATTTGGATTTTGTGTTTGGAGATTCTAAAAGCGAAGAAGAGAAAAAAAGGATCATTAAAAAGGGTTATGAAAATTTTGCTTTCATTATTTTAGAAACCATTAGAGTGATCTTTATCCCTAAAGATGAATACGACGCTCGTTTCACGCTCATCAATGAAGAAAACGTGTGGAAGTCTTTAAACAAGGAAGGCCAAGCGATCACTTTATGCATGCATTTTGGCTATTGGGAAGCGGTAGGCACGACTTTAGCGCAATATTATGAGGACTATGGTAGGGGGTGCTTGGGGCGTTTGACTAAATTTGCCCCCATCAATCACATGATTATGAGCAGGCGAGAGGCGTTTGGGGTGCGTTTTGTCAATAAAATAGGGGCGATGAAAGAACTCATTAAAATGTATAATCAAGGCAATGGCCTTGTGGGGATTTTAGTGGATCAAAATGTCGTGCCTAAAGATGGGGTGGTGGTGAAATTCTTTAATAAAGACGCTACGCACACCACGATCGCTTCTATTTTATCGCGCCGTTACAATATAGACATCCAGCCGGTATTCATTGATTTTAATGACGACTATTCGCATTACACAGCGACTTATTACGAAAGTATCCGCTCTCAAATCACTGACAACGCTGAAAACGATATTTTAGAATGCACGCAAGCCCAAGCGAGTTTGTGCGAAGAAGTGATTAGAAACCACCCAGAAAGTTATTTTTGGTTCCACAGGCGTTTTAAAAGCACCCACCCTGAGATTTATCAAAGATAGGGTTTTGAGTGGAATGATAAAAATTAAAAAATGTTAAAAGGCATTTTTTAAAAATAAATAGTAAAGAGCTTGATTTTAATCAAGCGATAATTTCTTAAGGCGGTCTTCTTGGGTTAGGGGGATTTAGTTGGGGGGTTAAGGGGGAGAGTTATTTCAAAATACCCCCTATCCCATTAAGAAAATGAGTTTTACTATAAAAATAAAGTTAAAAATCCTATTTTTTAAAAAAGTTAAAAAGTTTTAGTTATTACCACTCAATGCGAACAAGAGTGGTATTTTTCTAAAAACTCTTTTTTTTTTAAAAAAGTTAAAAAGTTTTAGTTATTACCACTCAATGCGAACAAGAGTGGTATTTTTCTAAAAATTCTTTTTTAAAACTCAAAAACCGCTTTTCTAAAATAGCGTTTCTGGCGTTTTTAACCAGCTCTAAATAAAAATGCAAATTGTGCAAGCTGGCTAAACGAGCGTAAGTGAGTTCTTTAGCCCTAAAGAGATGGTGCAAATAGGCTTTAGAGTAGCGTTTGCAAGCATAACAAGCGCAATTTTCTTCAATAGGGGTATCATCCAATTTATAGGGCGCGTTTTTGATAGAAATTTTGCCAAAATGCGTGAAAAGGGTGGCGTTTCTGGCGTTTCTAGTGGGTATCACGCAATCAAACATATCCACCCCTAAACTGATAGCGTCTAGGATATTTTCAGGCGTGCCTACGCCCATTAAGTAGCGAGGCTTGTCTTTGGGGAGCAAGGGGGCGGTGTGTGCGATCGTTTCTAGCATTTCATCTACGCTTTCCCCCACCGCTAAACCGCCTATAGCATAGCCATCAAAACCCTCATGCGTTAATCCCACGCTAAGACTGCGCATTTTCAAATGCGTGCCGCCCTGGATAATGGCAAAAAGGTTGTTGTTGGGGCGGTTTTTTTCTTTGTGGTATTCTAGGCTAAGATTCGCCCATTTAGCGCTTCTTTTAATGGATTCTTCAAGGCGTTTTAAGGGAGCGGGCAAGCCCACTAAATCGTCTAAAACCATCATAATATCGCTATTCAAAGAATATTGAATGTCTAAAACTTTAGCGGGCGTGAATAAATGCTTGCTCCCATCAATATGGGATTTAAAAACAATCCCGTCTTCTTGCAATTTAACATTATCGCTCAAACTAAAGGCTTGAAACCCTCCGCTATCGGTTAAAAAACTCCCCTGAAATTGAGCGAAACGATGCAAGCCTCCTAATTGTCCAACCACTTTCTCACCCGGCCTTAAATACATGTGATAGGTGTTGGCTAGAATGAGTTTAGCGCCTAAAATTTCTTGCATATCCATAGCGTCTAAAGATTTGATGCAGCCTTGCGTGCCTACGGGCATAAAAACAGGCGTTGCCACTTGAGAATGGGCTAAATTTAAAACGCCAGCTCGCGCGTGTTTGTCAGTCGCTTGGAGTTGAAAATCCATCGTTTAAGCCTTAATCTTGGATATAATGGCGTAATCATTTTTTAGGAAGTTTGGAATTGAAAAAAATCGCCCTTATTTTAGATGGCATTGTAGCAAAAAATTTTTTAGACTTGGTGCTAAGGCATTATTCTAATCATAATTTTTATATAGTGGTTGTCAAAGATGAGAGCCTTATCCCTAAAAACTACCCGAGCACTTTCGCTTTTTATTGTTTTGATGCGACTTCTAGTTTCAGGCTTTTGCAGGTGTTAAACGATGAGGTGAGCGATGCGTTTTTAATCATACAAGATTTTAAAGAACAGCGCATCATTCATAAAATCATTCAAACCCATTTCAAACGCATGCGCGTGGTTTTGAGCGTGAAAAGAGATGGTGAAAAGACTTTAGAAAATAATGAAGAAAATAAAGATGAAAAGCTTATTTTGATTGATGAATTTGAAGTTTTAGCCAATAAATTCATTTCTCGTTTGCCCAATATCCCTAGCACTCCTAGAGAGTTTGGGTTAGGCAAGGGCGAGATCATGGAGATTGATGTGCCTTTTGGGAGCATTTTTGCTTACAGACACATTGGCTCTATCAGGCAAAAAGAATACAGGATTGTAGGGCTTTATCGCAACGATGTTTTGTTGCTCTCCACTAAATCTTTGGTTATCCAGCCGCGAGACATTCTTTTAGTGGCGGGCAATCCTGAAATTTTGAATGCGGTGTATCATCAAGTCAAAAGCAATGTCGGGCAGTTCCCAGCCCCCTTTGGTAAGAGCATTTATTTATACATTGATATGCGTTTGCAGAACAGAAAAGCGATGATGCGCGATGTGTATCAAGCCTTGTTTTTGCACAAACGTTTAAAGAGCTACAAGCTCTACATTCAGGTTTTACACCCCACTAGCCCTAAGTTTTACCATAAATTTTTATCGCTAGAAACCGAAAGCATTGAAGTGAATTTTGATTTTTATGGGAAAAGTTTTATCCAAAAACTTCATGAAGACCACCAGAAAAAAATGGGCCTAATCGTGGTAGGCAGAGAGCTTTTTTTATCTAAAAAACACCGAAAAGCCTTGTATAAAACAGCCACCCCAGTTTATAAAACCAACACTTCCGGCTTGTTTAAAACCTCTCAAAGCGTGGTGGTTTTGAATGAAAGCTTGGATATTAATGAGGACATGTCTTCAGTGATTTTTGATGTGTCTATGCAAATGGATTTGGGCTTGTTGCTCTATGATTTTGACCCTAACAAGCGCTATAAAAACGAGATTGTCAATCATTATGAAAATTTAGCCAACACGCTCAACCGCAAGATTGAGATTTTCCAAACCGATATTAGAAATCCTATCATGTATCTCAATTCTTTAAGAAATCCCATTTTGCATTTCATGCCTTTTGAAGAGTGCATCACACACACGCGCTTTTGGTGGTTTTTATCCACTAAAGTGGAAAAATTAGCGTTTTTAAACGACGATAACCCTCAAATTTTTATCCCTGTAGCGGAGTGAAAGAATGCAAGAAATCTTAATCCCTTTAAAAGAAAAAAGCTATAAAGTGTTTTTGGGGGAACTGCCTGAAATAGAATTGAAACAAAAAGCACTCATTATTAGCGATAGCATCGTGGCCGGGTTGCATTTATCGTATTTATTGGAGCACTTGAAAGCCTTAGAAGTCAGAGTGTGCGTGATAGAGTCCGGAGAAAAATACAAAAATTTCCATTCATTAGAGCGCATTTTAAACAACGCCTTTGAAATGCAATTAAACCGCCATTCTTTAATGATAGCCCTTGGTGGGGGAGTGATAAGCGATATGGTGGGGTTTGCGAGCAGTATTTATTTTAGGGGGATTGATTTTATTAATATCCCTACGACTTTACTTTCTCAAGTGGATGCGAGCGTGGGGGGGAAAACAGGGATCAATACGCCTTATGGCAAGAATTTAATCGGATCGTTCCACCAGCCTAGAGCGGTTTATATTGATTTGTCTTTTTTAAAAACCCTTGAAAAAAGGGAATTTCAAGCAGGGGTGGCTGAAATCATTAAAATGGCGGTGTGTTTTGATAAAAACTTGGTAGAAACATTGGAAACAAAGGATTTAAAAGATTGTTTAGAAGAAGTGGTTTTCCAAAGCGTCAGTATCAAAGCTCAAGTCGTTGTTCAAGATGAAAAAGAGCAAAACATCAGGGCTGGGTTGAACTATGGGCATACCTTTGGGCATGCGATAGAAAAAGAGACTGATTACGAGCAATTTTTGCATGGCGAAGCGATCGCTATCGGCATGCGCATGGCTAATGATTTAGCCCTTTCTTTAGGCATGCTCACTTTAAAAGAATACGAACGCATAGAAAATTTATTGAAAAAATTTGATTTGGTATTCCATTACAAAATCACCGATATTCAAAAATTTTACGAACGCTTGTTTTTAGACAAAAAAAGCGAAAATAAGACAATCAAATTCATTCTGCCTAAAGGCATTGGAGCGTTTGAGATTGCCTCTCATATCCCTAAAGAAACGATTTTAAAGGTGTTAGAAAAATGGCATTAAGGGTATTGTTATTCTTTTGTTTTTTGTTTTTACAAGCAGAAGATAAAAGCCAAGAGCTATTGTCCATACAAAAACAAATGGTTTTGGTGGATAAAAAACTCGCCAAAGACGATAACGTGTGGTTGAAAAAATTTGAAAACTATAAGATCTACAACCAAATTTATACCGAAAAAGAGAGCGTGAGGCAGGAGTTAAGGCGCTTAAAAAACAAAAAAAGCAAGGATTTATTAAAGATTAGCACCTTAGAGCATACCTTAAAGGCTTTAGAATCCCAACAAAAAATGTTTGAAAGCTATGGGGTCAATCCTTTTAAGGATTTGATAGAGCGCCCCAATATCCCCAATATCCCTAATATCGCTAACCCTATTGCGATCATTGATGGCATTTCTTTCATTAAAAGCATGCGTTTAAAGCATGAAAGTCTCAAAAGCAACCAGGCCGCTTTAGAAGAAGTTTTAAAGCTTTTAGATCAAAAACACCAACTTTTAAGTCAGTGGCATGCTTTGGATAAAAGCGCGAAACTAAGCGATGAGATTTATCAAACTCAAGCCAAACGCTTGGAATTGCAAGGGGCTCAAAACATTTTAAAAACCACGATCGGGATTTTCCAAAAAGACAGCGATGAAGCTATAAGCATTGTCAAATCTCAAGTTAAAAACCAGCTTTTTAAACTGGTTTATGTGTTTTTAGCGGCCCTTTTGAGCGTGGTGTTTGCTTGGATTTTAAAAATCATTTCCAGTAAATACATTGAAAATAATGAGCGCGTCTATACCGTGAATAAAGCCATTAACTTCGTGAATGTGAGCGTGATCATTTTAATTTTTCTTTTTTCTTATTTAGAAAACGTTACTTACTTGGTAACGGTTTTAGGCTTTGCGAGCGCGGGCTTAGCGATTGCGATGAAAGATTTGTTCATGAGCTTGCTCGGGTGGTTTATTATTTTGATTGGGGGGAGCGTGCATGTGGGCGATAGGGTGCGTATCGCTAAGGGGACGGATATTTTTATTGGCGATGTGTTAGATATTTCTATGTTGCACATTACGATTTTAGAAGACGTAACCTTTACCACTTACACGAACAACAGGAGAGCGGGCCGAATTATCTTTGTGCCTAATAATTATATTTTCACCACCATGTTCGCTAATTACAGCCATTTTGGGATGAAAACGGTTTGGGATGGCGTGGATTTTTGCGTTACATTTGATTCTGATTTTAAAAAAGCATCTAAAATTGCGCTCAACATCGCTACAGAATTGTCTAAAGAATACACGGATATTACCTACAAACAGCTCAATAAAATGCGCGACCGGTATTCTTTAAGGAGTTTGAGTGTGAAGCCTCGATGCTTTTTGATGCCTGAAAGTAACGGGATAAAAATCTCGGTGTGGTATCAAACCAATTCGTATGCGACCATGTCTTTAAGGAGCAAGATTGTGGCTGAAATTGTTGAAGCTTTTTTGAAAGAAGAAAATATCCATATCGCTTATACGACCAGCAAGCTGCTTAAAGTGGATGCTGATGCTCTAGGCGATGGTTTTGGGAATAAAAGGGAACAAAAATGAAAAAAGTTTATTTCAAAACTTTTGGGTGCAGGACGAATCTTTTTGACACGCAAGTGATGGGCGAGAATTTGAAGGATTTTAGCGCGACCTTAGAAGAACAAGAAGCCGATATTATTGTGATCAATTCTTGCACCGTGACCAATGGGGCCGATAGCGCGGTAAGGAGTTACGCTAAAAAAATGGCACGATTAAATAAAGAAGTGCTATTTACCGGCTGCGGGGTGAAAACTCAAGGCAAAGAACTTTTTGAAAAAGGGTTTTTAAAGGGCGTTTTTGGGCATGACAATAAAGAAAAGATTAATGCGCTTTTACAAGAAAAAAAGCGTTTTTTTATAGATGACAATTTAGAAAACAAGCACTTAGACACCACGATGGTGAGCGAGTTTGTGGGAAAAACTAGGGCGTTTATCAAGATCCAAGAGGGCTGTGATTTTGATTGCAATTATTGCATTATCCCAAGCGTGAGAGGGAGGGCTAGGAGCTTTGAAGAGAGGAAAATTTTAGAGCAAGTGGGCCTTTTATGCTCTAAAGGGATTCAAGAAGTGGTTTTAACCGGCACCAATGTGGGGAGCTATGGGAAAGATAGAGGAAGCAATATCGCAAGATTGATTAAAAAATTAAGCCAGATTGTTGGATTAAAACGCATAAGGATTGGAAGCTTAGAACCTAATCAAATCAACGATGAATTTTTAGAGCTTTTAGAAGAGGATTTTTTAGAAAAACATTTGCATATCGCTTTACAGCACAGCCATGATTTCATGCTAGAGAGGATGAATAGAAGAAACCGCACCAAAAGCGATAGGGAATTATTAGAAACAATCGCTTCTAAGAATTTTGCTATCGGCACGGATTTTATTGTGGGGCATCCGGGCGAGAGCGAAAGCGTTTTTGAAAAAGCGTTTAAAAATTTAGAAAGCTTGCCTTTAACGCACATCCACCCTTTTATTTACAGCAAACGAAAAGACACCCCCTCTAGCTTGATGCATGGTAGCGTGAGTTTGGAAGATTCTAAAAAGCGTTTGAATGCGATTAAGGATTTGATTTTGCATAAAAATAAGGCGTTCAGGCAATTGCAACTCAATCTCAACACGCCCCTAAAAGCCTTAGTGGAAGCGCAAAAAGACGGCGAATTTAAAGCCCTAGATCAATTCTTTAACCCCATTAAAATCAAAAGCGATAAGCCTTTAAGGGCTAGTTTTTTAGAAATCAAAGAGTATGAAATTAAGGAGAGGGAAAATCATGCCGTTTTCTAAATTTTTAGAAAACCTCACCGCTCCCTTTAAACGCATCAAAAACCGCTCGCTTGTTTTGGCGTTAGGGTTTTTGATCCTTACTTTTTGCTTGTTGCTTTTTTTAATCTTAAGCGATGTTTCTAGGCTCATATCCAGTAAGGATTTTTTTTATGTGATCCAGTCTAACCCTAAACAAACTCTAATTGAAGATGAAAATTATTTTTATGCTAACAAGGGTCTTTATAAAACCAACAAAGAAGCCTTTTTAAGGGTTTATAAAATCCCAGAGAGCATGCCCATAGAAAAACGAGAAAATTTAAACAAGGTTTCTAAAATCTTTTTAGCGTTGCTTTTTTTCATTTCTAGCATGCTTTTTGGGATTTTTTGGCGTTTGCCTAAACGATTGGACACTAAAATGAGTTTAGAAAGCGCGCACAAAAACGAATTAGAAAATGCATTCCAGCGATACGATGCATTAGGGGTGCGTTTTGAAGATATTGCAGGGGTGGATGAAGTTAAAGAAGAATTATTAGAAGTGATAGATTATTTAAAAAACCCTAAAAAATACCAGGATTTAGGGATTTTCCTCCCTAAAGGCGTGCTTTTAATCGGGCCTCCTGGAGTGGGGAAAACCATGATCGCTAAAGCCTTAGCGAGTGAAGCTAAAGTGCCGTTTTTTTATGAAAGCGGGAGCGCGTTTTCTCAAATTTATGTGGGGGCTGGGGCTAAAAAAGTGCATGAACTTTTCATGCACGCTAAAAAGCATGCCCCCTCTATTATTTTTATTGATGAAATTGACGCTTTGGGTAAGGCTAGGGGAGGGCATAGGAGCGATGAGAGAGAGGCCACGCTTAATCAGCTTTTAACCGAAATGGATGGGTTTTTGCAAAACGATGAGGTGGTGGTGATAGGAGCGACTAACCAAATGGAAGTGATGGATGAAGCGCTATTAAGGAGCAAGCGTTTTGATCGGCGCATTTTCATTTCTTTACCGGATTTACTAGAAAGGCAGAGCATTTTAGAAAAGCTGTTAGAAAACAAAAAGCACACGCTAGATTATCTTAAGATCGCTAAAATTTGCGTGGGTTTTAGCGGGGCGATGTTGGCGACTTTGATCAATGAAAGCGCTTTAAACGCCCTCAAACACCAACGAGAAGAAATCACTGAGAGCGACATTTTAGAAGTGAAAGACAAGATCGCTTACGGCAAGAAAAAGCCCCAAACCTTAGATGAAAACCAAAAAGAATTAGTCGCTTTGTATCAAAGCGCGAAAGCCTTGAGCGCGTATTGGCTAGAAATTGAATTTGATAAAGCGCCAATATTAGGGGAATTTATCGCTTTTAATGAAAATAAAATCCATAGCGAGAGTGAGATTAAAAATTACATTAAAGTGTATTTGAGCGGGACGATTGTTTTAGAGTTGCTCTATAAGGAGCGTTATAGTTTATCCAAACAAGACTTGCAAAAAGCGAAATTTTTGAATGAATTTATGGCTAGCGAGCTTCTTTTAGCCCCTACAAAAGAGTCTTTAAGCGTTCTTTATGAAGAGCAACTGGAGTTTTTAAAGCCACAAATTGCAGCTTGCAAGCGCTTGAGCGCTCTATTATTAGAGCAAGAATGTTTAGAGCATGCAAACTTCTATGATTTGTTGAACGGGTGAAAATGCGTTTTTTTAGTGGTTTTGGGTTCGTTAATGAAAGCGTTTTGTTTGAAGAGTGGCTTTTAAAAGGGGCTTATGATGTGTCAGGCTTTTCTATGGGAGCGATTAAGGCGATAGAATACGCTTATAATGAAATCTTGCAACAGCGGCGCATCCATTCCTTGTTATTGTTTTCGCCTTGCATGTTAGCGCATAAGAGTTTGGCGTTCAAACGCTTGCAACTTTCTTCGTTTCAAAAAGATCCGCAAAACTACATGGACAACTTTTATCAAGAAGTGGGCTTGAGTGCTCAATTGGAGCGTTTTAAAAAAGAGGGTTCTTTAGAAGAATTAGAATTTTTATTGAATTACAAGTATAGTGATTCTACAATTAGATTTTTATTAGAAAAAGGCGTGAAGATTGAAGTGTTTATCGGGTTAAAAGACAGGATCACTGACATTCAAGCCCTTTTAGAATTTTTTATGCCTTTAGTTCAAGTGTGGCAGTTTAAGGATTGTAACCATTTGTTGCAAAAATCTTAAAAAAGGTGGAAGATGAAAAAATTTGGTTTAGGGGTGTATTTGCTTCTTTTGGGCATTTTGGGCGGCTCTTTGATTATTTTAGGAGCGATAGTCGTGCCCATTGTTTTCAAAGCTTCAAGCATTTTGCCTGAATTGAATCTAACTCCCTTTGAAAGTGGGAAACTCATGGTGCAAATCTTTGTGCGTTTCAATTATGTTTTAGGCGCGATCGGTTTTGTAGTGTTACTTTATGAAATCATTTCGTTTATTTACTATAAAAGATCGTTAGTGTATTTGATCCTTGGCGTGGCGATAGGGGCGTTGTGCTTGCTCTTTGTTTTTTATTACACGCCTTATATTTTAAACGCTCAAAAAATAGGCGAAGTTGCGCTTCAAAGCGCTGAATTTGCCCGCTCGCACGCTCAAAGCGAATGGCTGTTTAAGGAATTGTTTGTGCTGGTGTGTGCTTTGTTTTTTTGTCGTTTGCTTGGAAAAAATGCGCTTTAGTCCCTTTGATTTAATCAAATGATGGAGTTTTTGGCTACTATCTAGGAAATGAGAAAGTAGCGTTTAAATGAAAAAGTTTAAAAAGAAACTAAAAAAGATAAAACGATCGCAAAAAACAATTTTAAAGCGTCCTTTATGGCTTATGCCTTTACTGATTGGCGGGTTTGCTAGTGGGGTGTATGCGGATGGAACGGATATTTTGGGGCTTAGTTGGGGGGAAAAAAGCCAAAAGGTATGCGTGCATCATCCATGGTATGCTATATGGAGTTGCGACAAATGGGAGGAAAAAACCCAACAATACACAGGAAACCAACTCATCACAAAAACTTGGGTAGGGGGTAATGCGGCTAATTACTACCACACTCAAAACAACCAAAATATTACAGCCAATTTAAAAAATGATAACGGCACTTATTTTTTAAGCGGTCTGTATAACTACACCGGAGGGGAATATAATGGGGGGAATTTAGACATTGAATTAGGCAGTAACGCTACTTTTAATCTAGGTGCGAGTAGTGGGAATAGCTTCACTTCTTGGTATCCTAATGGGCATACTAATGTTACTTTTAGCGCTGGGACTATCAATGTGAATAACAGCGTAGAAGTGGGCAATCGTGTGGGATCGGGAGCTGGCACGCACACGGGAATAGCCACTTTAAACTTGAACGCTAATAAGGTTACTATCAATTCCAATATTAGCGCGTATAAAACTTCGCAAGTGAATGTGGGCAATGCTAACAGCACTATTACCATTGGTTCGGTTTCTTTAAATGGGGATACTTGCAGTTCTTTAGCTAAAGTTGGCAGTGGGGCTAATTGTTCTAGTTCTGGGCCTAGCTATTCTTTTAAAGGCACGACTAACGCTACTAATACGACCTTTAGTAACGCAAACGGCAGTTTCACTTTTGAAGAGAACGCCACTTTTAGCGGGGCGAAATGGAATGGAGGGGCATTCACTTTCAATAAAGGATTTAACGCTACCAATAACACCGCTTTTAATAGCGGTAGCTTCACTTTTAAAGACACAAGCTCTTTTAATAACGCTACTTTTAGTAACGCTACATACACTTTCAACAATCAAGCCACCTTTCAAAACAGCTCCTTTAATGGGGGGACTTTTACTTTTAATAACCAAACCAATCAAAGCGCTCAGCACCCCCAAATTCAAAACAGCTCTTTTAGTGGTAACGCTACCACTCTTAAGGGCTTTGTGAACTTTCAACAAGCCTTTAACAATTCAAACCACCAACTAACGATCCAAAACGCTTCGTTTAATAATGCCACTTTCAACAATACCGGTAAAATCACTATAGAAAAAGAGGCGAGTTTTAACAACACGACATTCAACACTTCTATTAATACAAACAACATGAGTGTTACCGGTAGCGTTACTTTAAGCGGTAAAAATGACTTGAACAATGGCTCAACCCTTGATTTTGGGAGTTCTAAAATCACTCTCGCTCAAGGGGCGACTTTCAATCTTACAAGTTTAGGGAGTGAAAAGAGCGTAACGATTTTAAATTCTAGCGGTGGGATCACTTATAATCATCTTTTAAACCATGCGCTCAATAGCCTGACAAACGCTTTAAAAACAACTGAAAGCCCTTCAAAGCCGCAAAGTTTCGCTCAAGGCTTGTGGGATATGATCACTTACAATGGGGTTACCGGACAGCTTTTGAACGAAAGTGCTGCAACATCTAAAAACACTGACTCTTCGCCCTCTGCACCCACTAAAGACTCCCCACAAGTCTATCAAGTGGGCTATAAAATAGGGGATACTATCTACAAACTGCAAGAAACTTTCAGCCACAATTCCATTATTATCCAGGCTTTAGAGAGCGGGACTTACACGCCACCCCCTACAATCAGCGGATCACAATTTGACTTATCCGCTTCAAATTATATTAATGCTGACATGCCTTGGTATGATCATAAATATTACATCCCCAAATCCCAAAATTTTACAGAGAGCGGGACTTATTACTTGCCGAGCGTTCAAATATGGGGGAGTTACGCTAACTCGTTTAAACAGACCTTTAGCGCGAATGGCAGTAATCTGGTGATCGGGTATAACTCAACATGGACTGGAAATAGCGTTTCTTCTAGCGGCACGGTGTCTTTTGGGGACACTTCAGGGAGCGCTCTTAATGGGCATTGCGGGCCTTGGCCCTATTACCAATGCACAGGCACGACTAACGGTGCTTATAGCGCTTATCATGTCTATATCACAGCGAATCTGCGTTCTGGCAATCGTATAGGCACCGGTGGGGCAGCCAATCTAACCTTTAATGGGGTAGATAGTGTCAATATCGCTAACGCTACTATCACGCAGCATAACGCCGGGATTTATTCAAGCTCCATGACTTTTTCCACGCAAAACATGGACAATTCGCAGAATTTGAGTGGCCTAAACGCTAACGGCAAACTTTCAGTGTATGGCGCAACTTTCACTAACCAAGCCAAAGACGGGAAATTCATTTTCAATGCAGGGCAAGCGGTTTTTGAAAACACCAACTTTAATGGAGGGAGCTACCAATTCAGCGGTGATAGCTTGAATTTTTCAAATAACAACCAGTTCAATAGCGGTTCGTTTGAAATTAGCACAAAAAACGCTTCGTTCAATAACGCTAACTTTAACAACAGCGCTTCTTTTAATTTCAATAACTCTAACGCAACCACTTCGTTTGTGGGGGATTTCACTAACGCTAATTCAAATTTGCAAATCGCCGGGAACGCTGTTTTTGGGAACTCTACTAATGGCTCTCAAAATAACGCTAATTTTAATAATACCGGCTCTGTGAATATCTCAGGGAATGCAACTTTTGATAACGTGGTATTTAACAGCCCTACGAACACGAGCGTGAAAGGGCAAGTTATCCTCAATAACATCACTTTAAAAAACCTGAACGCCCCTTTGTCTTTTGGCGATGGAACGATTACTTTTAACGCTCATTCGGTGATTAATATTGGTGAAGCTATCACTAATGGCAACCCTATCACCCTTGTAAGCTCTTCTAAAGAGATTGATTACAACAACGCTTTCAGTAAAAATCTATGGCAGCTCATCAACTACCAAGGGCATGGGGCAAGCAGTGAAAAGCTCGTCTCTAGTGCGGGTAATGGCGTTTATGATGTGGTGTATTCTTTCAATAACCAAACCTACAATTTCCAAGAGATTTTTTCACCCAACAGCATTTCTATCCGGCGTTTGGGCGTTAGCATGGTGTTTGATTATGTGGATATGGAAAAATCGGATCATTTATATTATCAAAACGCTCTCGGTTTTATGACCTACATGCCTAATAGCTATAACAATAATTTAGGGAATGCAAACAACACCATTTACTATTACGACAACAGCATTGATTTTTATGCGAGCGGGAAAACTTTATTCACTAAAGCGGAATTTTCTCAAACGTTCACCGGGCAAAACAGCGCGATCGTTTTTGGGGCTAAAAGCATATGGACGAGTGCGAGCGATGCGCCGCAATCTAATGCAATCATTCGCTTTGGGGACAATAAGGGAGCAGGGAGTAATGATGCGAGCGGGCATTGCTGGAACTTGCAATGCATAGGCTTTATCACAGGGCATTATGAAGCGCAAAAGATTTACATCACCGGTAGCATTGAAAGCGGGAATCGCATTTCTAGCGGTGGGGGCGCGAGTCTTAATTTTAACGGGCTTCAAGGCATTCTTTTAACGAACGCAACTCTGTATAACCGTGCCGCTGGCACGCAAAGCTCTTCTATGAATTTTATCTCTAACAGCGCGAACATTCAGGCTCAAAACTCCTATTTTATAGACGATACCGCGCAAAATGGCGGCAACCCTAATTTCAGTTTCAACGCTTTGAATCTGGATTTTTCTAACAGCTCTTTTAGGGGCTATGTGGGGACAACGCAATCTGTTTTTAAATTCAATGCCGCCAATGCGATCAGTTTCACCAACAGCTCTAATTTAAGCTCTGGTTTGTATCAAATGCAAGCTAAAAGCGTGTTGTTTGATAATTCCAATTTAAGCGTTTCAGTGGGGACAAGCAGTATTAAAGCTAGTGCGATCAATCTTTCTCAAAATGCCTCTATCAATGCGAGCAACCATTCAACCTTAGAACTTCAGGGCGATTTGAATTTAAACGACACCAGCTCGCTCAACCTCAACCAAAGCACGATTAATGTTTCCAATAACGCCACGATCAACGATTATGCGAGCTTGATTGCGAGTAATAACGCTCATATCAATTTTAACGGAGCGGTCAATTTCAATTCAGCGAATATTACTACGAGTTTGAGTAATTCCTCTATCGTGTTTAAGGGAGCGAGCTCTTTAGGAGGGCAGTTTAATTTAAGCAATAACTCTTCTTTAGATTTTCAAGGCTCTAGCGCTATCACCTCTAACACGGCGTTTAATTTCTATGATAACGCTTTTTCTCAAAGCCCCATCACTTTCCATCAAGCCCTTGATATTAAAGCACCCTTGAGTTTGGGAGGCAATCTCTTAAACCCTAACAGCAGTAGCGTGTTGAATTTGAAAAACAGCCAGCTTGTTTTTGGTGATCAAGGGAGTTTGAATATCGCTAACATTGATTTACTAAGCGATCTAAACGATAATAAAAATCGTGTGTATAACATCATTCAAGCGGACATGAATAGTAATTGGTATGAGCGTATCAGCTTCTTTGGCATGCGCATCAATGACGGGATTTATGATGCTAAAAACCAAACTTATAGTTTCACTAACCCCCTTAATAACGCCCTAAAAATCACCGAGAGCTTTAAAGACAACCAACTAAGCGTTACGCTCTCTCAAATCCCGGGTATTAAAAACACGCTCTATAACATTGGCTCTGAAGTCTTTAACTACCAAAAAGTTTATAACAACGCTAATGGCATGTATTCTTATATCGATGACGCAGAAGGCGTGTTTTATCTCACTAGCAATGTGAAAGGCTATTACAACCCCAACCAATCCTATCAAGCTAACGGCAGTAACAACACTACGAAAAATAACAATCTAACCTCTGAGTCTTCTATCATCTCGCAAACCTATAACGCGCAAGGCAACCCTATTAGCGCGTTACACATCTATAACAAGGGCTATAATTTTAATAATATCAAAGCACTAGGGCAAATGGTGCTCAAACTCTACCCTGAAATCAAAAAGATATTAGGGGATGATTTTTCGCTTTCAAGTTTGAGCGATTTAAAAGGCGATGCGCTAAACCAGCTTACCAAACTCATCACGCCTAGCGATTGGAAAAACATTAACGAGTTGATTGATAATGCAAACAATTCGGTGGTGCAAAATTTCAATAACGGTGCTTTGATTATAGGAGCGACTAAAATAGGGCAAACAGACACCAATAGCGCGGTTGTTTTTGGGGGATTAGGTTATCAAAAACCTTGCGATTACACCGACATTGTGTGCCAAAAATTTAGAGGCACTTATTTGGGGCAACTTTTAGAGTCCAGCTCGGCTGATTTGGGCTATATTGACACGACTTTTAACGCTAAAGAAATTTATCTTACCGGCACTTTAGGGAGCGGGAACGCATGGGGGACTGGGGGGAGCGCTAGCGTAACTTTTAACAGCCAAACTTCGCTCATTCTCAACCAAGCCAATATCGTAAGCTCGCAAACCGATGGGATTTTTAGCATGCTAGGCCAAGAGGGCATCAATAAGGTTTTCAACCAGGCCGGGCTCGCTAATATTTTGGGCGAAGTGGCAATGCAATCCATTAATAAAGCCGGGGGATTAGGGAATTTGATAGTAAATACGCTAGGGAGTGATAGCGTGATTGGGGGGTATTTAACGCCTGAACAAAAAAATCAAACCCTAAGCCAGCTTTTGGGGCAGAATAACTTTGATAATCTCATGAACGATAGCGGTTTGAACACGGCGATTAAGGATTTGATCAGACAAAAATTAGGCTTTTGGACCGGGCTAGTGGGGGGATTAGCCGGACTAGGGGGCATTGATTTGCAAAACCCTGAAAAGCTTATAGGGAGCATGTCCATCAATGATTTATTGAGTAAAAAAGGGTTGTTCAATCAGATCACTGGCTTTATTTCCGCTAACGATATAGGGCAAGTCATAAGCGTAATGTTGCAAGATATTGTCAAACCGAGCAACGCTTTAAAAAACGATGTAGCGGCTTTAGGCAAGCAAATGATTGGCGAATTTTTAGGCCAAGACACGCTCAATTCTTTAGAAAGCTTGCTGCAAAACCAGCAGATTAAAAGCGTTTTAGACAAAGTCCTAGCGGCTAAAGGCTTAGGGCCTATTTATGAACAAGGTTTGGGAGATTTGATCCCTAGTCTTGGTAAAAAGGGGCTTTTCGCTCCCTATGGCTTGAGTCAAGTGTGGCAAAAAGGGGATTTTAGTTTCAACGCGCAAGGCAATGTTTTTGTGCAAAATTCCACTTTCTCTAACGCTAATGGAGGCACGCTTAGTTTTAACGCAGGAAATTCGCTCATTTTTGCCGGAAACAATCGTATCGCTTTCACTAACCATTTTGGAACGCTCAATTTATTGTCTAATCAAGTTTCTAACATTAATATCACCACGCTTGATGCCAGCAACGGCCTTAAGATTAACGCCGCTAATAACAATGTTTCTGTGTCTCAAGGCGATCTGTTTATCAACGCTAGTTGCACACAACAAAGCGATCCAACTGCAGCTAGCGCCACAAACCCTTGCACGCTTAGCGCCCAAAGCGCGAATGGCGCTTCTTCTAATAACGCGTCAAATAACGCGCCAATCGCCTTGAATAATAACGATGAAAGCTTGATGGTTACGGCGAATGGTTTCAATTTTTCAGGCAATATTTACGCTAATGGGGTGGTTGATTTTTCAAAGATTAAAGGCTCTGCAAACATTAAAAACCTGTATCTTTACAATAACGCTCAATTCCAAGCCAACAACCTTATTATTTCCAATCAAGCGGTGTTAGAGAACAACGCTAGCTTTGTAACGAATAACTTAAACATTCAAGGGGCGTTTAACAACAACGCCACGCAAAAAATAGAGGTGCTTCAAAATTTAGTGATCGCTTCAAACGCTTCTTTAAGCACTGGGATTTATGGGTTAGAAGTAGGGGGGGCTTTGAATCATTTGGGAACGATCCATTTTAATTTAGAAAATTCTCAAACGCCTGTAAATCCGCTCATTCAAGCAGAGGGGATCATTAATCTCAACACTACCCAAACGCCTTTTATCAATGTCAATAACAGCATGGCCAATAACACGACTTACACTTTATTAAAAAGCAGCCGTTACATTGATTACAATATCAACCCTAACAGCTTGCAATCGTATTTGAAGCTCTATACCTTAATCAATATCAACGGAAACCACATAGAGGAAAAAAACGGCGTGTTGACTTATTTGGGCCAACGGGTTTTATTACAAGATAAGGGGTTATTATTAAGCGTAGCACTGCCTGACTCAAACAATGCTTCTCAAAACCATATTTTAAGCCTTTCTGTTCTTCATGATCAGATAAAAATGTCTTATGGCAACAAGATCATGGACTTTACCCCCCCTACCTTACAAGATTACATTACGGGCATTCAAGGGCAAAGCGCGCTCAATCAAATTGAAGCTATAGGAGGGAACGCTATCAAGTGGCTTTCAACATTGATGATGGACACTAAAGAAAACCCGCTTTTTGCACCGATTTATTTAAAAAACCACTCTTTGAATGAAATCTTAGGCGTAACAAAAGATCTTCAAAACACCGCAAGCTTGATTTCTAACCCTAATTTTAGAAATAACGCTACCAACCTTTTAGAATTGGCGAGTTACACCCAACAAACCAGCCGTTTAACCAAACTCTCTGATTTTAGGGCTAGAGAGGGAGAGTCTGATTTTTCTTTGTTAGAGCTTAAAAACAAGCGTTTTAGCGATCCTAACCCTGGAGAGGTTTTTGTCAAATATTCTCAACTTAGCAAACACCCAAATAACCTTTGGGTTCAAGGGGTGGGAGGAGCGAGCTTTATTTCTGGGGGCAATGGCACGCTTTATGGCTTGAATGTGGGCTATGACAAGTTGGTTAAAAATGTGATCCTTGGGGGTTATGTGGCTTATGGCTATAGCGACTTTAATGGGAACATCATGCATTCTTTGGGTAATAATGTGGATGTGGGGATGTATGCTAGGGCTTTTTTAAAAAGGAACGAATTCACTTTGAGCGCGAATGAAACTTATGGAGGCAATGCAAGTAATATCAATTCTTCTAATCCCTTGCTTTCTGTGTTGAACCAACGCTATAGTTATAACACCTGGACAACGAGCGTGAATGGGAATTACGGCTATGATTTCATGTTCAAACAAAAAAGCGTGGTGTTAAAACCTCAAGTGGGCGTGAGCTATCATTTCATAGGCTTGAGCGGGATGAAAGGCAAAATGAATGATGCCGCTTACAAACAATTTCTCATGCATTCAAACCCCTCTAACGAATCGGTTTTAACGCTCAACATGGGGCTAGAGAGCCGTAAATATTTTGGCAAAAATTCCTATTATTTTGTAACGGCGAGACTAGGTAGGGATCTTTTGATCAAATCTAAAGGCGGCAATACGGTGCGTTTTGTGGGCGAAAACACTTTATTGTATCGCAAGGGGGAAGTTTTCAACACTTTTGCGAGCGTGATCACAGGGGGTGAGATGCATTTGTGGCGTTTGATGTATGTGAATGCGGGGGTGGGGCTTAAGATGGGCTTGCAATACCAAGACATTAATATAACCGGGAATGTGGGCATGCGAGTGGCGTTTTAGCTTTTTTGCTATAATGCTTCGTTCAAATTTTATGGTTAGGTTTTTCCATGTTTAATTATGAAGAGCTGTTTCAAACTTATAAAACCCCTTTTTATCTCTATGATTTTGACAAAATCAAACAGGCTTTTTTGAATTATAAAGAAGCGTTTAAGGGGCGTAAATCTTTGATTTGCTACGCTTTAAAGGCGAATTCCAATTTGAGTATCCTCTCTTTATTAGCCCATTTAGAGAGTGGGGCGGATTGCGTTTCCATAGGTGAGATATATAGGGCTTTAAAAGCTGGGATCAAGCCTTATAGGATCGTGTTTAGCGGGGTGGGTAAGAGCGGATTTGAAATAGAGCAAGCCCTAAAACTCAACATTTTATTTTTGAATGTAGAAAGTTTTATGGAATTAAAAGCGATTGAAACAATCGCTCAATCTTTAGGGATAAAGGCTAGGATTTCCATTAGAATCAACCCTAACATTGACGCTAAAACGCACCCCTATATTTCTACCGGTTTGAAAGAAAATAAGTTTGGCGTGGGAGAAAAAGAAGCTTTAGAAATGTTTCTTTGGGCTAAAAAAAGCGCGTTTTTAGAGCCTGTTAGCGTGCATTTTCATATCGGCTCACAGCTCTTAGATTTAGAGCCGATTATAGAAGCGAGCCAAAAGGTGGCTAAAATTGCTAAATCTTTGATCGCGCTAGGGATAGATTTGCGTTTTTTTGATGTGGGTGGAGGCATTGGCGTGAGCTATGAAAATGAAGAAACGATTAAGCTTTATGATTACGCGCAAGGGATTTTAAACGCGCTTCAAGGCTTGGATTTGACCATTATTTGTGAGCCGGGCCGATCCATCGTGGCTGAGAGTGGGGAATTGATCACGCAGGTTTTGTATGAAAAAAAGGCTCAAAACAAGCGCTTTGTAATCGTGGATGCGGGCATGAATGATTTTTTACGCCCCAGTTTGTATCATGCTAAGCATGCCATAAGGGTTATAACGCCCTCTAAAGGGCGTGAGATCTCGCCTTGCGATGTGGTAGGGCCTGTGTGTGAGAGCAGCGACACTTTTTTAAAAGACGCCCATTTGCCAGAATTAGAGCCAGGCGATAAAATAGCGATTGAGAAGGTTGGGGCTTATGGCTCTAGCATGGCCAGTCAATACAATTCACGCCCCAAACTCTTAGAATTAGCCCTAGAAGATCACAAAATCAGAGTGATTAGAAAAAGAGAGGCTTTAGAAGATTTGTGGCGGTTAGAAGAAGAAGGCTTAAAAGGGGTTTGATTAGATGCAAAAGAATTTGGATAGTCTTTTAGAAAATTTAAGGGCTGAAATTGATGCGTTGGATAATGAATTGAGCGATCTTTTAGACAAACGCTTAGAAATCGCTTTAAAAATCGCTCTCATCAAACAAGAAAGCCCCATTTATTGCCCTAAAAGAGAGCAAGAAATTTTAAAACGACTCAGCCAAAGGGATTTCAAGCATTTGAATGGAGAAATTCTTACGGGTTTTTATGCAGAGGTTTTTAAGATTTCTAGAAAATTTCAAGAAAACGCCCTAAAAGAATTAAAAAAATAAAAGAGAGTTGTTATGTTTGAAAAAATTACCCTAGCGCATAAGGACTTGTTTTCAAGGTTTTTACAAACTCAAAAAATCGTTTTATCGGATGTGAGTTTTACGAATTGCTTTTTATGGCAGCACGCAAGGCTCATTCAAGTGGCGGTGATTAGGGATTGTTTGGTGATTCAAACCACTTATGAAAATCAAAAACCCTTTTATTTCTATCCTATCGGTAAGAATGCGCATGAATGCGTAAAAGAGCTTTTGAAATTAGAAAAAAACTTAAGATTCCACTCCCTGACTTTAGAGCAAAAAGACGATTTGAAAGACAATTTTGTAGGGGTGTTTGATTTCACTTACAACCGAGACAGGAGCGATTATGTTTATTCTATTGAAGAATTGATCGCTTTAAAAGGGAAAAAATACCATAAGAAAAAAAACCACCTAAACCAGTTTTTAACCAATTACGCGAATTTTGTTTATGAGAAAATTTCTCCTCAAAATAAAAAGGAAGTTTTGGAGGCCTTTCAAGCGTGGTTTTTAGAAAGCCAAACCGATGATATAGGGTTAATCAACGAAAATAAGGGCATTCAAAGCGTGTTAGAAAATTATGAAAGCTTGGATGTGAAAGGGGGGTTGGTTAGAGTTAATGGGGAAATAGTCTCGTTTAGTTTTGGAGAAGTTTTAAACGAAGAAACCGCGCTCATCCACATTGAAAAAGCCCGCGCAGATATTGCAGGCGCGTATCAAATCATCAACCAGCAATTGCTTTTGAATGAATTTAGCCATTTGACTTACGCTAACAGAGAAGAAGATCTGGGATTAGAGGGTTTGAGAAGGTCTAAAATGAGCTATAACCCGGTGTTTTTGATAGACAAATACGAAGCGGTTGCTAGAAATTAAATGATTTTTGGGGATTTTAAATATCAAAAAAGCGTTAAAAAACTCACAGCCACTAATCTTAATGAGCTTAAAAGTGCCCTGGATTTCATCTCTCAAAATAGGGGAAAGGGGTATTTTGTGGGGTATCTTTTATATGAAGCGCATTTAGCGTTTTTAGATGAAAATTTTCAAAGCCAAACCCCTTTTTTGTATTTTGAACAATTTTTAGAAAGAAAAAAATACTCTTTAGAGCCTTTAAAAGAGCATGCGTTTTACCCTAAAATCCACAGCTCTTTAGATCAAAAAACTTATTTCAAGCAGTTTAAGGCCGTTAAAGAGCATCTCAAAAACGGCGATACCTATCAAGTGAATTTGACAATGGATTTATTTTTAGACACTAAAGCCAAACTGAAGCATGTTTTTTGCGAGGTAGCGCACAACCAAAACACGCCTTTTAAGGCTTTGATAGAAAATGAGTTTGGGAGTATTTTAAGCTTTTCGCCGGAATTGTTTTTTGAATTAGAGTTTTTGGACACAGCGATTAAGATTATTACAAAACCCATGAAAGGCACGATCGCACGCTCAAAAAACCCCTTGATAGATGAAAAAAACCGATTGTTTTTGCAAAATGATGGCAAAAACAGAAGTGAAAATGTGATGATCGTGGATTTATTGCGTAACGATTTGAGCCGCTTGGCCTTAAAAAATAGCGTGAAAGTCAATCAATTGTTTGAAATCATCAGCTTGCCGAGCGTGTATCAAATGATAAGCGAGATTGAAGCTCAATTGCCCCTAAAAACCAGCTTGTTTGAGATTTTTAAGGCGTTGTTCCCTTGCGGATCGGTTACCGGATGCCCTAAAATCAAAACCATGCAAATCATTGAATATTTAGAAAAACGCCCTAGGGGGGTGTATTGTGGGGCGATAGGCATGATTGAAGAAAAAAAAGCCCTTTTTAGCGTGCCTATCCGCACTTTAGAAAAAAGAGCGCGCGAAGATTTTTTGCATTTAGGGGTAGGGAGTGGGGTAACTTATAAAAGTAAAGCTTCAAAGGAATATGAAGAGAGCTTTTTAAAATCCTTTTTTGTGATGCCCAAAATAGAATTTGAGATTGTAGAGACGATGAAAGTTATCAAAAGGGATCAAAAATTAGAGATCAACAATAAAAACGCCCATAAAGAACGCCTTATTAGTAGCGCCCAATACTTTAACTTCAAATACGATGACAATCTTTTAGACTTTGAATTGGAAAAAGAAGGGGTTTTAAGGGTTTTACTCAACAAAAAGGGCAAGCTCATTAAAGAATACAAAACTTTAGAGCCTTTAAAAAGTCTAGAAATTCGTTTGAGTGAAGCCCCCATTGATAAGTGCAATGATTTTTTATACCATAAGACCACCTATGCCCCTTTTTATCAAAACGCCCGAGCGCTCATTAAAAAAGGCGTTATTTTTGATGAAATCTTTTATAACCAGGATCTGGAACTCACTGAGGGCGCTAGGAGCAATCTCATTTT
Source organism: Helicobacter pylori (assembly GCF_015904775.1). GTDB lineage: Bacteria > Campylobacterota > Campylobacteria > Campylobacterales > Helicobacteraceae > Helicobacter > Helicobacter pylori_DM. Next base: position 178,875 of record NZ_JADZNC010000002.1, read on the forward strand.
AGAAATCCATAACAGGCTTTTAACCCCTTATTTTAGCGCGGGCGCGTTAAACGGGACGGGTGTGATGGGATTGTTAAAAAAGGGTCTTGTTGAGCATGCCCCTTTAAAATTGCAAGACTTGCAAAGAGCGGATAAAATCTATTGTATTAACGCGCTATATGGCTTAGTGGAAGTGAAAATCAAATAACCATAAAAATAGAAGCGGCTAAAACCTCATTTTTTAAAAATAGGCTACTAAATAGAGTAAAAAAGTTAAAACTCGCCCACAATAATCATAATAATTAAAGTTTTCATATTCATTACAGATCCATTTACACAACTATTTTATAAATTCAAGTAGAGGGTTTGTAGGAACTCTCATCAAAAAACAAGGAGTATAACTTGAGACATGGAGATATTAGTAGCAGCCCAGATACTGTGGGTGTAGCGGTAGTTAATTATAAGATGCCTAGACTCCACACTAAAGAAGAGGTGTTGGAAAATTGTCGCAATATCGCTAAGGTGATTGGCGGGGTCAAACAAGGTCTGCCCGGGTTGGATCTGATTATTTTCCCCGAATACAGCACGCATGGGATTATGTATGACAGACAAGAAATGTTTGACACAGCCGCAAGCGTTCCTGGAGAAGAAACCGCAATCCTTGCTGAGGCTTGTAAGAAAAACAAGGTTTGGGGAGTGTTCTCTTTGACGGGGGAAAAACACGAGCAAGCTAAAAAGAATCCCTATAATACTTTGATTCTTGTCAATGATAAGGGTGAGATCGTGCAAAAATACCGCAAAATCTTGCCTTGGTGCCCTATTGAATGCTGGTATCCTGGGGATAAAACTTATGTGGTTGATGGGCCTAAGGGATTGAAAGTTTCTTTGATTATTTGCGATGATGGTAACTACCCTGAAATTTGGCGCGATTGTGCGATGCGTGGGGCAGAACTCATTGTGCGCTGTCAAGGTTACATGTATCCGGCTAAGGAGCAACAAATTGCGATCGTGAAAGCTATGGCGTGGGCTAATCAATGTTATGTAGCGGTAGCGAATGCGACCGGCTTTGATGGGGTGTATTCCTATTTTGGGCATTCTAGCATTATTGGTTTTGACGGGCATACTTTGGGCGAATGCGGGGAAGAAGAAAATGGTCTTCAATACGCTCAACTTTCTGTGCAACAAATCCGTGATGCGAGGAAATACGACCAAAGCCAAAACCAACTCTTCAAACTCTTACACAGAGGTTATAGTGGGGTTTTTGCTAGTGGCGATGGGGATAAGGGTGTGGCGGAGTGCCCTTTTGAGTTCTATAAAACTTGGGTGAATGACCCCAAAAAAGCTCAAGAAAATGTAGAAAAATTCACTCGCCCAAGCGTGGGTGTGGCCGCTTGTCCTGTAGGCGATTTGCCCACGAAATAAAGGGCAAAAGGAGGGGGCTTAGAAGCCTAAAGAGTATTAATACCTCTTTTTAGAACGCTTAAAAACCACCAAAAGACTACAAATATTTCGTTAAAGACAGATTATTGATTTTGTTCGTGGAAGCCAAAACGGCGTTATAGTTGTTAGTGAGATTGGAAAATTTATTGTAAGTTTCTGCCATATCCGTGCCGGTCGTTTCCCCACGAATGCTTTGAACTTGCGTTTTTAAAACTTCATTACGCCTGATAATGTTTTCAAACGCCTTACCATGAGCGCCGTTTTTAGCGATCATTTTTTCTATGTGATCGCTCAAGTGATCTACAAGGGTGATGCCGTTTTGAATGCCTAAATTACGCATGTCGCTAGAATAAGTATCCCCTAAAGCGTCCGGACGATAAATCCCTTTTCTTACCGAAGTGATGGTATTTTCTAATTGATCAAAAAAATTCACGCTTGGCTTGTCAATAATTAAAGCGTTATTAGCGTTTAATTTAAGGCTTGGTTTGTCGCTGTGCAAGGCGTTTTGAGAAAAATCATTCGCGTCTTTATCAAAAAGCATGAACTGCATTTTGGTGTTTGAATGCATGTTATCTTGGATAATGACTTTTCCTTCTTCATTCAAATTGACAGAAAGGTTGCCTTTAGCTTGTTTTAACAATCCAATAAAGTGCTCCTTGCTTTCTTTTGAAGTAGGGTTATCGCTGATTTGTTGGTAGATGGCGGGGTCAGTATTGCTGTAATTGAGCGCGATACTCATCGCATCCATAAGTTGCCTGTAAGTTACTTCATTGGGTTTAGAAGCTTGAATATCAGCGCTTGTGGGGTCATAAAGCGGGATTTTAATGCCATTAGGCAAACTTAAAAAAGCCCCATTATCATCCAAGATCATTTGCGCTTCTAAAAACGAACCATTCACATCGTTTAATTTCATGTTAAAAACGCTATTTTCTAAACTCCCATTAGCCACTTCACTCAATTTAGTAGAGCCATTAGCTGCGCCATTTTGAGCGATTTGAGCCACATTGCTTTCTAATTTTGCCCCTTCTTTATTGAAATAGGTTTTTTGGTATTCGCTCGCGTTATTAGTAGGGATACCAGCCACTTCTAGCCCTTTTTGATCTAGGGTGCTTAAAGCAAAAGAAATAGGCGATTGGTTAGAAGAATTGTCAATGATTCTCAAACGCCCGTTTGTTTCAATTTCCACATCCACTTCATTATTAAAGCGTTCTTTAATTGCGTCTTTCAAATCTTTAATCGTAGAATTTTTCACATCTAAAAGAATGGGAATATCCAAATAAACAGGGAGGTTTGGGATTTTAATAGCGCTTGTATCGTCCAAACGGCTGGCATTGATTTTTAAAGTTTCCACGCTATCGCCAAAAATCTCGCTCAATTTAGTGTTTTTGTTGGCTAAAACATTGTCTTTAGTTACAAACACGCTAGGGATTTCAAGCACCCTAGGGTTATACATGTTGGGCACCGCTTTAACTTGGCTCAAACTCCTATCCGTTACAAACGCGCTTTTGACATATTCAGTAACCCTTTTGCCGCTCGATCGCAAGGCGTCTAAATCATCAAAATCCCCATCGCTAGAAATCAAATGAAAATCCAAATTTTCACTGCCGGGGGTTAGGTTTTTGATCTCAATTTGCCCCCAATTGTTCAAACTCACATCCACGACTTTATTTTGCGAAGTGTTCCCGTAAGCATGACCGATTTTATCCAACAAATCGCTCACTTTAGTCGCGCTTTCTTTGTTTTGGTAGGCCTTAGAGAGCGCGAATTTTTCTTTAAAACTAGAGCCATCAGGCCTAACGCCTTGCAAATAAAAAAACTCTTTAGGGTCGTTGGTGGGGTCTTTATCGTTATCGCCGATGAGTTCTCGCAAGGTATCATCGGGTTTAATAAAAACTTCTTCAGGCAATGAAGAATGCTCTAAAGCGTCCATCACATCAGGGTGGAGCTTGTTTTGATTGAGTAATTTAATGTTGGTGGTGATGAGTTTGTGTTTGTCTTTATCGGTGCCTAAAAACAAATCTTGCCCACTGATATTATAAGGCACAAGGTTATCAGAGCTAATAAGCGCGTTTAAATCTTCGCCATTGCCATGGTATTTCCCATTACTATCAATGGGAGGTCTATCCACCTTACTGCCCCCAAATAAAAATTCCCCCCCTATAGAAGTGTTAGCGACATTCATCATATGCTCCCTCAAGCGTTCTAAATCGTTAGCGATAGCGGCGCGAGAAGTTTCTGAATGCACATCGTTAGCGGATTGGATGAGTTTGGTTTTAAACGCCTCCATCGTTTTAGAAAATTCTTGCAAGGCTTTGTCGGTATTGAGCGTTGAAGTGTAAGCGTTTTGGGCCACATCAATGCCTTGATCCAAGGTGTTTTCTTCGTATTGGAATTTTAAATTCTGGTTGTTAATGTCGCTGTTTTGATAACCATAACGGATTTTTAGCCCTGAAGCGATCTGCGTGTTAGCGTCGTTGATTTTATTTTGTAAAGCGTTTTGATAATTATTCATTTGGTTGTATTTTGAGCCAAAGGTAACGCGCATGATCAAATCCTTATTGGTTTTTTAACAAACAAGCTAAAAGTATTCCAAAATAAGCTTAATAACAATTGCGAGTGGTTTGAGTGGGACAATGCGGAGGAATAATGGCGGGTTAAATGGGGTGTTTTTGAGTAAAAAAATTCTTTTAATATGGATTTAATCTCAATTTAAAGTTAAATTTTAGCAAATACTCACTATAATAAGCGTTTATTTTAAAAAGAGCGTTCAATTTTTAAGGAATAGAAATGTCATACGCAATATTCAAACATGGCGGTAAGCAATATAAAGTCGTTGAAGGCGATATTGTTTTACTAGATAAAATGAATAAAGAGCCTAAGGCTTTAGTGGAATTAGTGGAAGTGTTAGCCGTATCCAAAGAGGGCAAGCTTTCTTTTGGGAAACCCTTTGTGAATGGGGCTAAAATTGAAGCGGAAGTGATCAATGAAGGGCGCGGCAAAAAAGTCATCACTTTCAAAAAACGCCGCCGAAAAGACAGCAAAACCAAGCGTGGTTTTAGAAGAGATTTCACTCGCGTGAGAATCACTAAAATTGTAGCATAAAGGAGTATTAAACAATGGCACACAAAAAAGGTCAAGGGAGCACGCAGAATAACAGAGATTCTGCAGGAAGACGCTTAGGCGTGAAAAAATTTGGCTCAGAATTTGTGAGAGCAGGGAATATTATCGTGCGTCAAAGAGGCACTAAAATGCACCCCGGTAATAATGTGGGCATTGGGAAAGACCATACCTTATACGCGCTCATAGATGGCGTTGTGAAGTTTGAGCATAAAGACAGAAACCGCAAGAAGGTTTCTGTGGTTAGTCAAAATTTTGGGGAATAGGGTAACCTTTAAAGGTCAATTAAACCTTTGGGTGTTTGTTAAACGCCTATAAACGCAATAAAATATTTATAATTTAGATCTCTATCCTTTATAGAATTTGTTGTGGAGACTGGCTTATGAATAATGTTTTTGTTAAGGGTTTGTTTTTTTTTCTTTTATTGTTTGGGGTTTTTTTGAAAGCTTCAGAAAGCCCAAACGTTGCTCTTAATCCATCTAAAGAAAATATTTCTGTTGAAGAGCAAAAGCGTTTTGGAGGCGTTTTGGTTTTTGCAAGAGGCGCTGATGGCTCGAGCATGGATCCGGCTTTAGTAACTGATGGCGAAAGCTATGTGGCGACGGGCAATATTTATGACACGCTCGTGCAATTCAAATACGGCACCACAGAAATTGAACCCGCCTTAGCGACAAGCTGGGACATATCCCCAGATGGTCTTGTATATACCTTTCATTTACGCAAAGGGGTTTATTTCCACCAGACGAAGTATTGGAATAAAAAAGTAGAGTTTAGCGCTAAAGACGTGCTGTTTTCGTTTGAACGCCAGATGGATAAGGCTAAACGATACTACAGCCCAGGGGCTAAAAGCTATAAGTATTGGGAAGGCATGGGCATGTCTCATATTATTAAGAGCATTGAAGCTTTAGATGATTACACGATTAAATTCACGCTTAATGGGCCAGAAGCTCCGTTTTTAGCTAATTTAGGCATGGACTTTTTAAGCATTTTGAGTAAGGATTACGCTGATTATTTAGAACAAAATAATAAAAAAGACGAGTTGGCTAAAAAGCCTGTTGGGACAGGGCCTTTCAAATTCTTTTTATGGAATAAAGATGAAAAAATCATCCTTTTAAAAAATCAAGATTATTGGGGGCCTAAAGCTTATTTGGATAAGGTGGTGGTGCGCACCATTCCTAATTCTTCCACTCGCGCTTTAGCGTTAAGAACCGGTGAAATCATGCTAATGACCGGGCCTAACCTTAATGAAGTGGAGCAATTAGAAAAACTTCCTAATATCGTGGTGGATAAAAGCCCTGGGTTGATCGCTAATTGGCTTTCATTAAACACCCAAAAAAAGTATTTTAATAACCCTTTGGTGCGTTTGGCTATCAACCATGCGATTAATGTTGATGATTACATTAAGGTGATTTATGAAGGCTTTGCCCAAAAAATGGTCAATCCTTTCCCGCCCACTATATGGGGTTATAACTACAACATCAAACCCTATGAATACGATTTGAAAAAGGCTAAAGAGTTACTGAAAGAAGCGGGCTATCCTAACGGCTTTAAAACCACCATTTTTACCACTTCCACTCGTAACCCAAAAGGAGCGGTGTTCATACAAGCGAGCCTGGCTAAAATTGGCATTGATGTGAAAATTGAAGTGTATGAGTGGGGGGCTTATTTGAAAAGAACGGGCCTGGGCGAACATGAAATGGCGTTTGCAGGCTGGATGGCAGACATTGCGGATCCGGATAATTTCTTATACACCTTATGGAGCAAGCAAGCCGCTTCAGCCATACCCACTCAAAATGGTTCTTTTTATAAGAGCGACGCCTTTTCCGATCTGCTCATAAAGGCTAAACGGGTTTCGGATCAAAAAGAGAGGGAAGCCCTTTATTTAAAGGCTCAAGAAATTATCCATAAAGACGCGCCCTATGTGCCTTTAGCTTATCCTTATTCAGTGGTGCCGCATTTGTCTAAAGTCAAAGGCTATAAAACGACCGGAGTGAGCGTGAATCGCTTCTTTAAGGTGTATTTAGAAAAATGAAAGGGGTTGTATGCTGAGTTTTATCATTAAGCGTATTTTGTGGGCGATCCCCACGCTGTTTGGAGTGAGCATTATCGTGTTTATGATGGTGCATTTAGTGCCAGGAGATCCGGCATTAGTGATTTTAGGCGAAAAGGCCAATCAAGCCGCTATTGACGCTTTAAGGGAGCAATTTGGCTTGAATAAGCCCTTGATAGAGCAGTATTTTTTCTTTATCAATAATGTGTTGCATGGCAATTTTGGCGCTTCTATCATGACTGGTGAGCCTGTGATGCATGAGTTTTGGCAACGCTTCCCGGCTACGGTGGAATTGGCTTTGATCGCTTTGTTTATGGCTCTTGTTTTGGGTATTAGCGTTGGCGTGTTAGCGGCGATCAAACGCTATAGCGTGTTTGATTATTCCAGCATGACTTTCGCTTTAGCTGGGATTTCTATGCCGGTGTTTTGGCTAGGGCTCATGCTGATTTATATCTTTAGCGTGCAATTGGGGTGGTTGCCTGTTTTTGGGCGTTTGAGCGATGTGTATTATTTAGATGGCCCCACAGGTCTTTATTTGATAGACAGCCTGATCGCAAGGGATTATGGGGCGTTTGTGGATACGATCAAGCACTTGATTTTGCCTAGCATTGTGTTAGCCACGGTTTCTACCGCTGTTATTGCGAGGATGACTCGCGCGAGCATGGCAGAAGTGTCTAAAGAAGATTATGTGCGCACCGCTAAAGCTAAAGGGTGCAGCTCCTTTAGGGTGATTTTTGTGCACACTTTGCGTAATGCGTTAATCCCTGTAACGACTATCGCAGGCTTGATGTTGGCCGGGCTTTTAGGGGGAAGCATGATAACTGAAACGGTTTTCTCATGGCCTGGGATTGGTAAGTGGATCGTTAATGCGCTCAACCAACGCGATTTCCCGATTATCCAGTCCATGTCTTTGATTATCGCCATGATGTATATTGGGGCTAATCTCTTGGTGGATATTTTATACGCTTTTATTGATCCTAGAATAAGGTTGTCATAATGGAGTCTTTTAGAGAGTTTATCCAACAATTCAAAAAAAATAAGGCGGCAGTAGTTGGTGCATGGATTGTGCTTTTATTGGTGGTTTGCGCGATTTTTGCGCCCCTTTTAGCCCCGCATGATCCTTATGCACAAAACGCGCAAGATCGCCTTTTAAAACCCATATGGGAGCATGGGGGGAATGCTAAATACCTTTTAGGCACCGATGATTTGGGGCGCGATATTTTGAGCCGCTTGATCTATGGGGCCAGGATTTCTTTAACCATAGGGATTGTTTCTATGGGGATTGCGGTGTTTTTTGGCACGATACTAGGGCTAATAGCGGGGTATTTTGGAGGGAAAACAGATGCGGTTATCATGCGTATCATGGACATCATGTTCGCTTTACCCTCTATTTTATTGATCGTGATTGTGGTCGCGGTGTTAGGGCCTTCACTCACTAACGCCATGCTCGCTATTGGGTTTGTAGGAATCCCTGGGTTTGCACGATTGGTGCGCAGTTCTGTGCTAGGCGAAAAAGAAAAAGAATACGTGATCGCTTCTAAAATCAATGGCTCTTCGCATCTTCGTTTGATGTGCAAGGTGATTTTCCCTAATTGCATCATCCCTTTAATCGTGCAAACGACAATGGGTTTTGCTTCCACGGTTTTAGAAGCGGCCGCGCTGAGCTTCTTAGGTCTTGGGGCCCAACCTCCCAAACCTGAATGGGGAGCGATGCTGATGAATTCCATGCAATACATCGCTACCGCTCCTTGGATGCTTGTTTTCCCTGGGGTGATGATTTTTTTAACGGTCATGAGTTTTAATCTGGTAGGCGATGGCATCATGGACGCTTTAGATCCTAAACGCGCCTCTTAAAAGGAGCTTGCATGATTTTAGAAGTTAAAGATTTAAAAACTTATTTTTTCACCGATAAGGGCGTGAATAAAGCAGTAGATGGCGTGAGTTTTGGCTTAAAAAAGTCTCAAACGCTTTGCATTGTAGGGGAGAGCGGGAGCGGGAAAAGCATCACTTCGCTTTCTATTTTGGGGTTGATTGAAAAACCGGGTCAAATTGTGGGGGGGAGCATTCAATTTTTAGGGCAGGATTTGTTGCAGCTCAAAGAAAAACAAATGCAAAAAGAAATCAGAGGTAAAAAAATTGGCATGATCTTTCAAGAGCCTATGACGAGCCTAAACCCTTCCTACACGGTGGGGTTTCAAATCAATGAAGTGTTGAAAATCCACCACCCTAATCTCAATAAAAAAGAACGCTTAGAAAGGGTGGTTTATGAATTAGAGCGTGTGGGCATTCCCCATGCAGGGGATAAATACCATGAATACCCTTTCAATCTTAGCGGAGGGCAACGCCAAAGGGTGATGATCGCTATGGCTATGGTGTGTGAGCCTGAAATCTTGATCGCTGATGAGCCGACGACAGCGTTAGATGTAACCATTCAAGCGCAGATTTTAGAATTGATGAAAGAGTTGCAGCAAAAAAAAGGCACTTCTATTTTGTTTATCACCCATGATTTAGGCGTGGTGGCGCAGATCGCTGATGAAGTGGTGGTGATGTATAAAGGGCATGTGGTGGAGCAAGCGAATGCGAAAGAGCTTTTCGCTGATCCAAGACACCCTTATACCAAAGCTCTTTTAAGCGCGATCCCTAAACCGGGCAAAGAATACCGCAAAAAACGCTTAGAAACCGTGGATGAAAATATAGATTATTTGAGTTTTCAAAAGGAGTTGCGATGAAGCTCTTAGAAATTAAAGAATTGAAAAAATCCTATGCGATAGACAGGGGGTTATTCAAGCCTAAAAGAGTGATTCATGCACTCAATGGGATCAGTTTTGAAGTGGAACAAAATGAAGTTTTAAGCATTGTGGGGGAGAGCGGTTGCGGGAAAAGCACGACAGCCAAAATTTTAGCTGGGATTGAAAGGCAAGATAGCGGGGCGATTTATTTCAATGGCAAGCGCCATTTGCATTTTAGCAAACAGGATTGGTTTGATTACCGCAAAAAGGTGCAAATGATTTTTCAAGACCCTTATTCTAGCCTAAACCCTCGCTGGAAAGTGGGCGAGATTATCGCTGAACCCTTGCTGTTAAATTCTCATTTTTCAAAAAAAGAAATCAAAACAAAAGTGCTAGAGATCATGCAAAAAGTGGGCTTGAAATTAGAATGGATCGATCGTTACCCCCACCAATTTTCAGGCGGTCAAAGGCAACGAATCGGCATTGCTAGGGCGCTCATTTTGCATCCTAGCGTGGTGATTTGCGATGAGCCTGTGTCTGCGTTAGACGTGTCCATTCAAGCGCAAGTGTTGAATTTACTCTTGGATTTGCAAAAAGAAATGGGGCTGACTTATATTTTTATCAGCCATGATTTAGGGGTGGTGGAGCATATTAGCGATAAAATCATCGTGATGAATCAAGGGCAAATCGTAGAAACCGGGGATGTGGATAGCGTGATAAGCGCTCCAAAGCACCCTTATACGCAGAAATTACTCAATGCGGTGCCGCATTTGGAAAAATCCATGCAAAGATTTGCCAAATAAAAGAAAGGATTTTTAAGCTGTGTTTGTAGATAGCGTGGAAATCATCATCGCTTCGGGTAAGGGGGGGCCTGGAATGGTGAGTTTTAGGCGAGAAAAGTTTGTCATCAAAGGAGGCCCTAACGGAGGCGATGGGGGCGATGGGGGCGATGTGTATTTTGAAGTGGATAACAATACCGACACTCTAGCGAGTTTTAGAGGCACCAAACACCATAAGGCTAAAAACGGGGCTCCAGGAGGTACACGAAATTGCGCGGGCAAAAAGGGCGAAGACAAGATCATTGTTGTGCCGCCAGGAACGCAAGTTTTTGTAGGTGATGAGTTGTGGCTTGATTTAGTGGAACCTAAAGAAAGGGTGTTAGCCTTAAAAGGAGGCAAGGGGGGGTTGGGGAATGCGCATTTTAAAAGCGCGACTAAACAGCAACCCACTTACGCACAAAAAGGCTTAGAGGGGGTTGAAAAATGCGTGCGTTTGGAATTAAAACTCATCGCTGATATAGGGTTAGTGGGCTTCCCTAATGCGGGTAAATCCACGCTCATTTCCACCATCTCTAACGCTAAACCTAAAATCGCTAACTATGAATTCACGACTCTAGTGCCTAATTTAGGGGTTGTGAGCGTGGATGAAAAAAGCGAATTTCTAATGGCGGATATTCCTGGCATTATTGAAGGGGCTAGTCAGGGAAAAGGCTTAGGGATTAGCTTTTTAAAGCATATTGAACGCACCAAAGTTCTAGCCTTTGTTTTAGACGCTTCTAGGTTAGATTTGGGCATTAAAGAGCAATACAAACGCTTGAGATTGGAGTTGGAAAAATTTTCACCCGCTTTGGCCAATAAGCCTTTTGGGGTGTTGCTCAATAAATGCGATGTTGTAGAAAACATTGATAAGATGACTAAGGATTTTTGCGCCTTTTTAAATTTAGAAGTGCAAAAATTAGAGGCGTTTGATTTAGAGCCGTATTTAGGGTTTTTGCACCCCCATTTAACCAATGATTTTGAAAATGACCCTAATGAAAAATCAGCGCTCTTTGTCTTGCCCCTTTCAGCGGTTAGCGCTCTTAATACGCATGCGCTTAAATTTGTGTTGTTAAAAGCGTTACCCTAAAACGCTATTTTTAAACCATTCAAATAAAGGCGTGGAATGAAAAGATTTGTTTTATTTTTATCACTCGTGGGTGTTTGCGTTTGCGTTCAAGCTTACGCCAAGCAAGATTACTTTTTTAGGGATTTTAAATCTAGAGATTTGCCCCAAAAACTCCATCTTGATAAAAAGCTCTCCCAAACAATACAGCCATGCGTGCAACTTAACGCATCAAAACACTACACTTCTACCGGGGTTAGAGAGCCTGATTCTTGCACCAAGAGTTTTAAAAAATCCGCTCTCATGTCTTATGACTTAGCCCTAGGCTATTGGGTGAGCCAAAACAAACAATACGGCTTAAAAGCTATAGAAATTTTAAACGCTTGGGCTAAAGAGCTTCAAAGCGTAGACACTTATCAGAGCGAGGATAATATCAATTTTTACATGCCTTATATGAACATGGCTTATTGGTTTGTCAAAAAGGCGTTTCCTAGCCCAGAATACGAAGATTTCATTAAGCGGATGCGCCAATATTCGCAATCAGCTCTTAACACTAACCATGGGGCGTGGGGCATTCTTTTTGATGTGAGCTCTGCGTTAGCGTTAGATGATCATGCCCTTTTGCACAATAGCGCTAATCGGTGGCAGGAGTGGGTGTTTAAAGCCATAGATGAGAATGGGGTTATTGCTAGCGCGATCACTAGGAGCGATACGAGCGATTATCATGGCGGCCCTACAAAGGGCATTAAGGGGATAGCTTATACCAATTTCGCGCTTCTTGCGCTAACCATATCAGGCGAATTGCTTTTTGAGAACGGGTATGATTTGTGGGGTAGTGAGGCCGGGAAAAGGCTCTCTGTGGCGTATAACAAGGCCGCAACATGGATTTTAAACCCTGAAACTTTCCCTTATTTCCAGCCTAACCTCATCGGGGTGCATAACAACGCCTATTTCATTATTTTAGCCAAACATTATTCTAGCCCTAGCGCAAATGAGCTGTTAGAGCAAGGCGATTTGCATGAAGATGGCTTCAGGTTGAAACTCCGATCGCCATGAGTTTTTTTGTATTCAAGATGATAGCAATAGCCATGCGCTCCAATAAAAATATTTTTTTACTGATTGAGAAAGTTTGGTTCAGTCAGCATTATTTACAAAAAGAGTTTAAAATAAACGCAATTGTATCTCTTGAGTTGTCTTTAGAGTGCAAATGATTATCAAAATGAATCGTTTTAGTTGTAAGCGTGCTTGTTTACACTAAAATAATAAGCGTTATTGATAAGACCACATTAAAGGATAATGAATGAAAAAAATGGTTTTGGTATCGGTTTTACTAGCAGGGTTTTTGCAAGCGGTGAATTTGGATTTATCTTCGGCTAAGCTAACATGGACAGCCTTTAAAACTAAGGCTAAAACACCAGTAAATGGGAGCTTTGAAAGCATCACTTATAAACTGGGTAAATCTCAAGATAGTTTAAAAACCCTTTTAGAGGGAGCGAGCGCGAGCATGGATAGCTTGAAAGTCAATTTAGGCGATGACACTAAAAACAAAAACGTTAAAGAAGCTTTTTTCGCTCTTTTTAAAAACACTAACATCAAAGTAACTTTTAGAAATGTGATAGAAGGCGATCATGAAGGTTCTCTTACAGCTTATGTGAGGATGAATGAAAAGCTGGTGAAAGTGCCTATGCAATACACGATTGCTGATGATAAGCTCGTGGTTAAAGGGGTTTTAGATTTATTGAGTTTTGGCTTGAAAAACGAATTAGCGAGCTTGGCTAAACGATGCGAAAGCTTTCATGAGGGCTTGACTTGGTCGCAAGTGGAAATCCAATTTGAAAGCATGATCAAGGGATAATTTAAAATCATGGAGTTGTTGCACAGCATTAATGATTTTAATGAAGCCAAGCAGGTGATCGCTGGGGGAGTCAATTCGCCAGTTAGGGCGTTTAAGAGCGTTAAAGGCACTCCGCCCTTTATTTTAAAAGGTAAAGGGGCGTATCTTTATGATGTGGATAACAATCATTATATAGATTTTGTGCAAAGTTGGGGGCCTTTGATTTTTGGGCATGCTGATGAAGAAATTGAAGAAAATATTATTAATGCATTAAAAAAAGGCACTTCTTTTGGCGCTCCCACAGAGTTAGAAACCACTTTAGCTAAGGAAATCATTTCTTGTTATGAAGGCTTAGATAAGGTGCGTTTAGTCAGTAGTGGCACGGAAGCGACCATGAGTGCGATACGACTCGCTAGAGCTTATAGCCAAAAAGACGATTTGATCAAGTTTGAGGGGTGTTATCATGGGCATAGCGATTCGTTATTAGTGAAAGCGGGTAGCGGGTGCGCCACTTTTGGATCGCCTTCTTCTTTAGGCGTGCCGAACGATTTTAGCAAACACACTCTAGTGGCTCGTTATAACGATTTAAACTCCACAGAAGAATGCTTTAAAAAAGGCAATGTGGGTTGCGTCATCATTGAACCCATTGCCGGGAATATGGGGTTAGTGCCGGCTCAAAAAGAGTTTTTACTGGGCTTAAAGGCCTTGTGTGAAAAATACCAAGCGGTGCTGATTTTAGATGAAGTGATGAGCGGGTTTAGAGCGAGTTTGAGCGGTTCGCAAGAATTTTATGGCGTGGTGCCGGATTTAGTAACCTTTGGTAAGGTGATAGGCGCTGGGCTTCCTTTGGCGTGTTTTGGGGGGCGTGCGGAAATTATGGACTTGCTCTCGCCCATTGGAGGCGTGTATCAAGCAGGCACTTTGAGCGGTAACCCCCTAGCGGTGTGCGCGGGGTTGAGCACACTTTATAAAATCAAAAGAGACAAAACCCTTTATACTCGCTTAAACGCTTTAGCTATTCGTTTGACTCAAGGCTTAAAAAAGAGCGCTCAAAGCTATAATATCGCTTTAGAGACGCTCAATATGGGGAGCATGTTTGGCTTTTTCTTTAACGAAAATGCGGTGCGTGATTTTGATGACGCCTTAAAAAGCGATACCGAAATGTTTGCAAAATTCCACCAAAAAATGCTCTTTAAGGGCGTGTATTTGGCATGTTCAAGCTTTGAAACCGGCTTTATTTGTGAGCCTATGACTGAAGAGATGATTGATTTAGCGATCGCAAAAGCCGATGAAAGTTTTGATGAAATCATAAAGGGCGTGTGAATTTTTGAAAAAGCCAAAGTATTATAAATTCATAGAGGGGGCGAATTATTTGAGCTTGGGGCTTTCTATGGTGGTAGCGATCCTTATGGGCGTGGCTATAGGCTATGGGCTTAAAAAACTCACTCATATTTCGTGGCTTTTTTGGCTTGGGGTTATTTGGGGCGTGTTAGCGAGCTTTCTCAATGTCTATAAAGCTTATAAAAACATGCAAAAAGATTATGAAGAATTAGCCAAAGACCCTAAATACACACAAAACAAAACAAAATAAATCCAATAAAATCCCATGTGCCAAATCCAATGCTTGCTTATTTTACTTTTTATCAATATAGTTAGCGCGATTATCGTTTATTTTTTCCAAGCATTTCAAGGGGTTTTGAATTTTGAAGGGGGGTTTTTAGGATTTTTTATCGTGGCGTTGTCTTCGTATTACGGCGTTAAAAAGCGTTTGGATTTAAGGAAACAAAATGGAGAAAAAGAAGAAAAGCAAAAATTCCAAAAATTCGCCCTGGGTTTGGAAATGTCTTTCAATGTGTGGCGTTTAGGGGGGTATGGGGTTTTACTAGGCATTTTAGGAGTGCTTTTATTCTTGCATCTTTTTAACGGGTTAATCTTTCTTATCGGCGTGTTTGTGAGCTCACTCTCTAGCGCGTTATTACGATTTTTGAATAATAATGGTAAGTTTTGACACAAACTCCTATGGATTTTAACCCCTTTAATCCTCTTTTAATTTTTAATCCTATACAATAAAAACAAAAATGGGAGTGGATCTTGAAAACAAAAAATCCCGCCAAAAGAATCCTAAAAACCGCCGTGATTCAAATGCAATCCAAACCCTACGCCTTAAATGAAAACTTGCAATTAGCGCTCAATCTGGCCAAAGAAGCCCACAACAAAGGCGCAAATCTCATTGTTTTACCGGAATTGTTTGATAGCGGTTATTGCGTGAATGATAAAGATGCGGATTTTGGGTTGGATTTTAAAGCGATAGAGCATGGAAAGGAAACGCTAAAAAGCGAGACTTTGAGAGCGTTAAGCGATTTTGCAAAATCTAGCGATACGCATATCGTGGCATGTAGCATTGAAAAAAATAATAAAAAACTTTACGACAGCGCTTATATCATTCCACCAAAAGGCGGGATCGTTGGCAAGCATCGTAAAATCTATTTGTGGGGCGATGAAAAATCGCGCTTCAAAAGGGGCAAAAAATACGAGGTTTTTACGCTGGATTTTGGGGATTTTAGCGCGAAAGTGGGTTTGCAAATTTGCTATGAAATCGGCTTTGGTGTGGGCGCGAATTTGCTTGCGTTACAAGGAGCGGAAGTTTTAATTTATCCTAGTGCGTTTGGCAAAGCTAGGGCTTATAATTGGGATTTATTGAGCAGGGCTAGAGCGTTAGAAAATGGCTGTTTTGTGTGCGCTTGCAATCATAGTGGGGAAGAAACTAACGCCAAATTAAAACAAACGCTAGAATTTGCCGGCGATTCAAGAATCATCGCACCCAATGGGAAAATCATCGCGCAAGCCACCAAGCTTAATGAGGTCATTATCGCTGAAATGGATTTAAACGAAGTGGCGTTGCAACGCCAAAAAATCCCTTATTTACAAGATTCTGACACCAAACTCACCAAAAAGGGGTTTGGAAAACTCACTTAAAAAGGAGCGATTATGGCAAAAGAAATTTTAGTGGCTTATGGCGTGGATATTGATGCGGTGGCTGGTTGGTTGGGGAGCTATGGTGGGGAGGATTCGCCTGATGATATTTCGCGTGGGCTTTTTGCGGGTGAAGTGGGGATCCCACGGCTTTTAAAATTGTTTAAAAAATACCATCTCCCGGCGACTTGGTTTGCACCGGGGCATTCTATTGAAACTTTTCCTGAACAAATGAAAATGATCGTGGATGCAGGGCATGAAGTGGGTGCACATGGGTATTCGCACGAAAACCCTATCGTTATGAGTGCTAAGCAAGAAGAAGATGTTTTGTTAAAAAGTATTGAATTGATTAAAGATCTCACCGGCAAAGCCCCCACAGGCTATGTGGCGCCGTGGTGGGAGTTTTCTAATATCACTAATGAATTGCTTTTAAAACACGGCTTCAAATACGACCACTCGCTCATGCACAATGATTTCACGCCCTATTATGTGCGCGTGGGGGATAGCTGGAGCAAGATTGATTATAGTTTGGAAGCCAAGGATTGGATGAAGCCTTTAGTCCGTGGGGTGGAAACAAATTTAGTGGAAATCCCTGCGAACTGGTATTTGGACGATTTACCGCCGATGATGTTTATCAAAAAATCCCCCAATAGTTTTGGTTTTGTAAGCCCGCACGATATAGGGCAAATGTGGATCGATCAATTTGATTGGGTTTATCGTGAGATGGATTATGCGGTATTTAGCATGACAATCCACCCTGATGTGAGCGCCCGTCCGCAAGTGTTGCTCATGCATGAAAGAATCATTGAGCATATCAACAAGCACGAGGGCGTGCGTTGGGTAACATTCAATGAAATCGCTGATGATTTCTTAAAACGAAACCCTAGAAAAAAATAGCGATAACGCCAAAAGATTTTTGGCGTTTGATTAAGAGGTTGAAAGATGTGCGTTTTATGCGGGGAGCTTATCAGTTCTTTTCATTGGACCGATAGAACTTATGGGACCGATAGTTGTGAGATTGATGAAAATTTGAGAGAGCCAAATGCGGTTATTAGCACTAATGAAAATGCTAGAGAACGCAAAAGAGCACGGCTCAAACGAGTAAGATTACTCAATCAAATCCTAGCGTTTTATGGGCTAAAAATTAATGATTGGCAAGGTGCGAAGTTTGTGCTGTGCGATAAAAAAGGGCAGAGCGTGATCGTGAATGATTTGGGCGATTTGTGGGGTAAGGCGCAAAAATTAGCCAAAAAAGAAATGGACGCGCTAGATTCTCATCTGTTAGCGTTTTTAAATCAAAATGCAAATACCACTCACTGATGCCCAAAATCCCTATCACGCTCATCACCGGTTTTTTAGGCAGCGGTAAAACGAGTTTTTTAAGCGAATATTTAAACCAAATAGATCACCAAGGCGTTGCCCTTATCATCAATGAAATCGGGCAAGCCGCTTTGGATCAGCGCATCTTAAGCGTTCAATATTGCGGTGAAAAAATGCTCTATCTTAACGCAGGGTGCGTGTGTTGCAACAAACGCTTAGATTTAGTGGAGTCTCTAAAAGCCACGCTCAATAACTATGAATGGTGCGGCGAAATTTTAAAGCGCGTCATCATTGAAACCACCGGTTTAGCCAACCCGGCACCGATTTTATGGACGATTTTGAGCGATGTTTTTTTAGGGGTGCATTTTGAGATTCAAAGCGTGGTGGCTTGTGTGGATGTTTTGAATGCTAAAACGCATTTAACCAACAACGAAGCTAAAGAGCAAATCGTTTTTGCTGATAGCGTTTTATTGACCAAAACGGATTTGCAAAACGACAGCAGGGCTTTAATAAAATTAAAAGAGCGGATACAATCCCTTAACCCTAGCGCAGAAATTTTTGACAAGAAAAATATAGATTACGAAAGCTTTTTTTCACGCAAAAATAGAGTGCATCGTGCGATCTTGCCAGCAAAAGATTCGCACTCGCAAGGTTTTGAGACTTTAAGCATCAGGTTTGAAGGCACGATGGAGTGGAGCGCGTTTGGGATTTGGCTGAGTTTGTTGTTGCATCAATACGGCACACAGATTTTACGCATAAAGGGGATTATTGACATTGGAAGCGATCTTTTAGTGAGCATTAACGGCGTGATGCATGTCATTTACCCGCCTAAGCATATTTTAAAGGATCAAAACGGCTCTAATCTCGTTTTTATCATGCGTCATTTAGAGCGTGAAAAAATCTTAAATTCCTTAAAGGGTTTTAAGGATTTTCTCGGCATCAAGGGTTTTGAAACCCCATGATTTTTCTATTTATTGGTAGCTGTTTGCATTTTAATGGGGAAAAGAACGATGAAGCTTAAAACCAAACACACCCCACAAATAACAAAAATCAAAACATAGCCCAAATCCCCTAAAAAGATCGTAAAAAGATACGAGAAAAGCGCTTGGAAAATGCCAAAAGAAAACACCACCCACGAAGACGCTTTAGCGAAATGCTTGGCGCCTGCAATTTTTAAAGCCATCATGCTGAATAAATTGATATTGGCGGTTGTGGCCGCTCCCATTATGAAGATGCTTAAATTGAGTAAAGAGATCTGGTGGAAAAAAATGGGTAAAAAGCATGCGATAGATTTTAAAATGAGGATAAAGATATTGGCGTTTTTAGCCCCTAGTTTTTGAGCCATGGGGCCGCTGATTAAAGAGCCAAGCGTGGCTCCAAAACCAAAAAACGCCCATGAAGTTCCAGCGATAGTGGGGGAGATATTTAAATGGCGGATCAAATAATCCACCCAAAAAAGCGTGTGCGGTAAAAAACCAATCGCATTGAGCGCGCAAGAAACGAGCAATAACCACAAATGAAAGGGGATTTTAAACGCGCTTTCTTCTTTTTTAACGGATTTTTTCCTTAAAGAGCGGGTTTTTAACCCCACTAAGGAAAGGATAAAGGCTATCAAACAACTGCCCCCTAAAAAAATCCATGCCCATTTGATGTTATAAGAGCTGATCCAAGGCAGAACAAACCCGCTAAAGACAGATCCAATGCCTACAGCGCTAAAAATAAGTCCCCCCACTAAGGCTTTTTTATGTTCTTTGACATAAGGTAAAGAGAGAGGGGCGACTAAAATCATTAACGCGCTGCTAGCCACACCAGCAATAAAACGCCAGATCCAAAGCCAAAAGAAAGGGATACTATCAAAATAACAGACTAAAAAACTCAAAGCGATTAAGCCAAAACTGATTTTAGCGATGCTTTCTAATGACATTAACGGGCTTAAAAATTGGATTAAAAAACTCCCAAAAACATAGCCCATTAGCACCGCAATACCTAATTGGAAGCTTTGGTGTGGGGTTAAACTCCCTGATAAAATGAGTAGGGGGATTAAAACCACATAGCCAAAACGAGCCAAGCCGTTAGACACAAAAACCCCTAAAAAGCAAACAAACACGCGCATTTTAATCCTTAACAAACGATAAATTATAAAAAAACAAGATCTTATATTATATTGAAACTTGTTAATTGATAGCGCATAATGGGAGCGAGATGAGAATAAATTTAAGGAGCGTTCATGCTATTTAGTGAGCGCGTGTATCATTAAAGAGACTCCACGATTGAATGAAAAAGTTGGTTATTAGCGTTATAGAGCTTGTGTCCAAAGCGCTTCATAAAAACAAAGACTTCTACTAGAATAAGGCTTCTTTGCGGTGGTTTTCATTGCTGAAACAGACGCTAATAACTATGGGCTAGGCTTAAAAAGAGCATCACTGAGAAAAAATAGAGTCAGTGAATGGTGTAATGAGATAGGGAGTGGGTTAAACTATAAAAGAAAGATTTTTAACCGCATTTTGGAAGAAATTGAAATGGGAAAAATCTCTAGATTGGTTATCGCTCATAAAGACAGGTTTGTGCGTTTTGGTTTTGAATATTTTGAAAGCTTTGCTCAAACTCATGGCTGCGAAATTATTATAATGAATCAGATCTCTTTAAGCCCTGAAGCTGAGATGACACAAGATTTATTGAGCATTATCCATTGTTTTAGTTCTAGGCTTTATGGCTTAAGAAAATACAACAAAGAAATTAAAGAACATCTTAAAAATCAAGAATGATGCTAGTTACAAGAATACTCTATGCCAAAAATATCAATAAAGGTAAGTTAAAAGCGTTAAACGAACAAGCCCAAATTTTAGGAAAATTGCGTTCTCAAATATGGCAAGAATATGGAGCTTTAAAATGTTTGAATACGAGCGATAGAAAAATTAGAGATTTATGGGTTAAGGAAAAAAGGGAATTTAAAGTTTTAGCTAACGCTTGGAAAGAGACTTTAAGAGATAGCTTCAATAATATCAAGCTCTATTTGGAAGCGGCTAAAACTTCTATTAAAAAAGACATCTTCAAACACTATAAAACCAAAGAAGAGCAAAAAGAAGCCTTTATCCAATTAAAAAAAGATGAATGGCTAAAAGATCATTTTTTACACAGAAAAATGAGAAAAGCTTTTAAACATGGTAAAAATTCTGTTTTCAATCAAATCATTGTTCGCAGCGATGACTACAAAGTCTTTGAATTAAACAATCAATGTTGGATTTCTATACCCTCTTTAATCAAAAACAAAAGGATTAAAATCCCTTTAAATACCACAATGGAATACAAACCTAGTGGCACTTTAAGACTGATTATAAAAAACAAGGTAGTGGAAGTTCATAGTTCTTATGAAAAAACAGATAATCGCGCTTGTGGGAATGAAATAATAGGCATTGATAAGGGTTATAGTGAAGTCTTTGCAACAAGCACTAACGAATTTTTAGGGAAGGATTTAGGTAAAATCCTCACCCAATACAGCGACAAACTAAAAGTCAAATACCAACGAAGAAACAAGTTATTGGCACTGATGAAAAAAGCTCAAAAAAACAATCAACTTGAAAAAGCTAATCGTATTTTTAAAAACAATCTAGGCAAAATTAAACAAAACAAAGAAGATCATAAAGTCAAACAAAGATTAAAAACCCTTATTTACAACGCTTGCCATCAAGTAGTGGATAAGGCAAAGGTGGTTGTGTGTGAAGATTTAAAAGAAAACTTTTCAAAAAACACAAGCTATGGCAAAAACACTAACAGAAGACTCAATTCTTGGGTTAAAGGTTTAATAGCAGACGCTTTAAAAAATGTAATAACGTGCAGAGGTTCTGCATTGCATTTAGTCAATCCTGCATACACTTCGTAATGCGATAGCTTTTGTAACAACCTTTTATTAGGGCGTCGCAAAGGCAATACTTTTTACCTATTTAATGGGGGAACTATTCAGGCTGACTATAATGCTGCTAGAAACATTTTAGCGAGATACTTTGACAAAGAAATTAAAAGGAATACACCTTTTAATGCGGTTAAAGAAATCTTACTAAAACGGACTGATAGCTATCGCTTGACTACTGTGCAAGCAAGGCTTTAGTTGCAAATGAAAAACTTCATTTATCAACAAAGTGCGAATTACCTTAATGTGTGGGCATTTGTCTATGTTTTAAGGAACAGTTGAACGCTTAAGTTATTTTTTAATAGGGGTTAGAGGGTTAGCATGCGATTGTTGCGTTCTTTTTAAGCGTTATGGGTAGTTTATAAAACAACTCGCTATGACTGCCTAACCTTAACAAAATCAGTTCATCATCTTTCACTAAATACACAAGCAAAACATCAGCTTTGATATGGCATTCCCTAAAAGGTTTCCACTTTCCCTTTAAGGCATGATCTTGAAATTGTGGGGATAATGGTTCTTTCTTTCTTAAGGTTAGAATGACCTCTTTCAAAACGCTATCATCAAACCCATTCAAAAGTAATTTATCAAAATCTTTTTGAAAAGATTTTTTAAGGTTGAGTTTCAACACCCAAAGCCCTTTTTCTTTCATCGCTGTAACTAGAAAAATCCTCAACAATCAAATCGGTTTCTTTGTTGAGCGCATCTCTCATGGCTTGTTGCGTTTGAATGTTTGGGATCTCATGCCCCAAACAGCAATCTCTTTTATCATCAAAAGCTTGGCTGATTTTTTGCAAGAGTTCATTTAATGTGTCTATTTTATCCTTAAAGTTTTGATCCCTTTTTTCCAATTCCTTAGCCATTTTTTCTTTAAAAGAAACTCTATCATTTTGCATCTTTTTGATTTTTCGCTCTAATTGATGGATTAAATTAAAAAGCTGTCTTTGGCTGTATTTTGTGTAATCTTTGTTGGTGGTGTTTGGCATATTTATTCCTTTTAAAATATAAGATCAGTTCATTATAGCGCAAGCGATAGAGTGGGATTAAAAAGGTTAGAAAACTAAAGATTAAAAAGCGAAAGCAGTGGGGATTGGCAAAAAAGATCAAACCCCTACAAAAAAAGAATTTAAAACAAAGAATTTAAAACAAAGAATTTAAAAACAAAGAATTTAAGAAAGAGAGTTCAAAACAAAGAGAGTTTAAAACAAAGGGTTCAAAAATGAAACCCCCCAAAAAAGAAGTTTCACAAAGAGCTAAACGTCAATAAGCGAACACGTAATTCAAATACACGCTATAAAGCCTGCGGTA
>NZ_JADZNC010000003.1:0-160961 GCF_015904775.1 Helicobacter pylori
CTTTGGTGTTTTTCACCATTTGAGCGGCTTCACCGATTTGATAGCCCGCACTCATGTAAAAGCCGTCGTCTTCAGCGTGGAGCAAAAACGAGAGAGAGAGAGAGTAAAAGGGTTTTTTTCATAAATTTTCTCCTTGAAATTAAAATAGTTAGGTAAGTCTTTTAAAAGAATAAGATCTTATCACAAGATTTCGTTAATATAGCGTGGATTGATAAGATTTTTGCGCTAATTTGGCGTTTTGTTGTTTCAAAAAAAAAAAAAAAAAAAAGATTTTGGGGTGTTTTGGAACCATTCTCAATAATTAAAAAGGTTTTAAAATTTGTTTTAATAGGGATAGCGGTAAAAATAAGAGTTTAGTTACTCGGTGGGATCGTTTTAGATTTGGTTGTAAAACTCTTAAGGGGGTATTTTAAATGGGATCGTTTTAGACTTGGCTGTAAGACTCTTAAGGGGGCATTTTAAAATAATGTTCTCACTAATAACGCTTAAGAAACCACCGCTAAAATCAAGCTTTTTCATTTTGTCATGAAGCACCCAAACACTAGAGATATTTGGGATTTCTGCTTGGGTGGTTTTAAGGGGGATTTTTATCGTTTTTACCGCTAGTGCTCCATAAAAGCCAAGCCAAGATTAAATAAGATTAAAAGGGGGCATGCCCCCTACTAGCCCTAAAAAATTTAGTGCTGTTTAAAAGGGCTATCCACGACTTTTTTCCTGTCCACAATGTAGGGGATTAAAGCCATGTGGCGGGCTCTTTTGATCGCCACTTCCACCCTCTCTTGCCACTTTTTGCTATTGCCTGTCAACCTCCTTGGCATGATTTTATAGCGCTCTGATAGCGTGTGCTTGAGCATGTCTAAATCTTTATAGTCAATAAAGCTGATTTTAGCTTCAGTGTATTTGCAATAGCGTTTTGAATAGCGTTTTCTTTCCATAATTTCTCCTTAAATTTTAACCCTTAAAAGGGGATTTCTTCTTCATCAATATTGATTTCAGGCACGCTGTTTTGATACTTGGACGGCTGTGCTTGTAAATTCTCTTTAGCGTAAGCGTTTTGTGGATAGCTTTGGGCTTGGTTGAAAGGATCCTGGCTAGGGGCGTTGTAATTAGTAGGATAAGCGTTGTTAAAATTCTCATGCGTCATGCTATCTTGCATGGCGTTTGCTTGGGGATTGTCTGACTTTTTATCCATAAATTGCAACGAGTCCGCTGTGATAGTGTGGCGGGAATTTTTTTTGCCCGTTTGATCCATCCAGCTCTCATAAGTCAAACGGCCTTCTATCAAAACGCTTGACCCCTTGCTCAAATACTGGTTAGCGATTTCGGCCGTTCGCCCAAACAAACGAGCGTCTATGAAGCACACTTCTTCGCCTAGCGTGCCGTCTTGCTTTTTAAAACGCCTGCTTGTGGCTAAACCTATTGTAGCCGCAGCCGAACCGCTAGGCAAATATTTCAACTCCACATTCCTAGTCAAACGCCCTACCATAATCACCTTATTAAACATGATAAGCCCTTATTCGCTATGAGATTCTGTGCTTTTTGCTTCCTCTGCGTGGTGAGAATGCGCGTGTTCGGTTTTTTCATGCTTTTCTTTGGCGTGTGATGGCTTTTTATTAGCCCTATCCACTAACGCATGCCACGCTTCCACTTCCTTCTTGCTTTCGTATTTGATCACAATGAAACGCAACATGTCTTCATTGATGCGATACAATCGTTCAAGCTCTAAAATCATGGACGGATCTGCTTTGAAATACGCCACATAATAATAGCCTCTTTTGTGCTTTTTGATTTCATAGGCTAAATTACGCATGCCCATATCCAGGCTCGTTTCAATCACGCCATGGTGCTTAGTGATCACTTCTCTATAAAACTCAATTTTGGATTTAATCTCTTCTTCTACTAAAGTAGGTTTGAGAATAAACATCGTTTCATAATGCCTCATCCATTCTCCTTGTGGTTGTATAGCCCTTTTTTTACTAAAAAAGAGCAAGGTCTAAAAAACTTTCAATTATACCTTGCTTTCGCTTGTTTTTGGATTAAATTTAGTTTTTTTGAAATATTAAAACTCAAAACGAAAAACGCCTTAGGCATTTTTCAAGGGTTAATGATTTTTTGAATGGGGGTCAAATACAAAAAGCCCAATTCCTTTTGCCCTTGCATGCTTTGAATGTGCCATAACCTAAAAATTTCAAAAACCCTCTTATAGCCGGCTTCTTTCAAACGCAGGGCGTTTTTAGCGTAATTTTCGGCAATTTCTTTAGGGGGAGCGTAGCCTAAAACCTCTTTAGCGTCCACTAAACCGGTCGTTTTAATGTGGGCGAAAAATAAAAAAAGCTGGTAAAAATACCGCTCCAACCCCCTTAAAATATCCGCATCTTTTTTGCCCTCTTTTAACAAATAATCATAAATATCAAGCACGCTTTTTTTCAAAAAAAGCCCTAAAATGAGCTTTTGCAAATCCATATCCCCCGCATTGGAGCTTAATTCTTGAATGTCTTCTAAAGTGATGGGCGCCTTTAAAACCGCTAACTTGTCTAAATCGTTAAACGAAATGCTTAAATCTTCGTTATTAATTTCAAAAAGAGCGTTTAAAAGATGGCTGCTGATGTCTAATTGTAAAACATTAGCCCTTTCTTGCAAGAATTTCAAACTCTCCCAAGTTTTAGGGGTAAAAAAACGCGCGCAAATGGCTTCATCTTTCAAGGGGCTTTTTTGGAAAAATTTAACGATAATTTCGCTAGTGTATTTGTATTTGGTGGTGTCGCTTTTAGAATTATAAAGCCCTATGATAAGCCTGTTATGGCTAGGCCGCTCTAAAGCTTTTAAAAAAAGATTGATATCATTTTCCTTAAATTTCTTATGCAGCGCAAAATCCAGTTTTAAAACGACTAAACTGCTCCCTCCAAATAAAGAATCCTGCTCTAAAAGGGTCGCAATTTGGCTTTTTTCATAATCGCTCGCATAAAAAAGCGAAGTTTCTGTGTCAGGGTTATTGCATTTAAAAAGCGCGCTAATCGTTTGAATGTAATAATGAATGAAAAAATCAAACTCCCCATACAAAAACACCGCTTTAGGGAGTCGTTGTTTCAAATAATTATCCAAATCTTTACGATACATGCTCTTTAATCCTTTCTGTGATTTCGCCTCTAACTTGCCCTAAAATCAAATCCGCATGCGTGATTGTAACGCGCACCTTTTCTAAAGGCTTAAAAACCTTGTTCGTTTTGATTAGAACTTTAAGCCCTATAAATTCTTTTAACCCCACCACTACCCAATCTTTAATCTCTAAAACCACGCCCAAAAATTCTTTTTCTAAAAGTTCTAAAGCTAAGCGAGCGAATTTGCGTTTGATAAAATCCCTTTCAATCAAAGCGGCCTTTTTTTGTGAAGCGTTCAATTCAGAACACAACTCAGGCGTTTCTTCTAACAAATACGAGCAACTTTTAGCTTGATGGAATAATAATTCTTTTAAAAGCCTGTGCAAGGCTAGATCGCTGTATCGTCTAATGGGCGAAGTGAAATGCGTATAGCTGGCAAACCCCAAACCAAAATGGCTTTCTTGCATGGGGCTATAAAGGGCTAAATTTTGAGACTTGATGATTAGGCGTGAAACTTCTCTTTCTATACTCTTTTCTTGGGCTATCTTTAAGGCATGCTCTAAAAAAGGAAAAAAGCCCATGTTTTTAGGGCGCACAATCTCATAATCAAAAAGCTTAGCGTAGAGGCGTTTTTGCTGCTCCAAACTGGGCTCTTTATGGGTGCGGTATATCCCCCTATTTTGAAAATACTCATCTAATAACCTAGCACTAGACTGGTTGGCTAAGAGCATGGCTTCTTCTATAAGGGTGTGTGCGTTACTTTCTTTTTCTGTTTCAATTTTTTCTATACGCCCTTCTTCATTCAAATACAGCTTGTTTTCAAAGGAATTGAAATTAAACCCCTTTTTTAAACGCTCCTTTTTTAGTTTTAAAGCCACCTCTAAAAACCCCAAAAGGCTTTGTTGCAAATCTTTATCTAAAGAGCTTTGTTGAGCGCTTAAAAAATGATTGATTTCTTCATAAGTGCAATTAGCCCTAACTTCAATGACGCCTTGAGATAATCGGGCGTTTTTCAAATTATCTAAAGGGATTTCATACACTAAAGCCAGGCGTTTTTCAAACGCTTTTAGTGAGCATGCCCCTTGAGACAAACTCAAAGGCAGCATGGGATAGACGCTGTTAGGGAAATACACGCTAAAGCCCCTAATCCTAGCTTCTTTATCCAAACTGGAATATTTCGGCACAAATTCGCTCACATCAGCAACCGCCACAAACAAAACCCTTTTTTCTTGATCATAAAAAATCGCATCGTCAAAATCTTTAGCGTCTTTGGGGTCAATGGTGATAAAAGGGAGGTGAGAATAATTGATCCTATCTTTAAAATCGCTCGCTTTAAGTTGCGCGTAATGTTGGGCTAAATTCAAACAATCTTTTGAAAAATCCTTAATCCTGTCAAAAAGGCTTAAAGAAAGATTTTCATCTATTAAAGGGTCTTCTAAAGCCCCTAAAATTTCGCTGATTTCACGCTTTTTAAGATCGATCTTCACCACGCAATGCCTGGGCAATTCTAATAAGGATTTTTGGCTGTGCTTTAAAGAAACAGGTTTTTTAAAAGGCTCTCTAAAAGGGATAGCCACAATCTGGTTTTTTTCTTTAGCCAAGTAAGCTATCATCGTGTGATCTGCATTTAAAAGAGCGGCTTTAAAAAAGGCTATGGGGCGTTTTTTAGAACATTCTATTTGGCATAAAATCAAAGCGTCTGTTTTAAAAAATGGGGGTAAGTTTTTGATTAAAGGGTCTTTAGGGTAATTTTTCGCTAAAGAAACGAAAAACGCCTTATTTTCTGCCCATTCAATCCTACCTATATCAAAGCCTTCTTTTAAAAAATAGTGCTCCTTTTTCAATTGAAGTGCTTCTTTTAAAACGCCCTTTTCTATTAGAGGAGCGAATGGTTTAGGGATCTTTTTAACCCCAAAAAACAGGCTTCTTAAAAACCCTTGCATCAAAAAACACTTCGCATGACTTCAAACGCTTTTGAATAAGGGATTTGAGAAGCGCTGAATTTTTCAAAACTTAAAGCAGCTTGATAAATGAGCATGTCTTTCCCGTCTTGAAAGGGGGTTTCTAACTCTTTAGCCAGAGATAAAAAGGGCGTTAAAAACCCATACGCCAAATCATAAGCGAGCTTGCCCTCTTTAAAATACCCTTTCAAAACCTCTTTATTTAAAGGCAATTCGTGATGCAAACTCGCTGAAGTGGCGTTAATAATCAAATCAAAAGCGCTTTTAGGAGGCTCCATGAAACAATCACAGCCCAGGCGTTGGAAAAAATCCAATCCCCTAGAAGAGCGGTTCAACACGCTCACTTGTAAGCCTTGTTTTTGTAATTCGCACGCTAGGGCTTTAGCGCTCCCCCCAGCGCCTAAAATCAAAGCGTTTTGGTAGTTTTTTTGCTTTAAAGAAAGATAAAACCCTAAAGCGTCGGTATTGTAACCCACAAGCTCATCATCTTCCAAAACAAGCGTATTGACTGAAGCGCATTCAAGCGCGATACCTTTGATTTTGTCGCAAACCTGAAACGCCCTTTCTTTAAAGGGTAGGGTTACATTAGCCCCACTCAATCCCAAATGCAAAAACTCGTTTTTGATGTGGCTTTCTAAAGGGAGTAATATGGGGTGGTAATGCCCCAAAAACCCTAATTCTTTTTGAAAAGTTAAAAAACAAGCGTTATGGATTAAGGGCGATTTGGAATGCTTAATGGGATTTCCCAAAACCCCAAAAGATTTTAATTTCATTATTCTTTCATTCAGCCTTTTTTAAAAGTTTTAAAGACACATAGCCCTTTGTTTTATTAGAAAATTCAATTTCAGCCCAATCGTTTTGGATTTCTAAAACCTTCACGCTTTTATTTTTTAAAAGCAATCCCAAGATTTTACCTTTTGTGCTAGGAAAAGCGCGCACATTCACGCCACTGACTGCGACCTTATACTCTAAAGGTTTTTTTCCTATTAAGGGGGTTGTAGGGGTTTTTTGATCATTTTGAATGGGCGAGACGCTGTCTTGTTTGGGTTTGTTTTCTTTTTCTTGCTCTTGTTTAGTTTCTTGTTTGGTTTCTTGTTTTTGCGCGGCTGTGTCTAAAGGTGGCGCTGTGTCTTTGGTGGGGTTTTCTTCTGTGGCGGTTGTGGTTGCGTTGGATTCTTCTTTGAGCGAAAGCGCGCTGTTTTGAGACTCTGTCTCGGTTTTTTCTGCATTTGGGCTTATTGGAGCGCTGTCTTTTTTCACATAAAAACCAAGTGCAGCATGCGCTAAAGCATACAACAACATGAACGCTAAAACCACTAATGATGGCCGCATAAAAAGTTTTAAAGAAGATTTCATCTCAGTTTTCATTCCTACCCTCAACGCTTTTCAAAATCAATCCTAGGGTCAATCACCACGCAGAGCAAATCGCTTATCAAACTCGCCACCAAACCTAAAAGCGTGAAAATATAAAGCGAACCAAACACAACGGGATAATCCCTACTCACAATGCTTTCATACCCTAAAAGCCCTAACCCATCCAAGCTAAAAACAATCTCTATCAACAAACTTGAGCTAAAAAACATGCCCAAAAAAGCCTGCGGGAAACCCGCTACCACTAATAAAATCGCATTGCGGAACACATGCGCATAAAAAATACGCCCCACTGAACAGCCCTTAGCCTTAGCGCTCAGTACATAGAGCTTGCCCATTTCATCTAAAAAAGAGTTTTTCACTAAAAGCGTGAGGCTTGCAAAACCCCCCAAAGAAATGCAAAGAACGGGCAAAGTGATATGCCATAAATAATCCTTGATTTTGCCTAACGCGCTCAAACTTTCAAAATTATCGCTCACCAACCCTTTTAAAGGGAACCAGTGCCAATAATTCCCTCCAGCAAAAAACACGATCAACACCACCGCAAACAAAAAAGCCGGGATAGCGTTAGCGACAATGATCACCACGCTGCTTAACACGTCTAAAGGCTCGTTATTGCGTTTGGCCTTGAAAATCCCTAAAGGGATAGAAATAAGATAAATCAAAAGCGTGCTAAAAAGCCCTAACGAAATGGATACGGGCAATTTTTCCTTAATCAAATCTACCACTTTAATCTGGCGATAAAAGCTCTCCCCAAAATCAAATTGCGCGTATTTTTTGAGCATGAGAAGATAGCGCTCCCCTATGGGCTTGTCAAAACCATAGAGTTTTTTTAAATTTTCTAACAAATCGCTCTCCAACCCTTGAGACGCCCTATACGAACGCTCTTTAACAACGCCTTGAATCTCTTTGGACTGCGTGTTATTGATTTTAGCCATCATCTGCTCTATAGGGCCTCCAGGAGCGGATTGGATCAGAAAAAAATTGATCGTCATGATGGCCAATAAAGTGGGGATAATTAAAAGCAAGCGTTTGAGGATGTAAGCAATCATTGAAGATCCTTTTCTTTTTTTATCCACCACAAATACGGCGAAAATCCATAGCTAGGGCTAACTTCAGGCATGCCAATGTAATTATACGCTGCGATCCTGTAATTAGGCAAATAAAAATGCGGTATCACATAAAACCCCCACAATAGCACCCTATCCATCGCTTGAATGGCGGCTAGTTGTTCCTTGTAATCTTTAGCGTTAATGATTCTTTCAATCAAATCATCTACCGCTTTACTAGAGATTCCCGCATAATTCCTTGTGCCTTTTTCCTTAGCACTCAAAGAGCCAAAATAAAAGCGTTGCTCATTACCCGGGAAAGACGATTGGCCTATCACTCCTACAATCATGTCAAAATCATAGCTTTTGATCCGATTGACATACTGGCTTAAATCCACCCTTTGGATTTTCATTTCAATCCCTAACACCCTTAAGTTTTTAGCAAAAGCTAGGGCCAGTCTTTCAAAGGCCGGGCTGTTTAAAAGCAAAGTGAAACTGAAAGGCTTGTTATTCTTATCCACCAAACGCATGTTTTTGTAAGAAAAGCCCGCGCTCTCTAAAAGCTTTTGGGCGTATTTTAAATTTTCCCTCAAATTATAGCCCAAAACATCAGGCCCATCGGTTCTAGGCACGATATAAGGCTCTTTAAAAACCCTTTCATCCAAACTCTTTTCATAAGGGGCTAGCAAGGCTTTTTCTTCAGGGCTTGGGAGGGGAGGGGACGCATAAATAGAGTTACTGAAAAAACTGGTGGTGCGCTTGTATTGCGAAAAAAACAAATTTTTATTCGCCCATTCAAAATCAAACGCATAAAACAAGGCTTCACGCACCCTTTTATCCTTGAAAATTTCTCGGCGCGTGTTGAAGAAAAACCCTTGCATGCCGCTTGGCATTTTATGGGCTATGAGGTATTTAGTGATTTTTTTATTATCCATAGCTTTCCCCACATAGCCCCTAGCCCAAATTTTAGCCGTGCTTTCAAGACGCCAATCATACGCCCCGCTTAAAAAAGCCTGTAAAGCAATGGTTTCATCTTTGTAATACTCAAATTTGATCTCATCAAAATTGAATTGCCCCTTTCTGCTGGGCAAATTCCTCGCCCAATAATTAGGGTTTCTTTGGTAGGTGATTTTCTTGCCCACATCAAAAGAAGCGATCACATAAGGGCCGCTAGAAACAGGAATGAGTAAGGGGTTTTTTTCAAAATAATCCTTTTGAAACGCTTTTTTGGAAAAGATCTGCAACTGCCCTAAAATGAGAGGCAATTCTTTATTTTCAGTGGTTTTGAAAATGAATTTAACATGGTGTTTGTCTAAGATAACCGCCTTTTTAACATCTTGGTAATACTGCCGATAAAGGGGCGATCCTAATTTCATGATCGTATCAAAACTAAACTTCACGTCGCTCGCTAAAATGGGAGCGTTATTGCTAAACCTCGCTCTTTTATCTATCGTAAAAATCACATAGCTGTTATCCTTAGCCACTTCTGCGTCTTTAGCGATTAAGGGGTATTCGGCAAAAGGTTCGTCTAAACTTTGCACCATTAAAGTGTCATAAATCAAATCCAAGCCTTCGGCTTTAGTGCCTTTAAGCGCGAAAGGGTTAAGGCTATCAAAAGTCCCTATAGCATCATTCCTTAAGACACCGCCTTTTCTGGCGTTAGGGTTAGCGTATTCAAAATGCGTGAAATTGTCTTTATATTTAGGCTCTTCGCCCAAGTATAAATAAGGCGTAGCCTTAAGGAAACAAAACACCCCTAACCATAAGCCTAAAATTTTCATCTAAACCAACCCCATCAATTCTTTAGCTTTTTGGTAAGTCATTTGCGCTAAAGGTCTGGCTTTTTTGACGCCGCCATTTAAGACGGCTTTCACTTCATCATCGCTGATTTCTTTGTATCTTTCTTGGATGGGTTTTAAAGATTGGATCACCACTTCAGCTAATTCCTTTTTAAAATCCCCATAGCCTTTATTTTTGAAACGCTCTTCTATGTTTTCTGGGCTTTCATCGCTCAAAAGCATGTAGATATTTAAAAGGTTAAAAATACCCTCTCTTTTTTCATCAAATGCAATAACGCCCATAGAATCAGTGGCCGCTTTTTTGATTTTTTTTACAATAATGTCTGGCTCATCTAAAAGAAAAATCGCATGGTTAGCCCCTTGATGCGATTTACTCATCTTCACTTTTGGATCGTCTAGCCCCATAACCCTTGCCCCCACTTTAGCGATCAAAGGCTCTGGCACTTTAAAGCAGTTCCCAAAATCCCTGTTAAATTTTTCTGCAACGTTTCGTGTGAGCTCTAAATGCTGTTTTTGATCTTCGCCCACTGGCACTAAATCGCTTTGGTATAATAAAATATCTGACGCCATCAAAATAGGGTAATTGAAAAGCCCCACGTTCACGCTTTTAGGGTTTTTTAAAGACTTGTCTTTGAATTGCGTCATTCGTTGCATTTCCCCCATAGACACCTGACAATTTAATAGCCATGCTAAAGCTGCGTGCTCATCCACTTCACTTTGAATGAATAACCCCGATTGCTTAGGATTAATCCCGCAAGCTAAAAGCAATTTGACTAACTCATAGGTTTGGGATTTTAAAAATGCAGGCTCTATGGGTAGGGTGATCGCATGCGAATTGACGATGCAAAAAAGGTTTTCATATTCATCTTGCAATTCTACCCAATGCTTGATCGCTCCTAAATAGTTGCCCAAGTGGATTTGCCCGGTAGGTTGGATGCCTGAAAAGACTCGTTTTTTGTGCATGTTGTTTCTCGCTCATTAGTTTAGCGTTTATTGTAACCACCTAATTTTAATATTTTAATTTATCTTGGTTTTTAAGAGCGCTTGATCCCAGAAAAGAGTAACACTTCATAGCTCAATTTTTCAAACGCCATGTTTTGGAAAAAATGTTTTTTTTGCTTGAAACTCAGCGTTGAACCCCCCAAAAGACCGCATTTTTTAAGGTAATTCAAGCAGTCTTGTTTGCGGTTGAAATAAAGGGCGAAGCGTTTGTTTTCCAATTCTATTTGAAAATTTTTAAAGGCGTTTTTGATTAAGGATTTGAGCGTTTTAAGATCCCTTAAAGGCGAAGGCGTGCCTAAAAACTCATGCACTTCATGCAAACTAAAATCCGTATGGATAGCTAAAGCGGCCTCCTTACTAAAAAGAGCGATTTTTTCTAAAACGCTTTTTAAATCCCTAGCCCATTGTAAAGAGGAAGAGGACACGACTAGATCGTAATCGCAAAAAACATGTTCTTCAAAATTTGCATGCTCTAAAGAGATTTTTTGAATGTTGATAGAATGCGTGGGGTGTAATTTGAGCATGTTTATGGAATTATCCAAAGCGATAAAATTTTCAATCACAATATTTTGCCGCTCTAAAGCGTTAAAAACAGCCCCACTCCCTGATCCTAAATCCAAAACTTTAGCGTAATGTTTTTGTTTTAAAAATTGAACAAGACAGATAGCGATTTGTTGCTGGATATGAGCAAAGAGGTGATAAGTTTTGGCATGCTTATTGAATGCATGCTGATTGAATGCATGCTGATTAAATGAATAAAAAGAGTCCAACACCACCGCCTTAACGCACTACCTTGAAAATTAAAACTAAATTTTAGTGTATTCTTAGCAAATTTTAGATAAGATTAAGCCTAATTTTTTCTAAATTTTAGGGATTTAAGGAATCAGTGTTTATGACAAACGCTCTGTTAGGCTTACAAATTGTTTTAGCGGTATTGATTGTGGTGGTGGTTTTGTTGCAAAAAAGTTCTAACATCGGCTTAGGGGCTTATAGCGGGAGCAACGATTCTTTATTTGGCGCTAAAGGGCCCGCAAGCTTTATGGCGAAATTGACCATGTTTTTAGGCTTATTGTTTGTCATCAACACCATCGCTTTGGGCTATTTTTACAACAAAGAATACGGCAAGAGCGTTTTAGATGAAACTAAAACTAAGCTTTCGCCCTTAGTCCCTGCCACCGGCACGCTTAACCCTACGCTTAATCCCACATTAAACCCAACGCTCAATCCTTTAGAGCAAGCCCCCACTAATCCTTTAATGCCACAACAAACGCCTAACAAACTCCCTAAAGAGCCAGCCAAAGTGCTTTCTGTTGAAAGCCCCAAAAAAAATGAAGAGAACGAAAAAAATGACGCCAAAGAGAATGGCATAAAGGGTGTTGAAAAAACCAAAGAGAACGCCAAAACGCCCCCAACCACCCACCAAAAGCCTAAAACGCATGCGACACAAACCAACGCCCATACCAACCAAAAAAAGGATGAAAAATAATGTTACAAGCCATTTATAACGAAACCAAAGATTTGATGCAAAAAAGCATTCAAGCTTTAAACAGAGATTTTTCCACTCTAAGGAGCGCGAAAGTTTCAGTCAATATCTTAGATCACATCAAAGTGGATTATTACGGCACGCCCACGGCATTAAATCAAGTCGGATCCGTGATGAGTGTGGATGCGACCACTCTTCAAATCAGCCCATGGGAAAAAAACCTGCTCAAAGAAATTGAAAGAGCCATTCAAGAAGCCAATATCGGCGTCAATCCTAATAACGACGGCGAAACGATCAAGCTTTTTTTCCCGCCCATGACAAGTGAGCAAAGAAAACTTATCGCAAAAGACGCCAAAGCGATGGGCGAAAAGGCTAAAGTGGCTGTAAGGAATATCCGCCAAGACGCCAACAATCAAGTGAAGAAATTAGAAAAAGACAAAGAAATCAGCGAAGATGAAAGCAAAAAAGCCCAAGAGCAGATCCAAAAAATCACCGATGAAGCCATTAAAAAAATTGATGAAAGCGTGAAAAACAAAGAAGACGCGATCTTAAAGGTCTAAACCATGGATATTAAGGCATGTTATCAAAACGCTCAAGCGCTATTAGAGGGGCATTTCTTGCTCAGTAGTGGGTTCCATTCCAATTATTATTTGCAATCCGCTAAAGTCTTAGAAGATCCCAAACTGGCCGAACAATTAGCGCTAGAATTAGCCAAACAAATCCAAGAAGCTCATTTGAATATTGAATGCGTTTGCTCGCCTGCGATTGGGGGGATCTTGGCTGGGTATGAGCTTGCAAGAGCTTTGGGCGTGCGTTTTATCTTCACCGAAAGAGTGGATAATACCATGACATTAAGGCGTGGTTTTGAAGTCAAAAAAAACGAAAAAATTTTAGTGTGCGAAGACATCATCACCACAGGAAAATCCGCCATGGAATGCGCTAAAGTCTTAGAAGAAAAGGGCGCTCAAATCGTGGCTTTTGGCGCTTTAGCCAATCGGGGCATTTGCAAACGCACTCATTCTCATTTAAAAGCCCAAGAGGGTGCGTGTTTGCCTAGCCATTTGCCCCTGTTTGCTTTAGAAGATTTTGTTTTTGACATGCACAAGCCTAGCTCTTGCCCTCTATGCGCTACTAGCACTGCTATAAAGCCAGGAAGTCGTGGCAACTAAAAAAACCAAAAAAAATAAAACCCCAGAAAAAAAGCAAGCGTTAGAAAGCCCTTTGAAAGGGCTGTATCTCTCTTTACGCTTAAAAGCCTTTATCACCGATATTTTTATGATTTATACCCCCATGCTTTACATAATGACTTATGCGATTTTAGGGAGCGCGAAGGATTTTAGGGAAAACCAGAGCGCGATTTTTTTATGCCTGCTTTTTTACGCCCTAACGCACAGCTTTTTTATCGCTTTTAAATCCCAAAGCCCTGGCATGCGTTACGCTCAGTTTAAATTGGTCAAAAATAATGGCGAAGAAGTGGGATTTTTTTTAGCTTTGTGGCGCTTTGTTTTGTGGGTGTTGAGCATGGGGTTACTTGTAGGGTTTGTTACGCCTTTTATTTTTAAGTTTTTTTTGCATGACAAACTCAGTGGCACTCATATTGAACTCATCAAGGAGGAAACATGAAAAATTTAGTGATTTTAAGCGGGGCTGGCATTTCAGCAGAAAGCGGGATTAAAACCTTTAGGGACGCTGATGGCTTGTGGGAAGGGCATGACATCATGGAAGTCGCCTCGCCTTATGGCTGGAAAAAGAACCCGCAAAAGGTGTTGGATTTTTACAACCAAAGGCGCCGACAGCTTTTTGAAGTTTATCCTAACAAAGCCCACAAGGCTTTAGCGGAATTGGAAAAACACTATCAAGTTAATATCATCACCCAAAATGTAGATGATTTGCATGAAAGGGCGGGTTCTTCTCGCATTTTGCACTTGCATGGGGAATTATTGAGCGTTCGCAGCGAAAAAGATCCTAATTTGGTTTATAGGTGGGAAAAGGACTTGAATTTAGGCGACTTGGCCAAAGACAAATCGCAATTACGCCCTGATATTGTGTGGTTTGGCGAAGAGGTGCCTTTGCTTAAAGAAGCGATTTCTTTAGTCAAACAAGCGCATCTTTTAATCATCATTGGCACTTCTTTGCAAGTCTATCCAGCCGCTAGTCTCTACACGCATGCGCATAAAGACGCTCTCATTTATTACATTGACCCTAAGGCTAAAAACGCCCATTTACCCCAAAATGTCCAATGCATTAATGAAAGCGCGGTGCATGCCATGCAAGATTTAATGCCCAAACTCATAGAAATGGCTTCTTAAGAGATGTTGAAATAATTTTTATTTTTTCAGCTAACGATTAGCAAAAACATGGTTTAATTGGCTTCATCATTTGCTAGTAATTAAAGGAGTTTGAGAGTCTGATGCAACAAGCCACAGAAGCATTGAATCACCCCTATTTTGGCGTTTTTGTTTTGTTGGTATTCACCTTTTGGGTGTTTAACTTAACCTTAAGGATTCAAAGGTTTTTAAGCCGTAAAATGGCTCAAAAAAAGGGCGAAAAGCTCAAGCTCGCTCCTTATGAATGCGGGCCTGTGACTCTCAAACAGCCTAATAGGGTGTCGCACCATTTCTATATCATGGCCATGCTTTTTATCTTATTTGATGTAGAAATCGTTTTCATGTTCCCTTGGGCGATTGATTTTAAAAAATTAGGCTTGTTTGGGCTCATTGAAATGCTAGGCTTTGTCTTCTTTTTAACCATTGGTTTTATTTACGCTTTAAAGCGAAACGCTTTGAGCTGGCAGAAATTAGAGGTGAAATAATGCAACAAGCACCGGTTGTTCTAAGCACTTTGGATAAATTATTGAATTGGGGGCGTTCTAATTCGCTCTGGCCCTTAACTTATGGCTTGGCGTGTTGCGCGATTGAGATGATGGCGACAGGGGGTTCAAGGTTTGATTTTGACAGATTTGGCACGATTTTTAGAGCGAGCCCTAGGCAATCTGATGTGATGATCATCGCCGGCACGCTCACTAAAAAACATGCCGAGTTTATGCGTAGGCTCTATGATCAAATGCCTGAACCTAAATGGGTGATTTCTATGGGGAGTTGCGCTAACACGGGCGGGATGTTCAACACTTATGCGACCGTTCAAGGAGCGGACAGGGTTGTTCCTGTGGATATTTATTTGCCCGGTTGCGCGCCGCGCCCAGAGACTTTACAATACGCTCTTATGGTTTTACAAGATAAAATCAGACGCTCTAAAGCGATCAAACAAGACGCTCCTAAAAGGTTAGTGTGATGGTAAGAAAACAATCCCCCTATGAAGATGTGCAAAAACAATCGCGCCAGCATGACCCCTATAAAATCATAGAACCCACCCCTAAAAAATATTTAGAGGGCAGTGCTTATGAGGTCATTTATAACCACCTTTCTTACAAGCATGAGGTTTTAGACAAATATATAGAAACTAACACGGCGGTGTTTTGGATCAAAAAAGACGATATTTTTTCTGTCGCTACGACTTTAAGGCATTTGGGTTATGAGTGTTTGAGCGAAATGAGCGCGATAGATTTGTGCGCTAAAAAAGGGCATTTTGAATTGTTTTATCAATTTGTGGGTTTTAGCGATAGTTGTAAGAACCGCCGTAGGGTACGCGTGAAATGCGTTTTATTGCCTAATGAGAGCGTGGATTCTTTGAGTTTTTTATATCGATCGGCTAATTGGAGCGAAAGGGAAGCGTATGACATGCTTGGCATTGTGTTTGACAAACACCCCTATTTGAAGCGCCTTATCATGCCGCATGATTGGGTAGGCCACCCCTTATTGCGCTCTTACCCGCTCAAAGGCGATGAATTCGCTCAATGGTATGAAGTGGATAAAATTTTTGGCAAAGAATACCGAGAAGTGGTGGGTAAAGAGCAACGAGACAGCGCGAGGGTGGATGAAAAAGACACTTTTAATTTCGCCAAAATCGGCTATGAGCAGGGCAAGGGCGAGGAATTAAAAGAAACAGAAGAAAAGCATGCGTTTAAGAAAATCCCTTTTGTCAAAGATTTGCACAAAATCGCCCCCACTATCTTAAAAAAGAGGCTATAAAATGGCTCAAAATTTCACGAAACTCAACCCTCAGTTTGAAAACATCATTTTTGAACATGACGACAACCAAATGATTTTAAACTTTGGCCCTCAACACCCCAGTAGTCATGGGCAATTGCGCTTGATTTTGGAATTAGAGGGCGAAAAAATCATTAAGGCTACCCCTGAAATTGGCTACTTGCATAGAGGCTGTGAAAAGTTAGGCGAAAACATGACCTATAACGAATACATGCCCACTACTGATAGATTGGATTACACTTCTTCTACCAGCAATAATTACGCTTACGCTTATGCGGTAGAGACCTTGCTCAATTTAGAAATCCCTCGTCGAGCGCAAGTGATCCGCACGATTTTACTAGAGCTTAACCGTATGATCTCACACATCTTTTTTATCAGCGTGCATGCTTTAGATGTGGGGGCGATGAGCGTGTTTTTGTATGCGTTTAAAACGAGGGAATACGGCTTGGATTTGATGGAGGATTATTGCGGGGCTAGGCTCACGCATAACGCTATAAGGATTGGGGGCGTGCCTTTAGATTTACCCCCTAATTGGTTAGAAGGCTTAAGAAAATTTTTAGGCGAAATGAGGGAATGCAAAAAACTCATTCAAGGCTTATTGGATAAGAATCGCATTTGGCGGATGCGCTTGGAAAATGTGGGCGTTGTAACGCCAAAAATGGCACAAAGCTGGGGCATGAGCGGTATCATGTTAAGAGGGACTGGGATCGCTTATGATATTAGGAAAGAAGAGCCTTATGAGCTTTATAAAGAGCTTGATTTTGATGTGCCGGTGGGCAATTATGGCGATAGTTATGATCGGTATTGTTTGTATATGCTAGAAATTGATGAAAGCATTCGCATCGTTGAACAACTCATTCCCATGTATGCTAAAACCGATACGCCTATCATGGCTCAAAATCCGCATTATATTTCTGCCCCTAAAGAAGATATAATGACGCAAAACTACGCCTTGATGCAGCATTTTGTTTTAGTGGCTCAAGGCATGCGCCCGCCCGTTGGGGAAGTGTATGCCCCCACAGAAAGCCCTAAAGGGGAGTTAGGGTTTTTTATCCATTCAGAGGGCGAGCCATACCCTCACAGATTAAAAATCAGAGCCCCTAGCTTTTATCACATTGGGGCTTTGAGCGATATTTTAGTGGGGCAATATTTAGCGGATGCAGTAACCGTGATTGGCTCAACCAATGCGGTGTTTGGCGAGGTGGATAGATGAAACGCTTTGATTTACGCCCCTTAAAAGCAGATATTTTTGAACGCTTAGAAGAATTGATTGAAAAAGAAATGCAACCTAATGAAGTCGCTATTTTCATGTTTGAAGTGGGGGATTTTTCTAATATCCCTAAGAGCGCTGAATTTATCCAATCTAAAGGGCATGAGCTTCTCAATTCCTTGCGTTTCAATCAAGCGGATTGGACGATTGTCGTGAGAAAAAAGGCTTGATTTTGAGCGGCTTTAACCCCTTAAATTCTCCCTTAAGCGCAAGCTCTTCAATTAGTTTGAAAGAAGCTTATTATTTAGAAAAATTATCTCTTCAAAAAGGGTTTAAGATCAATTACAAATTGAGCGAAGATAGCTTAAACCTTTTAGAAAAAAGCGATTTGTGCGTTTTGTTTGGGGGGTTTTCAAACGCTTGTTTGAATGAAAATGAACGATTGATTTTAGGAAGCATTAACCAATTAAAACGCCCCTACGCTCTATTAAGACCCTTACAAGATACAAGAGACTTGCAAGAAAATTGCCTTTTTGCGTCGTATGAAATCCACACGGAAGCGGCGATTTTGGCCTTGATTTTAAGGGGTATTTTAGAACAAACTTCCCGATTAAAAGGGCATGTTTTAGAAAAAATAGATGTGGGGTATTTAAGCTCTGAAGCGAACATGAGCGAAGAGGAATTACAAGATCTTATCGCGCTTATCATTAAAGCAAAAAAAAGGGCACTTGTTTTAAACAGAGAAATCACTAAGCATGCTCATAGCGCTTTTTTATACACCCTTTTAAGCGGGTTGCAAAACTACCTAGAAATTTTACACATCCCTTGCTATGATTCAAGCGCAACGACCGCTTTTTATGATTCTAAAGATCAAGAATGGTTGCTAGAAACAGCCCTAAAAGAGGGCATTTTGCCTTTTGAATCAGAGCTTCAATCAAAAGATTTAGAACTTTTAGAGCGAATGGGTGAGGCTAACGGCTCGTTTGTCTATGTTTCTTACAAGAGCCTTGAAACCCCCAAATTATCTTTTTCCAAACAATTTAAGATCGCTAATAAGATCCAGCATTCTAAAGCGGGGTTTCAAATCTCCAATCAAACGCTAGAATGCGAGTTAGAAGAAAGCCCCCATTTGAAGGGCTTGATTGCGATTTTAGAAGGGGCGTTTTTTGACGCTTACCCTTATATCCCTATTTTATCCCACTCTCAAGGAATTTCATGATCACAATGAATATCAATGGCAAAACGATTGAATGCCAAGAGGGACAAAGCGTTTTAGAGGCCGCTAGGAGCGCTGGGATCTACATCCCTACTATTTGCTATTTAAGCGGTTGCTCGCCCACAGTCGCATGCAAAATGTGCATGGTTGAAATGGATGGCAAACGCATTTATAGCTGCAACACGAAAGCCAAAAATAACGCCACCATTCTCACTAACACCCCCACGCTCATGGATGAAAGAAAAAGCATCATGCAAACTTATGATGTCAACCACCCCCTAGAGTGTGGCGTGTGCGATAAGAGCGGGGAGTGCGAATTGCAAGACATGACGCATTTAACCGGCGTGGAGCACCAACCTTATGCGGTGGCTGATGATTTTAAAGCTCTAGATTCATGGGCAAAAGCCTTGTATGATCCTAATTTGTGCATCATGTGCGAAAGGTGTGTAACCACTTGCAAGGACAATGTGGGCGAAAACAACCTCAAAGCCACTAAAGCCGATTTGCATGCTCCGGATAAATTTAAAGACAGCATGTCCAAAGACGCTTTTAGCGTGTGGAGTCGTAAGCAAAAAGGCATTATTTCTTTTGTGGGCAGTGTGCCTTGTTATGATTGCGGGGAATGCATTGCGGTATGCCCTGTGGGCGCTTTGAGCTATAAAGATTTCGCTTACACGGCTAACGCATGGGAACTAAAAAAGATCCATTCCACTTGTTCGCATTGCTCAGCCGGGTGTTTGATTTCTTATGATGTGCGCCATTTTGATACTCTAGGCGAAGAATCTAAGATTTTTAGGGTGCTTAATGATTTTTACCATAACCCTATTTGTGGGGCAGGCCGGTTTGCTTTTGATGTGAGCTCTAGCCCTAAAGGCAGCGCTAATCTTAAAGAAGCGCAAAACGCCCTCAAAGAATGCGAAGCGGTGCGAATAGGTGGGGATATTACGAATGAAGAGGCGTTTTTAATAGAGCGTTTAAGAAAAGAATTGAATTTTAAAATCTATAATCAAGAAGCGTATCGTTTCCAGCAATTCTTAAAGGTATTGGGCGAAATTAAACGCCCTAGCGTTGAAGAAATTAAAACTTCCAATTTGGTCGTTACGATAGGATCTTCTATCAAAACGGAAAACCCTTTGGTGCGCTATGCCATCAATAACGCCCTCAAACTCAATAAAGCTTCTTTGATCGCTATGCACCCTATTAAGGATAACGCGTTAGCGAATTTGTGCCGAAGCTCTTTTTGCATCACCCATGAAGTGGGGGCTGAAGAAATCCTTTTAGGCATGCTTTTAAAAATGCTTAACATTGAAAGCGTAGCTCTAAAAAGCTTAGAAGATTCCAAGCAAAATATTGTAGATGAAGCGGCTCTTAAAGCCTTAGAAGAAGAGCGAAAAAAAGCTTTAGAACAAGCCGAGCAAGGGTGCAGTATTGGAGAAAATAAGGCAGAAAATCAAGAAGAGGATAAAACAGAAGCGACTACTCCAAAAGAAGAAAATCAAGAAGAAGCAGCTGCCACAAAAGAAAATCAAGAAGAAAACAAGACAGAGGTTAAAGAAGAAAAAACTGAAGTCCCTACCAAAACCACTTATTTGTTGCTTGAAGAAGCGGGCATCAATTTAGAAACTTATGAAAAAATTCTCGCTCTTTTGCAAAAATCAAACAACACCTTGCTGGTGGTTGGCGAAGAAATCTATAGCCACAAACAAGCCCATAACATCGCTAAAATGTTGCGTTTGTTAGCCCAAAAAAGCGCTATTAAACTCATTCTTATCCCCCCAAGCGCGAACGCTTTAGGCATCGCTTCTATTTGTCAATTGAGCGAAGAAATTTTTGAACATGAAAAAATTGTAGGCATTCGTGCTCAAGGGGATTTCACTATCAATAGCGATGATAGGGTTTTTGGGAAAGACACTGTGAGTAAAGTGGATTTTATTTTGCCCAGTCTCAACCAGCTAGAAGGCACGATCACCAATATTGAAGGGCGTGTGTTGCCCTTAAAACCGGCTTTGAGGTTTGAGGGCTATGATTTGAGCGATATTGTGCAAGGCTTTGGCTTTGTGGAAGAAAATCTCACAGAATGCACCCACAAACTCCCTACAGAAGCGGGCTTTAAAGCCATGGAATTTGATCATCTAACCAACTATTTCACTAATGACAGGGTCAATCACAGAGGCTATTTATTAGGGACAAGCCATTTTGAAAACAGCGCTAAAGAGCATGAAAAAACAGAATGCGAACCTATCAAGCCTTTAAAAGAAAAAATCGTTTTCAACGCGTATTTAAAATACCCAGAAACGCAATTCAATAACGCTACCAATAAAAGCGAGAATTTGCAATTAAAGACTGGTATTTATGTGTCTAAAGCTTTCTTAAAAAAATTGGATAAAGAAGTGGGGCAAAACATCACTTTATCTAAAGAAGAAGAGGAACTAACGGGCGTTTTGTATCTTGATGAAAGCTTGGATCAGGAAGTGTTTGTCATCTCGCCTTCTCTTTTGACAAATCATTCTGGCTTTTTTAGAGAGGGTGTGTTTGATAGCGTGGATTTAAAGGAGCAAGCATGAGCGCTTATGTCATTGAAACCCTGATTAAAATTTTGATTTTAGTCGCTGTATTTTCGGCTTTAGGAGGCTTTGCCACTTATATTGAAAGGAAAGTGTTAGCCTATTTCCAACGCCGTTTAGGGCCTTGTTATGTGGGGCCTTTTGGGCTTTTGCAAGTCGCAGCAGACGGCATTAAGCTTTTCACCAAAGAAGACATTATCCCTCAAGGCGCGAACAAATTCATTTTCACGCTAGCGCCCATTATTGCGATGGTGAGCGCGTTTGTGTCCATGGCGCCTATCCCCTTTTTCCCTAATTTCACTCTGTTTGGCTATGAGATCAAGCCCCTTATTTCTGACATCAACATTGGCTTTTTGTTTTTCTTAGCCGTGGGTTCAGCAGGGATTTATGCGCCTATTTTAGCTGGGCTTGCCTCTAATAACAAATACTCTTTAATTGGTTCCGCAAGAGCGACGATCCAACTGCTCAGCTTTGAAGTGGTCAGCACTTTAACCATTCTAGCCCCCTTAATGGTGGTAGGATCGCTCTCTTTAGTGGAAATCAATCATTACCAAAGCGGTGGGTTTTTAGACTGGCTTGTGTTTAAGCAGCCTCTAGCGTTTGTTTTGTTTTTGATCGCAAGTTATGCTGAATTGAATCGAACCCCCTTTGACTTGTTAGAGCATGAAGCCGAGATCGTGGCGGGGTATTGCACCGAATACAGCGGCTTGAAATGGGGCATGTTCTTTTT
This sequence comes from Helicobacter pylori, assembly GCF_015904775.1. Lineage (GTDB taxonomy): Bacteria > Campylobacterota > Campylobacteria > Campylobacterales > Helicobacteraceae > Helicobacter > Helicobacter pylori_DM. The sequence goes on from NZ_JADZNC010000003.1 coordinate 21,590, forward strand.
AGCGGAATACGCGCATTTATTCGCTTTTTCCTTTGTGATTTCTATTGTGTTTTTTGGCGGGTTTAACGCATGGGGCTTTATCCCTGGGGGAATAGCGATTTTAATCAAAGCGGGCTTTTTTGTCTTTTTATCCATGTGGGTTAGAGCGACTTATCCGCATGTAAGGCCCGATCAGTTGATGGATATGTGCTGGAAAATCATGTTGCCTTTAGCGTTATTGAATATCGTGCTAACAGGCATTATCATTTTAATTTAAAGGAGGTTTTATGGCCAAACAAGAATACAAGCAACTTCCTAAACGAGCCGAAGTCCATAGCGCGACCGAGCAGTTTAAAGACACCATTAAAACAAGCTTGGGTTTGGATCTATTCAAAGGGTTAGGGCTTACAATCAAGGAATTTTTTAGCCCAAGCGTAACCATCCATTACCCTATGGAACAACTCCCTTTAAGCCCACGCTATCGCGCGGTGCATCATTTGCAACGGCTTTTAGACTCAGGCTCTGAAAGGTGTATAGGTTGTGGGCTGTGCGAAAAGATTTGCACGAGCAATTGCATAAGGATCATCACGCATAAGGGCGAAGACAACCGCAAAAAGATCGATTCTTACACGATCAATTTGGGGCGTTGCATTTATTGCGGGTTGTGCGCGGAAGTTTGCCCAGAATTAGCGATTGTTATGGGGAATCGGTTTGAAAACGCCAGCACCCAACGCTCCCAATACGGCTCTAAAAGCGAATTTCTAACGAGCGAACAAGACGCTAAAAACTGCTCGCATGCCGAATTTTTAGGCTTTGGTGCGGTAAGCCCTAATTACAACGAACGCATGCAAGCCACCCCTTTAGATTATGTCCAAGAGCCTTCAAAAGAAGAATCCAAAGAAGAGTCTCCAAGCCCAGAAAGTAATAAGGGAGATGAAAATGTTTGAAACCATTGCCTTTTATTTCTTTGCGATCCTTACTTTAAGCATGGCGTTAGTGGTGATCACCACCACGAATATCCTCTATGCCATTACCGCTCTCGCTAGCAGCATGGTTTTTATTTCCGCTTTTTTCTTTTTGCTAGACGCTGAGTTTTTGGGCGTGGTGCAAATCACGGTGTATGTGGGCGCGGTCATTGTGATGTATGCGTTTGGCATGATGTTTTTCAACTCTGCTGCGGAAGTGGTTGAACGCAAGCAAAGCCCTAAAATCTTGTGCGTTCTTTCATTTGGCGTGGCGCTATTGCTCACCTTGATTTTAAGCGCTCCTAGCATTGGCGAAAACCTTTCTAATCAAGTCAATTCCAACGCTATTGATGCGCAAATCCCTAACATTAAAGCGATTGGTTATGTGCTTTTTACTAATTACCTCATCCCTTTTGAAGCGGCGGCTTTAATGCTTTTAGTCGCTATGGTTGGAGGCATCGCTACAGGGATTCAAAAAATCCATGGGAAAAATCACACGCAATTTATAAAGGAATCTCTATGATAGGGTTAAACCACTATTTGATTGTTTCAGGGTTACTCTTTTGCATTGGTTTAGCGGGCATGCTGAAACGCAAAAATATTCTGTTACTCTTTTTTTCTACAGAAATCATGCTCAATGCGATCAATATCGGTTTTGTAGCGATCTCTAAATACACGCATAATTTAGACGGGCAGATGTTCGCGCTCTTTATTATCGCTATTGCCGCTAGTGAGGTGGCTATTGGTTTGGGCTTGGTGATTTTGTGGTTTAAGAAATACAAGAGCTTAGACATTGATTCTTTAAACGCTATGAAAGGTTGAGCATGCAGTATTCTTCTTTGCTGTCAGTGGTGTTGTTTTTGCCTTTAATCGGCGCAGTTTATGCGGGGCTGTTTGGGGCTAAAGCTAAAGCGTTGCATGTGGGCGTTTTCAATTCTTTGTGCGTGCTGGTTTCTTTCATTGGTGCGGTGGTTCTTTTCATTCAAGCATGGCATCATCAAAGCTATGAAAAATATTTATTTGACTGGATCGTGGTAGGGAATTTTAAAGTCGGCTTTTCCCTCATGCTGGACAATATCAATGCAGTCATGATTGTCGTGGTTACTTTAGTTTCTTTCTTAGTGCATGTGTATTCTATAGGCTATATGGAGCATGATACAGGGTTTAACCGCTATTTTTCCTACCTCAGCGGCTTTGTGTTTTCCATGCTGGTGTTGGTGTTGAGCGATAATTTTTTAGGGCTTTTCATTGGCTGGGAAGGGGTGGGGCTATGTTCTTACTTGCTCATTGGCTTTTGGTATCATAAAACAAGCGCGAACAACGCTTCTATTGAAGCCTTTGTGATGAATCGGATCACGGATTTAGGCATGCTCATGGGGATTATTTTGATCTTTTGGAATTTTGGCACTCTTCAGTATAAAGAAGTCTTTAGCACACTTAATAACGCCGATTATTCCATGCTCTTTTTCATCAGCGTGTTTCTTTTCATTGGCGCTATGGGGAAGAGCGCTCAATTCCCTATGCACACATGGTTAGCCAACGCTATGGAGGGGCCTACCCCTGTATCCGCACTCATCCATGCAGCGACGATGGTAACCGCTGGGGTGTATCTGGTCATTAGAGCCAATCCCTTGTATAGCACGGTGTTTGAAGTGGGTTATTTCATCGCATGTTTAGGGGCGTTTGTGGCTCTTTTTGGAGCGAGCATGGCTTTAGTCAATAAGGATTTAAAACGCATTGTGGCTTATTCCACGCTTTCTCAATTAGGCTATATGTTTGTAGCGGCCGGTCTTGGGGCTTATGCGATCGCGCTTTTCCACCTCTTTACGCATGCGTTTTTCAAATCCCTCCTTTTCTTAGGCTCAGGGAATGTCATGCATGCGATGGAAGACAATTTGGATATTACTAAAATGGGCGCTTTATACAAGCCTATGAAAATCACAGCGATCTTTATGATTATAGGTTCAGTGGCTTTGTGCGGGATCTACCCTTTCGCAGGATACTTTTCTAAAGACAAAATTTTAGAAGTGGCTTTTGGGATGCACCACCACATTTTATGGTTTGTTCTTCTAATTGGGGCGATCTTTACCGCTTTTTATAGCTTCAGGCTCATCATGCTGGTGTTTTTTGCACCCAAACAGCACGAAATCAACCACCCCCATGAAGCCAAAAATTTCATGCTTTTAAGCATGCTGCCGTTAGGGGTTTTAGCGGTCATTGCCGGGTTTTTTGAAGAGCCGTTTTTTCATTTTATTTCTCAAGTGATCCCCAGCGTTGAAGAATATCCCGTCCCGCTCGCTCTTTTAATCAGTATCACCACCATAGTGGTGTTATTGAGTATCGCTTATGCCATATTTAAATATAAAAATGGTATCACTTCTAAAAAAGAGAGGGGCTTTTTATACAAGCTCTTGCTCAACCAATACTATATCCCGCAGCTCTATCAAGGGATTGCAAAAGTTTTTAGCACCATCGCTTCATTCTTGCACCAGGTCGTGGAATTGAAAATCATTGATGCGATAGTGGATACCATAGGAAGAAGCGTTTTTGTTATAGGGCGTGTGTTTAGAATCAGTCAAGATGGGAATTTAACCTCCATGCTGCGCTTCATGGTGGCCGGGGTTTTAATCTTATTAGCGTTTGTAGCTTTTTTTGGGAGATAAGAAATGCAGTTTTTACATGCGCATCTTTTAAGTGTGGTGATCTTTTTCCCCATGCTGAGCGCGCTATTAGCGTTCTTTATGAGCGATCAAGCGAGCAGGGCGTATGCGATTGTCATCGCTTTGATTGAATTGTTATTAATCTTGTTGCTGTGGCATGGGTTTGATATTCAAACAGCAGGCATGCAGTTTGAAGAAACAAAGGAATTAGTCTATCAAATTGGCGTGAATTACCATGTGGGCGTTGATGGCATCGCGCTCTTTTTGTTGCTCTTAAACGCTATCGTGGTGTTATTGTCCGTGATTTATGTCAAAGAGCGTCGTAAAGACTTTGCGATTTGTTTGTTATTGTTAGAGGGGATTTTAATGGGCGTATTTTCTTCTCTCAATATGATCTTTTTCTACGCTTTTTGGGAAATCTCGCTCTTGCCGGTCTTATATCTCATCGGTCGTTTTGGCCGTAATAACAAAATCTATTCCGGCATGAAGTTTTTTCTCTACACCTTTTTAGCGTCGTTGTGCATGCTTTTAGGCATTTTATACATTGGGTATTACTACGCTAGCAATTACGGCATGATGAGTTTTGATATTTTAGACTGGTATCAATTGAACTTTTCTAGCGAGATTAAAACCTGGCTCTTTGTGGCTTTCTTAATAGGGATTGCGGTTAAAATCCCGCTCTTTCCCTTACACACATGGTTGCCTTATGCGTATTCTAACGCCCCTACTTTAGGCTCTGTCATGCTTTCGGCCTTGCTTTCTAAAATGGGGACTTACGCCTTATTACGCTTCTTGCTCCCACTTTTTCCTGATCTTTCAGAAATCTATCTAACCCCCATAGCCATTGTGGCGCTGTGCATGATCATTTATGGAGGCTTTTTAGCCTACGCTCAAAAAGATTTAAAAACCCTCATCGCTTATAGCTCGTTCTCGCACATGGGAGTCGTGGTGCTTGGGGTTTTTTCTTTCAATGTTGAGGGGGTTTCAGGGGCGGTGTTTATGATGTTTGCGCATGGTATTATCGTCATGGGATTATTTTTGCTCGCTGGTATCTTGGAAGAGCGCACCAGCAGTTTAGAAATCGCTCGCTTTGGATCGATCGCTAAAAGCGCTCCTGTTTTTGCAGCCTTTTTTATGATCGTTTTAATGGCGAATGTGGGCATGCCTTTAAGCATTGGTTTTGTGGGAGAGTTTTTGAGCTTGTTGGGGTTTTTTGCTACTTACCCTCTTTTGGCTATCATTGCCGGGACAAGCATTATTCTCTCAGCGGTTTACATGCTCACTTCATATAAAGATGTCTTCTTTGGTAATTTGAAAGCCGGGAACAATCAAATCAGCGTGTTTGAAGATTTGAACGCTCGTGAGGTAGGGGTTTTGAGCGTGATTTTAGCTTTGATTTTAATTTTAGGGATTTATCCTAAAATCCTTTTAAAACCGATTGAGCAAGGCTCTAAGCAGCTTTTAGAGGTGATAGAAATCCGCTCGCTCCCTTTTTTAGGTTCATTGGACACTAAGATAAAAGAGGTCTCTTATGTTAATAGATAGTCTCCACGTCTCTTTTGATAGCTTTAATTTTGAGAGCATTTTACCCATGCTGGTGTTGGTGTGTGGGGGGATTTTCACGCTCTTAATCAACGCTTTCACTTCTAGGTTTTCACGCAATTTGAATGTGTTTTTATGCATGCTCTTTTTGGTTTTGGATTTTTTGGTGGTTTTAGGGTTAGAAGAGCAAGAAAACGCCTTTTTTGGGTTTTTAAGCTTGGATACGCTCTCGCTCATCTCTCAAAGCATTGTCTTGATTTCAGCCTTTTTGCTCATTTTCTTAGCCCTTTCCAAAGAGCGCTTCAACGAATTTCAAACCGCTGAATTTTATTCCTTATATTTGTTTATTGTTGCTGGCTTTCAGTTCATGGTTTCAAGCAACCATTTATTGTTAATCCTTATTGGGTTAGAGACAGCGTCCTTACCCCTTTGCGTGTTAATGGCGTTGAGCGATAAACGCTACGGATTAGAAGCAGGGATCAAATATTTCACTATGGGAGCGATGGCGAGCGCGTTTTTTGCTATGGGGGCTATGGCTTTTTACTTGCTTACAGGGAGCTTGAATCTTGAAGTCATTACCCTATACTTACACACTGAGGGCGTTACAAACCCCATGCTCTTTGCGATGGGCGCTATCTTTTTGATTGGAGCGATTGGCTTTAAGGTTTCTTTAGTGCCTTTCCATACCTGGATGCCTGATGTGTATGAGGGCAATAACCCGGTCTTTGCGAGCTATATTTCCATTGTGCCTAAAATCGCTGGCTTTGTGGTAGCGACTCGCCTTTTTGGGGCGTTTATAGACACCCGCATCGCTTGGGTAGAAGACATTTTTTATGTTTTGATCCTTATGACTATCACCATCCCTAATTTCATTGCTTTATGGCAAGAAGATGTCAAAAGAATGCTCGCTTATAGCTCCATTTCGCATTCTGGGTTCGCTTTAGCGTGCGTGTTTATCCACACTGAAGATAGCCAACAGGCGATGTTTGTTTATTGGTTCATGTTCGCCTTCACTTACATTGGGGCTTTTGGCCTTTTATGGCTCTTAAAAAGCCGGGAAAAAACATGGGATGAACGCTACGATCACCCTTATTCCAAATTCAACGGCCTTATCAAAACCCACCCTTTAGTGGCGATCTTGGGCGCTATTTTTGTTTTTGGGCTTGCAGGAATCCCGCCTTTTAGCGTGTTCTGGGGGAAATTTTTAGCCGTTGAAAGCGCTTTAGAGAGCAATCACATTCTTTTAGCGGTGGTGATGTTAGTCAATAGCGCGGTGGCTGCGTTTTATTATTTCCGTTGGCTCGTGGCGATGTTTTTCAATAAGCCCTTACAAAGCTACGCTCAAAACGATATTTACACCCAAAACGCTACCATGCCCATTTATGCGGTCATTATTACTATGGCGTTAGCGTGCTTGTTCTCTGTGTTTATGATGCGAGGGCTTTTAGAGTTTGTGGCTTAAGTCAAAAATCTTTCTTTTAATGGGCTTGCTCTCCCATTCGCTCAACGCCTTAAGCCTCACGCTCACGCAAGGCAAAGAAGGGGGGGAAGATTTTTCGGTTTTAACCTTACAACACAATAAGGCGTTTTCTTGTTTTTATACCAATGAAAAACCGCCAAGCGGGATTGAAACCTCTCTATCCATTATACACGCTAAACGCCCCATAGAATGCGTGATAGACTCTATCCCTAAGGAGGGTTTTACCCCTTTAGAAAACGCTTTTTTCAATATCACCTATTCCATGCGCCAACAACAATTCATTTTACACATCAAACCCAAAGTGATGCGAAGGCTCACCCTTTTTTCTTTTGACAGGGATTATAAAAAAGCGATCCCCCTTTTTGTGGAAAACGATCCTAAAGCCAAGATGTGGCAAATCATAGGCTATGATCAAAATATCCCTTTTTTGAGTGGAAAAGACAACGCTCAAAAAGGCTTGAATTTCCCCATTGTCATTAAAGACGCTCAAACCCCTATCATTCAAGAACTAGACGTGAATAACAAACCCCTACTCACCACAAAGGGCTATGACTTAAACACTTATTTAGAGGCTAAAAAACAAATGGATTCGCAAGCCTATTTTGACGCCCTACGCACGATCAGCCGTGCGTTTAAAAACTACCCTCAAACGATGTTTAAAAAAGATTTGTATTTATTAGAAATTATCGCATTAGGCCAATTAGGCATTAAAAAATCCTTACTCATAGATATTGGCACCAAGTGGATTAAAAATTACCCGACTGATCCTAATATCCCTGAAGCGCTATACTATGTCGCCAAAGCTTTAGATGAAAACAACAATTACAAACAGGCCATGCGTTATTACAAACGCATTCTTTTAGAATACAAAAACTCCCGCTACGCTCCCTTAGCCCAAATGCGTTTAGCCATTGAAGCGGCTAACGCTTCTAATTTGAGCAACGCTAACATGCTTTTTAAAGAAGCTTTTTCTAACGCCAAAGACAAAGAGAGTGCGAGTGAAATCGCGCTTAATTGGGCTGAAGCAGAGATAAACTATCAAAACTTTAATAACGCTAAATACCTCATTGATAAGGTGGTCCAATCCAACCCAGATTATATTTCTAAACACAGCGAATCAGCCCTAGACTTGCTCAAATTATTGAAAAAAAACCAGATGAATGCAAGCGCGATTGAAATCGCTCACTTGCTCCTTAATCAAGATGATGATGTGAAAGCTAAAGAGCAAGCGCTCTATGATTTAGGGGCGTTGTATGCAAGGATCAAGGATTTTAAAAACGCCCACCTTTACAATCTGCAATATTTGCAAGACCATGCGGAATTGGATAAAGCTTCTGTCGTTAGAGCGCGCGATGAAAAAGCCCTTTTTTCCATGGAGGGGAACACGCAAGAAAAAATCGCCCACTACGATAAAATCATTCAAAATTTCCCTAATTCTAATGAAGCCCTAAAGGCTTTAGAATTGAAAGCCCAACTCTTGTTTGAAAATAAGCGTTATGCTGAAGTGTTAGGCATGCAAAAAAATTTGCCTAAAGATTCTCCTTTGATCCAAAAAACGCTCAATGTCCTTGCTAAAACCCCATTAGAAAATCATCGTTGTGAAGAAGCCTTAAAATACTTATCCCAAATCACCGCCTTTGAATTTACCCCCAAAGAAGAAATCCAAGCCTTTGATTGCTTGTATTTTGCATCGCTCAAAGAAAAAGCGCAAATCATTGCCCTAAACGCTTTAAAAGCGGCTAAAACCCCTAGCGAGAAATTGGTATGGCTTTATCGTTTGGGGCGCAATTACTACCGCTTAGGGGATTTTAAAAATTCCACTCTGGCCTCTAAAGACGCTTTGATTCTCGCTCAAAGCTTGAATAAAAAAGAATTTTATGATATCGCTTTTGTTTTATTTTCAGATTACATGCAAAGCAATGAAAAAGGATTGGCTCTCAATTTGTATGCGTTTTTAGAAAAGCATTTCAAAGATGATAAACGCATGGCGTTGGTTTATTTTAAATTGCTAGAAAATGAAAAAGATCCTAAAAGCGTCAAAATTTATGCCACAAGCTTACTCAAACTCCAAGACGCTTACAAGGACTATTCTTACACGCCTTTTAGCGAATTTGCTCTCATTGACGCTTACAGGACCACCAAAGACTATTCAAAAGCGTTAGAAACGCTAGACAAGCTTTTAAACCGCAGGCTTTCTTTAGAAGATCACCAAAAAGCCTTATACTTGCAATCCAGCTTATTGGATTTAACCAACCAAAAAGCAAAATCTAAAGCCAGTTTAGAAAAATGCGTTCAATTAAAACAAAAAGATCAAACAAACGCATGGCAAAATTTATGCGAACAGGGTTTAAATTTATTCAAAAACAAGGAGTCATGAATGGACATTAGCATTTTTAGAGAATACGATATTAGAGGCATTTACCCCACCACTTTAGATGAAAAGAGCGCCTTTAGTATCGGCGTGGAGTTGGGGAAAATCATGCGAGAATACGATAAAAGCGTGTTTGTAGGGCATGACGCAAGGGTGCATGGGCGCTTTTTGTTTGAAGCTTTGAGCGCGGGGCTGCAATCAAGCGGCTTGAAAGTGTATGATTTAGGGCTAATCCCCACACCGGTAGCGTATTTTGCGGCCTTTAATGAAATCAATGGCATTCAATGCCCTAATTCCATCATGATCACTGGCTCTCACAACCCCAAAGAATACAACGGCTTTAAAATCACGCTCAACCAAAACCCGTTTTATGGCAAGGATATTCAGGCTTTAAAAGACACGCTTTTAAACGCCAAGCATGAAATAAAACCCCTAAAAGAAACGCCAGAGAAAGCCAATGCCCTAGAAGCGTATCAGCGCTATTTGATCAAGGATTTTAAGCATTTAAAAAATCTAAAATACAAAATCGCCCTGGATTTTGGTAATGGCGTGGGAGCGTTAGGATTAGAGCCGATTTTAAAGGCTTTAAACATTGATTTTAGCAGCCTTTATAGCGATCCTGATGGGAATTTCCCTAACCACCACCCAGACCCTAGCGAAGCGAAAAACTTAAAAGATTTAGAAAAACACATGCAAGAAAACGCTATTTTGATAGGCTTTGCTTTTGATGGCGATGCGGATAGGATTGCGATGTTAAGCTCTCATCATATCTATGCGGGCGATGAATTGGCGATTTTATTCGCTAAACGCTTGCATGCTCAAGGCATCACCCCCTTTGTGATCGGCGAAGTCAAATGCTCTCAAGTGATGTATAACACGATTAATACTTTTGGTAAGACGCTCATGTATAAAACCGGGCACAGCAATTTAAAAATCAAGCTCAAAGAAACCCATGCGCATTTTGCGGCTGAAATGAGCGGGCATATCTTTTTTAAAGAGCGCTATTTTGGCTATGATGACGCTCTTTATGCATGCTTAAGGGCTTTAGAATTATTGCTTGAACAAAGTCCAAGCGATTTGGAAAACACCATTAAAAACCTCCCCTATTCCTACACCACGCCTGAAGAAAAAATCGCCGTGAGCGAAGAAGAAAAATTTGAAATCATTCATAACCTACAAAAAGCGCTTAAAAACCCGCCAAGTCATTTCCCTAAAATCAAAGAAATCATCAGCATTGATGGCGTGAGAGTGGTTTTTGAACATGGTTTTGGGCTTATTCGCGCAAGCAACACCACCCCCTATTTAGTCAGCCGCTTTGAAGGCAAGGATGAAACAACAGCGTTAGAGTATAAAAGGGCGTTGCTTGGGCTATTAGAAAAACTTTAAAATAGAGCTTGGGATAATCTCATTTCTTATCCCTTACTCTTAAAAAATATTAGATCAATTAAACAAGTCGCTTTAAAACTACACATAAAATCATAAGATCTCAAATTTTTTGCACTATTTAAGCTAAGTTGAAGTTGAAGTTGAAGTTGACTATACTACCGCATGCTATCTAGGTTAGATTAGCAAAACCAAAAAAAAGGAAGTTAGCATGGGTGATAAAAAAAGTAACACCATTAAATGCATGGGCAAGTTGTTCATAGTCGTGATGGAGAGGTTGTCAATACCTACGAAACAAAAACGGTTATGTTTCAATGCAAAGAAGAAACAGAAAGCGCGATTCGAACATTAGTGGATGGCATTAACCAACTTACTAAAGATAGCGAAAAAGAATAGATACTAAACCATAACATACGGAGAAATTTCAAATGACACAAGAAAATTTTAAACAAGCAGTTGAGAACATTGAAAATAAACATCAAGTTAAATTGATTTTTGAAGCAAGCGGTTGCAAAAGTTTTTATCCAACATGCGATAATGACACATGTAAAATAGATGCACCAGAATGCGAGAAAGGCTGGTAAGGTTTTGCAAACCACGAATGCTGAGTTTCTTGGTTTTTTAAAAAAATTAAACTACCAAGTTCATAATTATAAAACTTCTAGTCCCTTTAGGCTAGAAGAAGTGATTAAAGACCGCACAATGTTTAAAAAACATGTTAGCGAGATAGAGAATCTAGCTCATTCTTCACCATTTTTCTTAAAAAAAGTGGGTGATAAATGGGAAAAAACTTATAGAATTGAAGAAATAGCTCAAAGAACCTTAAAAGAATTGCAAAAAGATAATTTGCATAAGCAAGTTATAGAGATGTTAGAGAATAATCTGCTCATTCTACACCAAGAATTTGAGCGTTGGTTAAATACCAAACATCAAGGAATGATTTCTACAATCATAGATAAATATTGGCATAACTTTATTATCTATACTTATGAGTATCAGTCTTGGTGTTTAGACAAGTATGATCGTTTTATCCATCATCTCCCTACTCCAGAATACGAAAAAGAAAGCTCTGACAATCTTGATAATTTAAAGAATATTGCATATTATTTCAAATCCTACCAACAACAATACCCCCTAGATAGAAATATCCTACTTTATAATTTTCCATACAAATTACTCTATCAAGAAAAATCTTTTGAGACAATAAGGGCTATTATTATAGAATTTAGCGAACTTGTATAAGCTCATAAGAATTTTTGATACACCAACACCACCGATTTAGGTGTAGAGCTAAGGCTAAAAAAATTATCTGTAGCTTCATTGAGCGAACCAGAAAAGAGCGTTTTTAAACGCAAGTTTTTTAAGGGGTATTTGAGGTTTTTGGAAGTGAATCGGGCTTTAAGATCCAGGCTAAAAAGCGAGATTTGCTCCCCTTTAAAACTAGGTAAAGTAAAAGGGGTTTCTAACACCCTAAAAAGACCATAGTCGCTTATGGCTTGGATTTTTTGGCAAAATTTAAAATACTCCAACAATAAAAAAGTGTTCGCTAAAGCGTGATCTTCTCGCTTGCCATTCAACCCTAAAAAAATAAAGTCATCAAAGCCTTTATTCAAAGCATAAAAAAAGGCTTTGGACAAATCGTTGCTGTCTTGTTCGCTCACGCATATAGGGTTATACAAGACTTTCAAATGCGAATCAATGCTATCTAGATCGCCTATAACAACGCTGGGTTTGAATTGAAGCGCATGCAATGATATAACAGCCCCATCGCATGCGATTAAAAAGGGAGCGTTTTTTAAAATGTCTAAGCATTTTTGAGATTTAGGAAACTCCCCATTCGCTAAAATCACTGCTTGCATGACTTATTCCACCGGTTAAAATAATACAAGCCAATAAAAAGGTATAGGATCGTTGTGAAGAGTTGCACCAAGCTTTCTGTAGAAATTTGGAAAATACAAAACCACACGATAATGGACACGATATTCCCCAAAGTGACTAGCGCATAATTCTCCACATAGCGCAAAACCTGTAAAATAAAAGCAATGATAAAGATGACGAAATTAAAACTCTCTGCCCATAAAAAATTCGTTTTAATCTCTTTAAAAAACAAAGCGCTCACATAAGTTAAAACCCCTATGCCTAAAATGAGTATAAAACGCCAATTTTTGGGAAGTTTTTGAGCCTTGATAACGCCTTCATGCTGCTCTGTCTTTTTCCATGCGAATATCCCATAAATCGTTACTGGCATATACAAAAAAAGGCATAAAATCACATCAGCGTTTAATTTCCATTGATAAGCGACATAAGCGTAACTCAAATTATAAACAAGACCAAACACAAAGCAAATCGTTTGCCTTTCTCCGGCAAAAAACGCATACAAAACCCCACTAAGCCCTGCTAGTAGGTTAATAAACGAGCCTTTGACAAGGATGTTAGTGATGGTTAAAAACACGCAAGAAAGAATGAGCGTGGCGTAAAATCGTTTGGATAGTTGGGTGGTTATTAACATGCTATTTCCTTACGCAAGAATTACCTTGACAAGTTCTATGGGTTTGATCTCAGCCTTTTAAAAACTTGAGCGTTTTAAAAAGCACCCCTTAAATGCTCCTCATTGTAACACAAATCAGTGAGAACGCGCTTTAAAGTTTCTTTAATTTTTTACTCCCCCTCCATATTAATGCCATTTGGGTTAAATCACCACCCTAATTTAGCGCAAAGCCTACAACAAATCCCAAAACACACAAGAAAGCCAAGCATAACCAAACCCTCTATAAGGAAGGTGCTAGGATGCCCACAATACGCCGAAATTTCATGCATAGCGGCAATAAAGGGCATCGTTAAAAGCACCATATAAAAATCCCTTAGTCTTGATCCTAACACAGCGTCATAAAACGCGCCAAAAAACCTAGCCTTAAAAATGGCTTTGAGAAACCTAGGGTATCTTACTTGGAAAGATTTATAACAATCCCTACCTCGTGGGTCAAATAAAAGGTTAGACAATAGGGTTGCTATTAAAAGCGTTAGCCATGCGTAATAGCTATCTTTAGGGTTAAAAAGGATATCGCCTTGGCTCCAAGGAAATGTAGACAGACATCCCGCATAGACTATGGCCACTGCCCATTGATATTCCCAGTCGCTCAAACGCTTTTTGATATTCATGCTCTCTCCTTTCTTGCCCAAAGCTACCTATCATACACGAAATGACGATCATAGGTGGGTTCTCTTGGAGCTTGTGGCTCTCTATCAACGCCACGGATGTAATCTTCTACCCTATCGCCTATTTCACGACCAAATTCTCTCCCTACTCCACCACCAACAAATCTCCCTAATCCAATACCCACTGGACCTCCAGGAGCCCCAATTGCTCCGCCCATTGCACCACCCACTGCACCCCCAACAGCTCCTCCTAAAAATCTGCCTAATTCACCCCTTGCCTCTATTTTAGGACTAGCTACAGCCACATTAGCCATTGCACCGCATAAAACCACTACACAACTAAATGTTCTTAATCCGCTCATAACAAATCCTTTCATAAAATTGAGATTCAAAAATTGAGATTCAAGGCATGTTTGGCACACCTTGATAAGAATATTTATACCACAACCCTATTAAAAGCATTGTTACAGATCAGCAAAAGATCACAAAAAACTCAATAAGTGTTTTGTTTATTCACAAATTACAGGATTAAAGTAAATGATTAGTTTTATGGTTTTAGCATTTTTTAAGCGTTTTAGAGCGTTAAGTTTCAAGCATTAAAGCCTTTAATTGCGTTTTTACACCAACCGCTTAAAAATTGAACGCCTATTTTGAATATATTAGACGCTTTTTTATTTTTATGCTAAACTATTTGAAGTTTTGGCCGATATGACTTCATACAGAGGTTAAACCAATCATAAATAGTAGGGTTAATTCCATCTCGCTCTGTAATAGGTTTGAAACCATGCATCTAAGATTGACTCCTATCTTGTAAGTGCCATACTACAAGTTCCCATAATAAAAACTTCTAAAAATCAAAACCTACAGAGCGAGATGGAATTAACCTTTGTATGATTACAAAGGATAGCCAATCTTAAACAACCAATACAAGCCCTATAATATCATTAATCGCTATTCAAAATCACAGATATTTTAATACAGCGTTCAATTTTTGAAAGCAAGAGCCTGCTCACAAATCTTTTTAACAACAAATTTTTATACCATGTTGCGGGCTTTCGTGTTAGAATGCGTATTGAATTGATTTTAGGAGTGTAAAAATGCAAGTTTCACAATATCTGTATCAAAACGCACAATCTATTTGGATGGATTGTATTTCCCATCCGTTCGTTCAAGGCATCGGGCGTGGGACTTTAGAAAGAGATAAATTCCGTTTTTATATCATTCAGGATTATTTGTTTCTTTTAGAATACGCTAAGGTGTTTGCTTTAGGCGTAGTTAAGGCTTGTGATGAAGCGGTGATGAGGGAGTTTTCTAACGCTATACAGGATATTTTGAATAACGAGATGAGTATCCATAACCATTACATTAGAGAACTTCAAATCACTCAAAAAGAATTGCAAAACGCGCACCCCACTCTAGCGAATAAATCCTATACGAGCTACATGCTCGCTGAAGGGTTTAAGGGCTCTATCAAAGAAGTTGCGGCGGCTGTTCTATCCTGTGGTTGGAGCTATTTAGTGATCGCACAAAATTTAAGCCAAATCCCCAACGCTTTAGAACATGCCTTTTATGGGCATTGGATTAAGGGCTATAGTTCCAAAGAATTTCAAGCGTGCGTAAATTGGAATATTAATTTGCTTGATTCCCTCACCCTCACTTCTTCAAAACAAGAAATTGAAAAATTAAAGGAGATTTTTATCACTACAAGCGAATACGAATATCTGTTTTGGGATATGGCGTATCAAAGTTAAAGTAAAAGTTTTTGTGCCGTTAGAAAAACGCAAGAGAAGAAAACATCTATCTCTTGCAAAAAGTTTATTGAGCGTAAGCTTCTAGTTTGAGCTCAATCTTTACCTCATCTCCAACGACAGCATCGCTAAAGGTTTTACCGATACCAAAATCCTTGCGGTTGATTTTGCCTTCAGCTTGTAACACCATGAATTCTTTTTTGTTCATGGGGTTTTGTAAGGGGGCTTGGATTTTGGCTTCCAATACGACAGGTTTGGTTACGCCACGAAGAGTCAAATCCCCATAGATTTTACCATCTTCGTATTTGGTCATTTTAAAGCTCCCTTTGGGGTATTTCATGGCATCAAAAAACTCTGCTGTCCTTAAGTGGTCGTCTCTTTTTTTGTTCCTGGTGTTAATGCTTTTAATATCAATTTTACCTTCAAAAACATTGAGAGCCTTGGTATTAGGATCGGCATCAATTTTGCCATCAAAATTATCAAACACGCCTCTTGTTTCATTGAATTTGAAGTGTTTGACCTCAAACCACACGCTAGAGTTTGCCTTATCAATCGTATAAGGTTTTGCAAACGCCAAACTAACGCCCAAAAGGGTGAACATTAACGCTTTTTTCATTGTTTCCTCACTTCATTTTGAATTAAAAACGCCAACTATACAACAAATTGGTTAATGGTAAAATACTCCTAATCGTCTGTTTTAAGGTATAATACAAAAAATCCCCATTAGGTAGGTGTTGTTATGATAAAAAAGACCCTTGCATCGGTTTTATTAGGATTGAGTTTGATGAGTGTGTTAAATGCCAAAGAATGCGTTTCGCCCATAACAAGAAGCGTTAAGTATCATCAGCAAAGCGCTGAAATTAGAGCCTTGCAATTGCAAAGTTACAAAATGGCGAAAATGGCGCTAGACAATAACCTCAAGCTCGTTAAAGACAAAAAGCCAGCCGTCATTTTGGATTTAGATGAAACCGTTTTAAACACTTTTAATTATGCGGGCTATTTAGTCAAAAATTGTATTAAATACACCCCAGAAACTTGGGATAAGTTTGAAAAAGAAGGCTCTCTCACGCTCATTCCTGGAGCGCTAGACTTTTTAGAATACGCTAATTCTAAGGGCGTTAAGATTTTTTACATTTCTAACCGCACGCAAAAAAATAAGGCATTCACTTTAAAAACGCTCAAAAGTTTTAAACTCCCCCAAGTGAGTGAAGAATCCGTTTTACTAAAAGAAAAAGGCAAGCCTAAAGCCGTTAGGCGAGAGTTAGTCGCTAAGGATTATGCGATTGTTTTACAAGTGGGCGATACTTTGCATGATTTTGACGCGCTTTTTGCTAAAGACGCTAAAAACAGCCAAGAACA
This sequence comes from Helicobacter pylori, assembly GCF_015904775.1. GTDB lineage: Bacteria > Campylobacterota > Campylobacteria > Campylobacterales > Helicobacteraceae > Helicobacter > Helicobacter pylori_DM. Next base: position 38,233 of record NZ_JADZNC010000003.1, read on the forward strand.
ACGAGCTAAAGTCTTGCAAAACGCTCAAAAATTTGGCACTGAGTGGATCATTTTACCCAACTCTCTCTATGGCACATGGGAAGATGAACCCATAAAAGCATGGCAGAATAAAAAATAAAATTTATCCATCGCATAAGAACGATTTTTGCTAACATGACAAAAAATTTGATCTCTTAGGCGGAGTTATGGATTTTGTAGGGTTTGAAGGTTTAAAATGCAAAGATAAAGAAAACTCTCAAAAAGTTTTTGTGATCCGTAACGACAAGTTAGGCGATTTTATTTTAGCCATACCCGCTTTAATCGCTCTCAAGCATGCTTTTTTAGAAAAAGGCAAGGAGGTGTATTTGGGCGTGGTTGTGCCTAGCTATACCACCCCAATCGCTTTAGAATTCCCTTTCATTGATGAAGTCATTATAGAAGATAGCCACTTAGCCGCCACTCTTAAAAATAAATCCATTGACGCTCTTATCTTTTTATTTTCTAATTTTAAAAACGCCAGACTCGCTTTTAGTTTGAGGAAATCCATTCCTTATATCCTAGCCCCAAAGACTAAAATCTATTCTTTGCTGTATCAAAAGAGCGTGCGCCAAAGCCGATCGCTATGCCTAAAAACCGAATACGAATACAATTTGGATCTCATCCATGCTTTTTGTAAAGATCACAATCTCCCTAACGCTCCACTTAAAAAAATCGCATGGGAGCTTAAAGACAAATCCAAAGAGCGATTGATTATCGCTTCAAAACTCAACGCTGATGCTGGTTTATTGTGGATCGGCGTGCATATGCATAGCGGAGGCAGTTCGCCCGTATTGCCCGCTCCACACTTTATCAAACTGATTGATTCTTTACACAAAAATTTGAGTTGCGAGATCATTCTTATTTGCGGGCCAGGCGAGAGGAAAGCCACAGAGGAACTCCTTAAAAAAGTCCCTTTCGCTCACCTCTATGATACGAGCCATAGTCTAGTGGATTTGGCCAAATTGTGTGCGAATTTGTCTGTTTATATCGGGAACGCTTCAGGTCCTTTGCATGTGAACGCTTTATTTGACAACCAATCTATCGGGTTTTATCCTAACGAACTCAGCGCCTCTATTGCCAGATGGCGGCCTTTCAATGAGCGTTTTTTAGGCATCACCCCGCCTAATGACTCAAACGATATGGGTTTGATTGACATTGAAAAAGAGAATGAAACCATCCTTGAATTTATCGCGCCAAATCTTTCTTGCCACACACAAGAAAGATAACGGCACCAAGTGCCACACAAATAACCTTAACAACGCTCAAAAGTTTGATCTGATTAAAGTGGTTTTTCGCATTCCTAATTAAAATTTCTCATTCTCTCATGAATTGAGTCTTGAAAAATCCAATTGAGTTTGAGTTAGATTAGTCCTTATAAGCTCTATAAGGCTATTAATTTATTGCCCATTTATCTATTTCTTGTAAAATACAAGTTTATTTTTAGCGTGAAGAAATTGATGATCAGTCTAGTAGAAAAAGCCCCTTATATTCCTTACCCCCTAGCTCTTTATGAAAAATTAGAGCGCGAGCACACCTTGCTTTTTGAAAGCGCTGAGATTGAGAGCAAAGCGCACACCAAATCCCTTTTAATGGCTAAAGCCTGTTTGAAGCTAATTTGCAACCACAATATCGTAACTATCACTAGCCTAACGCCTAATGGTGGGGCGTTTTTGCAAAAATTGAGCGCGTTTTTTAAGACGCCTATACAAGACAACGCCCTAACTTTAACCTACACCAAAAATAAAAAAACGCAAGATGAGTTTTTAAAACTCTTTGAACCTAGCCCTTTTGACGCTTTAAGGGGGCTTTTTAAAAGCGTTAAAACAAAACCCAAACACCCCTTTACGCTCTTTAGCGCTGGCGTTTTTTCTTTTGAAATGCTCAATTTTTTTGAAGATTTACCCCACTTAAAAGCAAAAGACAACACCGCGCATGATTTTATATTTTATGTTGCGCAAAATTTGATCATCATGGACCATAAAGAAAAAAGCGCTGAAATCTTGGGGGCGTGTTTTGATGAACGCTTTAAAACAGAGATAGCTAAAGAGTTGCAGGATTTAAAAGAGTTGGCTAAAAACATTAAAAGCGATTTTATCCCTAAAAAAGCTAAGCAAAGCACAGAAGTTAGCGTTAGTTGCAGCGATAATGAGTTTGAAAAAAGAGTGCTATCCTTACAAGAAGAAATCAAAAAGGGCGAGATCTTTCAAGCGGTGTTGTCGCGCAGCTTTTACATGGAGTGCTTGGAGGGTTTGAGCGCGTATTATCATTTAAAGCTAACTAACCCTAGCCCCTATATGTTCTATATCAAAGACAGCGATTTTGTTCTTTTTGGGGCAAGCCCTGAGAGCGCCTTAAAATACAACGCTTTAACCAATACGGCTGAAATTTATCCCATTGCTGGCACTCGTTTAAGGGGTAAGGACAAACAAGGGAATATTGATTACGATTTAGATAGTAAAATGGAATTTGATTTGCAACACGATTATAAAGAAAGGGCTGAACACATCATGCTAGTGGATTTGGCCAGAAACGACATGGCCAGAGTTTCAAGAAAACGCTATTGCGATAAGCTTTTAAAAGTGGATAAGTATTCCAATGTCATGCATTTAGTCTCAAGGGTTGTTGGGGAATTGAAAAAAGGGTGCGATAGTTTGCATGCTTACAGGAGCTTTATGAACGCCGGCACGCTTAGCGGGGCCCCTAAAATCTCTGCGATCAGGCTCATTTACCAATTAGAAAACCAAAGGAGAGGTTCTTATGGGGGGAGTGTGGGGTATTTAAATAGCGAGGGTTCTATGGATTCTTGCATCACTATCCGTTCATGTTTTGTCAAAAACAATAGAGCCGTGATCCAAGCAGGAGCCGGTATTGTGCTAGACAGCGTGCCACAAAACGAAGCGAATGAAACAAGAGCCAAAGCGCAAGCCCTTATTGATGCGATCAGGAAAACAATTTTATGAAAATCTTTTTTATAGATAATTTTGATTCTTTCTCTTATAACTTGGTGTATGAATTAGAATGTTTGGGTTATGAAGTGGCTGTTTATCAAAACGATATTGATCCGAGTTATCTTATGGGTTTAATGGATAAAGAATCAAAAACCCCTTTATTGTTCATTTCACCCGGGCCTGGTAACCCTAGCAGTTCAGGCAATCTTTTAAAAATCATTGAAATGGCTAAAAAGAAATTCCCCATTTTAGGGGTTTGTTTAGGATTACAAGCTTTAGCGCAAAGCTATGGGGCTAAAATCATAAGAAGTAAAGAAATCGTGCATGGCAAAGCGACGACTATTGCGCTCAAAAAGCATGCCGTTTTTAAAGGTTTAGGGGAGAGCATGGTGGTGGGGCGTTACCATTCTTTAATGGCAAGCGGGTTACCTAAAAATTTAGAAGTGATCGCTGAGCATGACAATATCCCTATGGCTATTATCAATGAAGAAGACAAGATTTTAGCCTATCAATTCCACCCCGAAAGCATCATGACTTTACAAGGGAGGGCGTTGTTAGAGCAAAGCGTGGGGTTTTTAAGAGAGTTATCATGAAAGGTATTTTAAACGCTCTGTACCATCAAAAAGATTTAAACGATGAAGAAGTCAAAAAATTATTCACCCTTATTATCAACGAAAAAGTAAGCCCGGCGCAACTTGGGGCGATCTTGTGCGCTTTAAAAATCAAGGGCGAGAGCTTTAAGGAAATTAGCGTTGCTGCAACCACGCTTTTAGAGCATGCCCCTAAGCCTTTTGATAGCGGCTTGGATTTGATAGACAATTGCGGCACAGGGGGCGATGGACTAAAAACGATTAACATCAGCACGATTGCTGCACTCATTGCCAGCTCTATGGGATTATCTATGGCCAAACACGGATCAAGGAGTGTTTCTAGTCATAGCGGGAGCGCGGATTTGTTGGAAAATTTAGGCGTGAATATTGAAATGAATCCCACGCAATTAGAGAATTGTTTCAAACAAACGCATTTTGGGTTTTTATTTGCGCCTTTATACCATCAAAGTTTTAAAAAATCCGCCCCTTTAAGAAAAGAGCTTTTCACTAAAACGATTTTTAATTGCTTAGGGCCTTTAATCAACCCCTTAAGGCCCAAAATCCAGCTTTTAGGCGTGTATGACAAATCCTTGTGCAAGACTATGGCGCTAGCATTAAAGGCTTTAGGCGTTAAAAGGGCGATGGTGGTTAATGGAGGAGGGACGGATGAAATCGTGTTGCATGGCATTACGCATGCGTGTGAATTGAAAAATAACGGAATTTTAGAGTATGACTTGAGCGCTAAAGATTTTGATTTGCCCCCCTATGATTTGAAAGAATTGCAGATTGAAAACGCGCAAGAAAGCGCTCAAGCGTGTTTAGATATTTTAGAAAATAAAGGCAAGGATTCGCATACAATGGTGGTTGTGGCGAATGTGGCGAGTTTGTTGTATTTAAGCCATAAGGCTAAAGATTTAAAAGAAGGCGTGAACATGACTTTAGAGCATTTAAAAACCAAAGCGCCTTATACGCATTTGCAAAAAATCATAAGAATAAGCCATGCCTAGCGTGTTAGAAAACATCCTTAAAGACAAGCTCCTAGAAGTTTCTGTGCTCAAAAAAAATCACGCTTTAGCGACAAACATAAACCCAAGCGATAGGGATTTTAAAAAGGCGTTACTAGAAAAAAAGACCAGCTTTATTTTAGAATGCAAAAAAGCATCGCCCTCTAAAGGTTTAATCAGAAAAGATTTTGATCTGTTGAAAATAGCCAAAACTTATGAAAAATTTGCCTCCTGCATTTCAGTTTTAGCCGATTCTAAATATTTTTTAGGCTCTTATGAAAACATTAAGATTGTTTCGCAACATTCCATTAAGCCCATTTTATGCAAAGATTTTATCATTGACGCTTTTCAGATCAAACTCGCTAGAATGATGGGGGCTAATGCGGTGCTTTTAATGTTAAGCGTATTAGACGATAAGAATTATTTAGAGCTTTTCAACCTCGCTAAATCCTTAAACATGAGCGTGCTGACTGAAGTTTCTAACCAGCAAGAAATCAAGCGCTTGCTCAAACTCCAATACGATATTATCGGCATCAATAACAGGGATTTGCACACCTTAAAAACCGATATTGATCACACGCTCAAATTACGCCCCCTTTTGCCTAAAGACGCGCTCATTATCAGCGAGTCCGGTATTTATTCGCACACACAAATCAAAGCCCTAGCCCCTTATGTGAATGGCTTTTTAGTGGGCAGCTCTTTAATGAAAGAAAAGGATTTGAAAAAAGCGTGTATTAAATTGATTTTAGGCGAAAATAAAGTGTGCGGGCTTACAAGAATTAAAGACGCTAAAGCCGTTTATAAAAACCATTTTATTTATGGGGGTTTGATTTTTGAAAAATCTTCGCCCAGATACATCAAGCCTAAAGAAGCCCTAAAGATCACAAAAGCGGTTAAAAAATTGGATTTTGTGGGCGTGTTTGTGAAAGATAAGATTAAAAAAATTCAAAAAATCGCTAAAAAGCTTGATTTAAAAGCGGTGCAGCTTTATAGCTATTCGCAACAAGAAATCGCTCAATTAAAAAAATCGCTCCCTAAAACTTGCGCGATTTGGCAAGTAGGGAGTGTGATGAACGCTAACGATTTAGCGCCTAAAGTTAAAGAAGCCTCTCTAATCTTATACGACACTAAGGGGGATAAAATGGGAGGCAATGGCGTGAGTTTTGATTGGGGTATTTTAGAAAATGTCAAAACGCCTTTCATGTTAGCTGGCGGGCTTAATTTGGATAATATTCAAAAAGCCTTGAGAGTTAAAGCGTTGGGTTTGGATTTCAATTCAGGTTTGGAAACAAGCCCTGGGATTAAAAATAAGGATAAAATCAAGCGATTAGCCCGAATTTTAAGAGAGTATTAAAATGAATAAAAAAGCGTATTTTGGGGAGTTTGGAGGGAGTTTTGTTTCAGAATTGTTAGTGCCTGCATTAAGAGAGTTAGAACAGGCGTTTGATGCGTGTTTGAAAGATGAAAAATTCCAAAAAGAATATTTCCATCTTTTAAAAGATTTTGTGGGCCGTCCTAGCCCCTTAACCTTGTGTCAAAATATCGTTTCTAACCCTAAAGTTAAGCTTTATTTAAAACGAGAAGATTTAATCCATGGCGGGGCACACAAGACTAATCAGGCTTTAGGGCAAGCCCTTTTAGCGAAAAAAATGGGTAAAAAAAGGATTATTGCTGAAACAGGCGCTGGGCAGCATGGCGTGGCGACGGCTATTGCTTGCGCGTTGTTGGGTTTAAAATGCGTGATTTTTATGGGGGCTAAAGACATCAAGCGCCAGGAAATGAATGTTTTTAGAATGCGCTTATTAGGCGCTGAAGTCAGAGAGGTTCATTCAGGGAGCGCGACGCTTAAAGACGCTGTGAATGAAGCCTTAAGGGATTGGGCGAGCAGTTACAAGGACACGCATTATTTGCTAGGCACAGCCGCTGGGCCACACCCTTACCCCACGATGGTTAAAACCTTTCAAAAAATGATAGGTGATGAGGTTAAAAGCCAAATTTTAGAAAAAGAAAACCGCTTGCCTGATTATGTTATCGCATGCGTTGGAGGGGGGTCTAACGCTATAGGGATATTTAGTGCGTTTTTAAACGACAAAGAGGTTAAACTCATAGGCGTAGAGCCGGCGGGCTTAGGGCTAGAGACTAATAAACATGGGGCGACTTTGAATAAGGGGCGTGTGGGGATTTTGCATGGGAACAAAACCTATCTTTTACAAGATGATGAAGGCCAGATTACAGAAAGCCATAGCATTAGCGCCGGGCTTGATTATCCAGGGGTGGGGCCAGAACACAGCTATTTAAAAGAGAGTGGGCGCGCGGTTTATGAAAGCGCAAGCGATGCTGAAGCGCTAGAAGCCTTCAGGTTGTTATGCCAAAAAGAGGGCATTATCCCGGCATTAGAGAGTTCGCACGCCTTAGCGTATGCCTTAAAGCTCGCTCAAAAATGCGCACAAGAAAGTATCATCGTAGTGAATTTAAGCGGTCGGGGGGATAAGGATTTAAGCACCGTTTATAACGCTTTAAAAGGAGGTTTAAAATGAGGTATCAAAACATGTTTGAAACCTTAAAAAAACAAGACAAAATGGCGTTTATCCCGTTTGTAACCTTGGGCGATCCTAATTATGAATGGAGTTTTGAAATCATTAAAACCTTAATTATTAGTGGGGTGAGCGCTTTAGAATTGGGCTTTGCTTTCTCAGACCCTGTAGCGGATGGCGTTACCATACAAGCGAGCCATTTAAGGGCGTTAAAACACGCTAGCATGGCTAAAAATTTCCAGCTTTTAAAAAAGATTAGAGGCTACAACCATGATATTCCCATAGGGCTTTTAGCGTATGCGAATCTCATTTTTTCTTACGGCGTTGATGGCTTTTACGCTCAAATCAAAGAATGCGGCGTGGATAGCGTTTTAATAGCGGATATGCCCCTAATAGAAAAAGAATTAGTCCTAAAATCCGCTCAAAAATACCACATCAAACAAATCTTTATCGCCAGCCCTAATGCGAGTGATAAAGATTTAGAACAAGCCGCTATGCATTCGCAAGGCTATATCTACACTTTAGCCAGGAGTGGGGTTACAGGGATAAGCCATGCTCTAGAGAACGATGCAAGCGCGATCATCAAAACCCTAAAGACTTTTAGCCCCACCCCCGCCTTATTGGGCTTTGGCATTTCTCAAAAAGAACACATCACAAACGCTAAAGGCATGGGAGCTGATGGCGTGATTTGCGGCTCAGCGTTAGTCAAAATCATAGAAGAAAATTTGAATGATGAAAACGCCATGCTGGAAAAAATTAAAGGGTTTATAGGAGGAATGATTTTTTAAGGCTTTTAGGCTTTGTTGCGTTAAAAATTAAAGATCATAAATTAACAATCATCATTAGGTTTTATTGCATGCGCGTTATTATGGCGTCAGCATAGAAAATACCGCCATAAGCCTAACAACAATATAAAAGTAACCTTGTAGTGTGGTTGATAGCGGCTTAAAATCGCAGGTATTTTGATAATAAAAAAGGCTAATTTTTATACATACCAAGCCATAAGCGACTATGGTCTTTTTAGGGTGTTAGAAACCCCTTTTACTTTACCTAGTTTTAAAGGGGAGCAAATCTCGCTTTTTAGCCTGGATCTTAAAGCCCGATTCACTTCCAAAAACCTCAAATACCCCTTAAAAAACTTGCGTTTAAAAACGCTCTTTTCTGGTTCGCTCAATGAAGCTACAGATAATTTTTTTAGCCTTAGCTCTACACCTAAATCGGTAGTGTTGGTGTATCAAAAATTCTTATAAGCGGGTTTTGTTAGGCAAGTTTTTGTCTGTATATTGTGTCAAGTTAAGAAGCATTTAAGTGAGCAAGTAGAGAAAGATTGATTCAGTTTCGCTTTGCGTGGAGATGGTAGGTTTAGTGTTTTTAATGTGCATTGTGTGGCGGACACAATGATAGGAGTTTGTATCTTGTGTCTTTTTTATAAAACCACTACAAAGCGAACAAATCAACCCATCACTTATATCGGCTAAAATCCAAAGCAGTTTAGCATAAAAAATAACCAAGATCTAGCATGTCTAAAAAAACAATCCATCTAACTTAATCTTCAGCAGTTGGATTTCTTAAAATCATCAAACCAATTAGAAGTCTTAATAAAAATGTAAGGAATACCGCTCAATTAAAGGGTGGGATAAAAGCCAGTGCGAGTTTTGAGTTTATTTTGATTTTTTAAAAATGGGGTTTTTAGTTACTTTATTTTTGCAGTTTGGAGATTATCGCTTAACTAAGCTCTTTTATATTTTGATTACAGAAAACGCCTTTTAGCATTTTAAATTTTATCACCAATACTCAATAGGAGCAAAGTCAAAGCTTTTGAGTGCTTCTTTTAAAATAAGATCAAATCAAGGCGATAAACCACCAACCAAGACTAAATCTTGGCTAGCAGTTCATCAAATTTCATACAAATTCAATGGTGGCTAGAGTGGAAGCGTCCCCTCTTCTAAAAGTGGTGCGTTGGATCCTGGTGTATCCGCCATTCCTTTGCGCGTATTTGGGCGCGATTTCAGTTACAAGCTTGTGGGTGGCTTCTTTGTTTTGCAAATACGCAAAAACATGGCGGTGCGCATTAAAATCGCCCACACGAGCCGCTGTCGTTAATTTCTCAATGTAACTGCGCAACTCCTTAGCTTTATAAATCCCTGTTTCAATTTTGTTATGCTCAATCAAAGCGATCGCTAAATTCTTTAATAACGCCTTTCTGTGCGAGCTGGTTCTCCCAAGCTTGCGGTATCCGTGTTTGTGTCTCATCAGTCATTACCTCCTTTATCTTCTAATTTTTCTAATCTTTTCTTTAAACTCTCTCTTTGTTCAGGGCTTAATTCTGTGCCTACCGGATAGCCCAAATCATTCAATTTTTCAGCGATTTCATCATAGGATTTTTTACCCATGTTTTTCACGCCCTTAAGCTCTTCTTCGCTCATCAAAACCAATTCGCCCACATACTTGATGCCGATTTTATCCAAGCAATTAAAACACCTAGCGCTCAAATTCATGCTTTCAATCTTAGCGCTCAAGTCTTTAGCGTCATCTCTTTGAGCGTAATCGCCTGAATACTCCGTGTTAGCAATGGGCCTTTCACCAAAAACGTCCAGTTGCTTGCTCATCACTTTCACCGCTGATAAAAACGCTTTATAAGGGTCAATCTGCCCATCCGTTTCAATATCAAAAATGATTTTTTCATAGTTGGGATCGCCCTCAACCAAAACATTTTCAATCTCATAAACCACATTTTTAATCGGCGTGAAAGAGCCGTCTAGCGGCATGTAACCTTCAGGCATCAATTCCCTTGTGTTTTCGCTTGGGACATACCCCATTCCCTTATAAATGATGAGCGAAAAATTCAACTGAGCGTCTTCGTTGATCGTGGCTAGGGGCATTTCCGGATTGACGATTTCTATTTGCTCAGAATTCAAATCCCTAGCCCTAAGCTCCATAGGCCCTTTAAAAGAATAATCCACCACAACCGATTGGTTTTCTAAAGAGCTATCCTGCCCCACTAACGCCTTGGCTATAAAGCGGATATTCTTTAAATTCATGATAAAAAGCGACATATCTTCAGTAACCCCCCTTAAAGAGTCAAACTCATGATGCACACCTTCAATCTTTAAACCCACAGGAGCATACCCCACAGAGCTTAAAAGCAAGAGTCTTCTAATAGGGTGAGCGAGCGTAACAGCGTAACCAAACTCAAATGGAGCCAGAGAAATCTTAACCCGATTGCCCTCTTTCTCTAGCACCTTAATTTCTGATGGGATCAAAGGTGCTGTTTTGATAATTTTCATGCTCTAACCCCTTACTTAGAATACAATTCTACAATGAGTCTTTCTTCAATAGGGACAACCACTTCTTCTCTTTCAGGGTAGCGGGTGAAGATGCCGTATTTTTTATCTTTTTCCACATCAATCCATGGCACAATCCCTGTTTGAGCCGTCAATTCCATCGCGCGCACCACTTGAGGGTTGCTCTTGGTTTTTTCTTTGATCTCAATTTTTTGCCCTGAACGCACGAAATAAGAGGGAATATCCAAACGCTTGCCATCCACAAGCACATGCCCATGCGTTACCAATTGCCTAGCAGAGCTTCTAGTGGTCGCAAACCCCATGCGATAGACGACATTATCCAATCTTCTTTCAATCAAACGGATAAGGTTTTCACCCGTATTGCCGTCCAAGCGATTGGCTTCCACAAAAATACTCCTAAATTGCTTTTCAGAAATGCCATACATCATTTTAGCTTTTTGCTTTTCTTTCAATTGCAACCCGTAATCAGAAGTCTTAGCGCGCCTTTGCCCATGCTGGCCTGGTCCATAAGCCCTTTTATCTAGCGCACTCTTCCCGCTCAATCGCCTTTCACCTTTTAAGGCTAAAGAAACCCCAAAACGCCTTTCTAGTCTTTCTACTGCACCTCTATATCTTGCCATAAAGCCTCCTTACACTCTTCTTCTTTTAGGGGGTCTGCAACCATTATGAGGGAGCGGGGTGATGTCTTTAATCCAAAGCACTTTAACGCCCTCTGTCGCGCCCACGCTCTTAATAGCGGTCTCACGCCCACTGCCTGGCCCTTGAACCTTAATGCCCACTTCTTTAACGCCATGCTCTTTAGCCTTGCTTAGAGCGCTTTCTACAGCTTGTTGGGCCGCATAAGGGGTGGATTTTTTAGAGCCTTTAAACCCTAAACCGCCCGCTGTGCTCCAGCAAATCACATTACCCATTTCATCAGTGATAGTGATGTTGGTGTTGTTAAAGGTCGCTGAAATATAAACAACCCCTCTAGCAATATTTTTTTTGACTACTTTCTTTTTAGCCGTTACATTTCTCTTAGCCATTAAATCATCATCTCCTTATCCGCTACTTGCTACCCACGGTTTTTTTCTTACCCTTACGAGTCCTAGCGTTATTTTTAGTGGTTTGGCCTCTTACAGGAAGACCCTTACGATGCCTGATCCCACGATAATTCCCTAAGTCCATTAAAGATTTAATATCCATTTGAACTTTTTTACGCAAATCGCCCTCTACTAAGTAGCTTTGCTGGATTTTTTTAGCGATATTAGACACTTCATCTTCGCTCAATTCATGCACGCGCTTGTCAAAAGAAATGCCTACCGCTTCTAAAATCTCTCTGGAACTCTTAAGCCCAATCCCATAAATATAGGTAAGGGCATACTCCACTCTCTTCTTTTTTGGTAAATCCACACCAGCAATCCTTGCCATGCTTTATCCTTGTCTTTGTTTGTGTTTAGGGGTAGCGCAGATCACTCTAATAACGCCCCTTCTTTTAATGATTTTGCACTTATCGCACATCTTTTTCACTGATGGCCTGACTTTCATGATTTTTCTCCTTTGAAAAAATTAGGCACTACTAAAAACTTTTATACTAACATATTTTCATTGAAATAACCCTTAAATTATTTATATCTAAAAGTTATCCGACCTTTGTCTAAGCTATAGGGCGTAAGCTCTAGCTTGACCCTATCGCCTAAAGCAATCCTAATATAGTGCATGCGCATCTTTCCAGAAATACGGCACAACACCACATGCTTATTGTCCAACTCCACCTTAAAAGTGGCGTTAGGCAACGCCTCAATCACTTTCCCATCCACTTCTATAACATCATCTCTTGCCATTAACGCTCCGTAAGAATCACTGCTTTATTGCCAATTATGGCGATAGTATGCTCATGGTGGCTTGTGTTAAGCCCATCCACTGAAACCACGCTCCACTTATCCGCTAGTATTTTAGGCTCGCCTTGTTTTTGACACACCATAGGCTCTAAGCAAAACACCATGCCCTCTTTGATTTTAGGGCCACTATTAGGCTTAACGCCTTTTTCTAGGTAGTTGGGGATTTCTGGTTCTTCATGGGGTTTTTTACCAATGCCATGCCCGCAAAATCCTTTCAAAGGCACAAAGCCCCTTTCTACAATAGCGCTCTCTAAAATCTGACTCAACTCCTTAAAATGCATGCCCACTCTGATTGAATTAATGGCATGCATCAAGCTCTCTTTGGAGCAAGCGAGCAATTTTTCATCTTGCAAGCTTATTGCACCTATAGGAAGCGTGAGAGCCGAATCGCCATAATAGCCATCCACTTCCACCCCCAAATCCAAGCCTATAATATCCCCTTCTTGCAAAACATAATCCGTAGGAATGCCATGAATAACCACTTCATTTAAGGACATGCACACAGAGTTGGGGAATCCATACAGCCCCTTAAAAGCCGGCCTGGCATGAGAGGATTTGATAAAATCTTCAGCCATTTTATCCAGTTCTAAAAGTGAAACCCCAGGCCTTACTTCTCGCTCTAAAAGGGCTAACGCTTGAGCGGTCAATTCCCCGGCTTTTCTTAGAGCTTTGATTTCTTTTGGGCTTTTAATAGAGATTGCCATTAAAAGCCTACCGCGCTTAAAGTTTTATACTTGCTCATATAAATTTGCGCTTCAATCTTTTTCATGGTATCAATAGCGACCTGAACCACAATCAGCACCGCCGTGCCTCCAAAGTAAAAAGGCACGCCCATAGCCTTAACCAAAATCCAAGGCACGGTAGAAATGAGCGCTAAATACAATGAACCCCACAAAGTGAGCTTACTCGCTACAGAATTTAAAAACGATGAAGTCCCCTCTCCAGGCCTAAGCCCTGGAATATACCCGCCATTACGCCTCAAATTATCCGCAATATCCTTAGAATTGAACACGATAGAAGAATAAAAGTAAGCAAAAAAGATAATGAGCAAGAACATCAAAATATTATACGCATACCCTTGCGGGCTTAAAAAATCTGCAATCGCTTGCAAGGCTTTGTTGCTTGTGGCTTGTTGCAAAATCGTAGAAGGGAACACGAGCAAAGCTGAAGCGAAAATAGGGGGGATCACCCCGCTTAAATTCAACTTAATAGGAATGTAATTCATGATGCGCTTGTTTTGGTTTTGCATCACCACTTTACGCGCATAAGAAATAGGGATTCTGCGCTCGGCTAATTCCACATAGATGATCGCAAAAATAGTCGCTAAAACAATCAGCACAATACCGATGAGCATTAAGATATTGATCACGCCCGTATTGACCAAATTGAATGTGCCTGAAATAGCTGATGGGATCCCTGAAACAATCCCGGCAAAAATAATGAGACTGATCCCATTCCCCACGCCCCTTTGCGTGATTTGCTCCCCTATCCACATGAGTAGCATCGTCCCTGTAAGCATAGAAAACGCTGAAACGATCATAAAGACTTGCATATCAATCATGATCGCTCCATTCGCACCACCGCTAATACTCCTTAAACCCACTGAAACGCTCACCGCTTGGATTAGAGTGATTAAAATGGTCAAATAGCGCACGATTTGCATGTATTTTTGCATGCCGTCTCGCTCTTTTTTCATTTTAGCCAGGTTGGGGAAAGTCGCGCTCAAAAGCTCCATGATAATGGAAGAAGTGATATAGGGCATGATACCCAAAGAGATGATGCTCAAGCGAGAAACCGCATTCCCGCTAAACATGTTAAACAACCCCAAAGCGTTGTTGGAGTTGCTGTCAAAAAAAGCCTTGATCGCTGCTAAATCTACGCCAGGAATGGGGATATAAGCTAAGACTCTGTAGAGAAATAAAAAACCCAAAGTGATGAGTATCTTACTAGCAATGGCTTTATTCATAACTTATTCCTCTTAAATCAAGCTGATACAATAGGGGCATTATTTCTGCCCGCTTGTTTTGATTCTCTCATCTTTAATTTTAGAAGCCAAGTTTTTAGCGTCTTTACCGATCAATTTCACGCCCTCAATATAAAGGGGGAAATGGTGCAAAGCGCGCAAGCTTGAAAAAGTAATCTCTTCTAAATTTTTAATCGCTTCATTCTTTTCTACATTGATAGAATAGATATGAGAATCTTTAGTCCTAAAACCTATTTTAGGCAAACGGCGTTGTAAGGGTTGTTGCCCTCCTTCAAAGCCTCTTTTAGCCTTATAGCCTGTCCTTGCAGTTTGGCCTTTACCGCCCCTTGTGGCAGTTTTTCCCATGCCGCTTCCTTGACCACGGCCCACTCGTTTGATTTTCTTAACGCTACCTTTAGCCGGTTTTAAATTTTCTAATCCCATTATCATATCTCCTTTTTAACTACGCCTTGATTTTCGCTAAAGCGTCAAAAGTCGCGCGCACCACATTATAGGGGTTGTTGGAGCCTAAAGATTTGGTTAGAATATCCTTAATGCCTGCTAATTCCACGATAGGGCGCGTTGAACCCCCAGCAATCACTCCCGTTCCCTCACTTGCCGGTTTGAGCAAAATACGGCTTGCGTTGTATTTATGCTCAATATCATGAGCGATAGTCGTGCCTTTAATCGTTACATGAATGAGGTTTTTAAACGCATCATCTACCGCTTTTTTAATCGCATCAGGGACTTCCTTAGCCTTGCCCAAACCAAAGCCTACAAGCCCATTTTTATTGCCAACAACCACTAAAGCGTTAAAACGAAACCGCCTACCGCCCTTAACCACTTTGGTTACACGGCCAATATTCACAACGACTTCTTGAAACTCTTCTCTGTTAATCTCTTCCATACCTTTCCTTTCTGTCATAGAGCGATCCCGTTCTCTCTCAAGCTTTCAGCAAACGCTGCCACCACGCCATGATAGAGGTAACCATTCCTATCATAAACCGCTCGCTCAATCCCTGCTTTTTTCAATTCTTCAGCAAAGAGAGCGCCTAATTTTTTAGCGTCTTCTTGCGTGTTTTTAAAGCCCATTTTCCTGCCGTCAATATGCGTTATGGTGCTTTGTTTAATATCATCAATCGCTTGCGCATAGAAATAGCGATTCGAACGAAAAACGCTCACCCTAGGTCTTAATTTATCGCCCAAGAGTTTGCTTTTAATCCTTAATTTTCGGCGATCTCTTAAGGCTTTCTTTTTATACAATGCTTTTGCGTTCATCACTCCACCTTATTTATTTTTTAGCTGTTTTACCAGCTTTTCTAATAATGACTTCATCGCTGTATTTCACGCCCTTGCCCTTGTATGGCTCTGGGGGTCTGAAGCTCCTGATTTCAGCGGCGACTTGCCCTACTTTTTGCTTATCGCTCCCTTTGATTGTGATCGTGTTTTTTTCCACCACCATTTCAATCCCCGCTGGAATGGGGTATTTCACCGGGTGGCTAAAACCCAAACTCAAATCCAAAGTTTTATTGCCCAAAGCCACCTTATAGCCCACGCCATTGACTTCTAAAGTCTTACTGAAACCGGCACTTAAGCCTGTTACAATGTTGTTGGCTAACGCCCCATAAGTTCCCCAATAAGCCCTAGACTGCGCGTCTTCGCCCACAGGTTGGAAGCTCAATTGGTTGTTTTCAAGCGTGATTTTCACTCGGTTGTGAGTTTCTAACTCATGCTTTTCTTTGCTGTTTTTAAAAAGAAGCTTACTCCCTTCCACGCTCGCTTGCACAGAGCTTGGGATTTCAATGATTCTTTTTCCGATTCTTGACATTTTTAATCCTTTACCAAATGCTACAAAGCACTTCGCCACCGACATTTTGTCTGTAAGCTTCTTCGTTGGTGATCACCCCCTTAGAAGTGCTTACCACAATCACGCCATAGCCATTTTTAAAGCGCTTCAACTCGTTTTTTTGCTTATACACACGACGACCGGGTTTGCTTAGGCGCTTCACTTCGCTGATTTTTGAATGCCCTTTTTCATCATAAGCCAACTGCACATAAACCGATTGTTTCTTGTCTTTATCTTTGATATTGAAATCTTTAATGAAACCCTTTTCTTTAAAAATCTCTAAGATAGAAACCACGATTTTTGCGTAATAAAGTTGCGTGAATTCTAAGCGGCGCATAGAAGCGTTTCTCAAACGAGTTAATGAATCTGCAATTATATCATTTACCATATCTTGTCCTTACCAACTGGCTTTTCTCAAGCCTGGGATGAGTCCCTCACTGCCCATTTTTCTAAGGCACACCCTACAAAGTCCAAAATCCCTATAAACCGAATGAGGTCTCCCACAAATGCGGCATCTGGTATAAGCCCTTACTTGAAATTTTGGTTTCCTTTGAGCCTTTGCGATCATTGATTTTTTAGCCATATTAACCCCTTATCTCACTTTTGCAAAAGGCAATCCAAGCAATTCTAACAACTTGAACGCTTCTTTATCGTTGTCCGTAGAAGTTACCATAGTGATGTTCATGCCATGACTGACCATAATATCATCATAAACCACTTCCGGGAAAATCAACTGCTCATTGATCCCAAAGGTGTAATTCCCACGCCCATCAAA
This sequence comes from Helicobacter pylori, assembly GCF_015904775.1. GTDB lineage: Bacteria > Campylobacterota > Campylobacteria > Campylobacterales > Helicobacteraceae > Helicobacter > Helicobacter pylori_DM. The sequence continues at coordinate 55,096 of NZ_JADZNC010000003.1, forward strand.
ACCATTTCGTGAAATCCCTCTAAAGTCTTTCACTCTGGGTAACGAAATCACAATCAGCTTTTCTAAGAAATTATACATGCGTTTATTCCTTAAGGTAACTTTCGCCCCTACCGCCATGCCTTCTCTGATCTTAAAGCCTGCAACGGATTTTTTCGCTTTAGTGATAACCGCTTTTTGCCCTGCAATCAAAGAAATCGTTTGCGCGATATTTTGCATGATTTTCATGTCTTTTGCATGAGCCCCAGCGCCCACGCTGATAACGATTTTTTCTAGCTTGGGTAAAAGCATGGGGTTTTTGATGTCTAATTCTTGAGCGAGTTTTATTCTCACTTCATTTTGATAAAATTGTTTCAAACCAAACATGTATCCAACTCCTTAGGCTTTCTTCACATTGGAAATGTGCATGGGCTTTTCTTTATGGATAAAGCCCCCTTTAGGGTTATCATCAGTAGGTTTAATCGCTTTTTTCACCACTTTACACCCTTCAACAACCACTTGAGAAGTCTTAGGCAACACCGCTAAAACCTTAGCGACCTTGCCCTTATCGTCTCCTGCAATGACTTTCACCATGTCATTTTTTTTGATTTCGCTTTTCATTATACAACCTCCGGCGCTAGAGAAATAATTTTCATGAAATTAGCGTAACGCACTTCTCGGCTCACTGGCCCAAAAATCCTTGTGCCAACAGGATCTTTTTTAGCGTCCAAAATCACTGCTGCATTGTCATCAAAACGCACCAAAGAACCATTTTTCCTTTGGATTTCTTTTTTCGTTCTCACCACAACGGCTTTGACGACTTGACCGCGTTTCACTTTGCCATTAGGGATAGCTTTTTTCACGGAAGCCACGATCACGCTACCCACGCTCGCATAGCGTTTGTGGCTGCCTCCTAACACCTTAATGCACATGATTTCTTTAGCGCCGCTATTGTCAGCGACATTCAATCTTGTAAAACTCTGTATCATGCTCATACTCCCACTACTAAAATTTCTTTAAGCGTGAAAGACTTGGTTTTAGAAAGCGGTCTGCACTCAATCGCGCTCACAAAATCCCCTACTTTCACCTGATTGTTTTCATCATGGATGGTGTATTTTTTAAACTTTTTAACAATCTTTCTGTATTTTTCATGCACCACTTTTCTTTCTACAAGAATCACAGCGCTTTTTTCAGCAAACTTGCTGATAACCTTGCCTTGCACCAGCCTTTTATGCGGCTCTTTCGTATTCATTGCTTACCCTTTTTTACTCAACGCTAGAAGAATAATGTGCATTAATAGCCGTGTTAATGCGAGCGATATTTCTTCTAGCTTTCTTAATCTCGTTAGGATTACTCAATTGCATAGCCTTTAATTTAACGCGCAACTCAAAAAGCTCCGCCTTTTTAGCATGCAACAACTCTTCTAATTCCTTGATACTCTTATCTTTCAATTCAGTATATTTCATTTTCGCTCTCACAAGTTACAATTTTGGTTTTAAAAGGAAGTTTGCTCTGAGCTAGTGCTAAAGCTTCTCTCGCTAGTCCTTCTTCAATGCCTAGCATTTCATAAACGATTCTGCCCGGCTTGATATTCATCACCCATTTTTCCACAGAGCCTTTACCTTTACCCATCCTGGTTTCTAAAGGCTTAGCGGTCAAAGGCTTATCAGGGAATACTCTAATCCACACCTTACCCGCTCTTTTAATGTGCCTTGTCATAGCCACCCTTGCGGATTCAATCTGGCGTGAATCAATCCTCCCATGCTCTATGGCTTTAATCGCAATATCCCCAAACGCAATAGAGTTACCACGATGGGCTTTCCCACGATTGCGCCCTTTCATTTGCTTTCTGTATTTTGTTCTTTTTGGCATTAACATGATTATTGCCTCCCTCTTCTGCTTCTTCTAGGCTCTCTTTCTTCTTTAGCCTCTTCTTTTTTCTCAAATTGGATGCCTTTTTGCAAAACTTCCCCTTTGAAAATCCACACTTTCACGCCAATAATACCATATACCGTCATCGCTTCAGCAAAGCCGTAATCAATCTTAGCCCTTAAGGTGTGTAAAGGCACGCGCCCTTCCATATACCATTCGGTGCGAGCGATTTCAGCCCCTGCTAAACGGCCAGAAACGCGCACCTTGATCCCTTTAGCACCAGATTTTAACGCCGCTTGCATGACTTTTTTCATCGCGCGGCGGAAAGCGACCCTTTTTTCTAGCTGGGTGGCTACATTTTCTGCGGCTAATTGGGCGTCAGCTTGGGGGCGTTTGACTTCTTTAATATTAATGGAGACTTCTTTTTTGATGAGCGTTTTTAGGCCTTCTTTGACTTTTTCAATATCCACGCCTTTTTTACCAATGATAAGCCCTGGGCGAGCCGCTACGACCGTAACGCGCAGTTTTTTAGCCGCTCTTTCAATCACAATCTCGCTCACGCCAGCATAATAAAGCTCTTTTTTAAGGAATTTCCTAATTTTATTGTCTTCATCAATATTGCTTGGAGCGGTGCGAGCGCTAGGGAACCATCTGGAAGTCCAATTCCTATTAATACCTAATCTCAAACCTACCGGATTAACTTTTTGTCCCATGCCCTACTTACCTTCTGCTTGATTTTTTTTATGGCTTTTAGAAGATTTCATTTCTTTCCCTTCTGCTACTTCTACGAATACATGAGATGTTGGCTTTCTAATGGCTGTGGCTCTGCCTTTAGCCCTTGGAATGGAGCGCCTAAGCACAGGGCCAGCATCCACTCTGCAAGAAACAATCAGAGCGCTCTTGGCGTCTAAAGAGCTGTTAGCGACCGCAGAAGCCACCACTTTTGAAAGCACTCTGGCCGCTTTATTGGGCGTAAATTCCAAACTAGCGATCGCTAATTCAGCGTTCATGCCTTGAATCTGTCTTGCAATCAATCTGGCTTTAGTAGGAGATAACCGCACAAATCTTAATAACGCTTTACTCATTCTACCCCCTTACTTGCCAATCTTTTTTTGGACACTGCCTTTGTGCCCTTTAAAAGTTCTTGTAGGAGCAAATTCCCCTAACTTATAACCCACATGGTTTTCTGTGATATACACAGGGACAAAAACCCTGCCATTATGCACATTATAAGTAAAACCAATCATTTCAGGCAAAATGGTGCTTCTTCTAGACCATGTTTTAATCGGGCGGTTATCCTTGCCCTCTTTTGCCTTGAGCGTTTTTTTCATCAAGTGGTCGTCTATAAAAGGACCCTTTTTAATTGACCTAGACATTCTTTAACCCTTTATTTATGTTTCTTTCTGGAAATGATGAGCTTGTCGCTAGCTTTTTTCTTTCTAGTTTTATAGCCCTTAGCTGGAGTGCCCCAAGGCGATACAGGATGACCGCTTGTCCCTGTTTTACCCTCACCCCCACCATGCGGGTGATCCACTGGGTTCATAGCGCTCCCACGAGTTTGTGGGCGAATGCCTCTGTGGCGGTTACGCCCTGCCTTACCGATAGAGACATTGATAAAATCCTCATTCCCTACCACGCCAACACTCGCCATGCATTCGCTTAAAATGTAGCGCATTTCAGAGCTTGGCATCCTAATAATGGTGTATTTATTTTCCCTACCCATAATTTGAGCACTCATTCCCGCGCTTCTGGCTAATTGCCCACCAGCTCCTGGATGCATTTCAATGTTATGCACCACCGTTCCTATAGGGATATTTTTTAACTTCATCGCAAAGCCCACTTTAATATCCAAACCGCCTTCAGCAGCGATAACGCTATCGCCCACTTTCAAACCGCTTGGCTGTAAAATATAGCGTTTGTCCCCATCAGGATAGACCACAAGAGCGATGCGCGCGTTTCTGTAAGGATCATACTCAATCGCAGCCACTTTCCCTTCAATGTTGTATTTGTTGCGCTTGAAATCAATAATGCGATAGAGTTTTTTAGCCCCTCTCTCTTTGTGGCGGCTGGTGATGCGCCCGTTATTGTTTCTCCCTGCTGTTGCTTTAAGCTTAGTGAGTAAGCCTTTGACACTGCTTTTTGCAGTAATGTCTTTAGAGTCCAACACCGACATGAAGCGTCTGCTTGGGGTGTAGGGCTTATAAGTTTTAATCGCCATAACGCTTTCTCCTTATCTACGCGCCAAGGGCGGCAATGCTAGCGCCCTCTGGAACTTTCACATAAAATTTCTTAAACGACTTTCTTTGTCCAAGCTTCCCTCTAAAGCGTTTCACCTTACCTTCTTGTTTCAAAGAATTGATTTTCAAAGGCTCAAAACCAAAGTAAGTTTTAAACACTTCTTTGAGCTGGTTTTTGGTTACATTTTGAGCCGTTTGGACCACTAAAACACCTTTTTCTTGCAATCCTAATGACTTTTCAGTGTAAAGAATTGACTTTATATCCATGATGTCTGCCATTTTTTACTCCTCTGTCTTATCTTGCACCACATGCTGAAACGCTGCTTCTTCCATCACGACAGAGCTAAACGCCGCTAAAAGATAAGCGTTCAACTCGCTCACATCAATAATAAGGCATTTTTTAAGGTTACTAAAGGCTAACTCGGTGCATTCGTCCATGTTCATGCACACAAACAAAGTGTCTCGTTGCTCTAAAGCCTGGAACATTTGGTTGGCTTCTTTAGTCAAATGCTTTCTTTTGTTGTCTTCAACCACGCCTTTTATAGCGATTTTTTCCACCACAAAAAGCTTGTTCGCTTGCGCTTTTTCTTCTAAAGCGTATTCTAAAGCCAGGCGTTTTTGTTTTTTGTTGATTTTAAGGTCGTAATTGCGCTTATTCGTAGCCCCATGAGAGACACCCCCACCCACAAACACAGGCGAAGTGATGCTCCCTGCTCTGGCTCTTCCGCCCCCTTTTTGCGCCCAAGGCTTCCTGCCGCCCCCGCTCACTTCAGCGCGGTTTTTACTTTTAGCGGTATTAGCGCGCGCAGAAGATAAATAATGTTTCACATAAAGATAGAGGTTATGGCTGTTGATGCCCTCATATCTTTTAGGTAACTCCACGCTACCCTTTTCTTTCAAATGGCTGTCTAAAACGATGGCCTTACTCATATCAAACCCTTTATATTATATTCAATGTATGGTTTTATACCGCTCTAATGCGTCCATAAGCCCCAGAAAAGCCGGCCACTGAACCCTTTAGCACTAACACCATACTTTCTTTATCAAAAGAGAGCACCTCGTTTTGGCAAGTAACTAGCTCATTGCCATAATGCCCTGCCATTTTCCTACCCTTTTGCACTCTTCCTGGCCATTCTCTGTTACCAATAGAACCAGGGCGGCGATGGAAACGGCTCCCATGCGCTGCAGGCCCGCCTTGGAAATTCCAACGCTTCATCACCCCCGCAAAGCCTCTCCCCTTCGTTTTAAAGCTCGCTTTAACCCTTTTAAGCGTTTCTAAAGCGCTCAAATCCAAATCGCCCAACTCTTTTTGTTGGGAAGCTTTTAAGGTAGCGAAATGGTTGAACTCTTTGCTGAGCTGGTATTTCTTTTGCTGGCCTTCAATCGCCTTATTGTGTTTTTTATGCATCGCATAGGCCACTAAAGCTTTCCCGTTTTCTAGCTGGCACACTTTCGCTTGCAAGACTTTAAGCAAGGTTACAGGCGTGCTGTTAGCGTCAATGGTGCGACTCATGCCTATCTTTTGAACTAAAAATTCCATATCTAACCCTTATTTTATTATCTCAATGCGTTAGGACTACTTCGTTTCCATAGAAGTTACTTCTACATCCACTTCAGGAGCCAAATCCAACTTCATCAAGCTATCCACGGTTTCTGGGGTGGCCGAGATAATATCAATCAACCGGCTATAAACCCTAATCTCAAACTGCTCTCTTGAATCCTTATTGACATGCGGGGAGCGTAAAACGGTGTAACGCTTATTCTTAGTCGGTAAAGGGATAGGCCCTCTAATTTCAGAACCTGAACGCTTTACGGCTTCCACGATAGCCACAACAGAGCGATCCAACACTCTATGGTCATAAGCTTTGAGCTTCAACCTGATTTTTTCCATAAACTCTCCTAAAAGAACTCGTTTCATTCGTTACTTAAAAACAGAATAAAACAATAAAATAAAAACTGAAATACTACTCAAAATGCGCCATTTAGTCAATAACTTTTGCTATTTTTAGGGCTTTTTAGGGATTTTTACTTCCTTTTTATAAGGAAATATAAAAAAACGCGCTACGATTATCTTAATCCAATCCCATTTGAAAGGAAGTTCATGCCCCTTTCTTGCTTGCACCCTTTTGGGCCTTTTGAAACCCCTAAAGAGCCGGCTTTGAACAACCCGCTTTCAAACCCGCCTTCAAGCGATAAAATCTGTCTTTTAGGGCCGATGAAATCCGGTAAAACCACTTTCGCCCTCAAACTAGCGAAGGATTTTAAAAACCCTGTGTATCTCAACTACAACGACATGCGTTTGAACCAAAACATTCTAAGCTCATGGCTTTTAAAATGGCATTTGGAAAAGAAAATGGATTTGCTCATTTTAGACAATATAGAGCGGTTGGATTTCAGCCTGCCCAAGCTTCCCAAAATTATTCTTATCCCTAATTATTTAAGCCCCATAACAGCGCCCAATTTTAGCTTATGCTATGCGTTAGGGTTGAGTTTTAAAGAATATATTAGCTTTTTCAAACCCAACACCCCTAAAAACACCCTGTTTAACCGCTTTTTAAGAGACGGCAACGCTTTAGATTCGCTTTTTACAGAAAACGAGCAAGAAAAAATCCTAAAAAAACAAGAAAATATCAAACTAGCCTTTCAAACTTACGCCCCCTTAATGGCTAAAATCTGCTCGTATCAATCTAAATTTGTGAGCGCTTTTTATCTTTATACGCAATTCAAAAAAGAGCTTAAAACTTCTAAAGACACCCTTTATAAATTTTTACACGCGCTAGAAAAACAACGCATCCTTTTTTTAGTCCCCAGTTTTGAAAACCATAAAACCAAATTGTATCTGTGCGATTTTGCCCTACCTTATAGCCTAACTCCCAGCCCCTCGCTTTTAAATGTTTTTGAAAACATGGTTTTTTTAGAGCTTTACAAGCAATTCCCCAGCCATGAGCTTTACTCCCATGACAACGGGATTTTTATTTTGCATAAAAATTCTACCAACAAGCTCGCCCTCATCGCCCACGCTTTCCCCACGCCCCATTTTTTAGAAAAACAGCTTTTATGGTGCCATGAGCATGGGTTTTTTAATATCGTGGTGGTTTCTATCAACGCCCCTATTTCAGCCCATAATCCCCCCTACAAACACCTCAATTTCATTGATTTTTCTTTGGATATTCAATCTATTTTGGTATAATAGTTATTATGTATTTATGTATTTAATATTATTACTCACATTTTTAAATTATTATTGCATATTTTTATTTTTTCTTAAGCTAACCCACTATAAGCTATCCCAGTATTTCGCTTTTTTGAGAAATACCACCTACCCTAAAAGCGTAGGGCGTTTTTAATATTCTTTTATAGAAAGGAGTCTATAATGAACGCATTGAAAAAATTAAGTTTCTGCGCCTTGCTATCCCTAGGCCTCTTCGCTCAAACAGCGCATGCTAAGAGTTTGAAAGACACGATTAACTATCCTGATTGGCTTAAAATCAATCTTTTTGACGACAAGAACCCGCCCAATCAATATGTCGGATCGGCTTCAATTTTTGGTAAAAGGAACGATTTTTATTCCAACTATATCCCCTATGATGACCAATTGCCCCCTGAAAAGAACGCTGAAAAAGTGGCTTTTTTAAGGGCTAAAATGAACGCTTATAGCGCTTTAGAGGTTCTCTTAGTGACCAAGAAAGTGCGAGAACGCATTTATAAGGAGTTTCAAGATAAAGACCAATCCATCAACAATCTGTTTGGAGTGGTTGATTTGTTAGTGTCTAAATCCATTTTAGCCAAAAGGTTCGTGGATACCATCAACCATCGTGTGTATGTCATGGTGCAATTCCCTTTCATTCAGCCTGAAGACTTAATCGCTTACTTTAAAGCCAAACGCATCAGTCTTTCTTCAACGAGCGCTACCCATCTCAGCGCCGTTTTAAATAAGGCGTTGTTCCACCTCTAAGAGTTTGGGATTTAAGATGCGGTTTTTAAGCGTGAAGCTATACCGATGAAAAGGCGTAGCCCCTAGCTTAATGATCGCTTCTATATGCTGCTTAGTCCCATACCCGCAATTCTTATCCCAGCCGTATTCCTTAAACAAAGCGTGCAATTCTAGCATTTCTCTGTCCTTAAAAGCTTTCGCTAAAACAGACGCCATAGCGATTTGAGCGATTGTTTCATCGCCCTTGATGATGGTTTGTATATTGGGGTAGCGTTTGTTCAAGCCAAACGCCGTGTTGCCATCTATTTTTATTTCATTAGCTAAAGGGCAGCCATTTTCTACAATTTCTTGAATAGCGAGTTTCAAACACGCTCCCAATCCCAAATGATCAATTTCATTCGCGCTTTTTTTAATCACGAAAAACTTCACCTCACCATGCGTTTTGATTTTATCTTCTAGGAAAAAGCGCTTTTTGGGGCTGAGCTTCTTGCTGTCTTTTAAACCCATTTTTAGAAATTCTAAGGCTGTTTTTTCACTGCACGCCACCCCAGCCACAAAAAGCGACCCGGCCAAACACCCCCTACCCGCTTCATCAATGCCTAAAACCATTGATACGCAACCCAACCGGTATAAAATTCCTACTCATGCACTCCATGCGTTATCCTGTTTCCTCTTAGTTTCTTAATAAACTCTGTCAATTCTTTTTCAAAGTTTTTCACGCTTTTTCTGTCGCTTGGCGATGAGAGGATAGTCAAAGAATACGCCCCACTAGTCAGCTTGGCATGCTTACTTCCAGATTCCAAATAAAGATTCAAATCTTTATTGCCATGCAACGCCTCTTTTAAGATCTTACGAATCTCTTTGCAATGAGTGGCTTTTTCAGGATTCATCTCGCACGCCCACCCAAGGTTTCAAGCCTTAGGCCCGATCATCTTTTCAGGCACCACGAATTTGTCAAAATCTTCAGCGCTCAAGAGTTTCAGTTCCAGCGCGCTTTCTTTTAAAGAAATGCCTTTTTTGTGGGCGTTTTTAGCGATTTTAGCGGCGTTTTCATAGCCTACATGCGGGTTAAGGGCGGTTACTAGCATTAAAGAATGGTGCAAGTAATAATCAATTTTTTCTCTATTAGGCTCAATACCGATCGCGCAATGGGTGTTAAAACTTTCCATGCTGTCGCTCAACAGCCTCAAACTCTGCAAGAAATTATAAATGATCACCGGCTTGAACACATTCAATTCAAAATTACCCTGACTGGCCGCAATGCCAATAGCGGTATCATTCCCCATCACTTGCACGGCCACCATGGTCATCGCTTCGCATTGCGTGGGATTGACTTTACCGGGCATAATAGAACTGCCCGGCTCGTTTTCAGGGATATTAAGCTCGCCCAAACCACAGCGCGGCCCGCTCGCAAGCCATCTAATATCGTTAGCGATTTTCATCAAATTCGCCGCTAAAGCCTTAAAAGCCCCATGCGCATAAGCGATAGCGTCATGGCTAGTGAGCGCGTGGAACTTATTGGGCGCAGAGATGAATTTCACGCCGCTAAACTGGCTCAATTCTTCAGCCACTTTTTCACTCAATTCTTTATGAGCGTTTAGCCCTGTGCCTACGGCCGTCCCGCCTATGGCTAATTCCCTTAAATGCTCCAAACTCTCTAAAATTTGTTGTTTAGAATGCTCTAGCATGCTCGCATACCCGCTAAATTCTTGCCCCAAAGTTAAAGGCGTAGCGTCTTGCAAATGCGTGCGCCCGATTTTGACAATCTCTTTAAATTGTTGGCTTTTGTCTTTAAAGGTCTTTAACAAATTCTCTAAACTGGGCAGTAGTTTATGCGTGATTTCTAGCACGCTCACAATGTGCATTGCGGTAGGGAAAGTGTCGTTGGAGCTTTGAGACATGTTCACATCATCGTTAGGGTGGATGAGTTTTTTCTCTCTAAAATTACCCCCTAAAATTTCGGTAGCCTTATTGGCAATGACTTCATTGAGGTTCATGTTCGTTTGAGTCCCGCTCCCTGTTTGCCATATCGCTAAGGGAAACTCGCCGCACAACTCGCCTTTTAAAATGCAATCGCACGCTTTGATAATGGCTTGGGATTTTTCTGGGCTTAATTTCCCTAACTTGTGGTTGACAACCGCTAAACTCCTTTTGAGTTTGGCAAACGCACCAATGAGTTCTTTAGGCATTTTTTCAGTGCCGATTTTAAAGTTTTCAAGACTGCGTTGCGTTTGAGCCCCCCAGTATTGGCTATCATCCACTTGAATTTCGCCCATCGTGTCATGTTCAATTCTAAATTGCATACTAATCCTTTGAAATTTGATTTTAAAACCTTAAAAAAATAGCATAAACTCTTATACCTTCTACTTAAAAACCTTAATTTTTTAAACACCATTTCCACAATTTTTACACAAAAGAGGGTTATTATCCGTTCGCAACAAGGATTTTCTTGTTATCTTAATTTAAAGGTCAAAACGATGAAAAAGTTAGCCGCTTTATTTTTAATGAGCGTGTTGGGGGTTATGAGCTTAAACGCATGGGAGCAAACCCTAAAAGCCAATGACTTGGAAGTGAAAATCAAATCCGTGGGTAACCCCATTAAAGGCGATAACACTTTTGTGCTTAGCCCCACTTTAAAAGGTAAGGCTTTAGAAAAAGCTATCGTTAGGGTGCAGTTTATGATGCCTGAAATGCCCGGCATGCCAGCGATGAAAGAAATGGCGCAAGTGAGTGAAAAAAACGGCCTTTATGAAGCTAAAACCAATCTTTCTATGAACGGGACATGGCAGGTTAGGGTGGATATTAAATCTAAAGAGGGCCAGGTTTATCGCGCTAAAACAAGCCTGGATTTATAAGAGCATGCTATCTTTTGTAAGCGCGTTTTATAAAAGGGGCGTTTCAATACGCCTTTTAACAGCCTTGTTACTGCTTTTTAGTTTGGGTTTGGCTAAAGATTTAGAGATCCAATCTTTTGTGGCTAAATACCTTTCTAAAAATCAAAAAATACAAGCCTTACAAGAGCAAATTGACGCTTTAAATTCTCAAGAAAAAGTCGTTAGCAAATGGGATAACCCTATTTTGTATTTAGGCTATAACAACGCTAACGTGAGCGACTTTTTCAGGCTGGATAGCACCTTAATGCAAAACATGAGCTTGGGTTTGTCTCAAAAAGTGGATTTAAATGGTAAAAAACTCACGCAATCTCAAATGGTCCATCTAGAAAAGCAAAAAAAGATATTAGAGCTTAAAAAAACCAAGCAGCAATTGGTAATTAATTTAATGATAAATGGCATTGAAAATTATAAAAACCAACAAGAAATAGAGCTTTTAAAGACAGCGATTAAAAATTTAGAAAACACCCTCTATCAAGCCAACCATTCCAGTTCGCCCGATTTAATAGCGATCGCCAAGTTGGAAATTTTAAAATCGCAATTAGAAATCAAAAAAAACAATTTAGAAGAAGCGCTCTCTAGCAGCCATTATTCCATGGGCGAATTGACTTTTAAGGAAAACGAGCTTTTAAGCATTGCCCCTAAAAATTTTGAATTTAATAACGAGCAAGAGCTATATAACATTAGCGCCACTAATTATGATATTGCGATCGCCAGGCTTGATGAAGAAAAAGCGCAAAAAGACATCACTTTGGCTAAAAAAAGCTTTTTAGAAGATGTAAACGTTACCGGGGTGTATTATTTCCGCTCCAAACAATACTATAACTACGACATGTTTAGCGTCGCTTTGTCTATCCCTTTACCCCTTTATGGCAAGCAGGCCAAATTAGTGGAGCAAAAGAAAAAAGAAAGCTTAGTGTTTAAAAGCGAAGTGGAAAACGCCAAAAACAAAACCCACCACCTGGCCCTAAAACTCCTTAAAAAATTAGAAACCTTGCAAAAAAACCTGGAAGCGATCAATAAAATCATCAAACAGAATGAAAAAATCGCGCAAATTTATGCGCTTGATTTGAAATCTAATGGCGATTACAACGCTTATTACAACGCTTTTAATGATAAAATCACCATTCAAATCACCCAACTTGAAACCTTGAGCGCTCTCAATAGCGCTTATTTGTCTTTACAAAACCTTAAAGGATTAGAATGAAACGGCTTTTATTGTTAGCCCTATTTTTTAGCCTCTTATTGGCTAACGCTCAAGAAATTAAAGAAACTCAAGAGACTAAAAAAACTAAAGAAGCTAAAAGCCAAACTCATTTTAACATTTCCACCACTAAAGTTATAGAAAAAGAATTCGCCCAGAGCCGGCGCTATTACGCGCTTTTGCAGCCTAATGAAGCGCTGATTTTTTCTCAAACCCTGCGTTTTGATGGCTATGTGGAAAAGCTTTATGCGAATAAAACCTATACCCCCATTAAAAAGGGCGATAGGTTATTGAGCGTGTATTCCCCTGAATTAGTGAGCGTTCAAAGCGAATTGCTATCGTCATTGAAATTCAACCAACAAGTGGGAGCGATTAAAGAAAAACTAAAACTATTAGGGTTAGAAAACTCCAGCATTGAAAAAACCATCAGCTCTCATAAAGTCCAAAATGAAATCACTATTTACTCTCGTTTCAACGGCGTTATTTTTAAAAAAAGCCCAGATCTCAATGAGGGGAGCTTCATTAAAAAAGGGCAAGAGTTGTTTCAAATCATAGATTTAAGCCAATTGTGGGTGCTTGTTAAAGTCAATCAAGAGGATTTAGAGTTTTTAAAAAACACGCATCAAGCGATCTTGTTCGTAGAAGGGATTAAAGGCGAGCAAGAAATCACGCTTGAAAACATCAACCCTATCATAAACCCGCAAGATAAAATGCTAGAAGCACGCTTCAATGTGCCTAATGTTAAACAGCTTTATTACCCTAACATGTTCGCTCAAGTAGAAATCTTTCAAAAACCCCAAAAAATGAAGATCCTGCCTAAAGAAGCGGTTTTGATTAAGGGGGGGAAAGCTATCGTGTTTAAAAAAGATGATTTTGGTTTAAGCCCGTTAGAAATTAAAGCCGTCCGCTTGAGCGATGGGAATTATGCAGTTTTAGAGGGTTTAGAAGCGGGCGAAGAAGTCGCTAATAACGCTTTATTCGTGCTAGACGCTGACGCTCAAAACAATGGGGATTATTAAAAATGATAGAAAAAATCATTGATTTAAGCGTTAAAAACAAACTCCTTACCACTCTAGTCACTCTACTCATTTTCTTAGCCTCTTTGTGGGCGATAAAAAGCGTTCGTTTAGACGCTTTGCCAGATTTAAGCCCCGCTCAAGTGGTCGTGCAAATCACTTACCCCAATCAAAGCCCTAAAATCGTGCAAGAGCAGGTTACTTACCCGCTAGTTTCTACTTTCATGAGCATCGCTAACATTGACACGGTTAGGGGGATTTCTAGCTATGAAAGCGGCTTGATTTACATCATTTTTAAAGACGGCGTGGATCTATACTGGGCTAGAGACAGGGTTTTAGAGCAACTAAACCGAGTGAGCAATTTGCCCAAGGACGCTAAAGTGGAAATAGGGAGCGATTCCACTTCTATTGGCTGGGCGTATCAATACGCCTTATCTAGCGATAGCAAGAATTTAAGCGATTTGAAAGTCTTGCAAGATTTTTATTATCGCTATGCGCTTTTAGGGGTTGATGGAGTGAGTGAAGTCGCAAGCGTGGGGGGCTTTGTGAAAGATTATGAGGTAACGCTTCAAAACGATTCTCTGATCCGTTATAACTTGAGTTTGGAACAAGTCGCTAATGCGATTAAAAATTCCAATAACGATACCGGTGGGGGGGTTATTTTAGAAAACGGGTTTGAAAAAATTATAAGATCGCATGGCTATATCCAATCTTTAAACGATTTAGAAGAAATTGTGGTTAAAAAAGAAGAGGCTATCCCTTTAAAAATCAAAGATATAGCCAGCGTTAGGTTAGTGCCAAAACCGCGCAGAGGAGCGGCTAATCTCAATGGTGATAAGGAAGTGGTGGGCGGGATTGTCATGGTGCGCTATCACGCTGACACTTACAAGGTGCTTAAAGCCATTAAAGAAAAAATCGCCACCCTACAAGCGAGTAACCCTGATGTGAAAATCACAAGCGTGTATGACAGGAGCGAATTGATTGAAAAAGGCATTGACAATTTGATCCACACGCTCATAGAAGAAAGCGTAATTGTGTTAATCATTATTGCGATTTTCTTACTGCATTTCAGGAGCGCTTTAGTGGTGATCATCACTCTGCCTTTAAGCGTGTGCATTAGTTTCTTGCTCATGCGTTATTTCAATATTGAAGCGAGTATTATGAGTTTAGGGGGCATTGCGATCGCTATAGGGGCGATGGTGGATGCGGCTATTGTGATGGTGGAGAACGCTCACAAGCATCTGCAACACATTGATACGAAAGACAACACTCAAAGGGTTAATGCTATCATGCAAGGGGTTAAGCATGTGGGGGGCGCGATATTTTTTGCTTTAATGATCATCGTGGTTTCTTTCTTGCCAATTTTTGCACTCACCGGCCAAGAAGAAAAGCTTTTTGCCCCTTTAGCTTACACCAAAACCTTTGCCATGCTAGTAGGAGCGCTGCTTTCTATTACGATAGTCCCTGTTTTAATGGTATGGCTCATTAAAGGGCGGATTTTAGAAGAGTCTAAAAACCCTATTAACGCTTTTTTCATGAAAATTTATGGCGTGAGTTTGAATGTTGTGCTTAAGTTCAGATACGCTTTTTTGATAGCGAGCGTTGTGGGTTTAGGGGGCTTGTATCTAGCGTATAAAAAACTTAATTGGGAATTTATCCCCCAAATCAATGAAGGGGTAGTGATGTATATGCCAGTAACGCTTAATGGCGTGGGCATTGACACCGCTTTAGAATATTTGAAAAAAAGTAATAGCGCTATCAAGCAACTGGATTTTGTCAAACAGGTTTTTGGCAAGGTGGGGCGCGCTAACACCAGCACCGATGCCGCCGGTTTAGGAATGATAGAAACCTACATTGAATTAAAGCCAAAAAACGAATGGAAAGAAAAGCTCAGTTACAAAGAAGTTAGGGACAAATTAGAAAAAACCCTGCAATTAAAAGGCTTGACCAATTCATGGACTTACCCCATTCGTGGGAGAACGGACATGCTCTTAACCGGCATTAGAACGCCCCTAGGCATCAAGCTCTATGGTAACGACACGGACAAATTACAAGAATTAGCGATCCTTATGGAGCAACAGCTCAAAACCCTAAAAGAGAGTTTATCCGTCTTTGCCGAGCGATCCAATAACGGCTACTACATCACGCTGGATTTGAACGATGAGAATCTGGCTCGTTATGGCATCAATAAAAACGCCGTGTTAGATGCAATTAAATTCGCTCTGGGCGGAGCCACGCTCACGACCATGATTAAAGGCGTAGAAAGCTACCCTATTTCTTTACGCTTAGAAGACACCGATAGAGACACCATTGAAAAATTAAAAAACCTCTACATCAAAACCGCTTACAATTACATGCCCTTAAGGGAATTAGCCCATGTGTATTACGATAATTCGCCGGCGGTGCTAAAAAGCGAAAAGGGTTTGAACGTGAATTTTATCTATATTGTGCCGCAAAATGGTATCAGCTCTGATGCTTACAGGCAACTGGCTCAAAAAACGCTAGAAAAAATCCAATTGCCTAACGGGTATTATTATGAATTTAGCGGCGAAAGCCAGTATTTAGAAGAAGCGTTTAAAACCTTACAATACATCGTGCCGGTGAGCGTTTTTATCATTTTTATTTTAATTGTCTTTGCTTTAAAGAATCTCACCAATTCCTTACTATGCTTTTTCACTCTGCCTTTTGCGTTTTTGGGGGGGTTAATTTTTATGAATCTCATGGGATTTAACATGAGCGTGGCGGCGTTAGTGGGCTTTTTAGCCCTTTTAGGGGTAGCGAGCGAAACGGCTATTGTGATGATCATTTATTTAGAGGATGCGTTTCAAAAATTCATCAAAACCCCTTTAAAAGAGCAGAAGACTGCCGCCTTAAAAGAAGCTATCATGCATGGGGCGGTGCTTAGGGTAAGGCCCAAGCTTATGACCTTTTTTAGCATTTTAGCTTCACTCATTCCTATCATGTATAGCCATGGCACAGGAAGTGAAATCATGAAATCCATCGCTGCGCCCATGCTAGGGGGCATGATAAGCAGCGTTGTTTTAACGCTTTTTATTATCCCTACGGCGTATTTTGTGATTAAAAACGCTAGGGTTAGGAAACATGAATATTAAAAAAAGCCTTTTCTAACGCATGGCTTTGGACTAAAACCATATAAAGAATGGTAGGGAGCGTGATGCTTAAAACAAACACCTTAAAAATGCGGTGCAAAAGGATAACGGATAAAAAAGCGGTGATTTCATTGATCCCATAAGGGGGTTTTAAAATGTGAATGTCTTTAAAACAATAGATCACGAGCATGCCTATCACTGAGCATGATAAAGCCCTACCCAAATAACGCACAAAGTCGTTGGGCGGGTTTTTAGCGTTAAACACCATAAAAGGCCAAATGCGCGTGAAATAAGTCGTTATTATAATAACTAAAATAATAAGTATAGAATGCGTTAACATTCTAACTGCTTTCTAAAAACAATGAGAACAAGCACCATTAAAACCAAAGCGATGAGCAAAAAGTATTCAGTCCCAAAAAGCGCTAAACAAACAACCGCAATAAAAATCCCAAGCCATGCGTTTTTGTGATTCGTGTTTCGTTTGTATTGCTCCATGAACAGCACGATAAAAATCGCTGTCATCACAAATTCCATGCCTTGAGTGTCAAAAGAAAAATGCGAACCCACTAACGAACCCACTAACGAGCCAAAAATCCAATAAGAGTGGTTGAGTAAGGAAATACTAAAAATGAAGTCTTTTTCACTCACCCCCTCTTTAGGAGCGTATAAATTCAATAGAGCAAAGGTTTCATCCGTGAGCGCGTGCGCTAAATAGGGCAAACGCCATTGGGTGTTTTTGAATCGATCTAGCATGGAAAGCGCATAACAAGTCTGTCTCGCGTTCACTAGCAAGCTCACAATAACGACATTCATCAAACTCGCTTGCGCGCTTAAAAGCGTGATCGCTACAAATTGCACCGCCCCAGCGTAGATGAATAACGACATGAACAGGGCGACTTTATAATCATAGCCATGCTGGACTAAAAGCATTCCAAAAGTCATTCCCATAAGCAAATACCCTAAAAAGATAGAAATGGTATGAGGGAAAGCGTCTTTGAAGGCTTTTAGAAAATCATGCATCAACAACCTTTTATTTGAACCAGTCTTTAATTTTAGAAACGCAAGTTTCTAAAACGCCTTTATGCGGTTCGCCCTCATAGCCAAAACTCGCATGCAATTTTTCCAATAACCCTTGCTGCTCTTTATTCAAGCTTTTAGGATAAATCACTTGCAACACCACGATCAAACTCCCCCTATAAGAGCTTTCAGGGTGCTTCACGCCCTCGTTTCTAAACGCAAAAGTTTGCCTGTCTTTGGCGTTTCTAGGGATTTTTAATTCCAATTCGCCTCCTCTTAAAGACGGCACTTTAATCGTATGCCCTAAAGCGATAGTGGTGAAAAACACCGGCGCTTCAATGAACAAATCACAGCCTTCGCGCTTGAAATGCTCATCTTCTTTGACTCGCGCTTCTAAATACAAATCCCCTCTTTTCCCCTTCTCGTATTCATTGCCTTTATTTTTAAGCACCATGCGGTTTTGATCATCAATGCCCTCAGGGATTATCGCATCAATTTCTTCATCTTTAAGAATGTAGGTTTTACCCTTGCACGCTTGGCATGGGTTTTTAATGATCTTGCCCTTGCCTTGACACACCCCACAAGTTTGCGCAAAACTCATAAAACCTTGACGCATAAACACCTGCCCCTGCCCATTACACTGCTTGCAAGTCTCTAGGGCTTTATCTTTAGCGCCCGTGCCATCGCAACTTTCACAAACACTCTGGTATTGGACCTTAATGGTTTTTTTACAGCCAAAAACCGCTTCTTTAAAACTCAATTCAATGGTTTGCAAATAATCCGGCGCGATAGAGCTTTTTTGCCTTTTGCTCCCCCTAGCGCTAAACCCAAAAGCGTCTTCAAAAAACGAACCTAAATCTTCAAAAAAATCAGAAAAATCGCTCTGGCTCGCACCGGCTTGGTTTAAGCCTTTTTTACCATACCTGTCGTATAAGGCCCGCTTCTTTTCATCGCTTAACACCCCATAGGCTTCATTGATAAGCTTGAATTTTTCTTCGGCTTCTTTATCGCCGGCGTTTCGGTCCGGGTGGTATTTTAAAGCCAGCTTTCTGTAAGACTTTTTAATGGTCTCTTGGTTGCTGTGTTTTTCCACTTCTAAAATTTCATAATAACTCAATTCCACGATCGCTCCAAAAATGGCATCAAAACGCTTATTTTATCTTAAAAGCGATAATTTTGCGTGTTTTAGCGCATGCCAAAACTTAGATAAAATAACACGATGAAACTATAGTAATAAAGATAACCTTATGAGATTTTTTTGCTTCTTCTTATTTTTTCTAACCTTTTCAAACGCACAGATAATGATGACTTTTGATTCTCAAACTAACGCCAAGCTCTCGCGCTCTAACGAACAGCTTTCAGACATGCTTTACAAACTCAATGAAAGTTTAAGAATCTATCAAAGCGTGCTTTCCAATAACCAGGATCAACTTAAAGAAATCAAAAAGGCTAACAGCACCCTAACTAGTCAAAGGCGTTTTTTTAACGCCAGCCAGATCCGCCTTATGGACACTGATGCGTTATTGAAACAAAGCGCTTTGGAATTAGAAAAATTACAAGCTTTAGAAAAACGCTTAAAAGAGAGCATGGAGCATGAACGCTTAATCAAAGAATCCCAAACGCTTTTCTTACAAGAACATTGCCCTTATTTGAGCGGCGTTAAGAATTTAGAAGAGGCGTCAAACGCTTTAGAAGTCCAAGAAAAAAACAACGCCCTTTTCTTACTCAAAGAGCCTAAACTCGCCCAATTACTCTCGCAATTGGATTTGATGAGCGCTTTAAACGCCTTATGCGATCAGGTTTTAGAAAATGAAATACAGGATCAACAATCCCATAACAAAACCCTAGAATACAACGCTCTTAAAAACCATGATTTTCAAGCCTATAAAGCCATGCGTTTGAAAAAATTTAAAAACAAGCTTCAAAGCCAAATCCAAGCCAAAGAAGACGCCCTAAAAACCTTTTTACCCTTAGAAAAACGCCTAGAAACTTTAAAAACGCATTTTTTATGCGATAAAGAAAACCTCAAATCATGCACTAAAGAATTGCACCAACGCTACCAAAACGCCCTAATAGAGCGAGACAAGGAATTAAAAAACGCTAAAAACAACAAAGAAAAGCATGCTTTAATCCTAGCCAATTACGAGCATACTTTAAAAACCTTGAATATAGAATTTTTAAGCGAATTGAGTGAGCAAATGGCGTTTTTAAATGAAACCATGGCGTTAAACGCCCAAGTTTTAGCCCTTTTAGCCAAACAGCATGCCAAAACGCCAAAACCCTTCAATTTGAGCGGTGATTTGAGCGATAAAAAGGCTTCCATTAAAAATATCCGCCTAGATCCGCATGGATTCCCTAGCTTTGAAAATTTTAAGCGGGAGTGAGTTAAAAAGCAATCAATCAGGCTATGAGCGTAAAAAGCCTTAAACAATCACGCCCCCGCCAAGCAAGATGTCATCTTTATAAACCACTAAGGCTTGCCCTTTAGCCACGCCATAAAAAGGCTCTTTAAATTCCACTTCAATCACCTCATCTCTCAAGCTCACAAACGCTTTAGCAGGCACGCTCCTGTAACGAGCCTTGATAGAATATTCGCCCTGTTTAAAATCTTTCATCAAAGATTTGTTTTTAGCCTTAAGGGAATGCGTGGCTAAATCTTCTTTTTTGCCCACGACTAGCTCGTTCTTTTTGGCGTCAATCCCCACCACAAAATGCGGTTCTAACGCGCCTTTAATGTTAAAGCCTTTGCGTTTGCCAATCGTGTATTGCATATAGCCCTTATGCGTGCCAATGACTTCGCCCTGTAGGTTTTTCACCACGCCCTCTTTTTCCACTTCAACATGCTTTTTTAAAGTGTCAATGTAGCTTTTTTCCACAAAGCAAATTTCTTGAGATTCCTTATAAGTTTCTAAAGTGCCTAAAAAAGGCATCGCATTCAAGGCTAAAGGCTTAATGTCTTTTTTTAACAAATCCCCTAAAGGGAACACCAATTTAGCGATGACTTCATGCTCTAAAGCGTATAAAAAATAGCTCTGATCTTTAGTTTTATCCACAGCCTCTTGAATATAACTTATTTTGTCAATTTCTTTGACCCTCGCATAATGCCCGGTAGCGATCTTTTCACACCCTAATTTTAAAGCGTGATCTAAAGCTAGCCCAAATTTCATTAAAGGGTTGCACAACGCGCATGGGTTAGGGGTTTGCCCCTCTTCATAAGCGCTGATAAATTCATCATAAACCGCGCTTTTAAAATCCTTTTGAAAATCCAACACCTCTAAAGGAATGCCTAAAAACTCGCACGCTTTTTGAGCGTTTTTGATGTATAAATCATGCTTTTTTTCACTCGCATGGAGTTTTAAATAAATCCCCACTAATTCATGCCCTTGCTCTTTTAAGCTATAAGCGCTATAAGAGCTATCCACCCCCCCACTGAGTAATACCGCTATTTTCATTTTTAATCTTTCATTAAATGTTATGGCTCGTAGTCTAGCGCAAAAACCATTCATAACCACCTTTTTTAACCATTGGCATGCTAAAATACCTAAAGATTTTTTAAAATCGCATCAAAACGCATGGAGAAAATAAGGGTAATGGCCAAAATTGAATTGTTAGCCAGATTCACGCAAATCGCGCTCCCTAACAGCCACCCTTTGTTGAAAAAAGTTTTAAACTACGCTAAAAAACATTTCAGCCAGTGCCACATGCTCTCTTCATCGTTACTCATCTTAAACGACACGGAATGTTTTAAAAAAAACTACTTGCTCAATTGGGTCTATCATGCCCTTGAATGCACGCATGAGAAAGATATTAGCATGCATTCTTTAGAAGAGGTTTTACAAAAAAGCCACTTGCCCATACGCATCAAAATCATCAATCAAAACACGCTTTTAGAAAAGATAGAAGTGAAAGTTTTAACCTTTGGGGCAGAATACGCGCTTTTTATCACCAAACACCCTATCGCCAAGCGGTTTTTACGCCAAAAATTCAGCGGCTATGTGTTTTTAGAAACCCAAGACGAATTGCATATAAGAGGCGATTCAGAGCGTTTTTGGGAACTCATTGTAACGCTCAATGAAAATAGAATCGTCCATAACGCATGCTTAGATTTCATCTACCCTAATGGCTTTGGCAAGGACAGCTACACCACTATGGCTGAACGCAAATTAAAAGAATGCTATAAAACGCTAGGGTTTATCAAGCATGAAAATTTCAGCGAAGTCAAAAAGCGCTATTTAGAGTTGGCTAAAACCTACCACCCTGATTTATGCGATCTTAAAGAAAAAAAGGCTCTTTATGCCAAACGCTTCGCTATCATTCAAGAAGCCTACCGCCACATTAAAAAACACGCCTAAACCCCTAAACTAGCCCTAATCGCGCTAGAAGAAATCGGTGCGTCAATGCCCTTTAAAGGGAAATAACGCCCCTTAAATTGGATCTCTTCATAGCCAATCCTTTCAAAAACCACTAATTCCACCCTTTTTAAAAGCTCTGTAGCGTTAGTCCAAGAAGAAAGATGCCTCAAGCAATCCGCTCCTATGACTAAATAAAGCGTTTTAGGGCGGTAGAGTTTTTGAAAATGAAGCGTGCTTTCTATCGTAGGCACGGCCCTTTCTTGCTTGATTTCAAAATCGCTCAATAGCACCCTATCTATTCCCTTTAAAGCTCTTTCTAATTCCTTAAAACGGGTTTGTGCGTCCAAAAAACATGGCTTTTTGAAAGGGTTTTGATAAGCGGGCAAGACAATGAGCTTAGCGAATGGCAATAATTCTAAAGTTTGCTCAATAATGGCTAAATGAGCCTTGTGCAAGGGATCAAAACTCCCTCCATAGAGCGCTAATTCTTTGTATTTTAAGACGCTATTCATTGTATTCAAAGCTAGACGCCTTAGTCAATTTAGCGAATTTAACCCCCCTAAGCCCTCCGATTTCTAATTGCAAGCGTTGGATTTCAAACGAATTGCCTTGTAAAATAATCGTCTCCAAACAATTATGCTCATCTATATGAATGTGCGTGGTGCATAAAACATGCGTCCCGCTGGCATGCTGAATGTCTATCATGCGCTGGTTTAATTCCCTTTGATGGTGATCATAAATCACCACAAGCACGGCGATTTTGCTCTCATCATTAGGGTTATCTTCTGCCCAATTGTCTTCTACTAATTTTCCTCTGATCATGTCGCGCACCAATTCTGAGCGAGAAGAATAGCCGTTTTTAATGATGCGGTTGTCTAATTCGTCTAATAAATTTTGTTGCAAAGAAACCGAAAAGCGGATGATTGAATCGTCTTTATTGGGTGTATCCATTGAGAAAAATCCTTTTTTGGCATGAGTTTGTTAGAAGCCACTCATGCTAGTATGATTGAATTAATTTAAAATTAACAATTATAATACAGATCGGATTTAAATGGTTGGTCATAAGAGCGTTTGAATTTGATTGTAATTATTAGCTTAATCATTATTGACTTGTTATTATTAAAACAATATAATCAACAAAACAACATTCCTTTATCATTTTGGAGCATTTATGCGAACGGATGTTTCTTAAAGAGCGCATGCTCTTTGGAGTGTGGCTGTATCGCAGTGGCTTTAATCTTAAGGGAATTGTTTTATCATAGACAAGGAGTTTTTATGGGCGGTTTTTCAGTGGGAATGTTGAAAGATTATGTGGACATATTTGTTTTTGCGGTGCTTGGCGTGGCCAGTTTTTTAGCTTTGTGGTTTGTGATTGAAAGGGTTATTTTTTATTCTAAAGTCAATTTGAAAGCTTATGATGATATAGATGCCCTGAATTTGGATTTAACCAAGAATCTAACCATTCTCTATGTGATTTTTTCTAACGCGCCTTACGTGGGCTTATTAGGGACGGTTTTAGGGATCATGGTGATTTTCTATGACATGGGCGTGAGTGGCGGGATGGACGCTAAAACGATCATGGTAGGTTTGTCTTTAGCTTTAAAAGCGACCGCTCTAGGGCTTGCTGTGGCGATTCCCACTTTGATCGCTTACAATAGCTTATTGAGAAAATCCGATGTTTTGAGTGAAAAATTCAGGATCATGAAAAAATGAAAAGCATCAGAAGAGGCGATGGGCTGAATATTGTCCCTTTCATTGATATTATGCTTGTTTTGCTAGCGATTGTGTTAAGCATTTCTACTTTTATCGCGCAAGGTAAGATTAAAGTC
The DNA here is from genome assembly GCF_015904775.1 of Helicobacter pylori. Lineage (GTDB taxonomy): Bacteria > Campylobacterota > Campylobacteria > Campylobacterales > Helicobacteraceae > Helicobacter > Helicobacter pylori_DM. Next base: position 78,534 of record NZ_JADZNC010000003.1, read on the forward strand.
AATCTCCCTAACGCTAAAAACGCTGAAAAATCCCAGCCAAACGATCAAAAAGTGGTGGTCATCTCTGTGGATGAGCATGACAATATTTTCGTAGATGACAAACCGACGAATTTAGAAGCTTTGAGCGCTGTAGTCAAGCAAACAGACCCTAAAACCCTTATAGATTTAAAAAGCGACAAAAGCTCTCGTTTTGAAACTTTTATCAGTATTATGGATATTTTAAAAGAGCATAATCATGAAAATTTCTCCATCTCCACAGAAGCTCAGTAAAGTTTCAACGAGTGTTAGCTTTTTAATTTCTTTTGCCCTATACGCTATAGGGTTTGGCTATTTTTTACTGCGCGAAGACGCCCCAGAGCCTTTAGCGCAAGCTGGGACCACTAAGGTTACCATGAGTTTAGCCAGCATTAACACCAATTCTAAAGTGAAGACGAATGCCGAATCCGCTAAACCCAAAGAAGAGCCTAAAGAAAAACCTAAGAAAGAAGAACCAAAAAAAGAAGTAACAAAGCCTAAGCCAAAACCCAAGCCCAAGCCTAAACCTAAACCCAAACCTAAACCCAAACCTGAACCCAAGCCAAAACCTAAGCCTGAGCCAAAACCCGAGCCTAAGCCTGAACCTAAAGTTGAAGAACCTAAGAAAGAAGAGCCTAAAGAAGAACCCAAAAAAGAAGAAGCTAAAGAGGAAGCTAAAGAAAAAAGCGCTCCTAAACAAGTAACGACTAAAGACATAGTCAAGGAAAAAGACAAGCAAGAAGAGTCTAATAAGACTTCTGAGGGTGCGACTTCTGAAGCTCAAGCGTATAACCCAGGGGTGAGCAACGAATTTTTAATGAAGATCCAAACCGCTATTTCTTCTAAGAACCGCTACCCTAAAATGGCGCAGATTAGGGGCATTGAGGGCGAAGTGCTAGTGAGCTTTACGATCAATGCTGATGGGAGCGTTACAGACATTAAAGTGGTCAAAAGCAACACGACTGATATTTTAAACCATGCGGCTTTAGAAGCCATTAAGAGCGCGGCGCATTTGTTCCCTAAACCAGACGAAACCGTGCATCTAAAAATCCCTATCGCTTATAGCTTGAAAGAAGACTAACTAGTCTTTCTTTTAAAGGCGGTTTTTAAGCCTTAAAAGTTAGGCCAAAACCCCTATTTTTCGCAATTTACAAAAAAACAAAAACAAAACCTCTGAAATTTAAAGCTAAAATTAGCCATAAAATTCCATTTATTGCTTATAATATGAAGTTTCTTTGTATCAAAGAAAAATCTATTAAAAGGAGAAAACATGAAAATCAAAAAATCCCTCTTACTCTCTCTTTCTCTCATGCTCTCATTATCAAGAGCTGAAGATGACGGATTTTACATGAGCGTGGGTTATCAGATCGGCGAAGCGGTTCAACAAGTGAAAAACACTGGAGCGTTGCAAAACCTTGCGGACAAATACGATAACTTAAACAACCTTTTAAACCAATACAATTACTTAAATTCCTTAGTCAATCTAGCCAGCACGCCTAGCGCGATCACCGGTGCGATTAACAATTTAAGCTCAAGCGCCATTAACCTCACTAGCGCTACCACCACTTCCCCCGCCTATCAAGCTGTGGCTTTAGCGCTCAACGCCGCTGTGGGCATGTGGCAAGTCATAGCCCTTTTTATTGGCTGTGGCCCTGGCCCTACCAATAATCAAAGCTACCAATCGTTTGGTAACACACCAGCCCTTAATGGGACAACCACCACTTGCAATCAAGCGTATGGGACAGGCCCTAATGGCATTCTATCCATTGATGAATACCAAAAACTCAACCAAGCTTATCAAATCATCCAAACCGCTTTAAACCAAAACCAAGGAGGCGGGATGCCTGCCTTGAATGACACCACCAAAACAGGGGTAGTCAACATACAACAAACCAATTATAAGACCACCACACAAAACAATATCATAGAGCATTATTATACAGAGAATGGGAAAGAGATCCCAACCTCTTATTCAGGCGGAGCATCATTCTCGCCTACGATACGATTGAAATACAACAATAACGCTGAATACCTTTTGCAACAAGCCGCCACTATCATGCAAGTCCTTACCACTCAAAAACCGCATGTGCAAACGAGCAATGGCGGTAAAGCGTGGGGGTTGAGTTCTACGCCTGGGAATGTAGTGGATATTTTTGGTCCTTCTTTTAACGCTATTAATGAGATGATTAAAAACGCTCAAACAGCCCTAGCAAAAACCCAACAGCTTAACGCTAATGAAAACGCCCAAATCACGCAACCCAACAATTTCAACCCCTACACTTCTAAAAATAAGCAATTCGCTCAAGAAATGCTCAACAGAGCGAACGCTCAAGCAGAGATTTTAAATTTAGCTAAGCAAGTAGCGGACAATTTCCACAGCATTCAAGGGCCTATTCAAGGGGATTTGGAAGAATGTAAAGCAGGATCGGCTGGCGTGATCACTAATAACACTTGGGGTTCAGGCTGCGCGTTTGTGAAGGAAACTCTCAATTCCTTAGAGCAACACACCGCTTATTATGGCAATCAGGTCAATCAAGAGAAAGCTTTGGCTCAAACCATTTTGAATTTTAAAGAAGCCCTTAATACTTTAGGGAACGACTCAAAAGCAATCAATAGCGGTATCTCTCACTTGCCTAACGCCAAGCCTCTTCAAAACATGACGCATGCCACTCAAAACCCTAATTCCCCAGAAGGTTTGCTCACTTATTCTTTGGATACCAACAAATACAACCAACTCCAAACCATCACGCAAGAATTAGGCAAAAACCCCTTTAGGCGCATCGGCGTGATTGACTATCAAAACAATAACGGCGCAATGAATGGCATCGGCGTGCAAGTGGGTTACAAGCAATTCTTTGGCAAAAAAAGGAATTGGGGGTTAAGGTATTACGGCTTTTTTGATTACAACCATGCGTTCATCAAATCTAACTTTTTTAACTCGGCTTCTGACGTTTGGACTTATGGGGTGGGAATGGATGCACTAACTAACTTCATTAACGATAAAAACACCAATTTCTTAGGCAAGAATAACAAGCTTTCCGTGGGGCTTTTTGGCGGTTTTGCGTTAGCTGGGACTTCATGGCTTAATTCCCAACAAGTGAATTTGACCATGATGAATGGCATTTATAACGCCAAAGTCAGCACTTCTAATTTCCAATTTTTGTTTGATTTGGGCTTGAGGATGAATCTCGCTAGGCCTAAGAAAAAAGACAGCCATCATGCCGCTCAGCATGGCATGGAATTGGGCGTGAAAATCCCCACCATTAACACGGATTATTACTCTTTCATGGGGGCTGAACTCAAATACCGAAGGCTCTATAGCGTGTATCTCAATTATGTGTTTGCTTACTAGGTGGCGCAAATTCTCTTTTTAAGGGGGCTTCATTGCGAAATGCCCCTATGCGCTTATGAGTTTTGATTAAAATTTAGTTACCGGCACTTAAAAAAAGCACAAAAACCTTTTATAAACCATTCATTCAATCTTAAAAGACCTAGCTTTTTTTCATTTTCTTTTCTATGAAAATGTTTAAGCATTCTATGAGCAAGGCAAAACCAATACCCGCATACAAATAATTTTTATCAACATGCAAATGCAAGCCCTCTAAAAACAAAAACACGCCCACAACGAGCAAAAACACAAAGGCTAAAGTTTTGATGCGATAATGCCTTTCAATAAAATCGCCAACGATTTTGGAAAAAAACATCATCACGATTACAGATAAAATAATAGCAAGCACTATGACTTCTAGGTGTTTAGCGATCCCAATAGCCGTGATCACGGAGTCTAAAGAAAAGACAATGTCTAAAAACATGATTTCTATTAAGGTGATGGAAAAGCCAAACGCTTTTTCTTGGTGTTTTTCTTTAGGGTAGATCTGCTCTTTTAATTCCACTAACGCTTTAAAAGCCAAAAACGCCCCCCCTACAAGCAGCACCACATCACGCCATGAAAAGCTCATGCCCGCTATAGTGAATAAAGGCTTTTGCAAATGGCTGATGAAAAACAAGCTCCCTAAAAGCCCTATACGAGCGATCATCGCTAAGCCCAAGCCTAAAATCATGGCTTTATTTTGCTGGTGTTTGGGGAGTTTATAGACCATCACCGTGATAAAAATGATATTATCAATCCCTAAAACGATCTCTAAAAGCGTGAGCGTAGCCAAGGAGACTATGCCATGCAGTGTAGAAAGAGCGTCTAAGAGTGAGGATAAAAATTCCATAAAAGGCTACAACCAGCCTTTCTTTTTAAAATAGAGCACAGGCAAAATCGTAGAAATCGCCATGACAATCAGCGCGAAAAGATACCCGTATTGCCATTCTAACTCCGGCATGAATTTAAAATTCATGCCATAAATCGTGCCAATCAATGTGGGGGGCATCATCGCCATGGTCGCCACAGTGAAGAGTTTGATGGTTTTATTTTGCTCCACATTCACTTGAGAAGCGAACAGGTTTTGAATGTTATCAAGCGAGTTGAGATTGACCGTTGTAGACTCCACCAAAGAGCTAAAATCGGTTAAAATGATATTTAAATTATTTTTAGTATCGCTATCCACTTTATTGCTCCTTAATAATGCGGTGATAATGCGCCGTTTGTCAAAAAAAGAATCCCTTAAAGCCACATTAAATTCTTGCAAATTGGACAAGCGCACTAAAATATCATCATGCGTAGAAGTTTCTTTGAAAATGATGTTTTTGCGCAACAGGCTCGTTTGTTTGTTGATCCACTCCAAACATTCCACGCCTTTTTCAAAATACACTTCAAAGATTTTAGTTAGAATATCAAACCCGTCTTCAAATTTTTTAGGGCTAGCCAAAACCTTTTTTTGGATAGAATCAAAGATTTCTAAAGTCCCGTAATAAATCGTGAAAAGAATGTTATTAGACAAAATAAAGGTCGCCATTTCCGTATGAAAAGTCTCATTTTCATCCTGATTAGTGAAAAAGGCGTTGATCGTAACGCTGGAGCTGTCTTCCCAATATTTGGTAACTGATGAGACTCGTTGGGAATGATCTGTGTTGTAGTGGATAGCGTATTCTTGGCTTAGAGTGGCTAATTCATTGGGCGTAGGGTTGATTAATTCAAACCATAAAACTTCATTTTCCTCTATATCAAAACCATTAAAATCATTAAAGCGTTTTTTAATGACAAATTTTTGCTGTTTGAAAAACACGTTCACCATAAGCGATCCTTAGAGTTAATGGCGTTTGTCCAAAACCTCAAAACAAGGTAAAATTTTGCCCTCTAATAGTTCCAAGCTCGCCCCCCCACCGGTAGAGATAAAGCTCATGTTATCCTTTTCGCCCGCACGATTGATCGCATCAATGGTATCGCCCCCACCAATGAGCGAGAAAGCGTAAGTGTTAGCGATTTTGTGGGCTAAAAAGGTTGTGCCTCTGGCAAATTCTTGCTTTTCATGCACGCCTAAGGGGCCATTCCATAGGATCGTGGGTGCACTCTCTATGACTTCAGAAAATAATTTCAAGCTCGCAGGCCCTATGTCAGCGATCTTGTGCTTAGGCTCAATGTCTTGGACGGGTGAAATTTTAATGTGTTTGGGGTTGAGAATGTCATCAGTGGTTACAGCGTCTATAGGTAAATAGACTTTGACTTTTTTTTCTTTCGCGCTTTGCAATAACTCTAAAGCGTCTTTTATCAAAGCGTCTTCTACAGAAGAATCTTGCACATCATAGCCTAAAGCTTTTAAGAAAGTGTTACTCATCGCCCCGGCAATAATGAGCTTGTCAATGAGATCTAAAATGTTTTTTAATAAAGTGAGTTTGGAGCTGACCTTAGCCCCCCCCACAATCAACAATAGAGGGCGTAAAGGGTGGTTAAACGCTTGATAAAACGAATCAATTTCTTTTTTGAGCAAAAACCCGCTCACTTTAATAGGGGCGAATTGCGCCGTGCCATAAGTGCTGGCATGCTTTCTGTGGCTCGTGCCAAAAGCGTCATTCACAAACACATCGCACAAGCTCGCTAAATCTTTAGCCAGATTTTCATCATTTTCTTCTTCGCCTTTTAAAAAGCGGATATTTTCTAAAAGAAAAATCCTTGTGGGCGCGTTTTCGTTTAGGGCTTGCTTGAGTTGTGCAATATTTTGAGAAAAAACCACTTCATGATTTAAGAGCCTTTCAAGGCGTTTTAAAAAGGGTTTCAAGCTCAATTTTTCTTCAACCCCTTTAGGGCGGCCCAAATGGCTCACTAAAATAATATCTTTAGCCTTGTTGTCAATACAAAATTGGATGGTAGGCAAGCTCTCTCTAATGCGCGTGTCATCGGTAATATTCAAATTTTCATCTAAAGGCACATTAAAATCCACTCTAATAAGCACCCTTTTGTGGCTCACTTCCACCTCTTGAATGTTTTTAACGTTTTGCATAAACGACATTTTAGCTAACATGAAAAATCCTTTCTTTTAATTTTGTGCTATATATTGCGCCATGTCTATCAAGCGCTCGCTATAACCCATCTCATTATCATACCATGCCAATACTTTAGCATTTTTTTCGCCTATTGTCATGATTTGATCATCAATCACGATCGCGCTAAAAGGCGAAGAAATAAAATCGCTTGAAACAAGCCTTTCTTCATCAATACTCACAACCCCTTTAAAGGCATGCTTACAAGCGTCTTTAAGCGCATGCTGAACGCTTGCTTTACTCACGGATTTTTTAAAATTTAAAGACAAATCCACCAAGCTCACATTAGGGGTAGGCACTCTAATCGCAAGGCCTGTAACTTTAGAGCCTAAATGCGGTAAGACTAGCGAAATGGCTTTGCTCACGCCGGTGCTTGTGGGGATAAGGTTTAAACCAGCCGCTCTAGCGCGGCGGATGTCTTTGTGCTTGGTGTCTAAAAGGTTTTGATCGTTAGTGTAGCTGTGGATGGTGGTTAAAAGCGCGTTTTCTACTTTAAAGGCTTCATCTAAGATTTTTAATAAAGGAGCGGTAGCGTTAGTCGTGCAAGAGGCGTTAGAAATCACGCTTTCGTTATGGTAATTAGTGTGATTCACCCCATAGACAAAGGTGGGCGTATTTTGCGCGGGAGCGGAGATGATGACTTTTTTCACGCTGTTTTTAAGATGAGCGCTTGAAGCTTCTAAGGAATTGAATTTCCCGGTGCATTCTATGATGATTTCTGCGTTAGCGGCAGAAAAATCAAGCTTGTTGATGTCTCGCTCGCTCAACACTAAAATATTTTTACTATGCCCGATATTTAGGGTTCTATTGGCGTTTAATTGGGCTTCAAAATGCCCATGCACGCTGTCATGGCGGATCAAATGCAAAAGAGTTTCTAATTCAGCGGTAGAATTGATGGCGACAATTTCTATATCCTTTCTTTGGCTAGCGACTCTTATAGCGCACAAACCAATGCGCCCAGTCCCATTGATAGCGATTCTAATTGGCATGTTTTCCCTTTATTTAAAAATCACCATTCTATCACAAATGCTCTTAAATCAAGGCATTCTTAAGGGGTTCTGTCTCATTAATCACAAACTAAAATCAAAATCCTTATGATAAACCTCTCTATAAGCTTTTTGAACGCTTGTAAAAACCCCACTCCCTAAAAAACCTCTAGATAAGGGGCTAGGGTGAGGAGCTGTGATGATGATATGCTTATTAGGGGGAATTAGCGCGATCTTTTTTTGGGCGACTTTCCCCAATAACACCACGATTAAGGGGGCGTTGGCTTCAAAAAGTCGCATCAATATTTGATCGCTAAAAGCTTCCCAGCCAATATATTGGTGCGAAGCGGCTTGGTTTTTTTCCACGCTTAAAATGGCGTTCAATAACAGCACACCCCTTTTAGCCCATGCGCTCAAATCCCCACAACAAGGCACAGGCACGCCTAAATTCGCATGCAATTCTTTAAAAATATTTTTTAAGCTTGGGGGGATGGGGGCGTTTTTTTCCACGCTAAAGCTCAACCCCATCGCCACCGGCAATTCTCGCTCATTTTCTAGGTAGGTGGAATGGTAGGGGTCTTGCCCTAAAAGGATGATTTTAACCGCACTAGGGGGCGTTAGATTGAATGCATAAAACAGATTAGAGCTTTTAGGGAAAATGGTTTTAGGGCTTTTTAGGGCTTCTAAGTAGCGTTTTTCTATTTCTAAAAAATAAGGCTTTTTAAATTCGCTTTGCAAAAACTCCCGCCAAGCCAAACTCAAAGGAGCGTAGTCAAAAAGCTTCATTGTTCGCTAGGGTTTAATTCATGATAGTGTTTTAAATACTCTTTTTGCATGCGTTCTTGTAATTCTTCATACCAGGTGGGCGAGTTAAAATCAGGCGTATAGCTTTCTAGCATGACTAAACGGGTGCGCGCTTTATAGGCTTCTAGAGGCTTGGAATTAAAGATTTTAATGGAATTGATTAACACCATGGGTTGGATTTTGAGCTGGAATTTTTCAGCGATAATCTTAGCCCCTTGCTTGAAAGGGAGGAATTTTTCTCCTCCTTTGCCCCTAGTGCCTTCAGGGAAAATCACTAAAGGGCGGTTTTGGTCTAGCTTTTCCTTACACGCTTTCAAAAGGCTCACAATCCCCTTTTTATCCTCTCTGTCAATTAAAATCATTCCGGTATCCGTTAAGGCATGCCCATAAAAGGGGATTTCGCCCAGCTCTTTTTTGGCGATCCAGCAAATATTATTGGGGTGGTAGGCTTCTAAATAAATGATGTCTAGTAAGCTTTGGTGGTTTAAGACAATGAGTTTAGCGTCCGTATCAAAAGCGCCTATTTTTTCTAAAGTAACCCCGGTAAGGGAAAAAAAGCACGAACAAGCCCTACGGCTGGAGCGTGCGTTATTGTTTTTGCGGTTAAAATAATTGAAAACAATGATAACGGCTAGTCCTACAGCGATCACTAAAGCCCTATAAATCGCTCTCAAACTATTTGACTTCATCTTTTTTGACCCATCCTATTTGTTCATGCGGCGTTAGGATTTTATAATAATCATCATGCGAACCTAAGATTTTAATCGGCATTTCATTTTTAGAAAGCCCTAAAATGGTGGAATTTTGCGTGGGCAGAATGCGGATTTTTTTATGAGCGAGCAATAGGGCTGATTTTTGCGTGAATAAAAGGTGATACAAAACAAACCCTAAGCACAAAATCCCAAGCCCTAAAAAAATGAGTTTGCGCCCAAAAATGAAAAACAACACCAAGAAAAACACGCACAAAGCGAGCAACGCCACATTAGAAAAGACTAAAAAATTGTTTTTAGGGATGAGATCGCTTTGAATACCGGTAGTGTCTTGAGTGGGAATGGTTGAAAAAGATAAGGTTTTAAATTGCTTATTTGAAAGCGAGAAATAATCAAAAGAAAGGTTTTGAATGGTTTTAGGCAACACGCAATAATAAAAAACGCTCCCTTCTTTAGCCTTGATTTGGTTTAAAGAGGCGTTATCAAACCCTTGTTTGATCGCTTCTTTGATGTGAAAATCTTCCCAAGTGGCTTCTTTGAACGCTAATTCCATCACCAAAATATTGTTTTTATCGTCATAATCTTTGGTTTTGTATTGCACAACTTGTAAATCTTTGGCCATGACATTCGCGTAACGAGGGTTTTTGGACAAATCCGTTACCTGCAAAGCAACTTTGGGGGCTATGGAATAATCTATATACTTGTCTTTATTGGAAAACGCGCTCACTTCTAAGGACGGGATACTCGCTTTTACGCCCTTAATCTTGTAATAATAAGTCGCTCTGAAAAGCTCTTTTTCCACCTTTTTCCATTTGGGCATCTTATTCAAAAGCTCAATTTGGGTTTTATCCAACCCGTCTTTGATTTTGGCTTCCAAAAACTCAGCGTCAAACAGCAATAAATCATAAGTTACGCCTATAATTTGACCGATATAAACCGGGGTGTTTTCTAAATCTTCTAATTGGGGGATTTTCACATAAACCACTTTAGCCTTGATTTCTTCTGACTCAGAAGTGTTTTCAGCAACCAAAAAGCTTACCAAAAGGCTTAAAATCAAGCTAACGATTGCGATGGTTTTCATTGAAAACGCCTAAAAATTAAAACATGGTTTTATCATTCTTCAAATAAAAACCCCATGAGTTTTTATTTCTTCTTAGGCGCTTTTTCATCCATTTTCTCATCCACGATAGACCAGGTTTTCAAGCTGTCAATAGCGGTTTTTAGCTGAATATCATCGTTGATCATTTTAGGAGTAACCTCTTTTTCCTCTTCATTTTTCTTGTCTTTATCCGCCTCTTTGGAATTAGGGGTTTTATCGTCAAGTTTTTTAAGCTCTTGCTCTAAATGGTGTTTTAAATCCGCTTCTTTCAAGCTGAATTTATTTTCATTTTCTGGCGCTTTACCCGGATAAATCACAATATCAGGCGTGATCCCCTTAGCTTGAATGGTGCGCCCGCTCGGCAAATAGTAGCGCGCGGTTGTGATTTTAATGGCTTCGTCTTTATTGACAGGGAGCAGCATCTGCACGCTTCCCTTACCAAAGGTTTTTTCACCGATAATCACGGCTCGCTTGTGATCTTGCAGCGCTCCTGCGACAATCTCGCTCGCGCTCGCTGAACCGCCATTGACTAACACCGCAATAGGCAAATTGGTATAAGGGGCTCTGCCATTAGCCTTGTATTCTAAATTTTCTTCTTTGTTTTTGCCTTTTTGAGAAACTAAAACCCCCTCTTTAATGAAGAGGTTAGACAGGCCCACCGCCTGGTTTAATAACCCTCCAGGATTCCCTCTTAAATCCAACACGATCCCCTTAGCCTTAGGGTTAGCTTTTAAGCCGTCTAAAACCGATTTGGTAACATTCTTGTCAAAACCACTCACTCTCACATACAGATAAGGGGTTTTTTCAATCTTTTTCACATAGACAGAGGGGAGTTTAATGATGTCTCTAATGATGTTAAACACCAAGGGTTTTGGCTCGTTTTTTCTTACAACAGTGATCTGAATAGAGGTTTTTGGCTTGCCGCGCATGAGGTTGATCGCATCATCAATGCTCATGCTCAGCGTGCTTTCGTTGTTGATTTTTAGAATGTTATCGCCTGATTTAACCCCAGCCTTGTAAGCGGGAGTGCCTTCTAAAGGCGCAATAACGGTTAAAACGCCATCGCGCATGCCCACCGTGATCCCAAGCCCCCCGAATTCGCCCTCGGTTTGGGCTTGAAATTCCTTAAACTTCTTTTCGTTCAAATACGCTGAATGCGCGTCCAAATTAGAGAGCAAGCCCTCAATCGCTTTAGCCATGATCTCAGAAATACTGATTTTATCCACATACTTTTTTTCAATTTCTGAAACCACATTAGTGAAGCGATTGAACGCTTCCACCCTTTTAGCCGCTAATTCTTGCGGATCTTCTTTAACCGGCTTGACCGGCTTTTTTTCCTTAACTTCACCACCATGCAAACTCACAGCAAGAGAAATCGCTAACAACCCTTTAAAAAGTCGTTTTGTCATTGTTAATAGCACCACCCATTTTTGAGATTAGAAAGAATCACCTTTAAGGTTTTATTCAATTTTTGCGTTTATTCTATCTAAAATTTAGATAACATGCCCACTCATTCACTCATTTTGAGCCTAAACGATACAACAAAAACGCATAACTCCCCGATCCATTCACATGCAAATCAAAAGCATGCCCGTTACAAAAACATTAGAAATGGGGCTTACTTTAGAGCTTCTATCGCAAAGACAATAACTTTTCTTCTAACTTTGACGCTAATTGCTGATAGATTGTTTTATTTTGTTGTCTAAAATGCTCTACTAACATTTTTAAAACTTTTTGTTCTGGGAATAAAATTAACACAAGATTGAAAATTCCATCATTATCCAAAAGCTTTCTATAAACGCTTGGCGCTAAATCTTTGATTTCTCTAAAGCTTTCTAAAGGATTTTCATCAAAATTCAAACTGGGCAAATCGGGTAAAATTTCACGCCGCTAAATGGTTTAAAACCTCATCCCAAACTTGCGGGACATTAAGTTTTTCAAACAACTCCTTACCATAGCACAAGCTCAAAGGCACGCCATAATCAACAGATAATTTTTGCAATTCTTCTTTATAATAATTTTGATTTTTATTCAAACCCCCATCTATAAAGTAAAAATAGCCTTGAATGTTTTCGCCATAACGATGGATTAAAGTCTCTAATTTTCTTTCAAAGTTATCTATTTGCCCTCTCTTTTTGGCGCTGTCATGGTCGTCTCGCATTTTTTGTTCTATAAAATAATAGGTGTTATCTTTTTTAGCGAACTGATCCAATTCTAAAGACTCCCTTTTTTCTTTATCCTTATTGTAATAAGGAATTTTTTTAGATAAAGGTGAAAAGTTATGCTCTTTTAAGTATTGTTCTATTAAGTATTCAAACGCATCGCCAAACTTAATCTCATGAGAAGTCAATAAATTTTGTAATAGTTTTGTTTTGGGCTTAGTGGGTCTAAAAATCCCCAAATAGCGTTCAGGATTTTCAGCAATATTTTCAAGTAATTTTGCTTTAGATGTTCCAAAAACAAAACGATTAAAAATCTCGTTAAAGGTTTGATAATCCATTAAAAATCCTTTTGGCAGATATAACGCAATTCATCTAGCAACAAAAATTGATTTTGATAATACGCATAAAAAAATTTCCAGCCATTATGGTTGGTTTTATTCAAATACTTAGCGCTCATCTTATGGATAGAAGTTTCATAATTTTCATTATCCCTTACCTGTCCGTTTTCTAAAACTTGACAAATTTTTTCTTTGTTAGGTGAGTATAAAAAATCCCCGATTTTTAATAATTGTTTAGAAATTAAAAGACTCATAGGGATTTTTGGGGGTTTAGTTTCTAAGTCTAAATTAGTGATAAAATCGCTTTTATCCCTAGCGCTATTAAGGCGTTTTGTCGCTTCTTTAATATAAAAAGAATCTTTTTCAATGCCAATAAAATACCTGTTCATGGATTTAGCCACAGCCCCTGTTGTGCCTGTGCCAAAAAAGGGATCTAAAACAATATCTTTAGGTTTAGTCGCGCTTAAAATGATTTTTTTTAAAAGCGCTTCTGGTTTTTGCGTGGAATGCACTTTTTTACCTTGCGCATCTTTTAGTCTTTCGTTACCCATGCAAATAGGGATTTGCCAAACCGATTTTTCTTGCTTGTCGTTATTGAGATACTTCATTGTTTTATAATTAAAGGTAACTTTGCTGTTTTTGTGTTTAGCGCACCAAATAAGCGTTTCATGGGCGTTGCATAATCTCTTGCCAGCAAAATTAGGCACCGGGTTACTCTTGTGCCAAATAATATCGTTGAGTATCCAAAACCCTAAATTTTGCAAATGAAAACCAATTCTAAAAATATTTTGAAAACTCCCTATCACACAAATACTGCCATTATCTTTTAAAATCCTTTGGCACTCTTTTAGCCAACCCAAACAAAAGGTATCGTATTCCTTAAAAGAGCCAAATTTATCCCAATGATCCTCAACGCCTTGAAATTTTGTGCCTTCAAAACGCTTCAATTCCCCCTCTGTTTGCATAAAATATGGGGGGTCAGCAAAGATAAAATCAACGCTTCTGTTAGGGAAATCTTTCAACTTTTCTAAACAATCCCCCTCTATGATAGTATTTAAGTTTTCTTTTAAAAAATCCATGATTAACTAACCTTTTATATCTGCTACTCTAATTATTTTAACACAAGCATTTTAAGGCTATCTTAATGTTTAATCTCTGACTCTGTTCTCATCAAATGATAGAAGTTACCTATCTCAACCTAATGTTAAACGATACAACAAAAACGCGTAACTCCCCGATCCATTCACATGCAAATCGCAAAGCATGCTCGTTACAAAAACATTAGAAATGGGGCTTACTTTAGAGCCTCTATCGCAAATGAGAGCGAGATTAGACAAGGCAGAATAAAGGGAAGGCTGAACCTCCGCCTCTGCGGTAGATATTGTTGTCGCTTGTTTCTTTGCTGATGAATGCGGCATCAAAGTCAAAATCTCCGATGGCTTTGGCTTGGCGCGATAAGATAAGGGCGATATTGGTATTAAATGGGGGGGGGGTGGATTTTGCAAGATTTCTTGCATTAAGGCTTGGCTGTCATTCCCTTTTAAATGAGGCAAATCGCTCGTCAAAAATCCAAGCGTTTTTTGGATTTCAATCGTGCGCGCGATGACTTTAATGATGTTACTTACATGATCAAGGTCGCAAGGCTCGTTTTTATGGCTTTTTAAATACTTGTCTAAAACGCCATACCCCCCTATCATGTAATTATAAATTTCCTCACTCACCCCCCTAAAATAAGCGCTATGGTTGATATAAAGCCGTTGTTCTGGTTTATTATAAGCGGGTTTTTTGATGATGCGATCATGCGCTTCTTTGTAGTAGGATTCGCCTATGGTGGCGTCTTTTAATTTGTTAAAGCTGTGATTCAAGCTTTCTTGGTTTAAGACATGCAAGCCGATTAGTTCAATCCCTAAAAGGCTTAAAGCCCTAAACAAATCCTTATTTTTTGTGAAAAGGATTTTAGGGTAATCGTTTTTAAGGAAGTCTTCATAACGCTTGCGGTAATTTGGGGAATACAATAACGCATAAATATAGCCTAAAACCTCTAACGGCTCAAAAGAGTGGTTATAATGCTTGTCTATGAAGCTTCTAAACTCTGGCGTAAAATTTTCGGTGTAGTTAGGATCTCTAAACTGATAAAGGGGGTAATTATATCCTACCCCCATGCTTCCTGCCGAAGCTATTAGATTTATATCAACTAATTCTTTATGTGCCATTACATAACGCCATTCGCCATGCATTTTGCTTTGTCGTGCAATATTTAGTGCGACATTTTTGCGCGTTTGATTGGGTGTTTTAGGGTTTGTTGGGGGGGGGGGGGGTAACATGTGTTTAAAAACATCATATACAGGTCTAGCTAAAAATCCACAACTTTTATCAGTGTAATAAGTCCAACGATAATCAAAAGGGCGGTATTGGCACAAAACGATGTATTTTTCTAATTCATGTTGATTTTTCTTAACATTTTCAATTGCCCTTCCAAGTTTCCAACCTTCAGTATCTTTTATATCATATTTTCTGCACAATTCAATGGGTTCTAAGGTTGAAAAATCCTTTAAAAGCTCTAGCAAGCTTTCTTTGTCTTTATGGAAAACGACATGATCTCTTTTAGAGCAAATACCAGTGCCTCCAACTTGAAACATCTTCTGAACGCTAAACCCTTGTTCATATTCATCTAACAAGCGCGTTTCTAAAGGCAACAGCAAGTAAAAAGGCTCTCTTGGGGTAAGCTCAAGCCACTCAATGCTATTCAAATCATTTTGGGCTAAAAAGGCGTATTTTTCAGCCCTTTCGCCATAGACATCATAATAAAAGATTTTTTGCTTGGTGGCTTGCACCTTTTTGACAAAGAGATTAATGGACACGCCTTGCATGATATTGAAAACGTTTTCATCTTTTGCGCCTTGTGGGGTTTCCTCCTTTTTCCTCGCATCTCCATGCAAGTTTAAGATATAAAGCTCATCGTAGCATTCTAAAAGAGAGTGCCTTAACCCCCTAAAAGTAGGGTTGTCTAAAAAGGCGTTGTTAGAGATAAAGCCAAAAAGGCCATGCCCTAAAGATTTAATCTTGTTTTGAGCGAAACGCATGAATTTCACGTAATCGTCTAAGAGCCATTTAGGGTTTTTCTCCTTTTGCAGTTTGTATTTGGAATGGAGATTTTTAAGTTCCTTTAGGGCGTTTTTGCTGCCGCTTTCTTTTTGTTTTTGAATGTTCTTTAAAAGCGTTTGGATCTTATCGGTAAGCTTAACATTTTTTTCAATTTCTATGGTTTGAAATTCAGGCTCTATGCCGTAAGTGGCTTTCACTTCCCATTCAAACAAACCCTCATTACTGCTCGCCCCGCTATAAGGGGGGTTACCGGTGATGATAAGGATATTTTCATCTTTTTTGATTTCTTGAGCGTTTGAAAGCTCTTTTTCAAAAATCGGGTTTAGCCCACGATAAGCGATGGTCTCACTAGGCTGTATGAGGGTGTTGGTTAAAATGATTTTAAGCGCATCGTTTTCTTTGAGAGGTTTTTTAAATTCCTCCTTAAAGGCTTGGCTGAGATTCAAATGAGCGATCGCATAAGGAGCGATCAAGTATTCAAACCCATAAAATTGTTTTAAGAGGTTTTGGTATTTGTCCTCTTTAGTGGAGATGCCTCCATCGCTTGTTTCTCTCATTTCTAGGGCTTTTCTGAACGCTTCTAATAAAAAAGTGCCCGTGCCGGTGGCAAAATCTAAGAGCTTGATATTTTCGTTATCCAAAGCGCTTTTTAAGCCTAAGGGAGCGTCTTTGAAACGCGTTTTAAGCAAACTATCCAAAGCGTTAATGATGAATTTCACCACAGAATCTGGGGTGTAATACACGCCCTTACTCTCTCGCAATTTAGGGTCATAAGCGCTTAAAAAGGTTTCATAAAAGTGCAAATAAGGGTCTTTATCGTCATTCAAATCTTTAATGATAAAATCCATATCAACATGATTTATCGAGCTTAAAATTTCATTTAAAAGCCATTGGATTTCTTTGATTGCATCAAGCCTCTTTAAAAAATCCGCCATTTCTCTGATCACAGCGAAGTTTTTAGGGATAGAGCTCCTCACATTATCCAAATCAATTTTTTCAAAAGGGTGGCTGAGCTTGGCTATAAAAAGGCTGTAAGTGAGCGTTTGAGCGAACGCATCGCTAAAGTCTTCAAAACTCAATTCTTCATAAAGATATTCTTTAAAATTCTTAAAAATGCTAGAAACTTGCTCGTCTTTTTGGTATTGGATTAAAGCGTCTTTTAAATACCTGGTGCGCGGGCTTAATGCGTTTGCGAAATCTTTAGCGTTAGTGATAGGGGCTGCTTCGTGATTGAAAAAGCTTTTGAACAATTCAATTAAATCGCGCTCGGTTTGTGGCTTGGGTTTTAGGGGTTTAGAGAGTTCATCAAGGCTAGCGACAGAGATTTCTTTTTTGATTAAAGGGGCGTTATTTTCATCTTTCCCTACCCACATGAAATTAAGATAATCAGTGAGCATGAGGTTAGGGTTTAATTCTAAATATTTACGGATTTGATCGCTTTTTAAGAGCTGGCTAAGATTGATCCCTGCTCTTTTATTTTCTATATAGCCGATGTTAAGCCCTTGAAAAGAAACGCGAAAATCAGGCTGGCTTCCTTGCTCTCTTTTAGGCTCATGTTCAATCTTAAATTCTTTATTGAAATGGTCTTTTAAGCGATTAAGCAAGTTGTATAAAGAAGGGCGGTGCGCGAGTTCATTGTCTTCAGTAAGATCTTTAATGCTTTCTAAATATTCTTTTAGCATGCTAATAACCCCTTTTAAAGTCTTTAAGCCATTTTCATGTGCATGTCAATAAAAGTGGCTTGATGGATTAAAGCCCCTACGCTAATGGCATCCACGCCGCTTTTGGCGTAAGCGTTGATGGTCTCTAGCGAAATGTTCCCGCTCGCTTCCAATAAGACAAAAGGATAATGCGCATCTCTATAAGCGGCAATTTCTTTAGTCTCTAAAACGCTCATGTTATCGCACATCACAATATCCGCTCCCGCATTCATGGCGTTTTTGGCTTCTTCAAAGCTCTCGCATTCAATTTCAATTTTAGCCGTGAAAGGCAAGTTTTTTCTGGCATGCGTTAAAAAGCTTTTTAAATCTTTCACATGCTTTAAATGCGTGTCTTTAAGCATTAAAGCGTCATCTAGCCCTAAGCGGTGGTTACTCGCCCCCCCATTAAGCACGGAATATTTTTCAAAGATCCTTAAAAGGGGTCTGGTTTTTCGTGTGTCCAACAAACGCACCTTATGAGAATTTAGAGCTTCTACAAAACGGCTCGTTAAAGTGGCGATCCCGCTGCTGTGTTGCAAAAGATTTAAAAGGGTGCGCTCAATCTTTAAAAGCATGCTAAAATCCCCCCTAATCTCCATTAAGGTGTCTTTAGGCTTGAAACGCTCTTTATCCTTAATCGTTTTGACGCATTCAATGCCGGTCATTTCCAACAACTCTAAAGCGTATTTTTCGCCTGAAAACACGCCCTCTTGTTTAGCCCTAACAAACGCTGTGGCTTTAAAGTCTTTTTCTAACACCCTTTCAAACAAATCCCCATGCCCTAAATCTTCTTTTAAAGCGCATTCTAAAAAGGTTTTAATCTCCATTAAGATAACTCCATCATTTTGGTTAAAGCGAGTTTGGCTAAGCGCGCCACCTCATCTTTTAATTCAACCGCATTATAAGCCCTGTGGTTTTTATAGGCTTTTAAGACTTCAAACAAATCCTTTAAAGTCGTTTCATTCATGGTAGGACAAAAGGCGAGCGTGCTAGAAAGAATGAAAGTGTTTTGATGGTTACGCTTAGCTTTCAAGCGGTTGACTAAATGGCTTTCAGTGCCTATGGCGACTTTTTGATGGGGGCTTAGCTTTTCTACAAATTCTATGATCTGACTCGTTGATCCGCTAAAATCAGCGTTAGAAACCACGCTAGGATCGCACTCTGGATGGACAGCGATTAAAATATCCGGGTATTTTTGGCGGTAAAATTCAATGTCTTCTAATTTGAAAAGCTGATGCACCGAACAAAAGCCGTTATAACAAACCACATCAGCGTTTTTGATTTCTTCTTGGCTATTTACGCCTAAAATCGCACTTTTTAAGCCATTTTCTAGAGCTAGATTTTCCCCCAAGCATTTATCCGGTAAAAAAAAGATTTTTTTATTTTGTTTTAAAGCGTGATTAAAGATTTTAGAAGCGTTGCGACTCGTGCAAACCACGCCATCATCTTTAGCGACTTTGGCCTTCACTTCAGCGTTAGAATTGATATAAGTGATAGGGTAAAATTCTTTAACGCCGCATTCTTTTAATAAATGAACGCTCCTATCGTAGTAATGGCTGTCTATCATTCTCGCCATAGAACAGCATGAGAGTTTGGGCATGATCACTTGTTTGTCAAAGGCTAGGGCTTTCACGCTCTCGCCCATGAAATGCACCCCGCAAAACACGATGAGGTTTTTATCGCTCTGGCTTGCGATTTTGGCTAATTCCAAACTATCGCCTGTATGGTGGGCTAACTCTACAATCTCATCTTTTTGGTAAAAATGAGCCACTAAAAGCGCGTCTAAATCGTTCAACAATTCCACAATAGAAGTTTTTAAATCGTTGTCAGTTGGCATGAAATTCCCCTATACTTTCCCCAAACTTCACGCTTTTTTCTTTCAAATCTTTAAAAGCGGTGTTTTGAATGAATAAAACGATAGTAGAGCCCATTTCAAAATTCCCTAAATTATCCCCCTTTTTGATTTTAATGGGGGGGTTGTAAGAGTAGGTTTGCGTGAAACGGGCTTTAGCGTTAGTTTGGATATTCTTATCAAAATTAAAACGCATTTTACCCACATTTAACGCCCCCACCGCTACAAAATACAATTGATTGCCTTGAATGTCTTTTGCAACAAGCACTACCCTTTCATTGCCCACAAACAGATTGTTGTTTTTATAAAGCGAGGGCTTATTGACTGGCAGTAATTTCCCCGCAAAATAACGAGCTTCTAAAATTTCTAAATCGCAAGGGGCGTGGTAATGGTGGTAATCTTTGGGCGAAAGGTAAAAATTCACATAGAAAAAAGAAGGGTTTAAGGGGTTGATTTCGCCCACTAATTCATGCGCTTTATAGGGCATGCCTTTAATCTGTAAAGCGCTATCGTTGTCTAAACAAGCGCATTCAGTGATTAAAGCGTCGCAAGGCGCAATGCAAATATTAGGGGCTTTGTCAAAGGGGCGTTCTTTTTTTAAAGAGCGCGTGAAAAGAGCGTTCAAACTCTTATAATTTTCCAAAGGTTCAAACTCGCTCAAATCAATTTTAAAGATCTTAACGTAAAGAGCGTTGATGCCTTTTTGGATAAAAGAAGGGAATTTATAACCAGCCACAGAGCCAAAAACCCTTGAAAGAGCGTTGCTTAAAGCTACCATTTTAACCCTGCCATATTCAGTATAAATTCCACCTCGCCCTTACTCACTTTAAATTCTTTAGAAATAGAATCCACGCTATAGCCTTCTTGATACATTTTCAAAACCTGTTTTTCGTTGATTTCATCGCTAGCAGCATAATGCCCCATGTCTTTGAATTTGTTTTCTAAAGTAATGATTTTTTCTTCTAAATAATCGCGCTCTTTGTCCATGGATTTTTGGATTTCTTGCAACTGGTTATAAAGGTGTGAAAGGGTCGTTTTTAATGAGCTATCCTCTTTAGCGCTTTTTTCTAAAGAAAGGCTTTCCAAACGCCCCTCTAATTCTTTCAAACGCTTAGAATAAATATAATTTTCTTGATAGGATTCATCTAAAGTCTTTTCTAAACGCCTCATTTTATGGTAAAACTCTTTTTCTTTAAGATACAAATACCCCACCAAGCACACCAACACCAATAAAATCGCCCCTAAAACGACCATAAACAAATCATTAGAAGATAACATTACCGCTCCCGTTCATAATTTCAAGCCTTTTCTTTCGCTATCAACAATGAAAGAATCATAACGCTTAATGTCTAGGGCATGCATGCGAGTGATTTCTAAAAAATCTTTATCCCTAGCCACGCCAAAAAAGGCTAGGATTTTCCCCTCTAACACGCAACGCCCATAGTAAGTTTGAGACGCTATCAGGCTTTGTTTTTTTAAGCAAATAAGCCCATGCCCTAAAGCGGTGATGCGATCCTTTTGCTCTAGTTCAAGTAAATTTTCTTTTAAAAGCAGGCTTTCTAATTTTTCTAGCTTAAAATACAGCGCTTTGAGCAATTCTAGAGTGTCATTTTCAACATTCAAGCGTGAAAAATCAAAGCCAGAATTTAACCAATCAAATTCTTCTAACACCGCTAAAGAGCGTTTACTTTTAGAAATAAACCTTTCATAAGAAAACGATAAATCGCACTGGACTAAGCGCGTTTCAAACCCTAAAGCTTGGGATCTTAAAACCAACTCATGCATGCTTAAACCCCACATCAAGGACGATAAAAATAAAAAACACCACCCCCAAATAGCCATTACTCACAAAAAAGGCTTTAGGGATATTTTTATAATCTCTGGCCACTAAAATCTGCTCATAGAGTAAAATCAAGGCTGAAACCCCTAAACCTAGATACGCAAAAAGCCCCCCATGATAGCATTTCACAAAACAAAGCCAGCAGATCAGCGCCACAAGGTGTGAGAGCCTTGAAAGGTTCAAGCACCATTTTTCCCCTAATTGGCTAGGAATGGAAAACAAGCCCCTTTCTTTATCAAACTCCATATCCTGTAAAGAATAGAGCAAATCAAACCCAGCCACCCATAACATCACCCCTAAAGCCAAAAAGACATTCCATAAAGGGATCGCTCCTAAAACCGCCACGCTTCCTGCAATGGGGGCCAAACCCAAAGCCAAGCCCACGATGAAATGCGCCAAAGAAGAAAAGCGCTTGAAATACGAATACCCCCCTAAAATGATCAAAAAAGGTAACGAAAGTTTGAAAGCTAAAGGGTTAATGAAATAGCTCACTCCCACGAATAAAAGAGCGTTTGAAACGCTAAAAATCACCATGCCTTTAACGCTGATTCTGCCATCCACGCTCGGGCGGTTTTTCGTCCTTGGGTTATCCTTATCAATGTCTCTATCCACCAAGCGGTTAAACCCCATAGCGAAATTTCTCGCCCCTAATAAGGCTAAAAAACAAAGGATTAAGGTTTCTAAGCCAAAAAAGAGCGTTTGATTTTTTTGATAGGAGCTTATGACCATAGCCATGAGTAAAAACATGCTAGAAAATATCGTATGCTCTAATGCGACCAATTCGCTTAAAGCTTTGATTTGGTGCGTGATTTTTTTAAGCAATTATTTGATCCCTAATAAAATGACTTTTCTAACCCACAATTGAACTAGGCATTATAATATATTGATAGCAACAATACAAGAAAAAGCCCGCACTCAAAACATTCATGCTCAAATAAACTTTAAAAAAACGCGCGCTCAAAATCGTTAAAAATAAATGCACCCCTAAAAGCCATAAGGGTGAAGAAATCGAAATCGTAGGGATTGCTAAAGGCATGCTTAGAATATGATCCAATAAAGACCCTAAACCCACCGCATGCAAGAACAAACTCAAAGGGAAAAACACGATAAAAATCAAGCCTAAAGGAATGCTAAAGAGCTGGTAGGGCGAAAACATAGGGAAAAAGGCATGCGCGACAATGAGCATGTTCAAAAACACTAACACGCTTAAAGCGATCGCTTGAAACGATCGCTTTAAAAAAGAAGAATCTTTAAAAAAAATTTGAGTGTGTTTTAAAAATAAAAAGATATACCACACCCCACAAACAGAAAGCAAAAACCCCACGCTAAAAAGCAATTTAGGGAGTAACGCTATGGCGATACAGCACGCTAAAATCAAAAGTTTAAAACTCAAAATCCTTACCCCAAAAAAGCATGCCAAAAACCCTAATAAGCCCATTAAAAACGCCCTGAAAAAAGAGGGTAAAAAATCTAATAGCAACAAATACCCCAGCAAAAAAACCCACACCAAAACCCCTATATCATAAAAAGCGTTCCTATAAGGGAAATAGCGTTTTTGTAAGGGGGTATAAAAAAGAGAGAAAAGGAAATACACGCTCGCACTCAAAATCCCTAAATGAAACCCGCTAATGGCTAGTAAGTGGTTGATCCCTAGCGCGTTAGCCCTGTCTCTTAAATCCTTATTCAAATTATCCCCTATGAATAACGCTCGATACAAATTACCCACCAAAGCGTTGGAATGGGCGCTGTCAATGAAATGGCGCGCATGCGATTTGAAATTGTGTTTTCGTGTTAAAGAAAAAGAATAAGTTTGAAAAAAACATGATTTTAGAGACTCTAAGAACGAACAAAATTTGAACTTGCCAAAAAATTGCGCATGGCGGTATTGGAGGTTTTTTAAAGGCTCTTTAATGGTGGTGTAAAAGATCATGCCCTTTGATTGGAGCTTTAAAACAAAATAGGTTTTTTGATCTTTAGTTTTAGGGTATTGTAACAAGATTTGAGCGTTCAGGCTTGTAGGTTTTGAAAAATCAAGCTTTTGGTAATTCAAGTATTCTAAATAAAGATTGATTGCCAACAAAAGGCTTAAAACAACCCCACACCATAAGTATTCTTTGGGGGTTGCAAGAAGTTCAAACGCCCCCTGAAAAGTTTTGTCTTTCAAGTTGTAACTATATCGTAATCCACTTTAGTTTCTTGCCCCTCTTCTAAATGAGAATCTATGGGCATGTCTTCATAGCGTGTGAAAGGAGCGTTAAAGCGCGTATAAACCGTTCCTGTAGCCCCATTCCTGTTTTTAGCCACGATGATTTCAGCCTCTTCAATGCTGCCATTTTGCTTGTGGATACGCCTTTCTTCATTAACTTTTAAATGCAACTCTTGCGCCTCTTCAATTTTGCCTTCTTTTTTGAGTTTGTCTATTTTGTTGTCTTCAGCCCTCATTTGATAGATATAGCCTCTATATAAAAATAAAACAATATCAGCGTCCTGTTCAATCCCCCCGCTGTCTTTAATATCCGAAAGAATGGGCCGTTTATCGTCTCGGTTTTCTAGGCTGCGGTTGAGTTGCACTAACGCTATGATAGGGATTTCTAATTCTCTGGCTAAAGTTTTAAGCTCCCTTGAAATTTCAGCGATTTGCTCATGGCGTTCTTTAGTGGCTTTACTCCCTGGCATGAGTTGCAAATAGTCAATAAAAGCGATACCCAATTCCTTGTGTTGGGATTTAAGCTTTCGCAGTTGCAAGCGGATTTGCTCTATCCTCACATAACTTTTATCGTAGAAAAAGAGTTTTTTGCAAGAAAGGTGATCGTAGCATTTGGCTAAATTTTCCCATTGATCATCATCAAGCCTCCCGCTTTCTAAATCATGCATGTTAATAGAAGTGAGATCCGATAACGCCCTTAAAGCGAGTTGCTCTGCGGACATTTCTAAGCTAAAAACCGCTACCCCCCTATCGTCATTGAGCGCAGCTAAGACCATGTTCATCATCAAACTGGTTTTACCCATAGACGGCCTTGCCCCTATAATGACTAAACTCCCCTTATTGAAACCGCTCGTATAATTATCCAACTGGACAAAGCCAGTCGGTATGCCAGTAACTTCCAAACTCCCCTTTCTTTGGTTTTCTGTAATAAGATCCATTGCGCTTGCAAGCACTTCTTTAATATCCCTAAAGCCTTCTATGGTGCTGCCATTCAATAACGCATAGACTTCTCGCTCCACAGCGCCTAAAATATCGCTGGATTTTTGCGCGCTTTCTAAAGCTTGCTCTCTAATGGTGTTGGCCAAGCCAAAAAGTTTTCGTTTAATGGAGGCGTTTTTGATCTCTTCCACATAGGCTTCAATATTATCTATGGGGCTTGCCGCAAAAATAGCGACCAGATCTTCTTCTTTGATTTGCTTGTCTTTAGGCATTTTTTGGCGGATAAAATTCTCATCAATGGGGCAATTTTCTTCATGCAGTTTTAAAGCGATTTCAAAAAACAAGCCGTTAGGCGGGTAGTAAAAATCGCTAGGCTCTAAAACGCTATGGACCTCTTCAATCTTATGATTGGCCAACACAATTCCTGAAAGCACGATCCTTTCAATGTTTTGCAATTGTTGCAAATGCTTTAAATGATCCATTTTTATCCTTTTATAATCGTTTGATCTTTTCTATCAAATCTAGGGGCGTTAAAGCGTAATTGTTCTTAAATTCTAAACCCGCTAGGGCGTGCGCTAAACTTGCGTTAATAGCGGCGTCTAAAGGCGTATAATTTTGAGAAAGTAGGCTTACAATCAGTCCCGCTAACACATCGCCACTCCCAGCTTTAGCCAAAGCCACGCTCCCTAAAGTGTTGATAAAAACCCGCCCTTGATGAGCGATTAGGGTATTAGCCCCTTTTAAAAGCAAAACCACCTTGGGGTATTTTTGAGAAAAATCCCTTGCGATTTCTAGTTTATTGTCTAGTAATTCTAGCATGCTTATATTGACCCCCACTGATTTTAACAACGATAAAAACTCTTTAGGGTGAGGGGTTAAAACGGCTTCTTTTTCTAAGGCTTGCAACACCTCTTTATGATAAAAAACGCCCGCATCTAAAACGCATGGGGCTAATTCAAGCCACTTCTTAAAATCCTTTGGCAAACCCTCTAAACCCATGCCAAGAGCGAACGCGCTCAATAAGTTAGGGAAATTTTCACAAAAAACCAATTCTAAAGGCTTGTTATTAGAAGTTATCTCGCACTCTAACGCTTGAACGCTCACCACCCCAGATCCAAAACTTAACGCGCTTAAAGCGCTCAATAACCCCGCCCCACTATGCTTGCCTAAAAGAACATGCGCATGCCCGTAATCGCCCTTATGAGCGTTTTTTTTATCCCTTAAGGGCAGTTTCAAATCGCTTTTTTCTAGTAAAAAAGTGTCTGTTGGGATCTCATAGATTTGATTAAAAACCCCCAAATGCCCCACTTTTAATTCCCCTACATAGTCTTTAGCCCTATCGCTTAATAAGCATGACTTGATAGCGCCCATGCTGATAGTCATATCCGCCTTAAACGCCCTCTTATCCACCCTGCCTTTAGAATCTATCCCGCTAGGAATGTCGCAAGCGATTTTAAAGCGTGCTTTTTGAGAAAGGCTTTCAAAGTTTAAAAACGGCTCTAATTCGCCCTTAAAAGCGCTCCCTACCACGCAATCTATTAAAACATCGCATTCTAAATCTTCATTCTTTTCTTCATATGTTTTGATGACTACCCCTGCTTTTTTAGCCCTTTCTTTTTGCAATTGGCACATGGGGCTTTTGGCTAATTTCATTTCAAAAACTAGCACTCTAAAACGCCCCACTAAACGCCTAGCTAGAGCATAACCATCGCCCCCATTATCCCCACTCCCACAAAGGATAATGACTTTAGCACCCAAAGAAGCGTTTTGTAAAACCGCCCTTTCTAAAGCCATAGCGGCGTTTTCCATTAAAATGTCTTCGCTTAAAAACAATTCTTCAAGCGCCCTTTTGTCTAGGGCATTCACTTTTTCATACACTGAAAGCATCTTCATCCTTGAAATTGAACGCAAAACGAATTTTCATAAAACGATCCTTTTAAAGAGGGTTCGCTATGAATTTCTAAACGCATTTTATACTTTTCACACACTTTTTTCACTAAATCTAACCCTATACCATAACCCAACACGCCAGAATTGAAACGCGCATAACGAACGCTTAATTCTGCGATCTTGTCTTTAGGGATTTCATACCCTAAATTTTTCACTTTCAAAAACGCATGCGTTAGCTCTATATGGATATACCCATGCGTGATGCTGTATTTGATCGCATTCATGAGCAAATTGCTATAAAGCGAAAGGAAATCCTGCTCTTTAGCCTTCAATTCCACTCCCACTAAATCGCTTTTAAATTCCAGCTTGTGGTAGTCTATCATCTCGCTAAAAAGCGTGTTTTCTTTAATAATCAGGGCTTTTAAATCTAAAAGCACAAAGGATTCGCGCTCAATATCTTGCATCACTAAATACGAGAGCGAGCGGTATAAAAAGCTCATGCGCTGGATAGCGATTTTAATGCGGCGGTGTTGTTGGCTGTCTTCTAGGGTTTTTAAAGACAAGACTAAAGCGCTCATGGGGGTGTTTAATTCATGCGTGGTGTTTTTTAAAAAATGATCAATACGGGTGATTTCATTCCTAATGGGCTTTAAAAACAAACGCCCCAAAAACACAGAAACCCCTATCACGCACAAAAACGCTACAACAAACACTAAAACAATGTTACGATACAAAGAAGAAAAATGAAGGGGTTTAGAATTTTTAAAAAGCATTTTAGCCACGCCTAAATGGGCGAAAGTTTCATCGCTGAATAGGTAATATTCCCCCTTAAAACTAAAAAAGCCCGCCTCTTTATGGGTTTTAATCAAATCCGTGCTTTCAGGGATATTGGAGTATAAAACACGCTTTTTGCTATCAAAAAGGGCTATGGAAGCGTCTTTATAGCGTGAAATCAGAGCGTTTAAAGCGTTGTGGTAATCCCCATGCGTTTGCATGTGCAAGGCAATCACTTCACTAGCGATCTTAGAAGCCATTTTGTCCATGTCCATGCGTATCATTTTGATTTTTTCGTTTTTTTCATAGTTAAACGCTAAAACGCTAATCACTAGCATTAACACAAACGAAGAGCCTAAATAAGTCCCTAAAAAGAGTTTAAGGGATTTTTTTTCATAGTGGGTTAAAGCGATAGCCCACCCCCTTATGCGTTTCTATACAATCTTTCCCCAAGAGCTTGCGCAACACTTTAATGTAAGTGCGTAAGGTGGAATCATCAATCGCTTGTTCCCATAAATTGTTTTCTAGTGCTTGAGAGCTGATGATTTGCCCTTTATACTCTAAAAAGTATTCTAAAAGTTGTGCGGTTTTGGGCGGCAAGATCTCTTTTTTGCCCCTGACACTCAAGCAATTTTGGTGATAAAAAATGTTAGGCATGATTTCTATGGGATCATCATTGAAAAACCTTTTAATGCGCGCTTCTAATTCGTCTAAATCAAAAGGCTTTTTCAAATAATCGCTCGCTCCTAAATTAAAAGCATTTTTTAAGGTAGCATTATCCTGTAAGGCGGTGATAAAAATCACAGGCGTAGAGATTAAAAAATCGTTTTTGATGCGCTTAAACAATTCCAAGCTATTCATTTCAGGCACTTGCACATCTAAAAGCAAGAGGTTGAAGCGCTCAACCGAGAGCCTTTCATAAGCTTCTTTCCCATTAAAAGCGCAAAACACTTCATAGCCTAAATGCTCCAAAAACTCCTTAACGCTCTCGCTTAAAAGGTAATCGTCTTCTAATAAAAAAATCTTTTTTTGCATGGGGGTATTGTAGCGCTAATTGCCTTTATACTAAAAGCGGTTATGAAAAACGCTCCCTTAAAAAAGACACCGCTTTATTTTATCAGCCGTTTTTAGAATGCAATAAATCTTTATTGTATTCCAACATGGCATTTTGTAAATCAAGTTTATATAACACATTTTCAATGTAAGTCAAATAAAGGCTTTCTTGTTCTTCTTTTAAGCCTTTAGATAAAACCACATCGCAATTTTCAAAATACAAACAAAGATGTTTATTTTGCGTTTGAGATATCTTCGCATGGTTAAAAGCGTCAATATAGATTAAATTTTCCCATTTATCCAAAAGATCAAATTCTTCTATAGAGCGAGCCAAGCATAAAGGCACAATATGGTGCAATTCAAAGCCCTTTTCTTTTTTAACGCCATGTTTTTCAAAATAAAGGGCTTTTTCTTTAATGGAGCGTTTGAGCTTTTTATCGTTTTGTTTGTTTTCTTCATTGAGCGTTTTTAAAATAAGCCTCTCTTTATTGGTTTCAAAAAACACGCTTTGTTCTAGCAAGCTAAAAATCTGTTGGGCTTGATTTTTCCAATTATGATAATCTCTCTTGTCTAACTTATTCCCGTTAAAATGGTTAGGGTTGCAATAATCTTGCACTAACTCTTTTAATTTTTCTTTTTGGATACGGCTTAAACTCCTATATTCTCTAATGTATTCTGTAATTCCACTTCTAGTAAAATTGTCAATATTTAAAAATGTAACAAAAAACATCATTTCTTCAATGTCTAAATAATGATTTTCAAGCTCTATCATCACCTCTCTGCATTCTGCCCCAAAACCTTGTAAAAGATTTTCTAAAGCTTGCGTGTAACAAAAATTTTTTCTTAACAAATCTTGCGCGTTTAAAAATTCTATAGCTAAGGGAGTTAAACTGATATATTTAATATTGCTTTGAATGTAGGGGTTTGTAGGTTCCTTATTTTTATTGTATCGCTCAATCAACCCCATTCTATGCATATCTACAAAAAGATTTTTTCTCAAGCTATCTTGAGTTACTTGATTCTTTTTTCTTAAATTGTCTTGAGGCATTTCAGATTTACAGATATTATCAACCACTTTTGCATAAACCTCTTCGCCTATGATATTGCTAGGGCGTTTACTCATATCAGTGGTGCGGATTTGTAAAAAATCCTCTCTCGCTTCATTAAAAATAGCTTGAATAATGGTTTTAATCTTATTTTGATCGTAACGATTGTGTTGGGATAAGTGTAAGCCCCTATAATCAGAGCTTTTTATGCGATTAGCTAAGAATTTCAAACACTCTTTACTAGGATCAAGCTGTGTGATTTCTAGCAAAATTTTTTCTAATTTTAGCATGTTAAATATCCTTTTTTATTCGCATTCATTATACCTAAACATTTCCAAACTCTCATGCACATATTCAGCATGGCTCTCACACCCTATAAAATTACGCTCCAAACTTTTAGCCACCAAGCTAATCATGCCACTGCCACTAAACAAATCTAAAATCAAATCGTTTTCATTAGAGCTAGCCTTTATCATGCGTTCAATGAGCGCTTTAGGTTTGATGCTGGGGTGTTTGGGCTTAAGGATTTTACCCTTCTCTTTTTCAACATGCCTTTGTGAAGTGATTTCCCACACATCAAGGCATAATTTACCCTTAGGGTTAGGGAACCAGCGTTTGTTATTTTTTAAAATCCCCTTACTTTGAGCATGTTTGATGCGTTCGGTGGATTCATAAGCGATGCGAACCTCATCGGCATTAAAGGTATAGTTTTTCTTGTGCATGCTATAAAATAAAATGCTTTCTTGCGCATGGTTATAACGCTTTTTGGCGTTGGCAAACCCATCTTTTTTAACCCAAGTGATAAAATTTAAAAAATGCACTTTTTTATGGCGCAAATACGCTAAAAATAAAGCGCAATTAAAGGGGGTATTAAAGATATAAAAACTCCCTGTGTCTTTAAGTTTGGGCAGCATTTTATCAATCCAAGCGTAAGAAAATGTTAAAAACTCTTCATCATTTTTAAAACTATCCCATGAAGCAATTTTAAGATTGTAGGGGGGATCAATAATGGCTAAATCAACGCTTTTATCTTCTAGTTTGTCTAAGAATGTGAAAACATCTTCTATATAAATCTTATTCAAAATCAAACAAGTTTCCTAATTTTTGCTCAATCAAGGGCTTATAATTTTCATAGAGTTCATAACCTATAAAATTTCTTTTTAAAAGCTTTGCTTCTCTTAAGGTTGTCCCGCTCCCGCTAAATGGATCTAGAACCACATCGCCCACGCAACTATACAATCTAATCAAACGCCTTGCTAATTCAGCCGGCATTAAAGCCGCATGCTTACCAAAAGCAATATCGTTTTTATTAGGGATTGGGATTTCCCAAATTTGTTTAGTGAATTCCACCCATTCCTCTTGAGTCAATTGGCTTTGTTCTTTTTGCTCCTCTGTGGGTTGTTTGGGTTTTCCGTCTTTGACAAACACGCCAATAAATTCTATAGTATTTTGTGCATAAAAATTTCTAGGATAAGGGTAGCTCCCAAACATCAATCTTTTAGTGGGATTTGCGCGTTTCCAAATATAGACATCTAGTAAGAACATTTTAGGCTTGTTTTCTAGCGTGTTGTTTAAATCATGCAAAATGGAGTGTTGAATATCAGCATGCAAATCAAAGATATGGCGGTTGTAGTGCGTGTTTAAAACCTTTTTAAGCATGGGCATTAAAGGCACATTAATGCACAACTTACCATTGGGTTTTAGCGCTCTGTAGCACTCAAGCCAAACTTTTAAAAGACCTAAAAGATAATCTTCATATTTTTCTAACGCCCCTAAATCTTCAACATGTTGGGCTGAATGTTGTAAGTCTTGTGTGCCATTTTTCGTGTAATCTTTAATGTTGAAATAAGGCGGGCTTGTGATGATCAAATCCACGCTATTATCTGGCACTTCATGCATGTTGGTGCTGCTATGATAAAACACTTTATTGATATTCAATCTTATTTTTACCTTTTATTAAACTTCAATGGGTTTCACAGAGATAATTTTACAATGAAATGGGGGTATTTTAAAAAATGAGTCAGTCAAGGCAATCTAAAATTTCAATAAGCCAAACGCCTTAACGCTCTCGCTTAAAAGGTAATCGTCTTCTAGTAAAAAAATCTTTTTTTGCATGGGTGTATTGTAGCGCTTAATGGGTGGGCTTTGTTATAATACTTTTTATGTTTTTAAGGAGCGTGATGATGAAAACGAACGAAGCGCAATTTTATGAAGTTTTAGAAAACCTTTTCATAGGCGTTAAGATTGAAGACAAACAAGAAAGCCTTTTAAATCCTAACGCTAAAGCGGTGAAAAGTGGCATGATCAATCTCATGAAGGCTAAAAGCCAGTATTACCACCATAAAAAACAAGAATTAAAAAAACTCATTGATTCAAAATGCCAAGACAACAACGATCTCAAAGAAGAATTGTTTGACAAACTCTATAGCTTTTTCAAGCGTTATTTCAGCGCTAATGGAGGGATTTATTTCAACGACACGCCCCTTTATGATAATCTTTATACTAAAAGCGGTTATGAAAAATGCTCCCTCAAAAAAGACACCGCTTTATTTTATAAAACTAAAGATCTTTATTATGTGAAAAGCGAAACGAACTATAAGGATTTTTGCTTTGAATTAGAA
Source organism: Helicobacter pylori (assembly GCF_015904775.1). Taxonomy (GTDB): domain Bacteria; phylum Campylobacterota; class Campylobacteria; order Campylobacterales; family Helicobacteraceae; genus Helicobacter; species Helicobacter pylori_DM. The sequence goes on from NZ_JADZNC010000003.1 coordinate 110,100, forward strand.
AACATTCTTTTTAACTTTGACACTTCTTTACTAGAAAGCAAAAAATATAATGAAAAAGTGGATTTGGTCTTTGATTTAAAAAGTATAGTAAAAGATACAGACACCAAAACTAACACCCTAAATTTTAGCGTTACTCTCAGTAGCAAGGGGACTCAAACAAAAACGAATGAAATCCTAAAAAAATGTTCCAATCAAGGCGTCAAACTTGATGAAGAAATCTTAAAAAAAGCGTTTGTCAAATTCAAAAAGCAAGGCAGTATGGATTATTTCATCCATAAAAACGCGCAAGGGTTTTTAAAAGAGCAGTTGGATTTGTATCTGTTTGAATACCTTTTTAAAGAAATGACTGCATTTGATGCTAAACGCCTTAATGAGATCAACACCATTAAGGAAGTGGCGTTGCAAGTGATTGTATTAGTGAGCGAATTTGAAAACGAACTTTGTAAGATTTGGAACAAACCCCGCTTTGTGTTAAACTCGCATTTCATCGTGAGCCTAGACAAATTAAAAGCCAAAAACTACGATTTGAGTAAAATCACAAGCCACACAAACTACCCCAAACAAGTCCAAGAATGGCAAGACTTGAATTTAAAAACCACAGACGATCTTTTAGAAAATGAGTTCTTGCCCCTAGACACGATTTATTTTAAAGATTTAGAAGAAGAGATTAAAAGCTTATTCAGTGAGAATGAAATCAACGGCACGCTCATTAAAAGCGAAAACTACCAAGCCCTAAACTCTCTTAAAAACCGCTATAAAGAAACAATAGATTGCATTTACATTGATCCGCCTTATAACACGCAAAACAATGAATTTATTTATGCGGATAATTTCAAACGCTCTAGCTGGCTTTCTATGATGGAAAACCGCTTAGAGCTTGCGCACAAGCTTTTGAGTGATAAAGGCGTGGTGTTTGTGAGCATTGATGACAACGAACAGGCTTACTTGAAAGTGTTGATGGACGAAGTGTTTAATGGGGGGGGGTGATAACTTTGTAGCCAATGTGGTTTGGCAACGATCCTATTCTCCCATTAATTTAAAAAAACATTTTTCTAACAACCATGACTATATTTTAACTTATTCAAAAAACATTGAAAACTTGCATGATTTTACCCTTGAGCGCACAAAAGAAATGAATGCACGCTATAAAAATTTAGATAATGATGAAAGAGGCGTGTGGAAGTCCTCCGATTTGTCAGTTGGACCGGCTGTTGAGCGCAATATTTACCCTATTTTTAACCCCTACACCAAGCAAGAAATCTTACCCCCTCATGGTTATTCATGGCTTTTTTCACAAGAAAGATTACAAGAATTGATCGCTGATAATCGCATCTTTTTCCCTAAAAGTGGTAGGGGTGTGCCATGTTACAAACGCTTTTTAAGTGAAGTCAAGCAAGGCGTAACCCCCATGAGTTTATGGACTTATCAAGAAGTAGGACACACTCAAGACGCTAAAAGAGAAATCAAAGAGATTTTTGATGGGAAAGCCCTTTTTGACACCCCCAAACCCGAATCCCTACTCCAACGCATTTTAGAAATTTCCACAAAAGAAAACGATCTCGTGTGTGATTTTTTCGCTGGGAGCGGGACGACTTGTGCGGTGGCGCACAAAATGAAAAGGAAGTATATCGGTGTTGAAATGGGGGAGCATTTTGAGAGCGTGATTTTGCCCAGGCTTAAAAAGGTTATAGGCGGTTTTAAAAGCGGTGCGCTTAAAGAATTTAATAAAGGTGGGGTAGTCAAAGTTTATGAATTAGAAAGCTATGAAGAGATTTTAAGAAAAATCAAGTATGAAGACAACGACAAACCCTTAGCGTATGATGAACAATACAGCGATTTAGTGGAGTGTAAAGAACATTCTTACACGCTCAATGTAAAAGTGCTAGAAAAAATGGGCGTGGATATTAAGGAAACTTTAGAAAATTTACACGGCGTTGGAGTGGAGTTTTTCAATGAAAAAGTGGTGAAATTTAAAGGGAATGATAAAGAAGTAGAAATCTTAAAAGCCTTAAAAGAAGCGCTCATTTGGTAAGGAAAAAATCATGGCAAAGAAAAAAGATTTAACCACCGATAATGAAATTTTTGTCGCTCAAAAACTCGCTGAAGAGGAATTGAACGCTAATGAGATTAACGATCCGTTAGAAAGGCTAGACTTTAAAAGCTTTGATAATAATAAGGAGCTTTTAGATTACCAACAGCAAGCTTTAATCAACGCTTTTAGAGTGCTTGTCGCTTATTTTAGGGATTTCAAAGAAGATAAAAAAGAATTTTACGCATTTTATCAAAAACATTATTCATTCGCTAATTGCGATTTCGCTAAAAAGAAACTCAATCCTTTGTTAAAGAGCCATTTTAAGGTAGAAAATGATTGCGTGCGTTTTGAAAATTTTATCAACCGCCTAGCCTTTTACATGGCCACAGGGAGCGGTAAAACGATTGTCATTATCAAACTGGTAGAACTTTTAAGCGTGGCTATAAGAATGGGTTTAATCCCTAAGAAAAATATCATGTTTTTTAGCGCGAACGAGCATTTAATCAAGCAATTTGAAAAAGAAATTGAAAAATACAACCGGAGTAAAGATTATGCCAAGCAAATTGATTTCAAAGACCTTAAAAGCGTTACTAATAAGGACTTTTATCGCGCTCCAAAAGATTCTTTAATGAAAAAAATCGCTCTTTTTTATTACCGTGCGGATTTAATGAGCGATGAAGAAAGCAAGGAAAACCTTTTAAATTATAAGGATTGTTGGGATAATGGGGAAAACTATGTGATTTTAGATGAAGCGCATAAGGGGAACAAGACTGAGAGCAAAAGACAGGCTATTTTTAGCCTGTTATCTCAAAAAGGGTTTTTATTCAATTTCAGCGCCACTTTCACTGAAGAGAGCGATCTCATCACTGCGGTGTATAATTTGAGCGTGGGCGAGTGGGTGAAGCTTGGCTATGGTAAAGAGTCTGTTTTATTGAAGAAAAACAATTTAAGCGCTTTTAAGGAATTGAAAGATTTAAACGATAGGGAAAAAGAAATCGCTCTTTTAAAAGCGTTATTGCTTTTGGGTATGCAAAAACGCTATCAAACAGAAGGCTATTTTTACGACCCTTTAATGCTCGTGTTCACGCATTCTGTGAATGTTGAAAACAGCGATGCGGAAATCTTTTTTAAAACTTTAGCGCGCGTGATTGAAAATGACGATGAGGGCGATTTTTTAAAGGCTAAAGACGATTTATTAGAGGAATTAAAGAATCCGGAATTTCTTTTTAGCGATGGCAAAGATAAAGAAAAAGAATATAAAATCAAGGTTTTTAAAGAGGGTTTAAAGAGCATGGATTTTAAAGGCTTAAAAGAAGAAGTTTTTTATGCCAGCAACGGGTATATTGAAGTCATTATTAACCCTAAAAACAACCAAGAAATCGCTTTCAAGCTCAACACAAGCGATAAAGTCTTTTGCCTGATTAGAATAGGCGATATTACAGAATGGATCCGTGAAAAATTAAAGAGCGTGAAGGTGGTGAGTAAGAATTTGAGCTTTAAAGAAGAGAGCTATTTCAGCCAGATTGATAAGAGCAGTATCAATATCTTAGTGGGGTCTCGCGCTTTTGACACCGGGTGGGATAGCACAAGGCCTAGCGTGATTTTATTTTTAAATATAGGGCTTGATGATGACGCTAAAAAGCTGGTGAAACAATCTTTTGGCAGGGGCGTAAGGATTGAAAGCGTCAAAAACCAACGCCAAAGGTTAGCGTATTTAGACATAGATAAAGCTATTAAAAAAGACTTGAAACCAAACGCTGCAATGTTGGAAACGCTTTTTGTGATACCCACCAACCATGCAAGCCTTGAAGCGATTTTAAAGTTCCAAAAAGAGAGCGAAAATGGGGGCGAAAATAGAGGCTCATGGCATGAAATCAAATTAGAAAAAACGCCGATGAAACACGCCTTGTTTGTGCCTTGCTACCAAGAAAAATCCATTAAAGCCACTGACTTAGGAAGCGGTTCGTTTAAAATGAGCGAAAAAAATTTTAAGGATTTAAAAGAGTATTTTCATTTAATGAGCGAAAAGCATTTTATTTTAAAGCATGAATTTTATAACCCTAAAGATTACGAGCTGTTAAAAGAAATGATACAAAAAGAATGTTTTGAAATAGAATTAAACTGGCATTATAAAGATTTAGATGACTTGATTTCTATCCTTAAAAAGAGGCTATATCTCAATCAAAAAGTGCCTAAAGACGAGTTTAACGCCCTAGATGATGAGAAAATCGTGCATTTTAAAAGGATTAAAATTAAGGCGGGTAAAAAAGAAGAATTAATGAAAGCCATCCAAGAAGTGAAAGAGTATGCGCCTTTGGATACAGAAAAGCACAAACAAGACAGAACATTCAAAGTTGATGATGCAGAGCTGTTAAAACTCAAGGAGCATTACTACACCCCTTTAATTAAAGCCAAAAACTGCGATTGGCTTAAGCATGTGGTTAGAGTAGAAAGTGAAATTGATTTTTTAAAAGAGTTACAAAAAACTGAAACGATAAAAACACTACAAGAAAACTATGATTTTTGGGCGTTCAGCAAGATTGATGAGCATTTAGACAATTTGTTTATCCCTTATTTCAACGGCGCTACAGAAAGGAAATTTTTCCCTGATTTTATCTTTTGGCTGCAAAAAGGCAGCACGCAAATCATTTGCTTCATTGATCCTAAAGGGATCGAACACACTAGTTCCCAACGCAAGGCAGTTTGGTATAAAAAACTTTTTAAAGATAAAATTTTTAACCCTAAAAACGATCCCAATCTCAAAATCAAAGTGGTTTTAAAATTTTATGGGGATAAGGATAAAGTGGTGGAGGGTAGGGACTATTGGATCAAAAAAGGGAAACTAGAATATTTTTTTCTGGATTTAAAGGATTAGCCTGATTTGATTGAAAGGGGTTAAAAACGCGCTTGAATAGCCTTGAATAGAGCGCTAGTTTTTCACATCGCTTAAAAACACATGCCTTAAAAGTTTGGCGTCGCTTAAAAAAGCGTTTTTCAACACCGCGCTTTTATAAGTGTAATGATCTTCAATGCTTGAAACTTCACCCACAAACACCCCCGCTCCAAAAATCCCATCCAGCCCGCTCGTTAGCACTTGATCGCCTATGTTGATTTCAGCGCTAGGGACAATAAAATCCACGATTAATTCTTGCTTGAAATTAGTCCCTATAAAGCCTAAGACTTGATTTTGGCCTATCATCACGCTATAAGCGCACCGCTTGTGGGCGTTCAAAAACCCGTTCAAGCGCCCTTTTTCTAACACCGCAATGCCTATGGCTTGATTGTGGGAGACAAGACCATAAATCTTATTTTCTTCTAAATTCACAATAGGGTTGAGAGAGACGCTGTGCGTGTCTTCTAAACTGATGAATGAAGTCATAAAAGTAGGGGTATAAGTCATTTTTGGATTTTCTAAAGGATAAATACTATTCAAACGCTCTTTCAAATCGGCGTTTTCTAGTTTTAAAGCTTCTAAAATCAAGCGTTCTTTTTGAAATTCTTTAATGTTTTGGGCTTGAAAAAAATACGCTTGAATGTTGTCTAATAAGCTGTTTTTAGCGCTCATCAAGGCGTTTTTAATCCGGTCGCTGATATAAGAAGAACTGCCTTTAATGTCTAAAAAATAAAAAATAAGAAAAATCCCTAAAAGCCAAAGGAATTTAAAATAAAAACGCATGCATTATTCACTAAAACCCACACGGCTGAGTAAATCCAAATCTTGTATGGCTTCCCCTGTGCCTTTGGCTACGGCCAATAAAGGCTCATCGCCCACATACACAGGGAGTTTAACCATATCGCTTAAATACTTGTCTAAGCCCTTAATCAAAGCCCCACCGCCGGTAAGCACCACACCATTTTGCACAATGTCTTTCGCTAGATCCGGCTTCACCTCTTCAAGCACGCTCCTTAAAGCGCTAGAGATTTCCCTCACCTGATCTTTAATGGCTTCAAACACATCATCAGAGCTCAATTCAATCGTGTGCAACAGCCCGCTCACTTGATCCCTCCCTGACACTTCCATGGTAAGAGGCGGATCCAGTTTGATCGCGCAACCGATTTCAATCTTAATCTCTTCGCCGGTGCGCTCCCCTATCAATAAATTGAATTTCTTGCGGATGTATTCCACGATGCTTTGATCCAATTTATCCCCGGCCACTCTAATGCTTTTAGAAATGACTAGCCCCCCAAGACTGATCACGCCAATTTCAGTCGTGCCTCCACCAATATCCACAATCAAACTCCCTTGCGGCTCTTTGACTGGTAAGCCTGCTCCAATCGCTGCTGCCATAGGCTCTTCAATCAAAAAGACTTCTCTAGCCCCAGCGCTCAAAGCGCTCTCTTTAACCGCATTCCTTTCCACGCTTGTCAACCCATAAGGCACGCACACCATGATGCGCGGGCGAATCCATGTCTTTCGTTTGTGCGCTTTTTCAATAAAGTAGCGGATCATTTTAGCGGTAATGTCATAATCGGCAATCACGCCATCTTTCATGGGGCGAATCGCTCTGATGCTGTTAGGGGTTTTGCCTAGCATTTCCTTAGCCTCGCTCCCCACTGCCAAAATATCATAAGCTTTAGAATCAAACAACCCCATGCGCACCGCCACAATAGAAGGCTCATTGATAATAATGCCCTGCCCTTTGACTAACACGATCGTGTTAGCCGTGCCTAAATCTATGGCAATATCATGCGAAAACAAACCGATCAATTTGCTAAAAATCATGCCCTTTCTAATCCTTTATCGTTAAATTTATAAGCGTGTTCCTTAAGGAAGAATTTTAGAATGCGTTTTAGCAATGATCAAAGGTTCAGCCTGTTTTAAAACACAATCTTTAGTGATACGCACTTCCGATCCCTTAAGCTTGGGTAAATCAAACATAATATCCAAACAAAAATCTTCAATGATCGCCCTTAGTCCCCTAGCCCCGGTTTTTCTTTCTAATGCGAGTTTGGCGATTTCTTTAATGGCTTCTTCTTCAAAAATCAAATCCACCTCATCCATTTTGAAAAGTTGTTGGTATTGCTTGATTAGGGCGTTTTTAGGTTTTTGCAAAATATCCACCATCGCTTCTAAACTGATGCTATCTAGCGTGCTTAAAACCGGCAAACGGCCGATAAGCTCAGGGATAAGCCCATAAGTAACCAAGTCATGGGTTTGGACTAAATGCAAGATCGCTTCTTGCTCTTTTTTGCTCATCTTTTCTTGAGTGAAACCCAACACGTTTTGCGTGGTGCGTTTTTTAATGATTTCAGCTAACCCGTCAAACGCTCCGGCGCAAATGAATAAAATATCGCTCGTGTCAATTTGAATGAAATTGCCCTCAGGGTGCTTTCTGCCGCCTTTAGGGGGGATATTCACTAAAGAGCCTTCAACGATTTTTAACAACGCTTGCTGAACGCCCTCGCCAGAAACGTCTCTAGTGATGGAGCGGTTTTCTGACAAACGGCTGATTTTATCAATCTCATCAATAAACACAATGCCTTTTTGGGCTTTTTGGACATTCCAATCGCTCGCTTGCAACAATCTTGTAAGGATATTTTCCACATCTTCGCCCACATAACCCGCTTCAGTCAAGCTAGTCGCATCGCTAATGGCGATAGGAATATCCAAATGCTTGGCGAGAGTTTGCGCCATTAAAGTCTTGCCTGAACCTGTAGGGCCGATCAATAAAATATTAGACTTGCTCAACTCCACTTCTTCTAAATGTTCCAACTCCACATTGCTGTCTTGGTTGTCTTGTTTTTTGAGTTTTTCTTTAAAAGATAAGCGTTTGTAATGGTTATACACGGCTACGGAAAAAACCTTTTTAGCCTGCTCTTGGCCTATCACATAATTGTCTAAAACCGCCTTAAGCTCTTTAGGGGCTGGAATGCGAGAGAGCAAAAACTCTTCTTCATAAGCACTGGATTCCATTCGCCTCAATCGGTCTCTTTTGAGCGCTAATAAAGAATCCATTCTGTCGTATTTGTGTAATTCCCCATGCATCACATCTATACAATATTCGCACACGCACACATCTTTATTCAGGTTGCTCGCAAAAATAATGCGGCGTTTTTTGGGATCTCTGGATTCTGGTTTTTTGCAAAAACTGCAATAAAGCGTTTCGTTCATGTTATTCCTCTTGTTTTTCTTCGCTAGAATATTCGCTTGACTTATACGCCACGCCCCTAGAACTCTCTAAAATAAAAGAGCAAATCTCTTTTACAAAAGGGTTATTGGCATGCTCTTCTAACTCTAATTTAGCGCTCTCTCTTAAAGAGGGAATAGGGCGGAACAACCTCTTATAAAGTGCATGAATAAAATCAATATCCTTACTTTCTAATAATTGGCGCATCCGGTGGCGGTTTAACCCCCTAATAAAAGCGCGATTGCCCTCTACGGTGCAATAAGGCGGCACGTCTTTGCCTAAAGCGCTCTTACCGGCTATCATGCACCCTTTAGCGATACGCACAAACTGATGGATCGCTGTAAGACCGCCGATATTGACATAATCGCCTATTTCAATATGCCCTGCTAAAGTTACGCCATTAGCCAAAATACAATGGCTGCCAATCACGCAATCATGGGCGACATGCACATAAGCCATGAGCAGGTTTTTATCCCCAATAATGGTTTTTTTAATCCCCCCTTCAGTGCCGGGATTTATCATGCAAAATTCACGAATAAGGTTGTCTTCTCCAACCATCAGTTCGCTGTATTCGCCCTTGTATTTTAAATCTTGAGGCTGTGTGCCTAGCACGGCAAAAGGGAAAATTTCGGTGTTTTTCCCAATAAAAGTATGCCCTTGTAAGGTTACATTGTTGTGGAGTTTCACGCCATCATCTAGTTTGACGCCATCTCCAATAACGCAAAATTCCCCAATCTCTACGCCTTTGCCAATCTCTGCTTTAGGAGAAATAATGGCTGTTTTTGCAATTTTACTCATTTTTATTCTCTCTCTGCGATCATGGCTTTCAATTCGGCTTCAGCGACCACTTTGCCATCCACTTGAGCCGTGCCACCCACTTGCCAGATCATGCCCTTATGCTTTAAGACTTCTAAATGGTATTCTAATCTGTCGCCTGGAGTTACAGGAATGCGGAATTTAACCTTGTCAATCGTCATGAAATACACGATTTTTGTTTTCGCCATTTCAGGGTCAAACCCCCACATGCTAGTGAAGGCTAAAAGCCCTCCGCTTTGCGCCATGCCCTCTACGATCAAAACGCCCGGGAAAATGGGCTTATTGGGGAAATGCCCGTTAAACACGTCTTCATTAAAAGTGATATTCTTATAAGCGACAATTTTTTGATTGGCTTGTAACTCTATAATTCTATCCACTAAGAGCATGGGATAGCGGTGAGGTAAAATCTGTAAGATATGCTCTATAAAAAATTGAGATTGTAAGTTTTGATGGCTTTGTTCCATAAAAATAAACTCCTTGTTTTGGATTCAATTAAAGCGCCATTTTTAGCGTTGGTTATCCTATAAAAATAACCGCTATTATACCATAAGAAAACCGCTCGCTTGTATTTGCAAAAACGCCGATGCATTGCACCATAAGCTTAAAGAAACGCTTTACACAGACACCACTCATGCACCGCTCATGCGTCATTCATGCGTGTGGCTTAGAATATTCTCTCTTAAATGGTAGTGCGGGTATTTGTTAGAATCCAAAACCACTTGCCCCATGAGCTGCTTGTCCAAATTGAAAATTAAAGGGGCTAGATAATTCACGGTGGAAAGCTCAATGGGGGTTTGAACGACCATGATATTAGCGACCAGAACGCTCTTGGCTCCCTCTAATTCTAAAAGGATTTTTAAGGGGGTAGGCACTTCAAATTCGTATTTTCTTAAAGCAAAGGGATTGACCAGCGTGAAAGACACCACGGAATCATCTTCTGTGCTGTTCAAACGCAAAAAGATTTCATCAATCTTTTGCAAGTGCATTTTATGAATGGTTTCAAACCCTAAGATAGGCGCTTTCACATCAAAAATCATAGGCGATTGCATTCCCTTTAAAAAAGCACAAGATCTTCTCCTTAAAGAATAAAAGACCGCCTTAAAACCAGCGCTCAATGATTTCTAAACTAAAAATCTGTATTATATCAAACAATTTTGGTAAAATCAATTTTTGCTAGTTTTGGGTATAATTCAATGACTGAATAACGATGAAAGTTTAACTGAATCATTATAAAATATAACTAAGGAGTGAGAGATGAGTAAAATAAAACCACAAATCAAGAAAAATAATCCTAGCAAATCTAATTATAGTAGTGGGTGGCACATTTTTGGCACGGTGTGCATGATTGGAGAAATGGCGCTTACGCTATTGGGTGGGGCTAAGAATAAGAAAAAATAACCATGAGTGGTTCAAAAATTTAATTTTATAAGACAAATGGCATGCGTTTAAAACATTTTAAAACTTTCCTTTTTATCACAATGGCAATCATTATTATAGGCACCGGTTGTGCGAACAAAAAGAAAAAAAAAGACGAATACAACAAACCGGCGATCTTTTGGTATCAAGGGATTTTGAGAGAAATCCTTTTTGCTAATTTAGAGACAGCGGACAATTACTATTCTTCCTTACAGAGCGAACACATCAATTCCCCCCTTGTCCCAGAAGCGATGCTAGCCTTAGGGCAAGCACACATGAAAAAGAAAGAGTATGTTTTAGCGTCTTTTTACTTTGATGAATACATCAAGCGCTTTGGGACTAAGGACAATGTGGATTATTTGACCTTTTTGAAACTGCAATCGCATTATTACGCTTTCAAAAACCATTCTAAAGACCAGGAATTTATCTCTAATTCTATTGTGAGTTTAGGCGAATTTATAGAAAAATACCCTAACAGCCGTTACCGCCCCTATGTAGAATACATGCAAATCAAATTCATTTTAGGGCAAAATGAGCTCAATCGCGCGATCGCGAATGTCTATAAAAAACGCCACAAGCCTGAGGGCGTGAAACGCTATTTAGAAAGGATAGATGAGGCTTTAGAAAAAGAGACTAAACCCAAACCATCGCACATGCCTTGGTATGTGTTAATTTTTGATTGGTAGGATATTTCAAACCATACAAATTATAATAGAGAGATGAAAAATGACTGAAGATTTTCCTAAAATTCTGCCTTTATTGGTAGAAGAAGACACCTTTTTATACCCCTTTATGATAGCCCCTATTTTCTTACAAAATAACGCGAGCATCAAGGCAGCAGCTTACGCTAAAAACAATAAATCGTTAGTCTTTATTGCATGCCAAAAAGACAAATTGAACGACAATGAAGCCCCTTATTATGATGTGGGGGTGATTGGATCGGTGATGCGTGAAGCCAACATGCCTAATGGGCGCGTGAAATTGCTCTTTAATGGCATCGCTAAGGGGCGTATTTTAGAGCCTGCTAAAGAAAACGAGCAAGGCTTTTTGGAAGCTCAAATAAGCCCCATTGAGTATTTAGAGTACGATAAAGAAAACATTCAGGCTATCGTGGAAGTGTTAAAAGAAAAGGTGATCACTCTAGCCAATGTCAGCTCGCTCTTCCCCCCGGATTTGATCAAGGCTTTAGAGGACAATGACGATCCTAACCGCATCGCTGATTTAATCGCAGCGGCCTTGCATTTGAAAAAAGATCAAGCGTATTTTCTTTTTGCTAACAACAACACCGAACAGCGCTTGTTGGATTTGATTGATATTGTGATAGAAGAGACTAAAACCCAAAAGCTCCAAAAAGAAATCAAATCCAAAGTCCATCAAAAAATGGAGCAAACCAATAAGGAATATTTCTTAAAAGAGCAGCTCAAACAAATCCAAAAAGAGCTTGGCACAGACAAACAGCGAGATGAAGATTTAAACCAATACTACCAAAAACTAGAAAGCATCAAGCCTTTTTTAAAAGAAGAAGCGTTTAAGGAAATCAAAAAGCAAATTGACCGATTAAGCCGAACCCATGCGGACAGCTCTGATAGCGCAACTTTACAAAATTATATTGAAACCATGTTAGATGTACCTTTTGGGCAATATGAAAAAAAAGCGCTTGATATTAAGCATGTCAAAGAGCAACTAGATAACGATCATTATTCCTTAAAAAGGCCTAAAGAGCGTATTGTAGAATACTTTGCTACCATGCAGCTTTTAGAAATGCGCCACAAGAAAAAGCCAGAAAAAAAAGACAAAACTAAAGGCACGATTTTATGCTTTTATGGGCCTCCTGGCGTGGGTAAAACGAGCTTAGCTAATTCCATTGCTAAAGCGATAGAACGCCCTTTAGTTCGGATCGCTTTAGGGGGATTAGAAGACGTGAATGAATTAAGAGGGCACAGACGCACTTACATAGGCTCAATGCCCGGGCGTATTGTCCAAGGGCTTATTGAAGCTAAAAAGATGAATCCGGTCATGGTTTTAGATGAAATTGATAAGGTGGATAGAAGCGTTAGGGGCGATCCAGCGAGCGCTTTATTAGAGATTTTAGACCCTGAGCAAAATATCGCTTTTAGGGATCATTATGCGAATTTCAGCATTGATTTGTCGCAAGTGATTTTTATCGCTACCGCTAATAATATTGACAGAATCCCGGCCCCTTTAAGAGACAGAATGGAATTTATCAGCGTGTCCAGCTACACGCCTAGCGAAAAAGAAGAGATCGCTAAAAACTATCTCATCCCCCAAGAATTAGAAAAGCACGCCTTAAAGCCTAGCGAAGTGGATATTAGCCATGAGTGTTTGAAACTCATTATTGAAAAATACACCAGAGAAGCGGGCGTTAGGGATTTACGAAGACAGATCGCAACGATTATGCGTAAAGCGGCTTTAAAATACCTAGAAGATAACCCGCACAAAAAAGGGCGGACCAAAAAAGGCGAAAATGAAAAAAGCGAAGATCAAAAAAGCGAAAATCAAAAAGGCGAGAATAAAGATTTCTGCGTCTCTATCACGCCTAACAACCTTAAAGAGTATTTAGAACGCATGGTGTTTGAAATTGACCCCATAGATGGAGAAAATAAAATCGGTATCGTCAATGGTTTGGCATGGACTCCAGTGGGCGGTGATGTGCTTAAAATTGAAGCGCTTAAGATTAGAGGCAAGGGGGAATTGAAACTCACCGGGAGTTTAGGCGATGTGATGAAAGAATCCGCTCTCATCGCTTTTTCTGTTGTCAAAGTCTTGTTGGATAACGAAACCTTAAAAGCGCCCAAAATCCCTAGTGAGGCCGATGCAGAGGGCAAGAAAAAGAAAAAAGCGCTGAAAGTTTATAACGCTTACGATTTGCATTTGCATGTCCCTGAGGGGGCTACGCCTAAAGACGGCCCGAGCGCTGGGATCGCTATGGCGAGCGTGATGGCGAGTATTTTGTGCGACCGAGCTACAAGAAGCGAAGTGGCAATGACGGGCGAATTGACTTTGAGCGGGGAAGTTTTACCCATAGGAGGGTTGAAAGAAAAGTTGATCGCTGCTTTTAAAGCCGGCATTAAAACCGCTCTCATTCCTGTCAAAAATTACGAAAGGGATTTAGATGAGATCCCTGCTGAAGTGCGAGAGAATTTAAACATCGTTGCGGTGAAAAACATCGCTGAAGTGTTAGAAAAAACCTTACTTTAGAATTTGGCATGAAAGCAGGCATTATTGGTTTAGGGCTTATGGGGGGGAGTTTAGGGCTAGCCTTACAAGAATGGGGGCGTTTTAAAAGCGTTATAGGCTATGATCATAACGCTTTGCATGCCAAATTGGCTTTGACTTTGGGGCTTGTAGATGAATGCGTGGAGTTTGAAAAGATTTTAGAATGCGATGTGATTTTTTTAGCCATTCCAGTTGAGGGCATCATTGGGTGTTTGAAAAAAATGACCTCTATCAAAAAAAGTGCAACGATTATTGATTTAGGGGGCGCTAAAGCGCAAATCATTCGCAATATCCCTAAAAGCATTCGTCAAAATTTCATCGCCGCGCACCCCATGTGCGGGACAGAGTTTTATGGCCCTAAAGCGAGCGTTAAGGGGCTGTATGAAAACGCTTTGGTGATATTGTGCGATTTAGAAGATTCAGGGGCTGAGCAAGTAGAGATCGCTAAAGAAATCTTTTTAGGCATTAAAGCGCGCTTGATTAAAATGAAATCTAGCGAGCATGACACCCATGTGGCTTATATCAGCCATTTACCCCATGTTTTGAGCTACGCTCTAGCTAATAGCGTTTTAAAGCAAAACGACCCAGAGATGATTCTATCCTTAGCGGGTGGGGGTTTTAGGGATATGAGCCGTCTGTCTAAAAGCTCGCCTTTAATGTGGAAAGATATTTTCAAACAAAACCGAGACAATGTCTTAGAAGCGATTAAAAAATGCGAAAAAGAAATCGCGCAAGCTAAGGCTTGGATAGAAAATAACGATTATGAAAGCCTTGCAGAATGGATGGCGCAAGCGAACAAACTCCAGGAGTTCATGTAAAAAATTAAAATTTGCATATTGTTGTTTTTAGGGGTGCGAGGAGCAGGTAATAATCGTTTTTATCTCATTCCTCCAACACCTATGAAACCCTTATCGCTTCCAACAAAAAACCGATTTTAGCCGTTTAGAAATTTGATTTCTTAAACCTTTATCCAAAATACCGGTGTTTTTACGGGTATTTTATATTGGTATTTTAAGAGCAGTTTTTAATATTTCTTAGAATTATTCATGTATTTGGGCAATTCATTCAACTCAGCGTTTTTATTGTTCTTAAAAACCACTTGTTTTTCAACTCGTTCGTATTCTTTACAATCTCTTCTCATTTCTTGTAAGGGGTATTTTTGGTTGTCATTAGGGATATAAAAGCATTCGCTTTTAGCGTTTTCATAGCTGTCCGTTAGGCTTATGTCATAGTGGTACCAAAAGCCGCTAGGGATAGCGATATTCTTAGAGCTAAAAGTCCTATAACCCTGTTTGATGATAGTAAGTTCTTCTACTAAGACTTGATGGTATTTTCTAGCTAAATTACGGCCCTCTTTTTCCACCAATAAAACAGAATGCCTGTTGGTGTTTTTGGCTTCAGGGGTGATATTAGTCATTCTGTAAGTCTCTCTTAAAGGGTTAGACGCAAAATCAAAAGAAGCGTCATTCGCCACAAAATGCCCCCTATCAAAACCGCTTCTGGTGTAATCTTGTGTCGTGGCTTGTTGGTATTTGGCTAATCGTGTGTCCGGCTTAAACTCATAGCGTTTTTCAATATTATTTTTATCCACTAAATCCCCAAACAACACGCTCACGCCATAAATAGGGTTTTTTAATTCGCTAGAATAACACACCGAATAGAAGTTATTTTTTAAGACCTTGCAATCAATGTTAGTGAGCATGCCATTAGCGTTATAAGCGGTATTGTGATTTTTAGCGGGGTTAGCGCTATTGACTTGATCTCTGATTTCATTAAGCTTTTTAGCGGTGTAGCTGTTAATAGCCTTAGTGAAATTATCCAGCATGTCCGCTTGGAGCCAACTCATAGCGATCAGGCTAAAACAGAGCCAATTTTTAAAAATTTTCATGTTTCACTCCTTGTTGATTGGCTTGAATACTACAATAATATTTTTAATCGTTTATTTTTAATGATCTTTTTTATTTTATAGCGAGTTTATAGCGAGCGAATGCTTACTGCTAGCGGATTAGTTATCCTTATGTCAAGCAAAGCTAAAATTTTTTTTAGCCCAAGCGTTTTAAATTCCTCTAGCTTTTAAACCACATTGTTTATTCTATATTGTTTATTTTTACCCACTAAATAGGCGTAGCGTTTTGATGCGTTGAGTGGTGCACGTTGAACGATCAAACTTAAGAATAAAAAATTTCATTGTATTTTTTAGTGATCTCATCTATCTCCCATGCGTCTTCGTCAATATCGCCCAGGTTTAAATAGTCTTCGTTAGAGTCTAAAAGATTACAACAAATCCTTTTTTGCTCGTTTAAATCTAAATTGTGGAACTCTTCGCTATGGATTTCACCAATTTTACAATCGGCGCGTTTTAAAAAACGCTCATTAAGATCGTTAAAGATTTTTAGGCATTCGCTCTTACTTTTAGCGTTAAGGATTTGTTTTTTAATTTCTAAATTCACTTCTTTCAATTCAGCATAGACAAAACTCCCGCCCCCTTTAAAATCGCATTTTTTAGAAATGCCCCCTTGCTCGCCCTCTATGACTTTTTTTAACCTTTCTTTGGTGATCGTTTCTATATAGTCCATTTGCTCGATGCCAATGTAGCGGCGTTTCATTTTGTGCGCTACCGCACAAGTCGTCCCGCTCCCAGCGAAAAAATCACACACGAGATCGTTTTCTTTTGTGGAAATTTCTAAAATGCGTTGGAGTAGGGCTTCGGGTTTGGGGGTGTCAAAAAGTTTTACATTATTAAAGAGAGCTAGCAATTGTTTTGTGGCGTCTTGATTATGTCCTACTTCTGTATATTTCCATATTGTTAAAGGTGTTGTGCCTTGCTTGACTTCACTTAAAAAGCGTTTCAAACTAGGAACATTGTCTCCATTTCTTCCAAAATAAATACGATTATCATCTACAAGTTTTTGAAAATTTTCTTTTGAAGTCATCCAACACCGCCCTTTTGGTGGCGTTACAACTTTTCCACTTGGTGTAGTGATAGGATAATCATAACTCGCCATATAAGTTTTTACCAAACAATCACTAGGTTTCCACGCACCCCTTTCATCGTTATCTAAATTTTTATAGCGCGCATTCATCTCGCTTGTGCGTGGTAATAAATTAGGTCGCCAAATTCCTTTATCTTTAGCGTATAGTAAAATAAAATCGTGATTATCAGAGAACCATTTCGCATCATTTTGTGGAGAATACTTTTTTTCCCAAATAATCGTGTTTACAAAATTCTCTCTCCCAAAAATCTCATCCATTAACACTTTTAAGTAAGCCTGTTCGTTGTCATCGCATTGCACAAAGATCACGCCATCATCGCTTAAAAACTCCCTAGCCGCTTCAAGCCTGTTTTTCATAAACACTAGCCAAGAGCTGTGGTTGAAATTATCGTTGTAATTAAAGCTGTCATTACCGGTATTATAAGGGGGGTCAATGTAGATGCATTTTACTTGTTTAGCGAATTTCTTTTTTAAAGAATGAAGAGCGATCAAGTTATTGCCTTTGATAAGGTAGTTCGTGTTTCTATCTTTTAAAGCGCTTTCTAAATCGCCTTCTCCATGCATTTCAAAATGGCACAACGCTTTTTTCTTTGAAAGCGTGTCAATTTCTTTTTTATGCAATATTTCATGGTAAAAAAGCTCGTTAGGTTTGGTGCTGTTGTCTTTAGCGTTACCGAGTAAAACATTGTCTTTAAAAGGGAAATTCAAAACGACTAATTCGCTGGATTTTATCAAACCCCCTTGTGAATATAGACCTATTTTATTTTTAAATCGTGTGAAAGATTTTTCTAATTCTTTTATTTCTAAACATTCTAATAACGCCTTTTCATTAAATACAAGCGTGTTGGCGATCGTTTTAAAAAAAGCGTTTTTGTAGTCGTTAGCGTTTTCATGCTCAAGCATGAAAATTAAAAGCTTTTCATCATGTTGTAAGATTAAAGTAACTAAGCGTTCTTTAGTGAAATGATTGATTAAAATATCTACTAGGGTTTTTAGTGGGTTTTTTAACATTTTTAATCCTTAAAAATTTGATCGAAAGCGGTTGCAAATTCGCTTTTTACTGCTTTATTGTTATGGAGCGTGAAAAACGGCAAGCCTTTTAAATGGAGTTTTTTGTTATGGCTTTTAAGCGTGGCGTTTTCTAGCGTTTCTAAAAATTCTTTTTTCCAAGCGTTAGAATGCTCTAAATGTTCGCCTTTAGCTTCCATATAGCAAGTGAAGCCTAAAAATTCATCTTCATGCGTTTGTGCAAAAAGAATAAAATCCGGTTCAAAACCTTGTGCGTAAAAGGGGCTATTTTCTATATTGCAAAAAACTTTTAATTCAGCGAAATGATCATTCCTTAAAACGCACCATTCTTTGAATTTCTTGTCTAAAACCTCTTTATGGTCGTTGATAAAACCTAAAAAACTCCCTTTCTAAATCGCTGTCCAGTTTTCGCATGTCCTTAAAAAGCAGCCATTCATAAAAGGGAATGTCTTTTTCCCATTCGCTAGCGCTAAGGCTTTTATTATGCGTTTCAAATTCTTTTAATTCTAACGCGCTCACCTCGTATTTATCTTGCTCTTTTAAAAGCGTGTCTTTTAAGTTTTCAATGATATAAACAGCGAGCTTTAAAAGGATTTCGTTGTTATCAAACTTTTGGCTTTTATGGAAGTTTGTTTTTAATGAAGAAACATACCGCTCTATAAATTCCACTTTATTGTTAAAGGCATGTTTTTTAAAGGCTTTTTTAAGCGTTTTGAAATCCAGGTTTTTTAAATTAAGGGCTTTTAAAAAATAGTTTATAGGGATTTTATCTAAGGTGTGGGGTATATAATAAGTTGTATCGCCTTTATTTTCTTCTTTAAAATCCACTTTCTTTTCACGCACAATAAAGCCAAATAAGGGGACATGCAAACTTTGGAGTTTGACTATAACATGGTCTGTATAGTCTTTATTGAACAGGTTTTTATTTTTGTCTTTTGTATTGCTCGCATAGTAGCATTTGAAACGCTTGGTGGGCGTTAAGGGGATAGTTGTTTTTTCCTTTTCCTTTTCAATGAATCCTAATCCTAACTCTCGTAACTCTTCTTTTAATTTAGCGATAAATTCGCTGTTATAAATGGCATGGTAGTCTAACCTTTCTAACGTGCTTAAGGGGTTGGAAAGATCAAACTTGCGTTGGTAAAATTCTATGTGGCTTGGCTTGAAATCGTTATAGCTAAAGGGGTAGTATCTCGCTCCTCGCCCTATGAGCTGGGCGTCTTTAATGGTGTCTTTTTGGCTCGCTTTATTTTTAAGCCTGACAATGTCAAACAAATTCAACACATCCCAGCCTTCATTGAGCTTATCCACGCTAAAAATCACTCTTTTAGGGTTGTCTCTGTCTTCTAGGGAGTTCAATAAAAGCATGCCCTTTTCTAATTCTTTTTCGTTATTGGTGTTGATCTGGGTGCTTTTTTTGAATTTCGTTTGCAAGAATGCCACAAGGTTAGGGGTGTATTTTTGCTTGTCAAAAAAGTTTTTAGCGTCTTTAAAAAAAGCGTTGCGGCTGTAATGGAAAAAATTTTCTAAATCTAAAGGGCTTAAATTTTCTAAAAAGGTATTGAAGCGCTCTTGATTTTTTTTACTCTCTTCAATCCTCTCGCTTTTAAACAAAATACAGGGTTTAAAGTTTTCAATATTGTGGTGTTGGGCTAGTAATTTTTTATACAAGCTGGAAACGCATGCCCCTAAAAAGTGCGTTTCTAATTCTTTATTTTCATAGGAAAGGGAGTAGATGTTTTTGCAAAATTTATTCTCGCTAAATTCTTTTAAGGTGTAGGTGAACGCCTTTAAGTTTTCATACTTTAGCGAATGTAATTATTTTCTAATCTCTAAGAAATCAATATCTAGGAATTAGGACCATGCAAGAAAGAGTTTTTAAAAGAAAAGTTTTAGATGCGAATATCTTAAAAGAAATGCATGCGAACAATGTCTGTTATTCCAAGCATTCAAAAGATAGGTTTATTCCTTTCAGATTTGACAAATCTCGTTATGTTGAATGTAAACTCTTTAAAAAGATATTAAACTTTCCTAGCAATACAACTTTCTTTGGTGGCACAGGCTGTAAGAAACTCATGGAACTTTTAAGTGAAATTGTTATAGATTCTAGAAGTTCTAAAATCGCGTTAAACCGCCATTATGCCTTAACTCGCTTGCAATGGTGTGATAGAACCTTAAGACATAATCTCAAGATTTTAGAGGAAATAGGATTTTTAACTGCTTTTAAGAACAAAAAGGGTTATGTTTTTTGTCTATGCATGACTTCACTAAAATAGAAGACTACGAACATTCAGGTTTGAATGGGGAGAGCAACTTACCTAATAACTTCTTTTTAGGAATTTGTGGGTATTTGAAAAAAATTTTCAAGAAATTAAAAGATAGAGAATTCAAGCTCGCAAACAAGCACGGTGTATTCTTTTTGAAAATTCCTAAGCATTTTCAAATGCAAAACTTTAACAATATTTTTTTGGAGTTTGTGTCGGTTAATAATCCTTGTCTTTCTTGCAGATTGACTTATGATCAACTTGTTGGCAAAAAAATTCCAAACATCAAGTGCTCTTACCAACAAGCAATTGTAAAAAAGAATATCCATAGAGCATTAGAAGAACTATCTATAGATAAGAAAATTCTAGCATCATAAAGAAAACAAAGGACAAAAAATGCAATTCCCACTCAAAAAAGATTTAAAAATTTCACAAAAATATGTGATCCCTAAAGGCTTTGATCCTACAAACAAAGAATACAGAAATCTTTTGGCAAAAGATCTACCCAAATCAGTGTATAGGGAAGTTGAAATCGCTATGAAATTATTATTTGAAATCAACGAAGTAGAGACTGCAATTGAAGTCATGAAATTTTTCACTCAAGCAATGGATCGTATTTTGTATGATGCGAGAGCCAAACATTATGAAATGAGACTAGCCAAAAAGATTAAAAAAAAGTAGATTTGGGTGAAAGATTATGGCTTATATCTCTAATTTACAATTCTTACCATTAGATGAGATTTTACTCTCTAATGGCTATAAACACAAAGTAGAGAAATCAAGCAAAAATAACCCGGCTCTTTACAATGAGTACGATACCATTAAAGGCACACTTATTGTTTCAAGAAAACCTGATGGGAGTTATCATTATTTCAACACTCATAATGATGAAGATAAAGGCACGATTATCGCCTTTTGTAAAAATCGTGGGCTAGATTTTAATGATTTGATCAAAAATAGAGATGATTTAGAAATTAGCGATAAGCCAAACCACAAATATAACAATTCCAAGCCTTATACAATCATTACCAAAAAACAGGAAGCAGAGCGTCAAAAAGTAGTGAAACAATTTGAAAAGCTCCCTACCTACGATATAGAAAGCTCATATTTGTTTCACACTTTATTGGATAGTCGCTCTTTGGATAAAACTTTACTCAAACCTTATAGTCATTTAATCAAAGAAGATGAACATGCAAATTTATGTGTGCCTTGCTATTTGACCAATGATAATGGAAACTTAATACAGGGTGGGTATAACAAGCGATTATCCAAACCTTTCACTATGCAAGGCGCTACTAATCCCACTAAACACTTAATGCAAGCAGGTTCTATCAAGGGTTTTGAAGTTTTATCTCCACAAAATATTAAAAATATTCAAAATATCATTGTAGCTGAAAGCGTTTTTGATGGCTTAAGCGTGTTAGAAATGCAAGGGTTTGATCCTAATCAAACAGCTATTATTTCTACTATTGGTAATTTCACAGAAGAAAGAATGCAAAAATTTGTAGATAAATTTCTTAATACCATCAGCACTTATAAGTGTAAGGAATACAATGAATACCACAAAGAAATTGATCGCTACAACAAGCAATTAGAGTACTATGAAAATTACACAAATTTTCAAAAAAGATATGAAAAATGGCGTGCTAAAGAGTTAGCTAAACACAATAATGACCCTAAAAAAGTCCCTAAAAATCCTATTTTCTCGCCCATAAGAGATAAAAATAATCTTATCCCTAGACCCGTTTTTAAGCCTGTTCTAGCCTTACCCCCAAAAGAACCAAAAATTCCTAATTTAAGTCTTAATGTTATTTTAGCAATGGATAATGATGAACAGGGGCGAAAATTCAACGCTATTTTGGAAAAAATTTTTTACGCTCACACTAAAGAAATTCCAAACATTTATACGCCTATCAGCAAAGATGCGAACGATGATTTGAAAATCGCTAAAGCATTAGGATTGAAGCAAATTAGCAATAGGATTTTACAAGATTTTTTATTTGATGCCAAAGAAAAAATGCGAAACCCTATTACCACACCATCACAAAAAAGCATCTTGGCTAACCAATTACAAAAACTACAAGATCTAATGCCAAAACCTAAACTACCACAAGGAGTGTTTCATGGTTACCAACAAGATCATGGATTTGGATCTAAATATATAGCTAATTCTGTCTATTACACCAACAATCAATCTCAAAACAAAGGACATGAAAGATGAAAACAAAACATAAAGGAATAAGAATGTTCAAGCAAATTCGTAGAATGATGAGCTTGGCAATATTAATGCCTAGTTTTTTATTGGCGGCGCCAGATTACAAACAAAAATTCACTCAAATATTGGATTTCATAAGCAATGACTTTATCAAAGCTATTGGTGGTCTAATCATTGTTGGGACTTGCATTTACGCCTATAAAAATTGGGACAGGCTTGGAGAAATTGGTTGGAAATGCGTTGGGATTATCATTATAACCGCTGCTATTTCTAATGCTAAAACTTTAAGTCAATGGTTATTTTAGATGTCATTGCATATTGTTTGTGTTGAAAGTATCAACATTAGAGAAATTAGCAAAAGAGAAACTTTTTTGGGATTAAACTTGGATAGTTGGATTGTTAGTTTCTTAATGTCGGCATGGTTACTTTCATTCCAACCACTTTATGCTATGGGTTTAATGGCTAGTTGTGTGTTTGTATTCTATATTTTAGAATTTTTTGATGAAGATATAACAGCCATTTTGCATGTGCTTTTCACATTAAGGACAGGAGCTAGAAATTATTATGCTTGAGAAAATTTTTAATTCTTTATGCTCGCTAGTTCCTAAGCGTTATAGCATGAAAGAAGAAACTAACATAGTGGGCATTTACAATGAGCATTATCTTTTAAGTGAAAAATCAAACCTTGTAGGCGCTCTTAAGTTAGAGGGAATTTCTTATTTATCTTTAGATGACAAAGAAATAGCGCAAAAATTTAATGAACGCATTTTAGCTCTTAATGAGATTGTAGATGGCGTGCATTTTAAAATCGTAGCTAAAAGGCGTAAGATTTTCATGCACCATGAATATACTCAAGAGGAGATAAGCAATCCTTTTGCATTAGAGGTTATCAATTTATGGGAGCAGGGGGTTGAGGATGTTTATCAAAATTTCTATTACTTAATTTTTGAAACTAAGAATGATAGCATTAAAGGTTATTTGGAACGATTTAAGAAAAAAATCACTACCAATGAATTAGAAAATATTCAAGAAAATAACAAACAAGATGAAGTTAAATATCAAGAAAACTATTTCATAGGCTTTGATAATTTTAATCTATTAGATAAATCTAAAATATTAGACAGCATTATCAATAATGTTAAAAACATGCTTTCTGGCTTATTTGTAGAAAAAATAGATGCCAACAGTTTGCTTAATTTTTATGCGGAATATATCAATGGCGTTCCTAGTGAATACACTTTTGCTAGAGGTCGTTTGCATGATGGCATGATTAATTCTGATGTGCATTTTAAAAAAGATTTTTTCACTCACATTCATAATAGTAAAGAGATCTTCAAGCGTTTCATCAGCATTAAGACTTATGATATAGACAAAATTGTCAGCACTGCTCTTTCTTCAGTGTTGCATTTATCTTTAGAATTTGATGTGATTTTAAACATTGACAATATTCCTAAAGCAAAGGCTGAAAAAAGGATTGAAACTAAAAGAAAAAGAGCGAATAAGAGCATTAGAGTTGAAATTGATAAATTGAATGACATGATTAAAACAGACAGGGTTTTGATGCAGGAGATTTCTTTAAACATTTTAGTTCATGCCAAAACTAAAACCGATTTAGATAGTGCTTGTATAGAAATTACCAACTTGCTTAAACAAAAAGGTATTGTAAGCACACAAGAGAGTATTGGCATGTTGCCTATGTTTTTTAGCTTTTTCCCCAATCGTAATCGCTTGAATTTTAGAAAGCGTTTGTTGTCTAGTCAAAATATTGCTTCTTTAATCATATTGGAAAAACAAAATTGTGGTTTTTCTAGAAATTCATGGGGTGATCGCCATTTAACTATTTTTAGAAACCAAGACAAATCGCCTTATTTATTCAATTTCCATGCTTATGAGGCAAAAAGAAAAAATGATATGGTATCAGGGCATACCATCATCTTTGGTGGCACAGGGGCTGGTAAAACCACTTTAATTGAATTTTTAATCACCAATTGTTTTAAGTATGAAGATTTAAGTATTTTGGCTTTAGACAGAAATAATGGCATGCGTGTGATGACTGAGTTTTTAGATGGTCAATACAACGATAGCAATGATTTTTACATTAATCCGTTTTCTTTAAAAGATACAAGCGCTAATTGCACCTTTTTGGTGAGTTGGTTGGCATTCATGCTCAATATTGATGAAGATACTAAAGATGAAAAAGAAAAAAAGACTTTAAGCGCTTTATCCAAAACAATCAGAGTTTGCTATAACAATATCACAAAACAAGGGGGTGCTATTTTTAAGTTAAGAGATTTTAAAGACACGCTAGAAAGAGACTATTTAGATAGCAAAGACATTTTAGAAAAAGAGAGTTCAAAAGACTTATACAAGCATTCTACTGATTGTTTAGACTTTGCTAAAAAGCTTTCTGTTATTGATATGGATGCTCTTTCTAGTAGTAAAAAAGATTTCAACTTGGCAGTGCTATACCTATTCTACAAAGTCATGAATAGAGCTAAATTAGAAAACAAGCCTTTTTATATATTCGTTGATGAAGCAAAATCTGTTATTGAAAATCCCATCATGTTAGCCAAAATCAAAGACACACTCGCTCAAGCTAGAAAACTCAATGGGGTTTTAACTTTAGCCTTTCAAGATATTAACCAACTTGATGGTGTAGAGGGAGCAAAGTCCATTATAGAAAACGCCGCTCAAGTCATACTCTATCCTACAAACAATTTTGAGAAATTAGAGAGCTATGGCATTTTATTAAGTCCTATTGAAAAATCCTTTTTAAACAAAACGCCGTTAAACGCTAGGCAAGTATTAGTGAAAAACCTTCTCACTCAATCTAGCGTATTTTTAGAAATCAATTTAGAAAAGCTAAACAGCACCAGTAAAAAATTTTTAAGAGCGTATAGCTCTAGTGCGTCTAGCGTTTTTGAACTGGAAACGCTTAAAAAGGATAATCCAAAGAATTATAAAGAAATTTACTTGACAAAGGAGTAGGAATGAAAGATAGCGTGATTATCATTGAAAGCCCTAATAAGGTTGAAAAGATTAAACAACTAACAGGTGCGGAAGTTTATGCAACTATAGGGCATTTTACTAACCTTATAGGCGTAGATATTGAAAATAATTTTGCTTGTAAGTTTGAAATCAAAGAAGACAAGGCTAAGAAAATAAATTTTTTAATCAATGCTTGTAGGGACAAAAAAGTCTATATCGCTACTGACCCTGATAGAGAGGGCTATGGTATTGGCTATCAATTTTACGAAAAAATTAAAAATGTAGCTAATGAAATTTATCGTGCAGAATTTCATGAGATCACACCAAGCGGTATTGAAAACGGCTTAAAAAATGCGGTGTTATTTTCTCGTTCTAACACTAATTTATACCAATCATTCTTAGGCAGGATTGCAAGCGATCAGGTTGTTGGATTTGCTCTAACAAGCTATTTAAGAAAAAGTTTAAATATTAGTGAATTGAGCGCTGGTAGAGTGCAAACTCCAGCTCTAGCTTTAATCTGCCAAAGAGATCAAGAAATAAGGGATTTTGATAAGTTGGATGCTGAACAAAAAGTAGAATATCAAATCCAAGCTAATATTGTGTGCAATGAAAAAGAAGTGATTATTAAGCATGTAAGGGCGAATGAAAAAAACGAACTAGTAGATTTTAAATTTAAAGACAAAAACGAAGCATCTCAATTTTTAAAAGATCTAAAGGACGGATTAGGCTCTATGAGTGTTCTAGTTTCATTAAAAGAAAGTCTATCCAACAAAGAACCCAAAAAACCTTTCACCACCTCTAAACTTTTATCCCAAGCGAGCAAATCCTTAAAAATACCCACTAAAGAAATCGCACAACTTGCTCAAAAACTCTTTGAAGCTGGTCTCATCACTTATCATAGAACTGATAGTGAATTTTTAAGTCCTGAGTATCTCAAAGAACATGAAGTGTTTTTTGAACCTATTTATCCGAGTGTTTATCAATACAGGGAATATAAGGCTGGCAAAAACTCACAAGCTGAAGCGCATGAAGCCATAAGAATTACACATCCGCATGCTTTAAAAGACTTAGAAAAAGTGTGCAGTGACGCTAAAATAAGCGAAGAATTAGCGCTGAAGTTGTATCAACTTATCTATGCCAATACAATTTGTTCTCAAAGTAGAAACGCCTTATACAATCAATATGATTGTAACTTTAAAATTAAAAGCGAGAGTTTTAAGCTCTCTTTCAAACTTTTAAAAGAAAAAGGTTTTTTAGAGATTGGAGAACTCATTCAAGGCAAAGAAGAATTTAACAAGGAAGAACAAGAAAGTGAAATAGAAAACTTTTCATTAAAAGAAAATGATAGTGTCCCATTAAAAGAAGTTTTTATTAAAAAAATAGAAAAACCCAGTCCCAAACCTTATAAAGAAAGTGCCTTTATTCCCTTATTGGAAAGCGAGGGGATTGGTCGTCCTAGCACTTATGCGAGCTTCTTAGATCTTCTTTTGAAGCGTAAATATATTAGCATTGATGCAAAAACTAACGCTATCACCCCTACTAGTCAAGGATTAGAAGTGATTTCATTTTTCAAGAAAGATAAAGAAGTGGATTTCATCGCTCTTACAAGCAAGGATAAGAGCAAATTAGGAAGCACTACCAAACAATTTGAAGAATGTTTGGATTTAATTGTGAGAGGTGAAGCTAGTTATGAAAAGTTCATGCTTGAAGTCATAAGCAAATTAAAAAGTACCGCCAAGTTTTATCAAGCGCAATCTACTGACAACAACATGCCTACTGATAAGCAATTTGAACTCATAGACAAAATCTGTAAAGATAAAAAATTACAAAAACCCAGTCAAGAAATCCTGCAGAATAAGGAAAAATGTTCTGATTGGATTGCAGAGCATGTTAAAGAAAAACCTAGTCAAAAACAACTAAATCTGGTTAAAAAAATTTGTGAAGAGTGTAAATTGGCAATGCCCACCAATAAAATATTGAATGACAAATTCGCTATCTCTAAATGGATTGATAAACACAAAAAAGCAAAGAAATGAGAATATTTTTAATAGGAATAATTTTGTTAGCACTAAGTGGATGTTCTAACAAACAATATGAAATGTATAAAAGCCCTTGTGCCTTTTTTCACTTAAATCAATCCATAGGCTAGTTGATGTCAAAAAGAAGCGAAGTTTTAGAACAATTTCATGGCGGTTTAAAAAATTTAGAATTACAAACTAAAAGACGCATGGATTTGTGGGGCGATCTAAAAGAGAATGAAGAACAAACTTTGCTTTTAGGAGAAATTGAAAATGAATTAAAGCAATTAGAAAACAAAGAAAATCTTAAAGCAGACAACAACACAGAATTTAAAGAAGAAAATCAAGACACTAAAGAAAACTATCCTAACGATTTGTTTTCTTTGCCATTGCCCACTCAAACCACCATCAATGGAATTAAAGAATTTGTAGAAGAGCCTGTGATAGAAACAGAGGAAAAAGAAATACCCCAAAACGAGCCAATCCAAGAAAAAAAAGAAAGAATTTTTAAAAACTTTTTCTCCAGAATAGGCTTTGATAAAAGCATTGCCCCTACAATGCTCTTTGAAGAAGTGAGAGATGTAAGCGTTATCTATCATTTAGAGAAAAAATTAGGCGATTATATCTTTTATGTAGCGTGTTTCTTCTTTGGCACAACAGCGTTGCTTATTATCTTACTGACTGTTCTGTTGCCCTTAAAACAAAAAGAGCCGTATTTAGTGCAATTTTCTAACAATAAAGAAAATTTTGCTTTAGTTCAAAAGGCAGATAGCACCATTACAGCCAATAAAGCCCTTATTCGTTCATTAGTGGGAGCATATGTGCTAAACAGGGAAAGCATTACTCATATTGAGCAACATGAAAAAATGCGTCAAAACACCATTAAAGAGCAAAGTTCCAATGAGGTATGGTATGAATTTGAAAAACTCATCGCTCATTATGACAGCATTTACACTAATCCTTTACTCACAAGAAAAGTAAAGATTGCAAATATTTACTTAGATAAAGATTTAGCCTATATTGACATTGAAGTGAGCTTGTATCATAGTGGAGAATTAGAGAGCTTAAAGCGCTATAAAGTGGTGATGAGTTTTGAATTTAAAAAACAAGGAATCAATTTTGACTCCATGTCTTTAAACCCTACAGGCTTTATTGTTACAGGTTATGATGTGACTGAAATTGCGATTTTAAAAGACTTGGATGAAAAAAATAAAGTCAAAGATGATGGTGTGAAATCTAGGATTATCCATACCGAGAAAAAAGACCCTCACATGAGCCAGTATAAAGATGTTAAGGAACAATAATGAAAAAATTCACTCTATCGCTATTTTTGTATTGCGCTTTACTTAGCGCTGAAGAGGATATTTTTAGGAACAATACAAATGAAACTGATTCTACAAGTTCTTTTGAACATGGCAAAGAAAACAACAATCTTATCCCAGCAAAATCTGATAGTTTAGAAAGTTTCAAAGAACAAGAAAACAAAGAAAAAGCTAAACAACTTATGGATTTAAAAGCCTTACAGAGCGTGTATTTTTCTAAAAGTAGAAAATTACAAGACAATAATTTCAATGTCTTATATGTGGCAGGCAACACCAACAAAATCCGCTTACGCTATGCGATGACTACCACTTTTATTTTTGATAATGATCCTACTATCTATGTGAGCTTAGGAGATCCTAGCGGTTTTGAACTCACTTATCCTACTAATGATCATTACGATTTATCCAACATGCTAGTGATCAAACCATTGCTTATAGGAGTGGATACAAACCTAACCGTAGTCGGAGCGAGCGGAACAATTTATACTTTTTACGTGTTTAGCACCACTTACACTAGCAAGTTTCAAAGCTATTTTTCAGTGTTTGTCTCTAATAAAAGATCTATCGGTAAGCTCAATATTTTGTCTAAAAACGAGCTGGAAAAAAGAGAGCAAGAACAATTGGCTAAAACAGAAACAGGAACAAATAGCTCTAATAAACAAGACAAACAAAAGCTTGACTACAGAAAAATCAATTATGAGAGCAAGGAAATTGATGATGGCAAGTTTATAAGAATTGGAGATGAAGTCAATCACATTTTCATTGAAAAAGCTAAAATCAATCGTGGTTATTTGCAAAACCCCAAACACAAACGCACCTGGTGGAGTTTGTGGCTTTATAAAAAACCCAGTGATGATGCGCTTGATATAAAGGCACTAGATGTCTTTGATGATGGCAAATACACTTATTTTAGATATGACAGAGATCAAGCCTTTTCAAAATTTCCTTACACCTATAAGGTTGTAGATGGGTATGATAATCCTATCAATAGCCGTGTGGTAGGGAATTACATTATTGCTGAAGATGTTTCTAAAAAATGGACTTTAAGGAGCGGTAAGGAATACGTGTGCGTAAGAAGAGATAAACACAAATACCAAAAATCTAAGGACTTCATGCGTTTAAAAAGACTTTTAGAGCAAGATGAAACCATGAAAGCCAAACGAAACAATATTCACTTGATTGAAGACGCTACGCCTCAACCTAAAAATGCCATTAGCGTAACGGAGTTGTTAGCTCAAATCAAAAACCAAACTCCAAATGAAAAATGCCGAGCCTTAAATGAAGAAGAAGTTAAGACTTTAGAAGAGGTTAAAAACATCATAAAAGCTCCCCTATATAGAAATACCAAAAACCACTGATGTTTAGAGAAGAATAAAAAGGGGCTAAATAACACCAAAAAACAAAATCAAGCGAACCCTATTAAAGAGATTAAAGAAAACAAGAAATGAAAAAACTTCTTTTACTCTTGGAGCATAAGATCGTAAAAATTGGATTAATTATTGTGATTGTGTTAGTGGGTTTTTTTCTTTTTTATGAACAAGAAATCAAAGAAAAAGCTGTTAATGTTTCTCAAGGTAAATTCCCTACTTCGTCTTATTTGTTTCAAGCTTACGAAGGCATTAAAAATAAAATAGATACTATCAATGAAGTGAAACCAAACGATGAAACTAAAAGCGTTAATGAGAATATAGAAAAAACACAAAAAGATTTAGATGATTTTAATGCGCTAGTGCAAAAATTACCAAATTTGCCTAAGGACTTTAATAAAACACTTATTAAACCACAAAGTCCATTTTTCAACTACAATAGCGCTAACGAAGAAGAAAAAACCCGCCTTGTGATTTTAGCGTCTCGTATTAGCAGCCAAAAAGAAACACAGCCTCCAACCTCTATAAAAAATAGTGTTTCTAATACAAAATCCAAAGAAAAACAAGAACTTGAAAAAGAATACGGCTCTAGCGGTTTTAAAAATTTTAAAAGAAAAAATGTAGCGAGCAGTGAAAACAAACTTTTAAGAACGATTACAGCTGACAGAATGATCCCAGCCATTCTGATCACTCCTATTAGTAGTGAAATAGGGGGGAGTAAGATAGTCGCTCAAGTGGAGAGTGATATATACGCAACGATGGGTAGAGCGGTTTTAATCCCTAAAGGGAGTAGAGCCATAGGTTATTACAACTCTAATAACAAAATAGGAGAATACCGCTTAGAAATTGCTTGGAATAGGATAATCACGCCACAAGGGGCTGATAAATTTAGAATTAAAGTTAAAGCGCTGACAATCCCACTCAATTAAAGCTTTAAAAAACAAGGGGGCTGATGTCAAGGGCTATAACGGCATGATAGGCACACTCCATAACAAATATTGGGAACGCTATGGTATTCCTTTATCCTTAAGCACCTTGTCAAATGGGCTACTCATAGGTCTTACTAGCGGTCTTACCGAAGCGATGAAAAACAAAAAGGGTGGTTTTAACCAAAACTATTTTGGAGATTACATGATGATGCAAATGACAAGACAAACTGGTATCAGCCTGAATAACATTATCGCTCAAATCATGCGAGATCAAATCAGGATTAAGCCCATTATCACTATTAGAGAAGGAAGCCATATTTTTATTAGTCCTAATACGGATATTTGGTTTCCTATCCCTAAAAACAATGAAGTCTTAGCGAAATTTTTTAATGAAGAAAAGGAGCAAAACAATGATACAAAATAGCATTATTAATAATAATTTTATTCTAAATAGTGTAAAATTAAAATACAATACTAAACATAAGGATTACCAATGAAACTCAACCCTGAAGAAGAATTATTGAACACTCTAGAAGAAAGCAAAGATACAGAATATGTGGAGCTTTGCAAAAAAGTAGTAGAGGCACAAATGGAATTAAGAAAAGTTATGGATAAACGCCTAGAAAATGAAATCAAAGAGTCAAGATCTAGAATGCAAGCAAGGATTACTGAAAGGCTGGTTTCAGAAATTTTAAATACCGAAGAGCATTTTTCAAAAAAGATTATCCAAAACGAGAAACCGCTTGAAATTATTTTTGATATAGAAAGGACTTATAACAATGATTGGTGAAAATTTTAATTACGATAAAAAGCTTGCTCATTTAAATGAAGAGCAGCCCATTTTAGAAGCACCTAAAAAAGATAAAAAACCTAAAAAAGCCTAGAAATTCTAAAATCAAGAGTTTAGATTTTTATGCCTCCTATGTGAGCAAAAATGTTGAAATCCAAAAAAAATTTGATGAGACTTATAGGTTGTGCGAACAAAAACAGCAAGAACTCAATAGTTTATTAAAAGAACTAGAAAACTTAAGGAAACAATTATGAAAGAAAAACTAGACAGATTATTAAAACTAGAGCTTAATGAATTAGATAAACTAGATTTAGAAAAAGAGTTATCTAATCTAAAACTCACAAGCCATAAAATTTATCAAGAATACTTACTGGAAAAGCACGAAATTTGTGAAAAAAACTTGGAGATTAAAGCTAATAATAAAAGGCTTTCCAAAATACACCATCTCTATTCTTTAGCTAAAAGAATAGAAGATAAAAGAGAAAAAGAGTGCATTGAACTTCAAAAAAAAATGTTAAGGGATTTTGATAACCATCAAGGAGAGCCATAATGATTTCTAACCTTTTAAAAAGTTACCTTGATGACTTTATGCCTATTTTAAGCCAGCCTAATTTAAATGAAGTGGTTTTTAATAAAGAAAAAGAGTATTTCTTGCACCGCCCAAAGGAAAAAGTAAGGTGTTTTAATGAAAAATTTACTAATGATTATTTGTTAGTTTTTTGTGAGCAATTAGCCATTTTTAGAAACCAAAAATTCACTCTAAAAACGCCTAAGTTAAACACTTCTTTGCCTTACCCAAAACTAACGCCTTAAAGCCCCTAGCTTTTAGCTATGGGGATACAAGGCGAAACGCCTTTAGGCGTTAAATGCCATATGAAATAGGGGTATCAGAGTTAATATCATGCACAAAAATAAAGGTAATGTTATGAATATCTTGTATTATTTATTTTTTTTTATATATACTACAAATATGAGTAACGCTGTTTTATACAAAAGCAATCATAATGTTGTCTATTCTTGCAAATACCATATCGTGTGGTGTCCTAAATACAGGCGTAAGGTCTTAGTGGGAGCTGTAGAAATGAGATTGAAAGAAATCATTCAAGAAGTGGCTAAAGAATTAAGAGTAGAGATCATAGAGATGCAAACCGATAAAGACCATATCCACATTTTAGCTGACATTGATCCAAGCTTTGGAGTGATGAAGTTCATTAAAACCGCTAAAGGTCGTAGCAGTAGGATATTAAGACAAGAATTTAACCACTTAAAAACAAAACTACCTACTTTATGGACCAATTCCTGTTTCATTTCAACAGTGGGGGGTGCGCCTTTGAATATTGTCAAACAATACATTGAAAACCAACAAAACAGCAACCGCCCTAAGCAAAAAGAAAAATGGAAAAGTTATGTTGATAACCTACAAACAAAAGCTCTATAAGAACGATAAGAATAGGCGTATAGACACACTATTAAGGCGTTATGGCGTGTTTTATAATCATTGCATTGCCTTGCACAAACGCTATTATAGACTTTTCAAAAAGTATTTAAAGCTTAACGATTTGCAAAAACACACCACCAAATTGAAAAAGACCCATCGTTATGCTTTTTTAAAAACACTAGGCTCACAAACCTTGCAAGATTTAACTGAAAGGATAGATAAAGCGTTTAAAAAATTCTTTAAGAGACAAGCCAAATTGCCACGATTTAAAAAAGTAGCCAACTACAAATCTTTCACTTTCAAAAGCCAAGTTGATAAAAAGACAGGGTTGAATAAGGGAGTGGGGTTTGAGATAACAAACAATGTTGTTTCTTTTAATGGTTATAGCTACAAGTTCATTAAAACTTATGCTTTGATAGGGAAAGTAAAAACTCTAACCATTAAAAGAGATAATATGGGCGATTATTTCTTGTGTCTAGTCTGTGAATTAGAAAATAACCCTAACAAGCAAACCGCATGCGATAAAAGCGTGGGCTTTGACTTTGGGTTAAGGACTTTTTTAACCGAATCTGACAATACTAAGATAGAATCGCCTTTATTTTTCTCTAAATACTTGCCTTTGATTAAACGACTTAGTAAAAACCTTAGCAAGAAAGTTAAGGGTTCTAATAACTTTAAAAAAGCTAAAAAGAAACTAGCCCAACTGCACCAAAAAATCAAACACTTAAGAACCGATTTCTTTTATAAATTGGCTTTGAAGTTAAGCAGAAAATACCAAAGCATTTTCATTGAAGACTTGAACATGAAAGCTATGCAAAAACTTTGGGGTAGGAAAGTGAGCGATATAGCTTTTAGCAAGTTTGTGAAAATCCTTGAAAACAAGGCTCATGTCGTTAAGATTGATAGATTCTATCCTAGCTCTAAGACTTGTTCTAATTGCTTATCTGTTGATGAAAACTTTAATAAAGACATAAAAAAATTAGGCAAAACAGATAAAGAAAGAGAATACCACTGCAAATATTGCGGATTGGAACTAGATAGGGATTTAAATGCGGCTATCAATATTCATAGGGTTGGGGCATCAACTCTTGGGGTAGAATTTGTAAGACCTACCTAGTAGGCTGAGTTTGCTTGATCCCAATTTTTCTCATGCTTTAGCTAGAATCACCTAGCTTTAGCTATGGGGAGTATGTCAATAACGCTTAGCGCATTACACCCTAGCATTATTGCTAGTTCTAATATCTCTATCAATATCAGAGTGCCTAGCAATTTCAAGTTTGAAATTAACGCCTTTAAATTAAGTGAGAAATGTCTGGCTAAAAACATTACCTATGATTTTTTACTTAGCTTAGTAAGCTCAGGTAAAAATATCTTAATCAGTGGTGGCACAGCTAGTGGTAAGACTAGCTTTGTTAATTCTTTGATTGAAAATATTCCAAAAAACGAAAGAGTTGTTACTATTGAGGATAGTCCTGAATTAAAAATCGGTAACGAAGATCAAGTCAATATTTTAGTGGATAAAAGCGGGAGCGGGTTTTTCACTTATGAAGATGGCTTAAATGCGGCTATGAGAATGTCTCCTGATAGATTATTATTAGGCGAAATTGACACGCATAACACTGCATTATTTTTGCGTTTAGCAAATACTGGGCATAAGGGCATGCTCTCAACCATTCACGCCAATAGTGTAGTAGATGCTTTTATAGCTATTTGTCAAAATATCAACTTGAATAAAGGCGGTAAGCCTACGCCCAAAGAAACGCTTTTAGATTATTTTTGCACTGGTATGGACTATGTTATCCAAATCAAAAAAAAAGGTAGCGATAGGATAATTGATGATGTTTTAAATGTTAAAAGCGAATTTAAAAAGGAGTTGATGTTATGAAAAATCCAAGACTTTATAGGAAATCTAAACAAAAAGAGGGCGCTAAAAGGATGGAATTTTTATTGGATGTTAGATGTGTCCAAATTTTAAAGGATTTAAAAACTAGGCACAACAAGTCTTACACCAAAATTGTAGAAAATCTTATTTTAAATAGCCAAATTAGTTTCTACAAACAGCAAAAAATCACAAGCGCTTTAGGCAGTTTAGCGATGTTATATAGCTCATTGAATGCGACTTGTTCTAATTTTAACCAAATTGCTTACCATTTAAATAATGCGGCACTTTTAGGAGAAAATGTTATCCATTTGGGCTTATTGCAAGACATTGAAACACAACTGAAAGCTTGGAGTGAAAAAACAAAAATTTTAAACCTAGCTATCAAAAAAAGCGCTTTCGTCGTAGCGCATTGTTTAAAAGGGGATAAGAAAAATTTTAAAGGGATGAATTTATGACAAAAGAAACTGATATTGATTTGATTAGAAATTATTTAGAAAAAATGGCATCTATTATTAAAAGTTCTCAAAGCATTATCAATGCTCCCCATTTTCTAAAAGATGGAAATCAAGCAAAAATATTACAAGAAAATCTAAAAGAAAATTTCACTCTTTTAATGGAATATATTAGTGAAGTTTGGGCTAAAAGCGAAGAGGAGTTTGAAGAGTTTATGAAAGATGAGAGTTTTGAGAATGATTTTATGCATTTTATGAGTTTATTAGACAATAAAATCAAAGTAGAATAAATG
This sequence comes from Helicobacter pylori, assembly GCF_015904775.1. Taxonomy (GTDB): domain Bacteria; phylum Campylobacterota; class Campylobacteria; order Campylobacterales; family Helicobacteraceae; genus Helicobacter; species Helicobacter pylori_DM. Next base: position 145,706 of record NZ_JADZNC010000003.1, read on the forward strand.
CAAATTTATAAGCCTTATTGCTATATCATTTCTATTTTAGCCATTCCTTTTATTTTTTTAGGTGTATCGCATTACTTCTTAGATTTTCCTAGTTTTTTAGCGAGTTATAACTATCTAAAAAAGATTATTCTTAATCTACATAATTTTCCCCATTTTAAATTTGAGATTTATTTTTCATTCTTTTGTGCGTTATTACCGCTATTTTTGACAGCCTACTTATTTTTTAATGGGCGCAATATGGATAGTCATGGCAAGGCAGTTTGGTCTGGAATGAAAGATATTATTAAATACGAATATAGGATTTTTAATGTTCTTAAAGGCTTGTTCTTAATTTTGTTTTTACCTCTAATGCTTGTTGTCTCTAGCTTTACGCTATTGCCTGTTTTTATAGGGTGTATGTTTTATAAAGTTTATCAATTTGCCAAGAAAAGACCTAAGGTTTTCTTTACGATCTTATCTTTTTTAGTAGTGATTTGTGTCTTAACCTTTATATTTAGGGGATTTTTAAGCGTAAAACTAACGCTATTTATGAAATATCTAAAAGGATTATTTTAAATGAGAGAAAAATTCAAAACATTAAGAGATAAATTTAAGGATAAAACCAGCAATTTATTCCATAAGCTTAATAGCATTCAAAAAGATTATTACACTAAAACTCTCCCTAAGGCTTGCAAAGATGTCTTTACGCTAGGTTCTTCTAAGAGTTATCCTATGACCTTAAATTTTAACAAAGGTTTTTGTGTGGGGCTATATAAAGGTTTAAATTCGCTTAAGCCTACTTATTATGATGCTCCGCTTTCTACTTTAATTATCGCTCCTCCTGGAAGTGGTAAAACCGCAGCTGTGGCTGTGCCTAATCTTTTAAATGTGCCTAGCTCTTGTGTGGTGTTAGATATTAAAGGGGAATTGTTTGATTTAACGGCTGGTTACAGACAGCAAGTTCTAAAAAATAAAATTTTTGTATTTGATCCCTTAGGAAATGACAACACGCTTAAATTCAATCCGTTTGATAAACGCATCGTAGAAAAATTAGATTTTAACAGAAAGCGAAGGCTTGTAGATGAAGTGGGTAATACTATTTTTTCTGAAGATGTGGCAAATAAAGACCCTCATTGGACACAGCAAGCTAAAAATTTATTTGTTTTTTATGCCCTTTATGATTTGTGCGTGCATAACACCAGCACCTTTTTTGAAATTGCAAGCGCTCCTATAAAAAATTATGTCCCCTTAATCAATCCACAAAGCCGATTTTATACTGAATTATATGAATGTCAAAGTAGTGATAATGGTTTTGTTAAAGAGAATGGGCGTTATATGGCTAAAGTAGAAAATGGCGTTAAAAAAATGAAACCTAATGTCAATGTGGAATTGCTATGGTATAAACAAGTAGCCGAACAAGTCTATACTGACCCAGAAAATCCTAAAAATTATGATGGATCTGTGAATACTTTAGAAAAAGACAATCAAGGCAATGTTGTAATGAAAGAGGGCATGTTGGATCCTGTTATTAGAAACGAAGCGAACAAATGGGCTAAGGCGAATGATAAAGAGTTTGCGAGCATTAAATCAGTTTATAGCCGTTTTATGCAAGTCTTTACAAGCTATCAAGTTAAAAGCGCTACAGATAGCATGAGTTTTGAATACGAGGATTTAAGGGCTGACAATATTTCACTCTATATTAAAATCGCTCAAACAGATATTGACACGCTCGCACCGCTTATCCGTATCCTTTTGGAAAGTATTGCTAAAAATCTTTTATTGAAAGAGAGTAAGAAATTTGAAGAAAGGGTGTATCTGTTTTTAGATGAATTTGTGCGTTTTGGTAAATTGCCTTTTTTGTTAGAAATGCCCGCATTGAGCAGGAGCTATGGTGTGGTTTTAATTTTTATCACGCAATCCAACGCTCTTATTGAAAAATATTATGGTAGAGAAGACGCAAGAATTGTTAATAGCACCGTGGCTTACAAAGTAATTTTCAAAATGGATGATTTAGAATACGCTAAACAGGTGAGCGAAGAAATCGGCAAGATGACTAGAAAAACACGAAGCCACTCTACAGAAAAAGGACAGCTTATTATGGGTGGGACTTCTAGTATAGGAAAAGAAGCGTGGGACTTATTGAGCGCGCAAGACATCATGAATATTGATAAAGATGAAGTGATCATTTTAGTGAGCGGTCATAAGGCCAAACCCTTAAAATTAAAAGCGAATTATTATTTCAAAAACAAAGAATTACTCTCTCGTATTAACTGGGAAGTCAAGCCCAATGAAGAAGTGTTTTGATGAATTAAAAAAGTTTGCATGAGTGTTTTTTAATTGCTTTTTAAAAATCGCTTTCTACAACTCCTTATCCTTGTTACTAAAAAAAGAATGCGCCAATTTCTAACACGGATTCGCGTTAGATGATTAACAAGATTTAAAATAAAGATTAACATTTTTGCAGTGTAGCTTAGCGTAGCTTGTTTTTAGAAATTAGCATGTTTATTTTAAAGTTAGCGCGATTTGAATTAAAAATTAGCACGGATTGTTGTAGATAATTTTTTAGCGTTTGATCACTTTTTAAATAGCTCGCTATGAGTGTCTAGACGCAATAAAACAAGTTCGTTTTCTTGTTTTTTGATTTCATAAATCAATAACAAGTTTGGCTTGACATGACACTCTCTCAGCCCTTTAAGATTGCCGCTCAAGGCATGGTCGCAATATTTTTGTTGGAGTGGTTTTTGTTCTTTGAGACAATCAACAATGCTTGTAACATCACTTTCTTTAATACGCCCAGATAAGATATGCTTATTAAAGTCTTTAAGAAAATCTTTCTTAGTTCTGACTTTAAGCATCATGCCTTTCTCTTTCTTGTTTTGCTATTTGCAAAAAATCATTGAAGTCTCCAAACGAAACATCGTATTCTGGGTCATCTTTTGAGGCGATCGTATTTAACAAACTTGGTGTGGGTTCTTTTTCTTGAGAATGTTTTTGGGCTAAAACTTGTCTGATCATTTGTTCTTGCAATTCACACTCTTGGATTTTTTTTATCGCCTTATTTTTATCCCCTTCTGCCTTAAGCAATTGTTTTTCAATGGAGTTTAAGAAATTGTGCAGTTGTTTTTCATTGTATTGCGAGTAATCTGTAATAATATTTGGCATATTGGACTCCTTTTTAATAAGAGATTGTTAAGAGAGATTATAGCCCAAATTCTTGTAAAAAATTGGTTTGAAAAGAGCGAATTGAAAGTTTTAAAATAAGTTTTTTTAATTAAGTTTGATTTAAGAATATCTTAAAAGCTCGTGTTTTAGCCACCTGCAAGGTCAAATTGACTTCAATTTTTACGGAATTGAAGTGTTATCCTGCACTTTAAAAAGGGGGGATAATAATGTTAGAATAAGGGCTTAAGAAAGTTAAAACAAGCGAAAGTTTTTGGGAGAATAAAATTACAATAAAATGGCGTTAGAAAAAAGTTATAGTAAAGACTTTGAAAGCGATGAGCTTTTTGATTATGAGATCATCAAGCCCAAAAAGACGCTTAAGATACAATACACTTATGCTAAACGCTACTATAAAGAAGTAGAAAAGTTTGCTAAAAATTTAACCCAACTCACACAAGAAAACTTCATGCGTTTAAGAGAGCCGCAAAAACAAGTGGTCATCAAAAACATAGGCAATATGACACGCTTGCATTCAAAAAGGGCGATGGATTATACCGCTAAACATGGTGAGCTGGTGAGAGATGAATTTTTTAATGAAGTTAATTATAATGATATAGCAGAGCAATGGAATGAGCAATTTGAAAAATTATTAGAAAATAAGAGCCGTGTTAAAAATTGCGCTTTACATCTGGTGTTTAGCATTGATGAAAATTGTAATGAAAAAAATTTAAAAGTTTTGGAATTAAGCGTGTATCAAACACTCACTAACACGCTAGGTTATGATTATCCTTTCATAATAAAACTCCATGCACACCAAAACAATCCGCATGCGCATGTGATTATCAACAAAACTAACAAAATTACCAATAAGCAACTACGCTTTCATTCTAAAGACAGCTGTAAAGAGTTTTACCACACGCTAAGAGAAACATTTAAAGATTATTTATTTGCTAACTCAAAAGGCGAATTGCAATATTCTAACACGCCTAATATTTATAGGGCGATTAAAGACATAGAAACAGAGTTAGATACGCTAGAAACACAAGCTAGAAACAATAAGAGTTTTAGGCATGAAAACTATTTCTATAAAGTTTTGGGTAGCGCGACTTCTCAAATAGAAAGCTTGAAAAAAAGAGAAAATGCTCTATTTGATCATTTAGATAGTCTAAAAAATCTATTAGAAAAAACACATTGGGAAAAAGAAAATTTCACACCCCCAACAAATGAAAAAGAACTTAACCAACAACTTAAAGAAATAAAATGGTTAAATAAAGAGTCTTTAACCCCTAAAAACACTTATAAGAAAATTCAAAAATTAGCTGTTTATAAAAGCCCTTTAATAAAAGACTATCTTTATACCATTAAAAAACTTTTTGCCACACAAAAAAAGATTATAGCTTTAGAGAAAGATTATAAAGATTTAAAAGTCTTAAAGGAAGAATTTAGCAAAGATTTAGAAGCTGATTTATCCCATTCAAAAAAACGCTTTGAACTTTACACTAAATTAAAAAGCATGAGCAAAGTTTTCACAAGTAAAAACATTGTTAAAAATTTAGAAAAAATTGCTTTAGATTTTAAAAGCGATAGGCATAGTATTTCGCAAAGAGCTTTTGAATTTTTTAGGTATATGAATTATCAAAATTTAAGCTTGACTGATAAAAGTAATATGTTTTTAGTGGCTAAGTTTTTTAAAGATAGCGCTTTACTTGTTGGTATTGCTCGGCTTGAAATAAAAAAGATAGATGATAATGTTAAAAATTCTAACCCACAAGACAATTTGTTAGATAAACAGAATTGGCTCAATCTTTTAGAACATTTAAAGAGACTTGAAGAGGAAAATTATTGTTTTGCTAAGAAGCGAAAAGAATTCTTAGAGACTAGAGCGATGGAGCTATCAAAAGATTTGAAATTTTTAACGCAAGCTAATGAAAATGATTTGCCCATTCATGAAAGAGGGCAAAGAGGTAAAATCATTAAACGCTGTGAAAAATCGCTTAATTTTTTACAGAAAGAATTACAATGCTTTAAAACCTTATCAAAAAGTGCAAGTATAGCTTTAGAAAACTTGCAAAATAACCATCAAATCACAGCCGTTACACAAGACACGCAAGAAAACACAAACGCACTCAAAAAAATACCACTCAAAGATTTTAACAAAACTACCAATGAAACCACAAATCCTAACAATAACTATGAAATGGATTTTTAAAACCATTCATAAAATTAAATAACTTTACTTAGCGTATTTTTTAACCAATTCTTCTAAAGTGAAGCCTTTGTTATCGTCTCTCAATTGCTCTTTTTGGCATTGTGAAATATTTTGCTCCACTTCTTCTTTAGTATTAGAAGTGTCTAAAAGACAAGTTTTTAAGTCTTTTTGGTAATCTTGTATGAATTTGTCAAAGTGCTCTTTGTTGTTATAGACTTTGGCTTGCGATTGGGCGCAACTCTCTTTAAGACTGATAAACTCTCCTTTCTTATGTTCGTTACGCTCCATGCAAATATCTGCAGCAAAAGCGATTAAGACATCTTTATTCTTTCTCAATAACCCCGCAGATTGCATAGCCATTTTATCCGCATCAATAAAAGGGCTTTGCTTTTCTAATTTAGGGTTCATATCCAAAGCGATTTCTTTCAAGCTCTTATTGTCTAAATGCGTTCTTTGGCAATGGGTGGATTTTTTATAAGGGCTTATACCAACGCCATTCATCAGAGCGGCTTTTTCTAATTTTGGATCAATTTTTTTAATGCAAAAAGAAATAGCCGATTGAACGCTCAATTCTTTAGAGCTAGAATAAGGGTCGTGAAATTTTTCATGCGCTTCTTTTTGGCATAGTCTTTCCCTATTGGCTAAATGGGGCGAATTTTTAACGCATTCTTTGGTGAAGTAAGGGATAATGTATGATTGATATTGCGCGTATTCTTTTTCAAACGCTTCTAATTGCGCGAGATTGATTAGCCTTTTTTGTTGGTATTGTTGTTTTTCATAAGCGTTAGTTTTGTCTTTGCATTGTTCTTGTAGCTCTGGGTTATGGAAGTCAGAGCAACTAAAACGACGCTCTTGTTTTTGAATGATGGGCGTTAAAAGAGTGTTTAGGTATGCATCGTTTCTTTTAAAGCACTTATCTTTTAAGCCTTCATTAGTGAAATCACCGCATTGATACTGATCAATCTTTTTAGTGATAATCGGTTCAATAAGCTCTTCTTGAGCCTTTAAGCATTGCTCTATTCCATTGTATTTTTTAGGGAAGGACCACATTTCTTTTTGGCAATCGTATTTTGGGTTATTTTTAGCTTTAGTCAAATGGTCGTTTAAGATTTGCTTGTCTAAAAACGCGCACCCGCTCACGCCTAATCCCATTAAACATGCTAAGCTCAACGCTCTTAATTTTAAAAGTCTTGTTTCTTTCATTTAAACTCCTTGATATGAAAATTGATATGAAAACACAATAAAATCACAACTTGCTCGCCTTATCTAAAAGCATTTGCTTCATTTCTTTTTTCTTGTGTTCTAAATAAAAAACAATAGCGTCTTGAACAAACACGCTTTTATTTTCCCTGAACGCTCCAAATTCATTCAAATACTCTTCTATGCTATTCATCACTTTCTCTGAAATATAGAGCGTGTGGGCTTTTTTCCTGTCTTCTTTTTCATGTTGGTTTGTTTCATGCTTGTTGGCATTCTCAAAGCGATTTTCTAAATCGCTCAGCCTGTCTTTTTTAGTGTTTTTAAATTCCATATTTAGCCTTTAAAGTAGATTGTTTTTAATATCATAACACAATTAAGCGTTATTTAGAATTAAATTATAAATTCTATCATTTTCATTTTTTGCCCCCTAAATACCCAATCAATTCATCATAGAATTGAGACCATTCGTTTTTAGCCTTATTGTCATTGTATTCCATCACGCCCATACCTTCACTCACTGAACGCTTGTAAGCTATCCTTTCGCTTAATAGATTATCCATTAAAAACACGCTTTCATTAGCGTTATTTTGGTTGATAAAATCAATGAGAGCTTTTTTCTCTTTAAGGGTGGGGATAGTAGGGATGCGATTCATCACAATACAAGCTTTCAAATTTTCATTCAACGCTTGGATGTCTCTAATCCTTTCTAGCATGTCTAATAGCACCGCTGTGTCTAGTTGGCTTGGCGTGGTGGGTATTAGCACCCAATCGCTCAATAGCATAGCCCTTTGGCTTTCTTTGGAATGTTCGCCTTTAGTATCAATAAGGATGTATTCGTATTTATCCGTCATCTGTTTTAAGGTGTCTGTAATGTTTCCTGTGCGATTAAAGAGCGTGAAATTAGGCAAACTTGTTTCACTTCTAATATTGTTAAACACTTCCAAACTCTTTTGGCTATCAGTGTCTAATGCGGCAATATCTTTCTTGTCTAGCAATAATTGAACGCACAAGTTCAAACACAGAGTGGATTTACCGCTCCCTCCTTTTTCATTAGCTATGGTGATTATCATCGCTTATTCCTTTATCATTTTGTTAAACATATTTTAAAGATAAATAGCTTAAAATTATATAAAATAGAAAAACTTAATACTATTTTATTGTAAATAGTTATATTATCTGTTAGTTCTTTTTGAAATGGTTAGCAGTGTTTTATTAGTGGTGGTTTTTTAGGGTATTTCTAAAAATGGAAAAATTTAGAGAAAAAGAATATTAAAAGGCGTTACGCCAAATTCAATAACATTATTTAAAAACATGTTATTGAAAATATTAGTGGAACTCACATCCCCATGTCATAATCATCATTAACCGCTTTTTTCATTGGCCTATGCGCTTCTTGGTTGGCTTGCTCTTTTACCTCTTCCCTCTCATCCACTAAACTCGCTCTTTTTTCAGCGTTCATTTTCTCTAAGACTTCTTTAGATTTAGGGATAATCAGCTCTAAATCTTTCACATTCGCCTCTAATCCCTCCACACCTTGATTGATAGCTTCTTTAACTTCTTTGAGTTTTCTTTTCACATTACCACTCAAATAATCGTTCGCTAAAATGTAGTCGCCATTATCCTTGTGGTCTTTATAAATCAGCTTTTGCTCTAAAAGTTCTTTAATGGTGGTTTCTAAGCTTTGAGTTTTAAAATGATCCATAATGAAATGCAAGTCCAAACCCCCTTTTTGATTGATGCTTGCGATTAACGCCTCTTTAGCGTTAGTGATGATGAGTTCTTTTTTAGGGTTTAAAGTCCTTTCAAAAAAGATTTGAGCTTTTTTAGCTTGGGCTTGCCTTGGCTCTATGTTTTGCATTTTAGCGCTTCTATGGGTGATTTCTTTTTCAAAGTCTTTTTCTAATCCTAAGACTTTAAGCGCCATACAAATCTTGTTTGATGTCCTTGCGGTTTTTGTTTTCATTGAGATAGCCAAATTTCTTGACAAATCCATCATAAACAAGATTGAGTTTAGCCCTCTTGTTTTCTAGCTCTAAATCAGAGCTTAAGGGGTTTAATTCCGCGCTCGTTAAATCATTCAAAGCGTCTTTGATTTTAAGATAGGCTTTTAGTCGTGAGTCTTGGGCTTTAGAGTTGATTTTAGTGGGTCTTAAAAAAATGCCTATTTCATTATCTTGCTCCAGTTTATAGTAAAGATTACCCCACTTGACTAATTCCCCCCTTTCTACATTTTTGATAAGTTTTTGGACTTCTTGATAGAGTTCGTTATTTGCATCAATGATGAGAGCGTCTGTTTTAAGGGCAAACCCTAAAGAAGTGGAGCATATTAAAAACAACACTAAGAGTAAAAATAATCCTAATGGCTTTTATTATAAGGCAAGTATTGCTTATATTAGAGATTATGAAATGCGCTATGTTAAAGCAAGAGATGAACAGGGTAATTTAATCCCCCTTAAAGACAAAGAGGGCAATCTTAAGCATTATTCTAATGGCGAAGTGATTTATGAGAATGAAAAAGTTCCTCAAAGAGACAAAGAGGGCAATATCAAGTATATGCAAGATGGCAAAACGCCCTTTTACGAATTTAAAAAAGAAAAGATAGACATAGAGCCGACTTTAGAGATTAAAAATCTCTACAATGTCAATGTTTTTCAAACGCTAGACAAAACTAAGCTTAAAGAATTAGACCCTAAAACTTTAAGAACACAATACATTAGCAATACTTTCTCTATGAATAATCAAAATTTGGTGATTTATGATTTATCCAAGCATTTGAATGAAAAGCAGTATAACAAAGTGCTAGATTATGTCAATCAATATGGGGCAACCCATCATGAAAAAAGAAAGCAACACAAAATCTATCAAGAACCACAGCAACAAATTGCACCTAATACAGACAACAATGCCAAAGAAAACAACACTAAAGAGCCAAACAACAATGAAATGAATATGGCAGAGTTTTCTAAAATGCTTGAAATGGCTCAAAACAATCCCCAAATGTTAGCGATGTTGCAACAAACTCTTAATAAAGGAGCAGAGCAACAAAAGTATGACCACTACTTTGCTAATGATGAAGTAGTGCTTACTCAATCTAAAGGCAGGGGCAGATAATGCAAGATTTTATCAATGGATTTTTAAAGGCGTGGAAAGCTTGGAGTGATGATGGAAAGGACGCTTTTTTAGAGAGTTTTTTAGATGAAGTTAAAAATTCTAAAAATGACCCCACCAATTTTTTAGGCATTTTAGAACAAGAAATCAAGTCTTTAAGTCAAGAGGGCTTAAAAGATGACATTTCTTCTATGCTAGAAGTCATTGAGAGCATGAAAAATGAAATCTCTAATACAAAAGACAATGAAAATGTAAGCGATTTTTTTAATGCGTTCCAACAAGAAATCAATGAAGAGCAATCTATCTCTAATGATAATCCAAGCGAGTTTGTAGAAAGTTTAGAAAAAGTGATTGTTGAGACACAAAATGCTAATAAACATGAGATACAAAATTCTAGCAAAAATGAAGTAGAGCTTACAGAAGAAAAAAGCTTTTTAGAAATGAGCGAAGATGAGTATTATGAATACCAACAAGAGCAATACATACAAATGAATGAAGATGATGGCATTGCACGAGTTAGTGCCAAGTTAGAACAACAAGAGCTTGAAAGAGAAGAGGCTGAGCTTAAAAGTAAGGCACTACAAGATTATGAAGAAAATCAAATTCAAAGAGCTGGAGAAATTAGTATTGCAGAGCATGAAAATAAGCTTGAAAAAGAAGAGCTAGAAAGATACGCCCTAGAGGGCGAAAATAAAGCCCTAGAGCAATATTATGAGAGCCAAAACCCTGATACTCTCTATGAGCAACAAGTTTTTCAAGAGCAAGAAAAAGAGCAAGAAAAAGAGCTTTTAAACCAGCAAGACTTAGAATTAGAGACATTAAGAGATAATAATACCAAGCAAGGTTTGGATAATGAAAGTGCAACACTTTTAGAGAGTTTGCAAGTTATAAGAGATGAAACAAACGAAGTTATCACTTTTTTAAATCCTAATGAGCTTGAATTGCTAAGATCTATAGGAGAAAATACTACAAGTAAAATCGCTTCTATTGCTTTAGAAGAAAGCAATAAGCTTAATGAAAAAGAGCCTAACACACAAGAACAAGGCGAATACGCACAAAAAGAGCAAGAAAAGAAAACACCTAGCAATGATATAGACCTTAAAGACAAATACGCTAGTTTGCATAGTTTCTTTAAACAAACCGAGCTTGATATTAAGCAAAAACGCATTAAGACTAAGCTTGATTTTAAAGAGAGCTTTTTAAATTACGCTAAAAACCACATGAATGAAGATGAATTGAAAGTCTTATTAGTGGTAAGCCAAAAAGAGCCAACCAAGCTCACTAAAGAGCATATCAATTTGATTAAGGATTGCTTAGAACAAGCGCATGGTAATAAGCACATGCAAGATAAGGGCTTGCAATTAAGCGTTAAGTCTATCTTGGGACACCAATTAGAAAAAGAACACCACGAAGTCTTAAAAGATTATTTATCTAAATCTAAAGATAGCTTAGAGCCTATGGATAATAGAGTGTATGAAGTGATGCGAAAGCATTTAGACAAGCAACAAGCAAAAACACTCAAAAATTTAGATAGCACCACTCAAAGTGTGGGGGTAAATGCTATTAAAGAGCAAAATAAGGCTAATAAAAATTCAGAGCAACCTAAAAACTCACAAAATGAGCCAAGACAAGAGACTACTAGCGCTCAAACTAATAGCACCGCTACACAACAAGAAAACACAAAACAAAACCAAGCTATAGAGCAAAATGGCACTACTCAAGCAAAAGAGCCACAATCTAAGCAAGAGCCAAAGAAAACCTTGCATCCTGATGAACCATGGCTAGATTATGACCCTAAAGCTCACAAATGCTTACAAGAACGCCAAAAAGAAGAAATCCAAGAGAAAGCACAGAGTAATAACAGCGATGAGCCTTGGATAGAGCATGGCAAACGCATGCAAGAAAAAGCCAAAGTGCATTATCAAGCTTGTTTAGAAAGAGAAAAAGCTAAAGAATTAGCTAAAGAGCAAAATAACGCTCAAAAAGAAGTGAAAAAAGAAATGCCAACTATAGATTATGGCTACACACAAAATACGCTCTCTAAGAGCAGAAGGCGTTAGGAAAATCCTATGAGTTATATCCCTAATCTCACTGCCTTGCCTTTGCATGAGATTTTATTAGATAATGGCTATGTTATCAACAAAAATAAGCATAGCAAGAATAACCCAAATACCTCCTAAATCTTGTGCCTCCTCATCACCCCTCGCATACAACTTAATAAGCTTACAAAAGAGTGTCAAATTGCCTAAATTCATATTATCAAAAGTGTCGTAATAATAATTTTCAACATTACGATTTTCAAGCATTTTAGCCTACTCAAGGTCGCTATGCTTATTTAAGCCCTCCGCACACGATAAAGCGGTAAGAATGATAGCAGAAGCTTGATGTCCTTTTCCTTGATAAAACATAGGGGTCAATAACGCACCAATCCTACTTTTTCTATCAGTAAGGAAATAGTCTTTAGCTACCACCGAGAAACTAGACTCGCTTTTTTCCTCAAAACCGAAAGAGAGTTTAAACTTGTCCTCTTTTTCTTTTGGCTCTTTAGGAGTTGAAGTCCTGTCCTTAACACTCGGTCCGCTAGTTACCACTTTAATCCCTTTCAACAAATCATCAGCGCTTTTTTCATTTTTAGCGTGAAGTCTCATATGCTCGGTCAATGGAACTTTATTGAACCACTTTAAGAATTTATCGCTATTGAAAGCGTATGCGGCTTCGTTGCCTTTTTGGCTCCTTAAGGTTACACGATTGAACCCAATATTAATGACTTTAGCCTCCACCACTTTGTTGTTGATCGTAGCTTTGACTAACACCCCTACTTTTAATTTATTTTCATTTTGAAAACCCATAAAATACTTCTTGGTAAAATTTGTTTTAATTCCGCTATAATCGGTCGTTCAATGTTTTTTAATATTCTTTATCTTTTTGGCATGGCTTGTTCCTCCTTGTTGTGGTGTGGGCGTTTTTTAAACGCCCCCTTATTTTTGAGTGATCGCATCATCTGATCTCTTTTAAAAGAGCGTTTTTAAAAGCTTTAATGGCGCTTTCACCCACCAATTCAGCGATGCGATAATGCGCGATCAAAAAGTCTAATAGTTTTTCGCTCCTTTGTTGAATCTCTGTAATCCCGAAAGAAGCGTTTTTAGCCACTTCTTTTTCACTATAAGAGCCTTTCATGTATTCTTTTCTTTTTTCCTCAAAAGGCTTGTTGCTTAAAGAGCTGTTAGCGTTTTTAGAAATTAAGAGCAAGTTCCCTAAAGCATGCACGACATGGGGATTTTTAGCCCAACTTTTTTCTTTAGCACTATAGCCTTGATCGGGTTTTTGGGGCAGGATATGCTCAATGCTTTCTAGACTGCTATCAAAATTCAGAGTCGTTTCAGGGTTATGGTGCAACTCGTATTCATACAGCAAGTAATTCAGTGCCTTGTTCCACTCATACCATTTTTTAGCATTATTAAAATTAATATTATTCTCAAGCAGTTTTAAACCACTATGCTCTCCCTTGAAAAAATTCTTTTCTAGCGTTGGAAGATCTTCAATGGTTATTTTATCTCCCCAAAATCTACACGCTTGAATCGCTTTGAAGGCTAATCCAATCCATTCATTTTTAGCCGTATTCTTGCCAGCAACCCCATAGATTAAAAACCCGAAACGCTCTAAATATTCTAATAAGCCTTCCAATTCTTTGGTGGTATAATGCCGTTCATCGCCACTTCTTACAGCAAGCTGTATGGTTAAAAGAGAGAGCAATAAGGGCAGAAAAGCGTTTTCGCTCAAAGCGTTTAAGTGCCGCATTTTGTCTAGTAAGCCGCGCATTTTAGGCGTGATTTCAATCCTAAGCTCTTCATCATCAAGCGTGTGCAAGAAATACCAAACCTTAGAAGAATAAGAAAGATACAATAACAAATCATTTATTTTTTCATATTCGTCATATGATGAGTGGTATTTTTTATGGGCGTCAAACGCTGTATTCAATAATCTCTCTTTAAACCTGCTATTCTCGCCATAATAATACGCCACAAAATGCTTTAAAAAATCCTCTAAATGAGCGTCTTCAAACTGCCTCAAATCGTGATAAATCCTGGTGTAGGTGTCATTGATTTCGTTTTGAAGATTTTCTAAATCTTCTTCATCGCAAATCTTGTGCACCACAAAATGCAAGCGGTTTTTTAACAATTCCAGAGTGGATAGATCCTTACCACGATTGTTAATCGTTTCAAAAGAGCTGAACGGATCGATTCGGTTATCGTTCAATTCCACCACGCTAAAAAGCATTTTTTTAGTGAGGGCATCAAACATTTTTTCAAGAGTTCCAACAGGCGTATCGCTGATTTTTTCTTGAAAAAATGCGTAAGCCTTAATAAGATTTTTAGCGTAAAAAGAAGTTTGAAACGCTTTTAAATCTTTTTCTTCTTCCATGATCGCCCTAAAAGCTTCACTCAAACCATAATACTTATAGGATAAAATGGGTTCGAGGTTCATTGAATAATACTTTGGGTCTTTGTTTTGGGTGGTTTTTGCTAAAAGGCCCAGTAAAATCAGGCTTGTAGCCAATCGTTGCTGGCCGTCTATGATTTCAAAAGCACTGCTTTCAAACTCATTTTCAGACTCTCTTAAGGTTAAACTATGCATGTAATGGAATTTGTTTCCTAGCTTAGAGACATGCTCTAAATCGTTCCAAAAATCCTCTAATTGCTCTTTCTGCCATGCATACCCCCTTTGATAGCTAGGGATTTCAAACACGCCTTTTTCAATCACTCCGTCTAAATCCAACAATTCCATTAAAATCCTTTCTTAATAATGAGTGGGTTATGGGTTAAAAACCCATAATCCCTTAACTTTTTCGCTCAATCAATTTCATTGAATTTTGAAGTTGTAGGTAATTTGTCAAACAATATGCGTTTTTATTGACTAATTCTTCGTATTCTTGGCTCCCTTTTTGAGCGCAAACGCCATAAATCCCTAACGATCCCCCATCATCAACTTCAATGCGATCATGGTCAATCTTTAGGGCAAAAACGCTCCGTTGGACTATAGCTTCTTTAGTTGATTTCTCATACACAATAGCAACAGCATAATCCGCTTTACGCACCTTTTGAAAATCCTCTTCTTGAGCCACTTTATCCATTCTTGGGCGAAAAAAAGTCAAAGTGCATTCCTCACAAGCTTGTTTGAAAGGCTTGCCTTCTAAATCCGTATTTGTTGGATCGTTGTAATAATCGCTTTTGAATAAGCACAACAACAAATTGTATTTTTCATGCACTTTTAAATCTTCTAACTGAGTCATCGTCTTCTCCTTGTATTGAATTTAACTCTGTAAGCCCCACTGATTTAAAAATGGGGCTTATGGAATCAAATGGTTGAAAAATGCGGTGTGGGTTAATGCAAGAGGGAATAAAAGGGTTAATGAAAGGGGGAATAATAAAAAATAGGGGATTTTTAAATAGGTTTTTGTAAAAGGGATAAAAAGTTATGGTAGCGTTGCTTGATTGCTTGATTGCTTGATTGCTTGATTGAATGATTGAATGATTGAATGATTGAATGATTGAATGATTGAATGATTGAATGAATGATTGAATGATTGAATGAATGATT
>NZ_JADZNC010000004.1:0-134096 GCF_015904775.1 Helicobacter pylori
CTTTGGTGTTTTTCACCATTTGAGCGGCTTCACCGATTTGATAGCCCGCACTCATGTAAAAGCCGTCGTCTTCAGCGCTCAAAGTGGAAACTAAAAGCGAGCCTAAAGTTAATGAAAGGATGTGTTTTTTCATGTTTTTTCTCCTTTTTGGATTAAATTGGATTTTAACATTAGGGATTTCATACATTAGAACGCATTTGCATTGGAATGTATTTGCATTGGAATGTATTTGGGGTATTATAGCATAAAGCGTTTTTTTTTTTTTTTGTCATTTGGGGAAAATTTTGTGATTTTTTTGCTTTTGGCGCTTTTTGTGGTGCTTTTTGTTTGGTGTTAGCCTAATAAAAAGGCTTTTAGCATTTTTTAAGATTAAATAGTAAAGAACTTGATTTTGCCATAACCTCTTTAAAAAGCGATCTTTTGGGGCGTTTGCCCCTTATGAGTGAGAAAGCTTATTTTTTGTGAGCGAAATTGTGTGGGTTGCCTTTATCCCCAACATAAGCGATTTTGTCGCCTAAAATATCATAAGCCTGACCAAAGCCTTTCACAAAACGCCCTTCTTTGAAATCCAATGCGATCAAATGGAAATCTTGCATGGCACGAATGGTTTTAATGCCCCCAGCGCCGCCGGTTTTTTCAATGAAAGAATCAAACGCTTTGTCAAACTCTGCCCCTCTTTCAATGAAACGAGCGTTGGTTTTATAACGCAAGCGTTTCCTCAAAATGGCTGATTTAGCCTTGCTTTCATCTTCTAAAAACATCACTTCCACATTATGGGGGTTGTTTTTAAGGCCGGCAAAATGCTCAGCCACTTCGCTCACATAAATGTAGTATTGTTTGCCATCTGTCATTAAAGGCGCATAAGAGCATACCACATGCCCATTAGGGTGTAAGGTCGCTAAACAAACAGAATCAAAGCTTCCTTTAAAGGCTTTAACTTCTTCTTCCACGCCTTTTAAATCATGGGTTTTTTCCACGCTTTGGCACAATTCAATGATGGCGTTTTTGTAGTCTTTAGGATCTTTAACTTCGTGGTTAAATTCAATCCTTAAGGTTTGGTTGTTGTTATAGCCAATCACAATGCCTTGAGAATCCACGCTTTTAAAGGCGACATTTTCAGCGTGATGGACTTGCCCGAATTTTTTCAACAAACCTTTCATGTCTTCTACATGGTGAGCGTTCATGTGTTCTATAATACGATTAAGCAAAATATTCTCCTTAGTTTCAAAAAATAAGGGGAATGTTATAACAAAAAATTAAATATTAGCTTAATCTTTAGCGGAAATTTTGGTTTTGATTTCTATGCCTAAAAGTTTGAAAGCGTTAGTCAAACTCAAACTCACCATTAAACAAATTTTTAAAAGCTCTTTCGCTTTAGGGGTGTCTAAGATTTTTCCAGCGTTATAGAAGCGGTGGAATTCTGAAGCGAGGGTTTTTGCGTATTCGCACATTTTTTGCAAGCCGTATTCTTCAAAAGAGGATTCAACCGCTTTAGGTAAGCTTAAAGCGCTAAAAAGCAGGTATTTTTCTTCGGCGTTTAAATTTTTTAAAGGGGTTTGCAAGATCTCTTCTTTAGAGAAAGGCGATTTTTCTAACATGGTGTGGATGCGCGAATTAGCGTAATGGATATAGTAAATAGGGTTTGAGCTGTCCTGCTTTTTTAAAGTATTGACATCAAATTCTAAATGGGTGTCAAGCCGTTTGCTTAAAAAAATAAATCTCAAAGCGTCCTTACCCACATCATCAACCACATCTTTAATCAAAATAAAATTACCCGCTCTTTTACTCATCTTGTAAGGTTCGTTATCTTTGAGCAAGCGCACCATTTGAGCGAGTAAGACTTCAAGCTTGTTGGAATCATAACCCAAAAACTCAAGGCTGGCTTTCACTCTAGCGATATAGCCGTGGTGGTCTGCCCCCCAAATGTTGATATATTTGGTGTAATTTTGCTTAAATTTTTCATCATGATAGACAATATCACCGGCTAAATAAGTGCAACTTTTATCTTCTTTAATGAGCACCCGATCGCTTTCATCTCGGTAGAGTGAAGATTTGAGCCAGATTTTAGAATCCTTTTCATAAAGGGCGTTCGCTTTTTCTAATCGTTCAAACACCGCATCTTTACGTTTAAAAATTTCTCTTTCGCTCGCATAGGAATCAAAATGAATGCCTAAAGCGTCTAAATTATCTTTAATTTCTAAAAGCATTAAATCCTTAGCATAGCCGCTTAAAATTTCAATAATCGTTTCTTCGTTTTCTTTAAAAAGGCTTGGCTCTAAATCGTTGTGAGCCTTTTTAGCGATTTCAATGATGTATTCGCCTTTGTAAAAGACTTCTGGGTAAGTTACGCTTTCTTTTAAAACATGCTCTCTGTAAGCGAGCCACACAGAAAGCCCTAACAAGCGGATTTGAGATCCCATGTCATTGACATAATATTCGCACAAAACTTCATGCCCTAAAAAGCGAGCGATTTTAGCCAAACTATCGCCAAACACCGCTCCTCTAGCATGCCCTATGTGTAAAGGCCCTGTGGGGTTAGCGCTCACGAATTCTAAAAAGATTTTTTGAGAACGCTCGCTTTTAATTTGAGAGCCAAATTGTTCTTTTAATTCTAAAGCCTTTTGGGTGAAACGCTCTAAAAGATCTAAAGAAAGCGTGAAATTGATATAGCCCTTACAAGCCACTACGCTGTCAAAAAACCCTTGAGTTTTTTCGTGTGTGCTGATTTTAAGGGCTAACTCTTCAGCGATAGCTAAGGGCGATTTTTTAAAAACTTTGGCGAGATTGAAAGCAATGGGCGTAGCGTAATGCCCATGCTCTCTGTCTTTAGGGTATTCAATAATGACTTCTTCTTCTAAAATCTCTTCTAAAACGCCCTTAATGAGAGTGTGCATGCTTAACTTTCTTGTTTGCTTTTAATCTCGCTACTCTCATGCACTTTGGTTTGCGTTGCTTGAGCGTCTAGGGTTTTTGGCTCGTTTTTAGCTTCTTCTTCATCGTCTTTCACGGCTTTTTTGAAATTCTTAATCCCACTGCCTAAACCTTTAGCCAACTCTGGGATCTTTTTAGCCCCAAATAACAACACAATCACTAATAAAACAATGACCCAATGCCATATACTTGTGAATCCGCCCATATTTTACTCCTTAAACTATTGGTTGGTTTTTATTTGAATTATAGCTTTTTTAAAAAATAATTGATAGGTTTTATAAGGATTCGTTTTTCCAAGCCTTACAGATTTTTTCAAAATTAAACGCTTTTAAGCGATAGACTAAAGTTTTTGCGATGCTTAAGATGATTTCTTTGGATTTTTCTAAATCTTCATTGATGATGAGGTAATCAAAGCTCTCCAAGCACTGCATTTCTTTATAAGCGTTGATCAAGCGTTTTTCTATCGTTTCTTTAGAATCCGTCCCCCTTAAAAGCAAGCGCTCTTTTAAAATTTCTTGGTTTTTGGTGCTAATAAACACTGAGCATGCATTAGGGTAATGCTTTTTAAGAATTTCATGCCCTTGCACATCAATATCAAAAATGACGATTTTGCCCTCTTTTAAGGCTTTTTCTACAGGGATTTTAGAAGTGCCATAATAGTGGTTATGCACGATCGCCCATTCTAAAAACTGCCCTTTTTCTATGCCTTGCTTGAATTCTTCTTCGCTGACAAAATTGTAATGCAAGCCATCAACTTCGCCCTCTCTGGGTTTTCTCGTGGTGGTGGAAAGGGAAAAATGGGTTTTTGGGATTTTTTCTTGCAAATACTTTGTAAGGGTGCTTTTACCCGCTCCGCTAGGGCCTGAAAGGATGAGTAAATTAAAATCGTTATTCATTAGGTTTTTTATCCTCTAAAGTGATTTTAATGCTTAAGGTTTTGTTTTCTAAAAGGCTTTTTAAGGACTCTTGATTCAGGCTTTTTAATAAATCCTGCAAATTCAAGCGCAATTCTAGGGGGCTGGAAGTTTTATCGCTTTCTTCTTTTTCTTGCGGGAATTCTGTGGCGTTTTCATTCTTGGAGATTTCTGTAACACTCTCTTTAGGGGTTTCTGTGTCGTTCTCATTATTAGGAGTTTTTGCAACGGCTTCATTCAAAAAGGGCAATTCTTCCCCCATCGCTTTAGCCATCACCGGCTCAGGAATGTCTTCAATATTTTCGTAATGGTCTTCTTGGGTTTTGGGCGTTTCTTTTTCTTGCACTTGGGTTTTTTCGGTAACAACTTCTTGGGTTTCTTGGGTTTCTTTTTCTTGTGATTGGGGGATTTCTACATCTTGCGGTGTTTCTGTATCTTCTTGTTTTTCTTTTTCTTGGGGCGTTTCTGCGATTTCTTGTTTTTCTAACTCGTGTGCTTGGGTTTCTTGGAGAGCTTCTGCGCTTTCTTGCGTTTCTTTTTTATCCTCTTGGTCGTTAGAGTTTTCTTGGATTTCTTTGACTAATTCTTGCATGGCCTCTAATTCTTGCGCACTTGGGGAATCTTGCGTTTCTTCTTTCATCTCTTCCTTAACTTCTTCTTGCGTTTCTTCTTTAGGAATTTCTAATTCTTCTTGCGTTTCCAACTCTTTAGAAACTTCTTCATCTTTAGGGGTTTCACCCTCTTGCGTTTCATCGTCTTTAGGCTTTTCTTCTTTTTGGGGCGTTTCTTTAATCTCTTCTTTTTCTTCTTGCACATCTAAAGTGGGGAGTAGTTGCTCTTCATTGTTAGGCTCTTCTTTGGCGAGGGCTTCTAAATCGCCTAAATTTTCTAACTCGTCCCAATTGGTTTCTAAAATTTCTTGAGTTGGGTCTAAATTCTGGCTAGGTTCTAGCTCGCTTGCGTTAGAACCAAGCTTTTTTTGAAGGACTTTCAACATTTCAGTGGGTAAAAAAGGTTTTTTGATTTTCATCTCAAAGCCCTCTAAAAAGGGCTGCGCTTCATTGCCTTTTTTATACATGCACACGCTGTTTTTATTTTGAGAGATGATTTCTTTTAATTCTAACCAATCCACTTGGTCTAGTTTTTCCAAACATTCATCATCGGCTATCAAAAGCCATTCTGGATCTTTTTTAAGGCGTGCGGATAACTCTTGATAGTGGTTAAAATTTTCTATAGATAATTCTAATTTCTTAGAGACACTCTCAAGCAGTTTTGTGATCATGGGGTTTTGGTTGAATAGAATCGTTTTCATTTTAGGGACTCCTTATTTGATAAGAAACGCTTCTTTAAGCCTATCAATTTTCATCGCTTTTTTTAAATTTTTTATTATAATCAAAAATACAATCAAAAATCCACTGGGTTGGTTATTTTTATCGCATTATTGATAAGGATCATTTGATGTTAAACAAGTTTAAAAAAATCGTTGGCGTGGGTGTGTTAGTGGGCTGTTTAGGGGTTTTGCAAGCTAAAAACAGCTTATTTGTCTTACCTTATGAGCAAAAAGACGCTCTCAATTCTTTAGTTTCTGGCATTAGTAACGCTAGAGAGAGCGTGAAAATCGCTATCTATAGTTTCACGCACAGAGATATTGCAAGAGCCATTAAAAGCGTAGCGAGTAGGGGGATTAAGGTGCAAATCATTTATGATTATGAAAGCAATCATAATAACAAGCAATCCACTATTGGCTATTTAGACAAATACCCTAACACGAAAGTGTGCTTATTGAAAGGGCTTAAGGCTAAAAACGGGAATTATTACGGCATCATGCACCAAAAAGTAGCGATCATTGATGATAAGATCGTGTTTTTAGGCTCAGCGAATTGGAGCAAAAACGCTTTTGAAAACAATTACGAAGTGCTTCTAAAAACCGATGACACAGAGACGATCCTCAAAGCCAAGAGCTATTATCAAAAGATGTTAGGGAGTTGCGTTGGGTTTTAAAAGCCCTTTAGAAGTGGTAATTATACCCCACATAAAAGGCAAAGACCCTACGCATTTGAACCTTGAGTGCATCAGTAGTGTAGTATTTGTTATTAATGGTGGGGAATTTAAACCCGATTTCAAATTCATGTTCATCTACAAATAAAGCCTTGAGGCCAAAGTTAAAGAGGAATTGAAAAGAGGTGTTATCAACCGCACTGCTGTTAGTGATGCCTAACAATTCCTGCCCTTTACTGCCAATATACCAGCTATTCCCCGCAATCGCAATCCCCCCAAAAACGCCAATATCCACGCTAATGTCATCTTGATAGAAACTCCCTTGAAAGAAATTCCACATCGCATCCACGCCCACGCCATAAGTGATCATGTTATTGCCGCCATAATAGCCTTTAGGGTATCTCATGCCATAGCCTTGCCAGTCTAAAAAAGCAAAATAGCGCAGGCCCAAGATTTTATCCGGATGGAAAAAGTGGTTATAGCCCATGACTAAGCCAATCCCATTAGATCCCATGTTGGTGAGCTTTTTAACGCTATTAATGCTAGTCATTACATTGGTGTAACCGGTTTGATAGTTAGTCACTTCTCTAACTTCATGGATATTAGTCATTAAATTGATAGAACCTGTTTGGTAATTGACTCCCATATACAAATTTTTTGTCCAAGAAGGTGCTGCGCTTTCTTCTTTAGCTACTAAGGCGTGTGTTAGCAAGCTTACACCAACTAACATTTTTAACAAGGTTCTCAATTTTATCTCCTGCATAGTAAGTTTCATTATAAAGATCTAAATTTTACAACAACTTACTCAAAATTAAGCATTTATTCTTTATAAGAGAGTATAATCTAGGGCTTAAAATAACTCAAAAGTAAGGCTAGTGGATGAAAAAAGCGCTTTATTTAGGGGCTGTTGCGTTTAGCGTTGCATTCAGCATGGCATCAGCCAATGAGCCAAAAATTGATTTTAACCCTCCTAATTATGTAGAAGAAACCCCCTCTAAAGAATTTATCCCTGAATTGAACAAGTTGGGGAGTTTGTTTGGGCAGGGCGAGCGCCCTTTATTTGCGGACAGGAGGGCGATGAAGCCTAACGATTTGATCACAATCATTGTCTCTGAAAAAGCGAGCGCGAATTATTCCAGCTCTAAAGATTATAAAAGCGCTTCAGGGGGTAATTCCACGCCCCCAAGACTCACTTATAACGGGCTAGATGAAAGAAAGAAACAAGAAGCGCAGTATTTAGATGATAAGAATAATTACAATTTCACCAAATCCAGCAATAACACGAATTTTAAAGGCGGCGGCTCGCAAAAAAAGAGCGAAGATTTAGAAATCGTGTTGAGCGCTCGCATCATTAAGGTGCTAGAAAACGGGAATTATTTCATCTATGGGAATAAGGAAGTGCTAGTGGATGGGGAAAAGCAAATCCTTAAGGTGAGTGGGGTGATCCGCCCTTATGATATTGAAAGGAATAACACCATCCAATCCAAGTTTTTGGCTGATGCTAAGATTGAATACACGAATTTAGGGCATTTGAGCGATTCCAATAAAAAGAAATTCGCTGCTGATGCGATGGAAACCCAAATGCCTTATTAAAAAGAGCAAAGCCTAGCATGAGAGCGATCGCTATTGTTTTAGCCAGAAGTTCTAGTAAAAGGATCAAGAATAAAAATATGATTGATTTTTTCAATAAACCCATGCTCGCTTACCCTATTGAAACAGCACTAAATTCCAAGCTCTTTGAAAAGGTGTTTATCTCTAGCGATAGCATGGAGTATGTTCATATAGCTAAAAATTATGGGGCGAGTTTTTTGAGTTTACGCCCTAAAGTTTTAGCGGACGACAGAGCCACGACTTTAGAAGTGATGGCTTATCACATGAAAGAATTGGGGTTAAAAGATGAAGATATTGCGTGTTGTTTGTATGGCGCTTCAGCGCTTTTACAAGAAAAGCATTTGAAAAACGCTTTTGAAACTTTAAAACAAAATCAAAATACGGATTATGTTTTCACATGCTCTCCCTTTAGCGCTTCGCCCTATCGTTCTTTTAGCCTTGAAAACGGCGTTCAAATGGCTTTTAAAGAGCATTCAAACACGCGTACGCAAGATTTAAAAACGCTCTATCATGACGCAGGGTTGCTTTATATGGGGAAGGCTCAAGCCTTTAAAGAAATGCGGCCTATTTTTAGCCCAAATTCTATCGCTTTAGAATTATCGCCCTTAGAAGTCCAAGATATTGACACTTTAGAAGATTTAGAATTAGCCAAGCTCAAATACAGCCGTTTGAAAAACGCATGCCAGTAAAAATTTTGTGCGATTCGTTTTCAACAAGCGGTTTAGGGCATGTGAGGCGTTGTGAAAAAATCCTTTCTTTTATAGAAAAATTAGGGGTTGAAGCGAGCCTTTATTTACACAAGCAAAATAATATAAGCGCTTTTTTAGAGGGCGTTGGCAATGATGATTTTTTGATTGCAGACAGCTATTGTTTAAATTCAAAAGATTTTTACCTTTTAAAAGAAAAAGCCAAAAGCCTTATGGTCATAGAAGATAAAGAGCATGCTAAGGGGTTTTACCCTAAAAACACTAAGATCATGAATTTCACGCTGAACGCTTTAAAACACTACCATCATTTATCAAAAGATTATCAGTATTATTTGGGGGTGGGGTTTTACCCTGTTGATGCTCGTTTTATTTATGAGCGCCCTATCAATACAGCAAACAAAGAAGTGCTGATCACTCTAGGGGGGAGCGAGCAAAAAACGCTCAAAGAGATAGTCAAAATTTTAGAAAATAAGAATGTGAATTTGCATATCATTTCACCTTATACTCCTAAAAATCCTCCCAAAAACACGCATTATTACAGCCCTTTAAACCCTTTGGAGTTCAGTTCTTTGATGAAATTTTGCACTTGCACTATTAGCGCTTCTGGTCAAACCCTCTATGAATTGGCCCTTTCTCAAACGCCTTCTCTTATCCTTCCTATCGCTTCTAATCAAATCATTCAAAGCCAAGAATTTGAAAGCTTGGGTATTTTCAAACAAACGAGTTTAAAAACTTTAGCGAAAGATTTTGAAAAATTACAAATTCAAAAAAACCAATCCTGGGCAAAAAACCTGGCCTTTGGGAGTGAGCTAGAAGGCGCATTAAGGGAGTTTTTAGAAATTTGAAGAAAAATTATTCTTATGGAAATATCCAAGCGATTGATTTTACTAATTTAAACGATGAAGAAAAATTGCTGGTTTTAGAGTTTCGTAACCACCCAAACACTGCCTTATGGATGTATAGCGCTTTTATTTCTTTAAAAACGCATTTGCAATTCATAGAAGATTTAAAAAACTCACCCAACCACCGCTATTTTTTGTTTAAAGAAGAGGGCGTTTATTTAGGGGTTGGCTCTATCACTAAAATCAATTTTTTTCATAAGCATGGGTATTTGGGGATTTATAAAAACCCTTTTTTGAAAAATAAGGGAGAAACGATTTTAAAAGCTTTAGAATGCATCGCTTTTGAAGAGTTCCAATTGCATTCTTTGCACTTAGAAGTGATGGAAAATAATTTTAAAGCGATCGCTTTTTATGAAAAAAACCATTATGAGTTAGAGGGGCGTTTGAAAGGATTTATCTCTAAAGATAAGGAGTTTATAGACGTTCTTTTGTATTACAAGGATAAGAAAGGATATAACGATCAATCTCCTCTAAAACTTTAGGGCAAATTTCTAGTTTTAAATTTAATACGCTTAAGGGCAAGTTGCAATCTTGTAATTTGACGAGATCTTTTGAAGTGACCAATAAGGAAGCGGCGTTATTTTGATAAAACTCTTTTTCTAAAAGCTTCAAATCAAAAAGGGCATGGTCTCTAAAATACAATTTTTTAACCACTTCTTTGGGTAAAAACGCATCAAGCCTGCTAGGATTAGCGATAGCCGTTACTAAAAGCATGCACTTGGTGGGGTGGGCGATAGAGGTGATCCTTTTATAATCCTTATCTTCTGTAACGACTAAATGGGCTTCTTTGTAGCTTTTAATATTTTCTCTATACAACCCGCTAGGCAAACAAAAAGGGTAGTAGGGGGGGACTTTAGGCTTTAAAAGCAAATTGAATTGGTTGAAATTAAACCTAAAACCATCGTCTAAAAACACGATCTTTGCCCCTAATTCAAGGGCTTTTAAAACGCCTAGCTCTCTTTTTTCGCTCACAATCACGCTCGCTTGTTTTAAATTTAAGGCTAAAAGATAGGCTTCATCGCCCGCTGTTTTTTGAGGAACTAAAATGTTTCCTTTAACGCTCACCACCACTAAACCTTTAGAATCCCGTTGATACCCTCTAGAAACAACCGCCACTTCTTGGTATCTTGGAGCGATTTCTAAAATAAAGGGCGTTTTACCGCTTCCCCCGGCGATCAAATTACCTATGCTGACAATGGGGATTTTAAAATCATGCCTTCTAGCGGTTTTTCGTTTAATTGTGGCAATAAATTGATAGATTAAAGAAAAAGGATAGAGCGCGAAAATCAACCCCTTTTGCAGGAGAGTTGGGTCATAAAAATAGCGCTCTAAAAAGGGTTTATCGCTTTTCATTCAGGGTTAAATCGTTTGGCGATGGTGGGTAATTCCAATTTAAAAGCATTTTTTTGGATACGGCTTGTGATGTTTTTTACTAAAATTTCATCATAGCCTAATTGAGTGAGCGCTTCTGCATCAATGGGCTTGTTTTTGAACAACGCTTCAATATCCTTCAATAAAGGATCGATCACGCTATAAGGATAGCCCAAATCTTTTTCATCGCTTTGCCCCACAAATAAATCCGCGCTAGGGGGCTTATTTAAAATCTTTTTAGGGATATTTAAACGGCGAGCGAGTTCATAAACTTCGGTTTTAAATAATTCCCCAATCGGGTTAATCGCACACGCCAAATCCCCAAATAAAGTGCCATAGCCTAGCATCCTTTCGCTTTTATTGCTCGTGCCAATGACTAAAGAATCGCTTTTTAAAGAATAGTCGTATAAAAAAGCCATGCGCAATCTTGCGCAAAAATTCCCCTTTCTAGTAAGGCTTGCATCTTTAAAATGAGAGCCAAAAATTTTATCATAGGGAGCGATAGAATATTCTGTATAAGGGATAGAAAACGTTTCGCACAAAGTTAAAGCGTCTGTTTTACTTTCTGGCATAGAGACTGAAGAGGGCATTAAAAGGGCATGGGCGTTTTCTTTAAAAACCTTTTGGCACAGCACCCCAACGACCGCGCTATCTAGCCCTCCGCTCAGCCCGTAAACGACTTTTTCAAAGCCTTTTTTTTGCACTTCTTTTTCTAAAAAATCGCATAAATAAACGATGAGTTTTTGGTAATCTTTTTGCATGCCTTAAATTATAATAGAAAAAACGCATCGTTTAAGTGAAAAATTAGCTTTTCTTGCTATAATCATCGTTTCACTTCTTTAAAAGTGCTCGTAGCTCAGCTGAATAGAGCAACAGGTTGCGGTCCTGTAGGTCGGGGGTTTGAATCCCTCCGAGCACACCATTTCTTAACATTCTGCATGTTTTTAAACATTATCGCTCCCATTATGGTAAAATAAATACTTGCTTAAACACGCTAGGAGATTTGATTTTGGCATTACCCGTTTATTATGATAAAGACATTGATTTAGGCGTTATCCAATCCTTACAAGTGGGCGTTATTGGCTATGGCGCGCAAGGAGAAGCTCAAGCGCTCAATTTGAGGGACTCTAAAGTGAAGGTGCGTATTGGCTTGTATCAAGGGAGTTTGAGCGTTTCAAAAGCAAAAAAAGAGGGCTTTGAGGTGTTAGAAGTCAAAGAGCTAGTCCAACAATCTGATGTGATCATGGCACTTCTTCCGGACGAATTGCATAAGGAAGTGTTAGAAAAAGAAGTGATCCCTTTTTTAAAAGAGGGGCAAATTATAGGCTTTGCTCATGGTTTTAGCGTGCATTTCAATCAAGTTGTTATTCCAAAAGGCGTGGGCGCGATTTTAGTCGCGCCAAAAGGGCCAGGGAGCGCTTTAAGAGAAGAATACCTTAAAAATAAGGGCTTATACCATTTAATCGCCATAGAGCAAGAAAGTTCAAAAAATAACGCTAAAGCGGTGGCTTTAAGCTACGCCAAAGCGATGGGTGGGGGGAGAATGGGGGTTTTAGAAACGAGCTTTAAAGAAGAATGCGAGAGCGATTTATTCGGCGAGCAAGCGGTTTTGTGTGGGGGGTTAGAAGCGATCGTAAGAATGGGGTTTGAAACTTTACTCAAAGCAGGATACCCTGAAGAATTAGCCTATTTTGAATGCGTGCATGAAGTGAAATTGGTGGCGGATTTATTGCATTATAAGGGGGTAGAGGGCTTAAGGAAGCACATTTCTAACACCGCTGAATTTGGGGCGATTAAAGCTAGAGAGCCTATGGGAAATCTGTTAGAAAAACGCATGCAAAAAATCTTAAAAAAGATTCAAAACGGCGCATTCGCTAAAGATTTTTTACTGGAAAAGAGCTTGAATTACCCCAGGTTAAACACAGAAAGGAAAGCCCTTAAAGAGACTAAAATAGAACAAATTGGGGAAATTTTACGCGCCCCATTCAATCATAAAAAATAAATCATTAAAATAAAAGGAATAAATATGGCAATAGTAGTTACTATCACTTCAGGTAAGGGGGGCGTGGGTAAAAGCACCACGACGGCTAATTTAGCGATTGGCTTGGCTGAGAGCGGTAAAAAAGTCGTAGCGGTTGATTTTGACATAGGCCTTAGGAACTTGGATATGATTTTAGGCCTAGAAAATCGCATTGTTTATGATGTGGTGGATGTGATGGAAAAAAATTGCAACCTTTCGCAGGCTTTAATTGCAGATAAAAAGACGAAAAACCTTTCTTTTTTAGCGGCTTCACAAAGCAAGGATAAAAATATTTTAGATAAGGAAAAAGTAGCGATTTTAATCAACGCTTTAAGGGCGGATTTTGACTATATTTTGATTGACTCACCGGCTGGGATTGAAAGCGGTTTTGAGCATGCGATTTTGCATGCGGACATGGCGTTAGTGGTGGTAACGCCTGAAGTGAGTTCCTTAAGAGATAGCGACAGAGTGGTTGGCATTATTGACGCAAAGTCTAATCGGGCCAAAAGGGGCGAAGAAGTGCATAAGCATTTGATAATCAATCGCTTAAAACCTGAATTAGTGGCAAATGGAGAGATGATTCCTATAGAAGAAGTGCTTAAGATCTTGTGCCTGCCTTTAATTGGGATCATTCCTGAAGATCACCATATTATTTCAGCGACCAATAAGGGCGAGCCGGTGATTCGCACGGACTGCGAGAGCGCGAAGGCTTACCAACGCATCACCAGACGGATTTTAGGCGAAGAAGTGGAATACGTGGAATTTAAGGCTAAAAGAGGCTTTTTTAGCGCGTTAAAAGGGATATTTTCATGAGTTTGTTTGATTTTTTTAAAAACAAAGGGAGCGCGGCTACTGCAACCGATAGATTAAAATTGATTCTAGCCAAAGAGCGCACCTTAAATTTACCCTACATGGAAGAGATGCGTAAAGAAATCATTGCTGTTATTCAAAAATACACTAAATCTTCAGACATCCATTTCAAAACCCTTGATACAAACCAGAGCGTGGAAACGATTGAAGTAGAGATCATACTGCCCAAATAGTTTAAAATGAAAAGTAATTTCCAATACAGCACGCTAGAGAATATCCCTAAAGCCTTTGACATTCTCAAAGACCCCCCTAAAAAGCTCTATTGTGTGGGCGATACCAAGCTTTTAGATGCGCCTTTAAAAGTGGCGATCATAGGCACAAGAAGACCCACCCCTTACAGCAAGCAACACACGATCACTCTAGCTAGAGAGCTTGCTAAAAATGGCGCGGTTATTGTGAGCGGGGGAGCGTTAGGCGTGGATATTATCGCTCAAGAAAACGCCTTGCCAAAAACCATCATGCTTTCGCCTTGCAGTTTGGATTTGATTTATCCTACGAATAACCATAAAGTGATCCAAGAAATCGCGCAAAACGGCTTGATTTTAAGCGAATATGAAAAGGATTTCATGCCCGTTAAAGGCTCTTTTTTAGCGAGAAACCGCCTGGTGATCGCTTTAAGCGATGCGGTGATTATCCCCCAAGCGGATTTAAAAAGCGGCTCTATGAGCAGCGCGAGATTAGCCCAGAAATACCAAAAACCCTTGTTTGTTTTACCCCAACGCTTGAATGAGAGCGACGGCACTAATGAGCTTTTAGAAAAAGGGCAGGCTCAAGGGATATTTAATATTCAAAATTTTATAAACACCCTTTTAAAAGACTACCATTTAAAAGAAATGCCTGAAATGAAAGATGAATTTTTAGAATATTGCGCTAAAAACCCTAGCTATGAAGAGGCGTATCTCAAATTTGGGGATAAGCTTTTAGAATACGAGCTGTTAGGTAAGATCAAGCGCATCAATCACATTGTGGTGTTAGCATGATTTTAGCGTGCGATGTGGGGCTAAAACGCATTGGCATCGCTGTACTTTTAAACGGCGTTGTCTTGCCCTTAGAAGCGATTTTACGCCACAACAGGAATCAGGCCTCTAGGGATTTGAGCGATTTATTGAGAGAAAAAAACATTCAAGTGCTAGTGGTGGGCAAGCCCAATGAAAGCTATGCGGATACGAACGCCAGCATTGAGCATTTCATCAAGCTTGTAGATTTTAAGGGCGAAATCGTTTTTATTAATGAAGACAGATCCAGCATAGAAGCTTATGAAAATTTAGAGCATTTGGGTAGGAAAAATAAGCGGATCGCTATCAAAGACGGCCGGTTAGACTCTTTGAGCGCTTGCAGGATCTTAGAGCGCTATTGCCAACAGGTTTTAAAAAATCATTAGGGATAAAGTTCTAATATAAAAAATGCTCAAAGGTATTTTTTACAAGTGCTCTTTTTGGATTAGGGGGGATTAAACGCAAAATATTCCTATCTCCTTATGATTTTTATTGTAAAACAAAACAACTAAAACCCCATTTGTGAAATTAAAAGGTTTTAGTCATCAATATTTGATTATAATAAAGTCTGAATTTTTTAATAAAAGGGAGAGCATCATGTTAGGGAATTTCAAAAAAGCGATTTTTAGGGCTTTATGCTTGTGTTGTGTGTTGATTGGGGGGGGTTAATGGCAGAGCTAAACCCTGAAGAGCTTTTTGATCAGGGCAAAGAGATTCTTGATTTTGCCGTGAGTGGTGGGGGTGGTGCATTTAGAGGAGATAGTCTTGAGGCTAAGAAATATTATATTCAAGCTAAGGAATACTTTGAAAAAGCTTGTAATTTAAACTATGCTAAGGGGTGTGTTAGTCTAGGGGGTCTATATGATGGTGAAAATCTGGTAATAGGAGAAGATCCTAGGTTAAAAGAGCGTTTGAAAAAAGCCATTCAATACTACTCTAAAGCGTGTGATTTAAAAGATGGTGAAGGGTGTTTTAATTTAGGGTATATATATGAACTAAATGGGTATGGAGTAGTAAAAAAGGATTTGAAAAAAGCCGCTCAATACTACTCTAAAGCGTGTGAATTAGATTGTGATGGAGGGTGTGTAATATTTTTAGCAAGAGAAGATGGAAAACTAGCGAACAAACAAGAAGTTTTCTCTAAAGCTTGTGAATTAAATAGTGGTAGTGGGTGTTTTTTGTTAGGGGGATTATATCATGATAGGGAAGACTTAAAAAAAGCCATTCAATACTACTCTAAAGCTTGTGGATTAAATAATCAACATGGGTGTTTAATACTAGGAGCTATGCAATATATTGGCAAGGGTGTAGTCAAAAATGAAAAACAAGCGATGGAAAAATTTGAAAAAGCTTGCAAACTAGGAAAGCAAGAAGCATGCGAGATGGTTACTTATAAAGGGCTTTGCGAATTAGGACATAAAGAAGCATGCGAGATATTTAGCCTTGAAGTGCTTTGCGAATCATCAGATCAAAAGGCATGCGGTATGTCCTATGACAAGAAAAAAGCCTTAAGTTTTTAAGGGGGTTAAGGTATCGCCAAAATGCCCCTTATTCTTTTAAGAAAATATTTTTACTAGAGAGTTTTAATCTTTTTTTGGTATTCTTTTAGGGGTCATTAGTCTCAAAAACTCTTTAAAAACGGATAACCATGAAAATTATGCATCAAGTCAAGGATTTTTTAGATTTTTGCAAACAAACGATCCATAAAAATTCTAATGAAGCGTTTCAAAAAACCAAACGAGCGCTTTTTAAAGAAAAATCTCAAAAAATCAGGGAGCAAGCGGTTAAAATCGTAGAAAAACGCTTGATAAAAGAGAACATGCAACTGAGCGATTTTAATGAAGAAGAATTAAAAATCATGTTTGAAGCTGAAGAAAAAAGGTTGTTAGAACAAATCCACGCTAAAGAATTGAAAGAAAAACAAGAAAAAACCACCAAGCATTTTAAAGAAGTTTGGGAAAAGGGCGAAAATGAGCAAGAAAAATAGCGTAATTTCTGGTTTAATGAATTTTTTTAGCGAAAAGAATGAACGCTGGCTGTTAGCCCACAGGCACACGAGAGGGTTTGTGATAGTGGCGTGGCTTTTTAGGTTTAAAAGCATTGTATTTTCTATTTTGATCACTCTGTTGGTTATTTTAGTGGATATTTGGGTTTATAGCGATGTGCGCCAGTTTTTATTGGACACTTCTAGCTCTTTTATTTGGCTTTTAATCGCTTTACTAATCAAGTGGGGCGTGATTGTCATAAGCGCGCGCAAATGCTACCAATTCAGCCAAAAAATGTTTGCGCTCATTCAAAGAAAAAGGCAAATCAGAGAGAATTTAAAAAACCGCTCCAACTACAAAGACACCAAAAATGCGGAAAAACTCTCTAGCATCGCCGAAGAAATCATTTCAAAAAAACAAGAAGAGTCCCGCCATAAAGAAGATTCTAATAGCGAAAACCATAAAGACAAGCTTTCTAGTATTACCGAAGAAATGATTCTTAAAAAACAAGAGGAATTGAAAACTAGAAAGGATAAGGGGGATTAAAAAAGGCGTATAGAAAACCTTAATCAAAAAAACCCCCCAAAAAGAAAATAGTCAATAAAATAATCAATAAAATAATCAGGGGATAATCAATAAAAAAGGGGGTCAATCTTTTAAAAAGGGCATGAAGCGTTCGGGCATGGGGGAAGCGATTTGATAGATCGCCCCTTTAAATTCAAATTCTAAACTAGCGGCATGGAGCATGAGGGTTGGGGCGTTATTTTCACGCTTCAATTGAAGGTATTCTCTGGCGTTTTCATCTGCCACCCCATAAAGCCCCTCGCCCACGATCCTGTGATCCACGCTGCTTAAATGCAAGCGGATCTGGTGCGTGCGCCCGGTGAGTGGGGTTATTTTAAGCAAGCTTATATCCAAAAAAGGGTTGTAGCTTAAAGGCTCAACAAGGGTAATTGAAGGCTTGCCTAAAGGAGAAATTTGAGATCGAATGCGCAAATCTTTTTGAATGTTTTGTGGCGTTAGAATGGGTTTGTCTATGATGATACTTTTATCCACCAACCCATGCGCTAGCGCTAAATAAGTTTTTTTCACTTTTTTTTGCATGAAAAGCGCTTTTAAATCTTTGGTGCTTTGTAAGGTTTTACCCGCTAAAACTAACCCGCTCGTTTCATAGTCCAATCTGTGGGCTGGGTGGGCGTTTTTACCCAAATGCGATTGGATACAATCTAATAAGCTTTCATGGTAAAAATAGCCTTTAGGGTGGGTATAGACTTGAGCGGGTTTGTCAAACACGCCAAAATCCTTAGTCTCAAAAACAAGCTTTTCTTGTTTTTCATTAGGCTTGAAATAAATCAAACGAACGACCCCTTGAATGATTTGAGATTTACGCACGGCTTGTTGGTTTTGTTTTAAGCGTTGCTTGTCAAGGTGCCGTTGGGCTTCTTTTAGAGAGCATTTTAAAACATCGCGCACCAAAAACAAGGCTTTGGTGGGTTTTAAAATTTCAAATTCTTCTTCAACAAAAGGCACTACAACAAACTTTTAACAAACATTTTAGGCTCATTAGAACACTCATCTAATTCCACGCTAAAAAGCACGCTCACCTTTTCACCCGCTTTCAAAAACCGATCAGCGTTAAAATAAATAGCCTCTTTGACGCATTCTTTATCCTTAAAACGCAAAATCTGGTGGCTTTCTTTAATGATTTTTTCTTCTATGACTTCTAAATTTCTTGCTTGGAATAGGGGTTCAAGGTTTTCTTGCCCATAAGGTTCGCCCGCTTCTATAATCTCTAAAAGCTCTCTGTCAATGTCTTTTAATTTGAGCGTTAAAGGGGGTTCTTTTTCACAAAAAGGCAAGACTTTAAAATCAAAATTTTCTAAAGTTTCAAAGAGCGAGACGATATTGTTTTTTCCAACGCTCAACCCGCACGCTTGCCTATGCCCTCCATAGCCGAGTAATAAAGAAGAAACCCCATTCAAAGCGTCAATCAAATCAATATTTGGAGAACTGCGTCCGCTCCCTTTATACACCCCTTCTTTAAAGGTAAAAACCAGGCTTGGCTTTTGGGTGGCTTCCACTAATTTTGAAGCCACGATCCCAAGCACACCCTCATGCCAATTATCCTTAAAAGCGACGATAATTTTTTCTCCAACCATCGCATGCTTAAAGGCTTCTTCAAAAACCTGCTGTTGGATCATTTTACGCTTCATATTGCATGCTTTCAAGCGTTCATACAAAGAATAACCATCTTGAAAATTATTCGTGCTTAAAAAATCTAAAGCCATTTTAGCGTCTTGCATGCGCCCTGCGGAATTGATTAAAGGGGCGATATTAAAAGAAATATCGCTCGCTTTTAAAGAGCGTTTTCTAAAAACTTCTCTTTGGCGTAAAAACCCCATCGCCCCTAAGGATTCTTTTTGCAAAAAATACAAGGCTTTAGAAACTAAAAAGCGGTTAAAAAAAGTCAAAGGCATCATATCAGCAATAGTCGCCACGCCCGCTAAGCACAATAACTCACTAGAATGGCTTTTTTCTTTTCCTAGAAGCTGGTGGATACCATAGCACAAATAAAACGCTACCAACGCCCCGCACACTTCCTTTTGGATAAAATCACAATCCGGTCGCTTGGGGTTGATCACCGCATAAGCGTCTGGGACTTCATCATTATTTAAGCAATGGTGATCGGTGATGATTAGGGTGTAGTTTTTTTCTTTACAAAATCGTGCGGCTTCAAAAGCGTTAATCCCGTTATCCACCGTGATGATCAAAGGGGCGTGGTGTTTTTCTAAAAATTTTTTAGAAATCCCATAGCCATCAATGAAGCGATTAGGGATTGCAACGCGAACATGCCTATAATTTAAACTTTCAAAAAATTTTGCCATGATAGTAGAGCTAATCACGCCGTCAGCGTCATAATCGCCCACCACTAAAATTTCTGTGTTTGCGTGCATGGCTTCTATGATTTTGAGCGCGGCTTTTTTCAAGTCTTTGAATAAAAAGGGGCTAGGAAACCCTTTTTCATTATAAGCGATAGAAGCCATGCGCTCTTTGATTTGAGCTTTAAGCTTTTGTTTCATTTGTTAGATTAGGATTTAGAAAGAGCGCTCTTAATGAAATCCAAAATAATAGGGTTAGGGCTTTGCAACCTAGAGGTAAATTCCGGGTGGAATTGCACCCCCACAAAGAACGGGTGATCTTCTAATTCAATCGCTTCAATCAAATGATTCGCTCCAAAACCCACCACTTTCAAGCCCTTATTTTCCCACTCTTGGCGGTATTTGGGGTTGATTTCATAACGATGGCGGTGTCTTTCTTTAATGCTAGGCTTTTTATAAGCTTTTTCTAACAAGCTATTAGGCATGATTTCGCATTCGTATTCGCCTAATCGCATGGTGCCACCCAATGGCGAATTATAGGTGCGCACCTGTTTTTGGTGGTTTTGATCCATAAAATCTTCAATCAAATACACCACAGGGTATTCGCAGCGTTGGTTAAATTCCGTAGAGTTAGCCCCCTTTAAGCCTAAAACATTGCGGCAAAACTCCACGATCGCTAATTGCATGCCCAAACAAATCCCTAAAAAGGGGAGTTTTTCTAGCCTAGCCCTTTGAATGGCGCAAATTTTGCCCTCAATCCCCCTTTCTCCAAAGCCCCCAGGCACTAAAATCGCATCAACGCCCTCTAAATCCGTCTTTTCATTAAAATTCTCGCTATCCAGCCATTCAATATTGACTTGCACATCCAAATGCGCACCCGCATGGATTAAGGCTTCAATCAAGGATTTATAAGATTCTTTTAAGCTTAAATACTTGCCAACAAAACCAATTTTGACCTTGTGTTTAGGAGCGATAATCTTTTCTACTAGAGTGTTCCAAGCCGCCATTTTGGGGTGCAATTTATTCAAGTTAAAGCGTCTGGCAATGGGGGTTAAAATGCCTTCTTGCAAGAAAAGAATGGGGCAAGCGTAAATGCTTTTAGTGTCTGTGGCCACAATCACGCTGTCTTGCTCCACATCGCAACTCAAAGCGATTTTCTTTTTCAATTCTTTATCCAAAGGCTTAGGCGATCGCGCCAAAATGATTTGAGGGGTTACGCCAAGGCGCCGTAATTCCTGGACGGAGTGTTGCGTGGGTTTGGTTTTTAATTCGTTAGTGGTTTGGATATAGGGGATCAAGGTTACATGCACATTGATGACTTTTTCATTCCCTAATTCCAATTTAAGCTGGCGGATCGCTTCCAAATAAAACATG
Organism: Helicobacter pylori; assembly: GCF_015904775.1. Lineage (GTDB taxonomy): Bacteria > Campylobacterota > Campylobacteria > Campylobacterales > Helicobacteraceae > Helicobacter > Helicobacter pylori_DM. The sequence continues at coordinate 20,558 of NZ_JADZNC010000004.1, forward strand.
CCCTCCATATCGCCCACAGTGCCACCCACTTCCACGATTAAAAAATCCAACCCCTTAGCCGCGCTTTTAATGCGCCTTTTGATTTCATCGGTTACATGGGGGACGATTTGAATGGTTTTGCCTAAATATTCCCCTTTCCTTTCGTTTTCTATCACGCTTGAAAAAATCTGCCCGGTGGTGAAATTATTCAACCTCGTTAAATTCCTGTTCAAAAAGCGTTCATAATGCCCGATGTCTAAATCCGTTTCAGCGCCATCGCTTGTTACAAACACTTCCCCATGCTCTAAAGGGCTCATGGTGCCTGGATCAATATTAATATAAGGATCGATCTTCAAAATAGAAACCTGGTAATTGCAATGCTGTAAAAGCGTAGCGATTGAAGAAGATGAAATCCCTTTCCCTAGAGAGCTTAACACGCCCCCTGTAACGAATATAAATTTGGCTCTATCCATAAGTTATTGCGTTCCTTTGATTTTTACTTCTTAAAATTGTAGTCTAAAAAGGGTTAAAAAGCTTTAAAAGAGGGCAAAAATTAAAGCGATTTCAAAAAAAAAAAAAAACAATTTCAGTTTCTTATTAGTTAGGTTTGATTAAAATAAAAAGCTTTTATGTATGCGTTTAAACTTCATTGTCTTAAAACTTTTAAGAGCAACTTTAAAGTTCGTTGGCGTATAATATCAAGTTTGAATGAACTAACTAAAAGGGTTTTAAATAATGGCTGAAAATTCTTTCAAAAATGTTACCATCCAATCCAAACCATTTTTTTTGTCGCAAGTTAAAACCCTTTTTCTTTTAGGGGGCGTTTTTAGCACGTTTTTCATCCTTATGGTTGGCTTGGTTTTTTTTGATTACGCTAATTCAATGGACAATGCCATTTTTAATCTTGCGCGTTCAACCCCCTTTAATTCCAGCCCTATTTTAACGCTAATCCTTCAAAATATCGCCCGTTTAGGCTCTTCTCAATTCGTGTTGCCTTTGAGTTTGTTAGTGGGGGTGTTTTTAAGCCTTTATCGCAGAAATTTAGCACTTGGGGTGTGGTTTGTGCTAAGCGTGATCCTATTTGAAGCCCTTTTAGAATCCTTAAAACACCTTTTGGCGCATTCCATCCAGTGGTTTTCGCACAGCGCTAATTTCCCTAACACTACTGCACTTTCTTTAGCGCTATTTTATGGGTTGCTTGTTTTATTGATACCCCATTTGATCACGCATCAAACGCTTAAAAACATTCTTTCTTATAGCTTATTTGGTTTGATTCTTTTAATAGGGTTAGCGCTGATTGTTTTAGGGGTGTCTTTTAGCAGTGTTTTAGGAGGGTTTTGTTTAGGAGCGTTAGGGGCTTGTTTTTCCATAGGGATTTATTTGAGCGTGTTTCAAAAGATCTAAGCGAACGGCTTAAAAGAATGAAAATTTTATCAAGGTTTTAATATTGGATTTAAAGGTATTATTGCAACGGATTGTTGATTTTTTCATCAAGCTCAATAAAAAGCAAAAAATCGCCCTAATCGCAGCCGGGGTTTTAATCACCGCCTTGCTTGTGTTTTTATTGCTCTATCCCTTTAAAGAAAAAGACTATACGCAAGGGGGCTATGGGGTTTTATTTGAAAGATTGGACTCTAGCGATAACGCTTTAATCTTACAACACCTCCAGCAAAACCAAATCCCTTATAAAATCTTAAAAGACGACACCATTCTTATCCCTAAAGATAAAGTGTATGAAGAAAGGATCACGCTGGCTTCTCAAGGGATCCCTAAAACGAGTAAAGTGGGTTTTGAAATCTTTGACACTAAAGACTTTGGAGCGACTGATTTTGATCAAAATATCAAACTCATTCGCGCCATTGAGGGGGAATTGTCGCGCACGATTGAAAGCTTAAACCCCATTCTTAAAGCCAATGTGCATATTGCAATCCCTAAAGACAGCGTGTTTGTGGCTAAAGAAGTGCCTCCTAGCGCTTCGGTGATGTTAAAGATCAAGCCTGACATGAAGCTTTCACCCACTCAAATTTTAGGGATTAAAAATTTAATCGCTGCAGCTGTGCCTAAACTCACGATAGAAAATGTGAAAATCGTGAATGAAAACGGCGAATCAATAGGCGAGGGCGATATACTAGAAAACTCCAAAGAATTAGCCCTAGAGCAATTGCATTACAAACAAAATTTTGAAAACATTTTAGAAAATAAGATCGTCAATATCTTAGCCCCTATTGTGGGGGGTAAAAACAAGGTGGTCGCAAGGGTCAATGCGGAGTTTGATTTCAGCCAAAAGAAAAGCACTAAAGAGACTTTTGATCCCAATAATGTTGTAAGGAGCGAGCAAAATTTAGAAGAAAAAAAAGAAGGCGCTCCTAAAAAACAAGTCGGCGGCGTGCCGGGTGTTGTGAGTAATATCGGGCCTGTGCAAGGATTGAAAGACAATAAAGAGCCAGAAAAATATGAAAAATCCCAAAACACGACCAATTATGAAGTGGGTAAAACCATTAGCGAGATTAAGGGCGAGTTTGGCACTTTAGTGCGTTTGAATGCGGCGGTTGTGGTGGATGGCAAGTATAAAATCGCGCTTAAAGACGGGGCGAATACTTTAGAATACGAGCCTTTGAGTGATGAATCGCTTAAAAAAATCAACGCTTTAGTGAAACAAACCATTGGCTATAATCAAAATAGAGGCGATGATGTAGCGGTGAGTAATTTTGAGTTTAACCCTATGGCACCCATGCTTGATAACGCTACTTTGAGCGAAAAAATCATGCACAAGACTCAAAAAGTCTTAGGCTCATTCACGCCTTTAATCAAGTATATTTTGGTGTTTATAGTGCTATTTATTTTCTATAAAAAAGTGATTGTGCCTTTCAGCGAACGCATGCTTGAAGTGGTGCCTGATGAAGATAAGGAAGTGAAATCCATGTTTGAAGAAATGGATGAAGAAGAAGATGAATTGAACAAACTGGGCGATTTGAGAAAAAAAGTAGAAGATCAATTAGGGCTTAATGCAACCTTTAGCGAAGAAGAAGTAAGATACGAAATTGTCTTAGAAAAGATTAGAGGGACCCTTAAAGAGCGCCCTGATGAAATCGCAATGCTCTTTAAACTCCTAATCAAAGATGAAATTTCTTCAGACAGCACGAAAGGCTAAAAAGATAAAAGGTTAAAAATGGCAACCAAGCTTACCCCCAAACAAAAGGCTCAATTAGACGAACTCTCCATGAGTGAAAAAATCGCTATTTTACTCATTCAAGTGGGCGAAGACACCACAGGTGAGATTTTAAGGCATTTAGACATTGACTCCATTACAGAGATTTCTAAGCAAATCGTGCAATTAAACGGCACAGACAAGCAAATCGGCGCGGCGGTTTTAGAGGAATTTTTTGCGATTTTCCAGTCTAACCAATACATCAATACCGGTGGTTTAGAATACGCTAGAGAGCTTTTAACCAGGACTTTAGGGAGCGAAGAAGCTAAAAAAGTGATGGACAAACTCACTAAAAGCTTGCAAACGCAAAAAAACTTCGCTTATTTAGGCAAAATCAAGCCCCAACAACTCGCTGATTTCATCATTAACGAACACCCTCAAACCATTGCCTTGATTTTAGCCCACATGGAAGCCCCTAATGCGGCTGAGACTTTGAGCTATTTTCCTGATGAAATGAAAGCCGAGATTTCTATTAGAATGGCGAATTTAGGCGAAATATCGCCCCAAGTGGTTAAAAGGGTTTCCACGGTGTTGGAAAACAAACTAGAATCGCTCACTAGCTATAAAATTGAAGTGGGTGGCTTGAGAGCGGTGGCTGAAATCTTTAACCGCTTAGGCCAAAAGAGCGCTAAAACCACGCTCGCTCGCATTGAAAGCGTGGATAACAAGCTCGCCGGTGCGATTAAAGAGATGATGTTCACTTTTGAAGACATTGTGAAATTGGATAATTTTGCTATCCGAGAGATCTTAAAAGTAGCGGATAAAAAAGATTTGTCTTTAGCCTTAAAAACTTCTACCCAAGATTTAACCGATAAATTCTTAAACAACATGAGTAGCAGGGCTGCAGAGCAGTTTGTAGAAGAAATGCAGTATCTTGGGGCGGTCAAAATCAAAGATGTGGATGTGGCCCAAAGGAAAATCGTTGAAATCGTGCAGAGCTTGCAAGAAAAAGGCGTGATCCAAACCGGTGAAGAGGAAGATGTCATTGAATAGCCGTAAAAACTTGATCCAAAAAGATCATTTGAATAAGCATGACATTCAAAAATACGAATTTAAGAGCATGGCAAACTTACCCCCTAAAACCAATCCTAATGGTGCGTCTTTAGAAACGCCTAACCCAGAAGAGCCTTTGGAAAAAAAAGCGATAGAAAACGATTTGATTGATTGCTTATTGAAAAAAACCGATGAGCTTTCAAGCCATTTAGTGAAATTGCAAATGCAATTTGAAAAAGCCCAAGAAGAGAGTAAAGCTTTGATTGAAAACGCTAAAAACGATGGCTATAAAATCGGCTTTAAAGAGGGCGAAGAAAAAATGCGTAACGAGCTCACTCATAGCGTGAATGAAGAAAAAAACCAGCTTTTGCATGCGATCACGGCTTTAGATGAAAAAATGAAAAAATCAGAAGATCATTTAATGGCTTTAGAAAAGGAACTGAGCGCGATTGCGATAGATATAGCTAAAGAAGTGATTCTTAAAGAAGTGGAAGACAACAGCCAAAAAGTGGCCCTAGCTTTGGCTGAAGAGCTTTTAAAAAATGTTTTAGACGCAACGGATATTCATTTAAAAGTCAATCCCTTGGATTACCCTTATTTAAACGAGCGTTTGCAAAACGCTTCTAAAATCAAATTAGAGAGCAATGAGGCTATTTCTAAAGGAGGCGTTATGATCACTAGCTCTAACGGGAGCCTTGATGGGAATTTAATGGAGCGCTTTAAAACGCTCAAAGAAAGCGTGTTGGAAAATTTTAAGGTGTGATTTTGCAGAATAAAACTTTTGATTTAAACCCTAATGATATTGCAGGCTTGGAGTTGGTGTGCCAAACGCTGCGGAGTCGTATTTTAGAAGTGGTGAGCGCTAATGGGGGGCATTTAAGCTCTTCTTTAGGGGCTGTAGAGCTGATTGTAAGCATGCATGCCTTATTTGATTGCCAAAAAAACCCCTTTATCTTTGACACTTCGCACCAGGCTTACGCTCACAAGCTCTTAACCGGGCGTTTTGAAAGCTTTAGCACTCTAAGGCAATTTAAAGGTTTGAGCGGCTTTACTAAACCCAGCGAGAGCGCATACGATTATTTCATTGCCGGGCATAGTTCCACTTCGGTGTCTATAGGCGTGGGGGTGGCTAAAGCTTTTTGTTTGAAACAAGTGCTAGGCATGCCCATAGCTTTATTAGGCGATGGGAGCATTAGTGCAGGGATTTTTTATGAAGCCTTAAACGAACTGGGCGATAGGAAATACCCCATGATCATGATTTTGAACGATAATGAAATGAGTATCAGCACGCCTATTGGAGCCTTATCCAAAGCCCTTAGCCAGCTGATGAAAGGCCCGTTTTACCAGTCTTTCCGCTCTAAAGTTAAAAAAATCTTAAGCACCTTACCTGAAAGCGTGAATTACTTAGCGAGCCGTTTTGAAGAATCTTTCAAGCTCATCACCCCGGGCGTGTTTTTTGAAGAATTAGGCATTAACTATATAGGGCCTATTAATGGGCATGATTTGAGCGCGATTATTGAAACCTTAAAACTCGCCAAAGAGCTTAAAGAGCCGGTGCTAATCCATGCACAAACCTTAAAGGGCAAAGGCTATAAAATCGCTGAAGGGCGGTATGAAAAATGGCATGGGGTGGGGCCTTTTGATTTGGATACCGGTCTGTCTAAAAAATCCAAAAGCGCGATTTTATCGCCCACTGAAGCGTATTCTAACACCCTTTTAGAATTAGCCAAAAAAGATGAAAAAATCGTAGGCGTAACCGCTGCTATGCCTAGCGGCACAGGATTAGACAAACTCATTGACGCTTACCCTTTGCGCTTTTTTGATGTCGCTATCGCTGAACAACACGCTTTAACTTCTAGCAGCGCTATGGCTAAAGAGGGGTTTAAACCTTTTGTGAGCATCTATTCTACTTTTTTGCAAAGGGCTTATGATTCCATTGTGCATGACGCTTGCATTTCTAGCTTGCCGATTAAATTAGCCATTGATAGGGCTGGGATTGTGGGCGAAGATGGCGAGACGCACCAAGGGCTTTTAGATGTGTCGTATTTGCGCTCTATCCCCAACATGGTCATTTTTGCCCCACGAGATAATGAGACTTTAAAAAACGCCGTGCATTTTGCTAATGAACACCATTCAAGCCCTTGCGCGTTCCGCTACCCTAGGGGGTCGTTTGCGTTAAAAGAGGGGGTTTTTGAGCCTAGCGAGTTTGTTTTAGGGCAAAGCGAATTATTGAAAAAAGAGGGCGAAATTTTACTCATTGGCTATGGTAATGGCGTGGGGCGGGCGCATTTGGTCCAACTGGCTTTAAAAGAAAAAAACATAGAATGCGCGCTTTTGGATCTCAGGTTTTTAAAGCCCTTAGATCCAAATTTGAGCGCAATCATTGCCCCTTATCAAAAGCTCTATGTTTTTAGCGATAATTACAAGCTTGGGGGGGTGGCTAGCGCGATTTTAGAGTTTTTGAGCGAACAAAATATTTTAAAGCCTGTTAAAAGCTTTGAAATCACTGATGAATTTATCATGCATGGGAACACCGCTTTAGTGGAAAAATCCTTAGGCTTAGACACAGAGAGTTTGACTGACGCTATTTTAAAAGATTTAGGACAAGAGAGATGAAAGAAAAGACGCCTACGCCAATGAAAAATATCCGCAATTTTTCCATTATCGCTCACATTGACCATGGTAAAAGCACTTTAGCGGATTGTTTGATTTCTGAATGCAACGCTATCAGCAACAGAGAAATGACGAGCCAAGTGATGGACACTATGGATATTGAAAAAGAAAGAGGCATTACGATTAAGGCTCAAAGCGTGCGCTTAAATTACACTTTTAAGGGGGAGGATTATGTGTTAAACCTCATTGACACCCCAGGGCATGTGGATTTTAGTTATGAAGTGTCGCGCTCTTTGTGTTCGTGCGAAGGGGCGTTATTAGTGGTAGATGCCACTCAAGGCGTGGAAGCGCAAACCATCGCCAACACTTATATCGCTTTAGATAACAATTTAGAAATTTTACCGGTGATCAATAAAATTGATTTGCCGAATGCGAATGTTTTAGAGGTCAAACAGGATATAGAAGACACGATAGGGATTGATTGCTCTGGCGCTAATGAAGTGAGCGCTAAAGCTAAGCTTGGCATTAAAGATTTGTTAGAAAAAATCATTACCACCATTCCTGCCCCTAGCGGTGATCCTAACGCTCCCTTAAAAGCGCTCATTTATGATTCATGGTTTGACAATTATTTAGGGGCGCTAGCGTTGGTGCGTATCATGGATGGGAGCATCAATAAAGAGCAAGAAATTTTAGTGATGGGAACGGGTAAAAAACACGGCGTTTTAGGGCTATACTACCCTAACCCTTTGAAAAAAATCCCTACTAAAAGTTTAGAATGCGGTGAGATTGGCATTGTGAGTTTAGGGCTAAAAAGCGTTACGGATATTGCGGTAGGCGACACGCTCACAGACGCTAAAAACCCTACCCCTAAACCCATTGAAGGCTTTATGCCGGCTAAACCCTTTGTTTTTGCGGGGCTTTACCCTATAGAAACGGACAGGTTTGAAGATTTAAGAGAAGCGTTATTGAAACTCCAGCTTAACGATTGCGCTTTAAATTTTGAGCCTGAAAGCTCCGTGGCACTTGGTTTTGGCTTTAGGGTGGGCTTTTTAGGGCTATTGCACATGGAAGTGATCAAAGAAAGGCTGGAAAGGGAATTTGGCCTTAACTTAATCGCTACCGCTCCCACGGTGGTGTATGAAGTGCATTTAACCGATAATAGCATCAAATACGTCCAAAACCCTAGCGAATTGCCCCCTGAAAACCATATCGCTTGCATCAAAGAGCCTTTTGTGAGGGCAACAATCATCACGCCGAGTGAATTTTTGGGTAATTTAATGCAGTTATTAAATAATAAAAGAGGCATTCAAGAAAAAATGGAATATTTAAACCAGTCTCGTGTCATGCTCACTTATTCCTTGCCGAGCAATGAAATTGTGATGGATTTTTATGACAAGCTCAAATCTTGCACGAAAGGGTATGCGAGCTTTGATTATGAGCCTATAGAAAACAGAGAGGCTCATTTGGTGAAGTTAGATGTGAGAGTGGCAGGCGATGTGGTGGATGCACTTTCTATCATTATAGATAAAAATAAGGCGTATGAAAAGGGGCGCACTTTAGTGGAAACGATGAAAGAGCTTATCCCAAGACAGCTTTTTGAAGTCGCTATCCAAGCGAGCGTGGGGAATAAAATCATCGCCAGAGAGACGATTAAATCTGTCGGTAAGAACGTAACGGCTAAGTGCTATGGGGGCGATATTACACGAAAAAGAAAACTCTTAGAAAAGCAAAAAGAGGGCAAGAAACGCATGAAGGCTATCGGTAAAGTGGAGCTTCCCCAAGAAGCGTTTTTAGCGATATTAAAGATTGATTAGGCGATTTAACTTCTATGGCAAAACATAAGAACTATGAAATTTTAAATCTCATAGGCTATGCTTTGGCGAAATTTGATAATGATTTTATTAAAGAATTTGGCTTTTCTACTAAAAATGCTTTTTTTGAATATTGCGTCCAAATTGGCCTAGCTGACACGATTGGCGTTATCAAAAATCGCATGGATTTATTTGATTATTTTTTTCCTAACAAACGCAAAGGTTGGTGGCAAAAAGGCGATGCCTATATCCATAGAAAATTATGGATTGATAGCTTGTTTAAAGATGAAGACGCTAAAGGTTTTAGCCATATTGTGAAATTATTTTTACAAGAACAATATGGCATTCAACTAGACATTACCCCTAACGCTTACCTTAAAACCCGCTATAAAAGCATGCAAGAAACAGGCTTAGAGGCAGAGTTATATTTTTTAAACCACTATAAAAATATAGAAGTGTTTTCTTGTGGGAGTTTAAAAGACATGCGTCTTTTTGGCGATGGGTATGACTTCTATATTCAAACCAACAAGCAGGCGTTTTTAGTGGAAGTTAAGGGGATCAGAGAAAAGCAAGGGACATTGAGATTGACCCAAAAAGAATACGATCAAGCGCAAGCGTATAGCCATGATTATGTGCTTGTAGTGGTATTGAATTTGAGTGAAAAACCCTATCTTTTGTCTATCGCTAACCCCTTAAAGCATTTAGAGTTTAAGGCATGCGAGAGGAAGCAAAAAAGCATTTTAGAATACCATTTAATAGGGCAAATAAAATAACTTTGAATTTTACAGGGGGCTATAGGAGTGGGGTTCAAATTGATAGGAATGCCCCTAAACGCGCTTACAAATACACCAAAAAAGATTGCGATTTGATTTTAGGGATAGACACTTGCACGAGCGAATGCTATATTATCCCTATTGAAGACACACAAGAATGGGGCAACACAAAGAGCTTGTCGCAACTCCAACACTATAAAGAGAATTGGCAAATTTTGATTGACTTGGCGTTGGAGTAAAAGTATAAAATTACATTCACAAACAAGAAAAAAGATCTCTTTAATCATATAGTGTTGGTTATGTTAAAAAGACAAAATCAAATTGGACTTTAAAAACAAAAGCTCTCGTTCACACACCGCCTATACAAGCGCTTTAAAAAATGACTTGCCCTTAAACTCTAACTTAGTGGAAAAAGAAAGAAAATTTTTACAAGCTTTTGGAATGGCTCTATTCTAAAATGAGCGTTGATAATCAAGTGGATAATAAAAAAGCTTGATTTTAACGGGGCGATAAAAACATTAAGGGAGTTAGAGACCATTGGGACACTCCCTAACCATTACAGAGACGGCAATAGCGTCTCAAACCTTAATGGGAATACCTTATCACAAACGAGCTTAAAACACAAGAGCTATAACAAGAAAAATGGGGGCGTTTGCTTACAGAATACCACAATAAAGAGCGTTTTAAACAACAAACGAAATAATTAAAATTGAATCATTGTTGAATAGTTAGCGGCTATAAAGAGAAGCTTGCGTTACCGTCTACTTTGCAAGCGATTACAAAAGAAAAGACATTTAATTCTTTAAACTCTTTTAAAACTAATGTTATACAAAAAAGATTAACAAGGCTTTTAAAAAAGCGTTATTAGGGAGTTAGGGTATCGCAAAAACCCTCCTATGAATTTTAAAATCGCCAAAAGTTTAAGCTTTTGTAGCGAGTTTGTTGATCGCTTCAGCGTTCATGTCATCTTGATGGGTTTTTAGCACTTTAGAATACATGTCCAAAAAGCGGTTGATTTCAATCAAAGCACTCATCTCACGCACCGCATTGACATTGCTTTTTTCTAGCATATATTGCCTTAACGCGCCAGAGTCAGAGACTTGATGGACGCCTTCGCCCTGATAAGTATAAAGGTTTTGCCCTATTTTTTTAAGGTTTTTAGGTTCGCTAAAACCCACTAAAGCTAACGCGCCCGCTTGAATTTGGGCTTCATTATCCCTAAAAGTGATTCCGCCATTTTGATCCACTTCAATTTCAGCGTCAGGCATGAGCATGATCCCTCCTTTTTCGTTCAAGCCAGAGCGTGAAAGCACCTTAAAGCCATTAAGAGTTACTAAAAAGCCGTCTTTATCCACGCTAAAATGCCCATCTCTGGTATAAGCGACGCCCTCATTAGTTTGTATCGCAAAATAGAGGTTAGGGCTTGTTAGGGCAAAATCTAGGGGGTTATGCGTTCCTTCAAACGCGCCAAGACTCCTATCCGTATAGATTTCTGATAAAATAGGCACACGATTGAGATTACGGTTTAAATACTTCGCGCTCGCTTTGGTTTGATCTTCTAAGGGCAGTTGCTCTCGGTATTGTTGGTAAAGCCTTAAAAAATCGCCTGTAATCGCATCGTCTCTTTTAAAGCCGTTGGTGTTTAGGTTGGCTAAATTGTTAGAGGTTAAATCCAAGCGGTTAAATTGTGTCGCCATAGCCCCTGTGGCCGCATAATACCCATTTTGCATGCAATAATCCTTTTAAAAGAAAAAATTATAGCAAAAATCAAATAAAAACTAAGATTTATTCCAAATAGGTTTTTTTAGGGAATATGATAACCATAACCATAAAGATAATAATACTCAACATGACATAGCCCACAAACCCCGCTTCAAAACCATGCTGTTTGAACTCTAACGCTACATAACTCGCGCTCCCTCCAAAAAGTGCATTGGCGATCGCATAGGCTAAACCCACGCCAAGCGCTCGCACATGTTCAGGGAATAATTCCGCCTTAATGACCCCAGCAATGCAAGTGTAAAAACTCATGCTGCTCAATGCGAGTATTTCATAAAATAGGGCTTCATACACGCTAGTGGCATGCTTAATACCATAAAAGACAACAGGCGTTACAATAAGCCCTGTGATCGCAAAAACCATCAGCATTTGGGTGCGTTTGATTTTATCTGCAAGCATCCCGCATAAGGGTTGTAAGAAGATAAAATAAGAGAGCGCTAAAAGCATGATGAAACTGCTTTCTTTGGGGCTGAATGATGAGCTGTTGGTTAAAAAGATTTTTAAATACACCGTAAAAGTATAAAAACACAAACTCCCTCCCATAGTGAGTCCAAAAACTATCATTAAGGCTTTTTTATGGTTGAGTAATTCTTTTAAACTGCCCCTTTGGGTTTCTTTGATACGGGTTTCTTTTACATTAGTCTCTTTTTGGGGAGTCGCTTCATTATCCATGGTTTCTTCCATGATATTTCTCAAAAAGAGTGAGAGTAGGGCTAATATACCCCCTAAAGCGAATAAATAACGCCAAGCAAACGCGCTGATTTGATCATGCGTGTAAATGTTTTCAACAATAAAGAGTGAAAAAATAGCTAAGAGCTGCCCTCCAACTAAAGTTACATATTGAAAAGAGCCATAAAAACCTTTTTTACCATTCTTGCCTAATTCAGAGAGGTAAGTAGCGACCACGCCATATTCTCCTCCCACGCTAAAGCCCTGTAAAAGCCTGGCTAATAATAAAAACAAGAACGCCCATTCCCCTACGATTTCTTTAGTGGGGAGCAATGCGAGCATGAAAGAGCCTAGCGCCATAAGGATAATGGAATACACCATAGAAGTTTTACGCCCCTTTTTATCCCCCAATTTACCAAAAAACAAACTCCCCAAAGGGCGCATGAAAAACCCTAGCATAAAAACCAAAAAAGCTGAGATTAGCGCTAGAGTGGGGTCGTTCGTGTGGGTAAATTCCTTAGCAAAATAAGGAGCGAGAAACGCATAAGCGTAAAAATCATACCATTCCACTAAATTGCCTGAACTAGCGGCTAAAAGGGATTTTAAGGGTTTTTTGGTGGCTGGTTGAATCTGGGGGCTCATGGCTATCCTTGAACATGAAATTTTTAGGTAATTTTACTAGGAGTTAGGGAAACCACAGATAATATTTGATTAATAGATGAAAGGTTAGTGTCGTTTGTATCATTGAGAAAAGTTTTTGTTTTTAATAAAGGATTGGTGATAAAGTCTAAAAAATGCGCAAAGGCATTTTTAAAATCAATCATAAAGGGCTTGCGAAAAGCAAGCGGTAACTTTTTAAAAATTAAAAATAATGTTTTTATTGCCAACGTTCAATGAAAACAAAGCCTAAAAATTTTGCAAAATCTCTCTGTTGCCTTTAGCGTTTCTTGGGGATAAAAAGCCTTGAGCTTCTAATTCGTCAGTAATGGTGGCGGCTTGGTTGTAGCCGATTTTTAATTGGCGTTGTAAAAAACTCGTAGAAGTGATCTTTTTTTCTAAAATCACCGCTTTAGCCCTTTCTAGAATGTCATCGCCTTGATAATTAGGGGTGTCTAAAGGCATGCGCGATTCTTCTAGCAAGAAATCTTTATCATATTCCACTTCTTTTTGGGCTTTAATAAAATCCACGATTTTTTTGATTTCATCTTCAGTGGCAAAGGGGGCATGCAAGCGCACTAACCCGTTTGTTCCTGGGGGGGTAAAGAGCATATCACCCCTTCCTAGCAAGCTTTGCGCCCCATCGGTGTCTAAAATCACTTTAGAATCAATCTTAGTGCCTACCCTAAAACTCACCCTTGAAGGCAAATTGGTTTTAATCAAGCCGGTTACGACATCCACGCTCGGGCGTTGGGTCGCTACAATGAGGTGTAAGCCGCTCGCTCGCCCCATTTGAGCGATTCTAGCGATAGGAAACTCCGCTTCTTTGCCTCCTGTCATCATCAAATCCGCTAATTCATCAATCACCACAATCAAATAGGGGAACGCTTCAACGCCGTTATTTTCCGCCTGCTCGTTATAAGAATCAATGGTTTTAACCTTGTATTCGCTCATTAAAGAATATCGGCGTTCCATTTCTTTAGCCACGCTTTGCAAAGCCCCGATAGCTTTTTTAGGGTCGGTGATAATGGGCGTGAGTAAATGAGGGATGTCCGCATAAATGCTAAATTCTACCATTTTGGGATCGATCATCACTAATTTGAGTTGATCGGGGGGGTTTTTATAAAGTAAGGATAAGATCATCGCATTCACGCCCACGCTCTTACCGCTTCCTGTCGTGCCGGCGATGAGCAAGTGGGGGAGCTTTTTTAAATCCGTGATGAAAGGGTTACCCACAATGTCCTTGCCTAAAGCTAGAGTTAAGGGCGAGCTGGATTTTTGAAACAATTCGCTCTCTAAAATTTCTCTTAAATAAATGATCTGGCTTTGGCTGTTAGGGATTTCAATGCCAACGACATCTTTACCTTTAATAGGGGCTTGAATGCGAATGGATTCAGCGCATAAAGTCATCGCTAAATCATCGCTCAAGCCTAAAATGCGGCTCACCTTAACATTAGGGGCTGGGCGGAATTCAAAAGTGGTTACAATAGGGCCTGAATAAGTGCGGATAATATCGCCATCAATTTTAAAGGTGCGCAGCTTGCTCAATAAATCCTGGATTTTTTGGTCAATCTCGTTTTCATCTAAAGAAGTGTCCTTCAAACAAACCGCATTCAATAATTGCGTTGTGGGAAGCTCATAATCTTTGGGTTTTTGCACTTCGCCATAATCCAATCCGTCTAGCATTTCTTTATTTTCGCTCAATTCTTTAACCATAACGGGTTTTTTAGCGCTTGTGGGGGTTAGTGGGCTAAAGCTTGGAGCGTTTTGTATTTCTTTTTCTTCTTCTTTGAGATTTTCTTGTATCGTTTCTTCTATCATTTCTTTTTGCGCGTTTTCTTGCGCATTTTCTTCTTTTGTGGGGTGGTTTGGGGCTTTGTGGTTTTGGGCTTTGTTGTCATTTTCTGTGTTGGGTGCAGGTGCGGGCATGACGGGTGCTGACATGATAGGTTTGAGTGTGGTGGGCGTTTCTTTTTTTAGCGTGGGTTCTCTTTCTTTGGTTTCTTGTTGGGGTTCTAAAGTGGGGTTAGTCAAGTCATCAAATCGGTTTTTTTTAGGGTAAATGGTGTAATGAGTGGGGGGGTGTGGGGAAATTTGGACTAAGCCTTCTTGCGGCTCTGAATCATTTAAGGTCGTGTTATAGGGGGTAGGGATCGCTAGAAACGATTCTTCGTTAGGGGTTTTGTGGTTTTCATCAATAGGGTTTTCTTTGAGGTTTTCTTTTTCGTTGTTGGTTTCTTTTTTTTGAGAATCTGATGAGATGTTTTCAAAACCCTCTTTTTTTGGGCTAAAATTAGGGCTAAAGGCTTGTAAGCATTGTTTGTAAATCTCTTTTAAAAGGTTTTGTGTCTTGTTTATATAAGGGTAAAAAACGCTTTTAGGGGGCAGTTTGAATAAAATCAAATAAGAGATGACTAGCATGAGTATTATCAGCGCATAAAGCCCAAAGTCCCCTATAAAAGGGCGTAAAAACAAACGCGTGCTGTTGCCGATTTCCCCTTGATTTAATAGGCTAGATTGTAAAAAAAGCAAAGATAAAATGCCTAATAGATGCCCTAAAGTTTTTTCTAAAACGATTTCTGTAAAAGGGTTTTTAGTCTTGTATAAAAGGAATAAAACCCACGCTAAATAGGGTAAATTAATGAATGAAAGATACCCAAAATATTTTTTATTGATTGTGGCAAACCACACCCCAAAACGCCCCACTAAACCGCTGTTACCCAGCCATGAAGATAGGGTTAAAAACGCTAATAAAACCCCTATGATTAAAACCAAGTAAAGTTTTTTAGATTTCATCGGTTGCACATGTCTTTAAAAGAGCAATACTCACAATCTTTAATCTCTAAAGTTTTTTCAAAATCAATTTCTTGTTTGAGCTTGGGGATAAGAGAAAATTCCAAATGATCCATTTTAGCCTGCAAAGTAAGCTCATCTTCTTCCACTAATTCGCCCTTTCTCAAATCATAAAAAAAGGCTTTTATAGGATCTTTGTAACCCAGATTTTTAAGGGCAAACGCGTAGATGGCCATTTGGTAATCGGTGCTGATTTGAGCGATTTCTATGGGTCTTAAGCTTTTTCGTTGTTTTTCGCTCATATTGTCTAATTTCAAATCGTTTTTGAATTTGTAATCCAATAAAATAATCTCATTGTCAGCCGTTTTGTCAATCCTGTCTATGCGCCCTTTAAAAATAACGCCTTGAATAATCGTTTCAAAGCTTTTTTCAAGATCAAGGATTTTGATTTTTGCCTTAAAGCGTTCTTTTTCTTTAAGATAAAAAGCCTGGATTTTTTTGAGCGCTACAAGAGTGTCTAAACGCTCTTTAGGGGTAATGTTTTCTCTTGTTTCTAAGAGCCAAATGAGCCTTTCTTCTAATGCATAAGGGTTTTTGTCTTTTTCATAAGCTTCTTTTAAAAGTTCATGGAGCAAACTGCCCACAGCGCTATTGCTTTCATCTTTAGGGCTTTCTTTGAATCGCTTCATGTAGTGGTAATAAAAACGGCGCTTGCAAGTTAAAAAAGCGTTTAATGAGCTAGCGCTAAAGCTAAAATCTTTAGGGATAGCGGCTTTGATTTCTTCTTCTTGGTAGTCTTTTAAAGGACTTGGTGCAAAAAGCGTGTAAGCGTCTTTGATAGGCTCTGTATGCAAATCTAATTCTAAAAGCATGTTAGAGGCTTTTGAAGTTTCGCTCTCTATATAAGAAAGTGTTATTTCTTTAGAGTTTTTAAAGAGTTGGTAGTAATAGTGTTTTTGCAAATTTTTCTTATCCAATAAAGTGGGGAGGTTGAGCGATTTTCTTAAAGCAGAGTTTAAAAACAAATCGCAATCTTTAAGGCTTGGCACACAGGTTTCATTAAAATCCACAATAACCACTTTATCAAATTGCATGCCCCTTGTCTCTAAAGTGTCCATGACTCGTATTTTGCCCCCACTAGAATCGTCTAAGCGGAAGTTGGCCTCAAATTCTTGCAAATACAAATGCAATAAATCTTTAAGGCTGTAGTTTTTAAGCGTGTTTTTTAAAAGATGATACTGGTACATGATTTGAGAATGCACTTCTTTTAAGGGCGCTTTTTCTTTAGAGCTTTGTTGTTCTAAAAGCGCAAGCGTAAGGTTTTCCAAATCCAATAAAGGCGATGCACTCAAATCAAAACCGCTTGTTTCTAAATTTTCTAAGATTTTGACAAGCTCTGTATAATAAGGGCTGTTTTTAGCCCCTAAGCCCATAGCGAAATTCAAATTGTTGTTTTGGTCTAAGAGTTTTAAAAAAGGTAAAAAATCCGCATTGGGCGTGATGATCGCCATTTTATTAGGATCGTTATCTTTTTGCAAATACTCTTCTATGGTTTGTAAAACTAAAGCGCTTTGTTTTAAATAACTAGAGTTGGCATAGAGCTTTGGTTCTATTTTTTGATCATTAAAAGTTTGAGAAAGGATCTTTTGGGTTTTAAAATCAATGGAATAATCGCAATCCGTTTCTAATTTGAGATTGAGAAATTCCAAGAATTTTTGGTTGTATTTATCGCAAGATAAGTGTAAAGTGATAGGCACTAATTCGGCCACTTCTAATAGGCATTGCCTTTCAAAAACGCTCATAAAGCCGTCTAGATGCCATTCAATGGAGGAAAAATGCTCAAAAAATTCTTTTAAAATGGCGGGCTTTTCTTGCATGATTTTGTCATAAAAGCCTAATTTTTCTAGCTTTTTAATGTAACGATCATAAATCATTTCTAAGACTTCTAAATGCTTTTCATAATCTAAGTAAATGTCTTTAAAAGAAAGTTCATTGAGTTTGATACAAGCGGAGCTTAATTCGTCAAATAAATCAAACAAAAAAGAAGTGCTTTCCAAATACCCTAAAAAGCTGTTTTCAAAAAGTAAAAGCCCTTCAAGAATGGATTTTTTCTCTTTAGCGATAGCCTTAATGGTGTCTATCATTAAAATTTGGCGCGCGCTGTTAGGGATTTTCTTTTTATTAGGGATGTAAAAAGCCTGTTCAAAAAAATTCCCCATGCTCATTGTGCTAGGCAAAAACCCTTCGCCTTGCTTTAAATAGAAATGTTTTAAACGCCTAGTGGAGCTAAAAACAAATAGGGGGGTTTTTTCTAAAAAAAGTTTTTCTAAGTTCATGCGTTGAGTAACCTTTTAGCTTGAATGGTAATGTTTTCAACGCTAAAGCCAAATTTTTCAAAGAGTTTATCGCCCTTTGCTGAGCTCCCAAAAGAATCCATGCCAATGATTTTATCCGCAAAACGATACCACTCTATCGCGCGGCTCGCTTCAATGACTAAGACTTTGCCCTTAAAGAGTTCTTTAAGATAGCTTTCATCTTGCTCTATCAATAGATCAAAGCATGGCACGCTCACCACTTGAGTGGGGATATTTTCTCGCTCTAAAATTTTAGTGCTCTCTAAAGCCAAAGAGACTTCGCTCCCGCTCGCAACGAGCGTGATAATGGGATCTTTAGAGTGGTGTTTAACATACGCCCCTTTTAAAACCTGCTCTTTAGAAACCTCATCAAGCACGGGCAAATTCTGGCGCGATAAAATAAGAGCGCTAGGAGCGTTCAAACTTAACGCTACTTGCATGCAAGCCTTATTTTCAAAAGCGTCGCTGGGTCTGAAAGCGTAAAAATTAGGCAAAGCGCGTAAATGGCTCAATTGCTCTATGGGTTGGTGCGTCGCCCCGTCTTCGCCCACGCCAATGCTGTCATGCGTGAAGATAAAAAGGGCTTTTAATTTCATTAAAGCGCTCAAACGCATGCTGGGCATTAAATAATCGCTAAACACAAAAAAGGTCGCACAAAAAGGCACAAACAAGCCATACGCCGCTAAAGCGTTAGTGATAGCCCCCATGGCATGCTCTCTGATCCCAAAATGCAAGTTTTGCCCCAAAGGGAAATCGCCAGAATGTTTTAAATGCGTGTTATTGGATGGGGCTAAATCCGCGCTTCCCCCTAAAAAGCCCTCGCATTCTTTAGCGATAGCGTTTAAAATCATGCCGTTACTCACTCTCGTGGCTAGAGATTCGCCTTTTTTAAAGGCGGGGTAATGGATGGCGCTAAAATCAAAATTCTTCAACGCATGGATTTTTTCTTTTGTTTTAGGGCTTAAGGATTTTTCCCATAAGGCTTCTAATCTAACGCCCCTAACTTTCACTTCTTCAAAATGCATTTTGTTTTTTGGGCCAATGATAAAGCTTTCATCAGGATTGATTTGAGCGTTTTCTTTGGATTGTTTTAACACTTCTTTATTTAAAGGCGAGCCATGCGTTTTTTCACTCCCCTCTAAGCCAATAGCCCCCTTACCAATAATCGTATGAGCGATTAAAAGCGTGGGTTTATGGGATTTTTTGGCTTCTTCTAAAGCGTTATGAATCGCTTGATAGTCATGCCCATCGCATTCTAGCACTTCCCAATTTTGCGCTAAAAAACGCGTTTTAACCTGTTCGCTAAAACTAATATTAATAGTGCCTTCAATGCTAATTTGGTTGCTGTCATAAATCACAATGAGATTGTTCAGGTTGAGATGCCCGGCTAAAGAAGCGCTCTCATAACTAATGCCTTCTTGCAAATCCCCATCCCCACACAAGCAATAGACTTTATGAGAAATGGCTTCTTTATCCAAAAGGGTTTGAGCGTATTGACTCGCCATGCTAAAGCCCACAGCGTTAGCAAAACCTTGCCCCAAAGGGCCTGTCGTGATCTCAATGCCTTCGGTGTGGTGCAATTCGGGGTGTCCTGGGGTTTTAGAGTGTAATTGCCTGAAACGCTTTAAATCTTCTAAACTCAAATCAAAGCCCCACAAATGCAACAAACTATACGCTAACGCGCTCGCATGCCCTCCGCTAAAAACCAACCTGTCCCTATTGAGCCATTTAGGGTTAATGGGGTTAAGGTTTAGGTGCAAGCTTAAAACCACCATCACATCAGCTAGCCCTAAGCACACGCCCGGATGCCCGCTATTAGCCTTATCTATCATGTCCGCGCACAAAAAGCGAAGTGCATTGGCCATGCTTTTTAATCGTTCTAAATCAGCGTTACTCAATTGCATCAAATTTTTCCATTTTTAAGGTTTTTAAAAGCCATTTTAACACAAATTATCTCAAAATCTCTTTGGCTCTTAAGATGTCTTGTTGGATCTGATTTTTAAGCTCTTTTAACGAAGAAAAACGCATGTTGTCTCGTATTTTTTGAACCCAACGCAAAGCGATTTCTTTAGGCGGGTTTTCTATGATAGTATCAAGAACATGGCATTCTATGGCGAAATGTTGATCCGTGCTCAAGCGATTGCCTATAAAACTCACGCTTTTTTGATAAATTGGATCTTTTATTTTCACTAAACTCGCATACACCCCAAAACTAGGGAGGATAAAATCTTTAGTTTTGATATTTAAAGTAGGCGCTAATTCTTTATGCCCTAAGCCTTGATCGCTAATGACTTCCCCACACACTTCATAAGGCCTGCCTAAGAGCTTGTTGGCTAAAAGTAAGTCGCCATGACTTAGGGCTAGTTTGATCATCTTAGAATGCACGCTAATATTTTGGATTTTCACTTCAGGCACAATAATGGTTTTTTCAAAACGCTCTTTTAAAAATAAAGCGTCATTTTGTCTTCCATGCCCAAACCTGAAATCATAGCCCACCACCAAGCGTTCTAAGTTGGGGAATTTCTTTTTTAAAAGCTCTAAAAATTCTAGGGCATTTAATTGTGAAATCTCTTCTAAATACACAAAAAATAAAGGCATTTTAACGAGTTTAGCGCGGTATTTTAGGGGGGTCAAATAGCCCTTAGTGTAATGTTTTTTTTCTATGATTAAAAGGGCTTTAGGATCTTTTAATTCCTTAAAAAGGGCTTGATGCCCTAAATGCAAGCCGTCAAATTTACCGATAGCTAAGCTTTTAATCTTAGGCTCGCTTGAAATGGATAAAAAATTCAACATTCCCGTTTTTCCCTTTCACTAAGCTTTCTTGGATCTTTAAGATTTGAAAATCCTTTGTTTTTAAATGGTTTTTAAAGTTTTCTAAAGCGTTTAAAATGGCTTCTTTATCCACCACCACCCCCTTTTTATTGCGTTTTGCGGCTCTGCCCACTTCAAATTGCGGTTTGAAAAGCGCCAAAAATTCATCGCTTAAAGGCACAATCGCTTCTAAAATACAATATAAAGAAATAAAGCTCACATCACAAAGCACTAAATCAATTTTTTCTGGCGTTTTAAACCCTCTAATATCGCATTCTTCGTAACATTCTATGCGTTGGTCGTTTTTCAAACCCTCATCTAATTGCATTTTCCCCACATCCACGCAAAGCACCCTTTTAGCCCCTTTTAAAAGAGCCACTTGACTAAAGCCCCCCTTGCTCGCTCCCACATCTAAAACAACCTTTTCTTTAAAATCTATAAAGTGATTTTCTAAAAAAGCCCCTAATTTTTCCCCAGCCCTGCTAACGAATGGATTGGTAGCGATTAATTCAATTTGATCACCCTCTTTAACGATAAAAGAGGGTTTAGAGATCACTATTTTATTGACTAAAACCCGATTTTTTAAAACCAACGCTTTAGCTTTTTCTCTGCTATTTGCTAAATGCTGGTTGAATAAGGCGTAATCTAATCGCATTAAAATTGAGGTAAGGGGACTTGATAAGCGAAATTAAAAACAATCTTGCCTAAACTATAGGCATCAAGCTCTAGTTTGGCTTCTTGCACCGCTAAATAATCCAATTTGTCAAAAGCGAGTAAAAAGGCTCTGCTCCAGCGATTCGTGGTTTCTAAAATGCCATCAAATTCATCTTTTGTGATTTCTCGCACCCATAAAGGCTCTGATCCTGTAGGTTTTGTGCCAAAAAGTTCATAAGAAATATAGCCATCATCTATCCAGTCGTTATTTTGCGTGAAAATCTCCACTAAAAAATACTCATGATCATAGTAAGTGCCGCTATCCACATCGTTTAAATGCGTAGCGATAGCCGTGATGATAGGCACATTATCTTGGGTGATTTCGCCTTTTCTGCTGGCTTGGATCTTTTTTTCTAACACTAAGTCTAGCGTGTAAGTGTCTTCATTAAAATTGCTCACACACCCCAAACAGAAGAATAAAAACACCAGAAGTGTTGAGAGATTTTTCAAGCCCATTCCTTGCTAAAATCCATGCCATTTTTAGCTAAAATAAAACCTATATTATAACTAAAAGGGGGTTTTATGCCAAAAAAATGCCGACACTTGCTCCAAACCAGCGATTTAAGCCTAGATGAAATCAAGCTTTTATTGAACAAAGCGAGCGTTTATGCGAACGATTTTAACGCTGTATCTTTAGAAACGAAAGAAAAAATGCACAATAAAATCATCGTGGCTTTATTTTTTGAAAATTCCACCAGAACGGTGTCTAGTTTTGAAATCGCAAGCTTGAGGTTAGGGGCAAAAATAGTGAAATTAAACATGCAAACGAGCTCCACTTCAAAGGGTGAAACTCTGATAGACACTTTTAAAAATATCCATGCCATGCAGCCTGACGCTATTATCACACGGCATGCTTTTTCAAGCGCACCTTTTAAATTAGCCGAATTTTCACAATGCCCCTTGATTAACGCAGGAAGCGGCACAAGCGCTCACCCTACCCAAGCCTTATTAGACTTGCTCACCCTTTATCGGCATTTTGGCAGTTTGGAAAATTTAAAAGGGAAGAAAATCGCTTTCATAGGCGATGTGAAAAATTCCAGAGTGGCTAATAGCAACATTAAATTACTCCAAAGGCTAGGGCTTGAGATCATGCTGTGTGCTCCAAGCTCCATGCTCCCTACCACTTCTTTAAAAACGACGCATAATGTTGAAGAAGCGATAGGATTTGCTGACATCTTAATGAGCTTAAGGACCCAAACCGAACGGCACAACGCGCCCATTTTTGCGAGCTTGAAAGATTACGGCAACGCTTATTGCATCACCCAACAACGCCTAGATGATCACGCTAAAAATAAAGAGATCATTATTTTACACCCAGGCCCGGTGCATAGGGATATTGATATAGAAAGTGCGGTGTTAGAAGACAAGCGATCTAAAGTTTTAGAGCAAGTCAAAAATGGCGTAGCAATGCGCATGGCGGTGTTGGAGTTTTTGCTAATAAATTAAATTTTAAAAACTTAAAAAAGGCTTTTAGCATTGTTTAAAATCAATATAAGAGTTTCACAAGAGTTTTTGTATGAAGAAAATGAGTCTGGTTGTAAAACAGTGCAAAAATCCCACTTTGATTAAATTTTGATTTACTCTCTCTCATTTTATGATGAAACTAAAAAAATTTCGTTATAATCTAAAATAGTTGAGTTAATTAAAAGTAAATAAATAGCTTGATTATGCTTCTTTGTTTTTTAGATCAGTTAAGAATTGTATAGTCTTTAAGATGTATTGGCTATTAAAAGGGAAAAAATGAAAAATAGCGCGCCTTTAAAGAATAAAGTTTTTTGTGGGTTATACGTTTTGAGTTTGAGTGCTTCTTTGCAAGCGTTTGATTATAAAATTGAAGTTTTAGCGGAGTCCTTTTCTAAAGTTGGCTTTAATAAAAAAAAGATTGACATAGCTAGGGGGATTTATCCTACAGAGACTTTTGTAACCGCTGTAGGGCAGGGCAATATCTATGCGGATTTTTTATCCAAAGGCCTTAAAGATCAAGGGCATGTTTTAGAGGGAAAAGTCGGCGGAACAATCGGTGGGGTCGCTTATGATAGCACGAAATTCAATCAAGGCGGATCGGTTATTTATAACTACATCGGTTATTGGGATGGCTATTTAGGGGGTAAAAGGGCCTTGCTTGATGGCACGAGTATCCATGAGTGCGCGCTTGGATCTGATGGCAAGGTGATTGATTCTATAGCGTGCGGGAACGCTAGGGCCAATAAAATCCGCCGTAATTATTTGATGAATAACGCTTTTTTAGAATACCGCTATAAGGATATTTTTACGGCTAAAGGAGGGCGTTATCAATCCAATGCTCCTTACATGAGCGGTTACACGCAAGGCTTTGAAATCAGCGCTAAAGTTAAGGATAAAAATGAGGGAAGCCACAAATTATGGTGGTTTAGCTCATGGGGTAGGGCGTTCGCTTATGGGGAGTGGATTTATGATTTTTACTCTCCAAGAACCGTGGTTAAAAACGGACGCACTTTGAATTATGGTATCCATTTAGTGGATTATACTTATGAAAGAAAAGGAATTAGCGTCAGCCCTTTTTTCCAATTTTCGCCTGGGACTTATTATAGCCCTGGGGTGGTTGTAGGCTATGATAGTAACCCTAATTTTGATGGCGTGGGCTTTAGATCCGAAACAAAAGCTTATATTTTGCTCCCTGTCCATGCCCCCTTAAGAAGGGATACTTATCGTTACGCTGTGAAAGCGGGTACCGCCGGGCAAAGCTTGCTTATTAGGCAACGATTTGATTACAATGAATTTAATTTCGGAGGAGCGTTTTATAAAGTGTGGAAAAACGCAAACGCTTACATAGGCACGACAGGAAACCCTTTAGGCATTGATTTTTGGACCAATAGCGTTTATGATATAGGGCAAGCCTTAAGCCATGTGGTAACCGCTGATGCCGTCTCTGGCTGGGTTTTTGGTGGGGGCGTGCATAAAAAGTGGCTGTGGGGGACTTTATGGCGTTGGACTAGCGGCGCTTTAGCCAATGAAACGAGCGCGGCTGTTAATGTGGGCTATAAGATCAACAAGAGTTTGACAGCGAGCGTGAAATTAGAATATTTTGGCGTGATGACGCATTCAGGCTTTACGGTAGGGAGTTACAGACCCACGCCCGGCTCTAAAGCGCTTTATTCAGACAGGAGCCATTTGATGACAACCCTTAGCGCCAAATTCTAACCAATCGCTTTAAGCTGTTTATTAAAGCGTTAAAAATCCCTTAATAAAAACACTATAATACAAGTTTAATCAAATCCAAAGGTTAAGCATTTGAAACTCTTTTTCAAGCGTTATTCTAAATATCTTAAAGAGCATTATAAAAGTTTTATAGTGGTTTTATTTTCTTCTTTAGTGGTGGCTTTAAGCACGGCTTGGGGGACTTATTTAGTCAAGCCCACTTTAGATGAAATTTTTATCAATAAAGACACTCACATGCTCAAAATCCTGCCTTTTTTAGTGATTTTGGCGTATTTGGGCAAGAGTGGGGGCATGTATTTAGGCACTTATTTCACTAACTTTATTGGGCTTGATATTGTCAAAAAAATACGCAATACTATGTTAGAAAGCCTTCTCAAAATGGAAATGGATTTTTTTAACAAGACTAAAAAGGGCGAATTGATCGCAAGAATCACCAATGATATAGGTTTGATCAGAGCGAGTTTGTCCAATTACCTTTCAGAGAGCCTAAGAGAGGGGCTAACGATTGTTGGATTAGTGGGGGTGGTGATCTATCAAAGCCCTAAATTAGCGTTAGTGGGGCTAGTCATCATGCCGCTAGCCGCCATTCCTATCAGTAAAATCATTCGTAAGGTTAAAAAACTCGCTAAATCCCATCAAGAGAGTAACGCCAAAATCACCGCTCGTTTGAGTGAAGTTTTTAACAATGTGGAAGCGATTAAAATCTCTAATGGCGAAAAATTAGAGCATAAGGCTTTTGTGAAAGAAAATGAAGCGTTTTTTAAAATCGGTATCAAAAACATCGCCGTGGCTGAAATTTCTTCGCCTTTAATGGAGTTTTTAGGCTCTATCGCTATAGCGCTAGTGATTTATTTAGGGGGGAATGAAGTGATTAGAGGCCATATTAGCGTGGGGGCGTTTTTTTCTTTCATCACGGCCCTTTTTATGTTCTATACGCCGATCAAACGCCTAACTAGGATCGCTTCTAATTTTCAAGAAGCCTTAGTCGCTAGCGACAGGATCCATGAGATTTTAGAAAGAGAGCCGGCTATTGTTGATGGAAAATTGACGCTGGATAACGCTATACACACCATTGAATTTAAAAAGGTATGGCTGGCTTATGCGCTAGACAATCAAGAGCGTTATGTTTTAAGCGATATTAGTTTGAAATTCCAACAAAATGAAATCATCGCTCTAAAAGGCGAAAGCGGGAGCGGTAAAAGCTCATTAGTGAATCTGATTTTACGCCTTTATGAGCCAAGCCAGGGCGAAATTTTCATCAATAATCAAAAAATAGAGAGCATCACTCAAAAATCCTTGAGAGAAAAAATTAGCGTCGTCACTCAAAGGGTGTTTATTTTTAACGGGAGCGTGGCTGAAAATGTGGCATATGGTTTAGAAATTGATGAGGTAAAAATCAAAGAATGCCTAAAAAAAGCTCAAGCCTTAGATTTTGTGGAAAAAATGCCTCATGGGATAGAGAGTGTTTTAGATGAATTTGGCGCTAATCTTAGCGGCGGCCAACGCCAAAGAATCGCCATTGCAAGAGCTTTGTATAAAGACGCTCAAGTTTTAATCTTTGATGAGGCCACTTCCGCTTTAGATAATAACACAGAAGAGAGCGTTAAACAAAGCATTTTAGAATTGAAACAAAATCGCTTGATCATTCTCATCTCGCACAACCCAAGCACGCTCCAATTAGCCACTAAACATGTGAAATTAGAGCATGGGCGTTTGACAGAATGCTAAGGGTTTTAAGCGTTGGTGTTATTTTTATTTTACTAGGGTGTCAGTTTTTCAACAAAACAACGCTCCATTTAAAATATAAAGATTACCCCAAAAACAGCCCTTTAAAAACCGCTTCCACTTTAACCCCCCCTAAAATCTTTTTTAACGCCCATTTTGTGCCGCCCTTTTACCAAAAAGAATTTAAAAAAGCACTCGCCCAGCAAATCGCTTATTTTTTAAAAGATAAAAGCGCTTTTACCCTCAATGTTTCAGGCAATGTTTTTTTTTCTTTTGAAGAGAGTCCTAAAGATTTAAAAGCCATTAAAGAAAGGCTTAAAAAGACGATTGAGCCTAACGCTGACCCTAAATCTGTCATGCGTTTTTTAAACCTTCAAGCGAGCTTGATTTTAGAATGCGTCCCGCAAACCGCTTGCCCGTTTGACACCCTTTTGATCCCCACCGCTTTCAGCGTGCCTGTTTATTACGCTAATCGTTTGGGCGATAACCCCTCTCTTTTTTCCCAAGAAGACAAATCCTATCATAACGCTTTAATCAAGGCCCTTAATAAGGCTTACTATTCTCTTATGGAGGGTTTAGAAAAGCGTTTGAACGCTATAGAAAATGCAGAGTGGCTTTAAGGCATGAAAAAGATTGCATTTTTTATTTTTGTCATTTTGTTTTCGGTAGGGATTTATCTAGCTTGGCATGTTTTATTGGAAAAAGCCTTAGAATTGAAATTAGTAACCTCGGCTAACGATTTGCTTTTAAAATTGTTCGCGCTTCTTGGCGTTTTTTCCATGTTAGTGCTTTTTCAAGGCATTATTTCTTCGTATAAGAAGCGCCAACTCAAACGCATTTTGCAAAAAATAGACGCCATGAACGGCTTTGAATTTGAAGAATATTCCAAAATCTTTTTCACTTCAAAGGGTTTTGAAGTTACAATCACTCAAAAAAGCGGCGATTATGGAGCGGATTTGATTATAGAAAAAGACGGCGTCAAATGGGCGGTTCAAGCCAAACGCTACTCGTATAAAGTTTCGCCCAAAGCCATTCAGGAGGTGGTCTCTTCTAAAGCTTACTACGCTTGCGAAAAAGCTTGCGTGATCACCAATAGCTACTTCACGCACGCCGCTCAAAAACTGGCTCAAGCTAATGAAGTGCTTTTGATTGATAGAGACGAATGGATCAAATTTTTGGGTGGGAAAAACTAATCCAAATAGAATAATTTATATAATGCTTTTATTTTTATGATTTCTTATTTATTTCCTATTAAATTTTTTCGTAATCGCATGCGTTATAATATGAAAATTTAGCATCAATTTCTGTTTGGATAAAGGGGTTCAATGATTCAGTCTGTTCGCATTAAAAATTTTAAGACTTTTAAGGACACTCAAATTGATGGTTTTACCAAACTCAACATTATTACTGGTGGGAACAATGTGGGTAAATCTAATTTGTTAGAAGCGTTGTATTGTTTAGTGGGAAAATCCATGCACCCATGCGCTAATCTAACAGAAATTTATGACAATATACGCAAAGAGCCTTTAAAAACAGAATCAAAGAACTTGATGTTTTATAGTTTAGACACTGAGAAAGAAATACAGATTGTTACAACTTTAGACAACAATCAGACCTTGGACTTGCAAATAAAATTCATAGCCAGTGAAAACCAAAAGGTAATAGAGTCGCAAATAAT
This sequence comes from Helicobacter pylori, assembly GCF_015904775.1. Taxonomy (GTDB): domain Bacteria; phylum Campylobacterota; class Campylobacteria; order Campylobacterales; family Helicobacteraceae; genus Helicobacter; species Helicobacter pylori_DM. The sequence goes on from NZ_JADZNC010000004.1 coordinate 48,313, forward strand.
ACCCACAGCAGAACAAACTCAAATGTCTTCTCAGCTTAATTTCACTCTTAAAAAAAATAATGAGGAAATTTATAACGATCACTTAAATATTGCTAAAATTCCTAATTTCCCACCAATTCCTAATCAGTCAGGCTACAACAGGCAATTTAAGAATTTTGAACCCAGTCAATTGCAAAAACTTTCACCCTTTGAAAGCGCTGTCATAATACCTAGCGATGTTGCTTACAGGCAAGCTCATATGATTCAAGCGGTGAGTAAAATTTGCAGTAACAACCAATTAGAAGAAGAATTAAATAAACATCTTAATCAATTTGATAACAATATCCAATCTATTAGCTTTAATACTAACAACCAACTCAAATTAAAAGTGAAAAATATCAAAGAAAAAGTCCCACTATCTGTATTTGGCGATGGTTTGAAGAAATATTTGCATATTGTAAGCGCTTTTATGGCTGATAATGCAAAAACGATTTATATTGATGAAGTGGAGAATGGCTTGCACTTTTCTCGCATGAAATTATTATTAAGGTGTGTTATTGATTTTATCAACGACAACAAAGATGGTAATTTGCAAGTGTTTATGACTACCCACAACCAAGAATTTATAGAAATTTTAAATCAAGTTATCAAAGAAAAGGATTTTGCGCATCAAACTAAGTTGTTTTGCTTAGAACAATACGATGATTTAATCGTTGCAGAGCCTTATTATGGAGAAAATTTATCTCTTTATTTCAAGAATGGCACCAATCTTTTTGGAGGTAAAGAAAGGTTTAAGGAAAATAATTATGAGTAAAAAGACACTCATTTATACAGAAGGAAAAAGTGATAAAAATTTTCTAAGTTGGTGTCTTAATGTTTGGGAATATCAAGCTCATTTTGATATATTCCATGTAGAAGGTAAAAATAACTTATTCTCAGATGGATTGTGTAAGGATATTAAGAGTATTTTAAATAATGAATACCACAGATATAAACAAGTGTACATTATTTGTGATGCAGACATAAAAGAAGAGAACCAAGAAAGCGATGCAGGTTTTGATAACAAGCTTAAGCATATTCGTAAAGAATTCAAAGAAAAAGAGATTGATTTTCCAAAAGAACAAATCTTTTTATTCCCTAACAATCAAGATGATGGTGATTTAGAAACCCTATTATTAGAAATTGCTAAACACGATGATTTTCTTAAATGTTTTGAAGGATACTTAGAATGCATTAAAAGTAAAGAACATTATAAACCGATTAAAAACATAAGAAAAAATATGCTATATGCCTATTTAGAAGTGTTTGAACTACAGAAATTTTTCCAATACAAGTGGGATACAAATAACAAGAAGAATGAAGAAAACATTATTATTGATGATAAAGGTAAAATAAAGGAAAAACATGAAGAAGATTATAGGAGATTAAAAGAAGTGATTGATTTTAACTCAAAATCTCTCATTCCCCTTAAAAATTTTCTAGGGCAACCTACAGAAAATAAACAAAAAACAAAACTTAAGATTTTCTAATTTAACAAAATATATTACAATCATTCAAAAAATATTATTTTACAAAAGGCGTGCTGTGAAATTGTGGTTTCCTTATTTTTTAGCGATTGTGTTCTTGCATGCATTGGGTTTAGCGTTACTTTTTATGGCTAATAACGCTTCGTTTTATGCGGCGGCATCTATGGCTTACATGCTAGGGGCAAAGCATGCGTTTGACGCGGATCACATCGCTTGCATAGACAACACCATTAGAAAGCTCACCCAACAAGGCAAAAGCGCCTATGGTGTGGGATTTTACTTTTCTATGGGGCATTCAAGCGTGGTGATTTTAATGACTATCATCAGCGCGTTTGCGATCGCTTGGGCTAAAGAGCATACGCCGATGCTAGAAGAAATAGGGGGGGTAGTGGGGACTTTAGTTTCTGGGCTTTTTTTGCTCATTATAGGGCTATTGAATGCGATTATTTTAATAGATTTATTAAAAATATTCAAAAAATCGCACTCTAACGAAAGCTTGAGCCAGCAACAAAATGAAGAGATTGAACGGCTTTTAACGAGTAGGGGCTTACTCAACCGCTTTTTTAAGCCCTTGTTTAATTTCATCTCCAAGTCGTGGCACATTTATCCTGTGGGTTTTCTTTTTGGGCTAGGCTTTGATACCGCTAGTGAAATCGCGCTTTTGGCCCTTTCTAGCAGCGCGATTAAAGTGAGTGTGGTGGGCATGCTCTCTTTACCCATTCTTTTTGCCGCTGGCATGAGTTTGTTTGACACTTTAGATGGGGCGTTCATGCTCAAGGCGTATGACTGGGCGTTCAAAACCCCTTTAAGAAAAATCTATTACAATATCTCTATCACGGCCTTAAGCGTGTTTATCGCGCTCTTTATCGGCTTGATTGAGCTTTTTCAAGTCGTTAGCGAAAAACTCCACTTAAAATTTGAAAACCGCCTTTTAAACGCCTTACAAAGCCTGGAATTTACAGACTTGGGCTATTACTTGGTGGGCTTATTTATAATAGCGTTTTTAGGCTCATTCTTTTTATGGAAAATCAAGTTTTCTAAACTAGAGGGCTAAATTTCAAGCCCTCAAATTATCGCTTAACAAATCTTTAAGGCTTTTATTTGAAAAACTTGGCATAAAGGCTTTAGGGTTTGAAAGGCTTTCGCTCAAATAACCTAATAATTCCTTAATTTCGTTTAATTTTTCTTCCAAATAAGCTTGAAACTTGCCCGCATTTTCCAATAAATCCAACGGATTAGCCACAATCATGGAAAAAACTTCATCATTGATTGCAATGTTGAGCTGAGTGTCAAACAAAGGGGAGGCTAAAAACTGGCAATTTTCTACAATTTCTCGCAATTCCTGTTTAATGATAGAAGCTTGCAAAGCGTCTTTATCTTCTAAACCCATGCTCTTATTGAAAAGCTTTTTGCAAGCGATTTGCAAGACTTGTAACGCTCCAACGCTCTCGTTTATATTTTTCATGTCCCTACTGAATTTGGCGATTTGTTGGGATTTTTCTATCGCATTGGTTGTAAAATCGCTTGTTTCAACACCGCCCAAATGTTTTTGAAGAGTTTTTAAAATATCCATAAAAAACCTTTTAAATAGAATTGATCATTCACAAGCATTTTTCGTTCCTTTTTTATGGAAACTTTAAAAAACACCCTTAAAAAGGTTTTTAGGTATAATTAGCGATCTTTTAGTTTTAAATAGTAGAGAGATTGGATGAAAAAAATATGGCTTTTGGTGTGGGGTTTGTATTCTTGGGTGTTTTTGCATGCGATAGAAACGATAGAAAAAGCCCCTACAAATGTAGAAGATAGAGACAAAGCCCCCCATTTGTTGCTTTTAGCAGGGATTCAAGGCGATGAGCCTGGAGGGTTTAATGCAACTAATTTGTTTTTAATGCATTATAGCGTTTTAAAAGGCTTGGTGGAAGTGGTTCCCGTATTGAATAAGCCTTCCATGTTAAGAAATCATAGGGGTTTGTATGGGGATATGAACCGCAAATTTGCCGCTTTAGACAAGAATGACCCTGAATACCCCACTATCCAAGAAATCAAATCCTTGATTGCAAAGCCCAATATAGACGCTGTCTTGCACTTGCATGATGGCGGTGGGTATTACCGCCCTATTTATATTGATGCGACGCTCAATCCCAAGCGTTGGGGGAATTGCTTTATTATTGATCAAGATGAAGTTAAAGGGGCGAAATTCCCTAATTTGCTTGCTTTTGCAAACAATACGATTGAGAGCATCAACGCCCATTTATTGCACCCCATTGAAGAGTATCATTTAAAAAACACGCGCACTGCGCAAGGCGATACAGAAATGCAAAAAGCCCTAACTTTTTATGCGATCAACCAAAAAAAGAGCGCTTTTGCTAATGAAGCCAGCAAAGAACTCCCTTTAGCATCAAGGGTGTTTTACCATTTGCAAGCCATTGAGGGCTTACTCAATCAGCTCAATATCCCTTTTAAGCGCGATTTTGAGCTTAACCCTAGCAGCGTGCATGCCCTAATCAATGATAAAAGCTTGTGGGCAAAAATCAGCTCTTTGCCTAAAATGCCCCTTTTTAACTTGCGCCCTAAACTCAATCATTTCCCTTTACCCCACAACACTAAAATCCCACAAATCCCCATAGAGAGCAACGCTTACATTGTAGGGTTAGTCAAAAATAAACAAGAAGTGTTTTTAAAATACGGCAACAAGCTCATGACACGATTATCGCCCTTTTATATAGAATTTGATCATTCTTTAGAAGAAGTGAAAATGCAAATTGACAATAAGGATCAAATGGTTAAGATAGGGAGCGTGGTTGAAGTGAAAGAGAGTTTTTATATTCATGGCATGGATAATATCCGCGCGAATGTGATTGGCTTTAGCGTTTCTAATGAGAGTAAGCCTAATGAAGCCGGCTATACGATTAGATTTAAAGATTTTCAAAAACGCTTTTCATTGGACAAGCAAGAAAGGATCTATCGCATAGAATTTTATAAAAATGATGCGTTTAGCGGGATGATTCTAGTGAAATTTGTGTAGGGATGGATAAACCTTACCAAAAGATCTCATAGCGTTTTAAGGCAACGCATGATATAACATGACAACCGCCAATAAAGGATAGTCATGCCAGACATTAGAAATCTTGATTTATCATTACCTGACTTAACAGAGAGGCTATGCAAAATAAGCAACAGACTTTATATCATGCGTTTATCTCATTCTTTTTCAGCAAGGGAATATTGTGTTTTAGAAACAATGCATGAGATAGTCCAAAAGGGTCCAAAAGGGTATGGATAGCTTAACACAGCGATTAGACAATGACTTAAAAGATAATCACTCCCGTATTCTTGTCCCTATTGAATGCATAAGGGGCTTATGCCTTGTTGGCAACATGAAACCTGATGGAGCTATGCGTATTGTTTGTTAAAATCTCTGAACTTATTCGTTCGCAATGCAGAAGCAATCTGTCTCGTAATTCCCTTTTTTTTATTGGTGGTGTGATTAGCGGCTTGAACAAGCAGATTCGTTTGTATCAAAAATGGAAATGAGAAAAGGAAAATGCGATAATTTCTTTCCCTTATTGTTATGATAAATCACCATTGAAGGGCGTGAAAACACCCAAACAAAGCATTCAAAGACAATAACCCTTTTGAATGTTGCGTTTTTTAACCTACTATTTCTATATCACACACCTTTATTATATTACTTCTTGCCCCGCATCCAATAAGGCTTCTTTAATCAAATCCTGTGTCGCTGGAGCGTCAAATTCCACAACCACGCTCTTTTTTTCCACGCTCACATCAATAAAGCTCACGCCTTCAATTTCGCCCACAAATTTTTCAATTTTATCCACGCAATGGTCGCAAGTAATGCTTGGCACTTGAAAAGTAACTTTCATTCAATGATCCTTAATTTTAAAATTCCTTAGCCTTTGGGAGTTTAAGACCACACTCACAGAGCTTAAACTCATCGCTAAACCCGCAATCGCCGGGCTTAACATGAGATTAGCCTTATAAAGAACCCCACAAGCTAAAGGGATAAACACGCTATTATAACAAAAAGCCCAAAACAAATTTTCTTTGATATTTTTAATGGTCGCTTGGCTTAATTTAATCGCGCTATAAACCGATTTAATGTCGTTGTTAAAGCTCACAATATCCGCTGCTTGCACGCTCACATCGCTCCCTTTAGCCATCACCACCGCCACATCGCTCATAGCAAGGCTAGGAGCGTCATTCAAGCCATCGCCCACCATCATCACGATCTGCCCTTTTTCCTTAAGCTCTTTGATCTTATTGAGCTTGTCTTGTGGTTTAGCGTTGCTGATATAACCATCAATCCCTAATTCAAACGCGCATTTTTGGACATTTTCCCTATTGTCCCCACTTAAAAGAAAGGTGTTAATGCCTAAATTTTTGATTTGAGCGATATGCTCTTTCACGCCTTTTTTGGGCAAATCTTCTAAAACAAACGCCCCTAAAAGCTCGTCTTCTTTTTCATTAATCATTCTACCCACAAACACTAAAATCCCATTTTCTTTAATTTCTAGCGTGTTAATAGGGTTAAAAAACTCGCTGTTACCCACTTTAATGATCTCTTTAGCGCCTTGATAATCTGTTTTAGCGCTGATGCCAAAACCCGTTTTCACTTTAACTTCACTCATTTCTTTTAAGGGAGCGTTATGCTCTTTGGCGTATTCTACAATCCCTTTAGCAATGACATGTTCGCTGCTCTTTTCAATGCTGCCCGCTAAACTCAATAGCTCTAATAATTCTATGTTAGAATGAACGCTTTTAACGACAGGTTTGCCGTTAGTGAGCGTGCCGGTTTTATCAAAAACGATCGTATTGACTAGCCTTGCTTTTTCTAAACTTTTAGCGTCTTTAAAAAATAAGCCTAAAGAACTCGCTTTTTGGTTCGCCACTAAAATACTCATAGGCGTAGCCAACCCTAAAGCGCAAGGGCAAGAAATCACCAAAACCGATACAAACACTTCTAAAGCGATTCCAAAATTCCACCAAAAATCAGGCTTAGGCGCGATGATGAGCCACACCACAAACGCTAAAACAGCGATAGCGATCACGCTTGGCACAAACACGCTTGAAACCTTATCCGCTAAGCGAGAAATCTCTGCCTTTGAGCTTTGAGCGTTATGGATCATTTCTATAATTTGAGACAAGGTGCTGTTTTTGTTATCTTGCGTGGCTTTCATTAAAAAACTCGTGTGGCTATTGAATGTCCCTGAAAAGACTTTATCGCCGACTTTTTTATAAACCGGTAACGCTTCGCCGCTTAACATGCTCTCATCTAATTCCCCTTCGCCCTCTATGATTTCGCCATCTACCGCAATCGCACTTCCAGGGAGGACTTTCAAAATATCCCCCACCACAATGCTGTCCACTAAAACTTCAATCTGTTGGTTATTTTGCATTTTAAGGGCGGTTTTTGGGGCGTTTTTCATCAAGGCTTGCATAGCGTCTAAGGCTTTGTCTTTAGAAACGTTTTCAATGCGTTTGCCCACCATCACAAACATTAAAATCACGCACACGCTTTCAAAGTAATAATGCCCATAAGACCACTGATCGGTATAATGATTGGCATAGACCAAATACAATTGCCACAGGCTTGAAATTAAGGCAGCGCTTGTGCCTATGGCGATAAGGCTGCTCATGTTGGGTTGTCTGTGCCATAAGGCTTTAAACCCTTGAATGTAAAAATCCCTCCCCCAATGCATGACAATGAGCGTGCCTATAAGCTGTAAGCAAGCGTTTAAAAAATTACTATGGTTGTTAATCGTAAGCAAGCTTTCAGGTAAAAGGCTAGGACTAAGCATCGCCCCCATAGAAAGATACACCACAAAAAGCGTGAAAATAACCGCCAACGCTAATTTAACATTAGGGCTAAAAAATTCTTTTTTTTCTTCCGCTAGAGTTTTTTTAGGGCTATAACCCAGTTTTTCAATGAGTTTAAAAATCTCGTCTAAATTGGTTTCATTTTCGTTAAATTCAATGTTAGCGCTCTTATTTAAAAGGCTCACTTCTATTTTTTTCACAAAACTTTTACGCCCTAAAGAGCGTTCAATCCCACTAGAACACGCCGTGCAAGTCATTCCCTCTATGTAAAAAGATTCTTTCATGCGCTTTTATTTTTATTAAAAATAATTTTTACCATTAAAAAGAGCCACCGAATGATGCCATAAATCAAATACAGCCCCATAAACACGCTTAAAGCTTCTAAAGGGCGCACAAACACTAACGATAAAAAAATCAACACTAAGATGAAAAGCTTGAGATTCCATTTGACTTTTTTAAAATTAGGGTAGCGGATATTGCTCACCATAAGCACCCCCAACAAGACAATAAAGCTTAAAAATAACTTTTCGGTATTGCCTTCTAAGAAATGGTATTTGTTATCCAATAACACGCAAAGCACCACCAATACCGCCGCCGCAGGAATGGGGATACCGATGAAAGAATAGGGGTCGCTTGTGTTGGTGCTGATATTGAATCGTGCCAATCGTATCGCTCCAAAAATCACAAACAACGCACTCACCGCCATGCCTATGCGCCCAAAGTTATACCCCACATAAAAGTAAGTGATTAAGCTCGGGGCTACCCCAAAAGCGATTACATCAGCTAAGGAGTCAAATTCAATACCAAACTTGCTAGTGGTGTTGGTAAGCCTTGCGACACGCCCATCAAGTCCGTCTAAAATAAGGCTCGCTACCACTAACCAGCATGCCATGACAAATTGGTAACTGGAAGCGTAAAAAATACTCATCATGCCTAAAAAAATACTGCTAGCGGTAAAAAGATTAGGGAAAAGATAGAGAGGGTTAATAGGCATTAGAGACTCTTTTTAACTTGGCTTTTAGAATAGGAATAAAAACGATTTCAAAACCAATTACGGGAAGAAAAATCTTGCAAGCGTTAAAAAACTTACAAGAAAAGAGCGTCAGATCGAACGCTTTATAGTGCTGTTGGTAAGCATGAGTTTTTAGAAAACAAAACCTAAAAAAAAGCTTTAAACAAACAGAATGTTTATCATAAGGCTTTAAACCCTTATCAAAAATCTGTTTGCAAGCCCGCACTCTTAACTCGCTTGCTCTTCTAAAGGGATCAAACGGCTTTCTAAATTGTTGGCAACTTCGTATTCGCTGATGATTTCACGCACCCTTTCGCCTGTAATGACTTCTTTGTCAAACAATTCTTTGACCATGATTTCAATCGCTTCTCTATAGTCGCTCAAGGTTTGTTTGACATGCTCATAGCGCTCTTCTAGCAAATTTTTAATGAAAAGATCCATTTCTTCTGCGGTTTTTTCGCTAAATTCCCTACTGCTTCCATAACCACCTCCCAAAAAGGCGTTCCGTTGCTTTTCTAACACCATAAGCCCACTGACACTGCTCATGCCGTAGTAACTCACCATGCCTTTAATAATATCAGTCGCTCTTTCTAAATCGTTGCTCGCACCGGTAGAAATTTCTTCCAAAAAGACTTCTTCAGCCGCTCTCCCGCCTAAAAGCACATCAATTTCAGCGATGAGTTCGTGTTTTTGCATCAAGTATTTGTTTTCTTCAGGCGTGTTAAGGGTGTAGCCTAAAGCCGCCATGCCCCTTGGAATGATAGAAACTTTATTCACCCTAGCACTCCCTTTAGTCATTTCAGAAATCACGGCATGCCCGCTTTCATGGTAGGCGACGATTTTCTTTTCCTTAGGACTGATGCGCCTGCTTTTCTTTTCTAACCCTGCAATCCCTCTTTCAACCGCTTCTTTTAAATGCTGTTGCTTGACTTCTTTTTGATTGTTTCTTCCTGCTAAAAGCGCGGCTTCATTGATGATATTCGCTAAATCCGCTCCTGCAAGCCCTGCAGTGAGTTTGGCGACTTCTTGCAAATTCACATCGTTAGCGAGTTTCACGCCTTTAATATGCACTTTTAAGATTTCTACCCTGCCATTAAAATCAGGCTTATCCACTAAAACCTGTCTGTCAAAGCGCCCTGGACGCATTAACGCCGGGTCTAAGATTTCGGGGCGGTTCGTTGCGGCTAAGACAATCACAGGCGCATTTTCGCTCCCAAAACCATCCATTTCGGCTAAGAGTTGGTTTAAGGTTTGCTCTCTTTCATCGTTCCCGCTCACCACGCCTCCAGCCGCTCGGCTTTTACCTATGGCATCAATTTCATCAATAAAAATGATGCTAGGGGCTTGTTTTTTAGCGGTTTCAAATAAATCCCTAACCCTGCTTGCCCCTAATCCCACAAACATTTCAATAAAACTGCTCCCTCCCATAGAGAAAAACGGCACATGCGCTTCGCCGGCTACCGCTTTTGCTAAAAGGGTTTTACCGGTTCCTGGAGGCCCCACTAATAACACGCCTTTAGGGATTTTGGCCCCTAAATTAGCGTATCGTTCAGGGTATTTTAAGAAATCTACGATTTCTACCACTTCTTCTTTGGCTTCTTCATTGCCTGCCATGTCATTAAAACGCACATTGGGTTTTTCAGCGTTAATGAGTTTTTTCGCACTCCCCATGCCAAAAATACCCCCACCCATATTTTTTTGCATGCGGTTTGCCATAAACATCCATAGCCCTAAAATCACTAAAATAGGCATGAGCCACCCTAACATGTCCGTAAAAAAGTTAGACTCGCTAAAACCAGAATAATTGATTTTTTTCTCGTCTAACAAAGGCACTAAGGTCAAATCAGGCACTCGTTTAGCGATATAAATCACACGATTGTTGCCCTCTTTATGGCTGGCTTTGATCAAAGTTTGACCGATACTCACATTTTCCACTTCATTATTGCTGATGAGCTGTTTGATTTCATGGTAGCTCACATTTTTAGTGCTAGAAGCTAAGAAATTGTCCGAAAAACTGCCATCAGAATTGAAAGAGCGCAGAAAAAAAATGAGTAAAATCCCTCCAAGAACCGCAAGGATAATGGGACTTTGAAAAAAAGGTTTTTTAGGTTCGTTCGTTGGTTTCATTATAATCCTTAATTTATTGGTTGTTTTTTAAGCAATTTTAGAGCGACCCATTCGTTACGCTGTCGCTGTTCTAAAACCTCAAATCCATTATAATAGATCTGTAAAACAGAGTTTAAATGGGTTTCTAAAATCCCTGATAAAATAAGAGTGTGGTTACAAAGCCGCACAAATTCACTATACAAACTCTTAATCACATCAGCGACAAGGTTCGCCACAATAACATCAAAACGCCCTTCAATTTTTTGCGTAGAGCCATAAATGACCTTATCTTGCGCTAATAGGGGTATTTGATTCAAGCTAAAATTTTTTAGGGTTTCTTCAACGGCTAAACTATCCGTATCGCAAGCTACTAAAGCGCTAACGCCTTGTTTTTTTAAAGCGATGCTTAAAATCCCGCTCCCACAACCCACATCTAAAGCGTTTTTGCGTTTTAAATCAAGGTCAGAGAGCAGTTCCAAACACATAGAAGTGCTTTCATGATGGCCTGATCCAAAGGCCAAAGCCGGATCAATCATTATGCTATCATCTATAGCGGCATGGCTTGGTTTTTGATGCCAGCTAGGGTGTATGTAAAATTTGGCGCATCGCACCGGTAAAACAGCTTGTTTGTAGGCTTCTAGCCAGTCTTTTGAAGCCAGATTGCGTGAAAGGTAGAAAAAATCAAACTCACTTTGCAGGTTTTGCTTTAAGTTCAAACAAAACGCTTCTAACGCCGGAAAAAGCGAATCGCTCAAATTTTTTTCAGAGCGTAAAATAACGAAATTTTTGAGATGTGGGGGTTTTTCTTTTAAATTTTCTTTTAGGGGGTTATGAGTGGCGAAATAACGCCAACTGGATTGGCTTACAAATTCAATGGTTTCTTCATCGTCAAACGCTTTTAAATTTTCTAAGCTTGATTCTTCTAAGGCTAGATGCGTGGCGTCTAAAAGAAAGCTCTCAAAAAGCTCTCGCTCCTTAGGGAAGATAAAGAAAAACTCATAATACATTGGCTTTAACACTCAATCGTTTGTCCCTAAAACAACCTCTAATTTTTCTTTCAAAACTTGGGGGGTAAAAGGCTTCACAATATAGTTATTCACGCCCGCTTTCAAAGCCGTAATGACCTCAGCCTTACCGCCCTCTGTGGTGATCATGATAATAGGGATTTCTTTAAAACGGCTATCAGAGCGCACCTTTTTAACGAGATCCAAGCCGTTCATTTCAGGCATGTTCCAATCTGTAATAAGCACCTTAGTGTCCGCATTAGCGTCTAGTTTCTCCCAAGCTTCCACCCCATGCTCAGCTTCTAAAACATCTTCATAGCCTAAGCGTGAAAGTGTGTTTTTAATAATTCTTCTCATAGTTGAGCTATCATCTACTACCAGTAGTTTCAAAGCGCTTCTCCTTTTAAGATTGCATTTAAATTAGGCTCTTTTTAAACAGCCAAAGCGTCTCTAACGCCTTATAATAATAAATCATTCCAAATAATAGCATGTTTTGATTAAAATTACCTTGACCAACAATAATCATTGGCTAAATGGAGCGTTTAATGAGCGTTCTCATTTGTAAAAAAATTCAGTTTGTTTGCTATCATAATCGTTTAAAAGTAATAAAATAACTTTTGAGCACGATAAAGGGTCATTGGATGGTTTGAAAAAAGAAAGACAAGGATTTTACAAGTAAGTGTATTATTTAAGAATTTTAATGCTGGGTATAAGTTTTTTAAATATTTTAAATGCTGAAAATTTGAGTTACATGTCTTCTTCTTATCAAATAGGCACGGTGTTTATGCGCCCTTTAAACACTAACAAGCTTTTACAAGGGGCTTCAATCCTTCAAGGCTATGAAGTGAATCCTAAAAACGATTGGGCTTATTCTAGGTATTATTTCTTTATAGATTATGGCAATGTGCTTTTTAATAATGACTCTACTTTGCAGGCGAACATGTTCACTTATGGGGTGGGAGGGGATTTTATGGTCGCCTACGCTAAAAACCCTATCAACCGCTGGGCTTTTTTCTTTGGCTTGCAACTGGCCGCCAACACATGGATACTCAACAATAAAGTCAAAGATTTGGTGGTGAACACTTGGGATTCGTTAAAAGATTTCAATTTTCGTAACACTTATTTCAGGGCTATCGGGAAATTTGGGGTGCAGTTTCGCACGATCGTTTTGTACCATAAGGTGGATGTGGAAATTGGCATGAAAATCTTTCTAACCCCTGAAAGGAGCAGCTTGTTTGAAAGGAGCTTTTTGTTTTTTGTTTCGCATTCGTGGCATTTTTAAATGGCGGAGAGAGAGGGATTCGAACCCTCGAAGGCTTGCACCTTACACGCGTTCCAGGCGTGCTCCTTCAACCACTCGGACATCTCCCCTTAAAAAGGGTTTATTATAACTAAGATTTGTTTAAAAAGGGCTTATTTTAAAAGGAGTGAGTCTTTAGAAATCACGCCATCAATCTGACTTTTAGCACAAATTTCCCACAACTCTGTATCGTTTAAATCCATAGAAAACAAGATTTTGCTATCTAACAAGTAATTCGTGGCGTGTTGTTGGGCGAGTATGGCTTGTTTAATATCCTTAAAAATACAATAGAGCGGTTTGAAAGCGTTGAATAAAAAAAAGGCGTCCGTTTCTATCTTGTGCGATAAAAAGATTACGCTAAAATGGACGCTATTTTCACAGCAATACTTAGCTAATTCCAAATTTTTTGGGTGCGCTTCAAAACACACTATATCGTTATTGGTGCTGGAATGAATAGCATCGGTGTCTTTAATGAAAACAAAACGAGCACTAGGGATTAAAGGGTGTCCTAAAATAAGCATTTTTATCTCTTATCTTTCAAACAAGTTTCACTGCAATAGGCTACCGCTCCGCTGTAAATAGCGTCTTTGCTAGAGACATAGGTTTGGCATTTAGAGCATACAATCATGTGATCTTCTAATTCTTTGGGGGTTTGTTGCGTGTAAGAGTGGTTGTCTTTGGGGTCGTCTTTGTGGGGTTTTTGCCTCAAAAACAAACGCCATAAAATCCACACAATAATGAGCAAGGGGATTAAAATTATTAACATAAACTTTCCTTTGATTTGTAAAAATAAACTCGTTTTTGATACATAAAGCATTCAGTGTCTTTACAAGCGATTTCATCTTTTAGCTGCTCGCCTTTATAGAATAAAAAATACCCCTTATCTTTTAGGAAGCGTTGGCTTTTTTCTATCAAAAAAGAAGAGCTAGCGACCGCTCTAGAAGTGATCAAATCCACTTGTAAAAGATTTTGATAATCTTCTAAACGCTTTTTAATGATTTCAATATTTTTTAAAGGCAAAACACTTTTAAGGTAGTTTAAAAAAGCCGCTCTTTTTATTCTTGGCTCTAAAAGAATGAATTGCGCTTCAGGTTTTTCAAGGGCTAAAGGGATAGCAGGAAGTCCCGCCCCGCTCCCAATATCCAAGCAGCTTTTAAAATCTTTGATAAATTCTAAGGGCTTTAGAGCGTCTGTGATCTGGGGTTCTAACTCGCTTAAATTCCTCGCGCCGCTCAAGTTGTGCGTTTGATTCCATTCTAAAAGGATGCGCGCATAATCTTGCAATAAGGGGTTCATAAAATCAGCATCCCATCGCCATAAGAATAAAAACGATACTTCTTTTCTATGGCTATTTTGTAGATTTCTTTGGTTTTTTCTAAGCCTATCATCGCGCTTACAAGCATTAAAAGGCTTGATTTGGGCAAATGGAAATTAGTGAGCAAGTGATTGACATGCTGAATAGGATTGGCAAGATGCAAGAATATATCGCATTCAAACGATTCTTGATTAGGGTTTTTTAAACGCTTAAAGTATTCCACGCTCCTTAAAGCGGTCGTGCCGATGCATAAAATCTCTTGGGATTCTTGCAAAATTTCTTGGCTCTTTTTAGGAATATGCAAAACTTCTGTATGGATTTGATGCTCTCTAATGTCCTTAGTTTCTACGCTAAGAAAAGTCCCAGCTCCCACATGCAAGGTCAAAAAAGCGTGCTTGAAATCTTTCAATAATTTTTCTAAGGTATTTTGAGAAAAATGCAATGACGCCGTAGGGGCAGCCACCGCGCCGATGTGTTTAGCGAACACGCTTTGGTATTCATGTGCATCCAAACTCTCATCCGCTCTTTTAATATAAGGAGGTAAGGGCATATGTCCGTATTGCTCTAAAAGCTTTAAGATATTTTCTTGATTTAAGGGGGTTTGATTGTCATAAAAAGCGATCAAGCGCTGGCCGTTATGAAGCAATTCCAAAACTTCAGCGTAATAATTTGCATCAAAGAAGATCTTATCCCCCGCTTTGATCTTACCCTTGATTTGAGTTAGGGCGGTGTTGCCTTTAAAAAAGCGGTGGAAAAACACTTCAGTCGTTTTTGATGGCAAAAAGGCATGTTTAGATCCAAAAAGCCTGGCCTTCATCACTTTAGTGTCGTTCAACACAATAAGGGCGTTTTTAGGGAAAAAGTCTAAAACATGCTCAAAAGTGGTGTGCGTGATTGTTTGCGAACGCCTTTCATAGACGAGCAATTTAGCCTTTTCTTTGGGCAAAATGGGGTAGTTGGCGATCAATTCCTTAGGCAAATAATAATCATAGCTTTCTAGATCAAATTCTTTCAACTACGACTCGCTCTTTGTATTCTCTTTGGTGTTATTTTCGTTATCATTTTCGTTATTATTTTCGTTGTCTTTAGGAGCCGGATTGACCATTTTGGCGATTAAAATAGAAAGCCCATAAAGCCCCACTAAGGGTAACGCCATAAAGATTTGACTCACCACATCAGGGGGAGTGATAATGGCTGCTACAATAAAAATCACTACAATAGCGTATTTGAAATACGCTTTCAAGCTCGCATCGGTAATCAAGCCCACTTTGGCTAAAAAATACGCCAAAACAGGCAGTTCAAACGCCACGCCAAAGCCTAAAATCAAGCGTGTGAAAAAGCTCACGTAACTGGACGCAGAAATATTAGCCGCAAACACATCGCTCCCAAAAGTGGCTAAGTATTCAATGATGAAAGGGAACACCACATAATAAGAAAACGCCGCCCCAATTAAAAACATGCCGCTCCCAAAAAACACAAAAGGCAAAATCACTTTTTTTTCATTCTTATAAAGGCCTGGAGCGATAAAGAGCCACAATTGCCAAAAAATAATGGGCATGGAAATGACGATAGCGGCTGAAAAACTGATTTTAACCGCTACCATGACCCCTTCAATAGGGGAGAGCTGAATGAGCGTGCCTTTATAAGAATTTTTAACAAATTCAAAAATATTTTTCCAAAAATGAAAACACCCCAAAAACGCCACTAAAATCGTTCCCACAGAAACCATCAAACGCTTTCTTAATTCCTGTAAATGCGGTTTTAAATCTTCAAACATGCTCTTTTTCTTTGTCGTGTTCTTTGGCGTTGTTATCGGTTGTTAATTGGACTTCTTTAGGAGATTCATCGCTTGAAACTTCTTCATTTAAGACTTCTTCATTGGAAACTTCTTTATTGGAGTGGTTAGGGGGTGCGTTGTTTTCTAGGCTTTTTTGGTAATCTTGCATCAAATCCTGAATGCTTTTAATCTCCTTTTCCGCAGTCACTTTAGCGTCTTCTAATTCTTCAATCTTAACGCCTTTAAGACTCTCCACTTTGTTTTCAAAGAGCTTTTGATACTCTAGGGTTTCTTTTTTGATTTCTTCAATATTGATTTCTTTATCTAAAGTGTCCTTAGCGTCATTGAGCGTTTTTTTAACCGCACGAAAAAACTTCACCACATCCACGACCGCCTGGGGGAATTTTTCTGGCCCTAAAAAAATAATCGCTACAACCAACACCACAAGGATTTCAAAAAAGCCCATGCCAAACATAATAACCTGCTTTTACACCCTTTAAAATTTTATCGTTATTGTAGTGTAATTTTCTTTCTAAACAAGATTAAAATAAAGTTTGGGGGTTTAAAGTGGGGATTTTTAAAAGCGCATGGGTTTTAGGCGTGGCGATTCTGCCTTTAGCGGTGCGCTCTAAATAACCATTAGCGAGTAAAAAAGGCTCAATCACATCTTCAATCGTGCCTTCATCTTCTCTCATAGACGCTGCAATCGTATTCAAACCCACCGGCTTTCCTTGAGCGTTAGCCAACAAAGATAAATACGCCAAATCCGCTTCATCAAAGCCCAATTCATTCACGCCTAATTCATTCAAAGCATGCAAAGTGATGTTTAAATCCATCAAGCTTGAATTTTTGACTAGCGCAAAATCGCGCACCCTTTTTAAAAGCCTTAAAGCGATCCTTGGCGTGCCTCTGCTCCTTCTAGCGATTTCATCAGCGCTTTCTTCTTTGATGTCTTGGTTGAGTTTAACGGCGGCTTTTTTGATGATGAGAGCTAGTTCGCTAGGGCTATAAAATTGCATTCTAAAACTCATACCAAATCTGTCTCTTAAGGGGTTAGAGAGCATTCCGGCTCTAGTGGTAGCGCCGATGAGGGTGAAAGGGGGTAAATCAATTTTAATGGTTTGAGCGGCTGGGCCTGAGCCTATGATAATATCCAGTCTAAAATCTTCCATAGCCGGGTATAAAACCTCTTCAATCGCTGGGCTGAGTCGGTGGATTTCATCAATAAAAAGAATGTCTTTAGCTTGCAAATTCGTCAAAATGGCGGCTAAATCACCGCTTTTTTCTATCATGGGAGCGGCGGTGATTTTGATATTGGTTTCCATTTCTTTAGCGATGATATGGCTTATTGAAGTTTTACCCAAACCGGGCGGGCCAAAAAAGAGCATGTGATCCAAACTTTCTTGGCGTTTTTTAGCCGCGCAAATAGAAATTTGCAAGTTGCTTTTAATCTTTTCTTGACCGATAAAATCTTCCCAAAGATTAGGGCGCAAACTCACTTCTTGAGAAGTTTCAAAATCCAAAGTTTCTAAATTGACTATCCGTTCTTTCATTTAATGATAACTTTCTAACTCGTTAGGGAAGTTTCCCTTTTTCACATCATCAGCGTATTGCTTGATAGCGTTTTGAACCAATTCTTTCCCTTTGAGGTATTCTCGCACGAATTTAGGCTTAAAACTATCAAAAAAGCCTAACATATCGCTCCACACTAAAATCTGCCCGTCGCAATCTTTACCGCTCCCTATGCCGATCGTGGGGATTTTGATTGTTTGCGTGATTTTTTGAGCGATAGGGGCGGTTATGCCCTCTAAAACCAACAAACCCGCCCCGGCTTCTTCTAAACTCAAGGCGTCTTCTAAAAGTTTTTTTTGTTGCTCTTCATTTTTGCCCTTAATCTTATAACCTCCATCAAGACGCACGAATTGGGGCATTAAGCCGATATGCCCTACCACGATAACGCCCTCATCAGTGAGCGTTTTAACCAGTTTCGCTTTTTCTTTCCCTCCCTCTAGTTTGATCGCGCTCGCTTGGGTTTCTTTATAAACTCTGATGGCGTTTTTTAGGGCTGTTTTTTCATCTTTATAGCTTCCAAAAGGCATGTCTGTGATGATAAAAGGAGTCTTAGCGCCCGCACACACGGCTTTGGTGTGATAGAGCATCATTTTTACACTCGCGCTTAAAGTGTCGTTTTGGTTGAAAAAACTCATATTCAAACTATCGCCCACCAAAATCACATCCACTAGCGGATCAAATATTTGAGCGAACAGCGCATCATAAGCGGTAATGGCGATGATTTTTTCTTGATTTTTTTTAGCTTGGAGGTGGTTGAGAGTGATCTTTTTAATTGGGGCGGTTTGCATGCTCATTAAAAATCCTAAGTGTTAAATATAGTGGCATTGTAGCATGACTTTATTGGGGTGGGTAAAAATTTTACTCCATTTTAACCGGTCATTTTAATTATTTTAGTATAATTGAAAGAAACTTTTAACAAACAATTCAAGGGATTTAGCGATTTTGGGTCTTAAAAAACATGTTATTTTATGGTCTTTAATGGGGTTTTATGCGGGATTGAATGCGCTTGATTATGATACCCTAGATCCGAAATACTATAAATATATCAAGTATTATAAAGCCTATGAAGATAAAGAAGTTGAGGAATTGATCAGAGACTTAAAAAGAGCGAACGCTAAAAGCGGGCTTATTTTAGGGATCAATACCGGGTTTTTTTACAACCATGAAATCATGGTTAGAACCAATAGTTCCAGTATCACCGGGAATATTTTAAATTATTTGTTCGCTTATGGCTTGCGTTTTGGCTATCAAACTTTCAGGCCGTCGTTTTTTGCGCGCTTGGTTAAGCCCAATATCATTGGCAGGCGCATCTATATCCAATATTATGGAGGGGCTCCTAAAAAAGCGGGCTTTGGGAGCGTGGGGTTTCAATCGGTTATGCTGAATGGGGATTTTTTATTGGATTTTCCTTTGCCTTTTGTGGGGAAATACCTTTATATGGGGGGTTATATGGGTTTAGGTTTAGGGGTTGTAGCGCATGGGGTGAATTATACGGCGGAATGGGGGATGTCTTTTAACGCAGGATTGGCTCTAACGGTATTAGAAAAAAACCGCATTGAATTTGAATTTAAAATTTTAAATAATTTCCCTTTTTTGCAATCTAATTCTTCAAAAGAGACTTGGTGGGGAGCTATAGCAAGCATTGGGTATCAATATGTGTTCTAAAAAAATAAGAAATCTCATTTTATGCTTTGGTTTTATTTTAAGCTTGCACGCTGAAGAAAATACGGCTCAAGAGAATACGACTGAAGAAAACATGATTAAAGAAAATACCTCTAAAGACGCTCCCATTCTTTTGGAAGAAAAACGCACCCAAACGCTAGAGTTTGAAGAAAACAAGGAAGTTAAAAAGAATATTGATGAAAAAAGTCTGCTTGAAGAAATCCATAAGAAAAAACGCCAGCTTTACATGCTCAAAGGGGAATTGCATGAAAAAAATGAATCTCTCTTATTCCAGCAAATGGCTAAAAGTAAGAGCGGTTTTTTTATAGGCGTAATCCTTGGCGATATAGGGGTTAGCGCTCATCCTAACGCCCGATCTTATGAGAGCTTTGAACCTTTAAACAATATTCAGGCTTCTCCTTTGTTGTATGGCTTAAGGAGCGGGTATCAAAAGTATTTTGCTAACGGGATTAGCGCCTTACGCTTTTATGGGGAGTATTTAGGAGGAGCGATGAAAGGGTTTAAAAGCGATTCTTTAGCCTCTTATCAAACCGCAAGCTTGAATATTGATCTATTGATGGATAAGCCTATTGACAAAGAAAAAAGGTTTGCGTTAGGGATATTTGGAGGCGTTGGAGTGGGGTGGAATGGGATGTATCAAAATTTAAAAGAGGTTAAAGGGTATTCACAGCCTAACGCTTTTGGGCTGGTGTTGAATTTGGGGGTGAGCATGACGCTTAACCTCAAACACCGCTTTGAATTAGCCTTAAAAATGCCTCCCTTAAAAGAAACTTCGCAAACTTTTTTATATTATTTTAAAAGCACTAATATTTATTATATTAGTTACAACTATTTATTGTAAAGGCTAAAATGTTGAAATTTAAATATGGTTTGATTTATATCGTGCTCATACTGGGACTTCAAGCGACAGATTATGACAATTTAGAAGAAGAAAACCAACAATTAGACGAAAAAATAAACCATTTAAAGCAACAGCTCACCGAAAAAGGGGTTTCACCCAAAGAGATGGATAAGGATAAGTTTGAAGAAGAATATTTAGAGCGAACTTACCCAAAGATTTCTTCAAAGAAAAGAAAAAAATTACTCAAATCTTTTTCCATAGCCGATGATAAGAGCGGGGTTTTTTTAGGGGGTGGGTATGCTTATGGGGAACTGAACTTGTCTTACCAAGGGGAAATGTTAGACAGATACGGCGCGAATGCCCCTAGCGCGTTTAAAAACAATATTAAGATTAACGCTCCTGTTTCTATGATTAGCGTTAAATTCGGGTATCAAAAATACTTCGTGCCTTATTTTGGGACACGATTTTATGGGGATTTATTGCTTGGGGGAGGGGTGTTAAAAGAGGATGCAAGCAAGCAGTCTGTAGGCTCGTTTTTTTATGTTTTAGGGGCTATGAATACCGATTTATTGTTTGACATGCCTTTAGATTTTAAGACTAAAAAGCATTTTTTAGGCGTTTATGCGGGTTTTGGGATAGGGCTTATGCTTTATCAAGACAAGCCTAATCAAAACGGGAGGGATTTGGTAGTAGGGGGTTATTCAAGCCCTAATTTTTTATGGAAATCTTTGATTGAAGTGGATTACACTTTTAATGTGGGCGTGAGTTTAACGCTTTATAGGAAACACCGCTTAGAGATTGGCACCAAATTACCGATTAGCTATTTGAGGATGGGAGTAGAAGAGGGAGCGATTTATCAAAATAAAGAAAATGATGAACGATTGTTGATTTCAGCTAACAACCAGTTCAAGCGATCCAGTTTTTTATTAGTGAATTATGCGTTTATTTTTTAAGGCTTGATCTTGGAGTTAAGGTTTAAAATTTTAGCGTTAGTCGTTTTAATTTTGGGGGGTTATTTGATTTTTAACGCTTTAATCACAAAACCTAGAGCTTTAAGTTTTATTTTAAAGAGCGAAGAAAATGCGCTTAATGACAACAATGGAGCGCTTTTTTGGGATTTGAAAAAACCCATTAAGGTTAAAATAGTAGCCCCAAAGGGCATCAAACGCTATGAGATAAAAGTAACCACAAAAGACAATTTGATCTTATATGAAAAAGAAAGTCTGGTATTGGATAAACCCAAGTCTTTAGAAGTGCCTTTGATTAGGCCTGAAATCATGGGATTAGAAGACAAGTGCCTTGATTATGAATTTCAGGCGAGCGATTGGAGCTATGCTAATTTTTTCAATGGCAATAAGGCGTCTTTCAAACAGGAAGTGTGTGTTGATACGATAAAACCCTCAATCGTTATTTTATCTCGTTCTCCAAGCATCGCTTATGGAGGGAGCGCGATAGTCATCTTTGAAGCTTTGGATAAGAACTTGTCTCAAGCGTTTGTGCGCGTCAAAAAAAAGGATTTTAAAGCTTTCAGGCTTGTAGAATTCAAGCAGCGTAATGTTTTTATCGCTCTAGTGCCTTGGTCTTATAAAAATAAGGATTTTAAGGCGTTCATTGTCGCTAAAGATAAAGCCTATAACTCTAATACCACCCCTTTATTACTCAAGCGAAAAACCCATCGTTTGAGGGAAAAAGATATAGACTTAAGCGCCTTAAAAGATAAGATTGCAAAGCAAGAAAAATTTCAAAACTACACTGAGCAAACTTTATTAGAAAGATTTTCCAACGCGCGCTTAAAAGATTTAGAAAAAATCCAAAAGATCGCTTTAGAGCAAGGGGATTTTGATAAGGATTTTTCCCATTTTCAAGCGCTAAAACCCTTGAATGGGCCTTTTAAAATGGCAAGCAATTTTTTAGAAAATCGGCGTATCTTAAAGGACAATCAGGTGTTGTTCCAATTCTTGCATTTAGGGGTGGATTTGATACCTAGTAAGGATTTATCTTTAGCGTTTGATTTATCTGTGAAGAGGGTTTTTAAGGGGGAGTTGGATTTTTATGGTAATAGTTTAATCAATTGCTATGGGCTAGGTTTGTGCGTTTTTTTAGCGCATCTAAAAGATGATGAAAGCGTGGGGAGTAGTGGTTTGAAATTAGGGATTGGGTTGCATTTAGGAGTGCTTTTGCAAGGGGTTTTTGTCCGGCCTAATGAATGGCTTAATGAGCAATGGATAAAAACCAATATCATCACCCCCATAGAGCAAGCCAAACGGCTTTTAATGAAAGGATAGTCATGTTAAAAACGAATCAAAAAAACGTGCATGCGTTTGAAATTGAAAAGCAAGATCCTGAAGCGGTCATGGAATTTTTAGAAAAAAACCATGCCCTTTTGCAGTATTTTCTTATTATATTTAAATATGATATTGAACCAGAAGTCAAAGCCATTTTGCACAAATACCAGCTTTTGTTTTTAGAAACGAATCGCGCTTTAAACGGACGCCATATCAAAACCATGCCTTTAAAAGAAGAAACCAATCATTCAAAACCCAATCATTCTAAAACAGAAACCAAAACAACGATTTATGAGCACCATATCAGGAGTGGGGAAGAGATTTATAGCGCTAATCATCTTATTTTTTTGGGTAATATCCACAATGGAGCGAAGATTATTTCAGAGGGCTGTGTGTCGGTTTATGGGGTTTGCGAAGGGGCGATTGTGTGCTTTGGAGAGTGCTTGATTTTGAAAGAAGTCAAGAGCGCTCAAATCGTTTTTCAAAATAAAATTTTGTCTTTAAAAGAGGTTGAACGGCTTTTAGTAAATAAAAATATTAAAATAATCACTAAAAATGACGATATACTAGACATAAAGGAAGTATTATGAAACAAACAACCATTAACCACTCTGTGGAATTAGTAGGGATAGGCTTGCACAAGGGCGTTCTTGTGAAGCTTGTTTTAGAGCCTTTAGGAGAAAATCAAGGCATTGTTTTTTACCGCTCTGATTTGGGCGTGAAGCTCCCCTTAAAACCTAAAAACATCGTGGATACCAAAATGGCAACCGTGTTGGGTAAGGATAACGCTAGAATTTCTACGATTGAGCATTTGCTTTCAGCTATCCATGCGTATGGTATTGACAATCTTAAAATCTCTGTGGATAACGAAGAGATCCCTATCATGGATGGGAGTGCTTTGACTTATTGCATGCTTTTAGATGAAGCAGGGATTAAAGAATTAGACGCTCCTAAAAAGGTGATGGAAATCAAGCAAGCCGTTGAGGTTAGAGAGGGCGATAAATTTGTTAAAATTGAGCCAGACAGCCAACTTTCCTTGAATTTCACGATTGATTTTAACCATCCGGTTATCGCTAAGCAAGCCCACCATTTTGTCTTTAGTAAAACCGCTTACAAAGAGCAAGTCGCTAAAGCCCGCACCTTTGGGTTTTTGCAAGAAGTGAATTACTTGCGATCCATTGGTTTGGCTAAAGGGGGGAGCTTGAATAATTGTATCGTGCTGGATGAAAACAGCATTTTGAATAAAGAGGGCTTGAGGTGCGAAAAGGAATTCGTGTGCCACAAGATTTTAGACGCTATGGGGGATCTAATGGTCTTAGGCATGCCTGTGATGGGCAAATACACTTCTTTTTCAGGGAGTCATAAACTCAATTCCATGTTGGTTAAAGCCATTTTAGCGGACGCTAAAAATTACGAAGTTTTGATCGCTACGAATCCGGCTAAAGAATTTGCGTTGCAAAAGGCTTTCGCTTAATCCTAAATTAGGGTTTATTTTTTGGAATTGGATTTAGCACTTATTTCTTTAGGCGAGGGGGTCTTGCTTGGGGTGTATCAAAACAATTTTTTATGCGCTTCTTACACTTCCAAATCAAAAACAAGTGAAGCTTTGGTGGAAGTTTTTTTGCAATTATTCAAAGATTTTAAAAACCCCACCATTTACCCCACGATCTACCCTACTTTACCGGCGATTAAAGGGGTTTATTACGCTAAAGGGCCAGGGAGTTTCACTAGCCTAAAGCTCACGCATGTTTTCTTACACACTTTGGCTTTAATCCATGACTTTGAACTCTATTCCACCACAGGCTTTGATTTTAACGACAACACGCCCATTTTGGCGTATGCCAATAAATACTTTGTTTCAAAAGAAAGGGAAAGCTTAACCGATTTTAAGGATTTGAAAATTGCACCAAAAGATTTCATGCTGCCCTCTTTTTTAGAGAAAGACAAATTCACCCAATTGAACACGCCGTTTTACATTTTGCCTCCTATTTAGTGTATAATGCTAGTTTTAAAAATGAAAGGGTATCAACAATAGGGGTTTAAAATTTGGTAGTGAGTGTTCCTGCAACAAGTGCGAATTTAGGCCCCGGTTTTGATTGCTTGGGTTTGAGCTTGAATTTACGCAATCGGTTTTTTATTGAGCCTAGTAGCTTCCATGCGGTGAAATTGGTTGGGGAGGGTGAAGGGATCCCTAAATTTTTAACCAACAATATTTTCACTAAAGTGTTTTATGAGATTTTAAAAAAGCATGGGAATGACGGATCGTTTAAATTTTTATTGCATAATAAAGTCCCTATTACAAGGGGCATGGGGTCTAGCTCGGCGATGATTGTGGGTGCGGTCGCTTCAGCGTTTGCGTTTTTAGGGTTTGATTTTGATAGAGAAAATATTGTCAATACCGCTTTAATTTATGAAAACCACCCAGATAATATCACTCCGGCGGTGTTTGGGGGGTATAATGCAGCGTTTGTGGAAAAAAAGAAAGTGATAAGTTTAAAAACCAAAATCCCTTCTTTTTTAAAAGCGGTGATGGTGATCCCTAATAGGGCCATTTCTACCAAGCAATCGCGCCATCTCTTGCCCAAGCGTTACAGCGTGCAAGAAAGCGTGTTTAACCTTTCGCATGCGAGTTTGATGACGATGGCGATTGTGCAGGGGAAGTGGGATTTATTGCGTTGTTGTTCTAAAGACAGGATGCATCAATATAAGCGCATGCAAACTTATCCCGTGTTGTTTGTGATCCAAAAGCTCGCTTTAGAAAATAACGCCCTAATGAGCACGCTTTCAGGGAGCGGTTCGTCGTTTTTTAACATGTGTTATGAAGAAGACGCCCCTAAATTAAAGCAGGTTTTGAGCAAGAAATTCCCTAAATTCAGGGTAGCGGTTTTAGATTTTGATAATGATGGAGTCCTTATTGAGAAAGACTGAAATTAAAATCCGCATGTGTGTGGCGTGCAGAATGCGCCAACCTCAAAAGGATTTGTTGCGTTTGAAAAGTTTTGAAAATCAAATCATGGAATTTGATGGCAAAGGCCGTAGTTTTTATGTGTGTGGAAATTGTTTGAAAAATGGAGAAAAAAAGTTGTTGAAAGCGGTTTCAAAAATAAAGAACGCCCCAAAAGATACCAAAAATATCATTACTTGGATTAAGGAGAGAAGCATAGCATGAGTGGTATGGTTGATTTAAAAGAATTTTTAGCCGAGCTTGGTAAGACCCAAAAAGAGCTTAAAAATGTGATCGAGCAAGCCAAAGACATTGGTTTAGAGCTTAAGACAAATTCTAAAATGACCCCAGAGCAAGCAGGCAAGCTATACAAATACATTGTGGATGGCATTAAAGAACAAATACAAGCCAATCAACCCGCTAAGAATCTTGAACAAGACAATAAAGACGATTTGAAGATAGCCGCAACGCCTAAGCCGCTTGCTAAAAAGGCTTCCAAAACGCCTAAAAAAGAAGAAACAAAAAGCCAGCCAAAGCCCAAAAAAACTAAAGAAAAGAAAAAAGAGACTCCTACGCCTATTATCAAAAAGAAAGAAATAGAGATTGTCAATACTTTTGAAAACCAAACGCCCCCTGTAGAAAGCACCCCTAAAGCGGTTAGCCACTCTCAAATAGAAAAAGCCAAACAAAAGCTCCAAGAAATCCAAAAAAGCCGAGAAGCCCTAAACAAACTCACCCAAAGCAACACCAATACCACTAACAACGCTAACAGCGCTAGTAATGTCAGCAACGCTAAAAAAGAAATCAGCGAAGTTAAAAAGCAAGAGCAAGAGATCAAACGCCATGAAAACATTAAAAGACGCACGGGTTTTAGGGTGATTAAACGCAATGATGAAACTGAAAATGAAAGTGAAAACAGCGTAACAGAAAGCAAAAAACCCACTCAAAGCGCGGCAGCTATTTTTGAAGACATTAAAAAAGAATGGCAAGAAAAAGACAAACAAGAGGCTAAAAAAGTTAAAAAACCCAGTAAGCCCAAAGCCACCCCCACAGCCAAAAACAACAAATCCCATAAAATTGATTTTAGCGATGCGAGGGATTTTAAGGGCAATGATATTTATGATGATGAAACCGATGAAATTTTATTGTTTGATTTGCATGAACAAGATAATTTCAATAAGGAAGAAGAAAAAGAAGCACGCCAAAATATCAACGACAGGGTGCGCGTCCAAAGGAAAAACCCTTGGATGAATGAAAGCGGGATCAAACGACAATCCAAGAAAAAACGCGCATTCCGTAACGATAGCAGCCAAAAAGTGATCCAAAGCGCGATTGCAATCCCTGAAGAAGTGCGCGTCTATGAATTCGCGCAAAAAGCGAATTTGAATCTGGCTGATGTGATTAAAACCCTCTTTAATTTAGGGCTTATGGTAACTAAAAACGACTTTTTGGATAAGGATAGCATAGAAATTTTAGCCGAAGAGTTCCATTTAGAAATTTCTGTTCAAAACACTTTAGAAGAATTTGAAGTAGAAGAAGTGTTAGAGGGGGTGAAAAAAGAACGCCCACCTGTGGTGACTATCATGGGGCATGTTGATCATGGTAAAACTTCACTATTGGATAAAATCCGTGATAAAAGAGTCGCTCACACGGAAGCTGGGGGGATCACTCAGCACATTGGCGCTTACATGGTAGAAAAAAATAACAAATGGGTGTCTTTCATTGACACCCCAGGGCATGAAGCCTTTAGCCAGATGCGTAATCGTGGGGCTCAAGTAACAGATATTGCAGTGATTGTGATAGCGGCTGATGATGGCGTGAAGCAGCAGACTATTGAAGCTTTAGAGCATGCAAAGGCGGCTAATGTGCCTGTGATTTTTGCGATGAATAAAATGGATAAGCCTAATGTGAATCCGGACAAACTCAAGGCCGAATGCGCTGAGCTTGGTTATAACCCTGTGGATTGGGGCGGGGAGCATGAGTTTATCCCTGTTTCAGCTAAAACGGGCGATGGCATTGACAATTTATTAGAAACCATTCTTATCCAGGCGGATATTATGGAATTAAAAGCCATAGAAGAGGGCAGCGCTAGAGCGGTTGTTTTAGAAGGAAGCGTGGAAAAAGGGCGTGGGGCAGTGGCCACTGTGATTGTCCAAAGCGGGACTTTGAGCGTGGGGGATAGTTTTTTTGCCGAAACGGCGTTTGGTAAAGTAAGAACGATGACTGACGATCAAGGCAAGAGCATTCAAAATTTAAAACCCTCTATGGTGGCTCTCATCACAGGCTTGAGCGAAGTGCCGCCTGCGGGATCTGTTTTAATAGGGGTAGAAAACGATTCCATCGCGCGCTTGCAGGCTCAAAAGAGGGCGACTTATTTACGCCAAAAAGCCTTGAGTAAAAGCACTAAAGTGTCTTTTGATGAGCTTTCAGAAATGGTCGCTAATAAGGAATTAAAAAACATTCCTGTAGTCATTAAAGCGGATACGCAAGGAAGCTTAGAAGCCATTAAAAACAGCTTGTTAGAGCTTAATAACGAAGAAGTGGCGATCCAAGTGATCCACTCAGGGGTGGGGGGCATTACTGAGAATGATTTGAGCCTAGTCTCTAGCAGTGAGCATGCCGTGATTTTAGGCTTTAATATCCGCCCCACCGGTAACGTGAAAAATAAGGCTAAAGAATACAATGTGAGCATTAAAACTTACACGGTGATTTATGCCTTGATTGAAGAAATGCGATCGCTACTATTAGGCTTGATGAGTCCTATCATTGAAGAAGAGCATACCGGACAAGCGGAAGTGAGAGAGACCTTTAATATCCCTAAAGTAGGCACGATAGCCGGGTGTGTGGTGAGCGATGGGGTGATTGCTCGTGGCATTAAGGCGCGTTTGATTAGAGATGGCGTGGTGGTTCATACCGGCGAAATCCTTTCTTTGAAACGCTTTAAAGACGATGTGAAAGAAGTTTCTAAGGGTTATGAGTGCGGGATCATGCTAGACAATTATAATGAGATTAAAGTGGGCGATGTGTTTGAAACCTATAAAGAAATCCATAAAAAAAGAACCCTCTAATGAACGCTCATAAAGAACGCTTAGAATCCAATCTTTTAGAATTACTGCAAGAGGCTTTAGCGAGCTTGAATGATGGCGAGTTGAATTCTTTAAGCGTTACTAAGGTGGAATGCTCTAAAGGGAAACACCACGCTTTGGTGTTTGTGCTTTCATCAGATCATAAAATCCTTTCCAAATTAAAAAAAGCTGAGGGTTTGATTAGGCAATTTGTTTTGCAAGCGAGCGGATGGTTTAAATGCCCAAAACTCAGTTTTGTTTTAGATGATAGTTTAGAAAAGCAGCTCCGCCTAGACGCTTTATTCAATGAAATCGCTAAAGGGAAAGATAATGACTAAAAGAATAGAAGAGAAAATAGAGGGCGTGATTGAAAGTTTGGGTTATTTGCTTTATGATGTGAGTTTGGTTAAAGAAAATGAGCAGCATGTTTTAAGGGTGAGCCTTAAAAACCCTAACGGAGCGGTTAGTTTGGACATTTGCCAGCAAGTGAGCGAGATCATTTCGCCTTTATTAGATGTGTGCGATTTTATTCAAGACGCTTATATTTTGGAAGTGAGCTCTATGGGGTTAGAAAGAGTGCTTAAAACCCCCAAACACTTCAAGCTTTCTTTAGGCGAAAAAGTGGAAGTCAAACTCACCAATAAAGAAAGCTTTCAAGCCATCCTTAAAGATGCTAACGATTTGAGTGCGGATTTTGAATTAGAGGATCATGCTATCAAAAGCGTGGAGTATAAAGATTTAAAGAAAGTTAAAACGCTTTTTGAGTGGTGAAATAATGCGAAGCGGTAGCGTTCCTACACTTTATGAGAAATTATCGCTTGATTGAAATTGGACTCTTATTATTTGGCTAAAAAACGCTAAAAAGCATTTTTTAGATTTTACTCCTCCATTTGAGCGATACTCATTATTTCTTTAACTACATTCACATCTTCTAGCGTGCTTAAATCTTGAGTGATAGGCTCTTTTTTGGCGATAGATTTCAAAAGCCTTCTCATGATTTTCCCGCTCCTGGTTTTAGGCAAACCTGGCACATACATGACATTGTCTAATTTAGCGATCTTTCCAATTTCAACGGACAAGATATGATTCATTTCTTTTAACAATTCCAAACTCTCGCCAAGATTGCATTTAGCCCCATCGCACAGCACCACAAACGCAAACAAGCCCTCTCCTTTAATCGTATTAGGGATACCCACTACCGCGCATTCAGCCACCATTTCATGCTTGGAAATAGCGCTTTCCACTTCAGCCGTGCCAATCCTATGCCCGCTCACATTCACAATATCATCTGTGCGCCCAATAATAGTGATGTATCCGTTTTCATCCACGATAGCGCCATCTCCAGAGAGGTAGACATATTCCCCATTCAACTTGATCTGAGAAAAATAGCTATCAATGTATCGTTTTTCATCGCCCCAAATGTTTCTTACCATAGAAGGCCATGGCTTAGTGATGCATAAAAACCCTTGCTCTCCGGGCTTTGTTTTGGTGCCGTCTTCGTTTAAAACTTCCGCATGGATTCCAGGCAAAGGTAAAGTTGCGCAACTGGCCCTTATAGGCGTAGCTCCCGGTAAAGGGCTGATGATATGCCCGCCTGTTTCTGTTTGCCACCAAGTATCCACGATACTGCATTTTGAGTTGCCGATTTTTTCATAAAACCATTTCCATGCTGTAGGGTTAATGGGCTCTCCCACCGTTCCTAAAACTTTGAGTGACTCTAAATTATACTTTAAGGGTTCGTTTTCGCCTTTGGCATGCAACATTCTTATAGCGGTAGGGGAAGTGTAGAATTTATCCACGCGGTATTCTTCTATCATTCTCCACCATCTCCCATAATCCGGATAAGACATCGTGCCTTCTAGTATCAAAGTCGTCGCCCCACAAGCTAAAGGCCCATAAACCACATAAGTGTGCCCTGTGATCCAGCCAATATCGGCGGTGCACCAAAAATTATCGTTATCTCTAATATCAAAAACCCACTCCATCGTCATTTGCGCCCATAGCAAATACCCTGCACTGCTGTGTTGAACGCCTTTAGGTTTCCCGGTTGATCCGCTTGTATAGAGCAAGAATAAAGGATCTTCAGAGTCCATCATTTCAGGTTCGCATTTATCGGATTGGTAATTGACCATTTCATTATAGACAAAATCGCGCCCTCTCACATAGTCAATCTCTTTGGCGTTTCGTATCACAATGAGCGCTTTTTCCACACTAGGGCAGGCATTATTTTCTAGAGCCTTGTCAAGGGCTGGCTTGAGCATATAGGGTTTGCCTTTTCTAAAAGTCCCATCCGCTGTGATAACTAATTTGGCTTGAGCGTCGTTGATCCTATCCCTCAAGGCTTCAGGGCTAAACCCAGCAAAAACGATGCTATGGATCGCTCCAATCCTAGCGCATGCGAGCATCATATAAACGCTTTCTACAATCATAGGCATATAGATAATGACTCTATCGCCTTTTTTGACATTGAATTCGTTTTTTAAAAGGTTGGCTGTTTTATTGACTTCAGAGTGGAGTTTTCTGTAAGTGATGACATTATAATCCCCCATTTCCCCTTCAAAAATGATCGCTACTTTATTTTTTTTGTCTTTTAAATGCCTGTCTATGCAATTGTAAGAAACATTGATTTTGCCGTTTTCAAACCATTTGAAAAAAGGGGCGTTATCGCTGTTTAAAACCTTATCAAAAGGTTTAAACCATGTGAGTTTTTGCTTGGCTAACTCGCCCCAAAAATGTTCATAATCTTCATTGGCTTCATGCACTAAATCTTTATATTCGCACATATTTTTAATCCTAGCTTGCTTGGCAAACGCTCTGTTAGGGTTAAAGATTTTTTTAGCGAATTCTAAATCTTCGTCTAATTGCATCGCATCTCCTTTTTCATGGTTTTAAGTGCATTTTTTATTATTATATCCAAACTCACACTCTTTTAAAGGGAGGGATACTTTTCTCTTTCTGTGTGGATTGAGACTGATAAAAAAGGAAATAGCACGATGAAACCTAAAGGGTGTATTAGCGTCAATATGATAGAATGACAGAACACTTTATGATAATAAAAGGGTGGTATGCTGATCTCCATAGCGTTTTTATTGGTTTTGTGTCTTTTGAATTATAGTTCTTTTAGGATATTGAAGTCGTTTTTAACCTTAAAGAAAATCTCTCAATACGCTTATTTATGGTTTTTTATCCTTTTGAGTGCGGGCGAGGCGGCTTTTGCTTTTTATAGAAATAACATGCCTAGCCATTTGTTTGTTTTGACTTCGGCGTGTTCGTTTGTATCTTTTATTATTTTTATCCTTTCTTTAAGTTTTTACGGGTTTTCCTACTCCATAGAAAAAATAGATTTCTTACCTTCAAGGCGTAAAGGTTTAAAAAACTTTTTAAAGTTAGGGTTTTATCTGGCGTTATTAGGGTATTTTTGGCGCGGGTTTTATGAGGGGTTGGCCCGCCCTAAAATCAAAGAAACCCCTATTTATTTAGACAAGCTGGATAAAGAATTAAAGATTATTTTACTCACAGACATGCATGTGGGGAGTTTGTTGCAAAAAGATTTTGTTGATTACATTGTAGAAGAAGTCAATCAAAAAGAAGTGGATATGGTGCTGATTGGGGGGGATTTAGTGGATGAAAACATTGAAAAAGTCAAATCTTTTTTACTGCCCTTAAACAACCTTAAAAGCACGCATGGCACTTTTTATGTGCCAGGAAATCATGAGTATTATCATGGCATAGAGCCGATTTTATCGTTTCTTGACACGCTTAATTTGACGATTTTAGGGAATGAGTGCGTGCATTTAGGGGGGATCAATTTGTGCGGTGTGTATGATTATTTCGCAAGGAAGCGTCAAAATTTTGCCCCTGATATTGACAAAGCTTTAAAAAAGCGTGATAGTAGTAAGCCTACGATCCTTTTGGCCCACCAACCTAAGCAAATTAGAAGCCTCAAAGAAAACCACTCTGTGGATTTAGTGCTTTCAGGGCATACCCATGCAGGGCAAATCTTCCCCTTTAGCCTTTTAGTCAAGTTGGCACAAACCTATTTATATGGTTTATACAAGCACAGCGACACCACTCAAATTTACGTGAGCAGTGGGGCAGGGTATTGGGGCGTTCCTTTAAGGTTTTTAGCCCCTAGCGAGATCGCATACCTTAGGCTTTTACCTAAAAATCAAGCTTAGTTAAACAAAGCTTTAAAATCTTAATCATGCGGTTAAAAACAAGGAGTTAAAAAACAACCGCCAAGACAAAGGGAAAGGAGGGGGAGGTGACCCTTTAATCTTAAGCGGTGCCAACCAAACCATAAGGAATGGTTGGATTGTAATTATACAATAAAATGGTGATTTTTAGCAAATGATTTTAAAAATTATCCATAAAAAACGCTTAAAGGCATTTTTTACAACCAACAACCAAATACAAAAGAGCTTGATTTTAACTAAAGCTTTTATTAAAATTTTCTTAAACTAATTTAAATTTATGATATAATCAGTGTTCGAATTACTCTTAAATGCAGGAGTCCATACACCATGCGCGTTCTACTGATTGAAAAAAATTCTGTTTTAGGTGGAGAAATTGAAAAGGGCTTAAATGTTAAAGGCTTTATGGCTGATGTAACAGAGAGTTTAGAGGATGGGGAATACCTTATGGATATTAGGAATTATGACTTAGTTATGGTTAGCGATAAAAACGCTTTAAGTTTTGTTTCTAGAATCAAAGAAAAGCATTCTTCTATTGTTGTTTTAGTTTCTTCTGATAACCCTACAAGCGAAGAAGAAGTCCATGCGTTTGAGCAAGGCGCGGACGATTATATCGCCAAGCCTTATCGCAGCATTAAGGCTTTAGTGGCAAGGATTGAGGCTCGTTTGAGGTTTTGGGGCTCTAATGTGATTGAAATTGGGGATTTGACCATTAGCCCTGATGAAGAAAAGATTATTTACAAGGGGCGTGAGGTTGAAGTTAAAGGAAAGCCCTTTGAAGTGCTGACCCATCTTGCCAGACATAGGGATCAAATCGTCTCCAAAGAACAGCTTTTAGACGCTATTTGGGAAGAGCCTGAAATGGTTACCCCTAATGTCATTGAAGTGGCTATCAATCAAATCCGCCAAAAAATGGATAAACCCTTGGGGATTTCCACGGTTGAAACCGTAAGGCGCAGAGGCTATCGTTTTTGTTACCCCAAACCGGCATGTGAAGAGTAAATTCCGTGGTTTGCTAAAAAATAGATTAGAATGAGGGTGTGGAGCGGGTAAAGTCAAATACTTTAATAGCGATAATAGAGACACTTATATCATGCTGGTGTTTAGCTAGGAGCATGATCATTTCATCTGCGATTGATAAGGTGTTTTGGTTAAAAAACGCTCAAATAAATTCGTATCAATTCATGGATTTAAATATTTATCAAAATACAAACTTTGGCTCCGTTTTCATTGGATATTGAAAAAGTCTTATTTTTGTGGGATTTTTATGGGATACAAGAAAAATACACAAAGAAAACGCTAGCTAAACCCTAGCTTGCACTAAAATTTTAGTGTAGTGGCGTTGTGAGAACCATTAAAACTATGATTGCTAATAGTAGTTTTATAGTTGGTCATCTCCTTTTTAAGATAGCCGCTCATTATTACCCCAAACCCTAACATGCTCCAAATACCCGCAACAAAAAACAATAAAATAGAGAGATAACTTAAAATGATTATTTGCGTTGGCGTGATGATAATTTAAAAAACCTAAAAATACTAAAAAAGCGTTTTTTACAATCAAATGATTAAAAGAGCTTGATTTTAATCAAGCGATGGATTTTTAAGCGCTCTTTTGAGGGTTATGGGGGTTAGTTGGAGGTTTGTAGGGAGAGAATTATTTTAAAACACTCCTTATTCCCTTAAAAAATGAGTTTTTGCCATAAAACGACGGAATGAAAATTTTTAAACCTTATCAAAAAGAGTTTTTAAACTCTTTTTAGTTTTTGTTAGCTTTTTCTAAACAGCTTAGTTTAAGCGTTGTTGAAGATTTCTTCAATTTGTTCTTTAATATCCCTATAATTAAAACTTTCTCTAAAGCCATCAATCTTGCCTCCGCTCGCATTCCTATGCCCGCCCCCATTAAAACACATTTGACTGAGTTCGCACACATCGCAATTCCCGTTCGCTCTTAAGCTCACATTCCCTTTAGAATTCACATCTATATAAAAATCAAAATCCGGATTTTGCGTTAAAAAAAGGTTAGCCAACACGCTAATACCCCCCATAGAATAACTTAAAAACCCTTTTTTATCCTGGTAATAAACGCTGCAATCATGCTTTTTTAAAGAGAGCAAATGCGTTTGCGCGTTTGAAGAGATATTGTCCATCGTTTCTGTATCAGGGTCGCCCCCCAGAGCGATTTTTTTAAGCTTGAACAAATCATTATCATAGGCTACAGGGGCATTTTCTAAAAACAAATAGTTTTTAACTTCTTCTAAAAGCTTTAATTTATAGTTGCGGTTTTCATCATCAAACATGAAACGATTCAATTCAGAGCTTTGGTTAATCATGCGCATACACACCTTGCCTAATTCAAAGCCATAACCTTGCGTGTCCCAAATATCCACAGAATTGACCATTTCCACCAAAGGCTCTAGCCATGTTGTGTTTTTTGACTCTAAAAGAGCGTAATGCTTTTTCAAAAATTCATACACGATTTTAGTCGCGCAGCGGTTCGTGTCTAAAAAATACCAATGGAAACTCTCAGCCACTTCCTTACCGCTGATATGGTGATCCAAAAGCTGGATTTGAATGTTTTTGTTTTGCAAGCGGTGTTCTTGGATTTTATCCTGCAAATACTGCGCTTCGTTTAAATTCAAATTCAAATCGCTAATCAAAATAAGGAATTCACTCTCTTTAGATTGAGCGATTGCGTTTAAAATCTCATAAATTCTCGCTGAAACTTCACGCCCGTAATTAGCGTTATAGCATTGGGTATTTTTAAAAAATTGTTTTGAAACAAGCTGGCATGCATAGCCGTCTAAATCAATGTGTGAAAGGTGATAAACTTGCATCATTCTCCTTTTTTATCAATTATTTATCCATTAAAAGTTAATATGGATCGTGCCTAAGGCTTCAAAATTAGAGTTAGGATCTAATTCAGCATGGCTTAGCACGACCACATCAATCCTAGCCTGCTCCATTTGATTGGAAAGGGCTTTTCTTAAATTAGGCTCTACGATCAAAATCACCGGAGCGATCCCTTTTTGCAAGACTTTCATAGCCTCTTCAGAGACCACTTCAATGAGTTTTTGCAATTCGCTCACATTGAGCAACAGGCTCTTAGAAGTGCCATTTTCTCGCAATTTATTAAGCAAAAATTGTTCGCTATCGGTAGAAAAGGTTAAAAATTTCAAACGCCCGTCTTCAGATTTAAAAGCGTTAGTGATCACCCTAGAAAGCCTTGCTCTCACTTGTTCGGTTAAGATATTCACATCGTTTTGAACCAATGGGGCAATATCGGTAATCGTTTCTAAAATAGTGAGCATGTCCTTAATGGGAATTTTTTCATGCAACAAGGCTTGCAAGACTGAGCGGATCGCACCGGTGGGGATTTTTTTACTCTCTTCTACAATTGTAGGATAGTCTTTAGCCAAGCGCTCTAAAAGGGATTTCACTTCATCTTTAGTGATAAAATCTTCAGCGTATTTTTTCACTAATTCGCTGGTGTGTGTCGCAATAACGGTGCTTGGATCAATAATGGTATAGCCTTGAATAATGGCTTCCTCTTTATTTTTAGTTTCAATCCATAAAGCGTCCATTCCAAAAGCCGGCTCTTTAGTAGGAATGCCTTCAATTTCTTTATTCACAAAACCGGTATTCATGGCTAAAAACTTGTCTGGCATCACCATGCCTTCACCAATCACAATGCCCTTAAGCTTGATTTCATAATGCGTTGGGGGGAGCTGCAAATTATCCCTGATCCTAATTTGTGGCATCAAAAAACCATAATCGCTCGCTATCTTTTTTCTAATACCCCTAATCCTTTCTAACAGATCGCCCCCTTGTTTCATGTCCGCTAAGCTGATGAGCTGATAGCCTAAAGCCAATTCTAAAAATTCAATTTTTAACACTTCATCAATCGCTTGTTCTTCTTCTCTTTTAAGCTCTTCTTGGGTTTTAGCCCTTGTGGTTGGGGTGTGGGGTTTGATTTTGGAGCTGTGGGGTTTTTCGCTCAAATCCAAGCCGAATTTTTGACTCAAATAATTTTCTAATTTAGTGAGCAACCCGTCTTTTCCCTCCCTGCTAATCAGCCATGCGATGAATAAAAAGAGAGTCCCTACAAACGCTAAAGAAAAGGTAGGGAGTCCAGGAATGGTTGCAAAAAGCAATAAAATCGCTCCCACAATCACTAAAGTTTTGCTTTTATTGGTGAGCTGTGTGATGAGTTTGGAAGCAAAATCTTCTTCTTCGTTTTGCGTGGTGCGAGTGGCGACAATACCGGTCGCTGTCGCAATGATTAAAGCAGGGATTTGCCCCACAAGCCCATCGCCAATGGTTAGGATAGTGAAAGTGCTAGCGCTAAAGCTCAAACTCATATCCCTTTGAAACACGCCCACTAAAAACCCTCCAATAATATTGATAAGCGTGATGATGATAGAAGCGATCGCATCGCCTTTGACGAATTTAGACGCGCCATCCATCGCGCCATAAAAATCCGCTTCTTGGCTTAGAGCGGCGCGCCGTTTTTTGGCTTCCTTATCATCAATAAGCCCTGAGTTTAAATCCGCATCAATCGCCATTTGCTTTCCTGGCATAGCGTCTAGAGCGAATCGCGCCCTAACTTCAGTAACCCTAGTAGAGCCATTAGTAACCACCAATAAATTCACTAGCACTAAAATACTAAAGATAATCGCCCCAATCACATAATTCCCGCTCACGCTAAATTCCCCAAACGCCGTGATAATATCGCTCACCGCGCTAGGCCCTTTATAGCCTTGGGTTAAAATCATTCTAGTGGTGGCGACATTTAAAGCCAAGCGGTATAAGGTTACAATGAGTAATAAAGTGGGGAAAGCGCTAAAATCAGTAGGCTTGTCAATATAAAGCCCGATTAAAATAATCAACACCGACAGCGCGATAGAAATCGTGAGTAAAAAATCCAACACAAAAGGCGGTAACGGCACGATAATGATCGCTAAAATAGCGATCACAAAGACCACAAGGGCTAAGTCTTTGGATTGCAAAAAGCGTTTAAAGACAGGGAAAGTCTTTTTAAAAGCTAATTTAGAGCGTTCGTTTGCCATAATCTAAAATCAATGCCTTAATTTTGGTAGGTGTGTTTGTCTCTTATTATAATATAAAGTTTAAAAGTATGGCACAAAAAAGCTTATTTTACGCTATAATATGATCTTTATTAAATTACCAATTAGGAGGTCGTTATGGCTTTGAATCTGGAGAAAAAACAAGAAATCATTAAGGCGTTTGCCACTAAGGAAAACGATACGGGTTCTTGTGAGGTGCAAGTGGCGTTGTTGAATGAAAGGATCAGGCTTTTAACCGAGCATTTAAAGGCTAACCCCAAAGATCATTCCAGTCGTTTAGGGCTTTTAAAATTAGTCGCTCAAAGACGCAACTTGTTGAAATACATCAAACGCACCGCTCATGCGCGTTATGTGGTTTTGATTGAAAAGTTAGGTATTAAAGACAGATAATTTTTATCGGTTTTAGGGTATGGCGAGTTTGTGTTGAAAGAGCGTTTGAAAGTCTTTTTTAGTGCGGACTCTGTTTTCACTTTAATTTTTGCCCTTTTCTTTCTCACTTCGTTTAAAAAGCCTTTAACTCAAGTCTTATTGATTGTTTTAATGGTTTTTTTGTTTTTTAGGTGTTATTTCCAAGCGTCTTTGAAAGAGACCTTTAGAGTTAATCATCTAAAAACAATGCCTTTTAAATGGCTTACTCTGGCTTTTTTGGGCGTGTTTTTAAGCATCTTCCCTAACATGTTTAACATGTATGATAGCCAAACTTTCCGCTACAATTTATTCGCTCTAAACATGTCTTTAACTTATGCTTGTGGGGCGTTATGCTTGCTTTTTACTAGCCGTTTAAGAATCAAATTGAATCAAAAAATCCTTTTTTATAGCATGGCTGTGGCAAATTTCATCAACGGCTTGCTTTCATTGGTGCAAAAAATTTATTTTAACATGCCCAGAGCGCAAGGGTTTAGCACGGTTAAGGAGTATGTGGTTTTAGTGAGCGTGTCCATTTTAGGCTGTTACATTTATGCACTCTATTCGCAAAGTCAAAAAGAGAAACTTTTTTTCACCCTTTCTGTTTTTGTGGGGTTTTTAGTCGTTATTTTAAGCGCCACAAGGAGCGCGACAATCGCTTTTGTAGCTACTTTTTTAATCCTTTCTTGCTTTATTTTATACGCCAAAAAATCGCTCAGACCATTGGGTTATATGGTGGTTGTGAGTCTTATTTTGAGCGCTTTGTATGTGGGGAGTAACGCTTTAGAAAAAAGGGGGGCAATAGAGCAATCTAGGGTTCAAAACCAAAGCTTTGAAGAAGATTTGAAACGCTACGCTAAAAAGGACGCTGATAGCAGTATCGGGTGGCGTTTGGAGCGCTGGAAAGAAGCCCTAACGGTTTTGCGTTTAAGGCCCTTTTTTGGTATGGCCGCTAGCGAGAAATGCCAGAGGTTAGAAGAGATTTTATCCTTATCAAAGTCTTATAGAGCCAAAGATTTGATTCTTTGTTATGAAAGGTATGACAATCAAATCATTCATGTTTTAGCCACTAGGGGGATCATAGGCTTTTTAATCTGGCTCTTTTTTTTATTAGTTATTGTAAAGATTTTTTGGAGCGGGATAAAACAAAATTCTTTAATATCGCTCTTTATATTAACGACACTCACTTTTTACCTCATTTTTGGCATCGGGTTTGACCCCTTTGATTTCTTCATTACGGGAAGTTTTTTTGTAGGAATGGTCATGATGGCTGTTTTTTTAAAAAAGGATAAAAGCGCTTTTTAGCATCAAAGAGTTTGATGTTAGTCAAGCGGTAGTTTCTTGTGATGCGCTCTTAGGGGGATTTAAGGGGTAAGATAAAAACTTATGCTATAATGCGGTTTCATTCCATATTCAACAAGGAGAAATAAATTAATGAAAATTTTAGTGATTCAAGGGCCTAATTTAAACATGTTAGGACACAGAGACCCAAGACTTTATGGCATGGTAACTTTAGACCAAATCCATGAAATCATGCAAACTTTCGTGAAACAAGGCAATTTAGATGTGGAATTAGAGTTTTTTCAAACCAATTTTGAGGGCGAAATCATTGATAAAATCCAAGAGAGCGTGGGCAGCGATTATGAGGGGATTATCATTAACCCTGGAGCGTTTTCGCACACTTCTATTGCGATTGCGGATGCGATCATGCTAGCGGGCAAACCCGTTATTGAAGTGCATCTCACTAACATTCAAGCCAGAGAGGAATTCAGGAAAAATTCTTACACTGGAGCGGCTTGTGGAGGCGTGATCATGGGATTTGGCCCGCTTGGTTACAACATGGCTTTAATGGCGATGGTCAATATTTTAGCCGAAATGAAAGCGTTCCAAGAAGCCCAAAAAAACAACCCTAATAACCCCATTAACAATCAAAAATAAAAGGGGGCTACCCATGAAAGGATTAGAAAGAGAATCGCATTTCACGCTCAATGAGAACGCGATGTTTTTTGAGTGCGCTTATAGTTGCGATAACGCTTTGTTTTTGCAATTAGACGATCGCTCGTTTTTTATCACTGATTCTCGCTACACTCAAGAAGCTAGAGAAAGCATTCAGCCTAAAAATGGCGTTTTAGCGGAAGTGGTAGAATCTAGCGATTTAGCGCAAAGCGCGATTGATTTGATCGCAAAGAGTTCTGTTAAAAAGCTCTTTTTTGACCCCAATCAAGTGAATTTGCAAACCTACAAGCGTTTGGATTCAGCGATTGGGAGTAAGGTTATTTTAGAGGGCGTGCCTAGTTACCACCGCCAAAAACGCATCATTAAAAACGATCATGAGATCCAACTTCTCAAAAAATCTCAATCGTTGAATGTTGAAGCTTTTGAAAATTTTGCCGAGTATGTGAAAAAGATTTTTGATGAAAAAGAGTCATTGAGCGAGCGGTATTTGCAGCATAAGGTTAAGGACTTTTTGACTAAAGAGGGGGTTTATGATCTGAGTTTTGAGCCTATTTTAGCCTTGAATGCGAACGCGAGCAAGCCCCATGCTTTGCCTAGCACGAAGGATTTTTTAAAAGCGGAGCATAGCATTCTTTTGGATATGGGGATCAAATACGAACGCTATTGCTCGGATAGGACTCGCACGGCTTTTTTTGACCCTAAAGATTTTGTCTTCAAAAGAGAGCAGAGTTTCAAGGATAAAGAGCGTCAAAAGATTTATGATATTGTGAAAGAAGCGCAAGAAAAGGCTATTTCAGGCATTAGAGCGGGCATGACCGGTAAAGAAGCGGACAGCTTGGCTAGGGGAGTGATTAGCGATTATGGTTATGGGCAGTATTTCACTCACAGCACCGGGCATGGCATTGGCTTAGACATCCATGAGCTTCCCTATATTTCATCGCGCAGTGAAACCATTTTAGAAGAGGGCATGGTGTTTTCTGTAGAGCCTGGGATTTATATCCCTGGGTTTTTTGGGGTGCGCATTGAAGATTTAGTGGTGATTAAAAATTCTAGGGCCGAGCTTTTGTGATGCGAGAGATCCTTACTAACCGCTTTTTCCCCAGCCTTTTTAAAAAAAGGCTTGATTTTTCTAACAGAGTGGTTTTAGGGTTGGGATCTAATCTCAAGAATCCTTTAAAAATATTAAAAAATTGTTTTTTATATTTTAAAAATCATAGTAAAATCGGGAAAATTTTTTCTTCGCCCATTTATATCAATCCGCCTTTTGGTTACACTAATCAACCTAACTTTTATAACGCTACGATCATTCTTAAAACATCTTTAAGTTTGCGCCATTTTTTTGCTCTGGTTTTTTATATAGAAAGGCGTTTTGGGCGCCAAAGGAAGCGCGATTTTAAAGACGCTCCAAGAACTTTAGACATTGATATTATCGCTTTCAACCAAGTCATTTTAAGGCAGAACGATTTGGCTTTACCTCACCCTAAATGGAGTGAAAGAGACTCGGTGTTAGTGCCTTTAACTTTGCAACAAATTCTTTTTAAAAAAGGGGAGTGGTGAAATTCTATACCTATAGTGGGGAGACGGCCGCTGAAGCTTTAAAGATCGCTCAAAGCCACCATGGGGTGGATACGCTGGTGTTTAAAACCCAAGAAATCCGTAAAAAAACGCTCACTTCTTCTGGGCTTTATGAAATCGTTGTGGCGGTTGAAGAAGAAAGCGAAAACAAACCCCCTAAAGCCCCCCTTATTCCTGAAAGTTTGTATGATGAAGAATTGAATGAAGAAGATGTGGTCATGCAGCTTTCAAGCACTGTAGAAGAAATGCGCAAACTCGCCGGGGTTTCATCTAATCAGCGCAACTATAGTTTTTCAAAAAATAAGACTCTTTTAGAAAAAGACGCTCCATTAGAGGATGCGCCCTTAGAGGCTAATAAGCAAGACGCCTTGTTGCAAGCCTTAAAAGATGAAGCCAACCATAAAAAAGAAAGAGAAAAAAGAGAAGTCAAACAAGAAGAAGAAATTAAAGACATCAATCTGCAATTAAGTAAAATCAGAGACAGCTTAAAGCTTATTCAAAACATGTTTTGGGATGAGAAAAACCCCAATTCTGTCAATATCCCTCAAGAATTTGCAGAAATTTACAAACTAGCCAAACAAAGTGGCATGAAATCCAGCCATTTAGATGAAATCATGCAATTAAGCCTGGAATTGATGCCTTTACGCATGCGGGAAAATTCTGTAACGATTAAGCGCTATTTTAGAGAAGTGTTGCGCAAAATGATCTTGTGCCGCCCTGAAGATTTGAATTTGAGGCAAAAACGCATTTTAATGCTTGTAGGGCCAACAGGCGTGGGGAAAACGACGACTCTAGCCAAATTAGCCGCACGCTATTCTAGAATGCTAGCGAAAAAATACAAGGTGGGCATTATCACTTTAGACAATTATCGTATTGGGGCTTTGGAGCAATTAAGCTGGTATGCTAATAAAATGAAAATGAGTATAGAAGCGGTGATTGACGCTAAGGATTTTGCTAAAGAAATTGAAGCTTTGGAATACTGCGATTTTATTTTAGTGGATACGACAGGGCATTCGCAATACGATAAAGAAAAAATTGCCGGTTTGAAGGAATTTATAGATGGGGGTTATAATATTGATGTGTCCTTAGTGCTTTCGGTTACCACTAAGTATGAAGACATGAAAGATATTTATGATTCTTTTGGGGTGTTAGGGATTGACACTTTAATCTTTACGAAATTAGATGAGAGTAGGGGGCTAGGGAATTTGTTTTCTTTAGTGCATGAAAGCCAAAAGCCTATCAGCTATCTTTCTGTCGGCCAAGAAGTGCCTATGGATTTGAAAGTGGCTACTAATGAATATTTAGTGGATTGCATGCTAGATGGCTTTAGTAACCCTAATAAGGAACAAGCATGAACAATCAAGCGAGCCGCTTGGATAATTTGATGAATCTTAAAAACCCTAAAAGTTTTTTTGATAATAAGGGGAATACCAAATTCATCGCTATCACAAGCGGTAAGGGAGGCGTGGGGAAATCCAACATTAGCGCTAATTTAGCTTATTCTTTATATAAGAAAGGTTATAAGGTAGGGGTGTTTGATGCGGATATTGGTTTAGCGAATTTAGATGTTATTTTTGGGGTGAAAACCCATAAAAATATCTTGCATGCCTTAAAAGGTGAAGCCAAATTA
This sequence comes from Helicobacter pylori, assembly GCF_015904775.1. Lineage (GTDB taxonomy): Bacteria > Campylobacterota > Campylobacteria > Campylobacterales > Helicobacteraceae > Helicobacter > Helicobacter pylori_DM. The sequence goes on from NZ_JADZNC010000004.1 coordinate 91,403, forward strand.
CAAGAAATCATTTGCGAGATTGAGCCCGGGCTTTGCTTAATTCCCGGGGATAGTGGCGAAGAAATTTTAAAATACATTAGCGGTGCGGAAGCTTTAGATCAATTCGTGGATGAAGAGGGGGTTTTAAGCTCTTTGGATTATATTGTGGTTGATACGGGAGCTGGGATTGGAGCCACTACACAAGCGTTTTTGAATGCGAGCGATTGCGTGGTGATTGTTACCACACCCGATCCTTCAGCGATTACGGATGCGTATGCATGCATTAAAATCAACTCTAAGAATAAAGATGAATTGTTTCTTATCGCTAACATGGTAGCCCAACCTAAAGAGGGTAGGGCGACTTATGAAAGGCTGTTTAAAGTGGCTAAAAACAATATCGCTTCATTAGAATTGCACTATTTAGGGGCGATTGAAAACAGCTCCTTATTGAAACGCTATGTGAGGGAGCGCAAAATTTTGAGAAAAATAGCCCCTAACGATTTGTTTTCGCAATCCATTGATCAGATAGCGGGCCTTTTGGTTTCTAAATTAGAAACCGGCGCTTTAGAAATACCAAAAGAAGGTTTGAAAAGCTTTTTTAAAAGGCTTTTGAAGTATTTGGGGTAGACTGATGAGAGTTCAAAATTTTATCCATTTTTCTGTTGTGGTAGGGTTTTTTTTAGGGTTAGTGTTTTCGGTGTTGAAATTCAATGAGCCAGAGAGCATTTTATTATGGACGGTGTTATCCACGCTTGGAGGATACTTGATCGCGTTGTTATTCGCGTCTATTTTTATCACTTGCACGGATTTAGATATTTGTCTTTTTGACAAAAAAGGCACTGAAGAGAGCTTGCTTCGTTTCAACCATGAGTTTAAGAACAGAGAAAAAGAAGTGGCTAGTATTTTAGAATACATTAGAAGTTATGATTTTGATGATGGAAAATAGAATGCCCAAAGGAATTCAAAAAACTGAAACCAGCGAAAAAAATATAGAAAAGGTTTTGAACGCCTATGATAAGCAACAACACCACCATCAAGACGATCTCGCTATCCAGTATTTACCGGCCGTGCGCGCGATGGCGTTTCGTTTAAAAGAGCGCTTGCCCAGCTCTATTGATTTTAACGATCTGGTTTCTATTGGCACTGAAGAGTTGATTAAATTAGCCAGGCGTTATGAGAGCGCGTTAAACGATTCTTTTTGGGGGTATGCTAAAACGCGCGTCAATGGGGCGATGTTAGATTATTTGCGCTCTTTAGATGTGATTTCTCGCTCTAGTAGGAAACTCATTAAAAGCATTGATATTGAAATTACCAAACACCTTAATGAGCATGGGAAAGAGCCTAGCGATGCGTATTTAGCAGAAGCTTTAGGCGAAAATATTGAAAAGATTAGAGAAGCCAAAACGGCCTCAGATATTTATGCGTTAGTGCCAATAGATGAGCAATTCAATGCGATTGAGCAAGATGAAATCACTAAAAAGATTGAAGCAGAAGAGTTGTTAGAGCATGTCCAAAAAGTATTAAATCAAATGAGCGAACGAGAGCAAATCCTTATCCAGCTTTATTACTTTGAAGAGTTGAATTTGAGCGAGATTAAAGAGATTTTAGGCATCACTGAATCGCGCATTTCTCAAATCATTAAAGAAGTGATTAAAAAGGTGCGTAAATCCTTAGGAGTGGATCATGGCTGATATTTTAAGCCAAGAAGAAATTGATGCGCTTTTAGAAGTCGTTGATGAAAATGTGGATATTCAAAATGTCCAAAAAAAAGATATTATCCCGCAGCGTAGCGTAACCCTCTATGATTTCAAACGCCCTAATCGTGTGAGCAAGGAGCAGCTGCGCTCTTTTAGGAGTATCCATGACAAAATGGCTAGGAATCTTTCTAGTCAAGTTTCTTCTATCATGCGTTCTATTGTAGAGATCCAACTCCACAGCGTGGATCAAATGACTTATGGCGAATTTTTGATGAGTTTGCCTAGCCCTACAAGTTTTAATGTCTTTTCCATGAAGCCTATGGGAGGAACAGGGGTTTTAGAGATTAATCCTAGCATCGCTTTCCCTATGATTGACAGACTATTAGGGGGCAAGGGGAGCGCGTATGATCAAAACAGGGAGTTTAGCGATATTGAATTGAATTTATTGGATACGATTTTACGCCAAGTGATGCAAATTTTAAAAGAAGTGTGGTCGCCCGTGGTGGAGATGTTTCCTACCATTGACGCTAAAGAATCCAGCGCGAATGTGGTCCAAATCGTCGCTCAAAATGAAATTTCTATCATGGTGGTTTTAGAGATTATTATTGGGCATAGCCGTGGGATGATGAACATTTGTTACCCGGTGATTTCCATTGAGAGCATTCTTTCTAAAATGGGGAGTAGGGATTTGATGCTTTCAGAAACGAACTCTAAAAAGAGCCGTAATAAGGAATTGCAAGCGCTATTGAGCGGGGTGAGCGTGGATATGATCGTGTTTTTGGGTGCGGTAGAATTGAGTTTGAAAGAAATGTTGGATTTAGATGTGGGGGATACTATCCGGTTGAACAAGATCGCTAATGATGAAGTGAGCGTTTATGTGCATAAAAAAAAGCGTTATTTAGCGAGCGTGGGGTTTCAAGGGTATAGGAAAACCATTCAAATTAAAGAAGTGATCTATAGCGAAAAAGAACGCACTAAAGAAATTTTAGAAATGCTAGAAGAACAGCGCAGAGGCAAAGTGGGCGATATTATGAAGATAGAAGAAGAGTGAGAAATGCAAGATTTTATTAAGATTTTTATTCAAGAGGTTGTTTCTACTTTAGAAGGGTTAGTGGGTAAGGCTCCAAGCGTGGGATTAGAAAAAGAAGTTTCTAGTAGTGAAGAATCTTTTTTGAAATTAATCAGCGCGCCTTATGCAAGGGTTAAGATTAGCGCGATTGAAAAAAATGAAAGTCCTATTGAATTACTGGCTCCGGCAGATTTAGTTACCGCTTTGAGCGATTTGATGCTAGGGGGTGAGGGGGCGAGTAAGGAAGAAATGGATAATGACGATTTAGACGCTTTTAAGGAAATGGCTTCTAATATTTTTGGCGCGATCGCTACAAGCTTGAAGTCTCAAGAATTGCTCCCCAAACTCAATTTCACTACCACGGACGCTGAAATCGCTAAGGAGCTTCCTAAAAAAGAAGATTACGCTAAAGCGATGGTGTTTTCTTTTAAAATGGAAGCCATCAAAGAAAGCCAAATCATTTTATTGACTACGGCAGCTTTTGAACGCCAATTTGAAAAAACGCATAAAGAAGAAAAAGAAGAAACGACACAGAGCGCTACTGAAGAGATTAAAACCCATGATGCGTCTTTAGAAAACATAGAAATCCGCAATATCAGCATGCTTTTAGACGTAAAATTGAATGTTAAGGTGCGTATTGGGCAAAAAAAGATGATTTTAAAAGATGTGGTCTCTATGGATATAGGGAGCGTGGTAGAGTTGGATCAATTGGTGAATGACCCTTTGGAAATTCTTGTAGATGACAAGGTGATCGCTAAGGGCGAAGTGGTGATTGTGGATGGGAATTTTGGTATTCAGATCACGGATATTGGCACTAAAAAGGAACGCTTAGAGCAACTGAAAAATTAAACCATTAAAGTAAAGAAGGAAGGAATATGGCTATTTTTGGGGAATTAGGCTCGCTTGGGCATTTGTTTAAAAAAACGCAAGAATTAGAAATTTTGTATGCGTATTTAAAAGAGGTCATGCAAAAGGGTAGTGGAGCGAATCAAAGGGTTTTAAACCTCGATCCTAATACGGAATTTCAAACGCCTTTAGGGCATGGCATTTTTAGCATAGAGCAGAGTTATTGTTTAGAGCATGCTAAGGAAAGCGAGAAAGGCTTTTTTGAAAGCCACCAACAATATGTGGATTTCCAGCTGATTGTCAAAGGCGTTGAGGGGGCTAAAGTTGTAGGTATCAATCAAGCCACCATTAAAACCCCTTATAATGAAAAAAGAGATTTGATCGTTTATGAGCCGGTTCAAGAGGCTTCTTTTTTGCGTTTAGATGCGGGCATGCTGGCTATTTTTTTTGAAAACGATGTGCATGCGTTGAGGTTTTATGGGGAGTCTTTTGAAAAATATAGGGAAGAGCCGATTTTTAAAGCGGTCGTTAAAGCACCCAAAGGATTGATCAAATTAAAATTATGAAATTGGTGAGTCTTGTTATAGTTTTTTGTTGTTTTTTAGGGGCTGTAGAGTTGCCTGGAATTTATCAAACTCAAGAATTTTTATACATGAAAAGCTCTTTTGTGGAGTTTTTTGAGCATAATGGGAAATTTTATGCTTATGGTATTTCTGATGTGGATGGCTCTAAAGCCAAAAAAGACAAGCTTAATCCTAACCCAAAACTAAGGAATCGCAGCGATAAAGGCGTGGTGTTTTTAAGCGATTTGATTAAGGTCGGAGAACGATCTTATAAAGGCGGTAAAGCGTATAATTTTTATGACGGCAAGACCTACTATGTGAGGGTTACTCAAAATTCAAACGGGGATTTAGAATTCACTTCAAGCTATGATAAATGGGGGTATGTGGGCAAGACTTTCACTTGGAAACGCTTGAGCGATGAAGAAATTAAAAATCTAAAACTCAAGCGTTTTAACCTGGATGAAGTCCTTAAAACCATTAAAGATAGCCCTATTTAAGCTAGCTTTTTTAAAATCTTTTAACATTCACTCTCTTGGCATTCTTTGCACCACACAAACATTTTCATGTCATGGCTGATCAGCTTGGCTTGGTATTTTTTAACGACTTCGTTCTGGCGGTTTTCAATTTCAGGGTCTGCAAATTCAATGATCTTACCGCAATGCAAACAAATGATGTGATCATGGTGCTCTTTAGCCGCAATTTCATAGTGCCGACCGCTTTTTGAAGTCTCTAAAACACAGATAAAATTTTCTTTTTCTAAGAAATTCAAAATGCGATAGACTGAAGAAATGCTGGTGTTTTTGTCCTTTTGGCGGATAGAATGCGTGATTTCTTCAGGGCTTAGGTGTGTGCCGCTGCGATACAAAACGCTCACCACTTCTTCTCTTTGTTTTGAATTTTTGAGTCCGTTTTTTTTGATAGACATTCTCAAGCGCTCTAAAATAGATTCTAAAGTTTCTAATCTTTTCATGCTAATATTTCCCTTATCCGTAAAATGATTTTTATAACTAGAATATTATTATACAATAATAATGCGATGAAACATAGATAAAACTCATTATTATTTTAATTCAATCAAAAAATATTGATTTTTTATTACCATTGTCGCATTTTAATGTAACTTATAAGATCAATTTCTTATTTTATCAAGCCATTCTAAAAGGGTTTTTTCAAACCCTATGCCTTGAGAAGAAACCAAATCTAGAGGTTTTTCTAAATAATCTTGTTTGACATAGCCGTTATAATCATGCGGGTAAAGATAGTCTTTAGAATGAGGCAGCAGGTGTTTAGGAATAGGGTAGAGCAAGCCCTTTTGAACGCAATCCAAAGCCTGATTGATCGCTCTATAAGCCGTGTTAGACTTGGGCGAACAAGCCAAATAAATCACGCACTGGCTTAAAATGATGCGCGCTTCAGGGTAGCCGATTTGTTTGACTGAAAACAAGCAAGAAGCGGCTAAATTAAGGGCGTTCGGGTTGGCGTTACCAATATCTTCGCTCGCAAAAATCACCAACCTTCTGGCGATAAATTCCGGGTTTTCCCCACCAGCAATCAGGCGCGCCAGATAATAGATGGAAGCGTTTTCATCGCTCCCTCTTAAAGATTTGATTAACGCGCTAGTGAGATTATAATGCGTATCATCGCTATAAGATCCGTCATTTAGGCTATGAGGCCGTAAGGATTGCAAGGTTTTTAAAGTGATAGGATCTTCTATTTTAGCGCTCAAATCTAAAAGGTTTAATAACGCTCTGGCATCGCCAGCGCTGTTGTTTAAAAGATAGGTTTTGGCGTCAGGCTCTATTTGTTTTTTGAGTAATGTTAAAGCTTTAGCGCAAAGCCTGTCTAAATCGCTCTTTTTTAGGGGGGTTAATTCAAAAGTAAAACTTCTTGAGCGGATCGCATGGCTTAGGCTGTAATTAGGATCTTGCGTGCTAGCCCCTAAGATTAAAGCGTGATTTTTTTCCATAATGGGGAGTAAAAATTCTTGTTGGGTTTTATTCAGTCTGTGGGTTTCATCAATAAAAACAACGGGCTTTAAAAGGGTGTTTTGGTAATTTTTAAGCTTAAGGCGTAAATCCTCTAATTTGAAATCCGTCGCATTGAATAAAAGAATGGGGCACTCTAGCATGCAGGCGATGATTTGAGCCAGGCTTGTTTTACCCACGCCAGGAGGGCCATAAAAAAAGGCATGGGGGAAGTGTTTGGATTGTAGGGCTTTAAATAAGGGGGCGTCTTTCCCTATTAAATGCTCTTGGCCTAAAAAATCTTCTAGGCTTTTTGGGTTTAAAAGCGAAGTCAGGCTCATTTTTTAAACAGAATCAATTCGTAAAAATTAGTAGGGGTGTTTAAATTTTTCGTTGGGGTTTTGTGGTTTTTAGAGTGTTTTTGCAGAGCGTCTTGCAATTCTTTATTGAGATTGTCTAATTCATCAAGCTTTTCTTTTAAACGCAAGATAATATCCACGCCCGCTAGATTAACCCCCATATCCCTTGTAAGGCGTAAAATCGTTTTGATTTTGTCCATGTCTCGTTGGGAATACAAGCGCATTTTCCCATCAGTCCTGCTAGGCTCTATCAAACCCTCTTTTTCGTATTGGCGCAAGGTTTGAGGGTGCACGCCTAAGATTTTAGCCACAACGCTGATTAAATAAAGCGGTTCATCATAATCGCACACGATTCCTCCTTACAATTCTTTTTCTAATAACGCTTTTAACTCATTAGAAAGCGTTTCGGTTTTAGGCAAAATCAAACGAGCTTGCAAATACAAATCCCCCACATGCGAAGTTTTTCTGTTTTTAATCCCTTTGTCTTTGATGCGGAATTTTTGCATCGCTTTGGTGTTAGGGGGAATGGTTAGGGTTAAGGTTTTATGCCAAGTAGCGATTTCAACCTTCCCTCCAAAAAGAGCCGTTTTTAAGGGTAAATCAAAGATTTGGATAATATCGTCTTTCTCGCGCCTATACATTTCATCTTCTTCAATATGAATCTGCAAGAGCAAATCGCCCCTACCCGTTCGCCCAGTTTTCCCTTTGTTGCGAACCCTGATTTTTTCGCCCTCTTCCACGCCGATAGGGATTTTAAGGCTAAAAGTCTCATTATTGATGCTCACTTGTTTTTTATTGCCTAAAAGGGTGTCTAAAACAGAGACATTTAAAGTGGCGGTCATGTCTAAATTTTCAGGGGCGAAATTGGAAAAATTAAAGCCAGAAAAGCCTTGCGAGTTTTGAGAAAATCTTTGTGAAAAGCCTCCTTTCCCAAAAATAGAGCTTAAAATATCGTCTAAATCTTCATTAGCACTACGACTTCTGGCAAAATCGCTGAAATTCTGCCCGCCAAACATGTTATCGCCAAACTGATCGTATTGGCGGCGTTTTTCTTCATCACTCAAAATTTCATAAGCGGCGTTGATTTCTTTGAATTTCTCTTCGGCTTCTTTGGTCTTGTTCAAATCCGGGTGGTATTGCCTAGCTAAACGGCGGTAGGATTTTTTGATTTCATCTTGGCTGGCGTTTTCGCTCACGTTTAAAGTTTGGTATAAACTCTTGCTCATGAATCACCTTTAAAATAGTTTTATTAGAATACTATCATAAATCTTTAGTGTTAGTCAATCAAGTTTATTGATAATGTTTAGTGGTAATAGAGATTTTAAACCCGTTTCAGCACAATTAAAAGGAATTTTAACTAAAATATTGAGTTTAAATCCACGATGAGTTTTTAATGCAATATAAGAAAAATAAGAAAAGATATTATTATTTAGCGTTAGGGATCCTTTTTTTAAATGGTCTGTCTTTGAAAGCTTTAGAAATTGCAGTCAAACCTTTTGGCTATCTGGGGTTATTATATAATCAAGGGGCGCAAAAAAACCCTCACAGCTATGTGGGGGCTTTAGCGCGCCTTGGGGTGGATTTTTCTTATAGCAACGGGTGGTCCTTTGGCATCGGAGCGATTGGGGCTTGGAATATTTATAACAAACAGCGTTTGGCTAACCTTTACATCAGTCTAGGGAATTTTTTTGGTAACCCTAACAACGTTAAACCTTATTTGAGTGCTGGCGATGTTTCTGATGCGTATCTTCAATACGCTAACCAGCGTTTTAAAATCGCTTTAGGGCGTTTCAATACCGATTTTGTGGATTTTGATTGGATAGGGGGCAATATTCAAGGGATCTCTGTGGCTTTTAAGCAAAATTCCATGCGTTATTTTGGGATTTTTATGGATAGCATGCTTTATAATGGGCATCAGATCAATAAAGAGCAAGGGAATCGGATCGCTACTTCCCTAAACGCTCTAGCGTCTTATGACCCTGTGTCTAAACGCTTGTATGTGGGGGGGGAAGTGTTTGTTTTAGGCGCAGAATACAAGCATGAAAATCTTAAAGTGGTTCCTTTTATTTTAACGGACACCCGCTTGCCTTTGCCCACCCAAAATGTTTTAGTGCAAGTGGGGGGTAAGTTGGAGTATGACGCTTCTTTAGCTAAGGGTTTCACTTCGCACACTCTAGTGCATGGCATGTATCAATACGGCAACACTGATAATGCTACCAACGCTAAAAATGCCGGCTTGTTTTTGATCGATCAAACTTTTAAATACAAAATTTTTAATTTTGGAACGGGTTTTTATATCGTTCCGGCAAGGAACAATAAGGGCTATCTATGGACTTTTAACGACAGGACTAAATTCTATGGCCGTGGGATCAACGCACCCGGTGTGCCAGCGATTTATTTTGCAAACTCCAGCATTTCAGGCTATGTTTTTTTAGGGCTTAAGACTAAAAGGGTGCGTTTAGACGCAATGGTGGCTTTTGGGGATTATCAAGAATATTCTTTAATGAGCAGTTTTAGGGTTTGGACTTATAGGAGTTTGTCTTTTGATATGGGTGGGGGGTATGTGTATGCTTACAATTCTAAAGCCACGAGAAAAAGCCTTGGAAATAGTTCTTTTGTCTTTTTTGGGAAGTTTTTGTTTTAAAAAAATGCCGTTTTTACAATCAATAGCAAAGGGCTTGCCAAAAGTAAGCGATAAAGTAAGCGATAATTTCTTCTTTTTAAAAATCAATATTAAAAGAAGTTTTTGTTTTAAGAAATTCTTTTAAAATCAGGTCTTTGGGGTTTTTTAGGGAAAAAAGCTTTTTTAAACTCAGGCTCCCATAGTTTGATCACGCCATGGTGGGTCATCTGGTGCATATTGACTAAACGCATGTTTAAAAGAGCCTTTTCTTTAGCTTCGCTGTCGCTCAAATCTTCTTTAATTTTGAACGCTTGAATGATTTGCTCCCACAATTCATGTTCTTTAGCGTCTTCGTTTAAAAAATCTTTATAGTTGAAGCCGCCAATCCCTTTAACCCCCTTAATATTATCCCCTTTATCCCCCACAACGCATTGGTAATAAGCAAAAAAATGAGCCTCTTTTTGACTCACATTAAAAAAGGCGTTGGTTTTCAAGTTGAAATGAGAACCTCTATTGGAATATAAAATATCCTTATCCATGCTGGCTATCACGTAATTGTTGGGATCTTTCTTTTTGTAAAAAGAGATAATATCATCGGCTTCATATTCAAAACAATGTTCGCCCTGGATTTTAGCCCCTTTTTTTAGGGGGTATTTTTCCACTAAAGCGATCTTTAGAGTTTTTAAAAGGGATCTAAAATCTTCATCAAATTGGTGGCGTTTTTGTTTGTAATGATCGCACAGCTGGTAGCGGAAACTCTCTCTGCCCCTAGTGATAAAAAAGAGCGTTTTAGAGCAACGGGTTTTGCGCATGATAGATAAAATTTGAGTGGTGAGAAAAATAATGCCCACTTCTTGCAAGCTGTAAGTAGCGAATCTTTTAGGGAGCGTTTTATTAGAGAGCAAACGCCTAACAATATTAGGGATAACGCAATCAATGTCTAGTAAAAGAGTTCTTGAATGCATGAATCTTGTTTTGTTAAACGCTTGTCTAATGGTTAATCCTTAAGTTGAATTTCTCTTTTCAAAAGTTAAACTATTATAGTAAATATATAGCAAATAATAAGTTATTTTAATAATAATTAGCTCTATTCTCATTAAATACGCTAAATTTTAAGAGATCATCGCTTGTTTTAGCTCTTTTGATTGCAAAAACGCTTTTGGCATTCTTGCATTTTATAACTAACGCCCAACGAGAACAAAGCCTAAGAATTTCCCCACTATTTGCGCGGTAAGTTATACTTCCGGCGTTTTTCCCAAAGGCTTTTACGGCTAATGCCAAGCTTGTTAGCCAATTCTGTATCGGTGCAAGTAGAAGAAAAATGCCTGATCGCTTCCTTTTCGTATTCTTGAATGGAAAGAAAGGTCGTGTTATTGCTGAACAAAGATAGGGGTTTATTGCCGCATTCAATGCTCACAATTTTAGGGAATTCTAATGGCTCTTTATGGGTATAGGACAAAACAATGGGGCATGAACGAGCCAATTCCAACAATTTCAATTGCTCATCTTTTTTAAGCTCTTCTAAATGCATGATGTAAAAAGGGCGTTCTAGTTTGTCTTTATTCTTGTATAGCTCTTTCCAAGTGGTATCCTTTAAAGAGAAAAAAGAAAAATCCATTTGCCTTTCTTTAGCGTATTGCAATAAATAAGCGTTCGCAAGCTCTTGAGAGGGCGTGTGGATGATAAAAGGCGGTCTGTAAGAAAAATCTCTAGGCAAGGGCAATTCCGCATGGATAAAGTCTAAGTAATTTTCATAAAATCCCAAGCGAGCGGTCATTTCTTGGTAGGCTTTGTGGTATTGGATCTTACGCAACAATTCGTCCATTTTAAAAGGCTTTAGAATATAATCTCTCGCTCCCGCTTGAATGGGTTTATTCACGCCATCTTCATTGACATGCGAAGCCATCATGATAATGATTTGCTTGGAATTGTAGCGCACAAAGTGTTCGCAACGCCCTTGAGTGCAAACTTTAGAAGAAACCAAAATCACATCATAAGGCTCTTTATTTTCTTCTGAAATGCTAGAGATGATCTCGCAAAAATGCCCCAAATCATGCAAATTATGAGAGATACTCCTAGCTAGCGCTAAATCATCTTCAATGATTAAGATTTTCATTAATTCTTCCTTTTATCGCATTTTAAAGTTTTTGTTTATAACGCATGCTCACATGCGCTTGGACTAACAGCCCTTCTTGTTTGCCAATGAACCCCATTTTTTCCATAGTGGTGGCTTTCAAGCTGATTTGAGATTTTTCTAAACCCAAAAGTTGGCTCAAATTCTCTAAAATCGCCGGTTTGTAAGGAGTGATTTTAGGGATTTCGCTAAAGATGGTCGCTCCCATTTCAAACAATTCAAATCCGATGCTTTGAGAAAAATCCAACACGATTTTTAAAAGCTCTTTAGAAGAGGCGTTTTTGTATTTGGGGTCATTATCAGGGAACCATTCGCCAATATCCCCCCCTTTAATCGCTCCTAAAATCGCATCAATAACCGCATGCAACAAAGCATCGCCATCGCTATGAGCCTTTAACCCAAACTCGCAATCCAAAACCACCCCCCCTAAAACCATAGGCTTATTTTTAACAAACGCATGCGTATCAAAGCCCATGCCTATAAAAGTGTCTTTTGCTGGGTTAAAAAAGAGAGCAAAATGTTTCAAATCGTCGCTCGTGGTGAGTTTGTGCAAATTTTTACTGCCTTCAATATAACTCACACGATCAGGGAAAGCTTGTAAAATCGCACTGCTTTCATCTTTAAAATCCCCTTGATTTAGGGCTGATCGGAGCGCTTTGGTGTGGCTTAATTGCGGGGTTTGAATGAGTTTGATCGCTTCTCGATCTAAAACTTCATTATAATAGATCGCTGTGTCATAGCAAGGCAAGTAAGGAGCGATGCAATAATGGCTTGTTTGTTGGAGGGTTACAAACAAACTTTTAAGCGCTTCCATATTCGCTAAACCCCTAGCCACATCGCTGGTGAGCGTGTAAGCGCTATCAATTACTTTTAAAGCGTTACGCACGGATTCTTGGCGCGATGTCCCGCCTTTTATAAGCTTGATTTCAGGGTAATGGCGTTGGATATAAATATAATCCAATCCGCTTACAACTAAAATGATTTCTTTAAAGTCTAGGGCTTTTTTAAAGCTCTCATAAACGCTGAGCCATAAGGGGGTATGATTAGAGCGCAACCATTGTTTTTTGATGGTTTGAGAAAAACGCTTAGACTCCCCAGCAGCCAATAAAACAACGCTCGTTTGTTTGATAAGCGTTTCTAGCGTTTCTTTAGTTTCAAAAGGGTCTTCTTCTAAACTTTCTAAAGAGAGTTTAAAAGCTTCCCCATTCACTCTAATCAAAGACATGCGACTAACAACCCACCTCTATCATTTCACCAAAATGATCCTATAACCTTGATTCAAGTCTAAAACTAAGAATCGTTTGGGTTTGCCTTTATATTTTTCTAAAGCATGGTTAAAATCCGCAACGCTTTTCACTTCAACCTCTTCAATTTTTGTGATGATGTTACCTTGCCTGAAGCCAGCTTGCTCTGCTGGGGAATTTTCATTCACTTGAGAGACTAAAACCCCTTGAACATCATCGCTCAAACGCATAGACCTTTTGGTTTTTTGGGTTAAATCTTCTACTTGAAGCCCGTTCAACTGGCCTTGCGCGCCGTTTTGAGTAGAAATGGTTTCTTTTTTGTTAGGGTTTTTCCTTTCAGCAAGAGTGAAGGTGAAGGCGCGTTCTTTTTTGTCTCTAATGACTTTTAAGGTTACTCTTTGATTGGGCAGCATAGAGCCGATTAGGTTTCTTAATTCATTCGTGTTTTTAACCTTTTTCCCATTGACTTCAGTGATCAAATCCCACACCAAAATCCCTGCTTTTTTAGCCGGAGAGTCTTTTTCTACGCTAATAACTACTGCCCCTTCTTTATTGTCATAAGAATTTTGCAAATCGCCACTCAAATCTTGCAAGCCCACGCCCAAGTAACCTCTTTCAATCTTACCGGTTTTGATGAGCTGGGTTACAATATCTTTAACCATATTAGAAGGGATGGCAAAGCCAATACCATGGTTACCTCCGGTTTTAGAGATGATAGCGGTATTAATCCCCACTAACCCTCCACGGCTATCGATTAAAGCACCGCCAGAATTTCCAGGATTGATAGAAGCGTCTGTTTGAATGAAATTTTCATAGCTGTTGATCCCTATCCCGCTTTTATTGAGTGCTGAAACAATGCCTTGAGTAACGCTTTCGCCCACGCCAAAAGGGTTACCGATCGCAAAAACCAGATCGCCCACTAAAATATCATTAGAGTCAGAGAATTTGATCGTGGGCAGGTTGTCTTTAGTGATGCGAATCACCGCTAAATCGCTTTCAGAATCCGTGCCTACTAAAGTAGCGGAATATTCTTTATTGCTCCCTGGAATGGTTACTTTAATCTTATCTGCGCCATCAATCACATGGTTATTCGTAACGATATAGCCATCTTTAGAGATGATGACGCCGCTGCCTAAAGCCCTTTCCATTCTTTCTTTAGGGATCATACCGCCCAAATCCCCGAAAAATTGTTGGAAAAAGGGGTCATTAAACACACCGCCACCTATAAAGTTGTTTTTAATCTTCTTTTCAGTAGAGATATTCACCACCGCTTTAATCGAATCCTTAATAGAATCGTGGTAAGAATAGATCGTATCGTCTTTAGAAGGGACGCTTATTCGCTCTTTCACTTTGGGCATGTTTTGGATTTGGATATTGCCCGCATTCAAGCTTAACGCTAAAGCCAAAGAGATAAAAAGGGTTTTTTTCATCATGGTTACTTCCTTAAAATGTGCTAAACTTCAAAATTAAGAAAAGATTATATCAAATCTTTTTTGTTATTTTCATTAGCTTTTTGTGTAAAATAGTATCCAATGTAACACACAACAGCAAAAATAATCGTTAAAATCATCCCAATGCGTTGATCCTTATCCATAGCCGAACCAATCACGCCGATGGCACACCCAGTGATCCCTATGAGTTGCAAAAAGGGCAGGAAAGGGGCTTTATAAGGCAAATCCTCTAAAGAATGCCCAGCTTTTAAGTATTGCTTGCGGAAAGAATATTGCGAAACAGACACGCTAACCCACACAATAATCACCGTGAAACTGATCACATTAATCAAAGCTTCCACGACATTTTCTTTGGCATAAATTTGGACTAAAAGCCCTATGAGAGAAAAAGAAAGGGAAAAAAACATCGCATAAGTGGGCGTGCCTTGTCGGTTGAGTTGGGAAAAAACTTTAAAAAACATCTTTTGTTTGGACAGCCCATAAATCATGCGGCTCGCTCCATAAAGCCCTGAATTAGCGGTAGAAAACATCGCCGTAATGATAACAGCGTTCATTATATCAGCCACATAAGGGACACCCATGCCAATAAAGGGCAAATTAATGCGTTCTAAAACGCTCACAAAAGGGCTTTGCGCGATAGAAGAATCGTTCATGGGCAAAAAAACAGAAATGACAAACACAGAGCCTAAAAAGAAAAAGACAATCCGCCACAAGGTCGCTTTAATCGCTTTAGGCATCACTTCGCTAGCGTTTTTAGTTTCTCCTACAGCCACCCCAATCACCTCTGTGCCAGTGAAAGCAAAAATAACAGCGAGCATAGCAGAAAAAACCGCCGCGCTCCCGTTAGGGAAAAACCCCTTATCGCCAAAATGGAAGTTATCAAAAATAGAACTAAACCCATGCAAATAGATTTGATAAACAATCCCAATCGCGCCAATCCCTATAAAAGCGATCACTGCTAAAACCTTAATCAGGCTAAAGAAAAACTCGCCCTCGGCAAAAATTTTAACCGAAAAAAAGTTCAATAAAAAAACTAACGCAATGCATGAAATGACCCAATAATGGATGGGAATATTTACAAACCAGCGTTGCATGAGCATGCCTATAGCGATGTATTCTAACGCAACCGTGATCACCCAGCCAAGCCAATACATCCAAAAAACCATATAGCCCGTGCCAGGGCCTATGAATTTAGTCGCATAATCCCCAAAACTTCCCGTAGTGGGATAAACGCTAGCCAACTCGCCTAAAGAGAGCATGATGCAATAGACCACAAGCCCTCCAAAACAATAAGCGATCAAGGTCCCTAAAGGGCCAGCGCTCGCAATATTACCCCCAGTGCCTACAAAAAGCCCTGTGCCGATCGCTCCCCCAAAGGCAATCATCAAGAGATGGCGCATTTTCATGTCTCTTTTAAGCTCGCCTTGTTTTTGCGTGGTATTTTGATGCGTTATCTTTTGATTGTCCATGCGACACCTCCTTAGATTGAAAATAAAAATAGCTTGAATTATAACAAAAATAAAATAAAATGATTTTTTTAAATAAAAATAAGGATTTGTTTTAATCAAATTGGATAAGCCTTATTAAATTTTAATATTTTTAATTTTTTAAAAAATGGGGTTTTGGTTACTTTATTAAACTCGTTTTCTTAAAAAGCTATCACTTGACTGGCATCAATTCTTTTGTGTTTTTTATTATCAGTATTATAAAATCAATCTAAAACTTAAGATTTATAATATTTAATCGTGTAATCTATCCCCGAATAAAGGGTTAAAAAAACCGCTATGGCCACAAGTGCATAGGAGTAAGTTAAATTGGCTAATAAAGCGCCAATCGCCACGACTTGAGACACGGTTTTATACTTGCCTAACGCATTGACAGGAATATCCTTTTTTTCATTAGCGGCTAAAACCCTAAGCCCTGAAATAAAAAATTCGCGCCCTAAAATCACAAACGGGACCCACGCATTCACACGATCCAAATAAACTAATCCTAAAAACGCGCTCAAAATAAGGATTTTATCCGCTAAAGGGTCAAAGATTTCCCCAAAGCGCGATTTGGCTTTATAGCTTCTGGCGATATAGCCGTCCAATAAATCCGTGAGCGCGGCAAACAAAAAAACCGATGAAGAGATCATGTTGGTGTGAAAGGGGGTTAAAAAACTAAAATAAGTGCGCGTGTTTAACAATAAAAATAATAAAAATAAGGACAAGACAATGCGTAAAATCGTTAAAAAATTAGGCAGGAGTTTTAAAACTTTCATGCTTTCAAAAAGACTTGTGAAAAATTCAAGAACGCGCGCCCTAAAAAGCTAAGCGCCACACACATTAAAATCACAGCGATCGTTAAAAAAATGATAACTAACGCTTGTGCTAAAACCCCTAAAAGAGCGATCATGAAACTAAAAAGCAACAATCTAAAACCGCTTAAAAAAAACCTTTCTTGTGTGTAAAGGCTCAACTCTCTATAGAGTTTATGCAGATAAAAAATAGAAACGCCATTACCGATTAATGAAAAGGCGTTACTGGCGTTAGGGATAAGATAGCTTAAAAGAGCGCATAAAATCACCGCCAAAAAACTGAAAGCAAAATTTTCAAAAAAACTCAGATGGCGCGTGATTTTAGAAAGCCTGTAAAAACCAACCGCTCCGGCAATGAACCCAATCGCGCATAAAAAAAGAGATAGTAAGACGATATAAGCTAGTTGATTATTGAAAAGGTTAGAAATTTGAAACGATTTTGCCCCGCTTGAAACAAGAAAAAGCACCAACAAAATAGCCCCACACAAAGGGGCGAAAAAATAGCCCAACAAACATTTTTTAATGAATTGCAACTCTTTGTTTTGGTGGATATGGATAATGTTTTTCAAAAAAAATCTTTATTTAAAAGTGGTCCCACCATCCACAACGATCGTTTGCCCTGTAAGCCAACCGCTTTGGGTTTCATCGCATAAAAAATAAGCCGCTCCGGCTAGATCGTTAGGATTGCCCATGCGTTTTAGGGGCGATTGCTCTTCTACTTTTTCTTTAATCTCCACATAATCAGGGAAAGCTTTCAAAGCGTCCGTATCAATAGGCCCGCCACTAACCGCATTCACTCTAATGTTAAACTCGCCTAAATCCACGGCAGCGTATTTGACCATGGTTTCTACGGCGTTTTTAGAATTGCCATGCCCGGCGTAATTGGGCATATAAACTAGATTCCCGGTAGAACTTAAACTCACGATCGCCCCGCCGCCTATTTTTTGCATGCGTTTTGCCGCTTCTTGAGCCCCTACGACAAACGCTAACACGGTGGCTGTGTAAATGTTGTTTAACCCCTTAGGTTTTAATCGCATGAAAGGCGCGAATCCGCCCACGACAGAGCGCCCATAAATAATGGCGTTAGAAATAAAAAAATCCACTCTGTCAAAATCAGCGTCAATTTGTTTAAAAAGCTCCGTGTATTGCTCAGGCTCTAAAACATTAAGAGAGTAAGCTTTGGCTTTAATGGAATATTTTTGCTCCACATCTTCTATGATTTTGTTGGCTTCTTCAACATTTTTATTGTAAGTGAAAGCGATATTCACGCCGCTTTGAGCGAAACGATACAATATCGCCTTGCCAATCCCTCTAGTCGCGCCGCTGATCACTAGGGTTTTATTTTTCATGTGATTGGAACCATTCATGCAATTACCTCATATTGTTGTAAAGTTTTTTCTAAAAGTTGAATCGTTTCTTTGCTTGGAGCCACTAAAGGCAGTCTGTAGCTTGGGTTTTCAATCAAGCCGGCTAAATGCATAGCCATTTTAATAGGGATAGGATTTGTTTCTACAAAAAGGGCTTGATGCAAATCAAAAAGCTTATTTTGGATTTCTAGGGCTTGTTGGTATTTTTGTTTAATCGTGCAATTGACCATTTGTGAAATCAGATTGGGCATTAAATTACCGGTCACTGAAATCACGCCGCACCCCCCTGAAAACATGATGGAGTGGTTGAGTGAATCTTCCCCGCTAAAAATTTTAAAATCTTTTTCATAGTAATGCAATTCTGTTACTCTTTTCAAAGAGCCAGACGCTTCTTTAATGGCTTTAATGTTAGGGACTTCTCTAAAGAGTTTGAGGGCGGTTGGAACTTCAATAGACACGCCTGTGCGGCTTGGCACATCATAAAGCATGACAGGGATTTCCACCGATTGAGCGATCGTTTTATAATGTTCAAACAAGCCTTGTTGGGTGGGGCGGTTATAATAAGGGCTTACGCATAAAATCGCATCCGCACCGATTTTTTGAGCGAACTTTGCTAAAGAAAGGGACTCGCTCGTGGCGTTACTGCCCACGCCGGCTAACACTTTCATGCGCGAATTTGAGGGCGTTTTAGTGTTTTTGCAAGTCTCTATGGCGATTTCAATGCAACGCATGTGCTCTTTGTGGGTGAGCGTGGCGGATTCTCCTGTCGTACCAACAGGCACGCATGCGTCCATGCCTTGAAAAATTTGGCGCTTGATCAAGGATTCATAAGCGACCTCATCAACGCTCAAATCTTTTTTAAAAGGCGTAATTAACGCGCTAGATGAATGAAATTGCATGCGATAAGGCTCTTTTAAGGTTTCAAAAACACGGTGGTTGATTGGGTGTCTTTAAAATATTCATTAGCCACACGCACCAAATCGCTCACTTTTAAATCCAAAAATTGTTGCTGATAATCCGTCAAGCCTTGAATATCGTTTTGCACTAAATAGTCCGCAAAAAGCCCCGCAACATCGCTAGAACTTTCTAAATTAGAAATAAAGTCAGCTTTTTGATTGATTTTGAGCTTGTCTAATTCCGCTTGAGTGATTTCGCCTTTTTTAAGCTTTTCTAAAAGCACTACGATTTCTTTTTGTAAGGCTTCGGCTTTGATATTAGGATTACCCCCCGCAATGAATAAAAACACGCTTTCATCTTGTAATTGCATGTTGTGCGAGAAAGCTTGAGAAGCCAGGCGTTTTTTATCCACTAATTCACTTTGCAACCACGAGCTTTTACCTTCGCCTAAAAGCCTACTCAAAGCGTCTAAAGCGACTTGATCTTTATGCTTGAAAGCAGGCACTTTATACCCTAACGCTACCCATTCTAAATGGACCCCATCTTTATGCACGACTGCCGTTCTGGCTCCATCTTGTTTAGGCTCTTTCATGTAAGGGGTGGGGATAGCTTTTTCATCAAGGTTTTTTAAGGATTCAAAATGCTTTTTACTCAGTTCAAAAACCTTTTGGGAATTGACATCGCCCACCACTAAAATAATAGCGTTTTTAGGCTGATAATAGAGCGAATGGAATTTTTTAATGTCTTTTAAAGTCCAGTTTTGAATATCGTCCATAAAACCAATGGGCGTCCAATGGTAGGGGTGATAGACATAAGCGGTGTTAAAAAAGCGGAAATAAAGCATGCCTATAGGGGAATTATCGGTGCGCCATCGCCTTTCTTCAGCGACCACTTGACGCTCAGGCAAAAATTCATCTTCTTTTAAATTCAAAGAACCCATGGTTTCAGCGAACAATTCTAAAGACTTATCCAAGTTAGCCTGACTGGTTTTAATGAAGTAGCGCGTAATATCAAAACTCGTAGAAGCGTTACTCACGCCCCCAAAACGCTTAACGATCTTATCAAATTCGCCGGCTTTAAGGTTTTTGGTGCTTTTAAAATTCAAATGCTCCAACATGTGAGCGATCCCGCTCTTGCCCATGACTTCGTTTCTAGAGCCGACTTTATAAAGCACATCCACTTCTATAACCCCGGTTTTATTTTCTAAGGGGACGCTCACGACTTGCAACCCGTTTTTTAAGGTAACGCTCTCATGTCTGGGTAAGTAAGATTGTGCGTGCATGCTCACTCCTAAGGTTACTAATAAGACAGAACAACGCCCCAAAAGTCTTTTAACAGAAAAATATTTCATCTTAAATCCGCTCCTATAGCCTCTTTGACGCTCAAAAATCCATCTTTTTGGAGTAATTTTACCAAATCTTTAAGAATATTTTGGCATAAATTTGGCCCTTTGTAAATAAAAGCGCTATAAATTTGTAACAGACTCGCTCCCATTTTAATCCTTTCATAAGCTTCTTTCGCATCGCTAATCCCCCCCACAGAAACAAGAACGCTTTTATTAAAAAAGGCTTTAGCCAATTCTTTAAAGATTTCACGGCTTTTTTTAGTCAAGCATTTCCCGCTCAAGCCCCCCGTTTCTTTAGGAGCGAACACCAGGCTTTTATCAATCGTGGTGTTAGTCGCAATAATCCCATGCACTCCTGCTTCAATAGCGCTATTGACAACCTCTAGCATGTCATCTGTTTCTAAATCCGGGGCGATTTTTAAAAATAAAGGCTTATGAGTCATTTCTTTAGCCATGCAAAAAAGCTCATGCACAAACGCTTTATTTTGTAAATCCCTTAAATTAGGGGTGTTGGGCGAAGAAAGGTTGAAGGTGTAATAATCGCCAATGTTTAAACATTGATTTAAAACCGCCTGATAATCTTCTAGGGCATGCGCTTGCTCTATGTGTTTGTTTTTGCCTAAATTGATGCCAATAGGGGTTTTATAGGGGGCGAAGCGATTGAACGCTCTTACCCCCAAAATCGCCCCGTAATTATTAAACCCCATCGCATTTTGTAAGGACTCTTCTTCAATGTGCCTAAAAAGCCTTGGTCTTTCATTCCCCACTTGCGCTTCATTGGTGAGAGTGCCTGCTTCTAAATAGCCAAACCCAAAAGCGATTAACGCCCTGAGCATGGAGATATTCTTATCAAAACCGGCGGCTAATCCTAAAGGGTTAGGGAAATGCAAGCCTAAAATTTCATTTTCAAGCTTTGGGTTTTTATAACCCCATTGAGAATCAATCAAACCACACAAAAAGGGCGATGAAGAAAGCATTTTTAAAATTTTACACACTTTTTCATGCGCGTCTTCAGCGTCTAGGCTAAAAAGATATTTTTTTAATAACGAATAAAGCATTTAAATCCTTATCTTTTATGATTTGAACGATAACCCTTAAAAGGTTTTAAGGGCTTGTTTTTCAAAGTAATCTTGCGAATTTAAAGGATCGTTAGGGTTTGAAACTTTAGCGTAACGGCCTTTAGAATTTAACTCGTAGCGTTTTAGGGTGTCTTTTAATTGGATTTCTAAAATATGCAACAATTTATTAGCGATCTTTGGGTTTGTGGCTGGGACAAGCAATTCCACGCGCCTTTCTAAATTCCTGGGCATTAAATCTGCGCTAGAAAAATAGATATTTTCATGTTTAAAATAATAAATGCGTGCATGTTCTAAATATTTCCCCACAATAGAATACACCCTGATATTTTCGCTCAATCCTTTGACTTGGGGCTTTAAACAGCAAATCCCCCTGATAATGAGATCAATTTTAACCCCTTTTTGAGAGGCTTGATAGAGCCATTCAATGATTTCGCTATCCACTAGGGCGTTGGCTTTTAAAATGATATAGCCTTCTTGTTTGTGGTTCATTTCGTTTTGAATGAGTTCAATGATTTTAGGCTTGATCTGTTTGGGCGCCATAAAAAGCGTTTCTAATGCGTTATTAGTCGCGCTGCTAGTGAGCAAGGAATGGAAAAGCTTGATAATGTCGTTAGCAATTTCATTTTTAGCGCTAAAAAAACTCACATCGGTATAGATTTTAGCGCTCAAAGGGTTGTAATTGCCCGTGCTTAAATGGGTGAAATGGCGTAACTGGTTGTCCGTTTTTTTAGTGATCAATAGCATTTTAGCATGCACTTTGAGTTTGAAAACCCCATAAACGACCAACGCGCCCGCCCTTTCTAAAGCTTTTGCCCAATGCAGATTGCTTTCTTCATCAAAACGCGCTTTTAATTCCACTAAAACGCTCACTTGAATCTTGCTCGCCGCTTCAATTAAGGCTTTGACAATGGGGGAATGCTTGCCCACACGATAAAGCGTCATTTTGATAGAAAGGGTGGTCGGATCGCTAGCGGCTTGCTCTATTAAATCAATCACAGGCTCAAAACTTTCATAAGGATGAAACAGCAACAGATCCTGTTTTTCTATGGATTTGAAAAGATCGTTTTCATTGAAATGAGGGTGGATTTTGGGCGTGAAATTGGGCGATTTGAGCGCTTTAAAATCGCTATGATTGACTAATTCCCACAAATCCCCTAAATTGAGCATGATCGCGCTTTTATAGATATGCATGCCGGTGAGTTTGTGCTTTTTGTAAGAGTGGGTTTGAAAACTCCTTAAAGACGCTAAAAGGGTTTTTAAAAGCTCTTGACTCCCTTTTTGGGTTTGCAAGCGCACGATTTCGCCTTGATTTCTTTTCCTCAAACTCTTACTCATCAAATCCGCATAATCATGCGCTTCGTCTTCAGTGATAGCAATATCCGCATCGCAAGTTACCCTAAACGCCATGCAATCTAAAATCTCATGCTCTAAAAACAATTCTTCTAAATGCGCTTCTACGATTTCTTCAGCCAGCACAAACAAGCCTTTTTCCAGCTCTACAAAACGGAAGATAAAAGAGGGGAGTTTGATGAGCGCATAGGAGGCGCTTTGGGTTTCTTTGTCTTTAATGTGGGCAAAAAGCGCGAAAGTCAGATTCGCTAAAGGCGGGAAAGTGTGCGAAGAATCCAACTTAAAAGGCAAGACTAACGCATAAAGCTGCTCTTTAAAATAGGTTTTAGCCTTCGCTTTTTGCTCTAAATTCAATTCATTATAGGGGGTGATACAAAGCCCTTTTTTAAAGAGTAGGGCTTGGATTTTTTGGAATTCTAATTCCCTTTCTTCAATTTCATGCGCTAAATAATGCTTGATTTTTTCCAATTGTTCTTCAGGGCTTGCACCATCAATGCCTTTAGAGGCGATTTTATGCTCATAGAGTTGTTTAAGCCCGGCCACTCTTATCATGTAAAATTCGTCTAAATTCGTGTCATAAATGGCTAAAAATTTCAAGCGCTCTAATAAAGGCAAGCTCTCATCTTTGGCTTCGTTTAAAACCCTTGTGTTAAAAGCTAACCATGAAAGCTCTCGGTTAAAGAAACGATTCAATAAAAATCCTTTAAATCATCATGTTTAAAAATTGATTTTGTTTAGTGTGATTATATAATGAAATGATAATCATTGAAGCTTTTTTAATGGTCGGAGTAGCGGGATTCAAACCCACGACCTCACCCACCCCAAGGGTGCGCGCTAATCAGGCTGCGCCATACTCCGCAATCAAAAAGAGAGATTGTAGCGCGAGTTTGCTTAGTTGTTGTTTAAAAACTCTTTTTTGTAAAACTTCATTTTTTGAATAAAACTTCATTTAACCCTAAAAGATCGCTTAAAATTTTTTTTAGCGTTTTTTGGGCTGATTGTTTCTATAATAAACGAACGCAAGTAGTAATCTCTTGGTTTTCTCTTTGGTTGTGGTATTTGGAGTGTGTTAGGGTTGGGGGTAACAGTGGGCGGTTATCTCGAAAGGAGATAACCTAACATGAGATTAGTAATCATAGTTTTAATGGCACTCGCAACGCCATTATACTAAAATTTTGGCTCTGGTGCAAGAGCACTAGGGTCAAATCTTACTAGCGGATTTGACTCAAACTTTTAATTTTTTGAAACTTCTTTTTCTTTAAAAAATTTCTTTTGATGACAAAACTTCTCTTTCTTGTAACAAGGGTTTTTACCCCTTAAAAAAGTTTTGTTCTAAAATTTTTCATTGGGGTTTGACTTGTTGTTTTAAGAGTAGGGGGAGTAAAAAGTCTCTGAGTGCGGTTAGGGTTTGGGTTGATTGCATGTTGGATACAAGTAATTTAATGATATTTTCGCATGTTTTTGAGTATTGCTTGATTATTTTATGGTTGAAAGGGATTTGAATTTTTAAGGTATCAATAGGGCTTAAATTTTGTTGAGATGAGCCTATAGCGTTTCTCTGCAGTATGGCTGAGAATAGGGGATTTCTTATCAAAGAATAATAAAAGGGGTTTAGCTCTTTTTCTTTTGGTAAAACTACGCCGACGCGCTGATTTAAAATACAATTTTTTGAAAACACTAAGGCACAGCGTCCAATATGTCCTGTTAATGTGATTAAAATATTTGTTGGCTCTAATAGGCAATATTTAGGGAGTTTTTTCGGTAAAAATAAAAGGTTAGTTGTAATACTTAAATCAATTAATGAATGTTGAACATTTTTATTTGTGATTAAAATATAATCATTTTTGTTGTTGCTGTATGTATTTGATTGGAAAGAATAACCGCTGAAAATATCCACTAACTCCCCTAGCGTTTTAACTTCAAAATCGTTGGGGATAAGGCGGTTTAATTCTTTAGAAAATTTCATTTTCCCGCCGCTAGTTTGATAGGGTTTGTTGTTTTCATCTAAAAAATCAAAACGAACGAAGTATTGCTCATAAAGAAGTTCTAGGATTTTGTGTAAAAGCTCGTTGATTTTATGGTTGTTTTCTATTTTATTTTGAATGCTATTAAAAATTTTAGCGATTGTAAAATTGATTGTAGGGATTTTGAAATCCATCATGTGTGTTTTATTGCCTCTTGGCATTTTAGAACCTTGACTACCTGAACACGCATAATCAGTAAAAATTTGACTAGATAAAATCGCAAAAAGTGTGGCACTATCAATGTGTTTAGCCCTAAACACTAGGACATCAGAGCTACAACCGCCTTTTTGTTTGGCTCTATAAACTTTTCTAAAATAAAGTCTTATATTTGACAACAAAACATCATCTTTTTGAAATGATCTGACCTTTCCTTGCGGGATATTGATATTTTTAAATGTATCAATACCGCCTAAATTTTGGCACATGTTATCCGTAGTGATATAGTGATTGATTTCATTTGATTGTATGGTATCATTGATTAAAGTTGCGTAGTCTTGTAGAGTTTTACTCAAACTTAACCCCTTTTAAAGTTTCTAAAATTTCTTGTTGCAATCTCTGGCTTTCATCAAAAAGGCTTGTCAGTTCGCTTGAATATTGTTGCATTAATTTTTCAAACTCCGCTTGGCTGATTGTTTCGCTCGTGTCTTCTATAGTGAAATACTGCCCGGGGTTTAGAGAATAATTTTTTCCTATGATTTCATCAAAAGAAACCAGAGCGCAAAAATCCGCTTTTGGGGTTTTCTTTTGAAAAGTTTCTAAAATCAAATCCATATCGCTTGGTCTTAAGCGCGTTTTTTTGTTTTTGTTTTCGGTGTATTCTTCGCCGAGTTTGGAAGCGTCAATCAAAATGACTTCCTTTGCGCTTGGCGTTTTTTGAAAAAAGATGATGCTCACGTTAGTGCCGGTGTTGGCAAAAACTTGACTGGGCATGCAAACCACCCCATAAACGAGCCTTTCATCCACTAAATGCCGGACAATCTTATTTTCTATTCCGCTTTTAGCGCTAATGAATCCGGTTGGCACGATAATAGCCCCCTTACCCTTATGGCTAAGCATGTTCAAGCAATGCTGGAAAAAGAGCGTGTAAATGGGCATTTTGCTTTTATCGTTTTTGGGGATATTAGGCACGCCTAAGAAAAAATCGTTTTTGTTTTGCGAAATCTCGGCATGCTCGTTGGAAAAATCCAGCTTGAAAGGGGGGTTACTCACGATGAAATCCATTTTCCCATGACATTCTTTAGAATGGTAGGGGTTAATCAAGGTGTTTCCCTCAATGGCGTATCTTAAAGAGTGGGTCAAGTCGTTTAAAATGAGGTTAAGTTTGAGCATTCTTAAGGATTTTTGCGAAATGTCTTGGGCATAAAGGGTGCAAGAATCGGTGCCTATTTGGTGGGCTAGCGCCATTAAAAGCGTTCCTGTACCAGCGCTTGGGTCATAGATTTTGACGCTTTGAGTGGGTTCGCTCACTAAAAGCTTAGCGATGATGCTAGCGATGCTTAAAGGGGTGTAGTATTCGGCGTATTTCCCTCCGCCGGCGTTATTGTAATCTTTGAGTAGGTATTCAAAAATGGGGGCGAAAAAATCATAGCCTTGTTGGTTTTGTAAGTTTAAAAAAGCCTGTTTGAAATTAAAATTTTTGAGTTTGTCTAATAAAGCTCTGGTGAAATTAGCCCTTTTAGATTCTTCATTAATGTATGGTGAGACGCTTTCAAATAAGGCGATAGTGGTTTTATCCGTGCTTGTGGTGTTGAAAAGCTCGGCATTATTGCTAGAAATACGATTAAAAATGGCGTCTAGCTTTAGGTGTAAATCGTTATCGTTAAAATGCTTTTCAAAAAGATAGCTTAAAAGCTCATCATAAGCGAGTTTAGGGAGTTGTTTATCGCTTAAGGTAAGGAAAAAATCTTCTTTTTCTTCCTTTTTAAAGTCTTTGTAATCTCGTATCGTTTTATTAGGGAATTTTGTTTCAAAAAAGAATTCAAACTTATCGCATAAGAATTTATACAAAAAGCATTGCATGATGATCTTGTATTCGTTGCCGTCGTTCCCTAAACCAAAACTCGTGCAAATGACTTTTAAATCGTCAATGAGGCTTAGGGTGTCTTGTTTGATTTGCAATAAAGCGTTATTAGGCATGTGAATTTCCTTGAGAGTGGTTTTGTATGAGTTCGTTAAAAAGGGTTTGAGCGATAAATTTTTCTTCTTTTTGTAAATCTTTTAAGGAGGGATTTTCTTTGAAAGCGTCCCTTAATTCTACTTTTATGGCAGTTTTTAGAGTGGTTTCTTCGTTTAAGATTTCTTGACGCTTAAAAATACGCGCATCAAGAGCTTTTTTGAGCGCGCTTAAAAGCGTGAAAATTCCCTTAGAAATGTTTTCTTCCATGAGGCGATTGTGAAGTCGCTTATGCGTGATCGCATAAGCTCGATCATTATTGTATTTGTTTAATAGGTTGGTGGTTTGCTCCTTATGTTGTTTTAGTTGTGAAATGATTATGCTATAAGAATGAGAAATTCCATCAAAATTATGATTGGTTAGGGGTTCTTGGAGCAATTTTGAAAGCTCTTTAGAAATCTTTTGGATTTCTTTATCTTGTTTGTCCGGGATTTTTTCTAAAATCTCTTTAGCTTGCTTGTATTTGGCGTTAATTTCTTCTTGTTCTTTAAAGCGCAATTCTTTGCTTTCTTTAAACTCTATTTTAAAGTCTAAAAGAGCGATGAGGTCTTCTAAAATCATTAAATCGTTTGGGTTTTTAGGCTCATTGATATTTTTTAACGCATGGAGGTGTTTGGCTTTTTTACTAAGCATTGAAGAGATTTTGCTGATCTTTTCAATATCCATTTTTTCTTTTAGTGAAAGGATTTTTTCATCGTTAGAAGCGCGGATTAAATTGTAGTTTATTTTAAGCGTGTTAATGGCGTGTGAGACCTTTAAAAGCTCGTTCATTTCGCTGATACCAACAATGGCACTAGTCATGTCCTCTATATCATCAATGGGGTAATTAAAAAGATCATCATAGGCGTTTTTAATGTCTTTTTCTAAAGTTTCACGATCCGCAAACATGTCTTTGAGATTATCTTTGATATTAGAATCGCTTTGATTGAATTGGTTTAACTCTTTCAAATAATCATCAGTCGTTTTGTCATAATTTTCTTTAATGCCTACAAAATCTATAAGGTAGCCAAAAGACATGTTGTTATAGGAGCGATTCACTCTGGCTAGGGCTTGGAGCAAATTGTGATCTTTTAATTCTCTGTGGATATAAAGGCGTTTGAGATTGGGTAAATCAAAGCCGGTTAAAAGCATGTTAAACACAAAGACTATATCCGTATCTTCATGTTTGAAAGAATAAATCTTTTCTTTGACTTCTTGTTTGTCATGCAAAATCAGGCTGGATTGGAGTTGTTTTTTTAAAATTTTTAAATTAGGGTTTTCTTGTAAGACTTTTTCTTGGACTTCATTAAAAAGTGAATTGGCTAACTTGGCTTGAGCGCTTGAAAAACAAATTACCATAGCCTTTAAATTTTCATCATTATTTACACGCCTGAAATTCAATAAATCTCTGATGATATAAGAGAGCATTTCTTTAATGTATCTTTCATGATTAAAAATCGTTTCTTTTTTAACCTCTGTATTTTCAATAGTGATGCTTTCTTGTAAAAGGCGATAGATTGCTTGTAGTTTTTCTTTGTAGCTCTTTTCAATGATTTCTAATTGGAGTTTTAGGGTGTGTCTGTCTTTAATGGATTCTGCATAAGAATAGGTGTGCAAGTAGTTGCCAAAAGTTTTTTTAGTGGCTTTATCTTGCGCGTTGTCTTCTAATAGGGGCGTGCCTGTGAGGGCGATTTTTACCGCTGTTTTGTCGCATTCTATCAAATTAGCGTAAAAGCAACCTTTAGGGTCATAGCTTCTGTGGGCTTCATCTATGATAAACACCCTTTGTAAATCGTGGCTATCTTTTGTCGCTTCTTGTAATTCTGTTTTAGAAATAATTTCTTTAGGAGCGCTATTAGAGAGATCTTCATTAGGGGCTTTTTCTTCATTGGGGGCTTTGAATTTTTGGATATTCACAACGATGATTTCATCATTCCTTTGAGGGCCTTCAAAAATGCTAGAGTTTTTTAATTTTTGGCTCAAATCCTCTTTATTTTCTGCCTCATGCACACAAAGGCCTCTTTTTGAAAACTCGCTTTTGGCTTGCTCCAATAAATCCAGTCTGTCCACAATAAAATAAAATTTAGTCTTTTTGTTTAGGTTGGATTGGCTAAAAAAGTCTCTGATGAGTTTGGTTAAGTGGTAGGTTAAAGCGGTTTTACCGCTACCTTGCGTGTGCCAAATGATGCCTTTTAGGGGATCTTTGGGGTTATTTTCATAATGCTTTTGCAATTCCTTTAAAACGTTCAAACTCGCAAACATCTGCGCGTAACGCCAAACGTGTTTTTTAAACTCTGATTTTTCTTTTAAGAAACTGATGCCGTATTTTAGGATAAAGCAAAGCCTTTTGTGAGAGCAAAACGAAGTTAAAAGGGAGTTTGTGGGGGTGTCTTTAGGGCTTTTTTGGCAGTCGGTGTCTTTAAGGTTAAATTCGTTTAAGACGCTTTTTTGGATTTCTTCAAGCGATCGATGGTTTTGATCATTTTGATCATTTTCGGGGGGGGGTAATATCTAGCTTATTGGCTTCAACAAAGCGCTGGAAAATAGGCGAATAAGAAGCGCTATAAAAGACGCCTTGATCGGGGTTGTTTTCATCATAGGGCAAGTTATCGCTAAAGAGCCAGATTTGCACGAGGTTATAAAAAACTTTGTTTTCGGGGTTTTTGTAGCGTTGGATGTGGCGATTTTTTTCTTCTTTAATGCCTTGTCCGGCTAAAGGCTGCTTAACTTCTATATTCACCAAAGGCAAGCCGTTGATAAAGAGGGTTATATCAGTTCTTAGGGATTTGTAGGGTAATTCAGCCATCATTTCATAAAGATTGTTGTTAGGGTTATCAAAGTCTATGATTTGATGCTCGCTTTTGAGCAAGTATTCATAAAAGCTTTTGCCTAAATCATCGTAATTCAAGCGTTTTTTGATTTCAGCAAGAACATCTTTTGCGTTTTTATTGGGGTTTAATCGCTCAAACGCTTGAGTGAAACTATCGGTTAAAATATTGGTGGCGGTGTCTAGGGTGGGTTTATTTTTAGCAGGAATAAAGTTATAGCCCAACTTGGCTAAATGCATTAAGGCAGGGATTTGAACCCTTGTGATTTCATTGTATGGCATGCACACCCCTTGGATTTAAGGTTGTTATTATAATGTAAAAATAAAAATCATGGTTGTTTGAGCTGCCTTTGCAATAATAAACAAGCTTTTTTAAGGAATTGTTTTAAGGTGTTTTGAGAGAATTTGATAAAATGCGTCAGCTCATTTTCTTTAAGATGCAATGAAACGATTAAGACGCTTTGTAAGATATGAGCCACACTCCCTTCAAATAAAATGCCTATAGTGGGGGTTTTAGCGCTGGCTGTTTGACAAAACCCACTCAAATTATCCACCCATTCAAATATTTCTTGCTTGGTTTTACAAGGCGTGTTTAAATATTTTAAAAAATCCTCTTTAAAACTCATCAGATTTTTTTGTAAATTGTTTAAATCCTTAGCATGGTTACTTCTAGGGCTAAACATGCTTTTAATGCGAGCGGTAGCTTCTTGTTTGTTGGTTTGTTTCAATTTCACTTGAGAGCGATTGAGGCTAACAGCATGCTTGATTTTCGCCCCATAGCTTAAATTATAGACTTTTTTAGGCTGGTAATGATAAAGGGCTTCTTCAATCCTTTCTTTAGAGAGCAAAAAGAGCGAGTCGCTAAAAGCTTCATAACCTTTAAAATTACCCTCTATGCTGATTAAAGATGAGGTGTCAATCTCTTTTTCATCTCCATAATAGGAATTTTTAGCGTGCTTTTTAAACCCTTTAATATAAGCGCAATCTAAAGCACACAAATAGATTTCATCGCTCATCAAACCCGCTAAAGCCACCCCGGCATTACCCACAAAAGGCGCTGCGTATTCTATACTTAAAGGGCTTATATACGCGCAAGCGCTCCCCCCACGCATAAACATCAACGCTTCTTTAGCTAAATTAAAAGCGTTAGGATTGAGCATGTTAGCCCCCATTAAGGGGGTGTCTTCTAGGGGGGCGTTTTCTAAAACCTCCTTAAGATAGTCTATGCGCTCCACTTCTATTTGAAAATCCACTTTAACGCCATGCGCTTTTAAAGGCTTTAAGGCGGTTCCGCATGAAAAAATGATGCAATTTTCTTCATTTTCTTTTAAAAAATCTAGCAATAAATCCAAGCTTGGCCCATTACCCACTACGCAAATGGGGGCGTTAATCTTTTTGGGTTTGGTTTTTAGGGTTTGGTATAAGGGTAAGTTTTTGAGCGTGTTCTTTAGCCCTAGCAATTCGTCTTCAAAACTCCCCCAACCCCTTAAAGCTTGTTTGTAATAGCTTTGAATGTTTTCTCGCATGCGCAAATTAAAAGCGCTTTTATAGGGCATGATTTCTAATTTTAAAAAAGAATGCGTAACAGGGCGTTTCAAAAAATCCATTTTCAATTCATTGGGGTTAAAAAACCCTTGAATAAAGAGTTTAGCCCCTTTTGTAATCAAATCTTCATAACGCGCAAAATAACAACTGATTTTAAACAAATCTAAATTTTCTTCAAACAAATAAAGCGAATGGAAGCGGTAATTTTGAGCCTGTAAAATGGCCAAAAATAAGCCGTCTAAAACGCCATAAATCATGGTAGGGGGTAAGAATTTCTTTAAAGAGCAAGGCGCTTGATAATTGTCTAAAAAGTTTGAGATCGCATGCGTGGCTTTAAGGGTTAGGGGGAGTTTGGGGTTGTTTTGAGTTTTTAAATAATGTAAAGAGAGGTGGTTATTGTCTAATGAGTATCTGGGATTATTCAGGGGGTTAGAAGCCATGTTGAAAGCGATTTCTACCATTTGATTTTTAGGGTAGCTTAAAGCGTTTGTGGGCGTGTGCAAGAGATTGAAGTGGTTTTTTTCAAAAAGCAATTGGTAATTTTTAAAAGGCGTATTGAGAGCGTTAAAAAGATGGGGATTATAAGATTTGAAAAAAACTAAATTATCCCTAAAACGCTTTAAAATTTCTTTTTCTAAAAAGGGTGCATCAAAAGATTCTAGGGCTTTTAAAAAGGGCATTCAATAGCCTTTTTCATAAGACCCCTTAGGAGTTTTTTAAAGCATTTTCTAAGAGTTGGGAAGCGAGAGCGATCTTTTTCAAAGAGATAAAATCTTGTTCGCTGTAGCGTTTGTTGTCATTCATTTTATGGTAGTAGAGAGCGCTCAAATCCAAAGCTTTTTTCTCTAAATCTTGCTTGGTTATATTAATTTGGATTTCAAAAAGATTTTTTGCTTCTTCTAAAGACATAGGGATTTCTATTGCATTGAAGCGTTCAAAATTATCATAAAGCTCATTAAAATCTTGATTGTCTATCTGTAAAAACGCCCCCACATCTAAAAACAATTCTTTTTCCTTGCTGTCTAGTATCCCATCAGCATAGGCCAATAACATAAGAAATTCCACTAATTTCAGGCGTTTGGTGTATTCCCCATGCGTGTGATCAGCGATTTCTTGGCATAAGGATTCAAAATTTTCTTTTTTATCCACAGGCTCATTGAGAAGCTCTTTAGCTAAATCTTGTTGTTCGCTGTTTAAGGGCTGCTCTAATTCATGGATAAAAAGCGTCCTTAAGGCGTTATCCAAAGCGTTTTTTTGAATGTCTAAAAATTTTAAAAGACGCATATACGCGCCAATTTGGGTTTGCTTGAATTTGTCTAGGGGGCTAGATTGCGCTAACAAATAGGGGTCATTTTTCAAGTCGTATTCTTCGGTTTTGGTTTTAGGGTTTAGAGGGTTTTTCAAATATTCTTTGAGGGTGTTGTAAAAATAAAACAACACAACCGCCGCAACAATTAATAAAATGATTTCCATGATTTTCCTTTATGAGTATTTTTTCATTTGTTCTTTAAGGTCTTGTTTTTGCCTGCTCTCTCGCTCTTTTTTGGCTTGATAAAGACGCATTTGTTCTTCTTTTTGCTTATCTTGTAAGATCATTTTCCTCTCATGGTTTTTTTTAAGCCGTTCTATGTATTCTTCTCGTTTTTCTGGGTCTTGGAAACTCACAGGGCGGATGAAAAAAACAAACAAAATCAACACAAAAATCCCTATAGCGACAATCTCAGAGCCTTCGCCATTGAAAGCATACCAAAGCCCCCCCATCAAAGAAGCGAGCGCGAGTTTTAAAAAAGCGTTCATTTTAAATGAAAGTAACCTTATGATAATGCGTATCAAGCCCTAGAGCTTTTTTGTCTTTTTCCCCCATAGCCATTAGCGCGATTTGAGGTAAAAATAAAGTGGGGGTGTTGTCATTATCTCTTTTATAAACTTTTGAAGCTTTTAAGCTTAAATTTTCAAAAGCGTGAAAAAGCCCTAAAGAATGCACGATTAAAAAATCCGCCCCCAAATCAATCCCCAAATAGCGTAAATGCGCACACTGGAGTAAGCCGCTTGCTTCATTGACTTCTAAAAGGGGGGCGTAATTTTGAAAAGATTCTAAAAAATGGGGGGCTTTTAAATGGATTTTATTGAAAAAATGATCGCTTTGTTTGATGCGAGAAAATTCAGCCCCTAAAAACGCGTCAAAAGGGCTTTTCAATTCCCATGCCAAAAATTCATTAACCCACTCATTAAGATAGACGACCTCAACGCCTTTTTCATAAACAAGCTGGTATTTTTTCAATTTTTCATTGACGGAGTTGGTGATTTCAGGGTTGTTGTCTAAAACTTCTTTAGCATGCAAAATATTCAAATACGCATCTTCTTCGCAAAAAATGAGCGAAACGCCATTGGCTTTAGCTAGAGCCAGATTATACGCAGAGGCCGTGAGGAAATCATGCGTGCTGATAATCTTCCCATAATAGCCCCCATCATAACAAAAAGGCAGATCAATGATTTTTTGCCCCATTTTTTCTAAATAGAGCTTAGCGCTTTTGAGAAGCGATTGTGCGTCTAAATGTTTCGCATAAGCGTTAAAGAGCGCGCAAGTTTTAGGGGGGTTGGGCGTTTTAGGGGGGTTAGAGTTGTATTGAAAAAGGCTTAAAAGGTTTTTAGAAAAATCTTTCCATGGCTTGATTTTGGAATTGGTTAGGATTTCTTGCAATTCATAGATTTCATGGTCAATGTTGTCATCGTTTTTATAGAGATAATGCACCACGCTTAAAAAATTCATCACGCCGCTTTCAGGCTGAGAAATCATCTCTAATAACCGGTTGCGCTCTGTGGGGTAGCGCTTCATCAGCCATTTAACATACAAGAAAAAGCCATCGCCCAGGTATTTAGGGTTCGTTTGGGGGTTGATAAAATTAATTTGAATAAACTTTTCTAATTCTTCTTTTTCGCCATTAGTGATGTAGGGGACTTGTTTGAAAAAATCTTCATAGTTTTTTAAAACCGCCTTTTCATCAATCATCAAGTCTTTTAAAGCGTATCGTTTGGATAGGGGATCTAGCACCCATTCTTTAGAAAAAAACGCCACTAAATCGCTCACTTTAGCGTCTTCAAACACCGCAATTTGGTTGATTTTAAGTGCGATATTTTCATTATAACTCACGCCTTTGAGTTGTTTTAAAAGATCCAAAAGGTATTGATCTTCTTGGTATTCTAAAAAATAAGACTCATAAGCAGGGTTATAGTCCTTGTTGGTTTCAAAACGAAAGACTTTTACATGCAATTTCAAAACGCTCATCAATTAGTCCTTTAGCTTTTGTGTAAATTTTCTAAAATCGCACGGTTTTTGGAATTGGAAAAAAGGGCCTCTTTAGAATCCAACCATTCTTTAGACTCTCGTTCGTCTTTCTTTGGCTCTTGAAGGGGCGGTTCTTCTTTATGGAACACTTCAAGCGAATCGCAACGATTGAATAAAACGGCATTTTCATTTTTTTCTTTGATAAGGATTTGAATGATGCCAGGAAGTTTTACTTGAACCACGCTGCCAATATTGTTAGGGCCAAACCCGGCTTCAAACTGCACGCTTTTTGCATCAATCATCAAGCTTTCTAAGGTGTATCCGGCTAAAACAAACAGCACTAACGCGCCGAATTTTTCATGGATTTCTTTAGGGAGCTTGGGGGAAAAATCGATCGCATCTCTTTCGCACAAAAGGTTGAAACTCAAATGGTTTTTGGACAGAAATTGCAAGTATTCAATACAATGCTTGTTGTTTAAAAGCCTTAATTCTCTTTGCATGCGAGCAACCTTTCAAATTCTTCTAACAAATGACGCACCTCTTGCATGCCAATTTCCCAAAATTCTTTGCTATCAATGTCAAAGCCAAACATGGACACTAATTCTTTAGGGCTTTTTGACCCTCCTAAGCTCAAAAATTCCGTGTAAGTTTTAACAAACTCTTTAGCGTCGCTTTTTTTATAAAGCCCATAAAGCGCTAAAGTCAAAAGCTGCCCATAACTATAAGCGTAGCAATAAAAAGGCGAATGGATAAAATGGGGGATATAGCTCCACCATAAATGGTAGTTTTTAGTGAGTTTCACGCTCTTTTCAAACATTCTTTGGTTTTCTTCAAACCAGATTTGATCAAAATCTTTGGTGTCTAATTCTTCATCCATTTCATGGATTCTTCTTTCAAAATTCGTCATCACCACTTGCCTAAAAAGGGTAGAAAAAATATCCTCTAATTTGCCGGCTAGCATGAAAAGGAGTTCGTCAGATTTTAAACCCTTTTTTAAATGCTCAAAAAACAGCATTTCAGAAAAGACAGAAGCGGTTTCTGCGGTGGTTAGGGGCGTATCCATGTTCAATACGCCTTGTTTTTTGGACAATTCTTGGTGGATCATATGCCCAAATTCATGAGCGATAGTGAAAGCATCTCGGCGGTTTCCTGTGTAGTTTAATAACACATAAGGGTGAGCGCTAGGCACCGCGCCATGGCTAAAAGCCCCGCCTTGCTTAAAGTCTTTAGGGTGTGAATCCACCCAGCCTTCTTTGATCGCTTTAGAAGCGATTTTGTGAAATTCAGGGCTAAAGGCTTTAAGGGTTTTAAGCACTTCTTCTAAAGCTTGAGAGTAAGTCATGGTGATGCTCTCATCGTTTAAAGGAGCGTAGCGATCGTAATCTTTGAGTTTATGCCCTAAAATTTGCGCTTTTTGATGGTAGTAACGATGCACTAAAGAAAAATTAGCGTTCACAATCTCTATCATGCTATCCACGCTCTCTTGCGAGATCTGATTGTCAATGTGGCGGAAACTCTCTTTTTTGTCGTATTTTCTCAGCTTGGTTTCAATAAGCAAGTCTTTACGCACCATGTTTAAAATGTAAGTGAGTAAAGGGCGGGATTTTTCTAACGCTTTGCTGAAAGCTTTTTGGGATTTTTTGCGGATCTTGCGTTTGGGGTTGTGCAAGAGGGCTAAAATTTCTTCCTCGCTTAAATTTTGCTCTTCAAAAGGGATTTTCAAAGAAGAAAAATGCTCATCAAAAAGACGGCTAAACGCACCCACCCCCACAGGCGAAAGGGCTAGGGCGATCTTTTCTTCATCTAAATTTAAGGTGTGCTTTTTCTTTTCTATGAGGTTGTTTAGATAAAAAGCATGGTCTTTGCATTTTTTAATGAAAGCGAGTTGTTTTTTGGCGTCCAAATTCTTGAATTCAATTTCAAAGAATAAAAGGTGTTGTTGGATATTTGCACAAGCCATTTCGCATTGCGAATAAAACTTCGTTTCTTTAGTGTTCTTAGCAAAAAGCAATTGAGCGTAAGTCATCGCTCTAGAGATTTTTTCTGACAAATTTTCGTAATGTTTAAGAGTGTTGGCAAATTTTGTAGCGTCTAAATTCTTAAGGTTATTTTGATAAGCGCTCTCAAATTCTTGCGCTTCTGTTTGTAAGGTTTTTAAAAATTCTTCTGCACTTTCTTTATTTTCAAATAAAGCGCTTAAATCCCATTCTTGTTCTTTCATGAAATCCCCTTTTTATACCAATTTGGAGTTAAAATATGCTTGTATTTTAACATAACACTGACAACACAAGCAAACTTATCATTTGGTTTTTATGCCATTATTTTTTAGCCGGCTCATTTTCTTGGCTCTTTTGGTGCAAAATAAATTGAGCGATAGATTCTAGGTATTTTAAAATAAAAGGGGTTGCCAACATAGAAAAGACCACCATGAGAATAAGGAGTTGGTGGATGTCATTTTGAGCGATATTTAAGATATTTTTTTGGTGCAAAAGACCAAGAATCCCTTTTTTTTCTTGCAAATTAAAGAGCTGGTGCGAGCCTGAATTTAAAAAGATAACAAAAGAAAACTCCCCGATTTGCGCTAAAGAAAGGGCGGTTTTTATGGCAGTTTTAGTGTCTCTAAAAAAACGCAAAAGCGCATAAATGATAGCCGTCTTAAACCCCATCACTAAAATGAGTAAGAAGATGACAACAAAGAATTTCTCCATAAAGAAACTCACATTAATTTGCATCCCTATCGTAATGAAAAAAAGGGCTAAGAAGAGGTTTTTTAATTGCGCAAATTCTTCTTGGACATTGATTTTATAGCGCGATTTAGAAATGGCCATGCCCACAATGAACGCTCCCAAAGACATAGAAAACCCAAAAAAATGGCTCAACCCTGCTGCGCTGCAAACAATCACTAAAATCGTGCCTATAAAAATTTCAGGCAAGCGCGTGTCTTTTGCTTGCTCTAAGATGAGATTAGCCCCTTTTTTTCCAGGCAATAACAAAAGAACTAAAATAATCCCTGCTGAAATAAGGGTTTTAAGAATGAGTAAATTAACATTAGAATCTTTGCTGCCTAGAATTGTCAAAATTAAAAGCATGGGAATGGCTGCAATATCTTGGAAAATCAAAATCCCCACCGCACTCTTTCCCATGGGCGTGCTAAGCTGTTTGGAATCTTCAAAGAATTTCAGCACAATAGCGGTTGAAGAGAGCGAAAGCCCCATGCCTAAAACAAGGGAAAAAATGGGTGAAAGACCCAAAATAAAATACCCCAATAAAAAGGCGATTAAAGCGCATAAAACCACTTGTAAAAGCCCAAAAACCAGCACTTCTTGTTTGATGGATTTGAGCTTGTCAAAATTAAACTCAATGCCTATCATAAACATTAAAAAGACGATACCAAATTCACCAATATCAGACAACAAATTAAAATCATTAATTTTAAAAAAAGCCGCTAAGACCGTTCCTGTGCAAATGTAGCCAATGATAACCGGCATGTCTAATTTCTTTAAAAAGATTCCAAAGCCTACAGCAAGCCATAAGCCAGCAATAACAATATAAAGTGTGCTGTTTTCCATAAAAACCTTTCCCCAGTAGAATCAATTTGTTTTAAAGAAATAAAAGCGAAACTATCCTATTAAATTGAGCCATTAAATAACACTATTGAATAAAATAATATCTATCAAATATATATAAGTAATTTATTATTTAAATCTTACTAAACCCGCTTTCAAACGCCAACACCAAACACCTATTGAGTAAAATAAAAATTGAAACGCTAGGATTATACTGCGTTAAGGCAAACTTTCTATTTATGAAAAAGATTTTTGAACCCCAACCTTTTAAGAGTTGGCCAGGGTTTGATTTGATGAAGAAGAGCGAATGAAAGAATAAACTAGAAAGTGAAGACATAATCCACATACCAAGAATAGTAGCGGATAAGCCCTACATCTTTACTGCCCTGATTGACCATAGGGAATTTCACGCCCGCTTCAAACGCGCTGCGATCCCCAATGCGCATTCTTCCGCCTAAATTCCATAAGAACTGGAATCTCGTTTGATTGACATCATAAGGGAACATCCAAGTGTTTCCGGCTAATTGAACGCCACCGATGAGACCTAGAGCGAATTTATCCAAAGGAATGAGATTGACAATCAAATCGCCACCGCCACCATAGGTGAGCAAATTGGTTTTGGTGTGTTCAGTCCCTGAAGTGTTAAACCAATCTAAAAAGCCATACACCCTAGCCCCAAACCATTTATTGGCAAAGCCTACAAAACCTAATTTGAAATTCAAACCATAAAGATCATTGCCATGGCGCCAATCAGAGTAGTTGCTGTTATAAGGGCCATAACGACCTTGCTGATAACCCGCACCCATGAAAAACCCATTCACTTCGCCAGCCAGCACTAAACTCGCGCTCAAGCTTAAAATACAAGCAATTCTTTTAATCATAATAAATCCTTCTTGTTGAATTAAAGTTACACTCTAAAATCGGTTATTTTTCTAAAAGATTTAATTTTTTATCAAAGATGAGAGTTTTAGAGTGAAAATATTGGTTAAATACTAATAAGTGGGATATACCCACCAACAAACCGCCTCAAACTTTTAAAATACAAATTTTTAAGATACAAATAGGTATAATCAATAACTTCAATCATTTAATCAAAGGGAGTTCTATGAAAAATACTTTCAAAGCGTTTGCCTTTTTAATCGTATTTTTTTCAAGCGCTCTGTTGGCACAGGATTTAAAAATCGCTGCTGCTGCTAATCTCACGCACGCTTTAAAAGCCCTTGTTAAAGAATTTCAAAAAGAACACCCAAAAGACGCTATTAGAATTAGTTTTAATTCTTCAGGCAAACTCTACGCTCAAATCATTCAAAACGCCCCTTTTGATTTATTCATTTCAGCAGATATTGCTAGGCCTAAAAAGCTTTATGATGAAAAAATAACCCCTTTTAAAGAAGAAGTCTATGCTAAAGGCGTGTTGGTTTTGTGGAGCGAAAATCTAAAAATAGATTCTTTAGAAATTCTTAAAGATCCTAAAATCAAGCGTATCGCTATGGCTAATCCTAAACTAGCCCCTTATGGAAAAGCCAGCATGGAAGTCTTAGATCATTTAAAGCTCACTTCCAGTCTTAAATCTAAAATCGTTTATGGCGCTTCTATTTCCCAAGCCCATCAATTTGTCGCTACTAAAAACGCTCAAATAGGCTTTGGAGCGTTATCCTTGATTGATAAAAAAGATAAAAACCTCTCTTATTTCATCATTGATAAAGCCCTTTATAACCCTATTGAACAAGCCTTGATTACCACTAAAAATGGGGCTAATAATCCTTTAGCCAAAGTCTTTAAAGATTTTTTATTCGGCCCTAAAGCCAGAGCTATTTTTAAAGAATACGGCTATATTGTGGATTAAAACGCATAAAAAAGGCGAACAATGGATCATGAGTTTTTGATTACCATGCGTTTGAGCTTTTCTTTAGCTTTTATTACCACCCTTATTTTACTCCCTATAGGGATTTTTTTAGGCTATTTTTTAAGCCTTAAGCGCAATCTTTTAACGAGCTTGACAGAAACGCTTGTGTATATGCCTTTAGTTTTACCCCCAAGCGTGCTAGGGTTTTATCTCCTTTTAATCTTTTCGCCTTCTTCTTTTTTGGGAGCGTTTTTACAAGATGTTTTCAACGTGAAACTTGTTTTTAGTTTTCAAGGGCTTATTTTAGGGAGCGTGATTTTTTCCTTACCCTTTATGGTAAGCCCTATTAAAAGCGCGTTAATTTCCTTGCCCGCTTCTTTAAAAGAAGCCAGTTATAGCTTGGGAAAGGGGGAATATTACACCCTTTTTTTTGTCCTACTCCCTAACATCAAACCCAGTTTATTGATGGCTATCATCACAACTTTTACGCACACTATAGGTGAATTTGGCGTGGTGATGATGCTTGGGGGTGATATATTAGGGGAAACAAGAGTGGCTAGCATTGCGATTTTTAACGAAGCTGAAGCGCTCAATTATTCTAAAGCCCATCAATACGCCTTAACGCTCACGATTATCAGTTTTAGCCTCTTGTTTGTTACCCTGTTTTTGAATAAAAAACAAAGCTCGTTTTTATGATAAAAGCGCGGTTTAAAAAACGCCTTTTAGGATCTAGGGGCGCGTTTGATTTGAATATAGACTTAGAAATTAAAGAAGCAGAAGTTGTCGCTTTATTAGGAGAATCGGGAGCGGGTAAAAGCACGATTTTACGCATTTTAGCAGGGCTTGAAGCGGTGAGTAGCGGCTATATTGAAGTCAATCATTCAGTATGGTTAGACACTCAAAAAAAGATTTTT
The DNA here is from genome assembly GCF_015904775.1 of Helicobacter pylori. Lineage (GTDB taxonomy): Bacteria > Campylobacterota > Campylobacteria > Campylobacterales > Helicobacteraceae > Helicobacter > Helicobacter pylori_DM. The sequence continues at coordinate 131,829 of NZ_JADZNC010000004.1, forward strand.
TTAAAACCACAACAACGAAAAATCGGCTTTGTGTTTCAAGATTACGCCCTATTCCCGCATTTAAATGTGTATCAAAACATCGCCTTTGCTCACCCTAAAGATAAAAATAAAATCCACGAAGTGTTACGCTTAATGCGTTTAGAAAATCTAAGCCAGCAAAAAATTTCTCAACTCTCTGGCGGACAAGCCCAACGAGTCGCTTTAGCAAGAGCTTTAATCGCAGCCAAGAATTTATTGCTTTTAGATGAGCCTTTAAACGCCCTAGATAACGCCTTAAAAAACGAAGTGCAACAAGGTTTGCTTGATTTCATCAAGCGTGAAAATTTAAGCGTGTTATTAGTCAGTCATAACCCAAACGAAATAACCAAACTCGCGCAAACTTTCCTCTTTTTAAACAATGGCGTTATTGATCCTAATCAAGAAAATCGGCTTTTTTCAAACCGCTTGTTGATAAAACCTCTCTTTGAAGATGAAAATTATTGCCATTATGAGATCATTCCTCAAACGATTAGTTTGCCCAAAGATTGTCTGAACCCAACTTTTAAGCTTGATTTCATTCAAAACAAAACATTTTAGAAATATTTTTTTCATTTTTCTCTTAAAACCCTCTTATTTTTCAAAAGGAGTTGTTTAGAACAACCGCTAAAATCAAACTCTTTTATGATTAGCATTCAATGAAAACAGAGCCAATCTTTTAGTTTTTCAAAAACTTTTCTATTCTTTTGACGCTCTCTGTTTTGCCTAAAATAAAAAGCGCTTCTTTAAGGCCTATCCCGCCCCCCTTACCCAAAAGGGCTAATCTTAAAGGCTGCATGAAATTACCCGCTTTAATCTTTTCTTCTTCAATGATTTTGTGCATGGCGTTTTCTAGTGCACTTTCATCGTTGAAATTGGCTTCTTTTAATTCCAGCTTAAATTTTTCTAACAAGGGCATAACGAGCGCTTGATTGAGCTTTTTAAAAACCTTTTCTTCATACTCCATAGGAGCGATTAAAACCTCATCTATTTTAAGGGCCAATTCTTTTAAGGTTTGGGATCTTTCTTTGAGAGCGTCCAATAAGCGATCCAATTGAGCGGGGTTTAAATGCGAGAGATCGCTAAAACTAAAAGGCTTTAAAAGCTTTAATAATTCCTGTGCGCTTTGGTTTTTTAAATAATGAGCGTTGAGCCAATTAAGCTTGTGCCAGCTGAAGCAACTGGGCGAAGAATTTAAATCTTTAGGATCAAAACATTCCAACAATTCTTGCATGCTAAAAATCTCTTTATCTTGATAGCTCCACCCCAAACGCGCTAAAAAATTCACTAAAGCTTCCTTAAGATAGCCCCTTTCTTGATAGTCCATCACATTAGTGGCCCCATGGCGTTTGCTTAATTTTTGCCCTTCTTCATTCAAAATCATTGGCACATGGAAAAAATTAGGGATTTTAAAATTCAAAGCCTTATAGAGAACGATTTGTTTAGGGGTGTTAGAAAGGTGATCATCGCCTCTAATCACATCAGTAATCCCCATTAAAGCGTCATCAATAATAACCACAAAGTTATAAGTGGGCGTCCCATCGCTCCTGGCGATAATAAAATCGTCTAATTCGTTAGTGTTCACTCTCACTTCGCCTTTAACCCCGTCATTAAAACTAATGATTTCATTTTGCGGGACTTTAATCCTTACTACAGGCTCTATGCCTTTAGGGGGCGTGCCCTTAAAATCACGATAGCGATTGTCATAGCGTGGGGTTTCTTTCCTGGCCTTTTGTTCTTCTCTCAAAGCGTCCAACTCATCTTTACTCATGTAGCAATAATAGGCTTTGTCTTCATCTAAGAGTTTTTGAATGTATTCTTTATAAATTTCAAAGCGTTTGGATTGATAGAGGATTTCGCCATCGTATTCTAGCCCCACCCATTTGAAAGCTTCTATAATGGCGTTAGCCGCTTCTATGGAGTTACGGCTCAAATCCGTGTCTTCAATGCGTAAAAAAAACTTTCCTTGATTGGCTCGTGCAAAAAGATAATTGAAAATGGCTGTTCTTAAGCCTCCTATGTGGAGATAGCCAGTGGGCGATGGAGCGAAGCGCGTAACGATCAAACTCATTATTCTAACCTTAAAAATAAAATGCTCTTATTGTATTCAAAAATGGCTTAAAAATGGTTTCACTTTTCTATTATAATTAGTGTATCATTGAGATTATTTTTGATTAGGATCACCCATGCAATTTCAAAAAACCTTATTTTCTTTACCCTTATTATTTTTATCTTATTGTATCGCTGAAGAAA
>NZ_JADZNC010000005.1:0-105168 GCF_015904775.1 Helicobacter pylori
AGGGTTAAACACTTCCCTCTTTTTCAAACGCCTTGTGGCGTTTAATGTGAGTTATGTTTATAGTTTTTAGGGGGGTAAATGCTTTCAAACGCTCTTTTGATTGAAGAAATCGCTCGCTTAGTCAATGTTTCTCATAGCAGCGTGCATAATTGGATCAAAACCAATCTTTTAGAGAAACTAGAAATTGATCATAAAATTTATGTGAAAACGAGTTCTTTTTTAGATTTTTGCCGCAACCATTTAGGGAAAAACAAGCTTAACAAATACGCTAACAAATCCTTAAAAGGCGCGCACAACCATCAAGAATTGATTTTAAAATACCTAGAAATGTTAGAAAATAGCTCTGATTTAGAAAAGTTGGGTTCTTATTATGAAGAAGAGCTTTCTAACACCACCAGAAATTTAGAAGGCATTTACTACACTCCTAATAGGATAGTAGAACAACTTTTCACTCTCCCTAAAGATTTTGATACCTCCCAAGCGATTTTTTGCGATCCGGCTGTGGGGATCGGGAATTTTGTCATGCATGCTTTAAAACTGGGTTTTAAGGTTGAAAATATCTATGGCTATGATACAGACGCTTTTGCTGTCGCTTTGACTAAAAAGCGTATTAAAGAGCGTTATCATTTAGATTGCCCTAATATTGTGCAAAAAGATTTTTTGAGTTTAAAACATGCCCCGCAATTTGATTGCATTTTCACTAACCCGCCATGGGGTAAGAAATACAACCAAAACCAAAAAGAAAATTTCAAACAGCAATTCAACCTCTCTCAAAGCCTAGATAGCGCATCGCTCTTTTTTATAGCGAGTTTGAATTGCTTAAAAGAAAACGCTCATTTGGGGCTATTATTACCCGAAAGTTGTTTGAATATTGATGCGTTTAAAAAAATGCGAGAAATGGCTTTAAAGTTTCAAATTAGAAGCCTGATTGATTTTGACAAACCTTTTAAAAATCTAATGACTAAGGCTGTGGGTTTGGTGCTTAAAAAAACCCCTAACAAGGATCAAAAAATCTCATGCTTTTATCAAAATAAACTATTCAAACGCTCACCCTCTTCTTTTTTCAACAACCCTAAAAAGATTTTTAATATCCATTGCTCTCACCAAAAAAATAAAATTTTAGACCACCTTTTTTCCCTTCCTCATATCACTTTAAAAAATAACGCTCATTTTGCTTTAGGGATTGTTACAGGCAACAATAAAGAAAGATTACACTTCAAACAAGAAAAAAATACCATTCCTATTTTTAGGGGTTCAGATATTTTAAAAGACAGATTAAAAGCCCCTAGCCAATTCATTAACGCTGATTTAAAAGACTGCCAGCAAGTCGCTCCCTTAAGCCTTTATCAGGCTAGAGAAAAAATCGTGTATAAATTCATTTCTTCAAGGCTTGTCTTTTTCTATGATAATGAGCAACGCCTTTTTTTAAACAGCGCGAACATGTTTGTTTTAAAAGAAAATTTCCCTATCAACGCTCATGCGTTAAAAGAATTGTTAAACAGCGATTTAATGCAATTTATTTTTGAATCGCTTTTTAAAACGCATAAAATTTTAAGAAAAGATTTAGAATGTTTGCCCCTATTTGCGCAATTTATCAACAATAGTTTTGATGAAAAATTTTATTTAAAAAATTTAGGGATAGAAAAAAAAGACCCTAAACATTTCACCATCAGGAAAAACCATGCATGTTGCTTGTCTTTTGGCTTTAGGGGATAACCTCATCACGCTTAGCCTTTTAAAAGAAATCGCTCTCAAACAGCAACAACCCCTTAAAATCCTAGGCACTCATTTGACTTTAAAAATCGCCAAGCTTTTAGAATGCGAAAAATATTTTGAAATCATTCCTGTTTTTGAGAATGTCCCCGCTTTTTATGACCTTAAAAAACAAGGCGTTTTTTTGGCGATGAAGGATTTTTTATGGTTGTTAAAAGCGCTTAAGAAGCACAAAGTCAAACACTTGATTTTAGAAAAACAAGATTTTAGAAGTTTTCTTTTAGCCAAATTTGTTTCCATAACCACTCCAAATAAAGAAATTAAAAATGTTTATCAAAACCGCCAGGAGTTGTTTTCTCAAATTTATGGGCATGTTTTTGATAACCCTTTATATCCCATGAATTTAAAAAACCCCAAAAAGATTTTGATCAACCCTTTCACAAGATCCATAGACCGAAGCATCCCTTTAGAGCATTTAAAAATCGTTTTAAAACTCTTAAAACCCTTTTGTGTTACGCTTTTAGATTTTGAAGAACGATACGCTTTTTTACAAGATGAAGTTACTCATTATCGCGCTAAAACCAGTTTAGAAGAAGTTAAAAACCTGATTTTAGAAAGCGATTTGTATATAGGGGGGGATTCGTTTTTGATCCATTTGGCTTACCATTTAAAGAAAAATTATTTTATCTTTTTTTATAGGGATAATGACGATTTCATGCCGCCTAATGGTGGGAATAAAAATTTTCTAAAAGCTCATAAAAGCCATTTGATAGAACAAGATTTAGCCAAAAAATTCCGCCATTTGGGGCTATTATAATATTGTGTTATACTTCTAATTTCAATTTTGCTTGTTAGGACATTCATGAAAAATATTAGAAATATCGCTGTAATCGCGCATGTTGATCATGGGAAAACCACTTTAGTAGATGGCTTACTTTCTCAATCTGGCACATTTAGTGAGAGGGAAAAAGTGGATGAAAGGGTGATGGATAGCAATGATTTAGAAAGAGAAAGAGGGATCACTATCCTGTCTAAAAACACCGCTATTTATTACAAAGACACTAAAATCAATATCATTGACACTCCCGGGCATGCTGATTTTGGGGGCGAAGTGGAGCGCGTTTTAAAAATGGTGGATGGGGTGTTGCTTTTAGTGGACGCTCAAGAAGGGGTCATGCCTCAAACTAAATTCGTGGTTAAAAAGGCTTTGAGTTTTGGGATTTGCCCTATTGTGGTGGTGAATAAAATTGATAAGCCTGCCGCTGAGCCGGATAGAGTGGTGGATGAAGTTTTTGACTTGTTCGTAGCGATGGGGGCTAGCGATAAACAATTGGATTTCCCTGTGGTCTATGCCGCCGCACGAGATGGCTATGCGATGAAAAGTTTAGACGATGAAAAGAAAAATTTAGAGCCTTTGTTTGAAACGATTTTAGAGCATGTGCCAAACCCTAGCGGGAGTGTGGATAAGCCTTTGCAAATGCAAATTTTCACGCTTGATTATGACAATTATGTGGGCAAAATCGGTATCGCTAGGGTGTTTAATGGCTCGGTTAAAAAGAATGAAAGCGTGCTGTTGATGAAAAGCGATGGGAGTAAAGAAAATGGCCGTATCACTAAGCTTATAGGTTTTTTAGGGCTGGCTAGGACTGAGATTGAAAACGCTTATGCGGGCGATATTGTAGCGATTGCCGGGTTTAATGCGATGGATGTGGGCGATAGCGTCGTTGATCCCACTAACCCCATGCCTTTAGATCCCATGCATTTAGAAGAGCCTACGATGAGCGTGTATTTTGCTGTCAATGATTCGCCCTTAGCCGGGTTAGAAGGAAAGCATGTTACTGCTAATAAGTTGAAAGACAGGCTCTTAAAAGAAATGCAAACCAATATCGCTATGAAATGCGAAGAAATGGGCGAGGGCAAGTTTAAAGTGAGCGGGCGTGGGGAATTGCAAATCACTATTTTAGCTGAAAATTTGCGCCGTGAAGGGTTTGAGTTTAGCATTTCACGCCCTGAAGTCATCATTAAAGAAGAAAATGGCGTTAAATGCGAGCCTTTTGAGCATTTAGTGATTGACACGCCCCAAGATTTTAGCGGGGCTATCATTGAGAGATTAGGCAAAAGAAAAGCCGAGATGAAAGCGATGAATCCCATGAGCGACGGCTATACAAGATTGGAATTTGAAATTCCTGCAAGAGGGCTTATCGGCTATAGGAGCGAGTTTTTAACCGACACTAAGGGCGAAGGCGTGATGAATCATAGCTTTTTGGAATTCCGCCCTTTTAGCGGGAGCGTGGAATCGCGCAAAAATGGGGCGCTAATCAGCATGGAAAATGGCGAAGCGACCGCTTTTTCCCTTTTCAATATCCAAGAAAGAGGCACGCTTTTTATCAACCCCCAAACGAAGGTTTATGTGGGCATGGTCATTGGCGAGCACAGCCGGGATAATGATTTAGATGTCAATCCTATCAAATCCAAGCATTTAACCAACATGAGAGCGAGCGGGAGCGATGATGCGATCAAACTCACCCCACCTAGGACTATGGTGTTAGAAAGAGCGTTAGAATGGATTGAAGAAGATGAGATTTTAGAAGTTACCCCCTTGAATTTAAGGATCAGAAAAAAAATTCTAGACCCCAACATGAGGAAAAGGGCGAAAAAATAAATAAAACTTTTTGGAATGCATGCCAATTTATTCAACCAAAACGCTAGCAAAAAAGATGTTTTTTTGCACAATTTGCGTTCTAATAATGGGCGTTACAAACGCTATGTAAAAGCCCCTTTAAGATATGGTGGGGGCAAGTCTTTAGCTGTAGGGTTAATAGTGGAGTATATACCTAATGGTGTGCGTAGGGTTATTAGCCCTTTTATAGGTGGGGGGAGCGTAGAAATTGCATGCGCGACAGAGCTAGGTTTAGAAGTGCTAGGCTTTGATATTTTTGATATTTTAGTGAATTTTTATCAAGCGTTACTCAAAGACAAACAAGCTCTTTATAACAGCTTGCTTTCTTTAGAACCTAATCAAGAAACTTACAACACCATCAAGCAAGAGTTAAAAGCCCATTATAAAAAAGAATGCGTTTTAGACCCTTTGATTTTGGCTAGAGATTATTACTTTAACTTTAATTTAAGCTATGGGCCGGGATTTTTAGGGTGGATGAGTAAAATTTATACCGATAAACAACGCTATCTAAACACCCTTTTAAAAATTAAAGATTTTAACGCCCCTAGTTTAAAGGTGGAATGCTCTAGCTTTGAAGAAGTGTTGCTCGCTTATCCTAATGATTTTTTCTATCTTGACCCCCCTTATGTGTTAGAAAATTCTAAAATGTTTAAGGGGATTTACCCTATGCGTAATTTTCCTATCCACCACAATGGTTTTAAACATGAAGTATTGGCTCACATGCTAAAAAGGCATAAAGGGCCATTTATTTTAAGCTATAATGACTGCGAATTTGTAAGGAATGCTTATAAGGATTTTAAAATTTTAGAACCATCTTGGCAATACACTATGGGACAAGGCGAAACCAGAATGGGTAAAAACCGCTTAGAAAGAGGCGATAATAATCATGTCAAACAATCTCATGAGTTATTGATTATCAAGGAGTAAAAATGCATATTAGCGGAGTCAAAACTGCCTTTAAAATCGCTGATGTAGAATACGTGAAAGACAGCACAAAGTTAAATTTCAACTATCTTAAGGATTTAAAAGATGAAAACAATCAATCTTTATCTCAAAATATTTTAACTCAAAATGTGGCTAGAGTGTATTTAATTGTAGTGGATGGTGAGATTAAAAAAATCGGTGGCTCTCAAGCAGATGGTGGGATAAAAAGCACGCTCAATATTTATAAAGATGGAGGAGTTAAAGGGAGGCCTAGTATTAGAAGTTTTGGTGTGTGGTATTTTCTTTACCATACGATACTTACAGGGGCTAAAATAGAATTTTACATGATTTATCAGCCTAATTTTGAAACTCAAGTGAAAGGCTTGTTTGGTTTTTGTGCAATCAAAGACGCAAGCATCAGTTATAAACTTTTAGAGCAAGCTTGCCTGACGGATTATAGAAACAATAGCCATGACGCATTACCCGAATGGAATGTGCAAGAGCAAGGTAAAGATTGGCCAAACGATATTAAAGATGAGCATGCCAATATCACTCAAAAAGCTCAAAACAGAGAAAAAGCCGTCCATAGAAAAGCGATTGACAAACCTAGCAAAACTTAAAAGATTGAATAAATGGTTTTAACCCAATCTTAAAAAAGGGCTTTAAGTTTTACTCCATTCAAAAAGTGTGGGTCTAGGTGAAAGGAAGAAATAAAACTTGTATAAAGTAGCCGATATTTTTTGTGGTGCTGGAGGGTTGAGTTATGGCTTTTCTGTGCATCCCCATTTTGAATTAATATGGGCCAACGATATAGACAAGGACGCTATTTTAAGCTATCAAGCCAATCATAAAGAGGCACAAACCATTTTATGCGATATTATGCAACTTCATTGCCACAACTTGCCATGCATTCCAATTGACATTCTATTAGGCGGACCACCATGCCAGAGCTATTCTACCCTTGGCAAAAGAAAAATGGATGAAAAAGCGAATCTGTTTAAAGAATATTTGCGGATCTTAGATTTAGTGAAACCAAAAATATTTGTTTTTGAAAATGTGGTGGGTTTAATGTCTATGCAAAAAGGGCAATTGTTCCAACGAATCTGTAACGCTTTTAAAGAGAGAGGTTATATTTTAGAGCATGCCATTTTAAACGCCCTAGATTATGGTGTGCCTCAAATAAGAGAGCGAGTGATTTTAGTGGGTGCGCTTAAACGCTTTAAACAAAAATTTTACTTCCCTAAACCCATAAAAACGCATTTTTCTCTAAAAGACGCTTTAGGGGATTTACCACCCATTCAAAGCGGTGAAAATGGCGATGCTTTAGGTTATCTTAAAAATGCGGATAACGTTTTTTTGGAATTTGTGCGAAATTCTAAAGAATTAAGCGAGCATAGCAGTCCTAAAAACAATGAAAAACTGATAAAAATCATGCAAACGCTAAAAGACGGACAGAGTAAAGACGATTTGCCAGAAAATTTACGCCCCAAAAGCGGTTATATTAATACCTATGCCAAAATGTGGTGGGAAAAACCAGCCCCCACCATTACAAGAAATTTTTCTACCCCAAGCAGTTCTAGGTGTATTCATCCAAGAGACTCTAGAGCGTTAAGCATTAGAGAGGGGGCAAGATTGCAAAGCTTTCCTGATGATTATAAATTCTGTGGGAGTGGTAGCGCTAAAAGATTGCAAATTGGTAATGCTGTGCCGCCTTTATTGAGTGCAGTGCTCGCTCATGCTATCTTTGATTTTTTAGAGGGTAAAAATGTTTGATAATAACGATTTTAAAGGTTATAGAAATTTACTGGGTTTTAATTCTCAAAATGCGTCTAAGGAATTTTTAGGCACTAAAGACACCTTGCGTTGATTTCAATGATTTAAACGCGCTCAAAAAAAAAGGCTTATTGAGATTTTTAGCGCTATCAATAGTATTTATTGTTTTAAATATAATGAGTATGAATTGGAATGCTTTTTTAAAAACTCCATAGAGCGAGTGTTTTCAAAGATAGCGGACACTCATATTATTTATAAGCTAAATAATCAAGGCAGAAGAGTTGAAGAAGTTTGTTTTTCGTGGATGCGTGGGTTTTTGGTAGCGGAGTTTTTTAAGGATTTTATCGCTTGTCTTTTTAGCACGCAAAAAGAAACCATTAAATTTTTTGGTGGTGGTAATTTTGAGAGCATAGAAATCTTTAAAAGAAGTCCTAAAGCCGATTTTTTGTTGGACAATCATTTATTGCTAGAAGTTCAAAGCGGGTTTCAAGGGATCGATGATATTAAAGAACATAAAGTTTTAGAAGCTAAAAGGCGTTTGATAACGGATAAAATTCCTACTATTGTGGTGCATTTTGACCTGTTTAACGGGCAAGTAGCGTGCGTAGAAATTTCTAAAATCAAAGACAATGATTTGAATTGGATAACCCGCCAACAAATGGAAGGGCAGAGCGTTTTTAATATTTCGCAAAACTTTTTTGATTACAAAATTACAGAAATACCTAATAAGCCGCTTTCATAAAAACCCATAATACGGCCTAAATAAAATACAAGATAAGAGTATTAAAAAGGTGGTAGGTGGATTGAATGTTCGTTATTTTTGCCCAATATTCAGCGTGAGTGTGTGTGCCTCAAATAAGAGAGGAAGTGTTTTAGTGGGTACGCTTAAACGCTTTAAACAAAAATCCCACTCCCCCCTTATATTTTGATTCGCCTTAGCCTTTTTATTGCCTTCTGCTAAAAGTGATCCCATAAACTTCATTCCTGATTTGGAATAAGGGATCAGTAGGGGCTTCTACGCCTTTAGGGAGATCGGCTGGGAAATACACGTCTTTATTGCAACCCATTCCTTCGTATTTTTCAACTTTCAAGGTCCCCACTAATAATTCCTTGTGTTTGCCTTTCCAAAGCGCGGTCGTGTCGTTGGTGGCATCATTTTGATTCGCAAACACCAGATACATTTGGTATTCTATGGGCTTAGTTTTAAGGTGTTGTTGGAATGAAGAAAGCAGATAATTTGAATCTTTTTGCTTTAATTCTTGGGGGTTAAGATACTTAATGCCGTCTTTAGGCACAAATTTCCACCTCGCATGCAATAATTTTTCTTCCTTATCTTTAAACTTGAACGCATGCACGCTATAATAAGGCGTGTTAGCCACGCTTGAGCTAATCCCTATCGTTTTCATATAGGCGGCAAAATCCCTATAAGAGGGGACTTCTTCGTAAAGCTTTTTGATTCTTGCTTCATCCACCTTGCCATTTTTAGGAAGTCTCATTTCAAAAAATTGGGCGAATTCTTCAGGGTTTTTGGCAAAATTGATTTCTGTATTGAGCATCACCATTGTCCAGCTAGCGTTTTGATTTTCCAATTTTAACGCCATTCCCCTAACCTTGCTTTTATCGTCCATCATCGCGCCTCCTAAAGAATACCTTACAGACGCAGGGATTTCTTTTTCATTGAGTAGTGGCACATTTAAATCCTTTTTTGCTTGCGCATTAGGGAGGAACACGCCTTTAGCGCAAAATCCTTTCGTGTGGTTGATTTTCATTTTAGGCTCTTTGGCGTTGAGTTTGTAGAAAATATCCGCGATCTCTTCAGCGCTCACTTCATGGGCTTTTAAAAAACCCAAACTCAAAACCAAACACAAGCTCAAACCAATTTTTTTCATTTTTGCTCCTTATTGTCATTTTTTTAATCTATGTATTGATGTAAAAACCATTTTTAGCTTTAAAATATTATCATATCATATACTATCAATGCAGATAGTTTTTAAAGCGACTATGTAAAATAGAAGCTTTTTCACTAGCAAACTGGCGTTTGAAAATTTAAATTTTGTAAATTTTGAGAAAAACTAGCTTGATTTTAAACTAAATCTATATTCTTTTATGCTACAATTATTTTTACAGGGTAATTTATCTATTCTCAGGTAAAGTAAGGAAGAGGAATGAAATTAAAGAAACGAAAAGTTGCGGCTGCATTGCTAAAGCGTTTGACCTTGCCACTATTGTTCACTACGGGTTCATTAGGGGCGGTTACTTATGAGGTGCATGGGGATTTTATCAACTTCTCCAAAGTGGGTTTTAACCGTTCGCCTATTAACCCTGTTAAAGGTATCTATCCTACAGAGACTTTTGTTAACCTTACGGGTAAGCTAGAGGGGTCTGTGCATTTAGGTAGGGGATGGACCGTGAATTTAGGCGGTGTTTTGGGCGGACAAGTTTATGATAACACTAGGTATGATAGGTGGGCAAAGGATTTTACTCCCCCAAGCTATTGGGATAAGACTTCTTGCGGCACGGATTCTTTGAGTCTTTGTATGAATGCGACTAAAATGTGGCAACAATCAGGGCCAGGTGGTATTATTGACCCTAGGGGTATTGGCTATATGTATATGGGTGAGTGGAACGGCTTGTTCCCTAACTACTATCCGGCTAACGCCTACTTGCCCGGGCATTCAAGGCGCTATGAAGTTTATAAAGCGAATCTTACCTATGACAGCGACAGAGTCCATATGGTCATGGGGCGCTTTGACGTTACGGAGCAGGAGCAAATGGATTGGATTTACCAATTGTTCCAAGGTTTTTATGGGACTTTCAAGCTTACGAATAAGATGAAATTCTTGCTCTTTAGCTCTTGGGGTCGTGGTATCGCTGATGGTCAGTGGTTGTTCCCCATTTATCGTGAAAAGCCTTGGGGTATTCATAAGGCGGGTATTATTTATCGCCCTACAAAAAATTTAATGATCCACCCTTATGTGTATCTTATCCCAATGGTAGGTACATTGCCCGGTGCTAAAATAGAATACGATACCAATCCTGAGTTTAGCGGTAGAGGTATAAGGAATAAAACGACTTTCTATGTGTTGTATGACTATCGTTGGAATAACGCTGAATACGGCCGTTACGCACCCGCTCGTTATAACACTTGGGATCCGTTCTTGGATAATGGTAAGTGGCGTGGCTTGCAAGGTCCTGGTGGTGCGACGCTCTATTTGCACCACCACATAGACATTAACAACTACTTTGTGGTTGGTGGTGCTTACCTCAACATCGGTAACCCTAACATGAACTTGGGTACTTGGGGTAACCCTGTGGCTCTTGATGGTATCGAACAATGGGTCGGTGGCATCTACAGCTTAGGCTTTGCAGGGATTGACAACATTACCGATGCTGACGCGTTCACCGAGTATGTTAAAGGTGGAGGCAAGCATGGTAAGTTCAGTTGGAGCGTTTATCAACGCTTCACTACCGCTCCAAGGGCATTGGAATATGGTATCGGTATGTATCTAGACTATCAGTTCAGCAAACATGTTAAAGCGGGTCTCAAACTCGTGTGGTTAGAGTTCCAAATTCGTGCGGGTTACAACCCTGGAACCGGTTTCCTTGGGCCAAACGGTCAGCCGCTCAACTTGAATAATGGTTTGTTTGAATCTTCTGCATTCGCGCAAGGCCCTCAAAACATAGGTGGTATCGCAAAAAGCATTACTCAAGACAGAAGCCATTTGATGACACACATCAGTTATAGTTTCTAAGGGAGTTCCCCTATTCTCTTAGATATGCCTTTTTTTGCATTTTTATTTTAATATCTTTGGGAGTTAGGGTTTTGGAAATTAAGAAATATTTTCTTTACGCTCTATTTTTTTTGCTTTTTTCTGGTCTTTTTTTATCCAAACTTCAAGCTTATAAATTCAACATGAGTATTGTTGGAAAGGTGAGCAGCTATACCAAATATGGTTTTAACAACCAAAGATACCAACCTTCTAAAGACATTTATCCTACAGGTAGTTACACTTCTTTACTCGGCGAATTGAATTTGAGCATGGGGTTATACAAGGGCTTGAGGGCAGAAGTGGGGGCGATGATGGCAGCGCTTCCCTATGACTCTACCGCCTATCAAGGCAATAATATCCCTAATGGCCAGCCCGGCTCTAGGACGGATCCTTTTGGGGCGGGTATCTTTTGGCAATACATTGGCTGGTATGCAGGGCATAGCGGTTTAAACGTGCAAAAACCTCGTTTGGCTATGGTGCATAACGCTTTTTTGAGCTACAACTACAAGAAAGACAAATTCAGTTTTGGCGTGAAAGGGGGGCGCTATGATGCTGAAGAGTATGATTGGTTCACTTCTTACACTCAAGGGGTTGAAGGCTTTGTCAAATACAAAGACACCAGGTTAAGGGTGATGTATTCAGACGCTAGGGCTTCAGCGTCAAGCGACTGGTTTTGGTATTTTGGGCGTTACTATACAAGCGGTAAGGCTCTAATGGTAGCGGATTTGAAATATGAAAAAGACAACCTAAAAATCAACCCTTATTTTTATGCGATCTTTCAAAGAATGTATGCACCAGGCATTAATATCACTTATGACACCAACCCTAATTTCAACAATAAAGGCTTTCGTTTTGTAGGCACTTTCGTGGGGTTTTTCCCCATTTTTCCCACTCCGGCTAATCAAAATGATATTATCCTCTTCCAACAAGTGCCGTTAGGCAAGAGCGGGCAAACTTATTTCTTCCGCACCCGTTTTTACTATAATAAGTGGCAATTTGGGGGTAGTGTCTATAAAAATATCGGTAACGCTAATGGCGATATAGGTATTTATGGGGATCCTTTGGGGTATAACATTTGGACGAATAGTATTTATGACGCAGAAATTAACAATATTGTTGGCGCTGATGTTATTAACGGGTTTTTGTATGTAGGCTCACAATATAGAGGGTTTAGTTGGAAAATTTTAGGCCGTTGGACGGATAGCCCAAGGGCTGATGAAAGGAGTCTCGCACTCTTTTTGAGTTATTTTTCTAATAAGTATAATATTAGAATGGATTTAAAACTAGAATATTATGGCAATATCACCAAAAAAGGCTATTGTATTGGGTATTGTGGCATGTATGTTCCAGTCGATCCTAATGGGCCTGGCACGCAACCTTTAACACACAATGTGTATTCTGACCGAAGCCATATCATGTTTAACATCACTTATGGTTTTAGGATTTACTAGCATTTTATCCTTAATGGATATTTTTGATTAGCCTTTTTAAAATATTAAAAGGCTCTGCTCCAATCAAATATCAATACTCAAAAAGCCTTATTTAAATTTATTATTCAATATTTAATACACTAGAACAAAACACCACCCCCTACGCAGTTTTTAAACAAGCTAAACGAGTTTAAAGAGGATGTTTTTACCACACCCAAAGCTAAAGAATACATTGACATAGCGAGCGGTTTTCATAAGCTTTTTAAAAACGACGCTAAGATCGCAGAAAGCCTAAAACCCGCTATTACGAAGAACTTAAGCCAAGGATTAGCGACCACTTTAAGCGGAGCGTTAAAGTATCAGTGGACTAAATTTACATTAGGAACGCTATACAGGAACGCGCCCGATCGCATTTTAGGCGTGAAATTACCTAAAGCCCTAAACGAAGCCACCGCAGGCGCGGCCTTAAAGTATCACATTAAAAGAGTGCTTGAGAGAAGCCACTCTATAAGCGAGTTTAGTAAGAATTTAGAACTCAGCGCGCAAAAATCACACTTTAGCAACAACACGCTTAAAATCATTGAAGAGCTTACTAACGGGATCAAGAAAGCCAGCGAAGAACTCAAAGAAAAAGCGTTTGATTTTTCTAATCAAAAACTCACTAACGAGCAAATCAAAGAGTTATTAAATAACGCAGAAATCCCTACAAGCGGGAGAGATGCGATCACTTTTGGAGTGAATAACCTAAACCCTGAAATGGTTGAATTTCTACACAAAAACAACAAGAAAATGATTATAGAAAAAGCCTCTAACAAAGAATTAGAACTTTTAAAAGACGCTAACTTTAAGCACCCTGAAAACATAAGAGCGAGTTTAGATCATGATGCTATCGCTCACATACTCAAAAGGCATGGCGTTAATTCTGTTAATGTTAAAAATGGAGAAAGCCCTATTACTTACGAAGATATAGCGAATTATAGATATATCGTCAATAACGCTGATGCTATTCTTAGGACTATAGACAAATACAATCAAGAAGCTATAACGGCGTTTAAACAAATCAACGGCTATGCGGTAGTGGTAGAGCAAGCGGTCAATAAGAAAAATGAATTAGTTTTAAAAACGATGTTCAAGAGTAACGGAGATTATAAAAATAATGATATTTATAAAGAATTTTCAAGCACCTCACTCGACGCTAATGCGAAGGTGCACCATAGGTTGAGTTCCTATAGTGGTGCTACAGATAATCCTACACCAAAACCTTTAACAAGTCAAGAGGATTTATTAAAAACAAGCGAGAATTTAAACGAAACCACACAAGAAGCTACAAATTTAAGCCCCTTAGAACAAGCCAACGTCGAAAAGCTTGCGAAATTACAAAGAGAGCAAGAACAAAGCGAACAGGAATTTTTAAAAGCTAAAGAGCAAGAATTAAAGCGTAAAGAAGCCCTAAAACGCAAATTAGAACACGAGCGAGACTAGGGACTTAATGATAAGTGGGTAGTAAGCAGTTATGAAATCTATAATAGCGAGAGTGAGCCACCGAGTCTCCTTATGGCTCAATTACAAGGGGTAGGTTTGGAAACCCCTAAACTCACAGAACCTAATCCTAACACAAACGTGCTTAAAACGCAAGAGCCTTTAAGCCCCTTAGAACAAGCCAACGCTGAAAAGTATGAATTAATACTAAAAACGAAGCATAAAATGAAATTATAAGGATAGTGTAGCCCATAGAAAAACATTAGAAAAATCTCAGAATAGCGATTGAACATCAGTTATGAGCTGAGTGCTAGACATATTTGATAAAGCTAATGTGTTTTGAAACTTTAACATAAAAAATTAAACACAAGGAGTAAGGAATGAAAAGTATTAAAAAGCCTCACCTTGACCATACACAAGCCCTTGCGTCTTATGTGTCAGGGTCTCTTGGCACACTTAAAGTGTTTTTAGTGTGGGTTAGAAAATTATTCTCTAATCCATGCCTTGACAATATTAGTGCAAAAACATTAAACAATAGAAAGAATGAATTAGTTTTAAAAACAATGTTCAAGAGTAACGGAGATTATAAGAATAACAATGCTTATAAGAAGTTTTCAAGCACCTCACTTGACGCTAATGCGAAGGTACCCCATGGGTCGAGTTCCCATGGTGGTGCTAAAAAGAACAATACTTTAAAAAACTTTAATGAGTCAATGGGTAAAAAATGAATTAATCTTAAAAATGATGCATCAATCAAAGCTTTAATGCAAGACACCAAACCCTCTAAGGGGCAACCATAGGTTGAGTTCCTATAGCGATGTCTGTAAGAATGTTACCATAAAAACCCCAATAAAGTCAAATAACGATCTAAATCTTTTCAAGGAGAACGCAAGGAGAATAGATGAAAAACAAAAAATGATGTTAAAGCAGAGATTGACAAGGCGGACATTATCCACTCTTTCATTCCGCAGGCAAGAACGCTTAAAGAATAAGCCGATGGAGCGGGCTTGCATTGAAACTATAAAACAAAAACTTTAATAAGTCAAGGATTAAAGAAAGATGATTAAAAAGCCTCACCCACCCATTCAAAAAGAGAAATCTTTTTCGTTAGGGACTTTTGGCACACATACGGCTAGCTTTAAGTGTTTTTATCAAGTTTATCAAGGTTTAGAGCAGGGGTTTTCTAAATCAAGGCTTGAATGATAGTTGGAAAGGTGAGACCTTAAATAATAGGTGCGTTATTACAAGCTATGAAGTGGATAAATCAAGGAATGGGCTAACTCAGTCGCCTTTAGTGCCAAATTACAAAGGGAAAGATACTAATCCCCTAAACCTTGATAACCCCAATCCTACCACAAAAAAATAAGCAAGAAGTAACGAACTACCCGAGCTTACCCAGTCAGTATGAGAAAAATAAGCCTAAAAACCCCTTTAAAAATTCTGGCTTTGTTCTGATCAAACGCCAATAATTGAGTTTTTAAAAAATGATTTTTAAAACTCTATAAAAATGAAGTAAGCCTTTTTATGGTTTAGTTTAAGCCCAGTTGGTTTTAGTGAGGTTTTCTCTGATGGAAAAAAGCTTGTCTTTGACTTCGTTGCTGCTCAATTTCCTCACTTTATCCGAATTGTATTTCAAATCCTGGCTAAGAAGAGACAATCTGTTAGACAAATCGGCAATATCCACCCTTAACCCCTCATCTCTGGCTAATTTGAGCGCTGGGATTAGATCCGTATCTTTTGAAAATATCAAAATCCTATCAGCTATTTTTTTAAAGGCTATCCTTTGAATGTCAAGACCCATGAGCATATCCACCTGCTTTTGTTCTAATAACGCCTTATAACTCCCATCAAACTCCACTCTTATTGCGTTTAACTTAGTCCTCCCCAACCTCAATTCCACTTGATCCAATGAAGCCAGATCGTGTTGGAAATTTTCCACATCGCTATAAATCTTCTCCCATTTAGTCGCTTCACTGCTTTGTAAGATCTCTTCAATGTCGCTGCTTGTGAAGATTTTCATTTCTGTTCCCGGATTTTTTTCATTTTGGAGAGTGTCATTCCTCTTATCCCATAACGCATGTTCAAAATCAAAGGGTGGGGTGGTATAAAAGTAAATACGACTGATCCTCTCATCATCTAGTAAAAAAGCCCTAATAGTAACGATCACATCTAAAGCGATATTATAATTAACGCATTTTGTTTGTTTAATATCGCGTCTGAAATTCTCCCAATCTACTAGTATGATTGTGTTTGCTTTCATTTATTGCTCCCTTATTTATACGCTAAATTTTTTAAAAGTTCTTAATGCAATCTTGTATTTTGTGCCAACAAGAAACATGGATATAATAATAGCGTTTTTTAAACCTTGCAATTAAATAATAGGAATGATTGATGCGTATTTTAGGAATAGATCCGGGCAGTAGGAAATGCGGGTATGCTATCATTTCTCATGCTTCTAACAAGTTTTCTTTAATCACGGCTGGGTTCATTAATATCACCACGACACGCTTGCAAGAACAAATATTAGATTTGATAGAAGCCTTAGATTGCTTATTGGATCGTTACGAAGTCAATGAAGTGGCGATTGAAGATATTTTCTTTGCGTATAACCCTAAAAGCGTGATCAAGCTTGCGCAATTCAGGGGGGCGTTGTCCTTAAAGATTTTAGAAAGGATCGGCAATTTTAGCGAATACACGCCCTTACAAGTCAAAAAAGCCCTGACCGGTAACGGGAAAGCCGCTAAAGAGCAAGTAGCCTTTATGGTCAAACGCTTGCTTAACATCACAAGCGAAATCAAGCCTTTGGATATTAGCGATGCGATAGCTGTTGCTATCACGCATGCGCAATGCTTAAAGCCCCGCTAACTACCATTTGTAAGCCACTTCAAAACGCGCATTAAACCCGGGCTCTGCGATCGCTCTTTTAACAGCATCAGTGCCTGGCATATCCGGGCTCATGACATAAGGGCTTGTTTGATCCACATAGAATTTGTTGAAAACATTATTAAACACGGCTGAAAGCAACAAACCTTTCCAGCGGCTTTTGGTTTTAGGACTCCAATTGATATAAAAATTACTCACGCCATAGCCCGGTTTATGCATATGCACTAACCCTAATTTAGATCCGCATTTGGCTAAATCGGTAGGGGTTTTGGGTTTTTCAGCCGTCCCGTAATCAGGCAAGTAAATATCAAACCCGCAATAATCTAAACCGGTAACAAAGCGGCTAAGCCATGCAAGATTGATCCCTGTTTTGGGGATGGTGTAATCCAATTTGATGATAAAAACATTACCGGTGCTTGCGGCAAGCTCATAGCTATCCGCCATTAAATACCCCTTGGTGGTGGGCCAAGTGCGCGAGATCCCTACATTCAAACTCACGCCCTTGTATCTAAAAGTCCCACCCACTTCATAGCCATAAATCCTAATCGCTTGACTCAAATTGGTTACAATCAAATTTTGCGCGTATTGGGAGATGAAATTATCCAAAGCCTGATAAAACGCCGCAGCCCTCCCGCTAAAATACTGGCTTGAATAATCAATATTAAATTCAGCGTTAGATCCCACTTCAGGCTTGATGTTTTTAGCGTATCGTAAATCGTTTTGGCGCATATACACGCCATCTCCTGGCATAACCCCCCTTGTAACTTGAGAATAAGTGATTTTTAAAGATAAAGGCTCAATGGGGCTTAGCACAAGAGCCGCGCTAGGGCTAAAGCCTTGAGTGTAGCGGTGGTTCCAATCTTTATCATAAAGCGTGTAGGCGTCCCACCTAACCCCCGCTCCAAAAGTGATGATTTTATGAGGCGAGTAATTCGCTTGCACATAGCCTCCATAAATATTCCCATTGGCTTTCCCTCTTTGGCATAGCGTAGGGTCATTAGGGTTATTATCCACAAGACTGCAAGCGATTTGTTTTTGCCCTTTATCGTCAGTATAGACTTGATTGGGCCTGTATAATTCTGATTTGGGGATACGAGCGTCAAAAACGCTTAAATTTTGGTAGTTGAATCCGTATTCAAAAAGGCTGTCTGTGGCTTCATCAATCACATGCGCGACTTTAAGGTTTAAGCCGGTGTTGTTTAAAAACAAATCCCTAGGCTGTGAGCTTGGTTTATCCACATCAGA
This sequence comes from Helicobacter pylori, assembly GCF_015904775.1. Classification (GTDB taxonomy): domain Bacteria; phylum Campylobacterota; class Campylobacteria; order Campylobacterales; family Helicobacteraceae; genus Helicobacter; species Helicobacter pylori_DM. The sequence continues at coordinate 17,898 of NZ_JADZNC010000005.1, forward strand.
AAAGCTTGGGGTGCAATAAGCGCCTTCAACGCATGGGTAATTTTCTTTTTCCCATGCGCTCGCTAAAGAAGTGGGGAATTTAGCATAAACGCCATTAGGATCAAATAGGGGATCAAACTGAGCGTTCCTGATGCTCGTATAAAGGGTAAAATCTAATCGTGGGTCGCCAAAAGAATTTCCCGCTTCCCTTTTGTATTGTAAGGAAAGATTGTTAGCGCTATTAATGGAGTGATACATGTATCTTGTGAAACTATCTAACACATTAGGACACCCTTGAGCGCCATCAGGGCTAAAAGGGGCTTCACAAGGATAGGCTAACCCTATAGCGTTACTCCTTAAAGGGCGTGTGGCGTTATCTCGTGTCATGTTCCAGCTGAAAGTGAGCGTGTCTCTGTCGCTCAAATAACCATTCATTTTAATCAAAGCGTTGTTTTGCTCGCTAGGGGTTCCTGGCTCTTTATCGGCTTGTGTGGGATTGAAAAGGTTTTTCATCGCTGTAGCGCCGCTCCTATAATAGAAAATATTTTGGTGCGTGTAGTAAGCGATAATGTCAAAATGCGCGTTTTGATAGGCCGATCTAAAAGTCTCTCGATCGCCAAAATTGGTATAAAAACTCACCGCCCCACTAGCCGCATAACTTTTCCCCCTAGGGATAAAATCAGCCGCTCCTTTAGTCTCCATTTTAATCACTCCCGCAATCGCTCCTGGCCCCGCGCTCGCATTCGCTGCGCCTTTGGTAACTTCCACGCTTTTGAGCATGCCAGGGTCAATCACGGTGTTGCCTTGGTGGTGGTAGATATTGCCATTTTGCGCAGCCCCATCCACCGTAACCCTTAAAAGCCTGTCTTCAACGCCTCTCACGTAGATTTTCTGCCCCATCACGCTCCCTCCGCCCACATTCACATCAGGGTTAGTCCTAAACAGGTCTTTGACTTCATTGCTTTGTCGTTGATCCAATTCTTTAGAAGTAACCTTAAACTCATTGTTGTAAGTGAAAATCCTTTTGGCTTGGGTGGTAACCTTATCTAAAGTGCGCTCCTCGCTATAGCAAGTCTCAGTGAGTAGGGGTAAACATAAAGCGTATCTAAGCTTTGGGTATGATCTTAAAAACATCCAACAACTCTCCTTAAATTTAAAAATTCAAAAAATAAAAATCAAAAAAAAAAAACAAAATCCGCTAAAACATTGAGATAGATTAGTATGATAATTATTATTAAAACTAGATTAAAAATAAAATTTTGTTTTTAATCTTTCTTATTTTTTTCATTAATTGTTACGAATAGAAATACTTAAAGGGGTTTTTTATTCTTAAAAAAAAGATTTTTTAAGGAAATTGAATCTCGTTAGTCTTTGTATAACAAATTATGTAATAATCACCACAAGTAATTGGCTTAGTGTCATATTACGAAGATTTAAGATCAAATAAAGGAAAAAAGATGGTTAATAAAGATGTGAAACAAACCACTGCTTTTGGTGCTCCCGTTTGGGATGACAACAATGTGATTACGGCCGGCCCTAGAGGTCCTGTTTTATTACAAAGCACTTGGTTTTTGGAAAAATTAGCGGCGTTTGACAGAGAAAGGATCCCTGAAAGGGTGGTGCATGCTAAAGGAAGCGGGGCTTATGGCACTTTCACCGTGACTAAAGACATCACTAAATACACTAAAGCGAAAATTTTCTCTAAAGTGGGTAAAAAAACAGAATGCTTCTTTAGGTTTTCTACCGTGGCTGGTGAAAGAGGTAGCGCGGATGCGGTGAGAGACCCAAGAGGTTTTGCGATGAAGTATTACACTGAAGAAGGTAACTGGGATTTAGTAGGGAACAACACGCCTGTTTTCTTTATCCGTGATGGGATCAAATTCCCTGATTTCATCCACACTCAAAAACGAGATCCTCAAACCAATTTGCCTAACCATGACATGGTATGGGATTTTTGGAGTAATGTTCCTGAAAGCTTGTATCAAGTAACATGGGTTATGAGCGATAGAGGTATCCCTAAATCTTTCCGCCATATGGATGGTTTTGGCAGCCATACTTTTAGTCTTATCAACGCTAAAGGCGAACGCTTTTGGGTGAAATTCCACTTTGAAACCATGCAAGGCGTCAAGCACTTGACTAATGAAGAAGCCGCAGAAGTTAGGAAATATGATCCGGATTCAAACCAAAGGGATTTATTCGATGCGATCGCTAGAGGGGATTTCCCAAAATGGAAAATGAGCATTCAAGTGATGCCAGAAGAGGACGCTAAGAAGTATCGATTCCATCCATTTGATGTCACTAAAATCTGGTATCTCCAAGATTATCCATTGATGGAAGTGGGCATTGTGGAGTTGAATAAAAATCCTGAAAACTATTTCGCAGAAGTGGAGCAAGCGGCATTCACTCCGGCTAATGTGGTTCCTGGAATTGGCTATAGCCCTGATAGGATGTTACAAGCCCGCTTATTCTCTTATGGGGACACACACCGCTACCGCTTAGGGGTTAATTATCCTCAGATACCGGTTAACAGGCCAAGATGCCCATTCCACTCTTCTAGCAGAGATGGTTACATGCAAAACGGATACTACGGCTCTTTACAAAACTATACGCCTAGCTCATTGCCTGGTTATAAAGAAGATAAGAGCGCTAGGGATCCTAAGTTCAACTTAGCTCATATTGAAAAAGAGTTTGAAGTGTGGAATTGGGATTACAGAGCTGAAGATAGCGATTACTACACCCAGCCAGGTGATTACTACCGCTCATTGCCAGCTGATGAAAAAGAAAGGTTGTATGACACTATTGGAGGGTCTTTAGCTCATGTTACCCATAAGGAAATTGTGGATAAGCAATTGGAGCATTTCAAGAAAGCTGACCCCAAGTACGCTGAGGGAGTTAAAAAAGCTCTTGAAAAACACCAAAAAATGATGAAAGACATGCATGCAAAAGACATGCATCACATGAAAAAGAAAAAGTAACTCTTTTCTTTGAGCGTTCTTATTTTTTAGGGACGCTTTGTCTTTCACAATTTAGGTTTTTGGATACTCATCAATCCTTTAGGGGTTGGTGGCGTGTCCTACTTTTTCATTCATTCAACGAATTTAGAAATTACAATAAAGAGTTATAGTTATGAAACGAAGGGATTTTATTAAAACGACTGCTTTAGGCGCTACAAGCGCTGTTTTAGGAGTGCAGATTTTGCAGGCAGAAGAAAGCAAAGGGAGTGTTGCAAGAAAATATAAAATAGAGGCTGAGTACAGCATTGATTTTGATTCTGCAGAACACACTTCACTTTTCATTCCCATGCCGAGCGTTGCAGCGAGCAATGTGAATTTACAAGGCAATCATGCTAGCTATGAAAGCATGCTCAATTTTGGAGTGCCTTATTTGCAAGTGGAATTTTTAAAAAGCGCTCAAAAAAAACGAGTCCATTTGTCGTATGAGATCGCTAGCTATCAATTGAATGAGCGTTTGTTTGATGCGAGCGATTTTGTAGCAATGGGGCGTTATGAAAGAGACGATGCGAGCGTGGCTAATATCGCCAACCAACTCAAGGGAACAACCCCTAAAGAAAGCGTTCGTAATTTTTATGCGTTCATCAAGCATGAGATGCCCAAGAGACAAAAGGCTCTAGAGGGTAAAGAAAATTTACCTAAACGAGATAGTTTGCCTTGGTTTGCAACTATCTCTAAAGAGAGCATGTTTGTGTCCTTATGCCATGCGTGCGGGATTAAAAGCGCTGAAGTGCAAGGCTTGAAATTGGCTCAAAACAGCGTGGTGGAAAACGCTTCTAGAGTGGAAGTGTATTTGAAAGATTCCTTGTTAGCGTTTGATTTTCAAAATAATCACAAGGAAGTCTTTATCCCATTGAACCGCCATAAAGACATGCAATTAGATACTGCCTTGTTGGCGACTTTTGGCGATGCCTTTGCTCTTGTAGATGGTAGGGATTTGAATAACTATGAGAGCAAGTTATTTGAAAAAAGAGTAACCTATAGCGCTGTCTAAAGGCATGGGATTTAGGAATCTTCCTTAATGGTGAGCTTTCCTTTTTAGGAGGGTTTGCAAAAAGGATTTGAAAGGGTTGTTTTATGCGAGAATTTTTTAAGAAACTTGGCACAGAATACGCTTCCAAGCTGTTTTTGGTTTATTGGCTTAGATGGATGTTGAGCGCGTTGGTGATGTTGCCTTTTATGGAGGTTTTTTATTATTTCAATTTTCCGTTGTGGCTCAATCTTTTCTTGGGGCAAACCATTGGAGCGGTGATTTTTTTCAAGTTGGATAAGTTGATTTTTTCTAAAAAATGATTTTTACAAGTCTAAAAAGCCACTAAGTTTTTTCTTAAGCTTTTGTATTTTCCTAAGCTTTTTTGAGGAATTCAGATTTTAAAGACAGGCTCTGCCCTTCCACTTTACAATCCACATTGTGATCGCTATTGACAAGTTTGATGTTTTTGATCTTGGTGCCTTTTTTAAGCACTAAAGATGAGCCTTTAACCTTTAAATCCTTAATGAGAATGACCGAGTCCCCATTTTGTAAAAGATTATTATGGCAATCTTTAACGATCAATTCTTCATTACTAATTTCATTTTCATTCCATTCATACAAACAGCTAGAGCAAACCAATTGCGTGCCATCATGGTAGGTGTAGGCGTCGTTGCATTTAGGGCATGGGGGTAAATCTTGCATGATAATTATCCTTATCGTGGTGTTATCGCTACCATGTTATCTAAATCAAGGTTATAAAACGCTTTAATTTGATAAGTATCAACCCCCTAAGATCGCTTTTTAAGTTTTTTGTAGTTGGTATTCAAAAAGCCCTTTTTTAAAAATAGGTTACTAAACGTTACTAATAAGTCAAAATTCATTAAAATAATCATAATGATTAAAGATTTTAACCGCTATTGTAGAAAAATAACGAGAGGGTTTGTAAAAACTCTCATTAAAAACAAGGAGCAAAAAAGATGAAAAAAGCGGGCTTTCTTTTTTTAGCGGTGGTGGCTATCGCTGTTGTGAGTTTAAGTGCCAAAGATCCAAACGTGTTGCGTAAGATTGTTTTTGAGAAATGTTTGCCTAATTATGAGAAAAATCAAAATCCTTCACCATGCATAGAAGTCAAACCCGATGCCGGGTATGTGGTTTTAAAAGATATTAACGGCCCGTTGCAATATTTGTTGATGCCAACAACTCACATTAGCGGTATTGAAAGCCCTTTGTTGCTTAATCCTTCTACGCCTAACTTTTTTTATTTATCCTGGCAAGCGCGCGATTTTATGAGTAAAAAATACGGAAAACCCATTCCTGATAGCGCGATTTCTTTGACGATCAACTCTAAAAAAGGGCGATCGCAAAACCATTTTCACATCCATATCTCTTGCATTAGCCTTGATGCACGCAAACAGCTGGATAATAATCTAAAAAAAATCAACAGCCACTGGTCGCCATTATCAGGGGGCTTGAACGGGCATAAATATTTGGTGCGTCGGGTAACAGAGAGCGAATTGGCGCAAAAAAGCCCGTTTGTCATGCTTAATAAAGAAGTGCCTAATGCGCACAAACGCATGGGGGACTATGGCTTGGCGGTGGTGCAACAAAGCGATAACTCCTTTGTTTTGCTAGCGACACAATTTAACCCATTGACTTTAAATCGCGCTTCAGCCGAAGAGATTCAAGATCATGAATGCGCGATTTTGCGTTAAGGTGGGCTAGATTTTGAGCGATAACCTTTAAAAAGCGTTATGGGGGTAGTGTTGCAAAACCCCCCCCTATCCCCTTATGAATTTGACCGATCTTTTTGATTAACAAAACTTTAAAATCCACAATCAATCATTCTAAAAAGCTATTTAGGAACAACTTTTGCTTTATTTTGCATAGATTGAATTTCTTTAAATTAAAGGATAACCATGCTTAGGTCTTTATGGTCTGGTGTCAATGGGATGCAAGCCCACCAAATCGCTTTGGATATTGAGAGTAATAATATTGCGAACGTGAATACCACTGGGTTTAAATATTCTAGGGCTTCTTTTGTGGATATGCTCTCTCAAGTCAAGCTCATCGCTACCGCACCCTATAAAAACGGGTTAGCAGGGCAGAATGACTTTTCTGTGGGGCTTGGGGTAGGCGTGGATGCGACGACTAAAATCTTTTCACAAGGCAATATCCAAAACACAGATGTCAAAACCGATCTAGCGATTCAAGGCGATGGCTTTTTTATCATTAGCCCTGATAGGGGGATCACGCGCAATTTCACTAGAGATGGGGAGTTTCTTTTTGACTCGCAAGGGAGTTTGGTTACCACCGGCGGGCTTGTGGTGCAAGGGTGGGTGAGAAACGGGAGCGATACCGGCAATAAAGGGAGCGATACGGACGCTTTAAAAGTGGATAACACCGGTCCTTTAGAAAACATTAGAATTGATCCAGGAATGGTGATGCCAGCTAGAGCGAGTAACCGCATTTCTATGAGGGCGAATTTAAACGCCGGAAGGCATGCCGATCAAACAGCGGCGATATTCGCTTTGGATTCTTCAGCCAAAACCCCTTCAGATGGCATTAATCCGGTGTATGATTCAGGCACGAATTTAGCTCAAGTCGCCGAAGACATGGGTTCTTTATACAATGAAGATGGCGACGCTCTTTTATTGAATGAAAATCAAGGGATTTGGGTGAGCTATAAGAGCGCAAAAATGGTCAAAGACATCCTCCCTTCTGCAGAAAACAGCACGCTTGAGTTGAATGGGGTTAAGATTTCTTTCACGAACGATTCAGCGGTGAGCAGGACTTCAAGCTTAGTAGCGGCGAAAAATGCGATCAATGCAGTCAAAAGCCAAACGGGCATTGAAGCTTATTTAGACGGCAAGCAATTGCGTTTGGAAAACACCAATGAATTAGACGGCGATGAAAAGCTTAAAAACATTGTGGTCACTCAAGCCGGGACCGGAGCGTTCGCTAACTTTTTAGACGGCGATAAAGACGTAACGGCTTTCAAATACAGCTACACGCATTCTATTAGCCCTAATGCGGATATTGGGCAGTTTAGGACCACTGAAGACTTGCGTGCCTTAATCCAGCATGACGCTAATATCGTTAAAGATCCTAGTTTAGCGGACAATTACCAAGACTCAGCCGCTTCTATAGGAGTTACTGTCAACCAATACGGCATGTTTGAAATCAACAATAAAGACAATAAAAATGTCATTAAAGAAAATCTTAATATCTTTGTGAGCGGGTATTCTTCAGACAGCGTAACGAACAATGTTTTGTTTAAAAATGCCATGAAAGGGCTTAATACCGCTTCTTTAATTGAAGGGGGAGCGTCAGCCAGCAGTTCTAAATTCACCCACGCTACGCATGCGACAAGCATTGATGTGATAGACAGCTTAGGCACTAAACACGCCATGCGCATTGAGTTTTATAGGAGTGGGGGAGCGGAATGGAATTTTAGAGTGATCGTGCCTGAGCCTGGGGAATTAGTAGGGGGGTCAGCGGCTAGGCCTAATGTGTTTGAAGGAGGCCGTTTGCATTTTAATAACGACGGATCGCTCGCAGGCATGAACCCGCCTCTTTTGCAATTTGATCCTAAAAATGGCGCTGATGCCCCCCAACGCATCAATTTGGCCTTTGGTTCCTCAGGGAGTTTTGACGGATTGACAAGCGTGGATAAGATTTCTGAAACTTATGCGATTGAGCAAAACGGCTATCAAGCGGGCGATTTGATGGATGTCCGCTTTGATTCAGACGGGGTGCTTTTAGGGGCGTTCAGTAATGGCAGGACTTTAGCGCTCGCTCAAGTGGCTTTAGCGAATTTCGCTAACGATGCGGGCTTACAGGCTTTGGGTGGGAATGTCTTTTCTCAAACCGGAAACTCTGGGCAAGCCTTAATCGGTGCGGCTAATACGGGGCGCAGGGGTTCGATTTCAGGATCTAAATTAGAATCTAGTAATGTGGATTTGAGCCGGAGTTTAACGAATTTGATTGTGGTTCAAAGGGGATTTCAAGCAAACTCTAAAGCGGTAACCACATCCGATCAAATCCTTAACACCCTATTGAATCTCAAGCAATAAACCAAAGGATTACTCTAATACAATATAATAGGGGCTAATTTAAAGATTAAGGTTTAGCATGCATGAATACTCGGTCGTTTCTTCTTTAATCGCTCTTTGCGAAGAGCATGCGAAGAAGAATCAAGCCCATAAGATTGAAAGAGTCGTGGTCGGTATTGGTGAAAGAAGTGCTATGGATAAGAGCTTGTTTGTGAGCGCGTTTGAGACTTTTAGAGAAGAATCTTTGGTGTGTAAGGACGCTGTTTTAGACATTGTGGATGAAAAGGTTGAATTAGAGTGTAAGGATTGTTCGCATGTTTTTAAGCCTAACGCCCTAGATTATGGGGTGTGTGAGAAATGCCACAGCAAGAATGTTATTATCACTCAAGGCAATGAAATGCGTTTGTTGTCTTTAGAAATGTTAGCGGAATAAAAACTGATGCAAGAAGAATTGAACGCTTACCAACAAGAAATTGAAGACACTAGAGAAGTTTTAAAAAAAATCCGTTTGGAATTGAAGCAAGTCCAAGAAATCTTGCGTAAGAAAAAGAGCGCTTTAAAAGGTTTGAAACAAGAAATCTGTCAAAAAAAATTAGAAAAAGAAAACTCCCGCTTAAACAAAGAAACACAAAACACAGGAGAAGAATGGATTTTCCCTAAAGCTCTTGAAGAAGTGGAGGTTTTCACTAGTGATAATCAGGTTATCATGGCAAAACCAAGCAAGCGTGTGTTTGATGAAGGGATTTACTTGCAATACCGCAGCGTTTTGCGCGAAAACAGGCTTTTAAAAAACCATCTTTCTAAAAAAGATTTTGAAAATTTGTTGCTCAAAATTGAATTGAGGGATTTGCACAAAGAAATCAAGCTCTATCAAGTCCAAAACCTTTTGAAAGACAAATAATGCCCACGATTTTAGTGAGCGCTTTAGAAGCGAGCTCTAATGTGCATTTAGAGAAGTTACGGCGCAATTTGCCCAAAGATTATCGTTTCATTGGGGTGTTTGAAGGGAAAGACGCGCTCTATAGCCCTAGAGAATTTTCTGTCATGGGTTTTAGAGATGTGATAGGCCGTTTGGGGTTTTTACTCAAAGCCCATAAAGAAATGGTCCAATTAGCCAAGCAAGCGGACTTGGTGCTTTTAATGGATTCTTCTTCTTTCAATATCCCCCTAGCCAAAAAAATCAAAAAACAAGACCCTCATAAAAAAATCATGTATTATATTTTACCGCAAGTTTGGGCATGGAAAAAATGGCGCGCTAAAAGCCTTGAAAAATACTGCGATTTTTTGGGGGCGATTTTGCCTTTTGAAGTGGGCTATTACCAAAAAAAAGCCCAATATGTGGGACACCCTTTATTAGATGAAATTAAATACTATAAAAAAGATATTAAGGGCGAAACTCTAGTGTTTATGCCAGGAAGCAGGAAAAGCGAAATCGCTAAAATGTTCCCTTTGTTTGTCAAAGTAGCTCAAATTTTAGAACAAAACGAAAGGTTTAAAAGGCGTGTGTTGGTGGTGCCGAGTTTCTTTAAGGGGTTGGATTTGAAAGCCCTTTATGGAGAAGACATTCAATTATTTGAAATTTCTTATGATGCGCATAAGAGTTTGTTTGAAGCGGAATTTGCGTTCATTTGCAGCGGCACAGCGACTTTAGAGGCCGCTTTGATTGGCACGCCTTTTGTGTTAGCGTATAGGGCTAAAACGATGGATTTTTTGATCGCTAGAATGTTGGTCAATTTGCATTATATAGGACTCGCTAATATTTTTTATAACGCCTTAAATGATGAAACTCCAGGGCTTGGGGAGAGCCAATTGCACCCGGAATTGATCCAGCATTTTTTGAGCGTAGAGGGTTTGTTAAAAGCGTATGAAGAAATGGATAGGGAACGCTATTTTAAAGAAAGTTTGAGATTAAGGGAATATTTAGCCAGTGGGAGCGCGAGAAAAATCGCTAATGAAATGGCTTTTTTGCTGAATTTAACTTAATTTTTACTATAATCTCTACTGAATAAGCTTAGGAGATTAAATGAATAAAGAACCTATGAGTATGCATGGATACAATAAAATTTGCGCGGAATTAAAGCAATTAAAAGAGGTGGAACGGCCTAATATTGTGAAAGAAATTGATATTGCTAGAGGGCATGGGGATTTGAAAGAAAACGCTGAATACCATGCCGCTAAAGAAAAACAACGCTTCATTGAAGCGAGAATCGTGGATTTAAGCGAAATTGTCGCTAACGCTCAAGTGATTGATCCGAGCGTTTTAGCCCATAATAAAGTGAGTTTTGGCAGCACGATTAAAATCCTTAATTTGGATAACGATAAAGAGTTTTCTTACACGATAGTAGGGAGCGTGGAGAGCGATCCGGCTAAAGGGTTAATCTCTTTTGGTTCGCCGATCGCTAAGAGTTTGATCGGTAAGAGCAAGGGCGATGCGGTGAGCATTCAATTACCCAATGGCGAGAGCGATTTTGAAATTTTAGACATTTATTATAAAGAGATTTGTTTTGATGAAAATTAAAATCCAAAAAATCCACCCAAACGCCCTTATCCCTGAATACCAAACCGAGGGTTCTTCAGGCTTTGATTTGCATGCTGTAGAAGAAGTAACGATCAAACCTCATAGCGTGGGGTTGGTGAAAATAGGGATTTGTTTGTCTTTAGAAGTGGGGTATGAATTGCAAGTGCGCACCCGTAGTGGCTTGGCTTTGAATCATCAGGTGATGGTGTTAAACTCTCCTGGCACGGTAGATAATGATTATAGGGGCGAAATTAAGGTCATTTTAGCGAATTTAAGCGATAAAGATTTTAAAGTCCAGGTAGGGGATAGGATCGCTCAAGGGGTGGTTCAAAAAACTTATAAAGCCGAATTTATAGAATGCGAACAATTAGATGAAACTTCAAGGGGTAGCGGAGGATTTGGCAGCACAGGAGTGAGCAAGGCATGAATATTAAGGAAAATTTAGAGCAGGTTAGAAACGAATTTAAAAGCGATGAAAAGCTTTTAGAGGGGGCGTTTAGGTTAGAAAAGTTTTTCAAACGCTACAAGTGGGTGTTGTTGTTTATTGTGGTGGCTTTTATCGCTTATTTGGGGGATACAAAATTACAAGATTATAAGCATGAGCAAACGAGAGAGCGGATCACTCAAATTTATAATGAAGTGCTAGAGAGTCCTAATAATATAGCCTTGCAAAAAAGATTGAAAGAAGTCGCCCCAGAGTTGTATGACTTGTATCAATTCGCCAGAGCGAGTGAAAGAAACGATGCAAACGAGTTTAAAAAGCTTTCGCAATCTTCTAATGAAATCGTTAAAACTTTTGCACAATATTCTTACGCATCGCTCTCTAGAGATAAAAACTTGCTTGAAAAAAGCCCCGTTCTTAAAGAAATGAGCGCTTTACAAGAAGTGAACTTGTTGTATGAGGAAAATTCTAAAGACGCGATCAAAAAAGCGCATCAAAGTTTATCCGCTATCCCTCTAAGTTCTTCACTCTATGCTATAATCTCTGTTTTAAAACACTATGGAATGTTAGAAGATATTCAGCAAAACCCTTCCAAACCAACCAATCTAAAGAAAGAAACCATTCAAGGAACGCATTGATTTGATGAATAAACCATTTTTAATCTTACTCATAGCCCTAATTGTCTTTAGCGGCTGTAACATGAAAAAATACTTCAAACCCGCTAAACACCAGGTTAAAGGCGAAGCGTATTTCCCTAACCATTTGCAAGAAAGTATCGTTTCGTCTAATCGTTATGGAGCCATTTTGAAAAATGGAGCGGTTATAGGCGATAAAGGTTTAACGCAGCTAAGAATCGGTAAGAATTTCAATTACGAAAGCAGTTTTTTAAATGAGAGTCAAGGGTTTTTCATCCTTGCGCAAGATTGTTTGAACAAAATTGATAAAAAAACAAGCAAAAGAAAGGTGGCTAAAACTGAAGAAACGGAATTGAAATTAAAGGGCGTTGAAGCGGAAGTCCAAGATAAAGTCTGTCATCAAGTGGAATTGATTAGCAATAACCCTAACGCCAGCCAACAATCTATCATCATTCCTTTGGAAACTTTTGCCTTGAGCGCGAGCGTTAAAGGGAATCTTTTAGCGGTGGTGTTAGCGGACAATTCAGCGAATTTATACGACATCACTTCTCAAAAATTGCTTTTTAGCGAAAAAGGTTCCCCAAGCACCACGATCAATTCTTTAATGGCGATGCCTATTTTTATGGATACGGTCGTGGTGTTCCCTATGCTAGATGGGCGCTTGTTGGTCGTGGATTATGTGCATGGAAACCCCACGCCTATTAGAAACATTGTTATCAGCAGCGATAAGTTTTTCAACAACATCACTTACCTTATCGTAGATGGCAATAACATGATCGCTTCTACAGGGAAAAGAATACTCTCAGTCGTGAGCGGTCAAGAGTTCAACTATGATGGGGATATTATAGACTTGCTTTATGATAAGGGGACTTTATATGTGCTCACGCTAGACGGGCAGATTTTGCAAATGGATAAGAGTTTGAGGGAATTAAACAGCGTGAAACTGCCCTTTGCTTCGCTCAATACCATTGTATTAAACCATAATAAATTGTATTCTTTAGAAAAGCGCGGGTATGTGATAGAGGTGGATTTGAATGATTTTGATTCGTATAATGTCTATAAAACGCCGTCTATAGGCAGTTTTAAGTTTTTTTCATCTAATCGTTTGGATAAAGGGGTGTTTTATGATAAAAATCGGGTGTATTATGATCGCTACTATTTAGATTATAATGATTTTAAACCAAAACTTTATCCCGTTGTGGAAAAATCTGCATCTAAAAAATCTCAAAAAGGCGAAAAAGGGAACGCTCCTATTTATTTGCAAGAAAGGCATAAAGCTAAAGAAAAGCCTTTAGAAGAAAACAAAATTAAGCCAAGAAATAGCGGGTTTGAAGAAGAAGAGGTTAAAACCAGAAGGCCTGAGCCTATTAAGGATCAAAATAACGCCACCCAACAAGGCGAAAAACAAAACGCTCCTAAAGAGAACAAGGCTTCTAAAGAAGAGAATAAACCAAATTCTAAAGAAGAAAAACGCCGCTTGAAAGAAGAAAAGAAAAAAGCCAAAGCCGAACAAAGGGCTAGAGAATTTGAACAAAGAGCGAGAGAGCATCAAGAAAGAGATGAAAAAGAGCTTGAAGAAAGAAGAAAAGCTTTAGAAATGAATAAAAAGTGAGTCTATGCCAGCTAGGCAATCTTTTACAGATTTGAAAAACCTAATTTTATGCGATATAGGCAACACGCGCATCCATTTCGCACAAAATTATCAGCTCTTTTCAAGCGCTAAAGAAGATTTAAAGCGTTTGGGTATTCAAAAGGAAATTTTTTACATTAGCGTGAATGAAGAAAATGAAAAAGCCCTTTTAAATTGTTACCCTAACGCTAAAAATATTGCAGGGTTTTTTCATTTAGAAACCGACTATATAGGGCTTGGGATAGACCGGCAAATGGCGTGTTTGGCGGTAAATAATGGCGTGGTGGTGGATGCGGGGAGCGCGATTACGATTGATTTAATTAAAGAGAGCAAGCATTTGGGAGGGTGTATTTTACCCGGTTTAGCCCAATATATTCATGCGTATAAAAAAAGCGCTAAAATTTTAGAGCAACCTTTCAGGGCCTTAGATTCTTTAGAAGTTTTACCTAAAAACACTAGAGACGCTGTGAATTACGGCATGGTTTTGAGCGTCATTGCTTGTATCCAGCATTTAGCCAAAGATCAAAAAATCTATCTTTGTGGGGGCGATGCGAAGTATTTGAGTGCGTTTTTACCCCATTCTGTTTGCAAGGAGCGTTTGGTTTTTGATGGGATGGAGATCGCTCTTAAAAAAGCAGGGATACTAGAATGCAAATGATGCAGAATTTGAGTTTTTTGGGCATGTTTTTAGCCGCTTTGAGCATGTCTTTAGGGCATTGTGTGGGCATGTGTGGGGGGATTGTGAGCGCGTTTAGTCAAATAAGATTTTCTAAAGTTACAAGCTTTTCTTACCAGCTCACTTGCCATGCCCTCTATAATTTAGGGAGGATCAGCACCTACATGCTTTTAGGGGCTATAACGGCAGGTTTAGGGCATAGTCTTAGCGTGGGTATGGGCTTTAGGGGTGTTTTATTGATGAGCATGGGGATTGTTTTAATCCTTTTAGCACTCTTGGGAGCTAAAGCGGAAAAATTAAGCTTTCAAATCCCTTTCATCTCTTTTTTGATGAAAAAAACCTTGCAATCTCAAAACATTCTAGGGCTGTATTTTTTAGGCGTGCTGAACGGGTTTTTACCTTGCATGATGGTGTATTCGTTTTTGGCGATCGTGATTCTCAGTCATAGCGCGTTTATGGGAGCGATGTTAGGCCTTTCTTTTGGGCTTGGCACCAGCGTGCCGTTGTTTTTAATGGGGATTTTTTTAAGCAAAATTTCTATTTCTTACAGGAAATTTTTCAATCTTTTGTCTAAAGGCTTAATGGGGGTTTTTGGGCTTTATGTCCTTTATATGGGGATCATGCTCATTAGCCACCAAACACCCCATGCGATGCACCACCAAAGCGATATGATGCGCCATCAAAACAACGCCACACCACAGCAAGAGAGCCACTTCCATGATCACCACTAACAAAGCCCTTTTTTTGGACAGAGACGGCATTATCAATATTGATAAAGGCTATGTGAGCCAAAAAAAAGATTTTGAGTTTCAAAAAGGGATTTTTGAATTGCTAAAGCATGCGAAAACTTTAGGCTACAAATTGCTTTTAATCACCAACCAATCCGGGATCAACCGGGGCTATTACACCCTTAAAGATTTTGAAAACCTCACCGCATATCTCCAAGAAAGCTTACTCAAAGAATTAGGTTTTAATTTGGATGGCGTCTATTTTTGCAGGCACGCCCCAGAAGAAAATTGCGCTTGCAGGAAGCCAAAGCCCTTTTTGATTTTACAAGCCGCTAAAGAGCATCAAATTTGCTTGGAGCGATCTTTTATGATAGGCGATAAAGAGAGCGACATGTTAGCCGGCTTGAACGCTAAAGTTAAAAACAACCTTTTATTGACTACAAATTTTTTAAAAACTCCTCATTCTTGGATACAATGTAAAAATCTTAAAGAGATGATTGATTGGATTAAATAAGGATAGTAATGCGTTATATTGATGATGGATTAGAAAATCAAACGATTTTAATCACCGGTGGGGCTGGCTTTGTAGGCAGTAATCTGGCCTTTTATTTTCAAGAGAACCACCCTAAAGCTAAAGTAATCATTTTGGATAAGTTTCGCAGTAACACGCTTTTCAGTAATAACCGCCCCAGTTCTTTAGGGCATTTTAAGAATTTAATCGGTTTTAAGGGCGAAGTGATCATAGCTGATATTAATAATCCCTTAGATTTAAGGCGTTTAGAAAAATTGCATTTTGATTATTTGTTCCACCAAGCCGCTGTTTCTGATACGACCATGCTGGATCAAGAATTAGTGATGAAAACCAATTATCAGGCTTTTTTAAACCTTTTAGAAATCGCTCGATCAAAAAAGGCTAAGGTGATTTACGCTTCTTCAGCGGGCGTTTATGGCAACACCAAAGCCCCCAATATAGTAGGCTCAAACGAAAGCCCTGAAAACATTTATGGCTTTTCCAAACTTTGCATGGACGAATTTGTCCGATTCCATTCAAGCGATAACGTTGTGGGCTTAAGGTATTTTAATGTCTATGGGCCTAGGGAATTTTATAAAGAAAAAACCGCTTCCATGGTTTTGCAGCTCGCTTTAAGCGCGATGGCGTTTAAGGAAGTTAAGCTCTTTGAATTTGGCGAGCAGTTAAGGGATTTTGTCTATATTGAAGATGTGATTCAAGCGAATGTGAAAGCAATGAAGGCTCAAAAAAGTGGGGTTTATAATGTGGGTTATTCACAAGCCAGGAGTTATAATGAAATCGTTAGCATTTTAAAAGAGCATTTAGGGGATTTTAAAGTGAGCTATATTAAAAACCCTTATACTTTTTTCCAAAAGCACACCCAAGCGCACATTGAACCCACTATTTTGGATTTAGATTACACCCCTTTATACGATTTGGAAAGCGGTATTAAAGATTATTTGCCCCATATCCATGCGATTTTTAAAGGACAGCGTGCATGAAAAAAATCCTAGTCGTAGGCGATCTAATCGCTGATTATTATTTGTGGGGGAAGAGCGAGCGGCTTTCGCCTGAAGCCCCTGTACCTGTTTTAGAAGTCAAAAAAGAGAGCAAGAATTTAGGCGGAGCGGCCAATGTGGCTAATAACCTTACCTCTTTAAAAGCTAAAGTCTTTTTATGTGGGGCAGTGGGCGATGATTTAGAGGGCAAGCATTTCATTAGCGCTTTAAAAACAAGAGGGATTGACACTTCAGGCATTTTGATAGATAAAACCCGTTGCACCACGCTTAAGACGCGCATTATCGCGCAAAACCAGCAAATCGTGCGCGTGGATAAGGAAATCAAAGACCCCTTAAACGCTGATTTAAGAAAAAAACTTTTAGATTTTTTCACAGAAAAAATCCAAGAAATAGATGGCGTGATCCTTTCAGATTACAATAAGGGCGTGTTGGATTTTGAACTCACTCAAACTATCATCACGCTAGCCAACCAACACCACAAGCTCATTTTATGCGACCCTAAAGGGAAAGATTATAGCAAATATTCTCATGCGAGTTTGATCACGCCTAATCGCGCTGAATTAGAGCATGCGCTCCATTTGAAGTTAGACAGCCATGCTAATTTATCAAAAGCGCTCCAAATCTTAAAAGAAACTTATCAAATCGCTATGCCTTTAGTAACTTTGAGCGAACAAGGCATCGCTTTTTTAGAAAAAGGCGAGCTAGTCAATTGCCCCACTATCGCTAAAGAGATTTATGATGTCACGGGGGCAGGCGATACGGTGATCGCGTCTTTAACGCTCTCTTTATTAGAATCGATGAGCCTAAAAGATGCTTGCGAGTTTGCCAATGCGGCTGCGGCGGTGGTGGTGGGTAAAATGGGGAGTGCATTAGCGAGTTTAGAAGAAATCGCTTTGATTTTAAACCAAACGCACCCCAAAATCCTCCCTTTAGAAAAGCTGTTAGAAACTTTAGAACACCATCAGCAAAAAATCGTTTTCACCAATGGCTGTTTTGATCTCCTCCATAAAGGGCATGCGAGTTATTTGCAAAAGGCTAAAGCTTTGGGGGATATTCTTGTTGTGGGGTTAAATAGCGACGCTTCCATCAAAAGGCTTAAGGGGGATAAACGCCCCATAGTGAGCGAAAAAGACAGAGCGTTTCTTTTAGCGAGTTTGTCTTGCGTGGATTATGTTGTGGTGTTTGAAGAAGACACGCCCATCAAATTAATTCAAGCCCTAAAGCCTGATATTTTAGTCAAGGGAGCGGACTATCTCAATAAAGAAGTCATAGGGAGCGAGTTTGCTAAAGAAACCCGCTTGATGGAGTTTGGAGAAGGTTATTCCACAAGCGCTATCATAGAAAAAATTAAAAGGACATGCAATGATTGATGGTTTAATTAAAAAAGAATTTTTAGCCCATAAGGAAGCGTTAGAAAAAAGTTTAGAGGGTTTGCAAGAAGCGTTAAAGCAAAGCGTTTATCTTTTGATAGAAACTTTAGAAAATCAAGGGAAAATCCTTATTTGCGGTAACGGGGGGAGTGCTAGCGATGCGCAGCATTTTGCCGCTGAATTGACTGGGCGCTATAAACTAGAAAGGAAAGGCTTGAGCGCAATAAGTTTAAGTACGGATACCTCAGCTCTCACCGCCATTGCGAACGATTATGGTTATGAAGAAGTGTTTGCCAGACAAGTGGAAGCACTAGGGGTAAAAAACGATGTTTTGATAGGGATTTCTACAAGCGGTAATTCCAAAAATGTCCTAAAAGCTTATGAAAAAGCCAAAGATTTAGGGGTAAAAACGCTTAGTTTAGCGGGGCGTGATGGGGGGAAAATGAAGCCTTTAAGCGATATGGCTTTGATTGTCCCTAGCGATGACACCCCACGAATCCAAGAAATGCACATTCTTATGATCCATATCTTATGCGACTGCATTGAAAGGCATTTCGCTCGTAAAAATTAGTTTTATTGTTTCATTGATTTTTTTAGATCGTGTCCCCATTGAAAATTGAATTTTTCACAATCACATAATCCACTTTCCGGATCGCTTCAAGGTCTCTCCCACCTGCATAGGAGATTGAAGATTGCAAATCTTGTTGCATTTCAATCAGCGTGTCTTTTAGTGATCCTTTATGTTGGATCCAAATTTTCTTACCTTCTATATTTTTCTTTTCACCTTTTTGAAACTCTGATGCCGAACCGAAATATTCTTTGTATGCGATACCATTTTCTATTTTTGTTTCTCCAGATGATTCTTCATGCCCTGCAAAAAGCGAGCCAATCATCACCATTGTCGCTCCAAAGCGTATGGATTTTGCAATATCCCCATGCGTGCGAATGCCACCATCTGCAATAATGGGCTTTCTTGCCGCTTTAGCGCACCACCTAAGAGCCGCCAGTTGCCAACCACCCGTGCCAAAGCCTGTTTTGATTTTAGTGATACACACCTTCCCAGGCCCGATGCCAACTTTCGTAGCGTCAGCACCGGCGTTCTCTAATTCACGGACCGCTTCTGGCGTGCCTACATTCCCGGCAATCACAAAAGTTTCGGGCAAACGCGTTTTGATGCGTTGGATCATTTCAATGACAGAATTTGAATGGCCATGCGCAATATCGATTGTGATATAGTCTGGCGTTAATCCTTGTTTGGCTAACTCTTCTATCAAAAGATATTCTTCCTTTTTCACCCCAACGCTGATTGAGCTGATCCATTGGCGTTCCTTCATCTTTTTGACAAACGGGATTCTTGCCGATCCATTAAAGCGGTGCATGATATAGAAATAGCCATTTTCTGCTAGAAATTCTGCGATCGATTCGTTGATGATTGTTTGCATGTTGGCTGGAACTATGGGCATTTTAAACGCATGTTTGCCTAGAATAACAGTCGTATCGCATTCTGAACGGCTATTCACAATGCATTTATTAGGAATGAGTTGGACATCTTCGTAATCAAATACTTTCAATGACTTGATCCTTTTTTGCTTTAAAACATTATTTTTACCTTAAATTTAATAAAAAATCAAGAGGAAATGATATGGGCTCGATCAAATTTTGGGCGTCAAAGGCCTTATGAATAACCATAATAAGCAAGGGTTACAATATTGCAAAGAAAACGCTACAATAAACTTTCTCTAATTACAAAAAATAAGGAAATCATAAGATGCTGCAAACCATCAACTTAACGCAACGCTATGCGACTAAAAAATTGTTTGAAAACGTGAATATCAAGCTGGATAAAAACAAGCGCTACGGGCTGATTGGGGCTAATGGGGCAGGGAAGTCCACTTTTTTAAAGATTTTAAGCAAGAGCATTGATTGCAGCAGTGGCGAAGTCATCATCACAAGCGGGATGAGAATGGGGGTTTTAGGGCAGGATCAATACGCTTTTGAAGATTTGAGCCTTAAAGATGCGGTTTTGATAGGCAATAAGCGTTTGTATGACGCTATCAAAGAAAAAGAGCGCTTATACACCGAAGGGGATTTGAGCGATGATAAAGTGAATGCGAGACTAGGGGAGTTAGAAACCATTTGCGTGGAAGAAGATCCCATGTATGAATGCGAAGTGGCGATTGAAAAAATCCTAGAAGATTTAGGCATTCCTAGCTCTAAACACAACGATTTGATGAAAACCTTGCCAAGCAGCGATAAATTTAAAATCCTTCTCGCTCAAGTCTTGTTCCCTAAACCGGATATTTTGCTTTTAGATGAGCCTACGAACAACCTGGATTTAAACGCCATTGAATGGCTAGAAAACAACCTCAAACGCCATGAAGGCACGATGGTAGTCATCAGCCATGACAGGCATTTTTTAAATGCGGTATGCACGCACATTTTGGATTTGGATTTTTACAGCGTGCGCGAATTTAGCGGGAATTACGACGATTGGTATATCGCTTCTACCTTGATCGCTAAACAGCAAGAAGCCGAACGCAATAAAAAACTCAAAGAAAAAGAAGAGCTAGAAAAATTCATCGCTCGTTTTAGCGCTAACGCTTCTAAAGCCAAGCAAGCCACCAGCCGCCAAAAACAACTGGATAAATTAGACATTCAAAGCTTAGCGGTATCTAGTAGAAGAGACCCTAGCATTATTTTTAAACCCAAACGCACCATTGGTAATGAAGCTTTAGAGTGCGAAAACATCTCTAAAAGTTATGATGGGCAAATCGTTTTAAATCAAGTGAGCTTGAAAGTGATGCCTAAAGACAAGATCGCCCTCATAGGGCCAAACGGCGTGGGTAAATCCACGCTTTGTAAAATTTTAGTAGAAGAATTAAAGCCGGATACGGGCGTGGTGAAGTGGGGAGCGACCGTTTTAAGAGGGTATTTCCCTCAAAACGTGAGCGAAGAAATCAGCGGCGAAGAGACCTTGTATCAATGGCTTTTTAATTTCAATAAAAAGATTGAAAGCGCAGAGGTTAGGAACGCTTTAGGGAGGATGCTTTTTAATGGCGAAGAGCAAGAAAAGTGCGTGAACGCTTTAAGCGGGGGCGAAAAACACCGAATGGTTTTATCCAAGCTCATGCTAGAGGGGGGGAATTTTTTAGTCTTAGATGAGCCAACCAACCACTTGGATTTAGAAGCCATTATCGCACTAGGCGAAGCGCTCTTTAAATTTGATGGGGCAGTGATTTGCATAAGCCATGACAGAGAGCTCATTGATGCGTATGCTAATAGGATCATTGAATTAGTCCCAAGCCCTAAAGGCGCTTCAATCATTGATTTTAAAGGCAGTTATGAAGAGTATTTAGCGAGTAAAAAATGAAACCGCAGGACATTGAAATCGTTCAAAGCGTTTTAGAGATTACAGGACCGATTAAGGTTACTGAAGTTTATGATAAAGCCAAAGAGCTTTTTGAAAAAGGTGAGATTACAAACATGTTTGATTATGGGGGCAACACTCCAGATAGAAGCGTTAGTGCCTTTATTTATACAGTTTTAAGCAAGGGCGAAGAAGTGCCTTTTTTGAAAGTGCAAGAAAAGCCGGTCTTAATCGCTTTAAAAGATGTGGCTAAAGAGCCGGTTTTAAATACTGAAAAAATAAGCGTTTCAAGCGCTAAAATCGCGCATAATAAAATCATGCATGAAATCATGCATGAAAGGGATTTACACCCCTTTTTAACTTACATGGCTATTCATAATGAAAATTTGAAATGCTACACGAAAACCATTTTTCACGAAGAGAGTGTGAAATCGCCAAAAGGCATGGACAGGTGGCTTTATCCGGACATGGTGGGGGTTAGGTTTTTGCATGCTGAATTGTCTAATGAAAATTTAATCGCTTTTTCTAAGAAATTTGACACTTTGCCCGTTAAACTGGTGAGCTTTGAATTGAAAAAAGAAATCAGCGTGAATAATTGCAGGGAGTGTTATTTTCAAGCGATTTCTAACAGCTCGTGGGCTAATGAAGGGTATTTAGTGGGTCGTCATATTGATACGCATAACCCCCAACTCATAGATTTATTGAAGCGTTTGCATGCGAGTTTTGGGATTGGCGTGATTGATTTAAGAACTGATGAGAATAAAAGCGCTATTTTATTGAACGCTAAATACAAAGAAAAAATTGATTACACCGTGGCTTTGGAGCTTAGCAACAAAAATGAAAAATTCAGCGGTTTTTTAAAGAGCGTTGTGGATTATGACCCGGATTTCCCAAACCGCTATAAAGATGAATTTGATGAGGTTAAAAAGAAAGAGGAGTTATACCCTAACTCATAAACTTTCTTTTTAAAAAACGAGATTTTTAAAAACACTTCAAGCGTTTTTATAAGGGCGTTTCAAAAACCCTAAATAAAGCGCTAAAGAGCAACACGACCAAGCAATCCCTAATAAAAACCCTCCTAAAACATCGCTAGGGTAATGCACCCCTAAATAAACCCTATCATACGCCATTAAAAAAATCCAAAAAAGCAAAACCACAGCAATAATCGTTTTAATGCGAGCATTTGCGTTAGAATAGCATAACAACAACGCCAAAGAGCCGTAAAAAAGCGCTGAAGCCAAAGCATGCCCGCTGGGGAAACTAAAGCCATGCGCAAAAACCAATTCGCCATTGGTTACAGGCCGTGGGCGCGCCACTAAAAGCTTAAGGGATTTTAAGGTGAATTCACCCAATAAGATGCTAAAGAAAAACCACACCCCCAAAGCGATGCGTTTTTGAAACCCAAACCACAAGCCAATGAGTAAGGCTATAGGAGTGGTGAGCTTGCTTTGCGCAAACCATGTGCTAAAAAACACGAAAGAAAGCCACGCGCTTTTTTGAATGGGGGCAGGGTTGCGGATCAAGTCTATAAAAAATAAATCCAATTGTTGGATCCACTCTTTTTGAAAAGCCACCCCGCTTATCACGATGCCAAACAAAATAAAAAAGACGATCCCAATAATCCCAAGCGTTTTAGCCGCTTTTTTTTCTCTTACGCTGATTGTTCTGTCAAATACCATTCAAACCCCTTTTAAAAAATGAATTTTAAAAGGGTGATTATAGCTTATTTACCCCACAAACGCACACAAAACGCAAGGAATAAAAAATAATATTCTTTGATATAATGAAGCCTTTAAAGGGCGCACTGACAACGCCAAACAAAACCGCCAATCAAAACACAAAAAAGGGGCTTATACCATCATGGAAAACAAAAACACTCAAGCGAATGGGAAAAACAACGAGCATGCATCTTCTTCATTAGAGCGCAACGAATTGCACAACACCATTTGGAAAGTGGCTAATGAATTGAGAGGCTCAGTGGATGGCTGGGATTTTAAGCAATACGTTTTAGGCATTCTTTTTTACCGCTACATTTCAGAAAACATGACTCGTTACATCAATCAGCGAGAAAGCGATCCGAGTTTTGATTACGCTTCATTAAGCGATGAAGTGGCCGAGCGTGCAAGAGAAGGGCTTATTGAAGAAAAAGGCTTTTTCATCCCGCCAAGTGCTTTATTTTGTAACGCGCTAAAAAACGCACCCACTAATGAAGATCTCAATGTAACCTTACAAAATATTTTTAACGAAATAGAAAAATCCAGCCTAGGGTTTAAATCAGAAGAAAATGTCAAAGGCTTGTTTGCGGATTTAGATGTCAATAGTAATAAATTAGGGAGCTCTCATAAAAATAGGGTTGAAAAACTGACTAAAATCCTTCAAGCCATAGGGGGCATGCAATTAGGCGACTACCAAAAAAGCGGGATTGATGTTTTTGGCGACGCTTATGAATATTTAATGACCATGTATGCGAGCAATGCCGGCAAAAGCGGAGGGGAATTTTTCACCCCCCAAGAAGTGAGCGAATTACTCGCTAAAATCGCCCTGCACGACCAAGAGAGTATTAATAAAGTTTATGATCCATGCTGTGGGAGCGGGAGCTTGCTCTTACAATTTTCTAAAGTGCTAGGCGATAAAAACGTCTCAAAAGGGTATTTTGGGCAAGAAATCAATTTGACCACTTACAACCTTTGCCGCATCAACATGTTTTTGCATGACATCAATTACTCTAAATTCCACATAGCACTAGGGGATACGCTTTTAGACCCAAAGCATGAAGACGATGAGCCTTTTGACGCGATCGTTTCCAACCCTCCTTATTCCACTAAATGGATAGGCGATAACAACCCCCTTTTAATCAACGATGAGCGCTTTAGCAAAGCCGGTGTGCTAGCGCCCAAAAACGCCGCCGATCTCGCATTCACCATGCACATGCTTTCTTATCTCTCCAATCAAGGCACGGCTGCGATCGTGGAATTTCCCGGGGTGCTTTATAGAGGCGGTGCCGAAAAGAAAATCAGAGAGTATTTAGTCAAGGAAAATTTCATTGACTGCGTGATCGCTTTACCAGACAACCTCTTTTTTGGAACGAGTATCGCTACTTGCATTTTAGTGCTTAAGAAAAACAAAAAAGACGACACCACGCTTTTTATTGATGCGAGTAAGGAATTTGTCAAAGAGGGCAAGAAAAACAAGCTCAAAGCGCGCAACCGAGAAAAGATTTTGCAAACCTATATTGAAAGAAAAGAGGTTAAGCATTTTTGCACTCTAGCTAATATTGAGAAAATCCAAGAAAACGATTACAACCTCTCGGTGAACCGCTATGTGGAGCAAGAAGACACGAAAGAAGTCATTGACATTAAGGCGCTTAATGGTGAAATTGCTCAAATCGTAGAAAAACAGAGCGCTTTAAGAAACAGCCTTGAATCCATCATCAAAGAGTTAGAAGCTTAAAGGGGGCCAAATGCATAAAATAGAGCAACTCCTCCAAACTCTAGCGCCTAAGGGGGTGGAGTTTAGGAAATTGGGGGATATTGGGGAATTTTATGGCGGACTTGTTGGAAAAAGTAAAAAATCTTTCTCTCAAGGGAATAAATTTTATGTTCCTTATGTCAATGTTTTTAATAATCCACAATTAGATCTAAATGCTTTAGAAAGCGTTCAAATAGGGGATAAAGAAAAACAAAATACAATTCAATTAGGCGATGTGCTTTTTACTGGTTCATCTGAAAATTTAGAGGATTGTGCGATGTCTTGCGTAGTTACTCAAAAGATTGAAAAAGATATTTATCTTAATAGTTTTTGTTTTGGTTTTAGATTTTTTGATGAGAATTTATTTAATCCATCGTTTCTTAAACATTTTTTAAGAGACTACAATTTTAGGAAAAATATTTCAAAAGTTGCTAATGGTGTAACACGCTTCAATGTTTCAAAGCAATTACTTTCTCAAATAACAATCCCCATCCCGCCCCTAGAGATCCAACAAGAGATCGTTAAGATTTTGGATCAATTTTCAATTTTAACCACCGATTTATTAGCCGGTATCCCCGC
The DNA here is from genome assembly GCF_015904775.1 of Helicobacter pylori. GTDB lineage: Bacteria > Campylobacterota > Campylobacteria > Campylobacterales > Helicobacteraceae > Helicobacter > Helicobacter pylori_DM. The sequence continues at coordinate 42,856 of NZ_JADZNC010000005.1, forward strand.
TGAAATAAAAGCTAGGAAAAAGCAATACGAATATTACCGAGAAAAACTACTGACTTTCAAACCCCTAACCCCAAATAAAGAACAAAGAGCTTGCGTAAGCAAGTGATAGCCTCTTGAAAAAAAGCGGTCTTGGGGGGTTAGGGGGATCTTAAGGGGGTTGTAGGGGGAGAATTATTTCAAAATACCCCCCTATCCCCTTATAAAATGAATTTGAAATATTTTTCTTATAAAATGAATTTGAAATATTTTTTAAAAGGAATAACATGAATTACGAAACCATCGCAGAAAGCAATGAAAGCACGGTAGTAGCGCAATTTCATAGCGATAATGAAAAAAAAGGCGCTTATGAGAGCGAAGCAGAGCTAGAAAGGGCGTTTATGGCGCTTTTACAAAAACAAGGCTATGAATTTAAAAACATTCACAAAGAAGAAGAATTAAAAGACAATTTAAAAGAGCAGTTAGAAAAGCTTAATGATCATCATTTCACGCCCAAAGAATGGGACACTCTTTATTTTCAATTCATCGCTAATAAAAACGAGGATTATAAGGCTAAAACGAGAAAAATCCAAGAAGATCCGATTTTTAATTTAACCCTAGAGAACGGGAAAACCAAAAACATTAAAATCATTGATAAGAAAAATATCCATAGAAACGCCTTGCAAGTGATCCACCAATACAGCAATAAAGGGGGGAAGTATCAAAACCGCTATGACGTGAGCGTCCTTGTGAATGGCTTGCCTTTAGTGCATGTGGAATTGAAAAAAAGAGGCGTGGCGATCAGAGAGGCGTTCAATCAAATCAAGCGCTATAAAAGGGATAGTTTTAGCGCTGAAGACGGGCTTTTTGAGTTCGTGCAGATTTTTGTCATCAGTAACGGCACGAGTAGTAAATACTATTCAAACACCACAAGAATAGCCCAAATGGAAAAAAACCATAAAGCCGATACTTTTGAATTCACGAATTACTGGGCGGATAGCAAGAATAATAATATTGAGGATTTAATGGATTTTGCCCAGTCGTTTTTTGCGAAGCGCAGCCTTTTGAATATTTTAACGCGCTATTGCGTTTTTACTAGCGAAGAGGTTTTATTGGTGATGCGGCCTTATCAAATCGTGGCGGCCGAAAGGATTTTGGAAAAAATCAAAGCCACGCAAAATAGTAAAACTTATGGGAAAAGTGAAAACGGAGGCTATATCTGGCACACGACAGGGAGCGGTAAAACCTTAACGAGCTTTAAAAGCGCCACTTTGGCTAAAGAATTAGAACATGTTTCAAAGGTTTTGTTTGTGGTGGACAAGAAGGATTTGGACTATCAAACCATGAAAGAATACGATAAATTCCAAAAAGATTGCGCTAATTCCAACACAAGCACCAAGATTTTAAAACAACAGCTTGAAAACCCTAGCGCTAAAATCATTATCACCACGATCCAAAAATTAGACAAATTCGTTAAAGCCCACCTTAAAGGGCATGCGATTTTTAATGAAGAGGTGGTGATGATTTTTGATGAATGCCACAGGAGTCAGTTAGGCTCAATGCATCAAGCTATCACTAAAGCGTTTAAAAAATACCACCTTTTTGGCTTCACTGGCACGCCCATTTTTGCAGCTAATTGCGATAAAAACAACCCGTTAGGCACGACGGAGCAAAAATTTGGGAGATGCCTCCACCAATACACCATTATTGATGCGATCAGGGATAAAAACGTTTTGCCCTTTAGAGTGGAATACCACAACACCATTAAAGCTAAAGAGGGCATTATAGATAATAAGGTTAGAGCGGTTGATGAAAAAAGTGCGCTTTTAGATAGTAGGAGGATTAAAGAAATCGCTAAATGCATTGTAGAGCGTTTCAATCAAGCCACTAAAAATAAAAAGTTCAATTCCATTCTGGCATGCTCTGGTATAGAAGCGCTGAAAAAATACTACCAAGCCTTTAAAGAAGAAAAACACGACCTTAAAATCGCTACCATTTTCAGTTATAGCGCTAATGAAGAAATTGAAGCACTAGAAGATGAAAACAATGAAAGCGCTAGTGGGCTAGATAAAAGCTCAAGGGATTTTTTAGAGGGTGCGATTGCGGATTATAACGGGATGTTTAAAACTTCTTTTGACACTTCGGATCAAAAATTCCAAAGCTATTATAAGGATCTTTCTCAAAAAATGAAAGAGCGCCAAATCGATCTTTTACTGGTGGCAAACATGTTCCTTACCGGGTTTGACGCTACAAGGCTCAACACCCTTTGGGTGGATAAAAACTTGAAATACCATGGGCTAATTCAGGCTTTTTCACGCGCAAACCGCATTTTAGATAGCGTTAAAACGCATGGGAATATCGTGTGTTTTAGGGATTTAGAGCAGGATTTAAATGACGCTCTCATGCTTTTTGGCAATAAGGACGCTAGGTCTATTGCGCTATTAAGAAAATATGAAGATTATTTGAAAGGCTACACGGATAACAATAAAGAATACGAGGGCTATGAGGGTTTGATTGGAAGGCTCTTAAGCGAATTCCCGTTAAAAGAGCCGATTATTTCAGAAAGCCAGAAAAAGGATTTCATCAAGCTTTTTGGCAAGATTTTGAAATTAGAAAATATTTTAAACAGCTTTGAAAATTTCAACAAAGACGATCACATCAATCCCAGGGATTTTCAAGACTATCAAAGCAAATACCTTGATTTTTACGATGCAATGAGGTCAGAAAAAGGGAGGGATAAAGAAGAGATTAATGATGATTTGATTTTTGAAATTGAACTCATCAAGCAGGTGGAAGTCAATATTGACTATATTTTGAATTTGATTGAAGAGTTCGCTAAAGGGCATGGGGTGGAAATTCAAGGCGTTAAAACCAAAATAGAGCCAATCATCAACTCCAGCATAGAGTTAAGGAATAAAAAAGATTTGATCATGGATTTCATTGACAAATACAACAAAGACCAAGAAGTCCATGCGTATTTTCAAGATTATATCCACCAAAAAAGAGAAGAGGAATTCCAAAATATCATAGAAGAAAACCGCTTGAATGAAGAAAAAGCCTATTCGTTCATGCAGCATGCCTTTAAAGGGGGCGAAATTAATTTTAGCGGGACAAAATTTCCTGAAATCATTGAAGAAAAACCCTCCAGATTTGACAAAAATTCGCGCTATCAAGAGGTGAAAGAAAAAGTCGCTGCAAGCCTTTCTCGTTTTTTCCACCGCTTTTGTGATCTCACTAGCGCTATATTTAAGAAAAATGGGGTTAAGAAAGATGAGGTTAATGAAAAATAATTCATTGTTGAACGCTTTTGTATTAAAACTCAAAGACAGCACCGCTTAATGGATTTTTTTGTAAAATAAATTAATGGATTTTTTTGTAAAATAAAAGAAAATTTAAGGAGGCTTGTGGTGTTAAAAGAATTACGCCAAAAACGCCCTTTAGTGCATAATATCACCAATTATGTGGTGGCGCAATTTGTGGCTAATGGTTTATTAGCCTTAGGGGCATCGCCTTTAATGAGTGATGCGATTGATGAGATGCAAGATTTGGCAAAAATTTCTGACGCGCTCGCTATCAATATTGGCACCCTTAATGATCGCACCATTTTATGCGCTAAAGAGGCGATCAAACATTACAAGGCTTTGAATAAACCCATCGTGTTAGATCCTGTGGGGTGTTCAGCGAGTGCTTTGCGCTATGACACCAGTTTAGAGCTTTTGAAAAGTGGTGGGATTAGCGCGCTTAGGGGTAATGCTGCAGAATTAGGCTCTTTAGTGGGTATTTCTTGCGAAAGTAAGGGGCTAGACTCTCACTATGCCAATACGCCTGTAGAAATAATCAAACGAGCGGCTCAAAAATATTCTGTGATAGCGGTAATGACGGGTAAAACAGATTACGTGAGCGATGGGAAAAAGGTTTTGAGTATTACTGGAGGGAGCGAATATTTGGCTGTGATTACTGGGGCTGGGTGTTTGCATACAGCAGCGTGCGCGAGCTTTTTGAGTTTGAAAAAAGACCCCTTAGATTCTATGGCGCAACTTTGCGCTTTCTATAAACAAGCCGCTTTTAACGCACAAAAAAAAGTGTTAGAAAATAACGGCTCTAATGGTTCGTTCTTGTTTTATTTTTTAGACGCTCTAAGTTTGCCCATAGAGTTAGAAAATAGCCTTATTAAGGAAGTATTGTGAAAATTTATCCGCAAGTTTTAAGCATTGCTGGCAGCGATAGCGGTGGGGGTGCTGGGATACAGGCCGATTTGAAAGCGTTCCAAACTTTGGGCGTGTTTGGGACAAGCGTGATCACTTGCATCACCGCGCAAAACACACAGGGCGTGCATGGGGTTTATCCGTTGAGTGTAGAGAGCGTGAAAGCGCAAATCTTAGCCATTAGAGATGATTTTTCTATCAAAGCGTTCAAAATGGGAGCGTTATGCAACGCTAAAATCATTGAATGCGTGGCGGACGCTTTAGAAACTTGTGATTTTGGGTTGTGCGTTTTAGATCCGGTGATGGTGGCAAAAAATGGGGCTTTGCTTTTAGAAGAAGATGCGATTTTAAGCTTAAAAAAACGCCTTTTACCCAAAACCAATTTATTAACCCCTAACCTCCCTGAAGTCTATGCGCTCACAGGCGTTCAAGTGCGAGACGATAACAGCGCTTCAAAAGCGATGGGCGTTTTAAGGGATTTAGGCGTTAAAAACGCTGTGATTAAGGGGGGGCATACAGAGCGTTTTCAAGGGGAATTTAGCAACGACTGGGTGTTTTTAGAAGACGCTGAATTTATCCTAAACGCCAAGCGCTTTAACACGAAAAACACGCATGGCACGGGTTGTGTTCTGTCTAGCTTGATTGTGGGCTTATTCGCTCAAGGGTTGGATTTAAAAAACGCTATTTCAAAGGCTAAAGAGCTTTTAACCATCATCATTCAAAACCCTTTAAACATTGGGCATGGGCATGGGCCTTTGAATTTATGGAGCGTTAAAAATCTTGTTTGATGCGAATTGTTTGAAACTCATGTTTGTGGCTGGTTCGCAAGACTTCTACCACATAAGGGGCGGTAAAAACGATAGGATAAACGCGCTTTTAGAGACTTTAGAATTAGCTTTAAAATCTAAAATCACAGCGTTTCAATTCCGCCAAAAAGGCGATTTAGCCTTACAAGATCCTACTCAAATCAAGCAATTAGCCCTAGAGTGTCAAAAATTATGCCAAAAATACGGCGCGCCTTTTATTGTCAATGATGAGGTGCAACTCGCGCTAGAATTAAAGGCTGATGGCGTGCATGTGGGGCAAGAAGACATGGCCATAGAAGAGGTAATAACTTTATGCAAAAAGCACCAATTTATAGGTTTGAGCGTCAATACTTTAGATCAAGTCCTAAAAGCGTGCCATTTAGACGCCGTAGCCTATTTTGGGGTAGGCCCTATTTTCCCCACACCATCTAAAAAAGACGCTAAACAAGTTGTAGGCATAGAGCTTTTAAAAAAAATACGAGACAGCGGGGTAAAAAAACCCCTCATAGCGATTGGGGGCATCACGACGCATAACGCTTCAAAATTGCAAAAATTCAGCGGTATCGCAGTCATTAGTGCGATCACGCAAGCCAAAGATAAAGCCTTAGCAATTGAAACACTTTTAAAAATGCGTGAGGAATTTTAAAATTCCGCATGGATTAACATAAAAAAGGGTATCGCTTTTTATTGGATTTAAAAGCGTTTAAATCCATCATAAAGGCGTTTTAAAACGCTAAAAACTACCCTATCGTGTCCAATAAGCGCTCTTCAAAGGCAAAAAGCATAGGGGTTTTTTCGCACGCAATTTCCACAAAAGAAAAGCCTAAAAGGGTATTTTGAGCCTCTTTTAAAACCTCTTTGGTCCTTTGGAGGGTGGTTTTTAAAAAAAGTTGTTTTTCTTTTTCCTTCAAATAAATAACGCCGCCAATTTCGCCCAAGTTAGGATACAGAGCGTAAAAATCAACGCTTTGTTTTTTGGCTTTCACTTGCAAAAAGGCTTTTTTGCGTTCGTTTTCAACCACAAAGCTTAAAACCTGCGATTGCAAGCTTAAAAGCATGTTGGCTGTATTCAAAAACTCTTGCGAATTTTTAGCATGGATTAATTTTTCGCTCAAAAGTTCTTTGTATTCTTTTAAAGGGGTGTTGTCTTTGGCGTTTAAGATTTCTTTTAATTTATGTATTTCAATAGCGGGCAAATCGTTTAATGCGTCTAAGATTTTTGGGGCAGGCACTAAATTTTTAAGCACAATATCGCCTAGCTGATTTCTTTGCATAGTCGCAAAATAAGGCTGATTGATTTTTAATTCCTGTTCGCTTTTGGTGGGGATAATTTTATTGCCCACTTGCAAAAGAAAAAGATCTTTATCTTGTTTTTCTAGCACTTTTAAAAGAATGGGTAAAGTGGCGTTAAAATGGTGTGCGGCGTTTTTGGAATGAAGGGCGTTAAGCTGGTTTAGGGCGTTTAGGGCTTCTAGCATTAAAGGGCGTTGTCTTTGATAAAATCAAGGATTTTAAAACTCGCTTCTAATTTATTCATAGAAGGGATTTTTTGGGTTTTTTGATGGCTAAAAAGCCACAATTCATTCTCTAATGAGCCAAAGGGGCGTGAATCTTTAATGAGATTCAAAGCAACCACAGAGCAATCCTTGCCGTTATCTTGAAAAGGTTTTAAAAGATTTTGTGCATTTTGCATGGCGTTTTGTTGATCGTCTTCGGCTTTAAAACCGATTTTAACGAATTGGTTAGGATTGACAGAAGCCAGTAAATCCTTATTTTGAACGCATTCAATGTTTAGGGTTTCGCCGATTTCGCTTTTTTTAAGCTTGTGGTTAAAAGAAGTTTTAGGCACATAATCGCTAATGGCAGCTAAATTAAAGAGCAGGGGTTTTAAGGCATGCTTTTGTAGGTTTTTAGTGGCGTTATTTAAGGCGTTTTCATAAGAAGCGGTGTCGCTAACGGGAACGCTTGTGATTTCTTTAGGCAAAGGAGTGGGGAAGTTGGATGCAATCAAAGTTACTTTCGCTCCCTTAAAATATAACGCTAGGGCTAACGCACTCGCTTGAATCCCGCTAGAAAGATTGCTAATAACTCTAACGCTGTCAATCTTTTCTATACTTGCGCCGCCCATGATTATGACTTCTCTGTTTTCAAAATAAGCGTCTTTTAGGAGCGTTTGAGCGGCTTTAAAAAGGATTTCTAAAGGCTCAGCCATCGCCCCATCACCTTTAGTGTCGCATGCTAAAAGGGCGTTTTTGGTGTCTAAAATAATGTGGTTGGAATCTTTCAAGCGTTTTAAATTACTTTGAGTGATAGGGGAATTGAGCATGTTAGTGTTCATGCTGGGGGTTAGGATTTTAGGGGAAGCGCAAGCTAAAAAAGTCGCACTGATAATATTATCCGCTAAAGCGTGGGCGATTTTAGACAGGCTGTTAGCGCTTAAAGGGGCAAAGATGAGCAAATCAGCATCAGCAGCGCATGCGATGTGGTTGTGGTGCAACTTGTTTTGGTGGTTGTAATACCATTTTTCATTACAATCATGCAAGACTTTATGGTGGCTCAAGGCTTCAAAGCTTAAGGGTTTGATGAATTTTTTTGCTCCCTTACTCATCACCACTTGGATACTAGCCCCGCTTTTAAACAACAAGCGCGTTAATTCTAGGGATTTATACGCCGCAATAGAACCGCTCACGAGCAATAAAACGCGCTTGTTTTCTAATAACCTTAAGGGGTAAAATAAATCTTCTAAAAAATTCATAATAATTTCAATAAATCATCAGGCTCTAGCCATTGGTTATTATTATGGCTGCTGTATTCAAAATCGGGGGCGACTTTTTGGCCTTTTTCGTGGAGTTTGGTGAGCGTGTAATCTTTAGGCGTTTGGAAGCTTATGGTGGGCTGAATGATGAAAAAGTCTTCAAATTCTAGGGCCAAATGGCTTTCATCTTTAGGGATCATCACTTCATGGAGTTTTTCGCCCGGGCGAATCCCTATGATTTTAGTAGGGGTATTGGGGGCTAGGGCTTTAGCGAGATCAGTCATTTTCATGCTAGGGATTTTAGGCACAAAAATTTCACCCCCATGCATTCTTTTCAAGCTTTTAAGCACAAAAGAAACCCCCTCATCTAAAGTGATCCAAAATCGTGTCATGCGAGTGTCTGTAATGGGGATTTCACTCGCTTTGTTTTGGACTAATTTTTTAAAAAAAGGCACCACGCTCCCACGACTCCCCACCACATTACCATAACGCACCACGCCAAATTGCGTTTGAGAAGAGCCTTTAAAGTTATTCGCGCTCACAAAGAGCTTGTCGCTGCACAATTTCGTTGCGCCGTAGAGGTTAATGGGGTTAGCGGCTTTATCAGTGCTTAAAGCGATAACCTGGCTGATTTCATTTTTTAGGCATGCGTTAATCACATTGCTCGCTCCCATGATATTGGTTTTAATGCATTCTAGGGGGTTGTATTCAGCGATGGGCACATGCTTGAGCGCAGCCGCATGGATACAAATATCCACGCCCTCTAAAGCGTAATTCAAGCGCTCTAAATCCCTGACATCGCCAATAAAAAAACGCATCCTAGGATCATTGAATTCCATGGCCATTTCGCTTTGTTTCAATTCATCTCGGCTATAAACGATGATTTTTTTAGCGTTGGTGGTATCTAAAACTTTACGAACAAAGCGTTTGCCAAAACTCCCAGTGCCACCGGTGATTAAAATCGTTTGGTTATCCAACATGTTTTGATGATTTGGCATGTTTTACCAGCGATAGCCTAAAGAGGCGCTAAAGATTCTCAATTGCCCAATGGTTGGGGATTGATACAAACTAGAGCGATTGCTTTTAAAAGTGAAACTCCCCGCTACGCCCAAATCAAAGCCCCTAAAATTGTATTTCGTCCCAAAAGCCACGGTATAGCCATTAGAATCCGGAATGCCTATCGCGTCTTGGGGGCTTGGGGCTTGGTCATAATCAATAGCACCCATTAAACGAAGGCTTTTACCCATGTAAGTTACCCCTAATCTAAAGGTGTTGGTGTCCCTCCAGCCAGCCCCCATGTTCATCACGCTTTTAAAATTCGCTAAGCCTACCATTTTTTTAAGCGTTTCAGAGTCTAGTGAAGCCACCGTCCCGCTTAAGCCCTTGTAAGTAGCGTTCGCAAAATCAGGGGTTACTAAAAATTTATTCCCTTGACTCCAAAAGGTGTGCTCAAATACCCCCTCTATTCTTAAATGGTCTTTAAAAAATTGGTGGGCGTAGGCTAGGCTTAGGGTTTGGGGGAGTGAAACATTGATATTCAAGCTGCCTTTAGTCAAAACGCTCCCTAAAGAAGGGCCAAGCTCTGTGATAGCCACTAAACCGCCTTTCATGTTAAAGGTAACTGAAGAATTATACACCACAGAAAACATGCCATGATCAAACACACGCAAACTCGAACCCACTCTATAGCCCCCTGATACGCCTTGCCCGTTAGATTTTTGCACGACTTGAGTCGTGCCATAAAGATTCGCGCTCGCTTTGATTAAGCCGCTATAACCCATGATTTTTTTCAAGCCGTTATAAAACTCTTGACAGCTCTGATCGTTCATATCCCCACCGGCTTTTTGGCAATTAAGCACTGGTTGGTAGCCGATATTGCCTAATAAAGTCATCATATTGCTTGGCACTTGATCGGCAAAAACATTGTTGGGTAGATTTAAAATTTGCTCTGCGCTCAAAACCGAAGCGCCCTCTAAAGGCACATAAACGGTGTTATTAAAGCTCCCGGTCGCATAAAGCCCCCTTAAACCCACGCCCACGGAAAAGCGCTTATTAATAGTATAGCTCATGCTAGGGGCAAGCTCTACCATCATGATAAACACATCATGCAAAAATTCCCCCCCCTTACCATTCCATTTCATGCCTAGTCCGCTAGGAGCGGTAAAACTCCCCCCAAAAGTGAAGCCGTTATGCGTGCGGGTTTTATAAAAGAATTTGGGTAAAACAAAATTAGTCGTGCCCGTCCAACCATTCACGATTTGAGAATCAGGATTTGAAGCGAGGGTTACGACTTTTTGATTGGTTAGATTCATAAGCCCTTGAACACGATTGATTGCTTGTGATAAGCCATTGGTAGCGGCCGTATTGCCAAGCGCTTTAAGGATATTGCCAAGCCCTATAGTGTTGATGATGCCTAAAATATTTTGTTGGCTTTTATCAATTTCTAAACTCGTAACCGAATACAAGCCTTGATTGGTCGTAGGGACTTTAAAGCTAAAGGCTGGAATGTTAATCACGGTGGTGGTCATTTCAAATTCGCTTCTGTTTTCGCCCCAATCGTTAGTAAAGCCCATGTTAGCCGGGTTGTAAAAAGAAGCGTCAGCACCCCTAGCCCCAGCGACATACGCCGAGCCTAAAGCCGTGCCATTTAGGCTTTGCTCTTGGATTTTAAAGCCATTCGCATAAGAAAGCAAGGGCAGGCTCAAAGCGATTAAATGGCGTTTTTTGAGCTTTTTAAAACAACAAAGTGGGGAAAAGTTTTTCATTGGAGCTCGCTGTCAGCGTTTTCATTATCTTCTAAATCTTGCAAAGAAGGCTCATAGGGCTCAATCCTAATAGCAATTTTTTGCGTCAAATTCTGGAAAGAAATCAGGCCATTTTTTCTTTCATAAAGGATAATTTCCCCGCTTTTTTGAAACCTTTGGATCACGTATTCAGGGGTTAGGTGGCGTTTCCCTAAACCTTTAAAAATATCCCTCCCTAAAACAATGTCATCAAACAAATCCCCATAGCTCACCTTACCAAACAAATCCCTTGCAGCAATCCATTTGGCCGAACATTTTTGGCTAAAACAAATGCTCCGTTTAGTCATGTAAATATCGCCCACTCTTTGGCTGAGCTTGTAAAGGGTTACTTCAATATTATGGTCTTTATCGGTTTTAATCGTGCCGTAATCATAAAAGCGAAAAACCGGCGTGTTAATATAAATGAGTCTGAATTGGCGCAAGGCATTCAAAGTCTCTTCTCTTTTTTTACGAGCCTCTTCTTGTTTGATCTGCTCCCTAGTTTTGGGGGTTTGCTTAGAAAAAGGGTGCTTGGAGCAAGAGATCAAAAAAAGCGTCATGAAAAATAATAAAAAAGCGTTTTTAAAATACCGCATGATTATAGAGTAAGAGAGTTTATCCTCTCGCTCCGCTCAAAATACGATACCAAATCCTGCCGTCTAATTTAAGCTCCATGCTCACTTGACACAAGCCGTCTTTATAGATGGTCTCAGTGATTTCAGCGTTACGAATGAGGGCATTCACCCTCGTTTTAATCACGGAATTTTGTAAAACCATGTCTTTGACGGTGTCTTGAGCGTTCACTCTGATGCCATACATTTTTTCACCCAACTGGCGGTAGCCATCAACAATAGCCGCTCGCTTAGCTAAAGCTAGGGCTTGAGAGGGCGAAATGGTGGATTCTGGAGCCACACCCATGCCCACTGCGTTCAATTCAATGACATTATTAGGCGTGAGAATGGGGGTGTTAGGGATAGCGTTAGTGGGGTTAGAGCTAATGATGGGCTGATCGTTATTCTCAAGGCGAGGGCTAGGGAGAGGCTGAATGCTCTTTCTGGGGGTGAAATTGGTTGGGGGATAAATGGGGGCTTGTAAGCCGTTAGCTGAAGGGGGGATTAGCTGGGCGTTAGTGTTACGCTTTTTAAAGAGACTGCAACCGCTTATCAAAAGAGTGGCAACAAGCAATGAATTAATACCAAAAAAGGCAGAGTGCAAACGCATGGGCATTTCCTTAAAATGAGTTGATCAAGTCTATTATATCATTTTTGAATGGATTTGTCATGCGGATATTCTTAACTAATCTTATAAGGCTAGTGAGCTTTAAGTTTAAAGTCTAGGGGGTTATGATTTATTTTTTGGCTTTCCTAAAATTTTTAATAGGGATCACTCAATTTTTTAAAAAAAGGGATTTTAATGGCTTGATTGTATCGTTTTAAGATTTTATTTTATGATAAAACTCATTTTTTAAGTTTGATTTTTAAATTCATTTTTTTAATAGGATAGGGGGTATTTTGAAAAATTCTCCCCTACAACCCACAACTAAAAACCCCTTAAAGAGCGCTTTTTTAAGAGGTTATCGCTTGCTTTTTACAAGCTCTTTTGTTGTAAAAAAATACTTTGAATATTTTTTAAATAAGATGAGAAATAAAATAAAATTTTTTGAGCGCTTTTTAAGGATAAGGTTAAATTTTTAACTACCTTATTTCATCAAAAATATAAACAACGATTATTGTAAATCCCTATGATAGTGAAAATAGTGCGAGTGGTGTCCTTGGCGGGATTCGAACCCACGACCTTACGATTAGGAATCATACGCTCTATCCAGCTGAGCTACAAGGACATTTTATAAGAAAGCAAGAAACTCTATTGATAAGCCCCTTGCTGAGTGGATTAGATTTACTTGCCTTCTTCAACTTTTTGTTTAAGGGTTTTGCCGGGTTTGAATTTAGGTACTCGTTTGTCTTCGGTTTTATAAGTTTTATCGCTTCCTGGAACTTTACCCTCTTTGCCTTTTTGCTCTGCGGTTTCAAATTTGCCAAAACCAATCAACTCCACGCTCTCACCCTTGCTTAAAGCTGTTTGTACCGCTAGAGTAAAGGCACTGATCGCTTCTTCGGCTTCTCTTTTGCTGTTGTATTTACCCGCTTCTTTAACCAAATCAATAAATTCCGCTTTGTTCATGTGGATAACCCCTTTTCTAATAGATGCCAAAACCAAGCGGTTTAATCGCTTAGCCTGACTGATTGAGCGATAATTATAATCAAATCCTAAAGATAAATCAAGCAAAAACGCTTTTTTAAGGGGGTTTAACGCATAAAAAATTTAATTTTGTTGGGCGCTTTTTTTATCTTTAGCGTTAAGGATTAAAGGCGTGCCTAAAAAATTAAATTCTTTCCTTAAAGTGTTAATCAAATAGCGCTTATAACTGAAATGCAAGGCTTTAGGGCGATTCATTACGAGCGAAATTTGAGGGGGTTTGGTGGCAAATTGCGTGGCGTAATACACTTTCACTAATTTCCCTCCATCGCTTGGTAAGGGGTGTTTTTGGGTGGCTTGAAAAATCACGCTATTGAGCAAGCTCGTGGGAATGCGTTTGGAAAAACACTCATAGACTTCTATAATTTTATGCTTGATTTCATCTATATGGCGCGCTTTTAAGCAGCTGGTTGTGATCACAGGGGCGTATTCTAAAAAGCGGAATTTCCTTTTTAAGGTTGCCATGATCTCTTCATAAGGGGCGTAGCGGATGTCCCATTTGTTTAAAATGAGAATGATGCCTAAAGAGTGTTTATCCGCTAAAGAGCTGATCTTTTCATCCAATTCCACAAAAGGAGCGCTCACGTCTAAAACTAAAAGCGCGATGTGGGATTTTTCTAAGGCTTTTTGCGTGCGTTCTAGTGCGTATTTTTCAATGCCTAAGATTTTACCCCTATGCCTGATGCCAGCGGTATCCACAAAGCAGATTTTTTGATCGCCTATGAGAATGGTTTCATCTATAGGATCAATGGTAGTGCCAGCCACGCTAGAGACAAGGCTCCTTTCTTTTTTCGTGAGCGCGTTTAAGAGCGAGCTTTTGCCCACATTCACTCTCCCAATGATGCCTACTTGAATGATTTCTTCTTCTTTATTTTCTTCTAAAGCGTTATTAGGGGTTTCTAAGCTTTCTAAAATATCCGCATCCAAATCTTGCTCTATGATTTGGTTTAAATTCAATGCGTTCAATACCGCATCAATTAATGCGCTAATGCCTCTATTGTGCGAAACGGAGATGTTAAAACTCTTTGGCATGCCAAAAGAAGAAAACGCATAAGCTCGCTCTTTTTCTTTGTCGTTATCAATCTTATTGATCACTAAAAAGCAGTTAGGGTTGATCTTAAAAACCTCTCTAAAAAGCTTGATGTCTTCATCGCTAGGGATAGACTTGCCATCCACAACGTATAAAATCAAATCGCTCATTTGAGCGGCTTTTAAATTAAGGGCTTTGATTTCTTTAGACAAAAGAGCGTCTTTAGCCATGCCCCCTGTGTCTAGCAATTCCACTTCATGGCCATTTAGTGCGATTTTTCGTTTGTTAATGTCTCGTGTAGTGCCTGCAAAATCTGAAGTGATAGCGATCCTTTCTCTAGCCAAGCGGTTAAATAACGAGCTTTTCCCCACATTAGGCTGGCCTAAAATCGCAATGGTTTTTAAAGTTTTATGGCTTGTATTCATCTTTTTTATCGCTTCAATTTAATCAAAATTAGATTACAATATTATAGTTATTTAAAGCTTAAATAAGGGTCTAGCGTTGTTTTTAGTCAAAAAAATAGGCGTGGTAATAATGATTTTAATATGCTTTTTAGCTTGCTCGCAAGAGAGGTTTATCAAATTGCAAAAAAAAGCCCAAGAGCAAGAAAATGACGGCTCTCAACGCCCTAGCTATGTGGATTCGGATTACGAAGTCTTTAGCGAAACGATTTTTTTACAAAACATGGTGTATCAGCCTATAGAGGAAAGAAACGCTTTTTTCCAACTAACCAACGACGAAGACAATGACCCTAAAGAAACTCCTTTGATTTTATTGAATGAGCCAAGCGATAATAATGAAAAAAACCCGCTCTTATACCCAAATGAGTCTCACAACAACACTAATAATGCCAATAATGATATAAAAAACCCGTTCCTTTACAAACCAAAAAGAAAAACAAAAGATCCAAAACTCATTGAATATTCCCAACAAAATTTCTACCCCCTAAAGGACGGGGATATTGTTATGAGTAAAGAAGGGGATCAATGGCTGATAGAAATCAAATCCAAAGCCTTGAAGCGTTTTTTAAAAGATCAAAACGACAAAGATCGCCAGATCCAAACTTTCACTTTTAACGACACTAAAACGCAAATCGCGCAATTTAAGGGCAAAATTTCTTCGTATGTTTATACCACCAATAACAGCAATTTGAGTTTAAGGCCTTTTTATGAATCCTTTCTCTTAGAAAAAAAGAGCGATGATTTTTATACGATAGGGGCGATAGGGGATAAGGCTTTAGACGCCATTGAAATTCAAAAGTGTCAAATGGTGTTAAAAAAGCATTCAACCGATAAATTAGACAGCCAGCATAAAGCCATCAGTATTGATTTGGACTTTAAAAAAGAGCGCTTTAAGAGCGATACGGAACTTTTTTTAGAATGCCTTAAGGAAAGTTAGGGCGTTTATTACGACAATTTAGATTTTTTTGGGTAGCATGTTAGCGTTTCAAAGGCATGGATATTATTAAAAAGTAAGCTAAGGAATGTTTATGTGGATCACCCAAGAAATCACGCCGTATTTGCGTAAAGAATACACCATAGAAGCGAAATTATTAGATGTTAGAAGCGAGCATAATATCTTAGAGATTTTTAAATCTAAGGATTTTGGTGAAATTGCAATGCTTAACCGCCAGTTGCTGTTCAAGAATTTTTTGCACATTGAAAGCGAGTTGCTCGCTCATATGGGGGGTTGCACTAAAAAGGAGCTTAAAGAGATTTTAATCGTGGATGGGTTTGATTTGGAATTAGCCCACCAGCTTTTTAAATACGACACGCATATAGATTTTGTGCAAGCGGATGAAAAGATTTTAGACAGCTTCATTAGTTTTTTCCCCCATTTCCATGAAGTGAAAAACAACAAGAATTTCACGCACGCTAAACAACTCTTAGATTTAGACATTAAAAAATACGATTTGATTCTTTGCTTGCAAGAGCCAGATATTCATAAAGTGGATGGCTTAAAAAGAATGCTTAAAGAAGATGGGGTGTTTATTTCTGTAGCCAAACACCCATTATTAGAGCATGTGAGCATGCAAAACGCCCTTAAAAACATGGGCGAGTTTTTTTCTGTTGCCATGCCTTTTGTAGCGCCTTTAAGGATTTTGAGCAATAAGGGTTATATTTACGCTTCTTTTAAAACCCACCCCTTAAAAGATTTAATAGCGCCAAAAATAGAAGCGCTAAAAAGCGTGAGATACTATAACGAAGACATTCATAGGGCTGCATTCGCTTTGCCTAAAAATTTACAAGAAGTCTTGAAAGACAATATCAAATCTTAAAATGGTTTTAAAAAACGCTATCGCTCTAACAGGGGGGATAGGCACCGGTAAAAGCACCACCATTAAAATATTAGAATCGCAAGGTTATCAAATTTTAGATGCGGATAAGATCACCCATCAATTATTGCAAGAGCATCGGTTTAAAATCGCCCAACATTTTGGATCAGATATTTTAGAAAAGGATATTTTGAATCGTAAAAAACTTGGCGCTATCGTGTTTCAAAATGCTAATAAATTAAAGTGGCTAGAGGATTTTTTACACCCCTTAATCCGTGAATGCATGCTTAAAAAAGCCTATGAATTAGAAAAAAATCATCAAGCGTATTTTTTAGACATCCCTTTATTTTTTGAAGTGGGAGGTAAAAAATGCTATCCTGTGAGTAAAGTGGTTTTAATCTATGCACCAAGAGCTTTACAAATTGAGCGCCTTTTAGAGCGAGACAAACTCAAAGAATCTGAGATTTTGCAGCGCTTAGCTTGTCAAATAGATATAGAGCAAAAACGCGCCATGAGCGATTACATTATAGACAACAGCTCCAGTTTGAAAGATTTAAATAAGCAAGTTGAACGCTTTTTAAAAACGCTCTTATAAGCTCGTTTTATCTCTAAGCATGTTAAACTACCATTAAATTTTTTGTAAGGCTAAACACATGATCACTTTAAAACAAGCCCTTTCTTTATCTCAAGATGAATTAGAAACCCTTAAAAACGAAATTGACGCTAAGGTTAGAGCTTCAGATTTGAACGCTTATATTAAAGCCCCTAGCCTTAATGGCGCTAGCGCTAAGGGGGTGCCAATCCTTATTAAAGACAATATCAGCGTTAAGGGGTGGGAAATCACCTGTTCTAGTAAGATTTTAGAAGGCTATATTGCCCCTTATCATGCGAGCGTGATGGAAAACTTGCACCAAAACAGCATGGCAGGGTTTGGGCTTTCTAACATGGACGAGTTTGCGATGGGAAGCACCACAGAGTCTAGTTGCTATGGGATCACTAAAAACCCACGAGATAAAAACAGAGTGCCTGGGGGGAGCAGTGGGGGGAGTGCAGCAGCCGTGGCTGGGGGCTTAGCGGTGGCGGCTTTAGGGAGCGATACGGGCGGGTCTATCAGGCAGCCGGCGAGCTATTGCGGGTGCGTGGGGTTAAAACCCACTTATGGGAGGGTGAGCCGTTATGGTTTGATCGCGTATTGTTCTAGTTTTGATCAAATCGGGCCTATCACGCAAAATGTAGAAGACGCTTCTATTTTATTTGACGCCATTAGTGGGTATGATAGCAAGGATTCCACGAGCGCTAATCTCAAACCCACGCAAACCTTTAAAAACCTTAACAGAGACAAACGCTTTAAAATCGCTATCTTAAGGGATCACATTAAAGACGCGAGCAATGAAGTGCAACTCGCTTATGAGAACACTCTTAAAGCCTTGAAAGAAATGGGGCATGAGATTGTGGAAAAAAAGATGTTGGATTCGCATTATCAAATCTCTATTTATTATATTATCAGCATGGCTGAAGCGAGTTCGAATCTGGCCAGATTTGATGGGGTTCGTTATGGGAGGAGGGCTCAAAATATTAAAGATTTGAAAGAATTGTATCTCAAAAGCCGCAGTGAAGGTTTTGGCGATGAGGTGAAACGGCGCATCATGTTAGGGAATTTTGTCTTAAGCAGCGGGTATTATGACGCTTATTATTTGAAAGCCCAGCAAATGCGTTTGATAATTAAAGAGCAATACAACAAGATTTTTGAAGAAGTGGATTTGATTTTTACCCCTGTAGCCCCTACGAGCGCTCATTTATTCAACTACCATGCAAGCCCTTTAGAAATGTATTTGAGCGATATTTACACGATTGGGGCGAATTTGAGCGGTTTGCCAGCCCTTGCCCTGCCGGTCGCTAAAGATCCTTTAGGCTTGCCAATAGGGATGCAATTCATTGCTAAGGCTTTTGATGAGCAAAGCCTTTTAGACGTTTCTTACGCTTTAGAGCAAGAATTAGATTTAAAATTAGATTAAGGATAGAAAATGAGAATTTTACAAAGGGCTTTGACTTTTGAAGACGTGTTGATGGTGCCTAGAAAATCCAGCGTTTTACCTAAAGATGTGAGCTTAAAGTCTCGCCTAACTAAAAACATTCGTTTGAATATCCCCTTTATTAGTGCGGCTATGGATACGGTTACAGAGCATAAAACCGCTATCGCTATGGCGCGCCTTGGGGGTATTGGCATCGTGCATAAAAACATGGATATTCAAACGCAAGTCAAAGAAATCACTAAAGTTAAAAAAAGCGAGAGCGGGGTGATTAATGATCCTATTTTTATCCACGCGCACAGGACGCTAGCGGATGCTAAAGTCATAACGGATAATTACAAGATTTCAGGCGTGCCTGTGGTAGATGATAAGGGGTTGTTGATTGGGATTTTAACCAACAGAGATGTGCGCTTTGAAACCGATTTGAGTAAAAAAGTGGGCGATGTGATGACTAAAATGCCTTTAGTTACCGCTCATGTGGGCATTAGTTTGGATGAAGCGAGCGATTTGATGCACAAGCATAAGATTGAAAAATTGCCTATTGTGGATAAAGATAATGTCTTAAAAGGCTTGATCACGATCAAGGATATTCAAAAACGCATTGAATACCCTGAGGCTAATAAAGATGTTTTTGGGCGCTTGAGAGTGGGGGCGGCTATTGGAGTGGGGCAGTTGGATAGGGCTGAAATGTTAGTTAAAGCGGGGGTGGATGCGTTGGTGCTAGACAGCGCGCATGGGCATTCAGCCAATATCTTACACACTTTAGAAGAGATTAAAAAAAGTTTGGTAGTTGATGTGATTGTGGGGAATGTGGTGACTAAAGAGGCCACAAGCGATTTGATTAGCGCGGGAGCGGACGCTATTAAAGTGGGTATTGGGCCAGGAAGCATTTGCACCACTAGGATTGTGGCTGGGGTGGGAATGCCCCAAGTGAGCGCGATTGATAATTGCGTGGAAGTAGCGTCTAAATTTGATATTCCTGTGATTGCCGATGGAGGGATCCGCTATTCAGGCGATGTGGCTAAGGCTCTAGCCTTAGGGGCATCAAGCGTGATGATAGGCTCTTTACTCGCTGGCACAGAAGAATCTCCAGGGGATTTTATGATCTATCAAGGGAGGCAATATAAAAGCTATAGGGGCATGGGTAGCATTGGGGCTATGACTAAAGGGAGCTCTGATAGGTATTTTCAAGAGGGCGTGGCGAGTGAAAAGTTAGTCCCAGAAGGTATTGAGGGGCGTGTGCCTTATCGTGGTAAGGTTTCGGATATGATTTTCCAATTAGTAGGGGGCGTGCGCTCTTCTATGGGGTATCAGGGGGCGAAGAATATTTTGGAATTGTATCAAAACGCTGAATTTGTAGAAATCACTAGCGCGGGGTTAAAAGAAAGCCATGTGCATGGCGTGGATATTACTAAAGAAGCCCCTAATTATTATGGGTGAATTTTAAAAGAAAACAAGACAAATCGTTAAAAAACTCGTTAAAAAGCTTGGTTTAATGAGTTTTTAAAACTTAATTGCTACAATTAAGGAAATTTTCAATAAGGCTTAGAGAAACTTTTTCATGGAACACAGAGTATTTACTATTGCTAATTTTTTTAGCTCCAATCATGATTTTATCACCGGGTTTTTTGTCGTTTTGACAGCGGTTTTGATGTTTTTCATTTCGCTTGGTGCGTCGCGCAAAATGCAGATGGTACCTATGGGTTTGCAGAATGTGTATGAGAGCATTATTAGCGCGATTTTGAGCGTGGCTAAGGATATTATAGGCGAAGAATTAGCCCGCAAATACTTCCCCCTAGCAGGCACGATCGCTTTGTATGTCTTTTTTTCTAACATGATAGGCATCATTCCTGGTTTTGAATCCCCTACGGCTAGCTGGAGCTTTACGCTGGTTTTAGCGCTGATTGTGTTTTTTTATTACCATTTTGAAGGCATTAGAGTGCAGGGCTTTTTTAAGTATTTCGCTCATTTTGCAGGTCCTGTGAAGTGGCTCGCTCCTTTCATGTTCCCTATTGAGATCATCTCGCATTTTTCTAGGATTGTGTCTTTATCGTTTCGTTTGTTTGGGAATATTAAGGGCGATGACATGTTCTTGCTCATCATGCTTTTATTAGTGCCTTGGGCGGTTCCTGTAGCGCCCTTTATGGTTTTGTTTTTCATGGGGATTTTACAAGCTTTTGTTTTCATGATTCTCACTTATGTGTATTTGGCAGGGGCTGTTTTAACCGATGAAGGGCATTAAGCGAAACATTCTTGTTCGGATTTAATATTGTTTTTTAAAACTTTGTTTTATGGTAAAGCTTAAAAGGATAGGGGGGTGGTTTTGAAACCATGTTCCCCCTTATCCTTTGATAACGCTTTTTAAAATTACCGCTTGCTTGTGTAAGTTCTATTTTATTATCAATACCCAATTTTAATAGCTTTTATAATTTTTTAAGCAATCATTAGATAAAATCCACCATACTTCTGTTTTGGATGTGTTTGGGTTTTAGAAGTGTTACTTTTTTATAACTTTTTCATATTCTTATGGGTATGTTGTCATTTTTTTACCGGAGAATTTTATCTTGAAAAACATTTATGTAGGGAATTTGGTTTATAGTGCTACTAGTGAGCAAGTTAAGGAGCTTTTCAGTCAATTTGGCAAAGTTTTTAATGTCAAGCTGATCTATGACAGAGAAACGAAGAAACCTAAAGGTTTTGGCTTTGTAGAAATGCAAGAAGAGAGCGTTAGCGAAGCGATTGCTAAATTGGATAATACGGATTTTATGGGCAGAACGATTAGGGTAACCGAAGCCAATCCTAAAAAGTCTTAATCTTAAAGCATTAGAAAATTAGAAAATAATTTTCTAATGCGTTTCATTCTCTTAATGCGTCTTATTTAGATTGCTTATAGAAGCTAAAAGGGGTTAAAACCCTTTTAAAATCCATTTAAAGATTGTAATCCATTCTTAAAAGCGATTAAAAACGAGCTTTACTCTAATCAAATAGGGGCAGCTAAAGCTTTAAAACGCTCTTTAGTATTTTTTATTATTAATTATACAAACTGCCAATATTTCAAGTATTTGAAATGGAGTTCTCTCATTAGAGCGATTTTGGGGCTGTAGGACTCTTCTTTTCGCGCTATCGTAGAGATTTGCTCATCATCAGCGATCACAAAAGGTTGTAACACCAGATTTTTCACGCCATGGATAAAAGTAGCGTCCATTATCGTATCCACAGGAACAACCCATTTTCGGCTGTGTTTCAAAAAAACTTTGGCAATCTTGGGCGTGATCACATAGCCTTGCGTCCCCACCCCATGACTATAAGCTTTAATAATCCCCACACGCTCTTGTATCTCGTGGTTTTTATGGCTCAATGGCTCACTTTTCACGCTGGGGTCATACAACAAATGCATCAAACGCACATAGCCTAGTTCTTGGATGTGTTTTTCTAAAAAATCCAAGCCCTCTTTAAAATTCTCTTTCAAGGTTATATCGTCTTCTAAAATACAGATCGCTTCATTGAGTTCTATGCATTTTTCCCATAAGGAATAATGGCTCGCATAGCACCCAAGCTCCCCCAAGCTCATAAACTTCGCATGGTATTTTAAAGCGTAATAAAACTTAGAAACCTCACTGATGAGATTGGTTGTAATCCCCATGTCTTTGATGTTTTGCGTGATGAAATAAGGGTGTAAATGCTTTTTCACTAAGGGGTGCAACCCGCCTTCAAAAGTTTTAGAATAAATCGCATCAAAAATTTGCGCTTGGTGGTGGGTGGCATTGATGCTATTGAGTAAAGTCGTGGTGTCTCTAAAAACCAAACCAAATGTATCGCACACTTTTTGATTTAAAGAAATGATAAAAACACGCAAAGCTTAAACTCCCATAATTTTTAATAGAGTATATCGTTTTTAGGCTCTGTTTTACAATAAAACTCTTAAGAGAATAGGGGTATTAAAGTAGTTCTCCCCCCTACAACCCCCAACTAAATCCCCACAACCCCCTAAGGAGCGCTTTTTTGATCAAACAAGTTCTTTTATTATATTGATTGTAAAAAATGTTTTAAGCGTTTTTAAATTTTGTGATCAATACCCAACTAAAAACCAATAGCAAGAGAACGAAATAATATTGCGGCTAAAATAAGATTAAAATAACAAAACCTAAAATACCTTACAAGCTTTGAAAATCCAATGAATGTTTGAAGCGAGAACTTATAGCCCTAAAATCTAGGGCTATGAGCTTGATTTAATGGTGTTCTAAATAAGAAATCACGCTTAAGGCTGCCGTAGCACCATCGCTTGCAGCACAAACCACTTGCTTAGGGGCAAAAATGCGAATATCTCCTGCCGCAAACAAGCCCTGAACATTCGTTTTCATGGAAAAATCCACGACAATAGAGCCGTATTCATCGCATTCGCATAGCATGGAGTTATCTTCTTGTTTTAACACAGCGTTATTCACATCATAACCCACAAAAATAAAAAACCCCGGCACAACTAATTCTCTTTTTTCGTTAGTGGCTGTGTTTTTAATGCTTAAAGAAGACACGCCAGAAGCATCGCCCTTGATTTCTTCCACCACATAAGGGGTTAAAAACTCAATCTTATCATTGTTTTTGGCATGTTCTAAAGTGATAGGTGCACACCTAAAACCATCTCTTCTGTGGATGAGATAGACTTTTTTGCAGATGTTGGCTAGATAAATCGCCTCTTCTACGGCGGTATCGCCCCCACCAAGCACCGCTACTTCCTTATTTTTGTAAAAGAAGCCATCGCATGTCGCGCAAGTGCTAACGCCTTTACCCCAATATTCTGACTCGCCCTTGATGCCTGTGCGTTTAGGGCTACCACCGGTAGCGATAATCACGCTCTTAGCTTCAAAAGTCTTGCCATCTTCTGCCAAAATAACAAAATGAGAGTCTTTTTTAGAAACCCTTTGAATAGCGGTCATCTCATGCTTTAAGCCAAAGCGAAAGCATTGCTCTTGCCATGGTTGCATGAAATCCAACCCGCTCACCACTTCCTTAACGCCCGGATAGTTTTCAATCTCACTACTGCCAGTGATTTGCCCTCCAGGCATTCCTTTTTCAAATAAAACGGCGTTTTTAACACCGCCTCTAGTCGCATAAAGCCCCGCGCTCAAACCCGCAGGACCACCTCCAATAATCGCGCAATCTATCATGGCTACTAGCCTAGAAGTTTGTTCAATTGCTCTTTTAAAGCAACTTTAGTTTGCACGCCCACCAACTGATGGACGACTTCGCCATCTTTTGTGAATAAAAGCGTAGGAATGCTTCTAATACCAAATTTCGCACTCAATTCTTCTTGCTCATCGGTATTGACTTTACAAATCTTAGCCTTACCTTCATATTCGCTAGCTAATTCATCAATCACAGGGGATAGCATCTTACAAGGACCACACCATGGCGCCCAAAAATCCACTAACGCAACCCCTTTTTTAATGGTGCTTTCAAAATTTTCTTCAGTTAATTCAATATAGTGACTCATTGGTTACTCCTAATTATTCTATGATTTTGATTAACGAGAACTATCTTATCCTAAGAATGTTAATGAAACCGCATTGATTTTTTATAAAAATCTAAAAAGTGATATTTTCTAAAAGCTCAAATTTACCATTTTTCACAATAAGAGCGTCAATGCAAAAATCGCTATTGGGATCTTTTTGAGACAAATAACAGCGGATCGTTTTAATCATCTTTCTTAATTTACTCGGCGTGATCGCATAAATGGGATCAAAATTTTCCCCGCTTTTGACTTCAATGAAATGCAAAACCCCTTTTTTCAAAGCGATAATATCAATTTCGCCAAATTTTGAGAAAAAGTTCCTCTCCACCATTTCAAAGCCCAGTGTTTTTAAAAACCCGCAAGCTTCTTCTTCAGCCTTCAAGCCCTTTGCCCTGTGCTTGTTATTTAAAAAACGCATTCAATTTTCCAAACGGATCATTTTAGGGGTATCCAACACGCTTTGTAAATTTTCAAGCTCTTTAAGGGCGTTCAGCATAGACTTTTCGTTGGTGGTGTGCGTGGAAAATAAGATTTTAGCCTTGTTGGAATGCAAGATTTCTTTTTGCAAGACATTGTTGAGCGAAATATCATTTTGAGCTAAAATCGCACTAATTTGAGAAAAAACCCCTTTTTCATCGCTCACTAATAAGCGTGCATAATAAGCGCATTGGATTTCTTCTTTGGGTTTTAGGGGGAGTTTTTGAGGGGTTTCAAAGCCTAGCATTAGAGAGCTTTTTTTCCTTGCGATTTCTATAATATCGCTAATGACCGCGCTTGCGGTAGGCTCTCCCCCAGCCCCAGCCCCATAATACAAAGTCTCGCCCACCTTATCCCCTATAACGCTGATAGCGTTCATCACCCCATCCACTTTAGAGAGCATGCATTCGTTTTTAATCATGCTTGGATGCACCCTTAATTCAATGCAATCTGGGTGTTTTTTAGCGATGCCTAAAAGTTTGATGCTATAACCAAACTCTTTAGCAAACTCCATGTCATCTGGCTCTATTTTTTCAATGCCTTCAATCAAGATTTCTTCTAATTTCGCATCAATGCCATACGCTAAAGACGCTAAAATCAACAATTTGTGCGCCGCATCAATGCCTTTAATGTCAAATTCAGGGTTCAATTCCGCATAGCCTAAATGCTGCGCGTCTTTCAAAGCGTCCTTAAAGCTCGCTTGATTTTTAAACATCTGGCTTAAAATGTAATTGCTTGTGCCGTTTAAAATCCCTTTAAAAGAAAGGATGTGATTAGCGCTCAAGCCGTCTTTTAAAGCCTTGATAATAGGGATACCCCCACACACGCTCGCTTCAAAGCCTATGGGGGTGTTTTTAGCGGTTTGCTCTAATTCATAGCGGTGGTACGCTAACATGGCTTTATTGGCTGTAACGAAGGCTTTTTGTTTGCCTAAAGTTTTTTTAGCTAAAAGATAAGGCGCTTCCACCCCACCCATAAGCTCCACGATAATATCAATTTCTTTATCTTCTATCAAGCTTTCTAGATCATCGCTGATTTCAAAAGCATAGCCCTTGTGCTTTTTCACGTCTCGCACCACCGCTTTTTTAATTTTAATTCCCACACCGGCTCTGTCTTTGATGATTTCTTGATTTTCTTGTAAGATTTTAGCGACCGCGCTCCCCACACACCCTAAACCCACAAGCCCTATATTCAATCTTTTTTTCATGTTTTTTCCTTTAGATTCGTTTTTTTAACACGGCGTTTTTTTCCTGCTCGCTCGCTTTTTCTATCGCTTCAAAACTCCCAAAATAATCCAACAATTTTTTCACGCTGGCTTCTCCTATACCCTTTTCTTTTAAAAGAGCGATTTGTTTCATGTTTTTAAGTTTAGTGGATCTATGGAAGTTTATCGCATACCGGTGGCTTTCATCGCGCAATTTTTGCACCCACTGCAAGCGTTTGTCGCTAGGGAGCAATTTAAAAGTATCGCTAGGCGTATGGATGATGTCTTTAGCGCCCCCTTTAGAGCGATAAGCTTTAGAATCCCTTTTTTCTTTAGAAATAGCGATCACTTCTACAAAACTCCCGCTGCTTTTTAAAATTTCTAAAGCGATGTTTAATTGCGCTCTCCCTCCATCGATCACCCACAAATTAGGCGGTGGCTCTTTGGCAAAGTCTAAGGCTCTTCTGGTGAGCAACTCGCTCATTTGAGCGTATTCGTTAGAGCCTTTTAAATGGTAGCACCGATAAGAGTTTTTTTGAAATGCATTGTTTTCATACACGACCATTCCTCCCACGCATTGGCTGTTTGAATGGTGGCTTGTGTCAAAGATTTCCACTCTATAAGGCACGCACTCTAAATTAAAAAGCGATCGCGCTTCTTCTAAAATCCGATCTTCACTAGAGGTTTTTTCTTGGCTAAAAATCTCTTGAGCGTTTTTCATAGCGATTTCTATTAAAGCGAGCTTATCGCCTTTTTTAGGAATGCTAAGAGCGATTTTTTTAGAGTATTGGTGGGAGATAAATTCTTGCAATTCTTTAAGCGTTTCATTAGAGCAAGCGCTCAATAAGATCTGTTCAGGCATCAAAGGCAAATGCGATTGGTAATGATTGATAATGGCTTGTTTCATCGCTTCATCAGTGTCAAACCCATTAAGAGAGTGGATTTTTTCAAACGCTGAAGAAATGATTTTACCCCCACGCATAAACATCTTCACCAACACCGCCTTATTGCTTGCGCCATAAAAAGCAAAAATATCCAAATCATAGAGTTTGGCCAAATCCATGCAAGTGAAAGGGGCGATTTTTTGGATTTTAGCTATCCTGTCCCTGTAAATGAGAGCTTCTTCAAAACGCAAGTTACTAGAAAGGCGCTCCATTTTTAATTCAAGCTCCTTGATGAGTCTGTCTTTATTTTCAATCATTTCTAAACATTTTTTAGCGATTTTCAAATACTCTTCTTTGGTGATTTTATCCTCGCATGGGGCTTTACAACGCTCTATTTGATAAAACATGCACGCCTTTTTATCTTTGATGCAATTTTTCTTTTGAACCAACGGGAGCAATTCATACAAGCTGTCCAAAATATCCTTAGCCCCGCTCGTAAAAGGGCCAAAATATTTAACGCCAGGCTGTTTTAAAATTTTTCGTGTGATTAAAGGGATAGGGAAATCAGTGGAAAAATCCATGTAAATATAAGGGTAAGTTTTATCGTCTCTTAAAAGAATATTGTATTTGGGCTTGAGCTGCTTGATTAAAGAATTTTCTAAAATCAAAGCGTCTTGCTCGTTTTCCACTAAAATGGTTTCTAAAAAAGCGATTTGTTTGACCATCATTTGGATGCGTAAGCTTATGCGATGATTGGGCGTGATTTCATTATTGCGGATAGAAAAATAGCTTTTGATGCGTTTTTTTAAGTTTTTCGCTTTACCGATATAGAGTAATTGGCGGTTTTTATCAAAATATTGATACACGCCACTGCTATTAGGAAGGTTTTTCAAACTGGACAATAAATCAGCCATTCATTCCTCAAAAAAACTTCGTTGGTAGTGGATCAAAGCGCGCGCTTTTTCAAAACATTCATGCAAACGAGCGTCTTTAATGGGGTTATGGAACAACCCTAAAGTGCTAGGGCGAAAAAAACGGGCTTGTTTTTTAATGGGGGCATAAAAATTGGCTTTTTTTAGCGCGTCTTTAGGCACATAACCTAAAATTTCTAACCCATTCAACCCGTCAAACCCATAAGCATGCCCTTGCGTGTTTAAAAAATGGCTGATTTCTTTAGCGAATCGCTGGTTAAATTCTTTAGAAGCCCAAAGATCTTTAAACGCAAAAAGCAATTTAGAGTCTCTTATGAAGATAAAAAGCAAATTTTCTTGTAAACTTAAAGGCATAAAAACCTTAAGCTTTTTGAGTTTCAAAAGGGTTTCAAGCTTTTTATAAGACTTTTTTTGAATGAGTAAGGAGAAAATATTTTGTTCCATAAACTGATCTTAACATGCTTTTTAACGCTTGTGGCAATAACGATTCAAGCTTGCGGCTATAAAGCCCCCCCATTCAATGAAAAACCCGCTAAAAAAACTTCAAACAGCTCTAATTCTTCTATGCAAACGCCCACCAACAGCACCACTCCAGAATTTTTAAACGAGCCTTAAAATCATTGCTCTTATTTAAGGGCTTTGATTTCTAGGGTTTTTGTGGCTAACTTTTGCACCTCGCTCTCATCATGCGTTACCATAATGAAAGTAGCGTGAGAATTTTGGTGTATCTCTTTGATGAGATCTTGCAAATTCTTACGATTAAAACTATCTAAAGCGCTAAAAGGCTCGTCTAATAAAATGAGTTCTGGCCTGTGGATAATCCCCCTAATAATGCCCACTCTTTGGGCTTGCCCCCCGCTCAATTCGTTAGGGAATTTATCCATAAGGCTCTCATCTAACCCCATTTTTAACGCTAAGGCTTTGGCTTCTTTTTGAGAGGCTTCTTTTTCCATGCCTTGCAGATTAAGGCAAAAAGTCATGTTTTGCATGGCGTTTAAATGAGAAAATAAGGAATTGCCTTGAGCGATATAGCCTATTTTTTGGCGTAAAAAAGCGTTGTTTGAAAGGGTCTCATTAAAGATTTTAACGCTCCCCAAACTGGGTTTTAAAAGCCCTAAAATCAAGCCTAAAAGCGTGCTTTTACCGCTCCCGCTCTCCCCTAAAACGCATAAAAAATCCCCTTCTTGAATGCTTAAATTAAAATCTTTAAAAACAGCACGATTGTGGTAGTTAAAAGACACATTCTCTATTGTAACGATTTCTTTCATGCTTATAACCCCAAGCTTTCTAAAAAATCTTTAGCTACGATTTGGGGGCTTTTTTTCAACGCTTCCACCTGATAATTTAAATCTTGCATTTTTTCATCGCTAATTTTTGAATCCAATTTTTCTAAGATTTTTAATACTTCAGGATACTTTTTTATCATTTCTTTTCTTATAACAATACCGGCCTGATAATTAGGGAAAAACCCTTTATCGTCCTTAAGCACCTTTAAATCCAACTCTTTGATTTGAGCGTCTGTAGTGAAGACATCTAAAGCGTTGATTTTATGGGATTCAAAACTTTTATAACGCAAATTAATATCCATTTCATGCAAACTTCTAAAACGAAAGCGGTAAGCTTTCACTAAGCCCTTAAAAGCGTCCTCTCTTTCAAAAAAGTCAAACTCCGCTCCAAAATCAAAATTTGGGCTATGAAGGGCTAAATCGCTGAAAGTTTCAATCGCGTATTTTTGAGCGTCTTCTTTAGAAATCGCTAAGGAATAGGTGTTGTTAAAGCCCAAAAGCCCCACCCATAAAAGATTAAATTCCTTCTCATAACGCTTTTTAATCGTTTCAAAATCCACTTTTTGCGTCAAAGGGTTTTTGAGCGTATTCACCCAAGCGGTGCCGGTATATTCCACATACAAATCAAAATCGCCCCTAATTAATGCCGGATGGATATTCATCGTCCCCCCACCAATGCTAAACGCTCGCTTGATAGGAATGTGGTGTTTTTCTAACAAAAGGCTTAAAATCTCGCCCAAAATATACTGCTCGCTGCTAGGTTTTGTGGCCACGACTAAGGGCTTTTCTTCTATGGCGTTTCTAGGAATGAGCCATAAAGCGCTCGCTAGCAATAAAAAAAGAAACACCGCTAAATTAGTATAAACTCTTCTTTTTTGTTTTTTGGTGGCGTTTTGAGAAAATAGGCGTTGTAAGGCGTTTTCATGCTGAAAGACGCTCACAAATTTATCCGCTAAAACACTAAAAAGAGCTATGATCAAACTACCTGCTACTAAAAGCGTGGTGTTTTGCGTGTTTAGCCCTCTAAAAATCGCCTGCCCTAAGCCTCCAGCCCCAATGAGCGCCCCAATCCCAGCCATCGCTACTAACATCACCACCGCAATCCTTAAGCCCGCTAAAATTTGGGGGATAGCGAGCAAGAATCGCACCCTAAAAAACAACTCTTTGGGGTTACACCCTAGCCCAATAGCGGCTTTAATGATCTCTTCTCTCACCTCTTTTAAAGCGTTATAAGTGCTATGGACAATGGGTAATAAGCCGTATAAGACCAACACTAAAAGCGCGTTTTTTAGCCCCACCCCAATCACAGGAATGAATAACGCAAATAACGCAAGCGATGGGATGGTGTAGAGGAAATTCACCACAGGGAGCAAAAACGCTCTAGCCTTTGAATTATAAAACACAAAAACCCCAATCAAAACCCCAAACACCAGCACGAGAAAACCAGAAAGTGCAACGATGATAAAATGTTGCGCAATCAAATCTATAAAATAAATGAAGCGATCATGAAATCCTTGTATCAAATGTTTTACCACGCTTATTTTTAACACTATGGCAACTAAATGCTGTGTGATTACATCTATAGAATGGAGCAACCATTCATACAATTCTTTGAATAAATGTTTAAAAACGCCCATGCTTGGCATTATAACTAAACTTATTTGAATAAAGGGGTTTTAAAACGCTAAAGGCATTCTTTAATGTTGGTTGCAGGTTAAAACTGAAAGGTGCGTTTGCCTAAATTGGTGCTAACTTCTATCCATAGGGGCTGGTTTTCGCATAAAATTTCATAGGCTACGCTTTGATTCCTCACTAAAGAAACGCTTTTAGGCGTGGGGTAGAGCGAGCAAGAACGCCCTTGATTGATGTCAATCTTTAAAATAACCACGCTCTCCACTACAGCGCTCACCTTTAAATAATACGACTCCCTAGCCCCTTGCCATTCTAAATAGGGCGTTTCTTGGGGGACAATCTCTAACGCTACTAAAGGGCTTTGAGCCAGTTTCAAGCGCGTTTTTTGCTCCTGCTCTTTTAGTTCTTGTTCTCTGTTGATCCCCTTATCAATCAAATCAAAAAGGTTTGAAGAAGCGTCCTTTTCTCTAGCAATAAGGCTCGCTAACAACAAAAAGATTAACAAAAAAATTCGTTTCATGCGATTCATTCTTGCTGTTTGTGGGGATTGAATTCTTCATCTAAAATAGAGTGGATCTTACTCAAATCGTTCGCATCGGTTGAAAAAAAGATTTCCACACGATTGTTTTTCATTCTGTTTTCTAGGGAGTCATTAGGCGCGATAGGGTTGGTAGAGCCGTAAGAAGAAAAAGACAATTGGTTAGGATCCACGCCGTATTGTATAAGGACTTTCATCACCCTATAAGCGCGATTGGCGGCTAATTCATAGTGGCTTTTAAAACGGGTTTTAGTTAAAGGCGTGTTGTCTGTAAAACCTCTCACATTAATATGCACCCTTTTAGGGAGTTTTTGAATGATTTTAGCGATCCGTTCAAGATAAAGCATCATGTCTTGATTGATGGCGTCTGAAGTGGCGTTTTCAAACAACAAACTAGAGGGGAGCTTTAAAACAGAGCCTTGATCAATTTGCTCTAAAACACTGCCTTCGCCTTTGCGAGCGATAGTGGCTTTTGTTTCGGTATTTTGCGAAGCCGGTTTGGAGCTTTCGCTCGCCATTTGCTCTTCTTCTTTCCCTGAATCAGGGGGGATCACTACAACCGGCTGCATCGCCTCTGGCTTAGGGGCGTAATTAAAAATCTTAATAAATTCGGTTTTTAAGGCTTCCACTTTAGATTTATTGACCGCTGAAATGGCATAAAGAGCGATAAAAAGCGCGAGCAACAACGACAAAAAGTCTGCATAAGGAACCGCCCATTTTTCGCCGGCGGGGCATTCGGTGGGTTTGTTTTTCTTAGCCATCTTTAGCCCTCAAATTGAGATTTTTTAGGCTCACCGGGAGCGATGTAGTTTAAGAGTTTGTTTTCTAAATCCCTTGGGTTTTCCCCATTAGCGATGCCTAAAATCCCCTCTAAAAGAACGGTTTTTTCTTTGATAATGTCTTTAGATTTAGCCTTGAGCTTATGCCCAAAAGGGCCAAAAATCGCATAAGCACACATAATCCCTGTAACAGTGGCTGTAAAAGCCCCAGCGATCCCTGCTGCCATTTCAGCCGGGTTGTCTAGTTTTTGCAAGGCTAACATAAGCCCCATAACCGCCCCCACTAACCCCATAGTAGGAGCGGTCTCACCGGCCGTCTCCCAATAATGAGCGGCGCCGTGGTAATACTCTTCCATTTCTTCAATGCTGATTTCTAAGCTTTCCTTAACGGATTTTAAATCCTTGCCATCTATGATCATAGACAAGCCATTACGGGTGAAATCGTCTTCAATTTGCGCCACTCGCCCCTCTAAACTCAACACCCCATCTTTTCTGGCTAAAGTGGCTAATTCCACTAAATTTTTAATGGTTTCGTTTAAATTGATTTTAGGGTTTAAAAAAACAATTTTTATTTCTTTGTAAGCGGCTTTCACGTAACGAGCATGCGTGCCTGTCATGGCGGCAAAAAGCGAAGTGGGCACGATGATAATGACTGAACTCAAATGGATAATGTGTAACGGGTTACCATCTTCTAAAATATCGCCTAATGAAATAGAAGCGACCGCCAATACCAAGCCTAGTATGGTTGATAGATCCAAAACTTACCCCTTAATCTAAATTTCATAATCTTGTAAATGCGTGATTTTATGCGTGCCACAAACCCTACATTCAGGGTTTTTGGGTGCTTGAATTTTTTTAAAATCCATCGTTTTAATATCGGCTATAAGTAAAGTATTTATAAGTAAAGTTTCAAACCCTAAAAAATATTTAAGGCATTCGCTCGCTTGGATACACCCTAAAACCCCGGGTAAAACCCCAAAAAGCCCTGAAGTAGGATTCAATCCCTTTTTAGGGGGCTTATCAAAAACACACGCTAAGCATGTGCTATTAGGCAAAACGCTCATGCTTTGCCCCCTGTATTTTAAAACCCCGGCGTGCGAATAGGGTTTTTGGGCTAACACGCAAGCGTCATTGATCAAAAATTTAGCGTTGAAATTGTCTGTAGCGTCTATGATAAAATCATAAGGTTCTATGAGAGAAAGAGCGTTATGAGCCTTAAAGCGTTCTTCAAAAGCCTCTATTTCAATACCCGCATTGAGTTGTTTCAAGCGCGCTTTCGCGCTAGAGGCTTTAGATTGGTTTAAAAAATCCTGTGAATGGATGATTTGGCGTTGCAAATTACTCATATCTAGCACATCAAAATCTACAATGCCTATTTTTCCTATCCCAGCGGCACACAAATACATCAAAACCGCCGATCCAAGACCCCCAGCCCCAATGACTAAAACGCTAGATTTTAAAAGCTTCAATTGGCCTTCTTCGCCCACATCTTCTAGCATGATATGGCGCAAATAACGCTCTTTGTCTAGCCGGCTTAACAATTAAGCCATCCTTGAAACCCAAATTTTAGAATGCTCTCTTTCAGCAAAAAAACTCGTCTTATCCCCATGCCCTGGATAAATCTCTATGTCTTTAGAAAAATCTAAATTTTGAAACCTTAACAGGGACTCTTTCATGTCTTTTTCATTAGAATAAGGGAAATCATAACGGCCAATGCTGCGATAAAAAATAAAATCCCCGCTAAAAATCACCCCTTCTATTTCTATGATAGAGCAACCGGGCGTGTGTCCGGGAAAATGCCAGTATTTAATGGTAGTGTTTTCTATCTCTAAAGTGGTGCAACCCTTATTGCAAGGCACGCTAAAATTGGGGCTAAAAACCGGCATGCCTAAATGGAAAATATCATTTTCTAGCATGAACACATCGTCTTTTGGGGCGTAAATGGGGGTGTCTTTAAGGGTTTTTAACAATTGAGCGCTATCCCATACATGATCATAATGCCCATGCGTGATTAAAATCGCCTTAGGATTCTTGGCGTTTTCTAACACCCATTCGCTGCTAGAAAATCCGGGATCGATAATAAAATCCATCCCACTAGAAAGCTTCACAATATAAGCGTTTTCTTCCACCGCCCCGCATTCTCGCCTTAAAATTTCCACACTACTAACTCCCTACTAAACTAGCCTAAAAAGTCATTATAATTATAATATCATAGCGCAAAAATAAGGCGATTTTGACTAGAATAGCACTCTCTTATTGTTGGTTGAGATGAGTTTGAATGAAAGGAAAATCGTGCGATCGTTTGGGAATTACATGCAAGAGTGGCTTTATGGAGAAAAGGGGTATTACCGAAAAGCGCTAATCGGTCAAAAAGGGGATTTTTACACTTCGGTGTCTTTGAGTAAGTTTTTTGGGGGCGCTATGGCGTTTTATATCATCAAGCTTTTAGAAGAAGAAAAATTATTTTTGCCTTTAAAAATTGTAGAAATTGGCTCTCATCATGGGCATTTTTTGAGCGATATAGCCAGTTTTTTAAACGATTTGAGCGTGGGCGTAATGGAAAAATGCGAGTTTGTCAGCTGTGAGCCTTTAAAGGAATTGCAAAAACTCCAACGAACCATTTTCAAACAAGCCACGCAATTGGATCTGATGATCTGCGATCTGAAAGATCTAGATTTCAAGGGGCATGAAAGCGCGTTTGTTGTCTCTAATGAATTGTTTGACGCGTTCGCTTGCGAGATCATTAAAGACGATCAAATGCTTTTTATCACCCATGATCATCAGGGCGTTTGGGGCGATATTGATGAACCCACTAAAGAACTTCTTAAAAATTTGAATTTAAAACAAGGGTGCGCGCCGTTGTTTTTAGAGGCTTTTATTAAGGATTTGTTAGAGAAATTAAATCAGGCTTCTTCTTGGGTGTTTTTGAGCTTTGATTATGGCGATGAATTAGAGCGGAAAGACATGCATTTAAGGGCTTTTAAAAACCACCAAGCGCTGGATTTTAAGGATATTTTAAACCATCTGGCTTCTTTGTATCAGCAAAGCGATTTGACCTATGATGTCAATTTTTCTCTGGTGCGCTTTTTGTTTGAAAAATACCACGCGCAATTTTCATTCTTCAAATCGCAGGCTAACGCTTTGATTGATATGGGGATTATGGGGTTGTTAGAAACGTTTTCAAAGAGCGTGAGTTATGAAAGGTATTTAAAAGAAGCGGCTAAAATCAAGCCCCTAATTAGCCCTGGGGGTTTAGGGGAGCGTTTCAAAGCGTTAGAGTTTGTGAAAAAAAATAAAATGTAAATTAAAAGCGTTTTGACAATCTAATAATAATTAATAATAAAGAGTTTGTGTTTTTTTAAAGGGGGATTTATTTATTTAATATTGGTGTTTAAAAGAAAGAATCGCTATAATTTTGAAACAATTTAAGCCTATTGATGGGATAAAGGGGTTTTTTGAAAATTTTTCTTTCTTGTAAGTCTTTGTTGATCCAAAAGAGTTTGGAATTTTATTTGAGCGATTGCCTTTCTTCTGTGGAAGTTTGCGATCTTGTTTTAAGCGATGATGAAACGCTAGAGATTAATAAGCCCCTATGCTTTATAGAAGAGCGCTTAAGAAAGCCTTTCACCAAACAGAGCGTGAAAGAAGATGTAAAAAATTTTTATTGCGCTTTAAAGACGAGCGAAAAACCTTGCGAAGAAATGAAAATTTCTAAAGAGCAAAAGATTAAGCAATTGCTAGAAGAATACACCCAAAAATTATGCCAAATCATCAGCCAGTAAAAAAATTTAAGATTATTGGGGGGGCTTGTAAGGGATTGGGCTTGAATTTGCCTAACGTTTCTAGCACGCGCCCCACCAAAGCGATCGTAAGAGAGTCGTTTTTTAACACCTTGCAAGCAGAAATTATAGGAGCGCATTTTATAGAAGTGTTTTCAGGCAGCGCTTCTATGGGTTTAGAGGCTTTGAGTAGGGGGGCTAAAAGTGCGGTGTTTTTTGAGCAAAATAAAGACGCTTATAAAACGCTTTTAGAAAATATTTCCCTTTTTAAAAACCGCTTGAAAAAGGAAATGGAAATTCAAACCTTTTTAGATGACGCTTTCAAGCTTTTGCCCACGCTGTGTTTAAAAAATGGCGTTTTGAATATTATTTATTTGGATCCTCCTTTTGAAACGAGCGGGTTTTTAGGGATTTATGAAAAATGTTTTCAAGCTTTAGAAAGGTTATTAAACCGCTCTCATTCAAAAAATCTTTTAGTGGTTTTTGAGCATGAAAGCCTGCATGAAATGCCTAAAAGTCTTGTAACTTTAGCTATAATCAAACAGAAAAAATTCGGGAAAACCACTTTAACTTATTTTCAATAGGAATAGGCATGGCAGAAGAACAAGAAAATACCGCGCAACAACCCCAAAAAAAAAGCAAAGCCCTTTTATTTGTCATCATTGGAAGCGTGCTAGTGATGCTTTTATTGGTGGGGGTGATTATCATGCTGCTTATGGGGAATAAGGAAGAATCTAAAGAAAACGCTTCTAAAAACACCCAAGAAGTTCAAGCTAATCCTATGGCGAACAAGAATCAAGAAGCCAAAGAAGGCTCTAATATCCAGCAATATTTGGTGCTTGGGCCTTTGTATGCGATTGATGCGCCTTTTGCGGTGAATTTGGTCTCTCAAAATGGCAGACGCTACCTTAAGGCTTCTATTTCGTTAGAATTGAGTAATGAAAAGCTTTTAAATGAAGTCAAGGTTAAAGACACAGCGATTAAAGACACGATTATAGAAATTCTGTCATCTAAAAGCGTGGAAGAAGTGGTTACCAATAAAGGCAAAAACAAGCTTAAAGATGAAATTAAGAGCCATTTGAATTCGTTTTTGATTGATGGCTTTATTAAAAATGTCTTTTTCACTGATTTTATCATCCAATAATTTTAAATGGTTGGCATAGATATTGTCTCTATTGCTAGGGTAGAAAAGTGCGTGAAACGCTTTAAAATGAGGTTTTTAGAGCGTTTTTTATCCCCAAGTGAGATTGTTTTATGCAAGGATAAATTTAGCAGTATCGCCGGGTTTTTCGCGCTTAAAGAGGCTTGCTCTAAAGCCCTTCAAGTGGGCATTGGTAAGGAGTTGAGCTTTTTAGACATGCATATTTCTAAAAGCCCTAAAAACGCCCCCTTAATCACCCTTTCCAAAGAAAAAATGGATTATTTCAACATCCAAAGCTTGAGCGCGAGCATCAGCCATGACGCTGGTTTTGCGATAGCGGTTGTGATGGTTTCTTCGTCAAATTGATAAATAACGCATTCTAAAACTCCCGTAACATTCTGTTTTAAAAAACGCTTAGCGGCTTGTTTAAAAAACACTAAAAACCTTTTTCAAATCGTTTTGATAACAAATTGTAAATAAATAAAATCAAACTTCAAAATTTAAGTTAATTATAATAATTATTGTTATAGTATGCATCGGTTTGAATTAAATGAGAAAGGTTATCATAATGAATGGTTATTTGAGGGTAAAAACCCCGTATTTTTTAGCGTCGGTCGTTTTGACTTTTTGGACTTTTAATTCTTTGGTGGGCGCAAAAGATAAGCACTATTTTTTAAAAAAAGTTACAACCACCGAGCAAAAATTCAATTCCAGAACACCGCTTTCATATCAAAGCGAAGAAGTGCGTAATTCCACAAGCTCTCGCACGGTGATTTCCAACAAGGAACTCAAAAAAACGGGGAATTTGAATATTGAAAACGCTTTGCAAAACGTGCCAGGGATTCAAATCAGAGACGCTACAGGCACGGGCGTGTTGCCTAAAATTTCGGTGCGCGGTTTTGGTGGGGGCGGTAACGGGCATAGCAATACGGGCATGATTTTAGTCAATGGTATCCCCATTTATGGCACGCCGTATTCCAATATTGAATTGGCGATTTTCCCTGTTACTTTCCAGTCAGTGGATAGGATTGATGTGATTAAGGGGGGAACGAGCGTCCAATACGGCCCTAACACTTTTGGAGGCGTGGTGAATATCATCACCAAAGAAATCCCTAAAGAGTGGGAAAATCAAGCGGCTGAAAGGATCACTTTTTGGGGGCGATCCTCTAATGGGAATTTTGTAGATCCCAAAGAAAAAGGCAAGCCCTTAGCCCAAACTTTAGGCAATCAGATGCTGTTTAACACTTATGGGCGAACGGCTGGGATGTTGGGTAAGTATATAGGAATTAGCGCCCAAGGCAATTGGATTAATGGGCAAGGTTTCAGGCAAAACAGCCCTACAAAGGTGCAAAACTACTTGCTTGATGCGGTTTATAAGATTAATGCGACCAATACTTTTAAAGCTTATTACCAATATTATCAATACAATTCTTACCATCCAGGCACTTTGAGCGCGCAAGATTATGCTTATAACCGCTTCATTAATGAGCGCCCTGACAATCAAGATGGAGGGCGAGCCAAGCGCTTTGGGATCGTGTATCAAAATTATTTTGGCGATCCGGATAGGAAAGTGGGGGGAGATTTTAAATTCACTTATTTCACGCATGACATGAGCAGGGATTTTGGCTTTTCCAACCAATACCAAAGCGTGTATATGAGCAGTCAAAATAAGATTTTACCCTTTAAAGGAAAAGGAAAAATTAGCGCGAAAAACCCTAATTGCGGTTTGTATTCTTATAGCGACACGAATAGCCCTTGCTGGCAATTTTTTGATCAGATCCGCCGCTTCGTGGTGAATGCCTTTGAGCCAAAACTCAATCTCGTTGCCAATACCGGTAAAATCAAACAAACTTTTAACATGGGAATGCGGTTTTTAACCGAAGATTTATACCGCCGATCCACCACCAGGAAAAACCCTAGCATGCCTAATAATGGCAGTGGGTTTGATGCAGGAACTTCACTCAATAATTTCAACAATTATACCGCCGTGTATGCCAGCGATGAAATCAATTTCAATAACGGCATGCTAACGATCACGCCGGGCTTGAGATACACTTTTTTAAATTACGAAAAAAAAGACACTCCCCCTTTTAAAGCAGGCCAAACAGGAAAAACCATTAAAGATCGTTATAACCAATACAATCCGGCGCTAAATGTCGGCTATAAACCCATTAAGGATTGGTTGTTTTATTTCAATTATCAAAGAAGCTACATCCCGCCCCAATTCAGCAATATCGGTAGTTTTGTAGGCACAAGCACGGATTATTTTCAAATCTTTAATGTCATGGAAGGCGGCTCAAGATATTATTTTAACAATCAAGTGAGTTTTAACGCGAATTATTTTGTGATTTTTGCGAATCATTATTTTACCGGGCGCTATGGGGATAATAAAGAGCCGGTCAATGCGAGATCGCAAGGCGTGGAGCTGGAATTGTATTACACGCCAATTAGGGGGCTTAATTTCCATGCGGCTTACACTTTTATAGACGCTAATATCACCAGCCACACAATGGTTACTAACCCCGCTAATCCTAAAGGGCCTAAAAAAGATATTTTTGGCAAAAAACTCCCTTTTGTCAGCCCGCACCAATTCATTTTAGACGCGAGCTACACTTACGCTAAAACCACGATTGGGTTAAGCTCTTTCTTTTATAGCCACGCTTATAGCGATGTGTTAAACACCGTGTCTTTTACAGAATACGCGCCCACGATCAAAAACGGAGCTATCGTTACCAAAACAGCGGGCATGACGCCATACTATTGGGTGTGGAATTTGCAAATTTCTACCACTTTGTGGGAACTCAAAAAGCAAAGCGTTAGTGCGAGCTTGCAAATCAATAACATTTTTAACATGAAATATTGGTTTAGCGGGATAGGCACTAGCCCTAACGGGAAAGAAGCCGCGCCTCCTAGGAGCATCACAGCGTATGTGAGCTATAATTTTTAATTTTAGGGTTGTAATGTTTTGAGAAGTTGGGTGTAAAAAATGATATTTTGTTTTAAATACTCTCTTAGAGCGCGGTAATTAGGGCAAAAGATTTTTACGCAACGCCAGAAATTTTTGGAATGGTTTTTGTGGATCGTGTGGGCGAGTTCATGGATGATGACATAATCAATCGCTTCTTTTTGGGCGCAAACCAATAATAATGCAAAACTCAAGCGGTTATGATAAGAGCAGCTCCCTAAAACTTTAGCGTTGTTTCTAATGCTGAAATGGGTGTATGAAGTTTGCATTTTTTGAGCGATCAAAGGGAGTTTTCGCTCCAAATAAGTTTTTAAGATTTTTTTAAGATCTGTTAGGGTGTAATCGTTGGCGTTTTTCACCTCATCAAACACAAGGATTTTGTTTTGATAGGTTTCTAGGCGCGAGTGTAAGAGGGAGTGTTTTTCTTGCATGCTTAAAAAGGTTTTTTTTAGCCAAGCTTCTTGTTCTTTTAGAAAAGCATGCACTCTAGCTTGAGAGCAAGAATCAGGCATTTTGAGAATCACTTCTAAAGAGGGCGTGATATTCAAGCTCAGGGTTTTAATTTTTTCACTTTTTTGAATGGTAATAGGAATATCATCTAACATGGTGCGTATTTTACTAAAATTTGCGCTAGAATGTGAGTCTGTTTAATATTGATTTTATTTGCATTAAGAATTAAGGCTAACATGCGTGTTTTTATTATTCATTTAAGCCCCAAAACCTGTCAAAATTTTTCTTTAAAAGAAACTCATATAACCCCCCTTTTAGAGAGCCTTAAACTTCAAGGGATCTCTTATGAAATTTTTGATGCGATCTATTCTAAAATCTCTCCCACTCAATTACACCCCTTGATTTTGGAGCATTTGCACCCTTCTTTTGTGATTGAAGATTTATGGGCTTTTTGTAAGAATGAAAAACACCCCCCTTGCGCGTTAAAAAATTTCTTTTACGCGCTCAAGCATTGCGGGAAGAGGATGGGGTTTGGGGAGCTTGGGTGCTATGCGAGCCATTATTCATTGTGGCAAAAATGCATAGAACTCAATGAAGCGATCTGTATTTTAGAAGATGATATTATTATAAAAGAGCGTTTTAAAGAGAGCTTAGAGTTTTGTTACCAACACATCAACGAATTAGGCTATATCCGTTTGATGCATTTAGAAGAAAATGTGGCTAAACAAAAAACTCTTATTAAAGGGGTTTCTCAAATCTTAAATTTTAAAGATGGCATTGGCACTCAAGGGTATGTTTTAGCCCCAAAAGCCGCGCAAAAATTGTTGAAATACAGCGCGAAAGAATGGGTGATGCCTATAGATTGCGTGATGGATAGGCATTATTGGCATGGGGTCAAAAACTATGTGTTAGAAGAATTTGCGATTGCTTGCGATGGAATGAACACTCAAAACTCCAACACAGAAAAACAAAGGCCTAAAAAATTACCTTTAAGCATTAGGATTGGCCGTTTTTTGCATAAAAGCACGCTTAAACAATGGAATGTTTTGAGATCATTTTTCCCCCATCAATAATCAAGTAATAATCGTTATTAAACATGCTATATTTGTTGTTTTTATAACACTTAATAATTGAATAAAACTAGGGAGTTAGAATGATCTTAAAACGAGTTACTGAAGCTTTAGAAGCGTATAAAAATGGCGAAATGCTTATTGTTATGGATGATGAAGACAGAGAAAATGAGGGGGATTTGGTTCTAGCTGGGATTTTTTCCACCCCTGAGAAAATCAATTTCATGGCCACGCATGCTAGGGGGTTGATTTGCGTGTCTTTGACCAAAGATTTAGCGAAAAAATTTGAATTACCCCCTATGGTTAGCGTGAATGATTCTAATCATGAGACCGCTTTCACGGTGTCCATTGACGCTAAAGAAGCCAAAACTGGGATTTCTGCTTTTGAAAGGCATTTAACGATTGAATTATTGTGTAAAGACACCACCAAACCGAGTGATTTTGTGCGCCCAGGGCATATTTTCCCTTTGATCGCCAAAGATGGAGGCGTTCTAGCGCGCACCGGTCATACTGAAGCGAGCGTGGATTTGTGCAAATTAGCCGGATTAAAGCCCGTGAGCGTGATTTGTGAAATCATGAAAGAAGATGGCTCTATGGCGAGGAGAGGGGATAAATTTTTGAGCGACTTTGCCCTTAAACATAATCTTAAAACCCTCTATGTTTCTGATTTGATTAGCTATCGTTTGGAAAATGAAAGTTTATTGAAAATGTTTTGCCAAGAAGAGAGAGAATTTTTAAAACACCAAACGCAATGCTACACTTTTTTAGACCACCAGCAAAAAAACCATTACGCTTTTAAGTTTAAAGGTGCAAAAACCAATGATTTAGCCCCTTTAGTGCGTTTCCACCCTATCAAAGAGGATTTTGATTTTTTAACGACTGACGCGTTTGAAGTGTTTTTTAAAGCGTTAGAATATTTGAAGCGCGAAGGGGGTTATTTGATCTTTATGAACACCCATTCTAAAGAAAACAATATCGTTAAAGATTTTGGGATCGGGGCGTTGGTGTTAAAAAATTTAGGGATAAAGGATTTTAGGCTTTTAAGCTCTTCTGAAGACAGGCAGTATAAGGCTTTGAGCGGGTTTGGGCTTAAGCTTGTAGAAACGATTAGCCTTTGAGGCTTGTTAAGTTTTATTGAATGTGTTGTAATGTTTTTAAGATATAATAAACTCTTTTTAAGTCAAGCAATAAAGTTTGCAACCTGATGAGAGTAATAATAGAGTTTATGCTGATTTCATTAAAAACATTCCTAAAAATATTATTGAAAATATTCCTAAAAACCTTCCAAAAGATTTGGATGGTTTGCGTTATTATTTGGGGGTTAGGCTGTAGTTTTTTAAACGCCAACAGCATTCAATTAGAAGAAACGCTCAAACGAAGCCCTAAAAATCTTATTTGGCAACACTTTAAAAAGAAGTTTAAAAAGAGCAACACGATCCCTTATGCCCCAAATAGCCGTTGGAAATATCTAGGCGCAAGTATAGGGATTTTGGGCGTGTCGTTGGTGATAGGGATTGTGGGGTTATATCTCATGCCAGAGAGCGTAACGAATTGGGATAGAGAAAAGTTTGGGATCAAAAGTTGGTTTGAAAATGTCCGCATGGGGCCAAAACTAGACAATGATAGTTTTATTTTTAATGAAATTTTGCACCCTTATTTTGGGGCTATGTATTATATGCAACCGCGCATGGCTGGGTTTAGTTGGATGGCTTCAGCGTTTTTTTCTTTTATCACTTCCACGCTTTTTTGGGAATATGGCTTGGAAGCGTTTGTGGAAGTGCCTAGCTGGCAGGATTTGGTGATCACGCCTTTATTAGGCTCCATTTTAGGGGAAGGGTTTTACCAGCTCACGCGCTATATCCAACGCAATGAAGGCAAGCTTTTTGGCTCTTTATTTTTAGGGCGTTTAGTTATCGCTCTTATGGATCCTATCGGTTTTATCATTAGGGATTTAGGGCTTGGGGAAGCTTTAGGGATTTATAATAAACATGAAATCCGTTCTAGTTTAAGCCCCAATGGTTTGAATTTGACTTACAAATTTTAAGAATTTAAAATTTAAGAAAATTATAAAGAGTTTTGATAGAATACCTTTTTTTAAAAGACGCGTTTTAAAACTAATTTTAGGAGTATCCTTGAAACGATTAGAAGTCTCTAACCAAGCCAAATTACCCACTCAATTTGGGGAGTTTTATATCCAATGTTTTAGAGAAAAGGGTTCTAATGGCTCTAAAGATCATTTAGTCATTTTCACCCCTAATTTTTCTCAAAACCCTTTAGTGCGTTTGCATTCAGAATGCTTAACGGGTGATGCTCTAGGCTCTCAAAAATGCGATTGCGGGGGGGCGTTGCAAATGGCGTTAGAAAGGATTTCTAAAGAAGGGGGGCTAGTGATTTATTTGCGCCAAGAAGGGCGTGGGATAGGGCTATTTAACAAAGTCAATGCCTACGCTTTACAGGATAAAGGCTATGATACCATTCAAGCCAATGAAATGATAGGGTTTAAAGACGATGAAAGGGATTATAGTATTGCGGGTGAGATTTTAGAATATTACCATATTAAAAAAATGCGCTTGCTCACGAACAACCCTAAAAAAATCGCCGCTTTAGAAAAATACGCTGAGGTAACAAGGGAGAGCTTGATCGTGTGTGCTAATGAACACAATCAAGGGTATTTGGAAGTCAAAAAGCTCAAAATGGGGCATTTATTGTGAAAACTAAAAGCGCTTTTCAAAGAGGTTTTAAAAATATTAAAATCATGCTTTAAAAGATTGAATATAAGGGTAAATGATGGTAGAAGTGCGGTTTTTTGGACCCATAAAAGAAGAAAATTTTTTCATCAAAGCGAATGATTTGAAAGAATTAAGAGCGATTTTACAAGAAAAAGAGGGCTTAAAAGAGTGGTTGGGCGTTTGCGCGATAGCCCTTAATGATCGTTTAATAGACAATTTAAACACGCCTTTAAAAGATGGCGATGTGATCAGTTTGTTGCCACCGGTTTGTGGAGGCTAGGTGTTAAAAATCATTCAAGGGGCATTAGATACTAGCGAGCTTTTGAAAGCCTACCAAGAGGAAGCTCGCATTAAAAACTTTGGAGCGTTTTGTGTGTTTGTGGGGATTGTGAGAAAAGAGGGTAACATTCAAGGCTTGAGTTTTGATATTCATGAAGCACTATTAAAGACTTGGTTTGAAAAATGGCACCATAAAGCCAAAGATTTGGGCGTGGTGTTAAAAATGGTGCACAGCCTGGGCGATGTTTTGATAGGACAAAGCTCATTTTTATGCGTTTTAATGGGAAAGAATAGAAAAAATGCCTTAGAACTATACGAAGATTTTATTGAAGATTTTAAGCGTAACGCTCCTATTTGGAAATACGATTTGATTGATAATAAACGCATTTACGCTAAAGAAAGAAGCCACCCTTTAAAAGGGAGTGGGCTTTTAGCTTAAAAAGGAGTTCAAATGCAAACGATTCATATAGGCGTTTTGAGCGCAAGCGACAGAGCGTCAAAAGGGATTTATGAAGATTTAAGCGGGAAAGCGATACAAGAAGTGTTGAGCGAATATCTGCTCAATCCTTTAGAATTTCATTATGAAATTGTCGCTGATGAAAGGGATTTGATTGAAAAATCGCTCATTAAAATGTGCGATGAATACCAATGCGATCTAGTCGTTACTACAGGAGGCACAGGCCCTGCTTTAAGAGACATAACCCCAGAAGCCACAGAAAAAGT
Source organism: Helicobacter pylori (assembly GCF_015904775.1). Taxonomy (GTDB): domain Bacteria; phylum Campylobacterota; class Campylobacteria; order Campylobacterales; family Helicobacteraceae; genus Helicobacter; species Helicobacter pylori_DM. Next base: position 87,349 of record NZ_JADZNC010000005.1, read on the forward strand.
GTGCCAAAAAATGCTTCCTGGTTTTGGAGAGCTTATGCGAATGACTAGTTTAAAATACGTGCCTACAGCGATCCTGTCGCGCCAGAGCGCTGGCATTAGGAATAAGAGTTTGATCATTAATCTTCCTGGTAAGCCAAAAAGTATTAGAGAATGCTTAGAAGCGGTTTTTCCAGCGATTCCTTATTGCGTGGATTTGATTTTAGGGAATTATATGCAAGTGAATGAAAAAAACATTCAAGCGTTTCGCCCCAAACAATGAGGTAAAAAATGCCGCTCACTCATTTGAATGAAGAAAATCAGCCTAAAATGGTGGATATAGGGGATAAAGAAACCACTGAAAGAATCGCTCTAGCGAGCGGTCGTATTAGCATGAATAAAGAGGCTTATGACGCTATTATCAATCATTGCGTTAAAAAGGGTCCGGTGTTACAAACCGCTATTATTGCTGGGATCATGGCGGCTAAAAAGACAAGCGAGCTCATCCCCATGTGCCATCCAATCATGCTCAATGGGGTGGATATTGATATTTTAGAAGAAAAAGAGACTTGCAGTTTTAAACTCTATGCGAGAGTCAAAACTCAAGCTAAAACGGGCGTAGAAATGGAAGCGCTAATGAGTGTGAGCGTAGGGCTTTTAACCATTTATGACATGGTGAAAGCCATTGATAAGAGCATGACAATTAGCGGTGTGATGTTAGAATATAAGAGTGGAGGCAAAAGCGGGGATTATAACGCTAAAAAATAGAAAAAAACTAATAATCTAAAGATGTTAGGGTAAAATAACATTTTGACAACAAAAGCGTGTTGGTTGCTTCGTGTTTGTTGTTATGGAAGTCTAAAATATTACAATCAAGGATAGAACGATGAAAACAAATGGTCATTTTAAGGATTTTGCATGGAAAAAATACCTTTTAGGTGCGAGCGTGGCGGCTTTATTAGTGGGGTGCAGCCCGCATATTATTGAAACCAATGAAGTCGCTTTGAAGTTGAATTACCATCCAGCTAGCGAGAAAGTTCAAGCGTTAGATGAAAAGATTCTACTTTTAAGGCCAGCTTTCCAATATAGCGATAATATCGCTAAAGAGTATGAAAACAAATTCAAGAATCAAACCACGCTTAAGGTTGAAGAGATCTTGCAAAATCAGGGCTACAAGGTTATCAATGTGGATAGTAGCGATAAAGACGATTTTTCTTTTGCACAAAAAAAAGAAGGGTATTTGGCTGTCGCTATGAATGGCGAAATTGTTTTACGCCCCGATCCTAAAAGAACCATACAGAAAAAATCAGAACCTGGGTTATTATTCTCCACCGGTTTGGATAAAATGGAAGGGGTTTTAATCCCGGCTGGGTTTATTAAGGTTACTATACTAGAGCCTATGAGTGGGGAATCTTTAGATTCCTTTACGATGGATTTGAGCGAGTTGGACATTCAAGAAAAATTCTTAAAAACCACCCATTCAAGCCATAGCGGAGGGTTAGTTAGCACTATGGTTAAGGGAACGGATAATTCTAATGATGCGATCAAGAGCGCTTTGAATAAGATTTTTGCAAATATCATGCAAGAAATAGACAAAAAACTCACTCAAAAGAATTTAGAATCTTATCAAAAAGACGCCAAGGAATTGAAAAACAAGAGAAACCGATAAAGACAAATAACGCATAAGAAAAGAACGCTTGAACAAACTGCTTAAAAGGGGGTTTTTAGCGTTTTTTTTGAGCGTGTATTTAAAGGCTGATGATTTGGTTACTTATACGATCGCCAAAGAAGAAGATCTAGGATACCAGCGGTTTTTAGCCAAGAAGTGTTTAAGGGGTAAAACCCACCCTCCATGTTTTGCTGAGTCTAAAAAGCCCAAAAAAAAACTTTTTAACATAGACAAAAGCTCCCACTATTATGGCACAAGCGTGGTGCAAATGTCATGGCTACAGAGCAGGGAAAAATTTGAAAACCATTCAAAATACCGAGACATTCCTTTTGCTGAAGTCAGTTTGATTTATGGCTATAAACAATTTTTTCCTAAAAAAGAGCACTATGGTTTCCGCTTTTATATTTCTTTGGATTACGCTTATGGCTTTTTTCTTAAAAATAAAGGCGCATTAGGCGATAGTTTGAGGGAGAGTTCGCAAATCCCTAAAAGCTATAGAGAAAAGTTACAAAGAAAAGAGACTTTTATCAACACTATTTTTTATGGCGTGGGGGCTGACTTTTTATACAAACGCGCTTTTGGAACGCTGATTTTAGGGATGAATTTCGTGGGAGAAACCTGGTTTTATGAAACAAAGATTTTTAAAAAGTGGGCTAAAGATCCTTCAAGCGTTTATCACCCTTACATGTTTCAAGTGATGTTAAATGTAGGGTATCGTTACCGCTTTTCAAGGTATAAGAATTGGGCGATAGAATTTGGCGCGCGCATCCCTTTTTTAACCAATGATTATTTTAAAACCCCTTTATACACCCTTCATTTCAAGCGCAATATTTCTGTCTATCTCACTTCAACTTATGATTTTTAGTTTTTTCAATTTTTGAAAACTAGAATTAAAACCGCTTTTTATAAACCAGAATTAAAACAAATTAAGCTATAATGATACAAAAATTTAATTTTTTAGCCATTAAGGAAAAAAATGAATCTTGAAGTGAAAAAGATTGACACCGCTAACGCCCGTTTGAGCGCTAAACTTTCCATTGAAAATTTAGAGAAGCGTTATGATAAGATCGCTCAAAAAATCGCCCAAAAAGTTAAAATTGATGGCTTTAGAAGAGGTAAAGTCCCCCTTAGTTTAGTGAAAACCCGTTATCAAGCCCAAATTGAACAAGACGCTCAAGAAGAAATGATTCAAGAGGTTTTAAAAAACGCTTTTAAGGAATTAGGGATTGAAAATAAGGATCTCATCGGCAGCCCCAATCTCACTAAATTTGAAAAAAAAGACACGCATTTTGAAATAGAAGCGGATATTGGCTTAAAACCCACGATTGTTTTAGACAACATCAAGGAGTGTGTGCCTAGCGTGGGAGTGGAAATCCCCAATGAAGAAAAAGTTAATGAGCGTTTGAAACAGCTCGCTAAAGACTATGCAAAATTTGTGGATACTAACACTCAAAGAAAAGCTCAAAACGACGATAAATTAACGATTGATTTTGAAGGCTTTATAGATAATGCGCCTTTTGAAGGGGGCAAGGCTGAGAATTTCAGTTTGATTTTAGGCAGTAAGCAAATGCTAGAAGATTTTGAAAAGGCCCTTTTAGGCATGCAAGCGGGCGAAGAAAAAGAATTCCCTTTGACTTTCCCTAGCGAATACCACGCAGAGCATTTGGCCGGCAAAGAAGCCCTTTTTAAAGTGAAATTGCACCAGATTCAAGCGCGTGAAGTGTTAGAAATCAATGACGAACTCGCTAAAATCGTGTTGGCTAATGAAGAGAATGCGAATTTAAAGCTTTTAAAAGAAAGGGTTGAGGGGCAGTTGTTTTTAGAAAATAAAGCCAGGCTCTATAACGAAGAGCTGAAAGAAAAATTGATTGAAAATTTAGATGAAAAGATTGTTTTTGATTTGCCTAAAACGATCATAGAGCAAGAAATGGATTTGTTGTTCAGGAATGCTCTTTATTCCATGCAAGCTGAGGAAGTCAAGTCCTTACAAGAAAGTCAAGAAAAAGCCAAAGAAAAGCGTGAGAGCTTTAGGAATGATGCGACAAAAAGCGTGAAAATCACTTTTATCATTGACGCTTTAGCGAAGGAAGAAAAAATTGGCGTGCATGACAATGAAGTCTTTCAAACCTTGTATTATGAAGCGATGATGACAGGGCAAAACCCAGAAAATCTCATTGAGCAATACCGCAAAAATAACATGTTAGCGGCGGTGAAAATGGCGATGATTGAAGATAGGGTGTTAGCTTATTTGTTGGATAAAAACCTGCCTAAAGAACAACAAGAAATTTTAGAGAAAATGAGGCCCAACGCTCAAAAAACTCAAGTGGGTTGAACGGCTAAAAAGGAGAGATGATGGGATACATTCCTTATGTAATAGAAAATACAGAGCGTGGCGAACGCAGTTATGATATTTACTCACGCCTTTTAAAGGATCGCATCGTTTTATTGAGCGGTGAGATTAACGATAGCGTGGCGTCTTCTATCGTGGCCCAACTCTTGTTTTTGGAAGCCGAAGATCCTGAAAAAGACATTGGCTTGTATATCAATTCTCCCGGTGGGGTGATAACGAGCGGTCTTAGCATTTATGATACGATGAATTTTATCCGCCCTGATGTTTCCACGATTTGCATCGGTCAAGCGGCTTCTATGGGGGCGTTTTTATTAAGCTGTGGGGCTAAGGGCAAGCGCTTTTCATTGCCTCATTCAAGGATTATGATCCACCAGCCTTTAGGGGGGGCTCAAGGGCAAGCGAGCGATATTGAAATCATTTCTAACGAAATTCTCAGGCTTAAGGGTTTGATGAATTCTATTTTGGCTCAAAACTCAGGGCAGAGTTTGGAGCAAATCGCTAAAGACACGGATAGGGATTTTTATATGAGCGCTAAAGAAGCTAAAGAGTATGGCTTGATTGATAAAGTGTTACAGAAAAATGTGAAGTGATTGCATGGCGTTATTAGAGATTATCCATTACCCTTCTAAAATTTTAAGAACGATTTCTAAAGAGGTCGTTTCTTTTGATTCAAAACTCCACCAACAGCTAGATGACATGCATGAGACTATGATCGCTAGTGAGGGGATAGGCTTAGCCGCTATTCAAGTGGGCTTGCCTTTAAGGATGCTCATTATCAATCTCCCGCAAGAAGACGGCGTGCAACACAAAGAGGATTGCCTAGAAATCATTAACCCTAAATGGATAGAAACTGAGGGGTCAATGATGTATAGAGAAGGGTGCTTGTCTGTGCCGGGGTTTTATGAAGAGGTGGAGCGCTTTGAAAAAGTTAAAATAGAGTATCAAAACCGCTTCGCTGAAGTGAAAATTTTAGAAGCGAGCGAACTTTTAGCGGTAGCCATTCAGCATGAGATAGATCACCTTAATGGCGTGTTGTTCGTGGATAAATTATCCATTTTGAAGCGTAAGAAATTTGAAAAAGAACTCAAAGAGCTGCAAAAACAACAAAAACACAAGTAACAACCATGATTAACACGATATTTTGCACGACCATGCAAAGGGGGGTGGCAGAAATCGTGGCTGTGGAAGCGACTTTCACAAGGGCTTTGCCGGCGTTTGTGATTTCAGGCTTGGCTAATAACTCTATCCAAGAAGCTAAACAGAGGGTCCAATCGGCTTTACAAAATAACGATTTCACTTTCCCGCCTCTAAAAATCACCATCAACCTTTCCCCCTCAGATTTGCCTAAATCCGGGAGCCATTTTGACTTGCCTATCGCTCTTTTAATCGCTTTGCAAAAACAAGAGTTGGCTTTTAAAGAGTGGTTTGCTTTTGGAGAGTTAGGGCTTGATGGCAAGATCAAACCCAATCCTAACATTTTCCCCATGCTTTTAGACATTGCCATTAAACGCCCCCATGCTAAAGTCATTGCGCCTAAGGCGAATGAAGAGCTTTTTTCGCTCATCCCTAATTTGCAATGCTTTTTTGTGGATCATTTTAAAGAAGCGTTAGAAATCTTGCAAAACCCTGAAATCAAAGCAGACACCCACACGAAAAAACTACCCTTTAAAACGATAGAATTGAACGATAAAGAGTATTATTTTTCAGACGCCTATGCCTTAGATTTTAAAGAAGTTAAGGGGCAAGCTGTCGCTAAAGAAGCCGCTTTGATCGCTAGCGCTGGGTTTCATAACTTGATTTTAGAGGGAAGTCCAGGGTGTGGGAAAAGCATGATCATTAATCGCATGCGCTATATTTTGCCTCCCTTAAGCCTGAATGAAATCCTAGAAGCGACAAAATTACGCATTTTAAGCGAGCAAGACAGTGCCTATTACCCCTTAAGGAGCTTTAGAAACCCTCACCAAAGCGCTTCAAAATCCAGCATTTTAGGCTCAAGCTCTTTAAGAGAGCCAAAACCCGGCGAAATCGCGTTAGCACATAACGGCATGCTTTTTTTTGATGAATTGCCTCATTTTAAAAAGGATATTTTGGAAGCTTTAAGAGAGCCTTTAGAAAACAATAAATTAGTGATCTCACGAGTGCACAGCAAGATTGAATACGAAACCTCTTTTTTATTTGTGGGGGCTCAAAACCCTTGTTTGTGCGGGAATTTGCTTAGCGCTACCAAAGCATGCCGTTGCCAAGACAGAGAAATCATGCAGTATAAAAACCGCTTGAGCGAGCCTTTTTTGGATAGGATTGATTTGTTTGTGCAAATGGAAGAGGGGAATTATAAAGACACGCCATCGCATTCTTGGACTTCAAAAGAGATGCATGAACTGGTATTATTAGCTTTCAAACAGCAAAAGTTAAGGAAACAGAGCGCTTTTAATGGTAAGCTTAACGAAGAGCAGATAGAACGATTTTGCCCTTTAAACGCTGAAGCAAAAAAGTTGTTAGAGCAGGCGGTTGAAAGGTTTAATCTGTCCATGCGTTCTGTCAATAAGGTTAAAAAAGTCGCTAGGACGATTGCGGATTTAAACGCTTGCGAGGATATAGAAAAATCTCACATGCTTAAAGCGCTGAGTTTTAGAAAGATTTCTTAAAAGGATTTTTATAAGGGAGAGAAAATGCAAGAATACCACATTCACAATTTGGATTGCCCTGATTGCGCGGCTAAATTAGAAAGGGATTTAAACAAACTGGACTATGTGAAAAAGGCTCAAATCAATTTCAGCACCAGTAAGTTGTTTTTGGACACGAGCGATTTTGAAAAAGTTAAGGCTTTTATCAAGCAAAATGAACCGCATTTGAGCCTGTCTTTTAAAGAGGCTACAGAAAAGCCCTTGAGTTTTACCCCACTCATCATTACGATCGCTGTCTTTTTAGGCGCGATTTTAATCTTACACCTAAACCCTAGCCCTTTGATTGAAAAAGCGGTGTTTGTGGTGCTCGCTTTAGTGTATCTAGTGAGCGGTAAAGATGTGATTTTAGGGGCGTTTCGTGGGCTTAAAAAAGGGCAATTTTTTGATGAAAACGCTTTGATGCTCATTGCGACTATTGCGGCTTTTTGCGTGGGGGCTTATGAAGAGAGCGTGTCTATTATGGTGTTTTATTCAGCGGGCGAATTTTTGCAAAAACTCGCTATCGCTCGCTCTAAAAAATCCCTTAAGGCTTTAGTGGATGTCGCTCCTAATTTGGCTTATTTGAAAAAGGGCGATGAATTAGTGAGCGTTGCGCCTGAAGATTTAAGAATTAATGACATTGTGGTGGTGAAAGTCGGCGAAAAAGTGCCTGTGGATGGCGTGGTAGTTAAGGGCGAAAGTTTGCTAGATGAAAGGGCGTTGAGTGGGGAGTCCATGCCTGTTAATGTCAGCGAACGCTCCAAAGTTTTAGGGGGGAGCTTGAATTTAAAGGCGGTCCTTGAAATCCAAGTAGAGAAACTTTATAAAGATTCTTCTATCGCTAAAGTGGTGGATTTAGTCCAACAGGCTACGAATGAAAAGAGCGAAACGGAGAAATTTATCACTAAATTTTCACGCTACTACACCCCAAGCGTTTTATTCATTGCTTTAATGATCGCTATATTACCGCCCTTGTTTTCTATGGGGAGCTTTGATGAGTGGATTTATAGGGGGCTTGTGGCTTTAATGGTGAGCTGCCCTTGTGCGTTAGTGATTTCTGTGCCTTTAGGGTATTTTGGGGGCGTGGGAGCGGCGAGCCGAAAGGGCATTTTAATGAAAGGCGTGCATGTTTTAGAGGTGCTTACCCAAGCTAAAAGCATCGCCTTTGATAAAACCGGCACTTTGACTAAAGGCGTTTTTAAAGTAACAGATATTGTGCCGCAAAACGGGCATTCTAAAGAAGAAGTTTTGCATTACGCTTCTTGTTCGCAGCTCTTATCCACGCACCCGATCGCTTTATCCATTCAAAAAGCATGCGAAGAAATGTTAAAGGACGATAAGCACCAGCATGACATTAAGAATTACGAAGAATTGAGCGGGATGGGGGTTAAAGCGCAATGCTATACGGATTTAATCATCGCAGGGAATGAAAAAATGCTCGATCAATTCCATATCGCGTACAGCCCTTCCAAAGAAAACGGCACGATCGTGCATGTGGCTTTTAACCAAACTTATATAGGCTATATCGTCATTAGCGATGAGATTAAAGATGACGCCATAGAGTGCTTAAGGGATTTAAAAGCACAAGGGATAGAAAATTTTTGCATTTTGAGCGGGGACAGAAAAAGCGCGACTGAAAGCATCGCTCAAACTCTAGGCTGTGAATATCATGCGAGCTTGTTGCCTGAAGAAAAAACGAGCGTGTTTAAAACCTTTAAAGAGCGCTATAAAGCCCCGGCGATTTTTGTAGGCGATGGCATCAATGACGCTCCAACTCTAGCGAGCGCTGATGTGGGGATTGGCATGGGGAAAGGCTCAGAGTTGAGCAAACAAAGCGCGGACATTGTGATCACTAATGACTCCTTAAATTCATTAGTGAAAGTTTTAGCGATCGCTAAAAAAACGAAAAGCATTATTTGGCAAAATATTTTGTTTGCTTTGGGGATTAAGGCGGTTTTTATCGTGCTAGGGCTTATGGGGGTAGCGAGCTTGTGGGAAGCGGTCTTTGGCGATGTGGGGGTTACGCTTTTAGCCTTAGCCAATTCCATGCGCGCGATGAGGGCTTAATGATCTTATCATCAAAGAGTTAGAAGAGGGGCAAAATGCATAAAATAGAGCGCTTACTCCAAACCTTAGTGCCTAAGGGGGTGGGGTTTAGGAAGTTGGGGGAGGTTCTAGAATACGATCAACCCAATAAATATTGCGTAACAAGTAAAGAATTTGATAAAAGTTATCCTACTCCCGTTTTAACCGCAGGAAAAACCTTTATTTTAGGTTATACAAATGAAAAAGACAATATTTATCAAGCGAGTAAAAGCTCTCCGGTTATCATCTTTGATGATTTCACAACAGCGACCCAATGGGTTGATTTCCCTTTCAAAGTAAAATCAAGCGCTATGAAAATCTTACTCCCAAAAAACCCTACAATCAACATTAGATTTATCTTTTTTTACATGCAAACTATTCCTTATAATATCGGTGGGGAACATGCAAGGCATTGGATTTCTCGCTATTCTCAATTAGAAGTCCCCATCCCGCCCCTAGAGATCCAACAAGAGATCGTTAAGATTTTGGACGCTTTCACAGAATTAAACACAGAATTAAACACAGAATTAAACACAGAATTAAACACAGAATTAAACACAGAATTAAACACAGAATTAAACGCGCGAAAAAAGCAATATCAGTATTACCAAAACATGCTTTTAGACTTTAACGACATCAACCAAAGCCATAAAGACGCTAAAGAAAGATTAGCGCAAAAACCCTACCCTAAACGCTTGAAAACCTTACTCCAAACTCTAGCGCCTAAGGGGGTGGAGTTTAGGAAATTGGGGGATATTGGGGAATTTTATGGCGGACTTGTTGGAAAAAGTAAAAAATCTTTCTCTCAAGGGAATAAATTTTATGTTCCTTATGTCAATGTTTTTAATAATCCACAATTAGATCTAAATGCTTTAGAAAGCGTTCAAATAGGGGATAAAGAAAAACAAAATACAATTCAATTAGGCGATGTGCTTTTTACTGGTTCATCTGAAAATTTAGAGGATTGTGCGATGTCTTGCGTAGTTACTCAAAAGATTGAAAAAGATATTTATCTTAATAGTTTTTGTTTTGGTTTTAGATTTTTTGATGAGAATTTATTTAATCCATCGTTTCTTAAACATTTTTTAAGAGACTACAATTTTAGGAAAAATATTTCAAAAGTTGCTAATGGTGTAACACGCTTCAATGTTTCAAAGCAATTACTTTCTCAAATAACAATCCCCATCCCGCCCCTAGAGATCCAACAAGAGATCGTTAAGATTTTGGATCAATTTTCAATTTTAACCACCGATTTATTAGCCGGTATCCCCGCTGAAATAAAAGCTAGGAAAAAGCAATACGAATATTACCGAGAAAAACTACTGACTTTCAAACCCCTAACCCCAAATAAAGAACAAAGAGCTTGCGTAAGCAAGTGATAGCCTCTTGAAAAAAAGCGGTCTTGGGGGGTTAGGGGGATCTTAAGGGGGTTGTAGGGGGAGAATTATTTCAAAATACCCCCCTATCCCCTTATAAAATGAGTTTTAAATAAAATTTTAAAATGAGTTTTAAAATGACAAAACAAAGCAACCAAAAGCCCGTTTTTAAAAATAAAAGTTTTAGTATCACAGAGCCAAAAATAGCGTAATAAAAAAATTTAAAATTCTAACGCTTTTTTAAAAACAAGCCCTAAAATAGGCGATAAAGCGTTTTTTTGATGGCTATTTTTTGCTAGGCGTTTTAACAAACCCTTAAAGGGTTGTTATTTAAAGAGGGTTTAAAGCTTCCACACGATTTCGGTGAAAATATGGCTCCTGTCTTGATCGGTGGCGGGTTGGCTGTCTAATTTTGGCCCGTTCCACCCCATTTTATAGCCTTGATGCATCAACACATTATAATATTCAAATTTAATGTCGGCTGAGAAATTTTTAGTGAATTTATAGCCCAAGTTGAGCGATAGGACTTGTTCGTTCGCCCTAGGCCCATAAGTCAAACGCCCTAATAAACCCCAAAGGAATTTCCTATGCACCCCACCGCCAAAGGCAAACACGGTAAAAGCGTTCGCATCCATCATGTAAGACAAAGAGTTAAGGGTGTTTGCATAAACGGTGTTCGTCCAAAAGTCAAAGCCCAAGCGGTTACCATGGTAGCCTATCATCCAGTTAGCGTTCCCAAAGGATTTATAAATCCCAAAACCAAAATTGTATTCATTCCATTCAAATTTTTGTTTGATCATCAAGCTGTGCGCGTTCTTACCGGCTGGCATGCCAAATTGATAGGTGCCCCAAAACCTTTTAGCATAAAAGGGATTAAGCACGGTAACATCTGTTTGAGAGCGAAACCCTAATCCAGTGAAAGTGGGGTTACTATCATAGGTGATCGTGAAGTTGGGGTCGTATTCGTTAAAGGGCGAAAAATAGACGAAAGGCTGAATGCTGAAACCCTTGTAATTCCAAATGATATAAAAGGCATGCACCCCAGGGTTTATGGTTTGCCCGTTTTTAAGGGTGTAGGTTTTAGGCGAATAGAAATTATAAAGCCACTCGTTATAGGCAAAGCCACGACCAAACGAGCTAAACCACCAGAATTTGAAATTCCCTAAATTTAAGGTCATGTCCAAGCCTTGGTTGTAACCACTCATGTAATCCGCTGGGGATTCGTACCTCCCGCCCCTAATTTCAAAAATATCCTTGTAGTTGTAGCGCAAGTAAGCGTTATAAATCACATAATTTCTGGTGTGATCGGCATAGGTTTTTGCACAAGTGGAAGCCGCTAAAGCTTCTTGATTAGACAACTGCGTCATTTCAGCTTGAGTTATCTTATCGTATTGGTCTTGAGTCAAATTCCCTGTGGCTAACCCGCAACTAGCCCATGGTTTTTGCCCTACAAGACCGCCCCAATAGCCCACATAGTTCCAAGTCATAGCCCCATAGGGTTTTCCTGTAACTTCGTTAATAAAATCCTTAGTGGTATCATAAATTACAGCACCCCCCCAACCCCCAAGACTCCCGTCTAAATGGTGCCCGTTAGCCGTAGCGCTTTTGGGCAAGAGCTCCGTAAAATCCACTTGCATGTAAGCCATGACCGTCATAAAGGTTTCGGTAGGGTAAAGCCCTTTATTAGTGTTGATAGGTTTGTTATTGAAACCGACTTTAGAGAAACTTTCAGCACCCGCTTTAATTTTAGCGATTTTACCCAAATCAAAAGCTTGACTTTGAGAAGAGAGTAAAAAAAGAAGCGTTGCGATATTTTTAGCAGATGCAACTTTATAGTTCATGCGTTTAACCTTTAGTATAAACCAAAAAATCTAAATAGAGTAATCCAACACCATTCAAAGAAAATTTTTTCTTACAGATCTTAAACATCTAATCAGTCTGTTCATCTTCCGTCCTTTTTTCTACGAAGTCCGACTTACAAAGTTAATTCTTAACTAAGTCGTGCGTTAATACTAGCATAATATTATGGTTTTTTTTAATTTTGAGAATAAAATTTTTCTTTGTTAGTCAAATATGGACAATCAAAGCCTTATTTCATCTCAATATTATTTAATTTTTTAATTTATTCATTCCTTAACACGCTTAAAGCGTCAATAGTAGAAGCTTTTTTAGACGGATAATAAGAAGAAAGCCCTACGATAATCACAGAGCCTATTAAAGTGAGCGTAAAATCCATTAAAGACAAATCTAAAGGCAAAGTGTTAATGCCATAGACATCCGCCGGGAGCGAAATGATAGGGAACACGCTTAAAAGATACATGCTGATAAACGCTAAAACCACCCCAAGAATCACACCGCCCAAACCAATGATATTACCCAAATAAAAAAAGGTTTTTTGGATTTCTTTCTGGCTGCTCCCCATGCTAAAGAGTAGGGCGATTTCTTTACGCCTGTTCATCACCACCATTAAAAGCGAGCTGATGATATTCAAAGACGCCATTAAAATAATGAGCATGAGCACAATGAATAACGCTCTTTTTTCTAATTCCATCGCCGAGAAAAAATTCCCATTTTGTTGCCACCACCCTTCAATGCCTATGCCATGGTGGTTGATCGTTTTTAAAGCGTTGCGTAAATTTTCAATATCCTTCATGGGCGTTTTAGAATAGACATGCACCCCATCATAAAGCCCTAAGGGTAACCTCCTGATCGCGCTTATGGCTTGAAGGCTCGCATACATGTAACTCATGTCATAAGATTTTAGCCCTGAATCAAAATCGCCTTTGATAGTAAAACGCTTCATGATAGGGGAGAGCGTGAGACCTGTTGGCTCTAGTTCGGTGAAAAACAAATCGGCTTTTTGATTGAGATCTAAATTCAAGCTGTATCTCAAGCTTTTCCCCACGATCAAATTAAAAGGGTTTTTAAAAAGATCGTTTGTATTGGTGTTTTTTAAAGCGTCGTTTAAAACTTCATTGATGCGCCTTTCTTTAGAAAAATCAACCCCAAACACCACGCCACCATTCATGGAATGCGTGCTTTTAATCAGGCTTTGAGTTTGCAAATAGGGGCTAAAAAGCAAATTAGGGAACTTTTTTTCTAAAGCTTGAACCACTTCTTCGCTGATCCCATAAGGGCTTGTGGTATAGAGCGTTAAGGGGTAGTTCATCACAAAAAGCTTTTTTTCAAATTCCTTACTCATGCCGTTCATGATCGCCATAGCCACAATCAAAACCATCACGCCAACCGCCACGCCAAAAAAGGCTAATAAAGCGGTGATACTAATAAATGGCTGGCTTTTATCAAAACGCAAATAACGCTTGATAAGGAAAAAGATTAAGGATCTATTTGGCAAATAAGCCCTTTTTAGGCCCGCTTTTAGCGCAACAATCTTTGTATTTTTTGCCGCTCCCGCAAGGGCAAGGCTCGTTTCTTTTAGGGGTTTTAGAAAAAGCTTTCATGGACATATTCAAATCTTCATCTAAAGTTTCTTCATGGCGGTAAGTTACGCTCTCATGCTCTCTTTCTTCGCTAAAGTTATCCAAATAACGCTCCGCATCGCTAGAATCTTGCTCATTTTCAAACTGGATCTTAGAAAAGGTTTTGATCGCTTCTATTTTAATGTCTTCAATGAGTTCTAAAAAGAGGTTATAACTCTCTTTTTTGTATTCTACAAGAGGGTCTTTTTGGTTATAGCCTCTCAAATTGATACCGGTTTTGAGATTATCCATCGTGTAAAGGTGCTCTCGCCATGCGTTGTCTAAAATCTGCAAATACACGATGCGTTCAATCCGGCTTCTTTGTTCGCTATCCAAAACTTTCATTTTGTTTTCATAATCGCTTTTTAATTTTTCAGCCACAAACTTTTCAATAGGAGCGGCTTTTTTTAAATCTTCTAATGCAACATGAGCGTTAAAATCTTCTTTTAAGACGTTTTTAAGCCCTAAAAGTTCCTCTTCAGACAGGTTTTGATGGTCAAAGGCTTTGAGTTTAGAAAAGATTTGATTGAGCGCGTATTCTCTGTTTTCAGCGATTTTAGCGCTAATATCGTAATTAACATCTAATAATTCATCTCTAAATTTATACACGCTTTTTCGTTGCTCATTAGCGACATCATCGTATTCTAACAAATGCTTACGGCTTTCAAAATGCAAGTTTTCCACTTTTTTTTGCGCGTTTTCCACCGCTCTTGTTACAAGCTTGGATTCAATGTGTTCGCCGTCTTTAAGCCCTAATTTTTCCATCACCCCCTTAATCCTATCACTCCCAAAAATGCGTAACAGATTGTCTTCTAAACTCAAATAAAATTGGCTTATTCCCGGATCACCCTGGCGCCCGCTTCGCCCCCTTAATTGGTTGTCAATCCTGCGGCTCTCATGCCTTTCAGTGCCAATGATATACAGCCCCCCAAGCTCTTTAACTTCATCAGTGAGTTTAATATCAACGCCCCTACCTGCCATGTTAGTCGCAATCGTAACCGCCCCCTTAAGCCCGGCGTCTTTGATGATTTCAGCTTCTTTGGTGTGCTGCTTGGCGTTTAAAACGGTGTGAGGGATGCGTTCTTTTTTGAGTAAAGCGTGCAGGGTTTCACTCTTTTCAATGCTAGCCGTGCCAACTAGAACGGGCTGTCCCTTATCGTGCAATTCTTTAATCTTAAGGATCACGGCGTCAAATTTTTCTTTTTCACTCTTATAGATGAGATCGTTCAAATCTTTTCGCTTGATCGCTAGATTAGTAGGGATAGACACTACTTCTAAATTGTAGATTTCTAAAAATTCTGTGGCTTCGGTTTGAGCCGTGCCTGTCATGCCTGAAAGTTTAGAAAACATCCTGAAATAATTTTGGAAAGTAATATCGGCTAAGGTTTGGCTCTCTTCTTTAATGCTCACGCCCTCTTTAGCCTCTAAAGCCTGGTGTAAGCCCTCACTAAAGCGCCTCCCCTCAGACAAACGGCCGGTAAATTCATCTACAATCACCACTTCATTATTGGCTACAATATAATCTTTATCAATAAAAAAGAGGTAGTTCGCTTTCAAAGCTTGGTCTAAATGGTGCGATAAGGCGGCGTTTTCAATCTTGTATAAATTATCCACGCCAAAGAGGTTTTCGGCTTTTTTAATCCCCTCTTCAGTGATTAAAATCGCGCGGTTTTTTTCATCTATGGTGAAATCGGTTTCCACTTGCATGCTTTTAGCGACTTCATCAGCCTTGTTGTAATTTTCCATGCGCCTATCCACAGGCCCTGAAATGATTAAAGGGGTTCTCGCTTCATCAATTAAAATGGAATCCACCTCATCAACAATAGCGAACGCATGGGATTTTTGCACTTTATGTTCTAAAGAATATTTCATGTTATCCCTTAGATAATCAAAGCCAAATTCATTATTAGTGCCATAAACAATGTCTTTAGAATAAATTTCTAAGCGTTCATCATCATCTCGCACGCTCGCAGTGATCGTGCCTACGCTATAACCTAAGAATTGATACAACGGCTCCATTTCTTTAGAATCCCTATGGGCTAGGTAATCATTAACGGTTACCACATACACGCTCTCGCCCTTTAAAGCGTTCAAAGCCACCGCTAAAGTAGCGACTAAAGTCTTACCCTCCCCGGTTTTCATTTCAGCGATTTTGCCATCGTTTAAGACCATGCCCCCAATGAGTTGCACGTCAAAATGGCGCATCTTTAAGATCCTTTTGCTCGCTTCTCTAGTGATGGCAAAACTTTCTGGTAAAACTTCTAAAAGGGTTTTTTCTTGCAAATCTTTTTCTGTGGATCGCACGCGTTTTTTTAACTCTTCAAAAGCGTTTTGCAACTCATCATCGCTCATTTTTTCATAAGTAGGCTCTAAAGCATTGATAGTTAGGACTTGTTTTTTGTATTGTTTGATCCAGCGATCGTTTCTGGTGCCAATGATTTTTCCAATTATTGCTTTTATCATAGTAGTAATAACCTTATTAAGAGTGCTTTAATCTTATTTATTTTATTAAAGCGTCAGTTTTTAATCCCATTTTAGCATGGATAAAATAAAAGTCATGTAAAATAAAGGGTTTTATTGAGATGAGAGATTGTTTTAAGGTTTGGATAATGAAAGCTTTTTTAAAGATTTTAATGGTTTTGATTTTTATGAGCGTTGCTTACGCTAAAAATCCTTCAACGCTTTCTAAAGAAGAAGAGGTTTTAAAGCATTTGCAAAGTTTTAGCGCGCATTTCAAGCAGGTTTTAAAAAATGAAAAACCCTTAGTTTATTACGGGGTTTTAAAGGCTAAAGCCCCTAATTGGGCTTTATGGGTTTATGAAAAGCCTTTAAAAAAAGAAATTTACATGAACGATAAAGAAGTGGTAATTTATGAGCCTAATTTGTTTCAAGCGACCATCACGCCCTTAAAAGACAAGACGGATTTTTTCACCATTCTCAAGCGCTTAAAAAAGCAAGATGACGGCTCTTTTAAAACGACTATCAACAAAACCACTTATCGTTTGATCTTCAAAGACGGCAAGCCTTTTTCATTGGAATTTAAAGATGGAATGAACAATCTTGTAACGATCACTTTTTCTCAAACAGAAATTAACCCCACCATTGCTAATGAAATCTTTGTTTTTAAGCCTAAAGATGAAAACATTGATATTGTGCGCCAATGATTTTTGATGACTCATTGCATTTTGTTAGCAAAAGTTGGCTAAAATAGACAAGCTTTTAAAATTATGGGGCTGACTTGGATTTCGACAGATTTCTTGTCGCACAGACAGCATGCCAAGTGCTGCTTGTAAAACAGCAACAAAAATAACTGTAAACAACACAGATTACGCTCCAGCTTACGCTAAAGTTGCGTGAGTTAATCTCCTTTTGGAGCTGGACTGATTAGGATTTCTAGCGTTTTAATCACTCCATAACCTTAAGCTAGACGCTTTTAAAAGGTGGTTCGCCTTTTAAACTAAGAAATAAGAACTCTTGAAACTACCTCAAGGTTTTAGAAAGTTGGACCAGAGCTAGTTTTAAGGCTAAAAAACCAACCAATTTTCTAAGCATTGTAGAAGTTTGTGTTTAGGGCAAGATTTTTGGACTGGGGTTCGATTCCCCACAGCTCCACCATATTAAAAAGTATCATTTTTAAGCGTATTTAAGGAAGGTAAATGCAGAAGTTTTTCTCTCGTTTTAGAAGGTGGGCGTTGCCCTTTTATTTTGTGAGCGCTTTAGCAGCGATTGATATTGATGAAGTAACAGAAGCTCAAGCCAACAGCATTAAATTAAGCGATCAGCTGGTAAGCCTGAGCGATAAGCTTTTAGAAAAAGCGGTTGATAGGGGGCGCAATACCGATCACTTAAAAGATCTTAACGATTTGCATGAAAAAATCAAACATTTGCGCTTGATCTTAGAGCCTAAACCTAAGGATAAAGAAAATAATCCTAACTTAAAAGATCATCAAGGCTCTGAAACGATTGAAATCGGCGAAGCGATTAAAAAGGCTTTAGGCGATCCGGTATTCCCCCAAGACGCGCTAGACGCCGCTTTGCAAATTGACAAACAGCTGGATTCTTTCAAGCAAGACAATTTGATTGATGTTAAGCCCTTAAAAGATGTTTTATCCCAACTAGAAGCCGAATTGAGAAAAGCCATTAATTTCCAAAAACAATGGCTCAATTCTACCAAGCCTAACTAATAGGGTTTAAAAAAAGAATTTCACGCTAACTATAAGGT
>NZ_JADZNC010000006.1:0-73555 GCF_015904775.1 Helicobacter pylori
ATAAGGTTGCTCCTGTCTTGTGTGTTCGCTTTAAAGGCTTTATCAAAAGGGCTAGTGAGATCATTAACCTTATAGCCGTTGTGCATGCTCACCGCATAGTATTGTAAATTCACATCAACGCTAGCAAAAGAACCCCATTTATAGCCCAAGTGCAAGTTAATGGATCTTTCGCTCGCTCTGGTGGCGTAAGTTCCAAAAACAATGGCTCAATTCTACCAAGCCTAACTAATAGGGTTTAAAAAAAGAATTTCACGCTAACTATAAGGTTGCTCCTGTCTTGTGTGTTCGCTTTAAAGGCTTTATCAAAAGGGCTAGTGAGATCATTAACCTTATAGCCAGTGTGCATGCTCACCGCATAGTATTGTAAATTCACATCAACGCTAGCAAAAGAACCCCATTTATAGCCCAAGTTCAAGTTAATGGATCTCTCGCTCGCTCTGGTGGCGTAAGTGTATCTGCCTAAAATACCCCATAAAAACCCTCTATACACCCCCCCACCAAAGACATATCCGCTAACAGAGTCTGCGGTAACAGCGTTACTAAAAACCAAACCATAAATGCTGTTACTTCTTATGTCAAAAGGGATCGGGTTACCATACCAGCCAATCCTTGCGTTAGCGTTGCCAAAATTTTGGTAATAACCAAAGCCAAAGTTAAACTCGTTGTAGTCAAAGCGTTGGTGGATTAAAAGCGATGAACCCCACTCGCCAATCTTAGAGTTACGCCAATACACATCGTATAAATCTTTAGCATAAACGGGGAAAATCACATTGATAAGGGTTTGAGATCGCAACCCTAAACCCCTAAATTTCGGGTTGCTATCAATATGGATTTTAATCCCGGGTGCTTCGTAAGTCTTAGGTGAAAAATAAAAAAAGGGCGTGGCTTTAACATGTTTGCTAGAAAAATAGAGTTGCACCGCATGGATGCCATCATCAACATCTTTTCTGCCGTCTTCAGTAACAATAGGGGCATACCAATCTCGTATCCATTGCCCCGCAGCTAAAGCCCTCCCAAAAGAGCTGAACCATTTTAACGCTACTTTAGAATGGATTTGATAATCCACTTCAAAGCCTTGCGTATAACCGCTCATAAAATCCATGTTAGAAAGGTAACGCCCCAGTTTGATGTGGAATTTATCGCCGTAAGAATAAAACAAATAGGAATTATACAGCACATAATTACGGGTGTGAGCGTCAGATTCTATACGGGAGTCTTTCCAAGGAGCGTTGCCTAAATACCCCCACCAACGCCCTATGAAGTAAAAAAGTTCTGAGCCATAGACTTGGTGCGTGGCTTGGTCTATGAGCGTTTTGGTGGAATCATAAGCGAGCGCTCCTAAAATCCCGCCAACGCCTATTTTTAAGCTGTGTTTTTCTATGTTTTTAGGGAGCAGATTGGAATCCACTTGAAGCTTGATCGTGGCGGTTACAAAAGTGGCTGTAGGGAAAATCCCTTCTTTGGAATTGAGTTTGGAATGGTTAAACCCCACTTTAGAAAAAGATTCCGCTACCCCGCTAAACTTATAATCAAAAGCCAATAAAGGGCTTTGATTGTAAAGAATGGAAACAAACAATAGAGATAATTTTTGAAATTTTAACACAGAATAACCCTTGTTTAATTTTCGCTCGTATCATATTCCAATTTTATTAAAAACCCATTAAAAATAAAAGTATTCAAATAATTATCTCAATATTATTCTTTTTTTGTTCCGCTTTCATTTTTTATCGGCTCAAAAGAATACCCTAAAGCCTGATAAATTTGATTGTGGTAACGGACTTGATTGTCTTCTAAACTCTCTTGAAAAGACTTTTTAAAATGCGGATCCAGTGTGTTTAAAAACACCTCTAGCCCGATTGTGCTGGAATAATTCACCCAATCATGCCTTAAATCGCTCTCCAATAAGGAGGCGTATTCTATAAGCGTTTCATCGCTGTTTTGCAAGGCATTGACAATGAATAAATTCTTTCTGTCTTTAGGCTGGGTGAGTAAGAGTAGAGAGGGGTTGAAATTGATTTGTGTGGAAAGGATTTTAAAGGGCTTGTATTCTAAAAGCCCTATTTGAGAAAGGATCAGGCCGCTTTTAGTGGTGGGGGTGTTTAAAATCAAGATAGAATTTTTAAAAAACGCATCGTTTTTTCTAAAATTTTTAGAAAAGCTCGTGGCTTGCTTGTAAGAGATATTTTCTTGGTGTTTGACTTCAATGTTTAAAGACTCCGTGATTTGCCTCAAGCGTTCGCCTATTAAGCCATCGTCATCGTATTCAATCACGGGCGAATTAGGGTTAATGAAAGTTGTGAGCATGCCTAATTGCTCTTTATAGTCAATCCCCCCAAAATACAAGCGCTCGCTTAAAGAAGGCTCGGTATGATTTGCTAATTGCGTTTTATTCACCGTAGGCACATAAGTAGGGGTGCTGATGGTGGTGTTTTGGAGCAAATTTTCCACGCCCTCTTTAGTCAATAAGGCTATCACAAAAGGGAATTTTTCTTTTTCAATTTCTTTATAGGTTTGCTCTAATTTTTCAGGGCTTTCTTCATCGCTGTCAAAGACTTGGATATTGAAATCGTTGTTTCTGGTGTTCAAATACGCTAAAAGGGTGTTCATCACCGAAATCGCATAACGCCCCACGACCTTTTTAGGCAATAAAACCGCTAATTCAATCTTAGGCTCATAGCTTTCTTTAGCTGGGTTTTGAGAAGCGATGAATGCGGGGTTGAGTTTGTTTAAGATGTCCTTGTAATAAGTTTTAAGGCTCTCATCTTGGTTGTTGTCATCGTATTGAGAAACAAAAGAAAAGATTTGATTTTGCAGCATCAAGTCTTTCAAGCATTCCAAAGAGCAAGGCTCTGTCTTAATGATTTGTTGGTACGCTGGAGGCAAAGGGGAAAACAGATAGCTTTTAGCACTCAAACTTATCGTGCAAAAAGTGGAAACAATCAGCGCAAGGCGTTTGAAAAATCTTTTTCTTAAGGCGTATGGCATTTTTTAATATCTTTAAACTGAATTTCCTAAAATTTTATTATTATAGAATAATTAACCCTAACAAGGGGACTGATTTTACCCCTACAAAACTTGAGAGAACTTTTTTCAAGGCGTGTGGGATTAAACGCACTTTTAAACACTCAAACTCTATAAAATCCCCATTATAAGGGCACAAAGCGAGAACCAAACCCCCACCAACTTTAATTTTCAACCATTAAAGGATTGCATCAAAGGAACAAATGGCGCATGCTCTCATGCTTTGATGATCCCCTAGCGCCAATTATAGATATAAGGCCTTAAGCTAATGCAATAATCCCTAGTGCTTAATATATCCTTACGCATATCCCCTAATTGCCCAGACAACACTTCTTGCACCTTTCTTAATTGGTTAATCTCAGTGTTTTGCGCGCTGATGACTTTTTTTAAATCCCTTATTTCTTTAATCAAATCCGCATTACTGATCGTTTTATTGGCTTGCACTGGATCCGCGCTTAAAAAAGCCAACGCTGCACACCAACTCACAACGATTTTTTTCATCGCCACTCTCCTTTTTTATCCTCTTCCAACACTCAGCCATAGCCAAATAAAAGGGATCACCCCTTTTAATGGAAACAAAACTAGAGCCTGAAATTCTCCATTAAGTTAAAGTTCATGTAGCGATAGATCTTGTCTTTTTGGCTCTCTAGCTTTTCACTCACTAAATTCATGTATTCTTCTTTAGTGGGGATTCTCCCTAGTAAAGCACACGCCGCCCCAAGCTCCGCACTGCCTAAATACACTTTAGCCCCTCTACCCATACGATTATCAAAATTCCGTGTGGAAGTGGAAAAGACAACCGCATTATCTCTAACCCTCGCTTGATTGCCCATGCACAAGCTACAGCCTGGAACTTCAGTCCTTGCCCCGGCAGCCCCAAAAATCGCATAATAGCCCTCATTAATAAGCTCTTGTTCGTCCATTTTACTGGGTGGCACTACCCAAAGGCGTGCTTGACTGGGAGGAGCGTTTTTAACGATTTCACCAAAGGCTCTAAAATGCCCGATATTCGTCATGCAAGATCCAATAAACACTTCATCAATAGCGTGGGGTCTTTTGCCGGTCGTATCCGCTAAAACTTCGCTCAAAGTAGCGACATCATCAGGGTCATTAGGGCAAGCCAAAATAGGCTCCGTGATTTCTGCCACATCAATTTCAATGACAGCGGCGTATTGGGCGTTACTATCTGGCTCTAACAGAACCGGATTATCCACCCAAGCTTGCATCGCATCTCTGCGTTTTTTCAAAGTCTCTTTATCTTCATAACCGCTCGCAATCATCTCATCAATGAGCTTGATATTGGATTTCAAGTATTCAATCATCGGTTCTTTATTCAAACGCACCACGCAAGCTGCTGCGCTCCTTTCTGCGCTCGCATCGCTTAATTCAAAAGCCTGCTCCATTTTAATATCAGGCAAGCCTTCAATCTCTAAAATACGCCCGTTAAAGACATTGATTTTACCCTTTTTCTCCACCGTGAGTAACCCTTTTTTAATCGCATAATAAGGGATCGCATTCACTAAATCCCTTAAGGTGATCCCAGGATTCATTTCCCCTTTAAAACGCACTAACACGGATTCTGGCATGTTCAATGGCATCGTGCCTGTAACCGCTGCAAAAGCGACTAGCCCGCTCCCTGCTGGGAAACTGATGCCTAAAGGGAAACGGGTGTGGCTATCCCCCCCTGTGCCTAAAGTGTCAGGCAATCCCATGCGATTCAGCCATGTATGGATCACGCCATCGCCCGGATGCAACGCCACACCGCCTCTTTGAGTGATGAAGCTAGGCAAGGTTGCATGCAAACTCACATCGCTAGGTTTTGGGTAAGCGGCGGTATGGCAAAAACTCTGCAACACAAAAGGCGCATCAAATTTCAAACTCGCTAATTCTTTAACCTCATCTCTAGTCATCGCCCCTGTGGTGTCTTGACTGCCTACAGTGGTAACCTTTGGCTCACAATAAGCGCCAGGTAAGATCCCTTTTACCCCACAAGCATGGCCTACAATTTTTTGGGCTAAAGTGTAGCCTTTAGCGTCGCTTTTAGGAGCGGATGGCTTTTTAAACGCTTCCGATTCGCCTAGCCCCAAGAATTTACGCGCTTTATTGGTCAAACCCCTACCGATGATTAAAGGGATACGCCCAGAAGCCCTAACTTCATCTAATAAGGTTTCAGGCTCTAGCTTAAAGGTGCTAACTACCTTATCGTTTAGCGTGATTTCGCCTTTATAAGGATAGATTTTAATCAAATCGCCCTCTTTTAGATCCTTAACATCAGCCACAATGGGTAACGCCCCGCTATCTTCACAAGTCGCAAAGAAAATCGGAGCGATCACCCCCCCAATCACAATGCCTCCACTCCTTTTATTAGGCACAAAAGGAATGTTCTTACCAAAATGCCACATGATAGAGTTTGTTGCGCTTTTTCTAGAGCTTCCTGTGCCAACCACATCACCCACATACGCCACAGGAACGCCTTTAGCTTTAATGGCTTTGATGCGTTGTTCGTAATTTTCAATCCGGTTTTTTAGCATGGCTTTGGCGTGTAAAGGAATATCGCTTCGTGTGAAAGCGTCGCTCGCCGGGCTTAAATCATCGGTATTGGTTTCGCCATCAATCTTAAACACGCACGCTTCAATGCATTCACTCAAAGGCTCTTTATTCAAAAACCATTCGGCGTTCGCCCAAGACTCTAACACTTCTTTAGCCAGAGCGTTAGTTTTACTCATTGCAGCGATTTTATCAAACGATCCATAGACTAAAAGGGTGGTTTTTAGAGCTTTCGCACTCTCTTTAGCGATGTTTTTATCTTGACTTTCTAATCCCATAATCAAAGGCTCTACATTATACCCCCCAAGCATCGTGCCTAAAAGAGTGGTCGCTTCTAAAGCGCTAATGTGCGTGCATTCTAGTTTTTTTTGAGACAATTGGGCTAAAAATTCCGCTTTGACTTTCGCCCCCTCATCAACCCCAGGGCTTACCCTATGAATGAGTAACTCTTTAGCGAAAGCGGCGTTTGTGGGATCTTTTGTTAAAATCTCAACGACGGCTTGAACTTGTTTAGCGTTTAAAGGGAGTGGCGGAATATTCTCACTTTCTCGTTCTAAAACGCTTTTTTTATAATCTTCTAAAAAATCTTTCATCATTTCTCCTTTTTAATAGCATTATTGGCTAATGCCATAATCATTTGCCCCATGATAACAAAACTCTTTTTACTTTTAGTTAAGTTGTAAGAAACTTTAGCTACCATGCGATGCAAAAAAGGATTTTAAGTGCGTTTTGGTAAAATTGATTATTTGAACATGCTCCCTTTTGATGTGTTTATCAAATCCTACCCCACCCCTTGTTATTTCAAACAATTCTTACGGCTTAAAAAAACCTACCCCTCCAAACTCAATGAGAGTTTTTTATTCAGGCGCATTGATGCGGGGTTTATTTCTTCTATCGCCGGCCATTCATTCGCTCTTTATCCTTATTCTCTAGGCATTGTCGCTTATAAGGAAGTTTTAAGCGTGCTGGTTGTGGATACAAAAAACGCTTTTGATAAAGAAAGCGCCTCTTCAAACGCCCTCTCTCAAGCGCTAGGATTAAAGGGCGAAGTGTTAATCGGCAATAAAGCGCTGCAATTTTACTATTCCAACCCTAAAAAAGATTTTATAGATTTAGCCGCTCTTTGGTATGAAAAAAAACGCTTGCCGTTTGTTTTTGGGCGTTTGTGTTATTACCAAAACAAGGATTTTTACAAGCGCTTGTCTTTAGCTTTCAAACATCAAAAAACAAAAATCCCTTACTACATCCTTAAAGAAGCCGCTTTAAAAACCAACTTGAAACGCCAAGATATTCTGCATTACTTGCAAAAAATTTACTACACTTTAGGCAAAAAAGAACAATCAGGCCTTAAAGCGTTCTATCGTGAATTGTTATTCAAACGCATTCAAAAACCCAAGCGTTTTTAGTTATTCGCCAAGAACAGAGGCTTAAAAATTGGGTGTTTTTAAGCGAGATTAGGTTACAATCATAAGTTTTATTAAAGTTTTATTAATTAATTAAGAAGGGATCATGCAAGCAAAAATAAAAAACAAACGGGTTTTGGTGAAATTTTCTGGGGAAGCGTTAGCTGGGGACAACCAGTTTGGGATTGACATTCATGTGTTAGATCACATCGCTAAAGAGATCAAAAGTTTAGTGGAAAACGCTATTGAAGTGGGTATTGTGATTGGTGGAGGCAATATCATTAGGGGGGTTAGCGCGGCTCAAGGGGGGATTATCAGGCGCACCAGTGGGGATTATATGGGCATGTTAGCCACCGTGATTAATGCGGTGGCCATGCAAGAAGCTTTAGAGCATATCGGCTTAGACACAAGAGTGCAGAGCGCGATTGAAATTAAAGAAATTTGTGAAAGTTACATTTACAGAAAAGCGATCAGGCATTTAGAAAAGGGTAGGGTGGTGATTTTTGGCGCTGGCACGGGGAACCCGTTTTTCACTACGGATACGGCGGCCACTTTAAGAGCGATTGAAATTGGATCGGATCTAATCATTAAAGCGACTAAAGTGGATGGCATTTATGACAAAGATCCTAACAAGTTTAAAGACGCTAAAAAATTAGACACTTTAAGTTATAACGATGCCTTGATAGGGGATATTGAAGTGATGGACGATACCGCTATTTCTTTAGCTAAAGACAATAAGCTCCCCATTGTGGTGTGTAACATGTTCAAAAAAGGGAATTTGTTGCAAGTGATTAAGCACCAACAAGGCGTGTTTTCTATGGTAAAATAAGCCCTTTAAAATTGGATAGAGCTCAAAATAAAAGGATCAGTTTGAAAAAAGAGAGAACAGAGAGTTTAGTCGCTCAAGCCTTAAAAAATATTGGGAACGACCGCTACATGCTAGATAATTTAGTTTTCGCTCGGGTGAAGCAATTAAACGCCGGAGCCAAAACTTTAGTGAATATGGACCCTAAGCGTCATAAATTAGTGGATATTGCCATTAGAGAAATCGCTGAAGGGAAAATTGATATAGACAGGATAGATGAACGAAATTGATAAATCCGTTGATATCGGATTCTTACGGATTCTTGATGTTATTAAAAAAGTTACGACCCCAAAGGGTGGCATTGAAATTTTAAGGACTTTAATTGATTCCACGCCCAAAATTGAAAACGCCCTAAATTTAGCGGCCAAAAGCCACAAGGGGCAATACAGAAAAAGCGGCGAGCCTTATATTGTCCATCCTATTTGTGTGGCAAGCTTGGTAGCGTTTTGTGGGGGCGATGAGGCGATGGTGTGTGCTGCACTTTTGCATGATGTGGTAGAAGACACGCCCTGTAAAATTGAAACGATTGAGCAAGGATTTGGGCAAGATGTGGCTAATTTAGTGGATGCACTCACTAAAATCACTGAAATCAGGAAAGAAGAGTTAGGAGTGAGCTCTCAAGATCCCAGAATGGTGGTTTCAGCGCTCACTTTCAGAAAGATTTTAATTAGCGCGATACAAGATCCAAGAGCCTTAGTGGTAAAGATTAGCGATAGGTTGCACAACATGCTCACCTTAGACGCCTTGCCTCATGACAAGCAAGTGCGTATTTCTAAAGAAACTCTAGCGGTGTATGCCCCGATAGCGAGCCGATTGGGCATGTCTTCAATCAAAAATGAATTAGAAGACAAGAGCTTTTATTATATTTATCCAGAAGAGTATAAAAATATCAAGGAATATTTGCACAAAAACAAGCAGTCTTTACTCTTAAAACTCAACGCTTTTGCGAGCAAGTTAGAAAAAAAACTTTTTGACAGCGGGTTTAGTCATTCAGATTTCAAACTCGTTACAAGGGTGAAGCGCCCTTATTCTATTTATCTTAAGATGCAACGAAAAGGTGCGGTCAATATTGATGAAATTTTAGACTTGTTAGCCATTAGGATTTTATTGAAAAACCCGATTGATTGCTATAAGGTTTTAGGGATTATCCATTTGAATTTCAAACCCATTGTCTCTCGTTTTAAAGATTACATCGCTTTGCCCAAAGAAAATGGCTATAAGACGATACACACGACCATTTTTGATGAATCTTCTGTTTATGAAGTGCAGATCCGCACCTTTGATATGCATATGGGGGCGGAGTATGGTAATTCAGCCCACTGGAAGTATAAAGCTGGGGGTGTGGACAATGAAGATCATCATGAGGGCATGCGGTGGTTGCAAAATTTTAAATACCATGACAGCGATCTAAAAAACGACCCTAAGGAATTTTACGAACTCGCTAAGAACGATTTGTATCGTGAAGATATTGTCGTTTTTTCGCCTCATGGGGACACTTACACCTTACCGGTGGGAGCGATCGCTTTAGATTTCGCTTACATGGTGCATAGCGATTTGGGCGATAAAGCCACGGACGCTTATATCAATAGTAAAAAAGCCTTACTCAATCAAGAATTAAGAAGCGGAGATGTGGTTAAAATCATTAAAGGCGATAAAGTAATACCTCGTTTCATTTGGATGGATCAGCTTAAAACTTCTAAGGCTAAAAACCATTTGCGCATCCAAAGAAGAAACCGCTTGAAAGAAATTGACACTAAGAGCATGATCAATATCTTAGCGACTTTTTTTGGGCGATCTGTTTTTGAAGACGTGGATTTGAAAGATTATAAAAACTTTGAAGAAAAATTAACAGATTGTGGGGTGGAGACCACCTTAACAGAAGCGATGAAAAGCTTTGAAAATTTGGCCAAACTCACTGAAGAAATTGAAAATAAGGTGTTTTCTTTAAAGGAAGACGCGATTTTAGAATACCAAGAGATGAGTTTATGGACTCGAGGTTTGAGGTATTTGGGTTTTAAAACCAATGTTTTGAATTTTTTAACCCCAAACCGGCAGTGGCAGTGTAAGGAATTAGAACATTTTAGCGTTTGTTCAAGCAACGCTTTAGAAATCAAACAGGTGTTGTTGAATGATTGTTGTTACCCTAAATATGGCGATGAAATCATTGCGATTGTAACGGATTTGAAAGATCCAAAAGCGGTTGCGCACCATAAATTTTGCAAAAAAGCGATAGCGGAAGTGGATGCTAAAGCGCCTATGGTTTATATAGAATGGCACAAGCGGGATCGAACGATTTATAAAATGATGTTTTATTTAGGCGAAAAAAAGTCGGTTTTAGCGGGTTTGTTAACTTTTTTAAACAGGAATGAATGCAATATTGTGGGCGTGTCTTACTTAGGCTATAAAGACAAGTATTCTAGCCATTGTGAAGTGAGTTTTGAAATAGCTACGGATAAGGCAGATTGGATCAGGGCCTTAATCAATCGCAAATATCAAGATAGGATTGTAGAATTATCCAGTCTGGATGATGCTTATGAATTATAATAAGCCCTAATTAAGGAATGAACATGGAACAAAAAATCGCTATCGCCTTAAAAGAGATCGCTAGAGGCGCTAATGAAATCATTGGATTAGAATATATTGAAAAGCTGGTGAGAAAATATTACGAAACCAATGAACGCTTTATCGTTAAAGCCGGGTTTGATCCTACCGCTCCAGATTTGCATTTAGGGCATACGGTATTGATCCAAAAATTGGCTTTATTGCAGCAATATGGGGCTAGGGTTAAGTTTTTGATTGGGGATTTTACCGCTATGATAGGCGATCCTACAGGGAAAAATGAAACCAGAAAACCCTTAAACCGGGAGCAAGTCTTAGAAAACGCTAAAACTTATGAAGAGCAGATCTATAAAATTTTAGATGAAAAACACACCGAAGTGTGCTTTAATTCCACTTGGTTGGATGCTTTAGGTGCAAAGGGCATGATAGAATTGTGTGCAAAGTTTTCAGTCGCTAGAATGCTAGAAAGAGATGATTTTACCAAACGTTATAAAGAAAACCGCCCCATTAGCATCGTGGAATTTTTATACCCTTTATTGCAAGGCTATGATTCAGTGGCGATGGATGCGGATATTGAGCTTGGGGGCAATGATCAAAAGTTTAATTTGCTGGTAGGGCGCTTTTTGCAACGGGCTTATGGCTTGAATAAAGAGCAGTCTATCATTACCATGCCTTTATTAGAGGGGCTTGATGGGGTGCAAAAAATGAGTAAAAGCTTGGGGAATTATGTGGGGATCACTGAAGAGCCTAATGCGATGTTTGGGAAGATCATGAGCGTGAGCGATGATCTCATGTGGCGATACTACACCCTTTTGAGCGCTAAGACTTTAGAAGAAATTGAAGACTTAAAACATGGTATTTTAAATCAAACCTTGCACCCTAAAGCCGTTAAAGAAGATCTCGCTGGTGAAATCGTGGCTCGTTATTACGATAATGATCAAGCCATCAAGGCTAAAGAGCAATTTTCTAAAGTGTTTAGCGCAAACCTTTTGCCTGAAATTTTATTAGAGAGCGATTTTGATGAGGGGGTGGGGATTTTAGATGTTTTAAAACAGATTGGCTTTTGCCCATCCACTTCACAAGCCAGGCGTGATATTCAAGGGGGAGGGGTAAAGATTAATCAAGAAGTGGTAAAAAATGAGAGTTATCGTTTTGTTAAAGGAAATTATGTTATACAGCTTGGTAAGAAAAGATTTATGAAATTAAATATTAATTAAGGAAAGAGCTATGGTATCAACACTCAAACCGCTAAAAATCGGTAAGCACACCATAAAATTCCCTATCTTTCAAGGGGGAATGGGTGTGGGGATTAGCTGGGATGAACTAGCTGGAAATGTTGCCAAAGAAGGGGCTTTAGGAGTGATTTCAGCCGTAGGGACTGGTTATTATAAAAACATGCGTTTTGTAGAAAGGATTGTGGCTAAAAAACCCTTTGAAGTCTTGAATTTTTACTCCAAAAAAGCGTTGAATGAGATTTTTGCAAACGCTAGGAAGATTTGTGGGAACAAGCCTTTAGGAGCGAATATTTTATACGCTTGCAATGACTACGGCCGTATTTTAAGGGATGCTTGTGAAGCGGGAGCGAATATCATTATTACAGGGGCTGGTTTGCCCACTAACATGCCTGAATTCGCTAAGGGTTTTAGCGATGTGGCGCTCATCCCTATTATTTCTTCAGCGAAGGCTTTAAAAATCCTTTGTAAAAGGTGGAGCGATCGGTATAAAAGAATCCCAGATGCGTTTATTGTGGAAGGGCCTTTGAGTGGGGGGCATCAGGGCTTTAAATACGAAGATTGTTTCAAAGAAGAATTCCGATTAGAAAACTTAGTGCCTAAAGTCGTGGAAGCTTCTAAAGAATGGGGGAATATCCCTATCATCGCCGCTGGGGGGATTTGGGACAGGAAAGATATAGACACCATGTTAAGTCTTGGAGCGAGTGGGGTGCAGATGGCGACTCGTTTTTTAGGCACGAAAGAATGCGACGCTAAAGCGTATGCCGATCTTTTGCCCACGCTCAAAAAAGAAGATATTTTACTCATTAAATCGCCTGTAGGCTATCCGGCTAGGGCTATTAACACTGGGGTGATCAAACGCATTGAAGAGGGTAACGCGCCCAAAATCGCATGCGTGAGCAATTGTGTAGCGCCTTGTAACAGGGGTGAAGAGGCTAAAAAGGTGGGCTATTGTATCGCTGATGGTTTGGGGCGCAGTTATTTAGGGAACAGAGAAGAGGGGCTTTATTTTACCGGGGCTAATGGCTATAGAGTGGATAAGATTATCAGCGTGCATGAATTGATTAAAGAGCTTACAGAGGGTTAATTTGTAGTGCTTGTGAGGTTAGGGGTTGTTGCATGTCTTTTGTGGTTGCATTTTGCTTGTGCTACAACCCTTAAAATTACCAACATTGTGCCTTTTGGCTCTAGCAGTGTTAAAATCTTGTTCAATCAAGAGGTTAAAAAATTCAAAGAAGTTTCGCTCAAAAATTTCAAGAGTTATTTGGAATTAGAAGCCGTTTTAACCATTCCTAAAAAGCATTACCAATTTTCCAAGCAATCTTTTATCACGATCGCGCAATTCAGCCCTAAATTAGCGCGAGTGGTTATCGGCTACGCTCCTAAGATGACTTATGAGATTAAAATCCTTAAAAACAAGCTCTATATTTCTATCGTGGAGAAAAAGCCCTTAACAAGGCATCAAATGGTGCCAAAACACCAGGCGCCAAAACCACCCAAACACCGGACGCTAAAACACCAAGCGCCAAAACCTGCCCCTAAATCTATTAAAAAAGAGGCTAAAGAGATTAAAGAGAAAACACCAACTAAGCATGCGTATTCAAAACATGTGCATTCTCAATGGAACGAAAGGAGCGCTAAAAAAGAAATCCCTAAAAAAGAAGCAGAAAATGAGAGTAAGAACCAAGTCTTTATAGCAGAAAAAAATGAAACTCTCATCAAAACCAAGCGCAAAAAACACAAAAAGATCGTTTTAGACGCCGGGCATGGGGGGAAAGATTGTGGGGCGATGAGCGCGAATTTGGTGTGTGAAAAAGACATTGTTTTAGAAGTGGTGAAGTTTTTACATAAAGAGCTTAAAAAAAGAGGCTATAGCGTTTTATTGACAAGGGATAAGGATATTTATATTGATTTAGTGGCTCGCACGGAATTAGCCAATAAAAAAAGCGCGGATTTATTCATCTCAGTGCATGCCAATTCCATTCCCAAGCATTCCACTTCTAACGCTCATGGCATAGAGACTTATTTTTTATCCACCGCAAGGAGTGAAAGGGCTAGGAAAGTGGCTGAGCAAGAAAATAAAGACGATGTGAATTTAATGGATTATTTTTCTAAAAGTTTGTTTTTAAATTCATTGAACACGCAGCGATTGATCGTCTCCAACAAACTAGCGATTGATGTGCAATACGGCATGCTCCAAAGTGTCCGCAAAAATTACCCTGATGTGGTGGATGGGGGTGTTAGGGAGGGGCCTTTTTGGGTGTTGGCCGGGGCTTTAATGCCTTCAATTTTAATAGAAATTGGTTATAATTCCCATGCGATAGAATCTAAACGCATCCAAAGCAAACCGTATCAAAAGATCTTGGCTAAGGGCATTGCTGATGGCATTGATAGTTTCTTCAGCAAGAATGATTAGGCAATGATTAGGTTGTAGATGAATTTTTATCAAAAAATATACACGCATAAAGTCGTTTTTTCTTCATTGTTTTTTTTGTTGTTTTTGTTCAATGTGGAAACTTTGTTGTTTTCGCATTTCAGCGATGATTTTTCGCAATTGTTTTTTTTGTTTGAAAACCATGTTTATGATTTCATTGTCAAATTAGATTACTTGGGGCTAATAAGCGTTTCTTTGATTTATCTGCTTGTGCTTATTCTAAAGCCTTTCACTCTCACGCGCCAAAAATGCGCTTGCGTAGGGATATTATGCCTTTCTTTCTACGCTTGGAATTTTCCTGTTAAACATTCTTTAATCGTGCTTTATCTTTTCTACTTTGCACTGTTAGCGACTTTATTGTGGCGTTTTTTAGGGGCTAGCATGAAGCAATCTTTCTTACCCTCTATGAATATTTGCATCGTGTGGATTTTTGCTTCTTCTTTACAGAGTTTTAGATTTTTAAGCGTGTCTGATTGCGTGGATTTTTCCCTTTTTACACTCGCTCTTATTTTATTGATACTGGTTTTAATCTATCACAAACGCCTTTTTGGGTTGTATGAATACGCTAACACGCTTATTTTGATCGTGGGGCTTTGTGTGGTGGTGCTATGCTCTAGCATGTTCATTCAAACTAAAGAATATTACGGCATGCGGTTGGGTTTTTATTTTTTAGGCTTGTTAGGGTGGCTTTTAGAATATGTGCATAACACTTTAAGGCGTTTGGAGCATAAAATTTAAAGCTCAAGTAGGGATTGTTAAAGTTTTTTGAGTGTCTTTGATTGAGTGTCTTTTTGGGGCTTAAAAGCGGTTTTACAAAAATCTTAAAGAGATTTGATGATCTTTTGTTTTTGGCGTTCTTGTTCTAATTTGGCCACTTGAGCGAAGACAATCGCTACCGCTTCAAACAATTCTTCTGGTATGGCAGCGTTTAATTTCACATCCCTATAAAGCTCTCTAGCGAGCGTTTTATTTTCTATAATTTCTATATCATGCTCTCTGGCGATACCCTTAATCCTAATGGCTAAATAGTCCGTGCCTTTAGCCACCACCACAGGCACAGGGTGTTCTTCATCAAATTTGAGAGCGACGGCGTAATGGGTGGGGTTAGTAACCACAACATTAGCTTTAGGGATTTCTTGCATCATTTTATTCGTGGCGTTTTTTACCATCATCTGGCGGATTTTGGCTTTGATTTCTGGGTTTCCTTCTTGCTGTTTGTATTCGTCCTTAACTTCTTGTTTAGTCATTTTTAAAGAGTTAGTGTATTGGCGGCGTTTGATGATTAAATCCACAAAAGCCAAGACAAAAAATAAAAATAAAAGCGAAGAAATGAGTAATAACGCCTTGCTTTTAAACCACAACAACTGGCCTTGCAAATTCAAAAGAGCCGCATGGTTTAATTCCCCTAAAAATAAAGAAAAGATGAAAAACCCTAGGAAAAAAGCTAAAAAAACTTTTAAAGTGATCAAACTCCCATCAAGGAGCTTTTTTAAAGAAAAAAGGTTTTTGACGCCATTGATAGGGTTGATTTTAGAAAATTTAGGCTCAATGACTTTAGGGGCAAAGAGCCAGCCAAATTGCAAGACATTGGATAAAAACGCCACTACCATTAAAATGATTAAAATCGGTAAAAGCAATAAAAAAGTGTCTTTAGCCAGCTGGTTAAACAGCTCTTGAACGCTTTCTTTACTGAAATCTAGGGAAAAATCTTTCAACACATGGCGATACATTTCGCTAAAGCCATCCACCCACCATATAAAAAAAACAAAAATACTCATTAGCCCGGCCAATAACCCTAAAAACCCCACCACTTCCATGCTCTTAGGCACATTGCCTTCTTCTCTGGCCTTTTGGATTTTTTTCGCGCTAGGGAGTTCGGTTTTTTCTTCTTCAGCCATTGGCCCTCTTTTTTAAAATTTGAACGGCTAATTCATAGTCTTTTAGGGTGTTTAGGTTTAAAAACTCTTCTTCTTTATCAAAATGGATAGCGGTTGAAGAGGCGTTTTTGATAAGATCGCTCAAGCGATAATTTTGTGTTTTAAGGGCGTAATTAAGGGCGTTAAGGATACTTTGATGCCACAAAGAAATCAAATAATGTTCTTTTGTGGGGCTTTTAGCATAGACTACGCTAAAGTTTTTAATTTCACAAAGAGCCTTGATGCTCTCAAAGGACACTAAAGGCGTATCTATGGCGATAAAAAAAATATAAGGGGTTTGCAACGTTAAAAAAGCGTTATGAATGCCAAAAAGGGGTGAAAAAAGACCGCTTTCTCTTTCTAAAAGATAGGGAGCGTTTAATTCATACGATTTCTTAGCACTGATAATGACTTGTTTGAAAAGTTTTAAAAGGCGCGAGTATTGGTATTCTAAAAGGCTAGAATACGACTCAAAAGGCATGAGAGCCTTATTGATTTGAATGTTATTGATGGTAAAACGAGAGCTTTTGCCCCCAGCTAATAAAACGCAAGGAATGTTATCAATGATAGGGTTTTTCAAAAGATCTATCCATGTTGATGTTGTTAAGTCATTGTTTATCATGTTACACTAAAAGATTAAATAAAGGGCATAAGGGATAAAGGGAGTGTTAGTAGATAGTTTTAATAGGGTTATTGACTATATTAGGGTTTCTGTAACCAAGCAATGCAATTTTAGGTGTCAGTATTGCATGCCTGCTACGCCATTAAATTTTTTTGATGATGAAGAATTATTGCCTTTGGATAATGTTTTAGAATTTCTTAAAATCGCTATTGATGAGGGCGTTAAAAAAATTAGAATCACGGGTGGGGAGCCGCTATTACGCAAGGGTTTAGACGAGTTTATCGCTAAACTACACGCTTACAATAAAGAAGTGGCGTTAGTTTTAAGCACTAATGGTTTTTTACTCAAAAAAATGGCTAAGGATTTAAAAAATGCCGGGTTATCACGGGTGAATGTTTCATTGGATTCTTTAAAAAGCGATAGGGTTTTAAAAATCTCTCAAAAAAACGCTCTTAAAAACACGCTAGAAGGGATTGAAGAGTCCTTGAAAGTGGGTTTAAAACTCAAATTAAACACGGTTGTGATGAAAGGCGTTAATGATGATGAAATTTTAGATCTTTTAGAATACGCAAAAAATAGGCGCATACAAATCCGCTACATTGAATTTATGGAAAATACGCATGCTAAGGATTTGGTTAAAGGCTTGAAAGAGGAAGAAATTTTAGATTTGATCGCTCAAAAATACAAAATAATGGAGACAGAAAAACCCAAACAAGGGTCTTCTAAAATCTACACGCTAGAAAATGGCTATCAATTTGGCATTATCGCTCCGCATAGCGATGATTTTTGCCAATCTTGCAATCGTATCCGTTTGGCTTCTGATGGCAAGATTTGCCCATGTTTATACTATCAAGACGCCATAGACGCTAAAGAAGCGATCATAAATAAAGATACAAAAATGATGAAAAGGCTTTTAAAACAATCTGTCATCAATAAACCAGAAAAAAACATGTGGAATGATAAAAATAACGACACTTCCACAAGGGCGTTTTACTACACAGGGGGGTAGGGGAAAATATTTATTATTTTAAATCTTTTTATAAAAATAAGGCGGTTTGTTTAGGATTTTTGGTTATAGTGGCTAGGATCAAACAATAAGGAGTGCCTTGTGGAAAAAGTTCTAGCGTTTTTTATCCCTAGCTTTTTTATTTCCGGCTTTTCTGGGGGGGGGGGTTTATAAGCCTACCCTAAACCTTTTAAAATCCCCAAAATCTCTCGCTTTTTTTAAAACTCACCTATTAACACCGCTAAAGAGAGGGTAATTCATGTTAGAAAACATGCAAGATATTCCGTTACAAAGCTCTCATGAAGCAGGGATGCATGCTTTAGAGCTTGAATTCTTGAATTTTTTTGTTTCATTAAAGAGTATCTATGAATGTCAAAAAAAAAGGAAAAGACTACAAAGAAGCGTTCAAGTGCACCATTAAGACTACTTTAAAGAATGGGGTGCATAGTTATGGTATTGCATTTGGGGGCTCGTTGTTAGGGGATATGATACAAAATAACCCTAACAAATTCATCCAAAGCGTTGGTAATAGTTCAGTGCCTACGATGATTGTAGGGGGTAGTGTGGTAAATTGCAAGGTTTTAATTGATTATTTTCGTGGAAAGCGTAGAGAGATTGATAGGGTGGAGTGTTTGGAGAAACTTGGGAGAGAAAACATTACTTTTTTAAGCGGTATAGCTATGGGGAGCATTGGTCAATTAGCGATCCCCATTCCTGTGGTTGGGGTGCTGGTTGGGGGCTTTGTGGGTGCGATTCTGAGTGAAACTTGTTTTAACGCTTTTCTAAAGGCTCGTGAAGAGACTAAATTGGCGCGCCAAAGGCGTATTGAGATTGAAAGAGAATGCCATGAACTCATCAAGCTGTTAGAGGCGTATCAAAATCAATTTAAGGAGGTGTTTGAGCAACATTTTCATGAAACCACCAAGTTTTTCAATCAGAATTTTGATGCGCTTTGGAGAGCAAGTTATATAGGGGATGCAGATCTAGGTATAGGAGTCAATAATAAGATTCAAGAAAAACTAGGCCAAAAGGCGTTATTTGATAATTCCAAAGAGGGTTGGGATTTCATAACTAGCCGTGGAAGAACAGAAATTTAAAGGAGAAGTGTGATAAAGTCATTTGTAGCCACTGTGATAGAGTCATCTATAACCGCTATGATAGAGTCATTGGAAAATGGTGGTTCTTTCAATCAAAGAGATCGTGAGAAATTCATGCAAACCGCTAGAACGCTTGGGATTGAAGATAGCGTTATTGAAGAAATGATTGATATTTATCAAACGCTTCATTTTACCTATCTCCATGAAGATCTGATTGATGCAAGCGATTTGCCAAGAGAACAAAAGAAAACCGTGCACGCTGAGCTTCAAAAAAGCATTAATGAAAATCTAAAATCTTTAGAGAATATCAAAAATAACATTTAAGGAGAAAACATGCCATTACCATTTATTTTAGGGGGGCTATCCCTAGCGGCAGCAGGATATGGGTTTAAAAAAAGTATTGATGCAAGCGACACTGCTGATGAAATTAATATAGTTATCAAAAAAGCCAACGATTTAAAAGAGGAAGCAATTAAAAAGGCTGAACCTGTGGAGTCTGATTGTAAAAATGCTCTTATGAGATTGGGTGAGAAGAAATCCCATGTCCAAAGTTATAGCATGTCAAGTTTTGTGAAAGAGTTCAATC
Organism: Helicobacter pylori; assembly: GCF_015904775.1. Classification (GTDB taxonomy): domain Bacteria; phylum Campylobacterota; class Campylobacteria; order Campylobacterales; family Helicobacteraceae; genus Helicobacter; species Helicobacter pylori_DM. Next base: position 19,289 of record NZ_JADZNC010000006.1, read on the forward strand.
AATTGAAAGGTCGTGAGTTTGTCGTCAAAGTTGCCGACATGCAAGATCTCTCAAATGCACAAAATTTATTTAGCCAACTTAATACCAATGGTATGACTGATGAGAGTATTATAGAGAAAATGCTTATAGGCTATGGTAGCTTAGGTGTTTCTAGTTTTACTACTGGTGCTATTATGGGTGGAGGGCTTGCTGCCATGGCAGTATTTGGAGGGCTTATAGCCGGACCCGCACTCGCTATTTTGGAGGCTGTGAGAGCTGATGGCATGGAAGAAAAGCTAGAAAACGCCAAGGCTTATTGCTCTCAAGTTGAAGCAGCCGTCAAAAAAGTAGATGTGATGATTGATGATCTCAGATCCGTTGAGAAAATGGCAAAGCTTTTCACTAGGCAAATCACAAAGTTTGATGCGCTGTTTTTCTCGCTTTCTCAAGAGGCAATCGCCACGATGAAAAAGCATAACTATGATACCTATCGTTACAATCAAAAAGAAAAAGATCAACTCAGCGTTACCGTTTCAACGCTCTCGACTTTGAGCGCTTTTTTGAAAGTGCCTATCATGGACGAACACCAAAAGCTCAATGAAGCTACACAAAGTAAGCTAGAGTTTATGCAAAGGGAGATGAGTAGCCTAGAAACTAAACATTATGATTCAGTTAAAATCAAATTTGGATTGGCACGCAGATTATTTGAATTTTTTAGATCGCTTTTGGGAAAAAATGGAAGAATCCAAAAAGCAAACAACCCTTAATCGTTTCCCTTGCACCTCTTGTGGGCTTTGCTGTAAAAATATCGCCGGGATTATTGAGCTTACTGAGTTTGATGCTGGCAATGGGGTGTGCAAGTTTTTGGATTTAGAAACAAATCTGTGCAAGATTTATGAATCGCGTCCGTTAATTTGCAGGGTTGATGAAGCACACAAAAAGCTTTATTCCCATATCCCGCTGAAGGAGTTTTATGCCAAAAACGCAGAGATTTGTAACGCTTTACAAGAAGCGAACCATATGGATAAGAGCTTTAGGGTTATTATTACGGAATAGACTAAAAATAGCTCTATTTTCATTAAATATGAACACTCAAAGTCTTATTATTAAAAAAAGGGGTTTTAGTTATTCTATTTTATGATAAAACTCATTCTCTTAAGGGGATAGGGGTATTTTGAAATAATTCCCCCTACAACCCCCAACTAAAAACCCCTAATTCAAGAAGACCGCTTTTTAGAGCTATCACTTGACTAGCATCAAGCTCTTTACTATTGATTGTAAAAAATGCTAATAACTTTTTAAATTTGGTTATTGATACCCTATAAAAACAAACCCTATTTCACCAATGTGTTCTATAGATTATAAGCAATAATTAATTGAAGCATAAAAAATCTATAAGTTTGACTTCTTACAAAAAATTTATTATAATAGACAGCATATTACTCAACTAGGGCATTCTTTCTTTAATCCTGTAACCCTAGTTGTCCACATAAAAAGGATAAAAATTATGAACCATACACAAAAAACAGCAATTTTCGTTGATTTTGAAAATTTGAGAATAGGTGTTTTTGACAAAACATGGAAAAAGAAAAAACTCTTTTTTGATTACAACAATAATCCACAGAAAGTTGTAGATTTTTGTAATTTATGTGTTTTTGACAGTTACCATGATAAAGACTTGTTAAATCTATATAGAATATTCTTTTACACAGCAAAACCACTAGATAGCCATTCTAAAAAGAAAGATATACTGAATTTTTTGTCAACACTAGAATGTTTAAATCATACTGCTTTGAGACTTGGGAAACTTGTTAAGCGTGGTGATGTAGAAGTTCAAAAACAAGTAGATATGCTCCTTGGGATAGACATGCTAGAAATTTCCTTAAAACATTTTGTAGAAAAAGTAGTTTTAATAGGATATGACTCTGATATGTCTCCGGCTTTAAAATTGGCTAGAACAAATGGAATTCAAACAGAAATTATCCTTTTTGAAGATCTCGAACAAAAAATAGAAAGTAGCCTTACTAAACATTGTGATTTTATCAAAAAAGTAAGAATAGAAGATATATATAATAAATTAGGCATTAAAAACGACAATATTAATTAATAGGTGCTCAGAATAAGGTTATAGGAGTTTAAAACTCCTATTTTACTATATTGGTAATAACTTCTATATTATTTTTGCAATGTTTTAATCTTAATTCTTCGAATAAATCTTTCAAAAGGTGCTTTATCATCGCTCTTATAGAAAACATTGAACTCATCATAAAGTTACTTGACCATACTGTTTATGTTATACTCCATGTTCCTGGCATGGTTGTATTTTTTATTGTTCCACAAACACCGCATCAACCAAGTCTTCTATAAAGCGTTCTTCATCAAAAGCGATCAAATCGTCTTCTTTTTCGCCCATTCCTAAATAAAGAATGGGTAATTTCAACTCATACAGCACGCTTAAAATCGCTCCGCCTTTAGAAGTGCCATCAAGCTTAGTCATGATCACGCCGTCTAACGCCAAAGTCTCATGGAAAATTTTGGCTTGCGTTAGCCCAGAACTCCCTTGCGTGCCGTCTAAAATAAGGAATTTATAAAAGGGGGCGTCTTTTAAAACTTTAGAGCAGGTGCGCGCGATTTTAGAAAGCTCGTTTTTAAGGTTGGTCTGGTTGTGTAACCTCCCGGCGGTGTCTATAAAAACTTCATCTATATTTTTAGCGATCGCGCTTTCTATGGTGTTATAAGCTAGAGAGCTTGGATCGCTCCCTTCTTTAGCGCTAATGACTTGAATGTTAAGCTTTTCGCCCCATAGCTGGAGCTGTTTGACCGCGGCCGCTCTAAAGGTATCGCCTGCCCCTAAAAGCGCTTTTTTATGCTGTTTTAAAGAGAGCTTGGCGAGTTTGGCGATCGTTGTGGTTTTGCCCGCCCCATTAACCCCCACGATTAAATGCACTAAGGGTTTTGTGGTGATGGTTTTTAGGCGGGTTTTATCATAATAGCTTTCCCCACGCACGAAACGCAACAAAGCGACTTCTAATTGCTTGGGCGTAACTAAATCGCCTAAATGATTTAACAAGCTCTCTATCAAATCGTATTGAATGTCAAAGCCAATCAAGATTTCTTCTAATTCCTCTTTAGGAACGCTTTGGCGCTTTTTCTCTTTAGCCTCTTCTTTAACCTCTTCACCCTTAATTTTATTGACAATTTTTTTGAAAAAATTAAACATGGTTTTTTAATCCTTTAAATTGGAAATATCAAATTGGAGCATTTCTATTGGCACGATCCCCTGATACATTTTGATCAATTGGTGTTTGTGATATAAGAGCATGTTAAAAGAATGGTTTAAAGAGTCATGCTTTAAAGGATCAAAAAGAGCGGTATCTTTAGGGTTTAAAATCATAAAATCAGCTTGAGAATGCGTATTAAAGTCTTTGATTTCATCGCTTGAATAGGGTTTATTGAGTAAAATAAGCACCCTCAAACGATCTTTAAAAGTTTTTTTTAAGATGTTAAAGCTGGGGGTGTAATCTTTTAAAAAATTATCTAAAGCGCTTAAAACTAATAGGGTAGGGGCGTTAGAATCCGGGCTGATATTTAGAGAATCTAAATCTCCTGTGATGGTGTATTCTTGGTTATTCAAATCCATAGCGGTGTAGGTTTTGGGGCTATCTTGTTGGGTGGTATTGTTTTGAGAATCTTGAGATTTTTGAGAATTTTTACAAGCACTAAAACCTAACAAAACGATCAAAACCAGCGCGATAAAACGCAAAAAATAAGCCTTAATTCTCATTATAAACACATCCTTAAGAATAATAAAATGGTAACTAATAACCTAAAATTATACTATAATGTAGGTCTAAAATTTAAGGATTATAACCATTAAAACGATTTTTAGAGATTTTTGTAAAGAACGCTTGAAAAGGGCTAAACCAACCAAAGATAAAGCGCTCAAGGACAAATTGGCTTGCAAGCTTTTATTTTTGAAACTCAAAGATTATCAAAATATTTTATTGTATAGCCCATTAGGGCATGAGCTTGACATTAGGCCTTTGATTTTGAAGTTAAGACAAAAAAATAAGCGCGTGTGGTTGCCTAAAAGCATCAAAAAAGGCGCTAATTTTTCTAAAGAGGGTTTCACTATCGCGCCCTTTAGGTTGCCCTTAAGGCGTTTGGGGTGGTTTGATGAGCCGAGCTTGTCGCGCTATTATAAGCAGGAATTAGATTGTATTGTCGTGCCGATTTTAGGGATGGATACAAGCTTTAGGCGCGTGGGTTTTGGGCTAGGCATGTATGATAGGAGTTTGCCCCAATTATTCAAAAGGCGGCTAAAACGCCCCTTAATCGTGTTTGTGAGTAGGGAATTAGCTCTAGCTAATGGTGTTCTTACAGACGCCTATGACATTGAAGCGGATCTTTATATGAATGCTCGTATCGTTATGAAGAATAATAAAAGGAAACATTATGAGCAGCGGGTTAATTTACATTTCATTAGAAGTCTTAGTAGCGTGTTTGATTACCGCTCTAATCATGTATTATGTGATGAAAAAGATCTATTATGCTAGAGAGCAAACCATTTTAAAAGGCGCTTCAGCTAAAGCCAAATTAATGGAGTTTCAAGCGAAATCTTTTGTGGAAGCTGAAGAGATACGCATGAAAAGCCGAGAATGCAAATTGCAGAAACAATACGAAAACAAAAATTTGCAACTTCAAACCCATTTTGAAAAAAAAGAAGCGCATTTGAAACATTTAGAAGCGCAGCACAAAGAATTTGTAAGAGATGAAAAACGCTATTTGGAAAAGGAAAAACAAGAGCTTGAAAAAGAACGCCAAATTTTAGAACAAGAGAGGGAAAATTTTAAAAAACAGCGCGCTGTTTGCAAAGAAGCTCAAGCCAAAGCGCTAGATGCGATGCTCAATTACATGGCTTACACCAAAGATGAAATTAAAAACATGATTTTAGAGCAGTTAGAAGAAGAATTAGAAGCCCAAAAAAGCGCGTTAATCAGGCGTTATGAAAAAGAAGCCAAAGAAGAGGGCAAGAAAAAATCGTATGCCATTTTAGCGGAAGCGACAGCCCGTTTTGCGGGTAATTATGCGGCAGAGAATTTAACAACTCGCATTGCTTTGCCTTGCTCAGATTATATCGGTCGTGTGATAGGCAAAGACGGGAAAAATATTGAAGCGTTTAAAAAGGTCAGCGGGGTGGATATAGAATTTAGCGAAGATAGCAGCGAATTGTGCTTGTCCAGTTTCAATATTTATCGGCGTGAAGTAGCGAGCGAGACGCTTAAGATTTTAATAGAAGACGGCCGTATCCAGCCTAACAGGATTGAAGAGATTTATCATAGAGTCGCACGCAACATGGAAAAAGAATTGCTTTCTGAAGGGGAGAGTGTGGTGTTGGAATTAGAGCTTGGAGCTATGGAAGATGAGCTTAAAATTTTAATAGGCAAAATGCGTTATCGTTCTAGTTTCGGGCAAAACGCCTTACAGCATTCTAAAGAAGTCGCCCTTTTAGCCGGCTTGATTGCAGAGCAGCTTGGGGGGGATAAAAAACTCGCTAGAAGAGCGGGTATTTTGCATGATATTGGTAAAGCGCTCACCCAAGAGCTTGGGAGAGACCATGTGAATTTAGGGGTTGAGGTGTGCAAGCGCCATAAAGAAGACCCGGTTGTGATTAATGCGATTTATGCCCACCATGGGCATGAAGAAATCATGAGCGTGGAGTGCGCGAGCGTGTGCGCGGCTGATGCGCTTTCAGCAGGGCGTCCTGGGGCTAGGAGAAAGAGCGATGAAGAATACGCTAAACGCATGCAAGCTTTAGAAGAGATCGCGTTAGAATTTGATGGGGTGGAAAAGGCGTATGCGATGGAGAGTGGGCGAGAATTAAGAGTGATTGTCAAATCCAACCAAGTTAGGGACAATCAAGTGCCAATTATTGCCAGAAAGATCGCTAAAAAGATAGAAGAGAGCACTCAGTATGTGGGCGAAGTGGGCGTGCAAGTGGTGCGAGAAAATCGTTTCAAAACGACCGCTACGCTCAAGCAATGATTAAGCCTTTTTCCCGCACCTTTTCCAAATGCCTTTAGAAAAAACTTTATAGTAGATGAATGAGCGCAAAAAAGTTTCTAATGCGATCACTACAAAAATAAATTCCACCTTAAAATGATAGATTAAAAGCAAGTAAATAGGCATGATCCTTAACCCCCATAAGCTTAGGGTGTTAATGTATAGTGAGACTTTAGAAATGCCAGCCCCTCTAAAAACTCCATCTAGCACAAAATACCCAATTAAGGGGGCTTGAGAGAGGCCCACAGCGATCAAATAAGATCGCGCCACTTCCAAGACTTCTTCATCTTGAGAAAAAAGGCTCGCAAATTCTTTAGCGAATAAGACTAAAACAATCCCTAAAACCCCCATTAAACCCATAGAGATTTTTAAAATCAAATGCGCGTATTCTGTGGCGATCTTTGGCTTGTTCGCCCCTAAATTTTGCCCTGTTAAAACCATCGCTGCGATCATAAACCCAAATCCAGGCATGAACGAAAAGGTTTCAACCCTAATGCCTATTTGCATGCCCGCTAACACCTTATCCCCATAGCTCGCTACAAATTTGGATAAGAGGATTAAAGAAAATAAACTCAATAAGCGCTCAAACCCGGCCGGCCAACCCACTCTAAACATGGTTTTTAAAAAAGAAAAATGAAAGGTTATTTTGAATTTTAAAGGGATTTTTTTGATTTGTATCCAAACGCCAAGCGCGAGTAATTCCCAATAAGAGACAACCACATTCGCTAAAGCAGAGCCTACAATCCCCATTTTTTTAAAACCAAAATCCCCAAAAATCAAGGCTTGATTCAAAAAAATGCATGCGATGACCATGATGATTTTAACAATAAAGGGGGTTAGGGTGTCTGAAAAGCTAGCGAGCGCTGAAACTAAAACATTTTTTAAAAAAACACTCGGTAGTGCGATAACTAAGACTTCTAAATAATCTTGCGTCAATTGGCGCGAAGGATCTTGTAATTGCATCCAATTTAAAAAAGGCTCAATCAAAAAATAAGAAACAAACAGCACGCCTAAACAGATCACAAACGCCCCTATAAAAATACTGGAAAAAGCGTGGTTGATTTGAGTAAAATCCCTAGCCCCCACAAGCCTAGAAAGAATGGCGTTAGTGCCGGTGTATAAAATCGTGTTGATGCCATAAAAAAGCATCAAAAATTGCAAGCCCACCCCTAAAGCCACGATGTGATGGTGCGAAATCTTACCCACAAAAAAAACCGAGAGCGCGACCACCAGCACATCTAAAAAAGCATTGACCCCAGAGGGTAAGGCTAAAGAAAAGATTTTCTTAACTTGATAGATTAGCCTAATAGTAACGCTCCAAGAACTCCAAAAACAATCAAAGGAAGGTTATAGACTAGAAAAGTCGGCACGCATGTGTCATAGATATGATTGTGTTGGTTGTCTGCGTTAAGCCCGCAAGTAGGCCCCATGGTGCTATCGCTAGCTGGTGAGCCTGCATCGCCTAAGGCTGCGGCTATGCCGATGAGTAAAATCGTAGATTCTATGCTGAATCCTAATTTTGTGCATAAAGGGACATAAAACACAGCGATGATAGGGATAGTGCCAAAAGAAGTCCCTATCCCCATAGTGATAAACAGCCCTACAACAAGCATTAAAAAAGCCCCTAAAAACTTCCCTTGGATTATGCTTGTGATCGCATTCACTAAGCCATCTATCGCATGCACTTTTTGCAACACTTCTCCAAACCCGCTAGCCACTAGCATCACAAAAGCGATAAACGCCATCATTTTCACGCTATCGTCCATTAAAGAGTCTGTTTCTTTAAACTTAATACCACGGCCTAGTAAGATAATCGCTAACGCTAAAAAGGCGGCTAAGGGCATCGAATCGGTGGCTAGTTGGATCGCAAACGCCACGATAATCCCTATAAAAGTCAAATAGTCATGGTAGTTTAATTGAAGCGAGGCGTAATTTTCTATATCAAAAGATTTTTCTTGGTAGTGCCTGGGTTTTTTGTATAGCGTTAATACAGCGGCAAGCAGCCCAATAACCATCGCTAACCCCGCTATCCACATCACTCCCGTGATTTGCGCTATGGTGGTGCTAACTCCATTAGCTTTCAATTGCTCTAAAATGGTGGTTTGAAAAATCAAGCCAAACCCTACAGGAAGCACCAAGTAGGGGGCTTGCAAACCAAAGGTTAAAGCGCAAGCGACCGCTCTTCTATCCAATTCTAGCCGGTTCATTAAATGCAAAAGAGGGGGGATTAAAATAGGGATAAAAGCGATATGCACCGGCACTAAATTTTGCGAAAAGCATGCGATGAAAGCGATCAAAAAGCAAAAAGTGGATCGCTTGTAATCCATTAAGCCTATTAATTTACTCAAAGCGACTTTAATGAGATTGCTTTTAGCGATCGCTACCGCTAAAGCCCCTAAAAGGATGTAGCTTAAGGCGATGTTTAAATTGCCTTTCATGCCGTCTATCATCACATTAAAACTCTCTGTGATTCCAAGCCCTCCCATAAGCCCTGCTATGAGAGTCGCGCTAATCATAGAAAGCATGACATTGAGCCTTAAAAGGCTAAGAACGCACATGCAAATGATGGCCACAAAGGCAGGATTGCTCCATATAGAGCTATTTTCTAGCATTTTTGCTCCTTGTTAAAATGAAAATACCGCGCAAAAATGATAGAATTTTTGCACTTGTTTAGCACAAAAAATTACACCTACCATGTTCAATCCTTTCTAACCTTAAATCTTAAATTAATTGACTGATTAAATATAGCGTTTCAACAAATCGTTATAAAAATCAATGCGCCTGTCTCTTAGAAACGGCCACATTCGGCGCACTTCTTCGGTGCGTTCTAAATCAATTTCCGCATACAAAATCTCTTCTTTATCGCTCGCTTTAGCTAAAAATTCGCCCAAAGCCCCCACCACAAAACTAGAGCCAAAAAAAGTGATACCCCCCTTAATCGCGCCGCTAGGATCTAACTCCACGCCCACCCTGTTAGTCGCAATCAAAGGCAAGCCATTAGCGATCGCATGCCCTCTTTGGATCGTCTCCCATGCGTTTTGTTGACGCTTTTTTTCTTCGTTAGAATCTTCTTCTAAAAACCCTATCGCGCTAGGATAGATTAAAATTTCTGCCCCTTTTAAAGCCATGATCCTTGCTGCTTCAGGATACCACTGATCCCAGCACACCATAAGCCCTAATTTGCCAACGCTTGTAGTGATAGGCTCAAAGCCCAAATCCCCCGGCGTGAAATAAAATTTTTCATAAAACCCTGGGTCATCAGGAATGTGCATTTTGCGATACACTCCAGCGATTGATCCATCTTTTTCAAACACAACAGCACTATTGTGATACAACCCTTTAGCGCGCTTTTCAAACAAAGAAGCGACAAGCACCACTTGAAATTTTTGAGCTAAAGCGCTAAAAAAAGCCTTATCTTCTTCAAAATATTCGCCCAAATCAAAAAATTTAGGGTTTTCGCTCTGGCAAAAATAACTATAAGGGTTCAATTCTTGCAACACCACTAAATTGGTCTTAGGGTGTTTTTTTAGCGCTTGTTCAAGCAAGTTGGCTGTATGCTCTATAGTCTTTTTTCTAGAGCCGCAATAAGCATGCTGGAGGACGCTCGCATAAATCATTTTTCACTCTTCTTCATAATCAGAGTTATAGTCTTCATAATCGTCATCATCATAGACATTCTTATAATCATTATACTCTTCATCTTCTTCTTCAAAGCCCTCTAATTCTTCTTCTTCAAAATCTTCCAATTCGTCTTCGTAATCTTTCATTCCACTTCCTTTCATTGTTGATAATGTCTTGCACGACTTCACTCGCTATTTGCAAACCAAAACTCGCCGTAACCGCATTAAAACTCCCAAGCTCTATGCAATGCGGGACTTCAGGGCTAAAAACCACTTTAAAATCCCCTTTAAAACGGCGTTTTTTTAAAAAATCCCTAAATTTACGCCCGAATTTATCGCCATAGCTTTCCCAAACGCTCCCCACTTGGATGTGTTTAGGATTCAAACGCTTCGCGCTCCCCATAGAGCTGATAAACTTCCCGTAAGCGAAATTCTGGCATTTTATCGCCAAGCTTGTTTTAATAGGCAAATCGTCCATGCAATCTAAAATGTAATCATAATCTCTAAAATTAAATGAATTTAAAAACGCTTCATCTATATGCAAATTCAAAGCTTGAATGCCCTTATAGAGATCTTGCAACACCAACACTTTAGATTCTCCTATCCTTTCTGAGCCAATCTGGCGGTTTTGATTGGTAACATCAAACACATCTTTATCAATGATAGTGATTTGCCCTATCCCCACACGATACAAAGAATCTAGTGCAAAGCCCCCAACGCCCCCCACGCCACAGATTAAAACCCTTTGTTGGCGGATTTTTTCAAAATCGTTTTTAAACAACCACCTTATGCGCGTGAATCTATCTATGGGTTCAGACAATCTTTAGCCTTCAATAAAAATAGTGCTTTTATTGTATCGTAGTTTAAAAAATCTAAGACAAAAATTTTTGAATCTTCTTAGCCTTATGCATTTGTGATTGCAGTTCTTCTTTTTCTTTTTCCAATAATTCAATGCTTTGGGCTATCATTTCCTTAAGGCTTAAAAGCGTGTCTAAATCCAAGCTTTTTATTTGCTCTAAAGAAAGGCGCTCTATCAACAAAAAGGCTTGCTTAGAATCTTTTTTAATGAGAGCGATTTTAAAGGAATCTAATAACATGTCAGGCGAGTCCATCTGAATGGATTTCCCTCCATGCTTCTAGTAACCCCCTAGCCACATTCAACACCAAATCAATCTTACTCGCATCATTTTCCACATTGGCCTGCGTTAAAACTTTGATTTGATGGGTGTATAAGCCTGTAAGATACACCGCCACTTCCCCCCCTTTTTCATAATCTAAAATATTCAACAATTCCGTGAAAATATCCGTAACCCTATTAATATAATAAATCTTTTTTTCAATGTCTTCATTTTCAATACAGCGTTTGGCTTGCGAAGAAAATCTTAAAATCCCTTCATAAAGCATTTCAATGAGTTTTGCCGGGGATTCCACACTCACTCGGTTATGCTGGTAGGCTTGATAAGCGTTAGCGTATTGCATAATGTTCCTTTATCCTTTAAAATTGATAACTCTTTTTTTAATTCTTTTTAATTCTTTTTAATTCTTTTTAATTCTTTTTAATTCTTTTTAATTCTTTTTGGCCGCCGCTTGATCAATCATCATTTGCACGGAATTGAATTTTTGATTCGCTTTAGAAATTTGGCTATCATAAGCTGCAAAGCGCTCTGCCATGATGTTGTAACGGGTTTTTAAAAGCTCTTGAGCGTTTTCTTTGTCTTTGGTCAAGCTTTTAGCGTCTCTGTCTAGGGAATCTTCATAAATCTTTAATTTAGCGTTCCCTCCATCTATGAGATTGGCGATGACTTGATTGAATTTAGAAAAAATGCCCTCTTGGTGGATTTCCCTGCCCCCCATATCCTTGCTATCGCTTCCATAGAAAAAATCTTGAGTCGCTTTAGGGTTAGAATTTAGTGCACTACTCAATTTAGCCTCATCTAAACTCATCACGCCCTTATCGTCTAAACTAAGCCCGTATTTCATCAAGCTTTCTACCCCATTATCCGTATGCACGCTATAAGAAAACACGTTATTAAGAGAAGATCGGATCGCGCGAATATCGCCCACGCCGTTAAAAATCCCAGCGATTTTAGTGTCAGCGTCATAACGCGTGTCTTCATCTAGTTTAGGGATAAGCTCATTATAGGCTTTGACAAATTCTTTAAGGCTGTCTATAATGGTTTGATTGTCCCTGCTCACGCTAATAATGGCAGGTTTATTAGGCTCTGTGGTTTGCTCTAAAGTGATATTAACCCCGCTGATCACATCATTGACCTCATTAGTGGGGCGCGTGATGCTCACCCCATTATAAGTGAATTCTGAATCGCTCGCTTTTTGCAAATTTTTAGACATAAAAAGCGTGTTTTGTGAAGCTTCATAAGATTGCATTATGCCAGCGTTCAAACCCAAATCCTTCAAACTGGCCTTGCCTAAAGCGTCCTCGCCCTTAATGGTGAGCATTCCGGTTTTAGAATTGATCACAAGCTTGCCTTCGGCGTTTTTGAATGCATTCAAGCCTTCTTTAGCGTTAATCGCTTGAATGATAGCGTCTGTGTTTTCTTCGCTGGTGTTGCTCTCTTTGGTTAAGGCTTTTAAATCCAGTTTTTGGCCATTCAAGCTAATTACCCCTTCTAATTTACCCTCTTTTATGGTGCGAGAGCTTTTTAATAAATCGCTTTCTTGGGTGGCGGTTTGCAAAAACCCAAGCTCTTTAGCCTTGCTCCCTTTAATTTCAATGTTTCCCCCACGCCTGTCATTAATGATTAAAGATTCCCCCCCATGAAGAGTGTCTATGGAAATATCCCCATTAGCGATCAAATCTTTAAAATTAGGGTCATTTTCTAAAGCCTGCTCTATCGCTTTTTGGATCGCTGTGTTTTTTTGTTTGATAGAAGCGCTTTCAGGGAGCTCTAGCATGATAGGGACTTCATGCATGTTCCCATCAGCCCCCTTTAAATTCAAACTCAATTCGCTTTTCCCGGCTCCATCAAGTCCCAAAGAAAGGGCGTTCTTGTTAGTGAGCGTGGATTGGAGGTGTGAGCCAAAATAGATGCGGTTGTCTTCGCCGGTGTTTTTGGTATTCACCATTAATTGGTAGGGGTCATTCCCTCCTGTTTTCATCACAATGCCCATCACTTCGCCATTGGTAGCGTCCGTGATGCTTTGAGCCACATCGCCTAAAGTCATTCCTGCTTTAATACCAACGGCGTAGTCCTTGTTTTGCGTGTAAAATTTGAGCGTGGTATCCACTTGGCTAAAAATATCATCTCTTGAAGAAAATTTCGCCCCTAATTCGTTAATATCGCCTTGCGCTAAATTTTGCACATCCACTTTAATATCCTGGATAGGCACGCCAGCCCCCACGCTCGCGCTCAACGCATCGCCTGTAACATTGCTTTTTCGGCTGATATAAGTGGAATAATCTGAAAGCGTTTTAACCGGGCCTTTTAGAGATGAAAGGAGCGTTTTAATTTCTACAAGGGCTTTTTGCTTTTCAACATTTTGCTCCATTTTCTTGTCTAAGGGGGCGATTAACGCTTTTTCATCAGCATCCTTAAGCTTGTCAATCACATCGTAATTCAAAACCTTACTGCCAAGCCCTAATGAGCTTAATGAACCTATTGCCATGTCTAACCTCTAAACTTTCAAAACTTTTGATTAGCCTTTTTAGCCTCTCTTATCAAAGATAATGCCTATCACATCGCGCATTCTTTGCATAAGCTCCACAGCTTCTTTAGAGGGTATTTCTCTTATCACCTTATCCCCATTAGCGTCTTTGACTGAAACCACTAACCCTTTGATCGTATCGTTATAACTAAAATTAATATCCGTGCCAATGCGTTTCATTTCTTCATTCAGACGCTCGCTCAATAATTCTAGCTTGGGTTTGTATTGATCAGGGTCTATTGTTGTCTTAGATTCATCTATAGTGTTTTCTATAGTGTTTATAGTGTTTGCACGACTGATCTCTTTTGTGGGGGTTGTTTGAACGCTTGTGTGAGATGTGGGAATCCCAATCCCTTGAACTTCATTGACCATAAAAACCTCCAAATTTTTCCATGCCTACAAGTATAATGATTTATTTGTTTGCATAAGCTCTTTAGCCAATATCGGCAATAAAAATGATTTGTTTAATTGCGTGCAATGAGTTCTAAGGGGTTGATGTGCTTTTCTCTCATGGTAACTTCAAAGCCCAAGCGTTGATCAATGCGCCCTAAAACATAGCCTTTTTGGATCCGCATGCCGCTTTTAATGGTGGGGGCGATTTTATCCAGTTGAGAATAAATCGTGCGGATGCCGTTTTTATGCTCAATGATAACGACTTTTTTAAGCATGTTGATTTCTTTAGCGAACACGATTTTCCCGTCCAAAACATTACGCACCAAAGCGTTTGGGGTTTTTGACACTAGCGTGATAGACTCGCTAAAAATTTTTAAATTATAAACCGGATCAATATAGGGGCCAAATTTTTGCACCACTTCATAATCGTTCAAAGGAGCGATCGTTTTTGGCCCGTTATAGCTCGTGGTGTTGATATTTTGATAAGAGCTCGCTACTTGTTTGACTTCTAAGGCTTGAGAAGATTTTTTCAAACTGACTTTTTCTTCATTTTCTCTATTCTGTTTGATGATATTCAAGCGTTTTAAAAGAGCGTTCAAGTTCTGGCGCTCTTTTTCTAAAAGGGTTAGGCGTTGGTTATAGATCGCATAGTCTTTTTGCATGCTTAAAATGAGCTTATTTTGTTCGGTTTGCAAGGATTTTAAGGTTACTTCACGAGTTTTTTGCTCATCTATGACAGATGAGATTTTTTGAATGCTGCTTTTGACTTTTAAAGCTTGCGCGTTGAGATCCTTTTCTTCTTGGCTTAGTTGCGACATTTTATACAGAGTGTTTTGGTGCAAGTTTTCAAACGCTACTTGTAAAATCACATCATTAGAAGAGGCTAAATTCTGCCCCTTTAAGGCTTGTGAGAAAAGAAAATCCTCTAAAAGCGTATCAAACACCCTCTTTTGTAAAAACGATCGTTGTTTTTGCAAATGATCTAAAGACTTGCGGTAGTTAGTTAGGACTTTTTCTTGAGCCAAACTTTCGTTACGATTTTTTTCAAGACTCTTTTTTAAAGCGATCATTTGACGCTCCATCTCAGCTTTTTGAAGCTCTTTAGAGCGGATCGCTTCGCCTAAAGAACTCAAACGGCTGTTCAGTTGGTTTTTTTCTTCATGGGTTTTTTTCAAAAGGGTTTCTTTGTGTTGGATATCTTTAGCAATATCGCTCACTTTTTGCGTGTTAGCCAATAGTAAGGTGGCTAATAAAAATATTCCTAATTTATACATGTCTAGTCCTCCAAGCTACAAGTAAAACAGAAACAAATGAGACCACAAGGCTAAAAAGCAGTCCCCATAAAAAATGGTTTAAAACAAACGCGCCTCCTATAATACCCAAAGTATCCATCGTTTTTTCAAAACCTTTTTGCGAAGTGATATAAAGCATGAGCATGGGGGCTAAAAAACTAGCGATTAGAGAATCCATTAAAGCTATTTTATACAAAAACCCGTTTTTAAAAGACACTGAAGCCCCTAATAAATCCATGATCTCTAACCTCTCATGATATTGATAGATCCAGATACGGACTTGCTTGAACATCAATAAAACCGATAAAACAAAGACCACTAACGCAAAGATATAGACCGCTGCTTTAATAAAACTCAAGAGATCATACACTTGCATGTAAGTTTTGGCAAAGACTTCAACTTTTTGAACGCCAGGGATTTTGAGCAATTTTTCTTTAATGTTTTCTAAACGCTCTTGAGTGGGGAATGTGGAAAGTTGTAAAGAATAAAAAAAGGGTAAATTTTTTTTTAATTCCTTAAGCCCGTCTGTGCCTAAGGTTTTTTGAAGAGGCTCTAAAGAATAATTAGGATCAATTTCTTTTAACGCTATGATTTCGTTAAAATTTTGACGCAACAATTCCAAGCTTAATTTTTGCGTGCTGGCCAACACGACTGAATAATCTTCAATCAATTTTTTTTCTTTCTGTTCGATCGCTTGATTGATAAATAACACACACTCCAAGCTAAACAATAACGCTACTAGGGGAATGATAAAGGCTAAATGCTTTTTAAGAGTATTCATAAACTTCCCCATCTTCTATGTAAAATTTTCGGTGATAAGCACTAAAATTTTTAGGGAATTTGTGCGTAACCACCACGATCGTAGCGTTTAATTGCGTGTTCATGCCTCTTAATAGGCTCCAGATTTTATCGCTAGAATAATCGTCTAAATTCCCGGTAGGCTCATCGGCTAAAATGAGTTCAGGGCAGTTCGCCATAGCCCTAGCCATAGCTACTCGCTGTTGTTCGCCCCCACTGAGCTCTTTGGGGTAGCGGTTAGCCTTATGGCGTAAATCAATATGCCCTAAAAGTTTTTCTAGCTGCAAATGGCATTCTTCTTTTTTAACGCCACAAATTACCATCGGTAGTTTGATGTTTTGCTCAATCGTGTAATCTTGGATCAATTTATAATCTTGGAAAACCACGCCAATATTTTTACGCAAATCTAAAATCGTTGATTTTGAAGCGTTATTCATGTTGATATTGCAAACTTCTAATTTACCGCTAAAAAGTTTTAAATCCCCATAAAACGAACGCAAAAGCGTGCTTTTACCGCTCCCGCTAGGCCCTGAAATGAACACAAAGTCTTTTCGTTTGATGCGCAAATTGGCATGCTTAATGACCGGTTCGTTTTGCTGGTATTGTAAGCATAGATTGTTCGCTGCGATGATCACACTCATCCAATTCCCTTTTGGCTTAGGATATTTTGAAGCAAAAGATGCGCTTTGTGGTTGTTTAAGGTTTTTAAGGGGCTTTTATTGAGGTAAAAAATCTGATTTTCTGCCAATAAAACAAACAAACGCACAGGCCAATCAAAATCCCCCATGCTCAATTCCACTAAAAAATCCCCCTTATTCTCATAAATATTACAAACATGCACAAAATACCCCTCTTTAATAATTTTTGGGGTTTTTAAAATCGCTCCAACGCTCTTTTTACTCATTGTTATTGTATCAAAAGAAAAATCAAATGCATGGTTATCAAAAGGGGTTTCATTCGATTCTAAAGAATAAATTCTTAAATCATAAATATCTTTTTTGAGTTTATTCCAACGCGCCTCATACTTGCTGATAACCGGGATTTGAGCGTTTTTTTTGATTTCTATCTCGCATTGAAAGTTTTTTAGGGCTAATTTTAGGCTGTCTTCAAAATAAAGGCTATCATCGGTGCGTAATTCCAAAAACCCTCTAGGCTTTAAAACCCTTAAAGCTTCGTTTAAAAACTTTTCTCTTAGCACACGGCGGTGTTTTTTCTTATTCCATGGCACAGGGAAATGCACAAAAATTTTCTCGCACCTGTGATTTGGCATGCTTTCTAAAACCAAACGGCCATCGCCTTGCAAGATGTGCAGATTTTTTAAATCCAACAATTCAATTTGTTTTAACGCTTGCGCGATAGAGGGGGTGTGAATCTCTATCCCTAAACATGTTATAGTGGGGTTTTTTTTGGCCAATTCTATCAAATGTCTCCCGCTCCCAAAACCAATTTCTATTAAAATAGGGGCTTGATTGTTTTGGATAAAATCTTCAAAAGTTTCTAAATCAAGGGCTTTTTTTTGGCTCGCATGTTTAGAATTTTCTTGCAAATTATGCGAAATGACTTCAAAAGATTGCGAATAAATCCTTAAAGCTTGTTTTAAAATCTCTCGTTTTAAGGGCGTTGCTTTTTCGCTTTTGATCAAAAAATCACCCTCTCGCCGGATTTTTTGCAATAAAAAAATGCGATCCTTGAAACTCGCATACACACAGCTTTTAGTGGGGTGTTTTAAGCTTAAAAATTCCTTATGAAAACAAAAATCCCCCCTTATTATGGGGTATTCTAAAGGCTTGGAGTCTAGCCTGGCTAAAAAATGGGGCATTAAAACCCTTTTAGCGCTCTAAAAACAAACGCACTTCTTTGCTTGGGTGCGACTCTAAACCATCTTTATCCACGCTCACCACTTGATAGCGGTAAGCCACGCCCACTTTCATGTCCTTATCCACGAATTGGTTTTTGGTGATATTCCCAAAGCGCAAAGGGGTTTTAGAATTGGCTTCAAAACGATACACCGCATAAGTGGCTATTTTAGCGCTTGGGTTATTTTCCCATTGAATGAAAGCTGAAGAATCTTGAATAGTCCCTTTAGTGATGATAGGGGCTTCGGGCCTGTCGGCGGTCTCACCCATGGCAGGCTCTTTGGGTAACGCCCCTTCAAGATGCGTTTTATCAAGGGCGACGACTTTATAATAGCGCGTAAGGTTGTCTTTTTCTATTTTATCCACATAGGAAGTGTTAGTGGTTTGAGCGATGAATTTGTATTTGTCGTTGCGGTTATTGGAAGCGTAAATGCGATAAGCTATCACATCTTCTTGGGTGGATTTATCCCAACTCAATTCAATGTGTCGTGTGAGGTTTTGGCTCACTCTAACATTAGTGATTTCTTTGGGTAAGTCTTTGGTTTTCCCCTCCACTATGACGCTAGGCCTAGATTTATCCCCCATGAAATTTTCAGCGATGACTTGGTAGCGGTATTTTTTCCCGTCTTCTAGATCCTTATCCTTGTCAAAATACTCCACAAACAAGCGGTTTTTTACAGCCCCTACATTCAAAAATTTGCCGTCTTTATTCTGCCTTTGAATGATGTATTTAGAAACGCTGGGATTTGGGTGCGGGCTCCAAAAGACTTTCACGCTTTTAGGGTATTCAAGGCTTGCAAAAACGCTTTCTACAGGATTGATAAAAGAGGTTTTCACTAAAACAGGTTCTGAAAGGTTAGAGATTTTATCGCCCTTGTAAGTGGCGAGTTGGTAAGTGTAAGAACTCTCTGTTTCTAGCCCCTCATCATAATAATGGGTCGCATAAGGGTTTTTAATCGTAGCGATTCTTTTAAGCTTGGAGTCTTTTTTCAAACGATACAAAATAAACCCATCAATGTCATAAGTATCAGCGATTTTAGGCCATTCAAAACCCACTGAACTCACATCGTTAATGGTTTTAATAGAATGGACTACCGGAAGCTTAGTATCTATATTTTCTTGATTATTAAGGGCTGAAAAAGTATGATTCCTGGTAGAAGAACACCCTATAAAAACCGCTAATACCACACTACTTTGCAATAAAAGCGTGAAGTATTTTTTCTTCATCCAAGACCTCATCTAAATTCTCCTTGTCAAAAACTTTTTTAAGATATTCTAACATATCCTTTAATAGGGGAACTTTAAAGCGCAGTTTTTGCTCGCTTCTAGGGTGTTTGAACTCTATCAAATAGGCATGCAGCATGATTCTTATTTCTTCTTTAGGAAGCGCTCCATTAAGCCCGTAAAGATTATCGCCTATGATGTGTCTGTTCAAATATTCTAAATGCGCTCTGATCTGGTGCGTGCGCCCGGTGAATAGTTTAGCCCCTATCAAATCCATGCCATTTTGAGAAGTCAGCAAGCTAGTAAATTCGCTTTTAGAATAGCGGCTTTTTTCTTTTTTAGCCGCTTTGAGCGCTATCATTTTTAAGCGGTTATTAGGGTTTCTTGTCAAATAGCATTCCACGCTCATTTTTTCTTCTTTTAAGGGCGTTGAAAGCAAGGCGATATAGTAGCGCCCCATTGTTTTAGTTTTGAGTTGCTCGCTCAAACAAACATGGGTAAAATTGTTTTTAGCGATGACAATCCCTCCGCTCGTATCCTTATCCAAACGATGCACAATCCCATAGCGCTCTTTTGAGCCCAGATTGGAAAGCTCGTAATTTTGAGATTTTAACCAATCCACTAAAGTAGGCTCTTTCACGCTTGGGGCTTTATGGACGACTAGATTAGGGGGCTTATTTAACACTAACAAGTCTTCATCTTCAAAAATGACTTCTATTTCTAAATCAAGCTCTTTTTTTAAGGGTTTGGGTGCGATTTTGGGCGTTAAAAGCGTGATTTCATCGCCCTCTTTTAAGGCTAGCCCCCCTTTTTTCACCTCCTTTTTTTGACAAAACACCAGCCCCTCTTTAATCAAATTCAATACCTGGTTTTTAGAAATTTGCAATTCTTTGGCTAAAAATTCATCAATGCGTTTGTAATGGGTAGGGGCGATGAAAACTTTTTGCATTCAAACTCTTTTTTGCATTTTTAAAAACCATTATTCTACTCAAAACCTTAAAAAAATCCTATTTCATTATTTGAATACGCTATAATTGGTGTGCCAACATTTTGTGGCTCAAATCATTTTAAAAGGGGTTCTAATGGAACACAGTGGGCATGATAAACTGAACGGCGTTTTGCGTGGCTTTTTAGGCGATGCGTTCACGCTTGATGGGAAAGAAGGAGGATTGAATATGGAAAAATTGCACGAAGCCATCAAAAAAGAAAAACCAAAGATGAACATTTTGCTCATGGGGGGTACTGGGGTGGGTAAAAGCTCGCTCATTAACGCTTTATTTGGTAAAGAAATCGCTAAAACAGGCGTAGGAAAGCCTATCACTCAGCATCTTGAAAAATTCATTGATGAAAAGAAAGGCTTGATTTTGTGGGACACTAAAGGCATTGAAGCTAAAGATTACCACGACACCATGCAAAGCATTAAAAAAGAAATGGAAGATTCTTTTAAAACGCTTGATGAAAAAGAGGCTATTGATGTGGCGTATCTGTGCGTTAAAGAGACTTCTAGTAGGATTCAAGAGAGAGAGAGAGAGAGAGTTATTAAGCTTCGCTAAAGATTGGAATATCCCAACGATTGTCGTTTTCACCAACACACAAGAAAAAGCCGGCGATGCATTTGTTAAAGAATCTCAAAGAATTATAGACGAAGAATGGGGCTTTAAAGGTTTCATCAAAGCCTATGCGAGAGTCAATTCCGTTGCGTTTTCATTTAGAGGTATTGAAGTCCCTGTTGAAGGTTTAAAAGAATTGGTAGATGAAACGAAAAAATGCTTGATAGAAGCTAAGAAAAACAAACAAAACCATTTCTTGCTGATTCAAAAAGCTAACATCCAAGCAAGAAAGCAAGCCATGATAGAGGAATGTAAAACCATTATCCATGTTGCATCCGGTGCTGCAGGAGCGGCTGGGCTTATCCCCATACCCTTTAGCGATGCACTCGCTATTGCACCCATTCAAGCAGGAATGATCTATAAAATGAATGACGCTTTTGGAATGGATTTGGATAAATCTGTGGGCGCGAGTTTGGTCGCAGGATTGTTAAGCGTAACCGCAGTTGCGCAAGTGGGGAGAACGCTCGTTAATGGTTTCCTTAAATTCATTCCTGTTGTGGGGAGTGTTGCAGGGGGCGCAACCGCTACTGTTATCACAGAAGGCATTGGGTTTGCGTATTTGAAAGTGCTAGAAAAGTGCTTTAATGATGAGACGGGCGAAGTGAATTTGCCTGGTGAAGTTGGCATGATCACTTCTCTCTTTAAGGAGAATTATCTCAACTTGGATACAATCAAAAAATTAACGCAATAAGATTAGGGGTTATGAAAAACGCATGGCATTAGACAAAAGGATTTGGATGCATTTTGATCTTTTGCCTTTTGTGTTTATCATCCCCTTGTTGGTGGTTTCTTTTTTATTGATTTTTGAGAGCAGCGCAGTTTTGAGCTTGAAGCAAGGGGTTTATTATGCCATAGGGTTTCTTCTCTTTTGGATCGTGTTTTTTATCCCTTTCAGGAAGCTCGATCGCTGGCTGTTTGTGTTTTATTGGGCATGCGTGATTTTATTGGCGTTAGTGGATTTTATGGGATCGAGCAAGCTTGGGGCGCAGCGATGGCTAGTCATTCCCTTTACCTCTATCACCTTACAGCCCAGCGAACCCGTGAAAATCGCTATCCTTTTGTTATTAGCGCATTTGATTAAAATCAACCCGCCTCCTTTTAAGGGCTATGATTGGGGCATGTTTTTAAAGCTTAGTTTTTACATTTGCTTACCAGCGGCTTTGATTTTAAAACAGCCTGATTTAGGCACGGCTCTTATTGTGCTCATCATGGGTTTTGGGATTTTATTGATCGTGGGTTTAAGGACTAGGGTGTGGCTCCCTCTTTTTATCGCTCTTTTAGTGGCTTCGCCTATCGCTTATCATTTCTTGCATGATTACCAAAAAAAGCGCATCGCAGACTTTCTTTCTGAAAAGCCTAATTACCATGTCATGCAATCTATTATCGCTATAGGATCGGGCGGGTTTTTAGGCAAATCTAAAGAAGCTTGCACACAAACCAAATTCAAATTCTTGCCTATTGCAACGAGCGATTTTATCTTTGCTTACTTCGTGGAGCGTTTCGGGTTTTTAGGGGCTATGTTGCTTTTTGCGATTTATATAGGCTTGAGTTTGCATTTATTTTTTTATCTGTTTGAGAGCAACAGCGATTGGTTTTTAAAGATTGTAGCCCTTGGGATTTCTATTTTAATCTTTGTTTATTCCAGCGTGAATATCGCCATGACTTTAGGGTTAGCCCCTGTGGTGGGGATTCCCTTGCCATTATTTAGCTATGGGGGGAGCAGTTTTATCACTTTTATGATCCTGTTTGGGATCTTAGAAAACCTGCTTGCTTTTCGCTATATTTTTGGATACAATAGCAAACCATCCTTTGGGAATTTTGGATTCTTAGCTCAGCTGGTCAGAGCGCTCGGCTCATAACCGATTGGTCGTAGGTTCAAGTCCTACAGAATCCACCACTCCCGCTTTTCTTTTATCCCCTTTTTTAAGTGAAAAGCGATTGGACGCTTTCGTTATGATAAATCCTTCTGATCACTTCCGCAAATAAGGACGCTACGCTTAAAGTGGTGATTTTATCGCATTTTTGAACTAAAGGGATGGAGTTAGTTACCACCACTTCATCTAACGCGCTTTCTTTAATGCGCTTGATCGCATTCCCGCTCAAAACCGCATGCGTGCCTAACGCCATGACAGAAGTTGCCCCTTGTTCTTTTAAGGCTAAAGCGGCTTTACAGATCGTGCCTGCAGTATCAATCATATCATCCACTAAAATCACATCGCGCTCCTTGGCTGAGCCGATAATATTCATCACTTCGCTTTCATTAGCTTTTTCACGGCGCTTATCCACGATGATCAAATCTAACCCCATTTGATTAGCGAAATACCTGGCTCTTGTAACCCCACCCACATCAGGGCTAGCGATCACAGGATTTTTTAACGCTTTAGAGCGGATATAGTCTCTAAAAACGATAGATCCGTATAAATTATCCACCGGCACATCAAAAAAGCCTTGGATTTGCCCGGCATGCAAATCCATCGTGATGATCCTTTCAATCCCCACTTCTTGCATCAAATTAGCGACCATTTTAGCCGTGATAGGCACTCGTGGAGCCGCTTTTCTGTCCTGTCTGGCATAGCCAAAATACGGCAACACCGCTGTGATAGAATTGGCCGAACTGCGCCTTAAAGCATCTACCATGACTAACAATTCCATTAAATTGTCATTGACCGGCACGCAAGTGGGCTGGATAATAAAAATATCCTTACCGCGCACCGATTCGCTGATTTGGATATTGATTTCGCCATCGCTGAATTTGCCTATCACCGCTTTGGATAAGGGAAAGCCTAAATGCTTTGACACTTCTTTGCCAAATGCAGGGTGAGCGCTCCCTGAAAAAATCTTAAAACCACGCATCTTTGTCTTAAACCCACGCGCCTTCATCGCTGACACTCCCTAAAATGAATTAAAATCAATTGTAGCACACCCAAACTAAAAGCGTTTGTTTTCAATGAAGCTCCTTTTCTAATAAGTTTTTTAAGGTAAGATAGGTTTCATTTAAATCAATCCCACACACCCTGGTTTGAGCGATAACGCTCATAAAATTGCTATCGCCTAAAAACCTAGGCACTAAATGCATGTGCAAATGCTCAGGGATCCCTGCTCCGGCGTTTCTGTGTAAGTTCAAACCTAAATTGATCCCTTGAGCGCCATAAGCATACAACGCTTTTAACACTTTAGGCGCTAATTTATTCATGTTCAGCCAAGTATTCAGATCTAAAAGTTCAACGCTCGCTTGATGCGCATGGGGAACGATCAACAAATGCCCTGGGTTATAAGGGTAGGCGTTCATCACCACAAAGAGATCGCTATTTCTATAAAGCACTCTGTTTTCTGAATCTTTTGTAGGGTTTTGAGAAATTTCACAAAAGACACAACTCTTATTTTTCTCTTTCAAATAACTTTCGCGCCAAGGAGCGTATAAATGTTGCATGTTCATTTCCTAAATGTAATTAGGGGCGTCATTAGCGAATAAAATCAAATCGCCTTGAATCGTGGTGGCTTGTAAGATATTTTCCAATTGCGCCTTATCCTTAAGTAAGATTTTTTGGGGGGTTTTTAATTGGGAAGCAATCGTTTTAGAATTCAACTCCCCTGTGATGATAGCGACATCAAAAACCTCGTCTATTTTTTGCGCTAAAGCCTCATTACTTTCTGTATTGCTTTCCACCAATCCCGGTGTTACAATGACCTTACGCCCTTGATGCAAGCTCGCTAAACGAATGCCCTCTAACATGCCCTTTAAATTCCCATTAAAGCTATCGTCTATGATGATTTTTTGATTCACTTCCAACAGTTGCAAACGATGGGCGATAGGGTTGAGTTCTAAAACAAGCCGTTTGATCCTTTCGGTCTCTAAGCCTAAATGCTTAGCGATTAAAATGGCTGAAGCGATATTATAAGCGTTGAATTTACCTAAAACTTTCGTTTCAAAGCTTTCCCAAACGCTACCTATAAGCATTTCAAAAGAAGTGCCTTTTAAAGTGGATTGGATGTTTTTAACCAGGCTAGAAACATCTATTAAAGGGCTATCTTTAGGGGCATAGGATTTGATTTTTTCTACAGAATAACAAAAGGCTTTTTCTAAGCGCTTGGAATCCAATAATTCCGCTTTAGTCTCGCAAATATTTTCTAAAGTTTTGAAATATTCTAAATGCTGTTCGCCCACTTCTGCGATCACGGCAAGGTGTGGTTCAATAAGGCGGGTGATTTCTTTAATATCGCCCTTATTCCTTGCCCCGGCTTCAGCGATATAGATTTCGCTCCTGTCATCTAAATTCTGGTTAATGTCGTTCGCAAGCCCTAAAAGGGTGTTGACGCTTTTGGGGCTTGCATGCGCGTTGAATGTGGTTTGTAAGATTTGAAGCAAGAAATTTTTGGTGCTGGTTTTCCCAAAGCTTCCGGTAATGGCGATGACTTTTAAATTCTTTAAAGAAGCGATTTTGTCTTTAGCGGTTTGCAAATACTGCTTGGATAAGACTTTTTCAAAGATTAAAGAAGCGCTTAAAACGAATACAAACAAACACAAATAGCCTAGCGCGAGCGAAATGCCATTCAAAGGGACTAATTCTGTATTTAAGATTTCATGCAAGATTAAAAAGAGTAATAAGAAAATGAAAAAGCGCTTCACCCTTGGCGTGAAAACTAAAGGCTTGTCGTTGCGTTTGGCCCAAACAATGAGCATGGGCATTTGAATCACGCCGCAAAAGAAATCAAAAACAAACGGCATTTTGAAAGCATACGATAGGATAAACACCCCTAAAGGCAATAAAAAATAAATCCCATGCCAACGCATTTTGTGGTGCTTGGTTAAGATCCTAAACACGCTGTAATGATACCATTGCAATAAAGTCATTATATAATAGCCAAGCCCTGTTATAAAGAGCCAACGAAACGCTAAATTCAGCCAACTAAGACTTTGCATGATGATGATTCTCCACTAGTTTTTCAATCTCTTTTGCTTGGTTTAAAAAAAAGAAATGATCCCCTTCTAAAACGAATAATTCGCTCTTTTTCAATAAGGTTTGCATTTTTTGAGCGGAGCTTAAGGGGGTTGCTTTATCATCTTTGCCCCAAAATAATAAAACTTCCTTCTCGCATCGTTTGAAATGATCGCTAAAGTCTTCGCTAACGACTTTTTTAAAGGTTTCATACATCGCTTGATTAAGCCCCATAGCGTCCTTACTCCTCAAAAACCCTAAATTCAAGCCTAATTTTTTAAAGATTTTAGCTAAAAGGATTTTACAACGCACTTTTAAGGGTTTTGGCTCTAAGATTCCAGCGCTGCTCAATAAAACCATCCGTTCGTTTTCACACAAGATCGCCACTTTCCCTCCAAAACTATGTCCAAAAACGACATGCGCTTTTTTACCCACGCTTTTTAAGAATAAATTAATGATATTAGCATAATCTTTAGTCTCTAAAATTTTTTCATCGTTAGGGCTTTGATTGAAACCGGGTAAATCCACATACAAATGGTTGTAATTCAAAAAACAGCCTTGAAACGCTTGTTGCATGATTTCTTTAGAGCTCCCCCAGCCATGCAAAAACAAGGCGTTTAAAGGGCTATGGTGGTCTATAAAAGTGTAGGAAATGTCAAAAACGCTATCCAAATAAGCGATACTGCGTTTAGCCATTACTTATTCTTTTGGATTTGCAACAAATAAGAGTTTTTGATTTGGATTTTAGGGGTTTTGGGTAACGATTGCGCTAAATTTTCTAGCGTTGTTTTAAAATCATCAAACAAATAATTGGCTAAACTGCCAGGAATGGGGTTGATCTCATTGAGATACACTTCATTTTCTATGACAAAAAAATCGCAACGAATGATCGCGCCATCAAACAAATCGTTATAGAGTTTTTTAAAATTTTCTTTTAATTGTTCTTCTAGGGCGTTAGAAAGGTTCGCTTTAGGGGCTTTGGTGCGTGAAAAATCCAAATATTTTTGTTTGAAATCTAAAAATTCCTGTTTGTTAGGCTCTTCCACATAGGAAAAACAAAAATCCTTTTTGATCTTACAGCCGGCCAAATTGTATTCTTTCACGCCTTGAATGAAAGGCTCTATTAAGACCTCTTTAGAATATTCAAACGCGCTGTCTAAAGCGTAAATCAATTCTTTTTCTTCTTTCACAACATTCACCCCTAAAGAGCTCCCGGCGCTATTAGGCTTGATTATGAAAGGAAGATTAAAGTTCATCAAATCCAGGGCGTTAGTGCGGTTTTTTTCATTCACAAGCGCATAATCTAAAGCCTTTATTCCCAAATCTTTAGCATAAAGCTTGGTTAAATATTTGTTGTAACTCAGCACGCTCGCTTCAATCCTAGGGCCTATGAAAGCGATACGATAAAATTCTAACAAGCTCGCTAATTTCCCGTCTTCGCCATCGCCCCCATGCACAAGATTGATCACTAAAGGCAATTCTATTATCTTAGCCCCTAAAAACGAGTTTTTAAGCAAGCCATCGTGTGTGAGGATTAGGGGGGGTAATTTTTTTTCTTTGATTTGAGCGAAATATTTTGAATGCATGTTGGATTCTTCAATCAAGTAAAAATGATGGTTTTCATCTAAAAAAATAAAATATTTAATCCTATCTTTTAACACCCCTTTAAGCGCAATCGCGCTCACAATGCTGATCTCATGCTCAAAACTCGCCCCACCAAATAAAACGCAAAACTCCACGATCAAACTCCCTGAAAACGATTACAATCAAGTCTGTCTATTTTACCTAAAAAAAGGCTTTTGAATTTTCTTAAAATTAAAGTTTAATGTTAAAAAATCCTAAAACATTGATGACTAATAACGCGCTCAATCCGGCTAAAACGCCCGCTAAAGCGTCATCAGCCACCACCCCCAAGCCTCCTTTAACTTCTTTGTCTATTTTGCCAATGAGTGAGGGTTTAGTAATATCATAGATCCTAAAAAAGATAAAACTCAAAACCACACCCGCTAACGATAGCCCGCTAATCGCCATCGCCAACCACATGCCCACTAATTCGTCTATCACAATGTAAGAGCTGTCATGCCTTTTAGTCTCTTCTTCTTCCTTATCTATTTGAGCGATAGCGATAAGCCCAACAAAAATCGCCCCTAAAAACAAAGTGTTAGCCGAAAAAATCAAAATAGGCAAGCCTAATAACAACGCTACTAAACTCCCTATCGTTCCAGGAGCTTTTTTGGAATACCCACTAAAAAAAAGGGTTAGAAAACACGCGCGAAGACTAAATTTATCCAATCATTGCCTTAAATTCTTTTTAAATCATGGCATTTTAGCATTTTATTTGCATTAAAAAGCGATTTTTTTAAACAATAAGGCTTAATTTTAAGCGCGTTTTAGTATGATAACTTTTAAATTCTCTTTAAAAATTAAAGGTTAATTTTAAAATGTTGCTTTTCACTCCAGGCCCTGTAGCCATTAGCGAAGAGATGCGCTCAAGCTTTTCTCAGCCAATGCCCCACCACCGCACCAAAGATTTTGAAAAGATTTTCCAAAGCGTGCGAGAAAATTTAAAAAAAATGACCGGTTTAGAAGAAGTTTTGCTTTTAAGCAGCAGCGGGACGGGGGCTATGGAAGCGAGCGTGATTTCCTTGTGTCAAAAAGAGTTGCTTTTTGTTAATGCGGGTAAGTTTGGCGAAAGGTTTGGCAAGATCGCTAAAGCCCATTCCATTAAAGCCCATGAATTAGTCTATGAATGGGACACACCGGCTCAAGTAGATGAAATATTAAACGCGCTTAAAGCCAACCCTAACATTGATGCGTTTTGCATTCAAGCATGCGAGTCTAGTGGGGGGTTAAGACACCCTGTAGAAAAAATCGCTCAAGCGATCAAAGAAACTAACCCGAATGTTTTTGTAATAGTAGATGCGATCACCGCTTTAGGGGTTGAGCCTTTAGAAATAACGCATGTTGATGCACTCATTGGAGGGAGTCAAAAAGCGTTCATGCTGCCTCCTGCGATGAGCCTAGTCGCATTGAGTCAAAAGGCGATTGATCGCATAGAAGAACGCAATGTGGGGTTTTATTTCAATTTGAAGAGCGAATTGAAAAACCAAAGAAACAACACCACAAGCTACACCGCTCCTATTTTACACACTTTAGGGTTGCAACGCTATTTTGAATTGGTGCAGAATTTAGGGGGCTTTGAAGCGCTCTATAAGGAGACTAAACGAGTCGCTTTAGCCACTCAAAAAGCCGTTTTAGCGCTGGGTTTAAAGATTTTCCCTAAAAGCCCGAGCTTGAGCATGACAACGATTGTTAATGAGCATGCCAAAGAATTGAGAAACCTTTTGAAAGAAAAATACCAGGTGCAATTTGCGGGCGGTCAAGAGCCTTATAAAGATATACTCATTCGCATCAACCACATGGGGATCATTCCTGTTTATAAAACCGCCTACGCCTTAAACGCCCTAGAATTAGCCCTAAACGATTTGAATTTAAGGGAATTTGACGGTGCGGCGAATACAACCTTTTTGAAGCAATATTACGAAATTTAAGGATCACAATGCATTATTCTTATGAAACCTTTTTGAAAGACAGCCTGGAATTAGTAAAACAAGTGGAGCGAATTTGCGGTGTCCCAGAAGCCCTTGTGTGCGTGATGCGAGGGGGCATGACTTTGACGCATTTTTTGAGTTTGCATTGGGATTTAAGGGAAGTTTATGGCATTAATGCGATTTCTTATGACACCACCCACCGACAAAACGCCCTAAAAATTGAAAATATCCCCACGATCAAAGAGCGTCTAAAAACCATTTTGGTGGTAGATGAAATCGTAGATAGCGGTAATTCTTTAGAAGCGGTGCTTAAAGTGTTAGAAGAAAAACACCCTGATAAAAAGTTTTATAGCGCGAGTTTGTTCCAAAAGACAAGCGCAAAATACAAAGCCGATGCGTTTTTAAAAGACGCTCCTGAATGGATTGATTTCTTTTGGGAAGTGGATTTGAAAAACTTAAAAAGCCATTAACATGCAAGTTAAAGAAAACAAACAACTTTGCCTAATCTCATTAGGTTGCTCTAAAAACTTGGTGGATTCAGAGGTGATGCTAGGCAAGCTTTATAACTACACGCTCACTGATGACGCTAAAAAAGCCGATGTAATCCTTATCAACACTTGCGGTTTTATTGAAAGCGCTAAACAAGAGAGCGTTCAAACCATTCTCAACGCCGCTAAAGACAAAAAAGAGGGGGCGATTTTGATTGCGAGCGGGTGCTTGAGCGAGCGCTATAAAGATGAAATCAAAGAGTTGATCCCTGAAGTGGATATTTTTACCGGCGTGGGGGATTATGATAAGATTGATATAATGATTGCTAAAAAACAAAACCAATTCAGCGAGCAAGTGTTTTTAAGCGAGCATTATAACGCGCGCATCATCACGGGATCGAGCGTGCATGCTTATGTGAAAATTTCTGAGGGTTGTAACCAAAAATGTTCTTTTTGCGCTATCCCTAGCTTTAAGGGGAAATTGCAAAGCAGGGAATTGGACTCCATTTTAAAAGAAGTGGAAAATCTGGCTCTTAAGGGTTATAAGGATATGACTTTTATCGCTCAAGATTCTAGCTCATTTTTATACGATAAGGGGCAAAAAGACGGCTTGATCCAGCTCATTAAGGCGATTGACAAACAGCAAGCCTTAAAGAGTGCCCGTATCTTATACCTCTACCCCTCTAGCACCACTTTAGAGCTGATTGGCGCGATTGAAGACTCGCCTATTTTTCAAAATTATTTTGACATGCCCATCCAGCATATCAGCGACTCCATGCTTAAAAAAATGCGGCGCAACTCCAGCCAAGCGCACCATTTAAAGCTTTTAAACGCCATGAAGCAGGTTAAAGAAAGCTTTATAAGAAGCACGATCATTGTAGGGCATCCAGAAGAAAATGAGGGCGAATTTGAAGAATTGAGCGCGTTTTTAGACGAGTTCCGGTTTGACAGATTGAATATTTTTGCTTTCAGCGCTGAAGAAAACACGCATGCCTATTCTTTAGAGAAAGTGCCTAAAAAAATCATCAACGCCCGCATTAAAGCCTTGAATAAAATCGCTTTAAAACACCAAAACCATTCTTTTAAGGCTTTGTTAAATAAGCCCATTAAGGCGTTAGTGGAACATAAAGAGGGCGAGTATTTTTATAAAGCAAGGGATCTCAGGTGGGCGCCTGAAGTGGATGGGGAAATCTTAATCAACGACAGCACCTTAACCACCCCTTTACAACCCGGGCATTACACGATTGTGCCTAGCGCCTTTAAAGACAATATCTTACTCGCTAAGGTTTTAAGCCCTTTTTAAAAGTTAGCCATAAGACTAAAAGCGCGGCTAGAGCGTAGTTAGAGCGTGGGGGTTTGCGTTTTTTTTTTGTTAAAATGCACGAGAAAAATCCGCTTGAGGCATGCAAAAATGAAAGACATTTATCTTGGCGTAGAAAAGAGCATTAAAGATCTTCAAAGTATTTTTAAAAACACTGATGATAAAGATAAAAAACTAAAGCGATTCAATCAAGAAGCGTTGGAGGTGTTTCAAAAATTAGAGCGTGAAAGTTTAAAAGAGCTTGAAAGTTTAAAAAATAATGAAGAGTGGGAAAATTTTACCATTGCTTTTTATGGGGAAACCGGTGCGGGGAAATCAACCCTCATTGAATGCTTGAGGATGTTTTTTAAAGAACAAGGCAAAGTAGTTCAACAAGAACGATTCAAGCGGCTTTATTCCAATTACCAAAACAACTATCAAAATGATGAACGCAACAAACAAGCTATTTTAAACGAACTTCATTCATTGCAAGATGGAGCGATCATAGGCGATGGGAGGAGCGATTTCACTTTAAAAACACGATCTTATTCTTTCCAATACAACCATCAAAATTTTGTTTTGTTGGATGTGCCAGGGATAGAAGGCAATGAAAAAAAAGTGATCGATCAGATTTCTAACGCAACGCAAAAAGCCCATGCTATTTTTTATGTTACCAAAACGCCTAATCCTCCGCAAAAAGGAGAAGAAGGGAAAAGGGGAACGATTGAAAAAATCCAAAGACAACTCGGTTTGCAAACAGAGGTATGGGCGATTTTCAACAAACCGATTAATAGCCCAAGAGCTTTAAAAGATAGGCTTATTAATGAAAGCGAAAAAGAAAGCTTAAAAATTTTAAATAAAAAGATGAAAAACATTTTAGGCGAGCACTACAAGGGCTATAAAGCAGTGAGCACCCAAGTGGCTTTTTATGGCCTTTCACAGGCTTTGATCCCAGGGACTGATTTTGATAAAAACAAACAAAAATTTCTAAAAGATTTTAAAGCAGAAGAATTATTGTATCAATCCCATTTCAAACCATTAGCAGAATTTATAGCCGAAGAGCTTCTTAAAAACTCGCGCGCCAAAATCATTCAATCAAACTGCAATAAAGCCTTAAAAGTGGTAGAACAATTGCAAAAGGCGATCGAAATTACGATTGAAAAACGGATCGATCCAATGATTAAAGAAGCACAAGAACACCAACAAGAAGTCCGCTATAATCTGGATCGTTCTACAGAAAAATTTATATTAAATTTAACCAATTCAGCGTTCTACGAAATCGATCAATTCAAATCTGACTTGAGAGAAAAAATGTATGCGCATATTAACAAAAATATTGAAGATGAGGAATGTAAAGAAATTTTTAAAAATGAACTCATTCAAGGAATTGAAATATTGTGGGGAAACATAAAATGGCGGTTTAAAGAATGTGAGAAACGATTTGATGGAGAGATAAAAGAAGCTATTAAACAACTTGAATACAGAATTAAAGATTCTCTAATAACGTTAGAGCGCATCAGTATTGATAGAGGCTTTAATCTTAATTTTGATACTGATAGCGGCATTGATGGAACAAAATTAGCCACTTCAATAGGAGGTTTGGGTTTGCTTGGGATATTTAACGCTTGGAATCCTATGGGTTGGTTTACTCTGACCGCAGGGATTATTACAGGATTAGTTGGAATAGCCAGATCAATATGGAGCTTTTTTAGTTCAAGATATCAAAGATCCCAACAAAAAAAAGAAGTGGATAAGAATTTGCATCAAATTTGTGAAAAAATTGTGCAGGATGTGAAAAGCCGACTTGAAAGTCGCAAAAAAGACATATGGGAAAAGATTGAAAAACTCAAAGCCAATCTTAGACCTGTTGATAATTACGAACGCATGAAAAGACAATTGGAAGAAGCCCATGAAAGATTAGGATACATCTCTCATAACATCAAAACAAGGAGCATGCAATGAAGAATGAAGCACTAGAACAATTTAAAAGAAATCAAAAGAGGAATCAAGAAAATCTTAAAAAATTACTTGATTTTGTCTGTACTGGCGAAGAATACGGCATCAAGATTAAAGAGTCCCTCAAAGAAAAAATCCGTAATGCGATGGAAAATGTTGCCGGTCAAAAACTGAAAGTGGCGTTGGTGGGAGGTTTTTCTGAAGGGAAAACATCCATAGTGGCAGCTTGGATCGAGCGGCTAGACAAGAGCATGAAGATAGACCATCAAGAATCAAGCGATGCAGTTAAAATCTATGACATAGATGATGAAATTGAGCTGGTTGACACCCCGGGACTATTCGGGTTTAAAGAAAAAATAACTGATAGCGGCAAAATAGAACGCTATAAAGATATTACGAAAAAATATGTCAGCGAAGCCCATCTCATTTTATACACGCTCAACCCGTCAAACCCTATCAAAGAAAGCCATAAGGACGATTTGAATTGGTTGTTCAGAACGCTCAATCTTTTATCCAGGACGATATTTGTCATCAGCCGTTTTGATGAAGAAGCGGATATTGAAGATGAAGAAGATTACAACAAAAGATTTAAGATCAAAAAAGAAAACATCCAAAACCGACTGAATGAGCTGATTTCTTTAAGCGAAGAAGAAAAAGAAAGTTTGATTATTGTCGCTGTTGCGGCAAACCCTTTTGATTTGGGGGTGGAACACTGGCTAAAGCATCAAGAAGAATTCCAAAAGCTTTCGCACATCAAAACTCTGCAAGATGCGACGCAAAAAAAGATTAAAGAAAATGGAGGGAAATTAACCATCATAGAAGAAGCCAAAAAAAGCGTCATTCAAGATGTGGTCTATAGGCAAATGCCGCCCGCAAAACAAGCGTTGCAAGATATTAATAGAGAAATGGAATATTTGAATAAAACGCTTGAAAAAAGGCGAAAAGAGATTCAAAAATTAAGTGGAGAAATTTCTCAAGCCCGCATTCATTTAAGAGAATTTATAATAAGGTATTTTAGCGATCTCATCCTTCAAGTTTCTGGCACTAGCCTAGAAACCTTTAATGATTTTGTTATAAGAGAAATAGGCGATAAAGGTATCAATATAGAAACAAAAGTCCAAAATGCATTTGAAAGGCAAACGCAAGGGATTGTAAATGAAATTTCTAAAATTGAAACTGGTTTTAATGCCGATATGAGTTTTTTTGAAAAGCATGCCGGAGCATTTGGAAAAATTGGAATCAATCTTTTAAAACAAAGCGGTTTTATCAATGCAACTAACATTAAACTGGCTAGAGACGGGATAGTGGCTGCGGGAAAATTTGTGGGCATAGATTTGGCTTTGAAATTCAAACCTTGGGGCGCTGTCAAATTGGCAGGCAATTTGAACAAAGCTTTGCCGCTTATCGGTCTTGCTTTTGAAGTGTGGGATTCTTGGAAAGAAAGCCAAAAAATAGAAAAACTTGAAAAAGCTAAAGAAGAAATGAAATCTAATTTTGACGGACAAAAACAAGAAATCTTAGCTCTCATCAATGATGAAACCAGATTCAAACAAACATGTTTCCCAATGGTGTTTGAACTGGAAGAATGTATTCAAGCATGCGAAGAAAGCGTTAAAAAAACGCAAGAGTGCACTCAAGGTCTGGAAAAATGGATTCAAACTGGCGAAGATTTCATCAAGGGTGAAGATTTCATAGATGTTGAGCCTGAAGAGGAATGAACTGAATTTATGTTAGAATTTCAAAAACGCATCAAAAAAGCTTTTTAGCTAGGCTTGAAACGGGCTAATCCAACAAGCGGTATTTTAAATATTTCAATAAGGAAAGGCGATGTTTTCTAAAATTTGCGCATCTTTTAAGCTTGCCAACGCATTCAAAGGCTTTATATTCAAACGCATTTCAAGCCCCATGCAAAGCGCTCGCATTACCAAGATGGTTTTGGGTATCAAAGACGCTTTCAATGACGATAAAGATCCATTGAATAACGCTTGTGAAGCTTTGGATTTGGTAGTGAAATTTAAGAAAGAGCACCCGCAAGATTTTGACGAATTGTTTGAAATTTTAAAAGATCTCATCCAAGAATACGAACAAAATCCTGACGAGATCAAACAAAACCTCAAAGAAATCCTAAAATAAGACAAGGCATGAACCACCTTTTAATCCTTTATAACCCTTATTATCAAAAAGATGTCATCCAACAACATTTAAGCGTTTTACAGGAAAAATCCCAAGTGGGCTTTGGTAAAATCCGATCAAAGCTCAACGATCAAGAAAAGCACGACTCTTTAGAAGAAATTTACAAAGCCACCAATGAAAAAAATTTTTTGCAGCTTTTTTTGACCGATTACGCTAATTTATTTGCCGCTAAGGTGATAAAGGTTTCTAAAGAGATTGATGAGAGTTTGATCCCTAGCTATTATGAAGAAAAAAATTTGGAAGTGGAAGACTTTTTTGTTATCAGCGATTTAAGGGAATTAGTCAGGGAAGACTTCAGCCTTTTAAGGGATCAATTTTTAGTCAATTTCATCGCGCCAAACAACCACACTTACGCTATTTATGGGAATAATTATGTCTATCCTTTGCCGGTAAAGTTAAAAGAAGAGCGTTCTTATTTTTTAGGCGATGAAAAGCATTATCTGAGCGTGTATAAAAGCAAAGAATATTTAACCATGCAAGAAAATTTCATGCGTTTTGTTTTTGGCAAAAGGCTTTTTTACCTCTTACACCCTGATAGCATCAATAACATCATTCATGCCGAATTAGAGCTTTTACAAAGCGAAAACGATCTTTTGAATGATTTTACCAGCATCATCGTCAAATACTCCAAAACCTTAGAATACGAAATTTATACTTTTGCCAAACAAGTTCTTTTAAAGGCTTGCAAAAACGATCCCAGCCTTTATGATTTAGCTTATAAAGTCCAAGGAAAATCTTTGATACTTGAAGATTTCTTCACTCAAAAGCCTAATCTTGGGAGCGTTAAATTTTTACTCAGACACGAAAAAATCCAATGCCATTTAGAAGAAAACTTAAAAAGATTCATCAATTATCCTTTTTCAAGAAGCCTAAGTCTCATTCAAGAGATCCGCAATGAAGCCGTCCATAAAAAAGCTCCGAGTTTGCATGAAGTGGAAAAACTCAGGAATGAAATTTTAGGCATAGAAGGCACAAGCTTGTTGAAGAGCATTCTGACTCGCAAGGAAATGGCATGAAAAATTGCATGAAAAAAGACGCTCTATCAAGCCCAGTGCCGATCGTGTAATGCGAGATTTTAAAACCTATTTAGAGCCTTTAAGAGAGGGGAAAAATTTATTGGGTTTTTCGGGTGGGTTGGATTCTACTTGCTTGTTTTTTCTTTTAGTTGGAGAAAATATCGCTTTTGACATCGCTTTAGTGGATTATAACACGCAAAAACAACGCCTTGAAATCATCCAGCACGCTCAAAAACTCGCCCAAACACACCATAAAAAATGCCATATCCATTACGCTCCAAAGATTGAGCGCAATTTTGAAATGCAAGCGAGAAAGATCCGTTATGATTTTTTTGAAACCCTAATGAGAGAGCATTCTTACAAGCATTTGATTTTAGCGCACCATTTGAATGACAGACTGGAATGGTTTTTGATGCAATTGAGCAAAGGCGCCGGATTAAACACGCTTTTAAGCTTTCAAGCTTATGAAAAAAGAGGATTTTATGCGATTGTTCGCCCCCTGCTTTACACCCCTAAAGACACCCTTAAAACGCTCGCTAAAGATCAAAAATTTTTTGAAGACGATTCTAATTCTTCTTTAAAATTCAAACGCAATTTTTTCAGGAAAAATTACGCTAACGCCTTGATGCAAGATTATTCTAAGGGCATTATCCAAAGTTTTAAATTTTTGGATCAAGAAAAAGAGCGGCTTTATCCTTTGACGCCTATTTCACAAATGCATGGGATCACTTTTTTTAAGCGTTCGCAAAACGCGCTGTTTATGGTGGATAAAATCTTAAAGCAAAAGGGGTATGTGTTGAGTTTTTCTCAAAAAGAAGAAATCAAGCGCCATTTTTTTAGCTTAGAAATCGCTCAAAAATTCATCATTGAAAGCGATAAAGAGCATGTGTTTATCGCCCTTAAACCCCCAAAAACTTTAAGCATGCCAAAGGATTTTAAAGACAGAGCCAGGAGGTTGGATATCCCTAAACGCTTACGGCCTGTTTTATACGCAGAGTTTTTAAAACAACCAACGCATGATTTTTTAACCCGTTTCAAACAGAGTTTAATCAATCTATAAAAAAGCTTCATTTTAATCAAGCGCTAATTTTTAAAGCGCTTTTTAACCTTGATTGTGTCAAAATACAGCAAAAAACTTTGGTATGAGAGCGAATGGACTTTAAAAATAAAAAATGGCTTTTTCTAGCCCCTCTAGCAGGCTATACGGATTTGCCTTTTAGGAGCGTGGTGAAAAAATTTGGCGTGGATGTTACCACAAGCGAAATGGTGAGCTCGCATTCGTTGGTGTATGCGTTTGATAAAACTTCTAAAATGTTAGAAAAATCCCCTTTAGAAGATCATTTCATGGCGCAAATTTCAGGCTCTAAAGAGGGCGTAGTCAAAGAAGCGGTGGAGAAAATCAATGCTTTAGAGCATGTGAGCGGGATTGATTTTAATTGCGGTTGTCCCGCTCCTAAAGTGGCTAATCATGGTAACGGGAGCGGGCTATTAAAGGATTTAAACCACTTGGTGAAGCTTTTAAAAGTGATTAGAGAAAACACCAATAAAAAAATCACAAGCGTGAAAGTGCGTTTAGGTTTTGAAAAAAAAATCCCTAAAGAAATCGCTCATGCCTTAAATGATGCGCCGGTGGATTATGTGGTGGTGCATGGGAGGACACGAAGCGATAGGTATCAAAAAGACAAAATAGATTATGAAAGCATCGCTTTAATGAAAAAGATTTTAAAAAAGCCTGTGATAGCTAATGGCGAAATTGACAGCGTGAAAAAAGCCTTTGAAGTTTTGCAAATCACGCAAGCGGATGGGCTAATGATAGGGCGAGCGGCCTTAAGAGCCCCATGGATATTTTGGCAAATCAGAAACAACACCACAAAATTGCCCGCAGTCGTGAAAAAAGATCTGGTTTTAGAACATTTTGATAAAATGGTGGAGTTTTATGGGGATAGGGGGGTGATCATGTTTAGGAAAAACTTGCATGCTTACGCTAAGGGCGAAATGCAAGCGAGCGCGTTTCGTAACTGCGTCAATACCCTTACAGAAATAAAGAGCATGCGAGAGAGCATAGAGGAATTTTTTAATCAAGAAATGTTGCAAAGTGAAGTGCCATTATGGGTAGAATTGAATCAAAAAAGCGTTTGAAAGCGCTTGTTTTTTTAGCCAGTTTGGGGGTTTTGTGGGGCAATAGTGCTGAAAAAACGCCTTTTTTTAAAACGAAAAACCACATTTATTTGGGTTTTAGGCTAGGCACAGGGGCTAATACGCGCACAAGCATGTGGCAACAAGCCTATAAAGACAACCCCACTTGCCCTAGCAGCGTGTGTTATGGCGAGAAATTAGAAGCCCATTATAAGGGGGGTAAAAACTTATCTTATACCGGGCAAATAGGCGATGAAATAGCTTTTGATAAATACCATATTTTAGGCTTAAGGGTGTGGGGGGATATAGAATACGCTAAAGCGCAATTAGGTCAAAAAGTGGGGGGTAACACCCTTTTATCCCAAGCGAATTACAACCCAAGCGCGATTAAAACCTACGATTCTGCTTCAAACGCTCAAGGCTCTTTGAATTTGCAAAAAACCCCAAACCCTCAAGATTTTCTCTTCAATAACGGGCATTTCATGGCGTTTGGTTTGAACGTGAATGTGTTTGTCAATCTCCCTATAGACACCCTTTTAAAACTCGCTTTAAAAACAGAAAAAATGCTGTTTTTTAAAATAGGCGTGTTTGGTGGGGGTGGGGTGGAATACGCCATATTGTGGAGTCCTAAATATCAAAACCAAAACACGAAGCAAGACGATAAATTTTTTGCCGCAGGTGGGGGGTTTTTTGTGAATTTTGGGGGTTCTTTGTATATAGGCAAGCGCAACCGCTTTAATGTGGGGTTAAAAATCCCTTATTATAGCTTGAGCGCGCAAAGTTGGAAAAACTTCGGCGCTAGCAATGTGTGGCAGCAACAAACGATCCGACAAAACTTCAGCGTTTTTAGGAATAAAGAAGTTTTTGTCAGCTACGCGTTCTTGTTTTAAGATTGGTTTCGTTCCCATTAAACACTGATAATAAAATTCAAAAAATCATTTTATCGTTACAAAAATCAACGCTTCAAAGATAAATAGGTTAAAATACTCCAAAATCTTTTTTTTTTTTTTTTTTGAAATCCAATCAATTTATAGTAAAATTAGGTTCATTGTAAATATATTATCACTTCATGATATTCTTACAATAAAAACATTACTTTAAGGAACATTTTATGAAAAAGACAATTCTACTCTCTCTCTCTCGCTTCATCGCTCTTAAACGCTGAAGACAACGGCTTTTTTGTGGGCGTGGGCTATCAAATCGGCGAAGCGGTGCAAATGGTCAAAAACACCGGTGAATTGAAAAACTTAAACGAAAAATACGAGCAATTAAACCAGTATTTAAATCAAGTGGCTTCGTTGAAGCAAAGCATTCAAAACGCTAACAACATTGAGCTGGTCAATAGCTCTTTAAACTATTTAAAAAGCTTTACCGAAAACAACTATAACAGCACCACCCAATCGCCCATATTCAACGCCGTGCAAGCCGTTATCACTTCGGTATTGGGTTTTTGGAGTCTTTATGCGGGGAACTACTTCACTTTTTTTGTGGGTAATGGAGATAAACCCGCTAATGTTCAGGGTAACCCTCCTTTTGGAACAATTGTCAAAAACTGCTCAGGAATTGAAAACTGCGCCATGAATCAAACCACTTATGATGAGATGAAAAAGCTCGCTGAAAGCCTCCAAGCAGCTCAAACAAACGCTGCCACTAAAGCGAACAATCTTTGCGCTTTATCCGGATGCGCCACAACAGAAGGCCAAAACCCAAGCTCAACCGTAAGCAACGCTCTTGAAACCGCGCAAAAGCTTATGGATTTAATCGCAAACACTAGAACTGCTATGATGTGGAGCAATATCGTCATCAGTGGTGTTTCAAACACATCCAGTGCTATCAAATCCACTGGTTACCCAACGCAATATGCGGTGTTTAACAACATCAAGGCGATGATACCTATCTTGCAACAAGCGGTTACGCTTTCTCAAAGCAACAACACCCTATCCACTCAGTTGCAAGCTCAAGCTACAGGATCTCAAACAAACCCCAAATTCGCTAAAGACATCTACAATCTCGCTCAAAACCAAAAGCAAGTCATCTCTTACGCTCAAGACATTTTCAACCTCTTTAGTTCTATCCCTGCAGAGCAGTATAAGTATCTAGAGAAAGCTTATTTGAAAATAGCCAATTTGGGTTCAACGCCTACTAACCCTTACAGACAGGAGGTGAATTTAAACCAAGAAATTCAAACAATCCAAAACAATGTGAGTTATTATGGTAATCGGGTGGATGCGGCTTTAAGCGTGGCTAAAGATGTTTATAACCTAAAATCCAATGAAGCAGAGATCGTAACCGCCTATAGCAACGCTAATAATTTGAGCGAAGAGATTTCTAAACTCCCGCACAATCAAGTCAATACAAAAGACATTGTTACGCTACCTTACGATAAAAACGCCCCAGCAGCTGGCCAATACAACTACCAAATCAACCCAGAGCAGCAATCCAATCTTAACCAAGCTTTAGCGGCGATGAGCAATAATCCCTTTAAAAAAGTGGGCATGATCAGTTCTCAAAACAATAACGGCGCTTTGAACGGGCTTGGCGTGCAAATGGGCTATAAGCAATTCTTTGGCGAAAGCAAAAGATGGGGATTAAGGTATTACGGATTCTTTGATTACAACCACGGCTATATCAAATCCAGCTTTTTTAATTCTTCTTCTGATGTATGGACTTATGGCGGTGGGAGCGATTTGTTAGTGAATATTATCAACGATAGTATCACAAGAAAGAACAACAAGCTCTCCGTGGGTCTTTTTGGAGGTATCCAACTAGCGGGGACTACATGGCTTAATTCTCAATATGTGAATTTAACAGCGTTCAATAACCCTTACAGTGCGAAAGTCAATGCTACCAATTTCCAATTCTTGTTCAATTTGGGTTTGAGGACGAATCTCGCTATAAAAAAGAAAAAAGACAGCGAACATTCTGCGCAACATGGCATAGAATTAGGCATTAAAATCCCTACCATTACCACGAATTATTATTCTTTTCTAGGCACTCAATTGCAATACAGAAGGCTTTATAGCGTGTACCTCAATTATGTGTTTGCTTATTAAAAAATCTCCTTTTTAAAATAGGGGGAGCTTCATCAAATCTATTTTGATAGTTATCAATATTTGATGAAAATAAAGTCAAAAACAAAATAAACCAAATCACCCAATTATCTTTGATAATTGGGTGATCTAAGAGAATCGTTTAATACTCTTCAAACATTTCTTGGATTTTTTCTTTATTGTTTGTTTTGGTTAAAGCGAGTTGTAAAAGCACCCTGGCTTTTTGGGGGTTTAAATTGTCGCTTGTGATGAAACCATAAGCCTTGTCATCAATCTCGCCTGAAGTAATCTCACCGCTACCTACCCTGCTAGAACGAACAATAACCACCCCCATTTGGCTCGCTTCTTGCATCGCTTTTAACAATCCAGCGCTCACATTCCCATTACCCACCCCGGCTATCACAACGCCTTTTGCATGCGAGTTTAGGCTTGCTTGGAATAAATCAGGGGTCATGCCGGCATGCGTGTAAATAATATCCACTTTAGGCAGGGGGGTTTTTAGCTCTAAAAGAGAAAATTCGCTCTCTATCGTGTGTTTTCTTAAAGGTTGCATGTAATAACGCACTTTACCATAATACACGCTCCCTATCGCGCCGCTATTTAAGGCTTTAAAGGCGGAAGTGTGGGTGGTGTGCGTTTTAATCGCTTCTCTAGCGCTAAAAATACTATCATCCATCACCACCAACACGCCCTTATTCGCGCTTTTTTCATTAGTCGCTACGCTCAGCGCGTTATACAAATTCAAAGCCCCATCCGCGCTCAAAGAAGAAGCGTTACGCATCGCTCCCACTAACACCACCGGTTTTGTGGAGCGTAAAACTAAGTTTAAAAAATACGCGCTCTCTTCTAAAGTGTCCGTGCCATGCGTGATCACCACGCCTTGAATGCGGCTATTATCTAGCAATTCTTGGGCGCGTTTGGCGAGCTTGAACCATACCTCTTCAGTCATGTCTTGTGAGCCGATGTTAGAAATCTGCTCCCCTTGAATGCGAGCGATCTTGTTAAGACTAGGGATAGCTTTAAGAAGCTCTTTGATGCCCAACTCACCACTCTTATAACGGCCCAAACTCGCGCTTGCGCCACTCCCTGCAATCGTCCCTCCTGTCGCTAATAAAGCAATGGTAGGTAAATTTTGAGCCATGACTTGCCCCTTCAAGCAAAGTAAAAGAATCAAAAATTTCAAAAACATTCTCATTATAGACTACCTT
The DNA here is from genome assembly GCF_015904775.1 of Helicobacter pylori. Lineage (GTDB taxonomy): Bacteria > Campylobacterota > Campylobacteria > Campylobacterales > Helicobacteraceae > Helicobacter > Helicobacter pylori_DM. The sequence continues at coordinate 61,622 of NZ_JADZNC010000006.1, forward strand.
TTGAAATTTAAAAGATTTTATAGTATAGTAAAACATCGTTAAAATAAATTTAAAAAGGGTTAATGGTGGATGCCTTTTTTCAAATTATCGTGTTACTTTTTTCGCTTTTTTTAGGGGCAAGGCTAGGGGGCTTGGGAGTGGGCTATGCGGGGGGTTTGGGCGTGCTTGTTTTATGCTTATTTTTGGGGCTAAACCCGGGCAAAATCCCTTTTGATGTGATTTTAATCATCATGGCAGTCATTAGCGCTATTAGTGCCATGCAAAAAGCGGGGGGCTTGGATTATTTAGTCCAAATCGCTGAAAAAATTTTAAGGAAACACCCCAAGCAAATCAACTACCTCGCGCCAAGCGTGGCGTATTTTTTAACGATACTAGCCGGCACTGGGCATACGGTTTTTTCCTTGATCCCGGTGATTGTGGAAGTGAGTCAGAGCCAAAATATTAAACCCAAAGCGCCTTTAAGCTTAGCGGTAGTCTCTAGCCAAGTCGCTATTACTGCAAGCCCGGTGAGCGCGGCGGTGGTGTTTATGAGCGGCATTTTAGAGCCTTTAGGAGCAAATTATCTTACCCTTTTAACGGTTTGGATCCCTACGACTTTTTTAGCATGCATGCTCACGGCGTTTATTATGGGTTTTACTAATTTAAAGTTAGACAGCGACCCGAATTATTTAGAGCGTTTGGAAGCAAGAAATTTTTCGCCCCCTACAATCAAAGAAGAAAAAGAAACCTCAAAAAGCGCGAAATTATCGCTATGGATTTTTATCGGTGGGGTTGTAGCGATCGTTTTTTATGCGAGCGCGATTTCCAAAAATATCGCTTTAATTAGCCCGGTGGTTTTAGGCAGAGATTACGCGATCGTGTCTTTCATGCTGAGCGTGGCGACTCTCATTGCGCTTTTTTGTAAAATCAACGCTAATGAAATCGCCCATTCAAGCGTGTTTAAATCCGGCATGCAAGCGTGCGTGTGCGTGTTAGGCGTGGCGTGGTTAGGCGATACTTTTGTGAGCAATCATATAGATGAGATCAAGCGATACGCTTCGTTTTTGATTGCAGATTATCCGTTTTTATTAGCCGTAGCGCTCTTTTTGGCTTCCATGCTTTTGTATTCGCAAGCTGCCACCTCTAAAGCGCTCATCCCAAGCGTGATCACAGCCTTAGGCATTAGCGCTAATCATACCGAGCATTTGTATATTATCGTGGCTTCCTTTGCGAGCGTTTCGGCGTTGTTTGTGTTACCCACTTACCCCACTTTACTAGGGGCGATCGCTATGGATTATACCGGCACCACCAAAATGGGCCGTTATGTGTTTGATCATGCGTTTTTGATCCCTGGGGTTTTAGTCGTGTTTTTGAGCGTGGCGTTAGGGTTTGTTGTCGCTCCGTTAGTTTTGTAGATTTCATCATCAACGATAAAAAGCTTGATGTTGTGCTTTTTTCTAAACCCCCTTAAAGAAGAGAGCTTGAATCACTCAGTAAGCGAACACATAATTGAGATACACGCTATAAAGCCTTCGGTATTCTAATTTAGTTCCCAAGTAAGAATAATAATTCGTGTTAATGGTAGGGATTTTCACGCCCAATTCCATGCCATGTTGAGCCGCATGATGACTATCTTTTTTCTTAGGTCTAGCGAGATTGGTTCTCAAGCCTAAATTGAATAAGAATTGGAAATTAGCCGTATTCACTTTAGCGCTATAGACATTGCTGATGGTTTTTAAATTCACGAATTGAGAATTAAGCCATGAAGTCCCTGCTAAGGCGATTCCTCCAAAAAGCCCAAAAGAAATCTTATTGTTCTTGCCTAAGAAATTGGTGTTTTTATCATTGATGAAATTAAACAATAAATCGCTACCCACCCCATAAGTCCACACATCAGAAGCCGAATTAAAAAAGCTGGATTTGATATAGGCGTGGTTGTAATCAAAGAAACCATAATACCTTAACCCCCATCTTTTCTTTTCTCCAAAAAATTGCTTATAGCCCGCTTGCACGCCAAAGCCATTCAAGGCGCCGTTATTCGTGGTTGAAGAAGCGATCATGCCCATATTCCTAAAAGGGTTGTTGCCAAGTTCTTGAATAAGGGTGTTGGCTAGGTTTTGCGCTTGATTGATTTGAGGCGTTTGGTTGTTAAAATCAGCGGCGCTTGTTTTTAATGAATTCAGAGTTTCTTCCACGCCAGCACACCCGTTCCCCCAATTGTTCTTTTGATTTTGCATTGTCATATTCGCACTGCTTATAGCGCTCGCATCGCATTTCCCTATGTAGTCTTTAAGATGGCCTGAAGAAAGTTTGTTAAAATCGCTCTCCACTTGATTGGCTAGTTTTAAAATTTCTGCTTGAGATTGCGCGTTTTTGAGCATTTTTTGAGCTAAAGCTGTAAGACTGCTAGGGGTATTAAGGTTGAGATTATGGGGTTGGGTGATATTTTTGGGTTGGTTGGCGCTGAGTTGTTGGGTTTCTTGAACGATTTTTTGCGCGTTTTTGATCATGTCTGAAGCGGCACTAAACTCCGCACCAAAAGTCGCACATGAATTTTTGCCGCCACCGGCTGTTTGCCATGAAGGGGTGTTTGTAGCAGCTCCGCCACTACTTTCATTACTAGATTTCGCTATCAACATGGGGCAATAATCTTTAAGGGTATTGACAATCGTTTGCGCTTGAGTCAAAAGATTTTGCGCATCGTTAGTTGTATCAATAACAGAAGTTGTCGTTTTAGTTTGATTATCTTGTTGATACTTTGATGTGGTTACATGCGCTTCTAATTTTTCCCCTTTACTATTTAAAGGAGCAAGCCCGGCTTGTTTTAAAGCTTTTGAAAGAATCTGATAGGATTCATGGATTTTTTCATATTGCTCAATAGATAGAGAAACATTTTTGTCTGCTTTTAATGTATTTGTGCCACTAGAACTATGAGTGCCATTACTATTTGTGCTCCCACCGCAATTGATTGTAGTGCCATCGCCATTCTCATCGGTGTAGTGGAAATTTTTTTGATTGTTTTCGCCTGGACTTTTGGTATAACCTCCGCATATGACCGCATAACCCATACTATTCCATAGCCCTAACACCGATCTCAACGCTAAAAGCGTAGCTTGATAGGCAGGGGAATTGGTTGTCCCACCGGCTAAAGTTTTTGCGCGTTCGTTCAAATTATTAACCGCTTGATTGATCGCTTGCGCGCTCGTCTTTGAGTTTGTGCCATTGTCGTTGGTTAAAAGCCGGCTTAATTGTTCATAAGCGTCTGAAAGCTTTTGCACCTTGTCGGCGTTTTTCACCTTTTGAACCGCTTCACCGATTTGATAGCCCACGCTTAAAAAAACGCCGTTGTCTTCAGCATGGAGCAATGATGACGCAAGAGTTAGAGAAAGTAGAATCGTTTTTTTCGTTTTTTTCATAAAATGTTCCTTAAAGTAATGTTTTATTGCAAAAAATGTATCAAAATGAGAATTTATTTACAATGCGTTTGATTTTACCACAAATTTATTGGATTTCAAAAAAAAAAAAAAGATTTTGGGGTGTTTTTTAACTATTTATCTTTAGAGTGTTAATTTTTGTAATAATGAAACCATCTTTTGAATTTTATAAGCAATATTTAATGAGAACAGAATTTTGATAACGCTTAACAGAACGCATTTATCCCAAACGCTCAAAGCGTTTAGGATTTCTGCTTAAAGGATTTGAAGCTTTGATAGAGAAAGTGGTGTGGTTTAAGCTTTATTTTTCATTTTCGCCATGATCATCATGATCGTGACCTTTTTTTCCTTGTTCTTTGTCATGCCCTTTGCCATGTTTATCATGGCCACCGTGTTTGTGGTGTTTATGCTTTTTCCCATGCTTGCATGATCTCAACCCAAAATCATCATCCATGTCTTCCATGTTGCCTTTTTTAAGCGCTTCTTTAATGGCTTTTTGGCGGGCTTCAAAATCCGCCACGGTCATGTTGTCTGTGTTTTTAACTGCATATTCATGCAATTGTTTATGAAACGCCTTTCTCTTGTCTTCAGGCATTTTTTTCATGCGCATTTTTAACTCTTTTGTGTAATCCACAATATCCTGCGGAGCGACAACACCAGCCATTTTAGCCAAATCTTCATCGCTTGTTTTGCTGAAATCTTTGGCGTTCAAAGCCACAAATAACAACGCACCAACAGAAAGTATTTTCAACGCTTTTTTCATTTTTTATCCTTTTAAATTAAATTTTATCTCACTTAGGAGAGCAATGCTCGTCTTTTTTCTTAACAGCCCTACACCAAACTTTTCTCGTATCGCCGCTGCAAACGCTCACATTAAGTCCTTTTGCCTTGATTTCTTCAGTGCTCAAACCTTTGGTTTTTTCTTCTAATTCTTTACGCACTTCTTCACGCATTTTTTTGAAATCCTCTTCGCTCATTTTGGAAAGATTCTTCCTAGCGATCCGGCTGAAATTCGCGCGGAATTTCTTAGCGTCCTCAGCGTTTAAAGCTTTAAGGCGTTTAGACACTTCCATGCGATAATCAATCGCCTCATTAGAAGGCAGAGTGCCTGCTAATTTTAAAAGTTCTTCGTTTTTGAGTTGCGAAAAATCCCTAGCGTCTAAAACCTGTAATCCAAGCAAAGCTAACAGGCAAAAAGACAAACTCTTTCTCATTCCCAATTCCTTGTTGTCTAAATTTTTGCCGCACAACGACAGCAAATTTTGGCATTCTACCATGTTAATTTAAACTTATTCTCAAACACTGATAAGAGTAGTAAAAATGGGGTTTTTAAATTTTGTGCAATCATCATTTAATTTTTATTTATAAAGGTCGTTTTAAACCCTAAAATTTTAAAATACCCTTTTGAATGATTGGTTTGCATGGCGTTGGTAGTTTTTGGCTTATTTTGAGTGAAAGGACTTAAGCAAGATGTTTGTGGTTTTTATAGAAGGTTTTGGTTTAGCGATTTCTTTGTGTGCGGCGGTGGGGGCGCAATCCTTGTTTATTATAGAGCGAGGCATGGCTAGGAATTATGTGTTTTTGATTTGCGCTCTGTGTTTTATGTGCGATATAGTGTTAATGAGCATGGGCGTGTTTGGCGTGGGGGCTTATTTCGCTAAAAACCTTTATTTGAGTTTGTTTTTGAATTTATTTGGGGCGGTTTTTACTGGATTTTACGCTTTTTTAGCTTTAAAAACCCTTTTTCAAACCTTTAAAAAGAAGCAAGTCCAAACCCCTAAAAAATTATCCTTAAAAAAGACCTTATTATTCACTTTAGGCGTTACCTTACTCAACCCTCAAGTGTATTTGGAGATGGTGTTTTTAATTGGCGCGAGCACTTTGTCTTTTAACTTAGCTCAAAAATTTGTCTTTCTAGCCGGCACTTTATCGGCGGCTCTTTCTTGGCTTTTATTGTTATGCGCTTTATCGTTGCGTTATGGCCCTAAACTTTTAAACAACCAAAAAATCTTTATGGGCGTGAATCTCTTTGTAACCGCTATCATGGGAACGCTCAGCGTTACTTTATTTAGGGATTTTTTAGCGTTATTGAGTAAAACCTAAAAAGGGGCTAGTTTTAAGTCATTTTGCATTACAATACTCCTAAATGAGTTTTAAGGATTACAATCAATATGCAAGTTTTAGCGTTAAAATACCGCCCCAAACATTTTAGCGAGCTAGTCGGTCAAGAGAGCGTGGCTAAAACGCTTTCTTTAGCCCTAGACAACCAGCGTTTGGCTAACGCTTATTTATTCAGCGGGTTAAGAGGTTCAGGCAAAACCAGCTCTTCTAGGATTTTTGCTAGGGCTTTGATGTGTGAAGAAGGGCCAAAAGCCGTGCCTTGTGATACTTGCATCCAATGCCAGAGCGCTTTAAACAACCACCACATAGATATTATAGAAATGGACGGGGCGTCTAATAGGGGGATTGATGATGTCCGTAACCTCATAGAGCAAACGCGCTACAAACCAAGCTTTGGGCGCTATAAAATCTTTATCATTGATGAAGTGCATATGTTCACCACTGAAGCGTTTAACGCGCTTTTAAAGACTTTAGAAGAGCCTCCTAGCCATGTGAAATTCCTTTTAGCGACAACGGACGCTTTGAAATTGCCCGCTACCATACTCAGTCGCACCCAGCATTTCAGGTTTAAAAAAATCCCTGAAAATTCCGTTATTTCTCATTTAAAAACCATTTTAGAAAAAGAACAAGTGAGCTATGAAAGCAGCGCGTTAGAAAAACTAGCTCACAGCGGGCAGGGGAGCTTAAGAGATACGATCACTCTTTTAGAGCAAGCCATCAATTATTGCGATAACGCTATCACAGAAAGCAAGGTGGCTGAAATGTTAGGGGCGATTGATCGGAGCGTTTTAGAAGATTTTTTCCAAAGCCTAATCAACCAAGATGAAGCGCGATTGCAAGAGCGTTATGCCATTTTAGAAAATTATGAAACCGAGGGCGTTTTAGAAGAAATGATGCTTTTTTTGAAAGCGAAATTGTTAAGCCCTGATACTTATTCCATCCTTTTGATAGAGCGCTTTTTTAAAATCATTATGAGCAGTTTGAGCCTTTTAAAAGAAGGGGCAAATGCTAGTTTTGTGCTGTTGTTATTGAAAATGAAATTCAAAGAAGCCTTGAAACTCAAAGCCCTAGATGATGCGATTGTAGAATTAGAGCAAACCAAAGAAAGCACTTTTCAACCAATAAATCAAAACGCTAACGCCCCTAAACAAGAATTTAAAGGCACAGAAAAAATAGAACAAGCAGAAAGAATAGAGGGAACAGAAAAAAGAGAAAAGCTAGAAACAAGAGAGAACACAGAAACCCCACAAACTCCCATGCTTTCAGCCAAAGATCGCATTTTTCACAACCTTTTCAAACAAGTTCAAATATTGGTTTATGAGCGCAACTATGAGTTAGGGGCGGTGTTTGAAAAAAATATCCGTTTCATTGATTTTGACAGCCAGACTAAAACCTTGACTTGGGAGTCTTTAGCCGCTGATAAGGATAAAGAGCTTTTAAGAGAGCGATTTAAAATCGTAAAAAGTATCGTTGATGGGGTTTTTGGCAAGGGCGAAAATATCAAAATCGCTTTAAAACATCATTTGGAAAATAAAAGCGCTCTAGAAACTCAAGAGGTTAAAGAGTTTAAATTCCCCCCTTTAAAGCCCAAACCAACCACTGAAACGACGGCTGAAACGAAAGAAAATGAAAAAGAAGCGGTTGGAAAAGCGCTTCAAACGAAAGAAAACGACACTAAAGAGGTTCAAGAAACCCAACCCAAAGAAGCCCCAACAGCGTTGCAAGAATTCATGGCTAACCACTCTGAGCTGATTGAAGAAATTAAGAGCGAGTTTGAAATCAAAAGCGTGGAATTGTTATGAGAGCGAATTTAGACGAGTTGGACAAAGTGGCGGCTGCAATTTTAAAAGATGATTTTAAGGGGGTGGTGCTTTTAAAAGGCGTTGTGGGGAGCGGTAAAACGACTTTAGTTCAAGCGTGCTTGAAACACTTGGGTTTAGACATTCAAGCGACTTCGCCAACCTTTAGCTTGATGCATGCTTATAGCGAGAGCGTGTTCCATTATGATTTTTACATGCGCGATTTAAAGGCTTGCTTGGAGCTTGGCATGTTGGAGTGCTTGTTAGAAAAGGGGATTCATTTTGTGGAATGGGGCGATGAAAAATTAGAAAAAATTTTAAAAAAATACGATTTAGCTATTAAGGTTGTGGAAATCAAAACCGAATCAACCAGCCGTTTTTATACGATAAAGATCGCTTAAAGGGTCGCTTGAATGGATATTTTAAAAGCAGAGCATTTAAACAAACAGATTAAAAAAACCAAAATCGTTTCAGATGTTTCTTTAGAAGTGAAAAGCGGCGAAGTGGTGGGGCTTTTAGGGCCTAATGGGGCGGGTAAAACCACCACCTTTTACATGATATGCGGGCTTTTAGAGCCTAGTGGGGGGAGCGTTTATTTAAACGATGTGAATTTAGCTAAATACCCCTTACACAAGCGTTCTAATTTAGGTATAGGCTACTTGCCCCAAGAATCCAGCATTTTTAAAGAATTGAGCGTGGAAGAGAATCTGGCCCTAGCAGGGGAGAGCACTTTTAAAAACTCTAAAGAGAGCGAAGAAAAAATGGAAAGCTTGCTTGATGCTTTTAATATCCAAGCCATAAGAGAGCGCAAGGGCATGAGCTTGAGTGGGGGAGAAAGAAGGCGTGTAGAAATCGCTAGGGCTTTAATGAAAAACCCTAAATTCGTGCTATTAGATGAGCCTTTTGCGGGCGTGGATCCGATTGCGGTGATTGATATTCAAAAAATTATTGAAAGCTTGATTGGATTAAATATCGGCGTGTTGATTACTGATCACAATGTGCGAGAGACTTTGAGCGTGTGTCACAGGGCGTATGTGATTAAAAGCGGCACGCTTTTAGCGAGCGGGAACGCTAATGAAATTTATGAAAACGCTTTGGTGCGCAAGTATTATTTAGGGGAAAATTTTAAGGTATAGACATGGCAATCTTACGCGCAAACCTTAGCCCCAAAAACAAATTAAACGCTACCTTAAAAGGGTGGCTCCCCATTTTACAAAGCGAGCTTGAAGATTTAGAAGAAGTGTTGAAACAAAACGCTTTAGATAACCCCTTAATCAAAATTGAAAACAAACGCATCAAAAATTTTAGCGATCGTTTTAGTGCTAAAAAGAGCAGCGATCATTTAGAAAATTTTGCAATCGCATCTAAAAGCCTTTTTGAAACCCTAGAATCTCAAATCATTCCCCCCCTTTTTCCCACTGAAACCTCTCAAAAAATCGCTATGGATATTATCAGCGGGCTGGATAGTGAAGGGTATTTTGAAGAAAACATTGAAGAAAGGGCCAGAATTTTAGGGGTAGAGAGCGAAGTTTATGAAAAAGTGCGCCAGCGTTTTAGTTACCTTAATCCCGCTGGCATTGGCGCTAGAGATGTGAAAGAGAGCTTTTTATTCCAGTTAGAGGGTAGGGAATTAGATGATAATGAGCTTTATGAAGAAGCGCGAAAAATCATTTTAAATTTAGAAAAACACCACGAATTTTCTAAAGATTTTTATTATGAAAAGGCTTTAAAGATTTTAAAATCCTTTAAAAACCCCCCAGCCATTGAGTTTTTAGAAAAAGAAATAGAAGTCATTCCTGAGCTTTTTATTTTGGAAGTGGATAATGAAATCATCGTGCGTTTGAATGATGAGAGCTACCCGACAATCAGTTTAGAAGAAAATCGCTTTAAGGATAGCGGCTATTTAAAAGAAAAATTAAAAGAGGCTAAAGATTTGATTGATGCGCTAAATTTGAGAAAAGCCACGATTTATAAAATCGGCCTCATGCTTTTAGAGTATCAATACGATTTTTTTAAGGGTAAAAAATTGCGTCCTTTAAAATTATTGGATTTAGCCAATGAGTTTAACCACTCTGTAAGCACGATTTCAAGGGCCATTTCTAATAAATATTTGGCATGCGAAAGGGGGGTTTTCCCTATTAAACATTTCTTTAGCACCGCCTTAGACAACAGCGAGACTTCAAACGCTGTGATTAAAGACTATCTTTTAGAATTGATTAAAAATGAAGACAAAAAAGAGCCTTTGAGCGACGCTAAGATTTTAGAACTCATTGAAGAAAAATTCCATTTGAAAATGGTAAGAAGAACAATCACCAAATACCGCCAATTGCTCAACATCGCTTCTTCAAGCGAGAGGAAAAGGCTCTATTTGATGCGCGCTTGAAAACCATGATTTTAGGGCTTATTCTTATTTAATACCATTTGCCCTTGTATGCGTGTGAGTTCAAACTCTTGGGATACTTTGGCGAGTTGGTATAAGCTTTCTGTATTGCGCGTGTCTAAAGCCTTAATGTAAGCCTCTTTTTGTTCTTTGGTGATCACAAATGGTATTAAGTTTTGCTCTAAAACGCTATAAAAGATTAGCATTCTGCCCACCCTACCATTACCATCGCTAAAAGGGTATATCCTTTCAAATAAAATGTGTTGTTCTAAAATAACTTTTAGTTTTTCTTCTTTATCTTGTAAGGTCTTCATCTTATAATTGAGGTTATCGCACCATTCTTTCATAGCCATAGGCACTTGAAAATGGGGGGTCGTTTCAAAACTAGCTCCTAAAATGGTATTATCAGTCGTTTTGAAAGCCCCCTTATTAGGGAGTAAAAAATTCATTAAAATCCCATGCAACTCTCTTATAAAAAAACTATCAACGCTTTGTCCTTTATTCAGATTTTCTAATAGAAAGAAGAGCATGTTTTGATAGTTTTTCACTTCAAAGAAAGCTCTTTGGGGCATTTCTCTAGGAATGTATTCAGTGGTTAAAATACTTATAGTTTCAGCAAGGCTCAAAGGATTGTTTTCAATAGCAGTGCTATGACGAGCTGTGCGAGTGGTTAAATCCATAGCGTAATCGTTAAATTCTAATAATTCTTTATAGTTCATTATTTGAAATCCCTAAACAATTTCCCTAAATCCAAATCAAGCAGTTCTGTTTGGGATCGCAATTCTAAAAGGTTTTGAGCCCCTTTAATCAAATCGTTACTGGAAATGCCATGAGAAAGAGAGATTTGGGCTTCTAAAAACGCACTCAAATGATCGCACACCTTTAAAAGCTCCCCGCAAACCCCAAAATATTCATCGCTGTTATAAAGCATAAACAATTCTTCAGCGTCTTTAGTGAAAATGATTTTGTTAGACTTGTCTTTGCAGCGGTTTTTAAACTCGTTTTCGGTGAAGTATTTTAAATCTTCTTGAACACCTAAAGAAACAAAGGAATAGACTTTGTTTTGCATTTCCTTTTTTTCAATTTCTTTAATGCAGTTATCAAGCCCTGCAACGCTTTGTTTGATGGGCGTGATAATGTCTCGGGTCAAAATCTCGGGTAAATCATGGAAAAGCCCGCCCAAAAAATGATTGATCCGCATGCTTTTACAAGCTTTTAAATCAAAGCTCAACAAATACCCCATAATCGCCACGCATAAGGTATGCCCTAAGACACTGGTTTGCGGCACTCTTGGGGTCTGGCTCCAACGCTTTTGGAAACGCAACTGCCCAAACATGCTCACCAATTTTTTTAGATCTTCTTTTTCCCCAAAAAGCCCTTCAAACAAATGCTCATTATTGTGGAGTTGCTTGTCAATTTTATCTTTAATTTCTTTCACGCCATACATGTTGGGGTTAAAATGATAAATAATATCAAACTCCCACTTAGACGCATAAAAATGCGCGCTCTCTAAAATTTGAGTTTCTAAAATTTGAGGTCTGTGGCTTAAATACTCTTTGAGTTCCTCTAAAGAAAAATACGTGCTGATTTCATCTTGCAAACTTTGAGCGACATAGGAGGCTAATTCTTGGCTGTGCGTTTGTTGGAGGGCGTAAAAAATAGGGGGTTTAATATCGGTTAAAACCAAGCGCTCCAAAAATTCAAAGCAAAAGAACTTGATTAAAAGATCTAAATCTAAATCTTTACCCCTGTCTTTTGAGTCTTTAGCGAGCAAATACGCAATCATCGCTTTATGGGCTTGCTTGTCTAATTCCACAAATTCCAAAGGGCATGCTTGATCATTCCAGCGCCTAATAGACGCGCCCGCAAACACACGCCTTAAAAATTGAATTTTGAGTTTGGGGGCTTTTAGGGGTTTAATAGGATGAGCCGCATACATAACTTTCCTTTTTATACTATTTTGAATATTAAAGCTATGATCTTATTAAAAAATATTGATTTGATCGCACAAGATTGAAAAATCTTAACGCACCACTATCAATACTAACTTAAATCTTATTATACGAAAAAGAGACAAAAATAAGGCTTTTATTTAAAAAAATATTATTTCTGTCATGGATTTCGCACTTAATGGATTTTATACTTAAAACACCCACCCATAATTAAAAAACACCTTAAAATGGCTAGCCCCTTCATTAAAAACAAAAGAGTTCGTGTAATC
>NZ_JADZNC010000007.1:0-69488 GCF_015904775.1 Helicobacter pylori
TTTTATTTTTACTAAGCGCTAATCGCATGTTACTAACACCAAAAGAACGCATGCGTTAAATCCTTAATCCCACCATTGATTTATTTAATGGCTCAAAAAGGGGTAAGCCCCCTACTTTTAAAACGCTAAACGCATTCCAATATTCCCGGTAATGTTGATCATTTTATAATCCAATCCAAACCTAGCCCCCACCCCAGCATTCGCATAAAAGCTTTTAAACAACCTCACTTCCCCGCCTGTAGTGATGCTCGCAAAAGTGTTGTAAAGCTCGCCTTTTCTGTAACTCAAAGTGTTGTTGCCAATGAAACGCACCAATTTATCTCCCATAGATCTCACAAGCAAATCCCTACCAATGCCGCCAATCGCATAAAAATAAGAGTTTGTGTTAAAATAATGGCGGTTCTCAAAAGCAAAATCAATCGTTAAAACGGATTTTTTAGACGGATCGGCGCTCGCTTTAAACTGGTTATAGAGTGCGTTATCCATCACTCCATCTAAACCGGTCATGCCAATATAGTAATACCTTAAACCAATTTGAGGTTTTAAGATGATGCTTTTGTTTTTAAACATGAAATCATACCCGTAATTAACTCTCGCGTTCGTCGTCCATGTGCTGTATTTATAGGACTGATTGATCATAGAAAGCAGAGCGTCGTTGGAGCTGATTTGGGTTTTATTAGCCCCCCAAGTTTCATTGACGCTAAAAGTCAGCTCGCTCTTTTTAATGAGGGCTCTCGCATACAAGCCCATGTCCACATTATTCGATCGAGAACTAGTGATGCGTTCATAAAACCCGCTATACCCATAAGCCGCATACCCTCCAACAATCACACCCTTAATGAATCTGTCATAGCCCACATTGACACCATAGAGCGTTCCTGTGCCATTTTCCACAAAGCTCACGCCCCCAACGCCGGTCGCCCAAAGGTTGTTTTTTAATTTATCCCTTTGAGAGTATTTTAAAATCACATCCATCGCGTTAGGGACAGCGTCAGCAAATCTTTGGTTTTTAAGACTGCTCAAGCGTTCGTTAAAATCCGTTGAATCAAAGGAAGCGAAATTAGAAAGCTTGGCTAAACGGCTCATTTGTTGCGTGTAAGTGTTGAGCTGTAAAGCATCGGTGGAATTGTTTTTAAGATTGGGTTTAGAAAGCATGCCTAAAGCGCTGCTCACATCTTCCATTAAAGTCACAATATGTTTGGTGGGCGTGTCTTGCAAATAATAAGGAGCGAACAAGGGATTACCCCCCTTAGCCGCAAAAAGCTCATTCAGCCACAGAATGGAATTATTGCCCGCAGATTTGATCGCATTCAAACCAGTGCTGCCTTGAATGTGTTTAACATAATACTCCAAACTAGGGGCATGAATATCCATGGGTTTATCAGAGACGCTAACTTGAACTTTATCATAAAGGATAGATGAATACACCATTTGCCCCTGATTGTCTTTAAAGCTCACCACAAGACCCCCATCTTTAATATTGACCGGTTGGTTGTCATAGCTTAGTGAATCGCCCTTTAATTGCATGCGTTTGCCGTTAAAATCAATGAGGGTGTAAAGCTTGAGGTAATCGCTCAAGCTCCCTCCAAGAATCGTTTGGTTATCATAGCCATAAACCATGCGATGAGCGTCTATAAGCGTGTAAGTGCCTTGCTTTTGAGTGTTAAAATGGATTAAAGCTTGATTGTTATAAGACATGATCGTAGAATTGCCAGTCACATTAATAATCGTTTGATTGGTTTTATTGCTAAGATTAAAGATTAATGACCCTTCGCTCTTGAAATCGCCCCCCACATTCAAACCATTTTCATTCGTGCTGAGAGCCGCTCCTTTAACCACATTGAGATTACCGCTAATATCAGCCCTGTAATTAGAGTTATTGTTAAAAGCGTTATTCACGATCAAATGATTCGCTTTAAAAGTAGCGTTTGACTCTAAATCTAAAGTCCCGATCGTGGTATTTTGCAAGACTTTTGAAAAATCCACTAATCCATTAGCTTTAATGGTTCCTAAAAAAGCGAAATTATTGGCATTCACTTCTAGCGTTTCATCGGTTGGGGCTGTCGCGCTTGAAGAATGAGATTTTTTCTCGCCCATGCAATCTAAAACATTCACGCAAATTTGACCTTTTTGAACGCTAATATCGTTTCGTGGCGCGTTAAGAATTAAACCATTAGTAGCGTTTAAGGTGTCTAATGAAATATTAGAAAAATCTTTAGATACAAAAGAAAGCCTGCCCTGATATTGCGTGAAATTGATCGTGTTTTTCCCGTTAAAAATAATGGACTTGCCCGCTACAAAATTCAATTCCCCCCCTGTGGCGTTACTAAACGAGCTGTTATTAGTAAATAAATAATCTTTAGCCACAAAATTGAAATTCCCTTTTTGCCAGAGATTGTGCAAACCTTTAGGTTTGAGTAAAGAGCCCATGCCCAATTTCTTCAATTCATCTTGTAAAGATTGAGGCAGTATGGAGCCTAAACCTTGATGATAAACGCCTCCAAATCCCTTATCAGCGATGATTTTATTGATCATTTGCCCTAGGACTTGATTGCTCATGATTTTATTCACTACGCCTTCGCCTAATAAGTCATTTAACGCTTTTTCACCTATGCTAGAAATGGTGCTAGTCAGCTCTTTACTAGGGTTAGTGATGCTATTTAAAGCGATATTGACTAACACGCTCAAATCCTGCGGACCGAGCCAAGAGATGAGCTTATTGATTAAAGGGGCTTGATTGATCATTTGATTGAGAATATCCCCAAAAGTCGTTTGCTTCAAAAAGCCTTGCAATTCTTTAGAATTAGCGTTAGAGCCTATTTTATCAAGGGCTTGATTCAAGCCTCCAGGCACAAAATTATTGGCAAAAGAACTCAAACTTTGCTTGCCATACCAGTTATTGATGAAATTCTCTACATTTTCAATCCCTAAAGTTTTCACGATGAATTTTTCAAACCCTGAAGCATGGGCTTGGATTTGTTCTAAAAGCATTTGATCAATTTCTTTTCTTTTTATAGGATCTAGTGCGTTTAAAAGCCCGTTTTCGCCAAAAACATCGCCCACCGTTTTAGAATTTAAAATTTCCATGATCGCGTTTTTAAAAGCGCTCACGCCTAAAAGGCTGCTCACCTCATCAGGGCCAAGCAAGGAGCTTAAAGTTTTAGATCCAAAATCTTTAGGGATCATGTTGGCTAAATCTTTAGGGATAGCGTTATCATTCAAGCTCTCTTCATAAACCATGTTAGAAAGGATATTCCCCAAGCCCTTTTCCCCAAAAAGCTTATCAATGCCCTCTTTCCCCAAGTAAGAAAAGATTTTATCGGTCCCTTGAGCGTCAATATTGGCTTGATTAAGCACCAAATTCGTCGCGCTTTCAAAAGACACATTCGCGCTCCCTCCGCTCCCCCAAGCGTTCCCGCTGCCGATAGTTCCGGTAATGTAGATGTTTTTAGCCCTAAAATTAGCGTTAATGTAGCCCAAATAAGGCGTGCTAGAATGGAGCAACTGCCCTAAATTAGTCTGTCTAAACATCTGGCAAGTGTTATCCCCAACCGCGCATGGCTCTTTATAGCCATCGCCTCCAAACCACACCACGCTTTTAGTGTTCGTTTGCCCCTCTTTGATCGCCCCTACCACGAGATTGCCTTGAGAGAAATGATAATTAGCCGTGTTGGAAAAATTATTGATAATCTTTAATAAGCTCTTCCAATTTGCTTGAGTTAAAGTGATACCATATTTTTCAAAGATACCAAAAAGAGTTTCAAAACTATTCGGGCTATTGAGATTGAGATTGTCCAAATCCCCTGAAGCGATAAGATTAGCCATTTTAGGCAAAAATTCCTTACCCAAGCTGGCAATAACGCTTAAATCCTGCTTAGTGATAGCCTGATTGTAAATGTGTAAGGCTTGTAATGGTTGGTTTTGCGCGTTATAAGTCCCGGGTGTTTCATTGTTTTGATTAAAGCCTTTGATATTGCTACTCAAATAATAAGTGCCAGCCTTATCGCTTGTGTAATTATAGGAATTCTCGCTTTCATCATAAGGGTTTTTTTGGTAATCATACAAGCTAGGGGCGAGATTAAACATCGCATTATTAGAAACGCCGTTTTGAGAGATCTGCACTTTCAAGCGGTTGTTATGCAAGGTTTCTGTAATCGTTTCAGTCGTGTTGAGTGGGTTAGTGAAACTCCACGAATGAATGCTGTTATTGAACGAGTAGTCAGCCTTTTCAATCTGTATGCCATAAAAACGGATCTTTTCATAGCCGTTATTCCCCATTAAACCCTGAATATTTTGAGCTTGTAAAATATTATAAACTAAGGGCTTGTTTTTTGCATCAAACAAATTCACATTAGACAGATTCAAAACGCCTTGAGTTCCAAAGCTGAAATTCCCGCTTGCATTAATAGCTAGAGCGTTAGCGCCATTGCCTAAAAGGTTTAGAGTGCCATTTAAAAGAACGCTTTGAAAATTCAGGGTGCTGTTGTTTTCTAAATCAAACAAGGCATTAGAATTAAAGGTCGCTAATTTAGTGAAAGAAATTTGAGAATTATTGGCATAAAAACTCACAGGAGCGTTAAAAACGCTATTGCCATTGAAATTCAACAAGCTTGAGTTATTGAGGTTGAAATTCGTTTCCCCTTCTACGCTAAGCGTATTAAAGCTCGCTTGAGAGCCTTCAGCTAAATTCATCGTAGAGTTATTTTCAAAAATAGAAGCACCTTGGAAATTGATATGGATATTTTTAGCCCTTAAATTGAGCGTCGCTTGATTAAAATTCGTATTCCCTTTGAAATTAATCAGGCGTGCAGAGTTGCCAAAATCAGGCGTCTTACCAAATAAAGGAATGCCATAAAAGGTTACATTAGCGTTATTGAAATTCGCTTGATTGAAGCTTAATTGAGCGTTAGGGTTCAAGTTCAAATAAGACACCCCGTTAAAAGCGGTTGTGCCGTTAAAATTCGCCACGCTGTTGTTGTAAAAAGAAAGGCTTGAAGCGTTTTCTAAAGTCGTTTGGGTTTGGCTATCCCCAATATTAATAGCAGCGTTGGGCTTGACTGAAAGCCTGGAATGATTGAAAGTAACATTCCCATTCAATGATGACTGATTCACATTCTTAGACACATCAATGACTATTTGAGAATTATTGAAAATAATGTTATTAGCTTTCAAATCATAGCGAATGCCCCCACCTAAAATGGAATTAGAAAATATCAAATCCGTATTTGCAACCATATTCACATATGATGAAGCACTTTCAGTCGCTCCGTTAATATTGGTCCAGCCGCTAAAAGTGGTGTTTTCAAAAGCGATACGCCCTGAGTTAAAATTAAAGCCTCCCCATGTGAAATCCCTAAAATTAGAGTTTTTAATCTCCATAGAAAGCTTGGAATTAAAATTCGCCCATGAATGCTGGCTCGCGCTGGTTTGTAAGCCCATAGCCACGGTTTGGAAATTCGTGTAATTCAACCCGTCAGCGTTCAAGGTTTCATCAGCGTTAAAATTGATCGTCGCCCCACCGCCGGCGTTAGGGTTGCCGACATTAAAATTATTCGTTAAAAAAATATTAGTCGCGTTGAAATTGCCATGCAAATATAGCAAATTATTCTTACCAAACCAGATCGATCCGCCATTGTTATTGGCTTTTTCTTGAGCGCTCCCTAAAAGCAAAGTCCCTACCACTGTAGCCCCAAAGTTCAGCGACCACGCAAAAGCGCTAGAGCCGATGAGATCTTGATTTTTATAAGGCGCAATATAGCACACGCCAACGCACACCGGGGTTTTTCCAGGCACAAAATCAAATTGCTTCCTCACCTGACTCCAAATATCCTTAGAATCATTATCTGTGTGAAAAGATGAAGAATGGATAGTGAAATATTTATAGGTGATAGAACCCGGATTAAAAGTCTCTTCAAAAACAAATCTTTGGCCGTTGCTTTGGGTGAATTGCACAAAATAAGTGTTTTTCTCCGCCCTTAATAAAGTCCCTCTCTCACCACCATAATGGATCAAATTCCATAAATTTTGCGAGAAAACATTATCCTCCACAATTTCATTATTATATTTAATGTTATTCCCGCTTAAAAGCGTGTAAGTGGTTTTATCGGTCAGATCCCTTTCAATGTTAAAAACACTATTATTGTCAATAGCGATTGATCCTTGAAGACGGCTGAAAGGATCGCTGTTAATGAGCGTGTTTGTGCCTTTAAAAGTAATGTTTTTAGTGTCGTTAAACGAATAGCTACCGCCATTAAACGAGTTGTTATTAAAAATAAGATTTTGCACTCTGGCGTTGATATTATAAGAATTGAAGGTATTGTTTTCTAAGGTTAGGGAATTTCCGGTGCTGTTTTCGCCCCCCTTATAAATCAAAGTGCCGTTATCGCTAAAACTAACATTCTTAATCACCGCTTTCCCGTTAAGGCTAGCGTTATCCACGCCAAAATTCCCCCCTCCACTCACAGAGCCTTTATCCCAAGTGATATTATTGGCTTTAAGGTTAAAGCCTCCATGCGGGGTTTGGTTACTGAAATTTGCGTTTGTTGCATTCAAGTTGCCATTATTAACAATGAAATTCATCCATGAATTTTGCAAACCGGCTTTATCGTTATTCAAATGAGCGTTAGCGATATTCAAACGCTCTTGAGCGTTAAACACTAAAGTCGCACCCCCACCGGTTTTGGCACCATTACCGGAGCGAATGGTGCCGGTAATATCAATTTGACTCGCCCTAAAAGTGCCTTGAATATAGCCCACTAGCCCCCATTCAGCCCCTGAAGTTTTCCCAAAACCCACCACGCTATTAGAAGTGGGATTCGCTCCAGCAAGAAAAGGGGTGGTTTGGTTGAACACTAAAACGCTGTTAGCACCGCTATAATCTTGCGTGAAAACGCCTGTGCCAGCGATCTTCCAAGTCGTCATGCCGTTGAGATAGAACACGGTGTTACTGGCGTTATTATTGATATTTTTAAGATGAAATACCTCATTATGGATATTCACGCAATGCGTATAACCTAGAGTGCATAAACGAGTGAGCGTGATCCCGTTATTAAAATTTTCTTTAATGTAGTAAGTCAAGCCGTTATCAGTGAAATGGACATTATAAATTTTAGTATTGTTTGGCGTGGATTGATCCTTATTTACTAGCGTGCCGCTAGGGTTTTCCCCACTAATCCAGCGCAGCATTTGATACAAAGCGTTATTATCCTTATAATCCACGCTTTTAGCGTTAAGCAATTGATAAGTCGTGCCTACGCTTAAACTGCTCAAAAGCCCTTGCATGTTGAAAACAACGCCCTTATTGAAAGTAAAAGTTGTTTGAGCGCCATTTATTTTAAATTGGTTATTCACATTAAAAGTGTCACCAGTGAAACTGACTTTAGGGGTATTATTGAAATTAAACACGCCCCCATTGAACGAGTTATGATTAAAATCCACTTGTTTGGCGTTGAAACTAAACGATCCGCCATTAAACTTGTTTTCATTAAAGGTGTTATTTGCGCCATCAAAAGTGTAAGAAGCGTCGCTTAAAACGGATTTTTCAATGGTGGTCTTGCCCTGGAATTTGAAATTCCCTGCTAAAAAATTCGTGTTTTTAAAATTGTAAGAATTTTCAGCGCCTTGAAATTTGTAATAAGCCTTGTTGAAATTCACGCTATCAAAAACGCCATTACCGGTAAAATCATACCCCCCACCCGTCCAATCGTAAAAATCAGACTGAGAGACATTGATCTTACCGCTACTAGAGCCATTCCCTAACGCCATAAAAGTCATGTAAGAGTTTTGCGAAGTGGTTTTTAAGTTTTTAAAATCAGCCCCAGCGATATTAACTTCAGTCGCACCCACAAAATTCAAAGTCGCCCCCCCACCGGTTTGAGCGCCATTACCAGACATCATGTTACCGGTGATATAAACCCTATCGGCTGTGAAAGTGCCGGTGATATAGCCCGTTTTCCCCCAATTGACTCCCTCATACCCCCCAAAACGCACCGTGCTGTTAGATTTAGGGATACTGCCATTAGCCCAAGGGGTCGTGGCGTTAAAGACTAAAGCGCTGTTTTTCCCGCCATAAGTTTGAGTGAATTTCGCATTAGTGTAATTCCAAGTGTTCAAGCCGTTAAGATAAAAAATCGTATCGTCTCTATTGTCTTTAATGTCTTTTAAATTAAAAACATTGTCATGGATATTCACGCTATTGGTGTAATAGATATTGTTCGCGCCATAATAGACGGATTGTAAAACAATAGAATCAGGGCTAAAAATTTGTCTGAAATGATAGAGCGTGCCGCCTAAATTGTAGGTTACATAGTAAGTGTGGGTGTTGTTATTTGAGCTTGTATGATTTTTATCAGCGTCCTTTGTGGCTTGCGTGTTTTTAAGCCTGATGATATTCCATAAGTTGCTGACATCATTATAAGCGATAGAGCCATTTTTCATGCTAAAAAGCGTGTAAGCGCTCCCTATGCTAGGCGTGTAATTTTGAATATTAAAAATCGCATTAGCGTTAATATTCACCTTACCGGTCATATTGACAAAGGGTGAAGTGGGGTTATTGATCGTGGTTGTGCCTTGAAAATTAACATTAGCGTTAGTTCTATCAAAAACGAACCAACCCCCATTAAAGGTCAAATTATTAAAAGTAATATTATTTGCATTAAGAATGTAGGCATTCCCTACGGTGTTAGCGTTGCCATTAGGCATGCTCCCTAGAGTGCTGTTATTAAAGGTAACGCTATTAGCGTTAAGATTGAGCTTGTAATGATTGATATTAGAGTTAGTGAAAGTGATGCTCCCCCCAATACCATTCCCACCCTTATAAGTGAGTGCACCATTATTGTTGAAAGTTACCCCGCTAATGGTGGTTGCGCCATTGCTATCCACGTTATCAAAGCCAAAATTCCCGCCATTGACGCTCCCACCATTATAAGTAATCTTTCGCCCCATAGCATTAAAGCCTCCATTAGGGGTTTGGTTGCCAAAATCTGTGTTTGTCAAATTCACGCTATGATTGGAAATCAAATTGATCCAAGAAGTTTGTGTCCCAGCTCTATTATTTTGAAAATAAGCCCCATTAGCGTTTAATTCGTTTGAGCTTTCAAAAACCAGTATCGCGCCTCCACCGGTTTTCCACTCATTACCTGAGCCAACAGCCCCTGTGATAAAAATGTCTTTAGCCTTAAAAACCCCCGTAATAAAACCTACATAGCCCTTTTCCCCAAACCATATAGAAGAATGATTGGGCGTTGCGGAAGCGTTTTTTGTCCCTATGTATAACTGACTATTGTTATAATTTTGCGTAAAACTCCTATTCCCCCCAGCCCAAGTGCGTAAAGGGCTGATATAGTAGGATTTGTTGCTGTGATTTTCATTCACGCTATTGAGCCAATACACCGAACTATTATAATCTTCACTTTGAGCGCTCAAAGCCGAAACAAACCCAAGCCCTAAGAAGATTTTTTTATTAATGGATAGAGAAGGATTTAAATGCGTTTTTAAGGAATAAATTATCAAAGGCGAGTTTTTGATTGTGTATTTTTTAGCGATTTTCTTTTTAATGCCCTTAAAAGATCGGTTTTTACTAAAGCGTTCATTCTTTAAATCTATTTTGCTATTTCTATAAGTCATATTTTGAACCCTTTCTATTATATAATTACATTTCTTAACACTATCTACAATAAAAAGATCATTTTATCAATTAAAAGAAAACAAAACAACTCCTTTTACATGTTAGTAACCAATCTCATTATAAAACCCATCAGTCAGTTACTTTCTATAATATACCTCTCTTAAAACATATAACTATAAGCCGCATGGATAAAAACGCTCTCTAAAAAATAAGAATTTTTAAAAGAATTTCTGGTTTTTGAAAAAGGGATTTTAGCCCCAAGCTCTATGCGGTGGTAATGAGCGATCGTGCTGCCAAGCCCTACATTGATTAGCCCGTTATACCCCATAAACGAACTATTTTTCATGCCTAAATGGTTGCTTTGATAAAAATACCCTATCCCAAGCCCCCCATACACCCCAAAGCTGTATTTTTTGTAAGTGTAAAAATCGCTCAACACGTCCATATTTAAACTCAATAAAGAAGTGTTAATCGTGTGGAATGCGGTGGGTTTTATCGCCATAAGGTAGGAAAATTCACCCCTTAACGCTAGATCTTTAAAAAAAGCGAATTGATACCCCCCTTTAGCCCCCCATAAAAAAGCCGTATAAGAAGAATCACTAGCCGGTTTGGGGGTTATTTTAATAGGAGCTAAACCCACCATAGCCCCAAAATAAATATGACTTTTTTTAGGCTCAAACGCCCCTAACAAGCCCACCCATAGAGCCAAAATGAAAACAATCTTTTTCATTCTAAAGCTTTTTGGTTTTGATAAAACCGCTTGATTTTATCGTCTATGGGAGCGAGTAAACGATAAAACACCGGCACAATGAGCAAGCTTAACACCATAGAAATCATTAAGCCCCCACTCATCGCAATCCCTATAGGGGATTTCATCGCCGCTCCATCCCCACTCGCCAACGCTAAAGGTAGCATGCCACAAACCATCGCAATGGTCGTCATTAAAATCGGTCTTAGACGGGTTTTGCCGGCAAATAAAATGGCTTCTTGGATATTCAAACCTTTTTTACGCTCTTCATTCGCCACATCAATTAAAAGCGTGGCGTTTTTACCCACCATACCAATGAGCAAGATCAATCCTATCATAGAGAACATGCTCAAAGGCTGATGCACTAAACCCAGAGCAAAAAACGCCCCTGAAAAGCTTAAAGGCATGGTAACCATGATGATAAAAGGCTCTAAAATGGATTCATACAACGCCGCTAAAATCATATAAATCAACACAAACGCTGTCGCTAAAGCGACTAAAAACTCCCCATTAGTCTCTTTAGCGTTATCCGCTTCACCGGTAAATCTGTAATTCGCCCCTTCAACCAGCCATTCTTTAGTGTTTTTACTCACTTGCGTTAAAATTTCCCCTAAAGAGATACCCGCTTTAGGTTGAGCGAGCACCGTAACGCTGCGTTGGCGGTTATAACGAGAAATACTGGACGGACTTTTAGTTTCTGTGATTTCCACTAAAGCGTCTAAAAACATCAATTTATCGAATTTGTTGTGCACTTGCAAGCGTTTGATGTCTTCTACAGAAACGCGCTTGTCATCAGGCACTCTAATGATCATGTCGTATTCTTTGCCATCTTCTTTGAACACGCTCGCTTGAGAAGTCCCAGAGAAAGCAGAGCTCACCACTGAACCGATGGTTTGAGCGCTCACGCCGTATTTGTTGGCGTTTTGTCTTAAAATTTTGAGTTGCAATTGCGGTTGCGATTCGCTCGTGCTTGTATGATAGCCTTCAATCTTGCCTTTTAGCTCAGGGCTTTCCAATAAGAATTTTTTCAAATTCGCCACGCTTTTATCCACCGCTTCTTGAGAATGGGAGAATACGAAGGTTTGAAAGGGCGAACTATCCCCACCGCCCCCTATAAGAGTAACTTCAGAAAGATTAATAGTATCTAAACCTTTAGCTTCAGGCAAGCTTCTCAACTCTTTCCTTAAAGCGCTCATCAACTCAAATTGCCCCAATTGATGCTCTTTTTTGCGCTCTTTTAAAGGCTTGAGCTGCACAAAAATCTTAGCCTTAAAAGGGTTTTGCGTGGTGCCATAACCCACTTGCAGGGTGGTAAATTCCACTTCAGCATGTTTTTCAATCGCTTTTTGAAAGATCTTACTCTTTTGTGTCATGTAATCTATACTCACGCCCGGTTTAGCCTTAAGCCACACTAAAAACCTCCCCCTATCTTCTTTCAGCATGAACTCCATGCCGAGTTTAGAAGCCACAAAAAGCGAACCCACAAACACTAAAACCACTGCTATAAAGATAATAAGCTTGTGGTTTAATACCCATTGGAGCAATTTGGTATAACGAGACTCTAAAGCCTTAAAAAAAGGCTCACTCCACACATAAAAACGAGAATGCCTGGGATTGACCACGACTGAGCTTACCATAGGAATAATCGTAACGACCACCACATACGATAGAGCGATCGCTAAAGCCACTGTGATCCCAAAGCTTTGGAAAAAGCGCCCGATAATGCCTTTCATGTTCCCTATAGGCACAAACACAGAGAGCAGCATCGCCGAAATCGCCACTAGAGCAAAGCCAATTTCCCTCACCCCCTCATAGCTCGCTTTTCGTTTACTCATGCCCATTTCTAGCTTTTTATGGATGTTTTCAATCACCACGATCGCATCATCAATGATAATCCCTATCGCTAGCGTTAAAGCCACCATGGTGAGCATGTTTAATGAAAAGCCCATCCATTGGATGAGCGCAAAAGTCCCCATGATAGAAATAGGGATAGAGATCGCTGAAACAAGGGTGATCGTGCCGTTACGCAAGAACGCAAACACCACTAAAACCGCTAAAATCGCTCCTAAAATCAAGTCAAATTTCACGTCTTCAATAGAGGTGCGGATATAGCTCGTGGTGTCTAAAAAGGGTCTGATTTCATAACTAGGGCTAATGGCTTGAATGTGTTTTAACGCTTCATACACCCTATCCACGATTTCAATTTCATTCGCTCCGGCAATCTTTTGGATTTCTAAAATCACACCGGGTTTGTCTTTAAAGCTCGCAAAAGTGTTGTCTTCTTCCAAACCGATTTCAATTTTTGCAATATCGCCAAGACGCACATGATTGCCCACTTGAATCTTTTCTACATCCGCAACGCTATAACTATTCGCATTAATTAAAATAGACAATTCCCTTTGGCTATTGACAATGCGCCCCCCATCAATTTCCACATTCTCCGCTTTAAGCGTGCTGAAAAGATCCGCATAAGTGAGATTGTATTTATTCATCAAAGTGGGATCTGCATAAATCCTAATCTGGCGCTCCCTAAAGCCGTTGAGCTGCACGCCCCCTACCCCATTGATTTTTTGGAGCATGGGTTTGATGGTGTTTTTAGCGTAATCATTAAGGGTTGTAGCCGGCACGCTCGAACTGCTCACGAATAACGAAATAATGGCTTGGCTGTCGGTATCAAATTTATTGATAGAGGGTTTTTTAATGTTGGAGTCATCAAAACGCACCGAAGAAATTTTATTCACCACATCGTTTAAGGCTTCTTCATTAGGCTTTTCTAATTCAAATTCAATGACGACGATACTCACATTTTTAGAACTCGTGGAAGTAACCTTTTTGATCCCATCAATCCCCATCACCACTTCTTCAATCTTATCGGTTACCTTACTCTCTATGATTTCAGCGCTAGCCCCAGGATAAGTCGTAGTAACCACCACTGTAGGCAGATCAATTTTAGGGAAAAGCGCCACGCTCAATTTTTTAAAACCCATAGTCCCAAAAAAGACAATCGCCAAAGCAAACATCAAAGTCGTAATAGGACGATTAATCGCTGTTTTATACATCAAAATATCCTATTATTTCGTTTGGATAAACCCATCGCCAAAAAGCCCCACTGCCATAGGCTTAGACAAAAGGGCTTCAGCGCTCACTTTCCTGGTGTTTTCATCAACCGTGGGGTAAATCTTAGTGATTTTAGCTTCATGCTGATTAGAATCACCATCTATAGAATAAGTGTAAGTATCCCCCACTTTGACCGCATTAATATATTTAGAATCAAATTCAATAACCAATTTCCTAGCATGGCTGACTAGTCTCAATAACACCGTGTTATTCGCACTCACCCCTTCGCCCACTTGAATGTTTTTACTCGCTATTACGCCATCAAAAGGGGCTCTTAAAATGGTTTTATTCAATACCGCAATAGAATAAGCGTAATCAGACTCCAAGCGCCTGTAAGTGAACTCATAACCCTCTAGAGTGTTTTTATCCACAGCACCCCCAATTTTGCTGTATCGTTGGTATTGCTTTTTAGCGAAAATGAGTTGTTGCTCGGTAGAATCGCTTTGAGCCTGTTTGTCTTGATTATACAAAAGCAACAAAACATCGCCCTTTTTGACCACGCTCCCCTCAGTAACCTTAATGCTATCCACAATCCCTGTGCTATCCAGAGTGAGTTTGGAGTCTTGCACCGCTTTCACATTGAAAATCGCATACACTTTCTCGCTAGCTTCCAAACTCAAAAGACTCAAAAAAAGTCCTATTAAAATTTTTCGTATCATTTTTATCCCTTAATGCACATAGTCGTCTATTTTATGCCCGCTGTTGAAAATGTAATTGGCTTTTTGCACTTCATAATTGTTGAGCGCTAAATTGTAAGCCACTTCTGCATCAAAGCGCGTGGTTAAGCCCCTTAAATAGGTGGTGAAATCCACTAAATTAGCGTCGTATTTCCTTTTAATATTGGCAAAAGAAAGATTGGCCGCATCCAAACTAGCCTTGGAAGATTCAATCTTGGCTCTGGCAATATCAAGCGATTTTCTATAAAGCTGTTCGTCTTTTTCTTGCTCCAATTTTTTATACGCTAAATTCTTTTCATTCGCTAATTGGCCTAGCATGATGGATTGTTTTTGCAAGCTCAAGCCTATATCATCAAAAATATTCAAAGTCGCAGTAACCCCAGCCGTATTTTGCTGACCGGGGTAGAAATTCCCAAAACGCCCTGTGGCATAAGCGGGTTTTTGGATCCAAAAAAGCCATGAGTCAAACACATCTATCTTGGGGTAATAGTTGAGTTGCTTGTTTTGGTATCTGAGTGCAGAAATCTGCTCCCTTAAAGAAACCAAATCCTGCCTTTCTCTCAATTGCAAATTAGGCGCATCGATCGTAGTCTTTTTCAAATTTTTCACGCTGAGGTTAGTGAGGTATTCTAAAGTCAAGCGGTTTTGCTCCAAAGCAAATTGCATGTCCAAAATATCGTATTCGCTCAAATTCCCTTGCGCTTTTAAGCTTTGCAAATCATCAATCGTGGTCAGCCCTTTGTCATAGAGCTTGGTAACCCTTTTAATGTCCGTTTTGATTTGCTCTAATTTCTTTTGCAAAGCGATCATGCGAGCTAAATTATTAAAATACTCATAATATTGTTGCACCACTTGCAAATACACGCTTTGGCGGCTATACTCTAAATTAGCCACAGTGGATCGGTAAGTCGCAGACTTTTCTTTGACATTATTCACATTGCTAAAGCCATTAAACACATTCAATGTGACTTGAGCTTGGAGTTGTTGGGTGTTATAATGCTTATATTCTGGAGTATCCCTAGCTTCATTTTTAAAATTATAACTCGCATTCAAAGTAGGCAAAAACATCGCTTTGGCGATGGTGTGGTTCTTCATCGCTTGCTTGACACTGAGTTCTTGCGCTTGCAAACTGAGATTAGAGGTAGCCCCCTTTAGCAATTCATAAAGCCCCAAAGCGGCTTTATCGCTTTTTTCATGGTATTTAGCAATCTCTTGATTGATAGTGGTCGCTGTTTCTTTAGGCGAGGATAAAAAACTCGGTGTTGCTTCTAAAGAACTTGTCGGCGGATCAATGAGTTTTAAATTCTTGTGGCTATAATTGTTAAGGATTTGCTTGATTTCATCTGGGGTTTTAGAGGGGGCTTGGGCTAGAGTTAAAACTGCACACAAGCCCCATAAACTAGCATATCTTATAATAGTTTTCATCAATCCCCCTATCGTCTGGTTTTGGCATGCACTAATTGCACTAAATATTTGGCGTTTTCTCTGGGCAAATCCGGCAACATCCCATGCCCTAAATTAAAAATATGCCCTTGATTGCCCATGACTTTTAGAATCTTTTCAACCCCTTCTTCTAAAGCGTTTTTATCATAAAGGCGGGTGGGTTCTAAATTCCCTTGCAAAACATACTTATCGCCTAAAATCTTTTTTGCCACCTCTAAAGGCGTGCCCCAATCCACGCCAAACACATCAAATTCCCCGTCTATGCTATCCAAATAAGCGCCAATCCCTTTAGGGAAAAGGATAACCGGGATATGCGTATAGCGTTTTTTAAGCTCTTTAGAGATTTTTTTCAAATAATCCCAACTGAATTTCAAATACGCTTCTTTTTCTAAAGCGCTAGCCCATGAGTCAAAGATCATCACCGCATTGACCCCTGCTTGGATTTGAAGGCTCAAATACTCTATCAATTCAAGGCTTAATTTTTCTAAAAGCGCTTTTAAAACTTCAGGCTCGCTATAGAGCATTTTCTTGCTTTTAGCATACGATTTGCTCCCTTCGCCTTCTATCATGTAAGTCGCTAAAGTCCAAGGCGATCCGCAAAAACCGATTAACGCTTTCTCTTTAGAAAGCTTTTGGTGCGTTTGAGAAATCGTATCATAGACATAGTTTAGTTGTTTGTAAGCCCCTACTTTTAGGCTTTCTACGCTTTTTAAATCCGTAATAGTTTCTAAAAAATGCGGCCCCTTTTTGGGGATAAACTCCAAATTCAAGCCCATTTCCAAAGGCACTACTAAAATATCGCTAAACAAAATAGCCGCATCCACGCCTAAAATCTCTACTGGCTGTAAGGTAACTTCTGTGGCTAAATCGCTATTTTTACACAATTCCAAGAAGCTCCCCGCTTTTTTACGGCTCTCTTGGTATTCGCTAAGGTAACGCCCCGCTTGCCTCATCATCCAAATGGGCGTATAGGGTGTTTCTTTTCTAAAACATGCATCAATGAAAATCATCATAAATCCTTAAAAGTTTGTCTAATTATGGTTTTTATACTCTATAGTTAATTTTTAAAATGAATATTTTACCCTAAAAATCTAGTAAAATCATAAAAGATGAATGTGATACCAATAGAATAGATATTCAATCGTGGCGTGCCAAAGGCTTTAGAAAATTTGCTTTGGATAAAATAAAAAGGGATACCACCCCTTGCTTCTACACTCAAGCCAAAATTTTTAGCCGCATTGAAAAACAAGCCCACACTCCCCACCGCTGATTGGATATTGAATTGATACTTATCAATCTTAGCCCCTAAAATTTGAAGCTGATAGCCTAAGGCGATTTTAGGGATAACCCACCCCTTAAAAAGCCTCACCCCAGCCACAAACCCAGCGCTCATGAAATACGAATCGCCCATTCCTGCATCCAAATACCCCCCTAATAAAATTTTCTTCTTCAAAGTATAACCCGCTTCAAAGCCCAAAGAAGCGTCATGGTAAATTTTATCCATCAAAATAGGAGGGCGGTTTTTAGGGCGGATAGGGGATCTTTTAGTCGTTTCTGCATGCTGGTAAAGATAGCCGATTTTAAAAGAGCCAAAATATTTTTTAGTAGGCTCTAAAGGTTTAAAAAAATTCCAATCCTTTTTGGCCAGTAAAAATCCTTTTAAAAGGCTTAAAATTAAGAAAAATCTAAAAATCAAAGCTTTAATTCCAATTTTTGTTTGGAAAATTCTACAATCTTTCCATGGAATCTCGCATAAAGTTGCGCTAAAGAAATGGTGTTTTCATAAAGTGCTAAAGCGGAATTTAAATTCTCTTGAACGCCTTTTTCAAAAAAATGTTGCAATTCGTCATAATCTTCTATCTCTATGCCTAATTTTTTTAAAAAAAGATAGCTGTATTTATCCACCACCATCACTTCTTTAGCGCACACATAGCATAAAATCGCATCCGCGCTTTCTTTGCCAATGCCCTTTTGGTCTAAAAGCCACTCTCTGGTTACTTCTTGTTTAAAATTTTCAAAACTTTGAAAGTCTTTTAAAATATTCCCGCTCAAATCAATCAGTCGTTTGGCTTTTTGGTTATAAAACCCGCTAGGGCGGACACACTCTGCAAGTTTTGAAAACTCTATATAAGCGATTTTTTTAAGATTGATCTCATCATCATTTTCTAAAATGAAAGCGTTTTTTAGATTTTCTAAAGATTTCAAAACGGCTTCAAATTTAGTGTTTTGCGTCAAAACCGCTCCTAATAAAGCTTCAAATTTCAAAGCGTTAGGCCACCACCAAGCAGGGGCGTTTTTCAATAAATCCAAGCTCTTTAAAGCCTTTAAAATCTCAAAACTATCCAACACAATAACCGCCTGTAATAAAAAGGAATCAAAAAGAGTATTTTATTAAAAAAGAAGTAAAAATTAAAGCGAAAAGCCAACGCTTAAAGCGTTAGCCCCATAAACACCTTTCTTAAAACTAAGTTAAAAGCCTTAAGATATTTTGTTGAACGGTATTGGCTTGACTCATCGCATAGCTACCTGATTGTGCCAAAATATTGTTTTTATTGAAATTCGCACTCTCTTCAGCAAAATCCACATCCCTAATTTGAGATTCAGCCGCTTTAACATTCACTTGAGTGATGCTGATGTTATTCACGGTGCTAATCATTTGATTTTGCACAGAACCTAAATCAGAGCGGACTTTATCCAACATTTTCATCGCAGACTCGGCAATATCAATCACCACCATCGCGCCTCTTAAGGTTGTAACCCCAGATCCCAAGCTTTGATTGCCGCTAGCGAGCACAGCGTTATAGTTCGCGCCACTGGCTGATTTGACATTAGCGTTAAAATTCCCAGTAACATCGCGCAAATTCACCGTGGTTTCTGCCACTTGAGATTCCCCAAAACCAATCGTGCTGAAACCTAAATGCTGTGAGTCAGAAGCCGAAACCACATTGATGCTCTTAGCGTCTAATCGTGTGAGAGAAAGCCTCCCATAGTTAGTAGAACCTTTTGTTAAATCCTGACCGCCGTTAACCATCGTTAAAGCACTAGGCCCATTACTGACGCTGTCGGTTTTGATTTCAATCCCACGACCATCTATACTGCGCAAATTCAAGCGCCCTTTTTGATCCGTATAAGCTTCCACGCCGGTTTCTGAAGTAACCGCATTGATCGCTGCGACTAACCTTCCGTCTGAGTCGTTTTTCTTAATATCTGCGATATTCCCCAAATGAATCCCATTTAAGGTTAAATTACTCAAACTTCCTGACTGGACCGCCACATCGCTGGTGGTAATAACGCTCGCATAAGCCTTAACGCCTGTTCGGTTAGAATTTTTGTTAATCACTTCTGCTAACACGCCAATCCCTGTGCCTGCTGAACTAGAAACTTTTACGCTCTCTAAAGTTACATCATTCACGCCATCCACTTGTTTAAAAGTCAAGCTAATATCCCCAGAAGCCGTGATTAACGCGCCTGTAGCGATACGAACCTGACCGATTTTATCGGAAGTGGTAGAGCCGATAGAAGCCTTAATGCTTTGGTTAGAATAAGCCCCTACTTGGAATTCTTTGTTAGTGAATTGACCAGACAACAACGCTTGCCCATTATAAGTAGTCGTATTACCGATGTTGTCTAAACCTTGAATCAAACGAACGATGTCAGATTGAATCGCTTTACGAGATTCAGTAGTTTGCCCATCTTGAGCCGCTTGAGTCGCTTTAACCTTAACGGTGTCTAAGATTTTTAACTGCTCATCCATAGCCTTATCTGCAACCTGGATAATCCCCATGCCGTCATTCGTGTTGGCAATCGCTTGACCCAAACTGCTCGCTTGCGAACGCAAAGAATCCGCTACCGTCATGCCTGATGCGTCATCAGCCGCTTTATTAATCCTTAAACCTGAACTCAATCTCTCCAATGAAGTTTTAAGCGCGTTTTGAGTGAGTGCGGATTGCACATGCGCATTCATCGCATTGATATTTGTATTGACCTGAAAAGCCATTGTTGTAACTCCTTGTTATAAAAAACCCAAAGGCATCCTTGCTTTTGGTTGAAACTATTATCGGTTAAAGTTTGAAATTTTAAAGGGCTTTATTTTAAAAGCGAAATTTAAAGAGGCGCAAAATTGAGATATAATAGAGGAAATTTACACCCAATCTTATTGAATGCAAACACCAATGGATACCATAAAAAGCATTCCATTAAGGACTTTTGTTTTACTCTATAAAAGCTCACCAAAATGTGTTGTGTTGGCATCAATTACAGTGCTATTGATTGGTATTCTCCCATCAATAAATATTCTTGTTACAATAAGATTGATTGATATTGTGGTAGACCTATTGCAAAATCATACGCATTTTGAATACAGCTTGCTGTTACCAACTTTGCTACTATGGGAGCCTTGCTGTTTTTAACGCATGTGTTCTCAGGAATTTCATCAAGCTTGCAAACCATTATTGCTGAACAATTTTCTATAAACATCATCACTCAGCTTGCTAATAAACTCACAAAAGTTAAAAATCTAAATTTTTTTGAAAACAAAGATCACACTATTAAGCTTAACGCTATCCATAACGGTCTATACATCCGTCCCCTAAATTATGTCAGTAATCTATTTTTTAACTTGCAACGCATTATAGGGCTTGTGAGTCTGTTTGGGATATTATTTTCCATTAGTATTTATCTACCCTTTATAATGATTTTTGCAACAGTGCCTTGTATTTTCATCTCCAATCATATAGCAAAAAAACATAGCGCTTCCATAGATAAGCTTCAAGACCAAAAAGAAAGCATGCAAAATTACCTATACTCTGGACTAGATAACCAAAAGAACAAGGACAACCTATTATTTAACTTCATGCTAAATTTTCATCATAAATTTATTGAAAACAAAGAATTATATATCAATCATTTTGTGAAAATCGCCCAAAAAAACTTAATATTTACCATATATGCTGATGTTTTAATCACCACTCTAAGTATTGCACTATTTTTTCTAATGGTTTTTATTATCCTTTCAAAATTAATTGGTGTGGGAGCAATTGCTGGGTATATCCAAGCATTTAGCTCTACCCAACAGCAACTACAAGATTTATCATTTTATGGAAAGTGGTTTTTTGCTATCAATAAATACTTTGAAAATTATTTCTGTATTTTAGATTACAAAATACCGAAACCAGAAACACAAATCAAATTAGAAGAAAAAATCCATAGCATTACATTTGAAAATATTAGTTTCTCTTATCCTAATTCAAAACTTATTTTTGAAAACTTTAATCTCTCTTTACACTCTAATAAAATTTATGCATTAGTCGGCAAGAATGCTAGCGGAAAAACCACGCTGATTAAATTATTGCTAGGGTTTTATACCCCAAATTCAGGTCAAATTATTATCAATAACAAATACTCATTACAAGATTTAGAGCTAAACAGCTACCATCAACAAATGAGCGCTATATTCCAAGATTTTTCTCTTTATGCTGGGTATAGCATTAATGATAATCTTTTCATGCAAAACAATATCACTAAAGAGCAATTAAAGCAAAAGAGAGAAATGCTAAAATCTTTTGATGAGAATTTTCAAAATTGTCTTAATGATTACAGCAACGCATTATTTGGAACACAGTATAATGGGATAGATTTTTCTCTGGGTCAAAAGCAACGCATAGCCACTATAAGAGCCTTTTTAAAACCAAGTCATTGTGTTGTTTTAGATGAGCCAAGCAGTACTATTGACCCCATTATAGAAAAAGAGTTTTTGGATTTTATTTTTAAAAAATCGCAATCTAAGATGGCTTTAATTATTACACACCGCATGAATAGTGTCAAGCAAGCTGATGAAATTATCGTTTTAGATCAAGGCAAACTAATAGAACAGGGCAACTTTGAAACCCTTATAAAGAAACAGGGCTTATTTTACGAATTGTTTTTGAAACAACAATACTAACGAGCGGTTAAAATGTTTGGTAATTTTGGGTATAATCTCAAAAGATTCAAATTTAAATAAGGAATGCCACCATGTTTGGGAATAAGCAGTTACAGCTTCAAATCAGTCAAAAAGATTCTGAGATTGCGGAGTTAAAAAAAGAAGTCAATCTCTATCAAAGCCTTTTAAATTTGTGCTTGCATGAAGGTT
Organism: Helicobacter pylori; assembly: GCF_015904775.1. Lineage (GTDB taxonomy): Bacteria > Campylobacterota > Campylobacteria > Campylobacterales > Helicobacteraceae > Helicobacter > Helicobacter pylori_DM. The sequence goes on from NZ_JADZNC010000007.1 coordinate 21,741, forward strand.
TTGTAGGTATTAAAAACAATAAAGTCGTTTTTAAGAGTGGGAATCTTGCAAGCTTAAACAATTTAGAAGAACAAAGCGTTCATTTTAAAGAAAACGCAGAGAGCGTTAATTTACAAGGCGTTTCTTATTCTTTAAAAAGCCAAAATATTGATGGCGTGCAGTATTATTCGTTGGCTAAAAAAACAGGGGGTGTGGGGGAATACCATAAAAGCGATTTGTTTAAAACTTTTTGCGCGAGCTTAAAAGAGGGCTTAGAGAACGCGCAAGAAAGCATGCAGTATTTCCATCAAGAAACAGGCTTGCTCTTAAATGCGGCTAAAAATGGCGAAGAGCATTCTAATGAAGGGTTAATAACCGTTAATAAAACGGGTCAAGACATTGAATCGCTTTATGAAAAGATGCAAAACGCCACTTCGTTAGCGGACTCCCTCAACCAACGGAGCAATGAAATCACTCAAGTCATTTCTTTGATTGATGATATTGCAGAACAAACCAATCTCTTAGCCCTAAACGCCGCTATTGAGGCCGCACGAGCGGGCGAGCATGGGAGAGGGTTTGCGGTGGTGGCTGATGAGGTGAGAAAGCTCGCTGAAAAAACCCAAAAAGCCACTAAAGAAATCGCTGTCGTCGTTAAAAGCATGCAACAAGAAGCCAACGATATTCAAACCAACACCCACGATATTAATTCTATTGTAGGCTCTATTAAGGGTGATGTAGAAGAGCTTAAATCCACCGTAAAAAATAACATGATTGTCGCGCAAGCCGCAAAATACACCATCTACAATATCAATAACCGGGTGTTTTGCGGTCTAGCCAAACTCGATCATGTGGTCTTTAAAAACAATCTTTATGGCATGATTTTTGGTCTCAACTCCTTTGATATTACTAGCCATAAGAGTTGCCGCTTAGGCAAATGGTATTATGAGGGCGCGGGCAAAGAGAATTTTTCCAACACTTCAGGCTATAGAGCTTTAGAAAGCCACCATGCAAGCGTGCATGCTGAAGCTAATGATTTGGTTAAAGCCGTTCAAGAAGACCACATTACCGATTCAAAATACCTAGAGCATAAAGTGCATTTAATGGAAGATAGCGCTAAACATGTCAAAGAAAATATTGATAAGATGTTTTACGAAAAACAAGATGAACTTAATAAAATCATTGAAAAATTGAAAAAATTCAAAAAGGCGAATGATTCCATTCAATGAAGTGTTTTGATGTTTTCTAAATCTTTAGAAGCCCTACGCCATGCCAAACGCTACCGCAAAAGAGAGTTGTTTGACCCTTCATTAAAGGATTATGCTTCTAATGATTATTTGGGTTTGAGCGTTAAAAAAGATTTGCTTCAAAACGCTTTTGATAAGCTCCAATCCTTTGGTGCTCATTCCCCCAAGGCTTCCATGCTAGTGAATGGCTACCACCCTTTGCATGCAGAATTAGAAGAGCGATTAGCAAATTTGTTGGGGTTTGAAAGCGCTCTTTTAGTGGGGAGTGGTTTTTTGGGCAATCTGGCTTTAATAGACACCCTTTTAGTCAAAAACGCCCTCTTATTCATGGACGAACACTACCATGCAAGCGGGATTTTTAGCACGAAAGCGAAGTCTAATCAAGTGGTTTTTTTCTCGCACAATGACGCTAAAGATTTACAACAAAAACTCTTTAACGCTCCTAAAAATAAGCTCAAATTCATAGCCATTGAGGGGGTTTATTCTATGGATGCGAGCGTCGCTCCTTATGATTTTTATGCAATCACTCAAGAGATCCCTAACGCTTTTTTAATCGTTGATGAAGCCCATAGTTTTGGGACTATTGGTGAGAATTTATTGGGTTTTTTAGAATATTATCGCATCAAAGAAAAAGACAAAATCATTAAACTCAGCACTTTCTCTAAAGCGCTTGCGAGCTATGGGGCGTGTATTTTAGCCCCCTTACAAATCATAGAGTTTTTAACTAATCGCGCTAAAAGCGTGATTTACACCACCGCTTTAAGCCTGTTAGACACCGCTTTAACTTTAGCCCATTTAGAATACTTTATCGTGCAAAAACAAGAATTAAAAAATGAGCTTAGCAAACACCAACAGATTATTTTTGAAACTTTAGGTATTAGAACGCTCGCAGGATTTTTTACTCTAGAATTTGAAAGCAATCTTGCTCTTTTAAACGCTCATCATTTTTTGAAAGAAAAGGGGTTTTTAGTGGGAGCTATCCGCCCCCCCACGGTTTCTAAACCCCTTTTACGAGTCTCTTTATCCCTTAAAAACAGCTTACAAGACACTAAAGAGCTTGCGAACACCCTTTTAAATTATTCTAAAATACAATCTTCTTTTAAGAGTGATTAAATGCTAAAAAAGATTTTTTATGGTTTTGTCGTTTTATTTTTGATTATCGTAGGGTTGTTAGCCATTCTTATCGCTCAAGTTTGGGTAACTACAGATAAGGATATTGCTAAAATTAAAGATTATCGCCCGGGCGTCGCTTCACAGATTTTAGACAGAAAAGGGCGTTTGATCGCTAATATTTATGATAAGGAATTTCGTTTTTATGCGCGTTTTGAAGAAATCCCCCCACGATTTATTGAAAGCCTTTTAGCGGTAGAAGACACTCTCTTTTTTGAGCATGGGGGGATCAATTTAGACGCTATCATGCGCGCTATGATTAAAAACGCTAAAAGCGGTCGTTACACCGAGGGGGGTAGCACCCTAACCCAACAACTCGTTAAAAACATGGTGCTCACACGAGAAAAAACCCTAACCAGAAAACTCAAAGAAGCTATCATTTCCATACGCATTGAAAAAGTCTTAAGCAAAGAAGAAATTTTAGAGCGCTATTTGAACCAAACTTTTTTTGGGCATGGGTATTATGGCGTCAAAACCGCAAGTTTAGGGTATTTTAAAAAACCCCTTGACAAACTCACGCTTAAAGAAATCACCATGTTAGTCGCCCTGCCTAGGGCTCCAAGTTTTTATGACCCTACCAAAAATTTAGAATTTTCACTCTCTAGGGCTAATGATATTTTAAGGCGGTTGTATTCTTTAGGCTGGATTTCTTCTAACGAGCTCAAATCCGCTCTCAATGAAGTGCCAATCGTCTATAACCAAACTTCCACGCAAAATATCGCTCCCTATGTCGTGGATGAAGTGTTGAAGCAATTGGATCAATTAGACGGGCTAAAAACTCAAGGCTATACCATAAAGCTCACGATAGATTTGGATTACCAACGCTTAGCGTTAGAGTCTTTGCGTTTTGGGCATCAAAAAATCTTAGAAAAAATCGCTAAAGAAAAGCCAAAAACTAACGCATCTAATGATGAAGATGAAGACAATTTAAACGCTAGCATGATAGTTACAGAAACGAGCACCGGTAAGATTTTAGCTTTAGTGGGGGGGATTGATTATAAAAAAAGCGCTTTCAATCGCGCCACGCAAGCCAAACGGCAGTTTGGGAGCGCGATCAAGCCTTTTGTGTATCAAATCGCTTTTGATAATGGCTATTCCACCACTTCTAAAATCCCTGATACCGCACGAAACTTTGAAAATGGCAATTATAGTAAAAACAGTGCACAAAACCACGCATGGCACCCCAGCAATTATTCTCGCAAGTTTTTAGGGCTTGTAACCTTGCAAGAAGCCTTAAGCCATTCGTTAAATCTAGCCACGATCAATTTAAGCGATCAGCTTGGCTTTGAAAAAATTTATCAATCTTTAAGCGATATGGGGTTTAAAAACCTCCCTAAAGACTTGTCTATTGTGTTAGGGAGCTTTACTATCTCACCGATTGAAGCGGCCGAAAAGTATTCTTTATTTTCTAATTACGGCACCATGCTCAAACCCATGCTCATTGAAAGCATCACTAACCAACAAAACGAAGTTAAAACTTTCACACCTATGGAAACTAAGAAAATCACCTCCAAAGAACAAGCTTTTTTAACCCTTTCAGTGCTGATGAATGCGGTAGAAAACGGCACAGGGCGTTTGGCTCGCATTAAAGATTTAGAAATCGCCGGTAAAACCGGGACTTCTAACAACAATATTGACGCTTGGTTCATTGGCTTTACCCCCACCTTACAAAGCGTGATCTGGTTTGGGAGAGACGATAACACGCCTATTAGCAAAGGAGCGACAGGAGGCGGCGTTGTGAGTGCACCTGTGTATTCGTATTTCATGCGTAATATTTTAGCGATTGAACCTTCTTTAAAAAGAAAGTTTGATGTCCCCAAAGGCTTGCGTAAAGAAATCGTGGATAAAATCCCCTACTATTCAACCCCTAATTCCATCACCCCCACCCCCAAAAGAACAGACGATAGCGAAGAACCCTTATTATTCTAAGCCTACATGGCTATAGGGACTTTAACATCTCCGTAATTGACAGAATCTTTAAAGATTTCTTCCACTTTAGCCACAAGGATACTCACCGCTTGATTGTCTAAAGACATTTTACGCAACCCTTCGCTCAAAGCGTCCTTATCAAAACCACGCGCACGCACTAACGCAAACACTTCCTCATTGTTAGGATTGATATAAATCCCTAAACGATCCACATTCATCAAGCTATCATAAATGGGCTGTGTCATTTGGATAAACATTTCATTAGTGATCTTTTGCTTGATGCGGTTGGATTTGGAAAGGTAAGCCTCTTTGAGTTTATGCACAATATTTTGCGCCACTCTTATTGTCGCTCTTTTGGTAGCGATTTTTTCTATTTCTTCAGTTTTCTTACCATCTACAATGTGCGAGCTATCCACCCCTTGCGTGATATACTCACTGCGATTTTGCAACATCCAATAAGGCACATCTTGCAAGAAAGAATTCCTTTGTGAAGTGTTTGGGCAAGTGCAAGCCTGCAACATCAAAACACCCAATCCGCATAAAAACAATTGCTTGCTTTTTAAAAAAGATTTTTCTAACACGCTATCCCCTTTGATTTTGATTTCACAGAGTGTAACATAAATCTTTAAAATTTTAAACAATAATTAGGTAAAAAAATAAAAAAAAATAAAATGATTGAAACTTTATTAAAAAAATCAACACGCAGTTAAGCATTAGAATAAGCCGGGTTCTGTCAATGGATGGCCATTTATCTGGGAAATATTTTGCAATATTCCTCAAGCGAAGCGCGTATCAATTTAGACTTACCATGCGCTTCTTGCTACAAATTGGGTTTGCCAAAACAAGCTAAATCGCTTTAGCTCTGGTGGGCTCTTACCCCACCCTTTCACCCTTACCTTAAAAAGGCGGTTTGCTTTCTGTGGCACTTTCCCTTAGCTTGCGCTAGCCATCCGTTAGATGGAATTTTGTCTAATGTAGCCCGGACTTTCCTCTATTCTAAAATAGCGACCATCTTCTAATGCGTTAATATATTAGAAAAAAGTAGCTTTAAAAGAGTTTAAAAATTAAGGGTATAGAGAATATTTTTATCATTCTCATAGCTCACAAGGATAAGCTCATTACCCCTAAACCCACAAGCGCTGATATTTTTAATCTCTTTTGGTAAGCCATAAACTTCAAGAATCTCTTCTTTTGTGGGGTCTATGACTAAAAGCGTGTTAAATTCCTTACTGAACGCATAAAGTTGATTATCCTTTAAAGCCAGTGCGCTGATAACTAACTCGCCTAGTTTCCTTTTTTCTTTAAGTTTGGCATTGCCTAATTCCAGTAAAAACTCCCCATGCACCTGTTTGTCGCTATTGAGCATGGAGATGATAATCAAATCCTTATAACGCTTGTTAGGAGCGGTGATCAAATAAGTGAATTTAGCCCCTCTTCTTGCAACGCTAACATAATAGTTTTTCGCCCTAGAAGTTTTTAAGTGGCTGCGTTCCACTTCATCAAAAGAGTTAGCCCCCTCTAAAAAATAAGGGAAGTTTTTAAGCGCGTTAGCGTTTTTGTTAGGAGTGACTTCTACGCTCGTTTTATTATTACCCATGATCACAATGTTTTCATCTTCGTTAAAATCCGCCCCCACGAACGCCCCCACCGTCGCACTGTAATAACTATCCAACACCATATGGCTGTGAATGGTTTTCAAATCGTTACCCACAAGATAAAGGCCTTGGTTTTCTGTGGTAAGGATCGCCTTGTCTTCATTGAAACTCAAATCCGTGATCGCTCCATTCAGTTTTAAGGGAAGTTCTTCTTTTTTTCCAATCTTTAGAGTTTTTGTAATTTCTAAAGGCGAACGCTCATAATCATTATCTTTAGGCAAAGCGCTCAATTTCAAAGGCTCGCCCACATCCCTTCTGCCTAAAACGCTTCTTGGGAATTTCAAATGATCCCAATTCTCCATAGACCAGACCGATTCTTTCAAATTCCACGAAAAACGCACCGGATCGCTTTGCCCTATGTAAGGGAAAGGCCCGGTAGAAACAAACGCCTGTATCGCATTAGAACCCACCACCATAAAGAAAACATAAAAAGCGCTTTTTTGGAGCGTGTTTAACAAACGATCTTTAAAAGGTTGGGCATTAGGGGCAAAAAAGAGTAAAACCCCTAAAAGCGTTATCACGCTAAAAAAGACAAAAAGCGCCCAAAACTGCGTGTGCAAGCCCAAAATAGCGAGCGCGAATCCCTGCCCCACATCTTCTAAGGCATGGCCACCGGTATGATAAAAGCTCTCATACAGCCCGCTGCTAGCCATGAGTAGCAGCAAGGCAATGTATTTAGGTTTAAACCCAAAACGCACCACCAAAAGCGCCACCGCCCCTATTAAAATCATGTTGATGCGTTGCGCCCAGCAAAAAATACAAGGCGAATCTTTCAAAACATAGCCAAAATAAAAATTCGCCAAACCCACAGGAAAGATTAAAATCCCTAAAACCGCCAAAGAAAAAAGATTATAAAATCGGGTTTCTTTATTCATGCATCCCCCTTATAGATTCATGTTAGGCAAAACGCTAGAGCTATGGGCTATAAAAATAATAAGCTCCACTAACCACACCACAATCAAAATCCCAAACGCCCAATTTTCTTTTTCAGGCTTTTTAAACGCTATCAAAATAGCGGCTAGACTTAAAATCAGTCCTAAAAACTCCATGCCGTTCCTTAAAATTTTCGTAGGATTATACTCAAAAACGGATTATTTGATAAATAAAAAAATATCTAGTGGATAACTTTTGAGAGAATTATATTAAGGGAGAAAGCCCTATTTATCCATATTTGATTAAAAACAGAGCCAACTTTATCATTTCTTTTTTAACTTCCCATAGATTTTTTTAATTAGAGACAATATTTTAAACAATCTCTCTTGCTTGTTTGTCCTAAGACTTCTTTTTAATACGCCATAACTTTGTGAAGGTTTTAAAATACAAGACAGCAAAGAAACATCGTTACAAAACAAGGGCAGAGCGTTTTTATGCGTCGCGTCTGGAAGAAAATAAATTTGTTTGAATTGCTCTTGATCTTGAATACTAGGATTGTCAATAAAGAAATTCACCCATTCTATCACATCATGAATGTCTAAAGAAATTTGACTTTCTTTAAAATATGAAGCATATCCAACAGCCCCTTCTACTATTTTTTCATAAGCTTTAGAGCGGTATTTTTCACAAGATGAAACGTCTTTTTGATAAATTGGAACGCCATTTTCTACATTTAAAATAGGGTATTCAAGGCTTGTTAGCAAAAACTCCATAAAATCCCAATTATGAAAATAAACGGGTTTAGGGTGTGAAAAAGGTAAGAAACTCACGCAATCATAATTTAAAATTCTTAGGAGATCCACATAGCACCCAAAAACTTCTTTGTTTAAAGCTTTTTGGATTAACCCTTGCGAAGAATAGCCTAAAGTAATCGTATCTACAATAGCGATATTTCCTTCTAAATTTGATGAAAACAAGTATTCTCTGTAATTATTTAAACATTTTAACGCTAAATGGCGGCAATGTTCAAAATTGCTATAGAGATATACATACGCCTGTTGGTTGGTGGTGATTTGTTTCTTTTTAATTTCTTCTTCGCCTTCTAAAATACGCAAAATTTCCAAACTCTCGCCCTCTACGACTTCTAAAAATACCGCTTTTTTTAAAATTCTGGGAGCATAGACATAAGTAGTTTTATATGAATTTGGATATAAAATATTAAAAATTTTTTGCAATAAATAACCATCTCGTGCAACAAACACTAAAGTATCAATATTTCTTTTATGAATCTCTTTATAGATAAACTGGCAATAAGCAACGGCTACAATTCCTGCTTGCATCGCTCCCAAAAGAAACCAATAATCAAATTTTTCATGTTTTTGAATATAATTTTTATGAAAAACGCATAAAGATCCTAAAATAAAACTTTGCGCAACACTGGTTGGACTAAATGTTTTGTATTTAGGAAAAATTTCTTCAAATTGCTTCAATACGCTTTTTCTAAATAGTGTTGCTATGCCTAAACTTTTAGGCATAGTGCCATCTGCCCAAGAATTATCACCGATATGCAACATTTGCGTGTGAGTAATATTTTCTTGTTTTAAAACATGTTTAAACAAATCCTTTGAATGTTTAGTAAGCATTATATGGTTACTAAGATAGAAATTTGTATAACCATCAAAACCCTTAGAAATTAAAATATCTTCAAGGACTTCTAAAGGTAAATACATATCTGATACAATAATCACTCTTTTATTGTTCTCTTTAGCGAAACGATAGAGTTCTAACATCTCTAAGTTTGGAACAAGCATCTCTTTTTCAGTGGCAATTTCTACTCCCTTATATGAATGAAACTCTTTTGGGATTTGATGATAAATTTCATCTAGAGTGATGTCTTGTTCTTTGCTTAATTTTCTAGATTGCATTTCTGCCAGGATTCTTGCTTGATGAAAACCTTTAATATTATATTTAGTCTCAATATACCAAAATAAATCTGTGGGTTTAATGAAAGGTCTTAGAAGAAGGGTATCAAAAATATCAAAAGAAATCACATCATATTTTAAAATCTCACTTTTTGCCCCATCCAAAAATTTGCGCATACAAGAATCCTTTGTAAAATTTGAGCATTATATCATTTTTTTTTTTTTTTCAAAAATACAAAAAAAGGGGAAAAGCTATAGCTAAAGAAAAATAAGATAAGGAGTTACCCCCTTATTTTTTCAAAGCTTCTAAAGCATGTTTTTTGCCAATTTCAAAGGCTTTTTTGTTGGTATCAGCGACTTTTGCAGGGACTTTTTTAAGCATGGTGTCTAGCACGATATTTTCTTCTACGCATTTGGTAAGCTCCACGGTAATGGCTAACGCTACCACAGATTGCGTGATAATGTTACCCACTTCATCTTTAGCGATACTAATGATAGGGATTTTATAAAGCTGATACTTTTCTTCATCTTCTTTAGTGGGGGTTACTAGATTGGGATCAATGACAACGATACCGCCTTTTTTAATATCGCTTTTAAACTGGTTGTAGCTGATTTGAGCGACTGAAAGCATGAAATCAATCTCGCCCTCTTTAGCATAAGGGAAAATAATTTCATCTTTATCTAGCAAAATATCCACTTTAGTGGGCCCTCCACGCACTTGCGAAGTGTAGGTGGAAGTCTTAGTGCCATAGCCCCCACTCACAATCTTAGCCTCAGCTAAAATCTCTCCCGCTAACAGCACGCCTTGCCCTCCAACGCCCGTAAATCGTAATTGCGCTTCCATTATTGTTTTCCTTGTGCTTTTTCAATGATTTCTTGATACGCTTCGCAATATTCTTTCCTGTCCGTGTCATGCTTTAAAACGCCTGTAGGGAATTTATCCACCCTTTCTTCAGGACTCATGGCTTCAAATTGGCGTTTGCTCACTAACCGGCCTTCCATCCATTTTAGCATTTGAGACGCTTCGCCCATTTTATTCTTGCGCCCTAAATTGATATGGCAATTGCTATGGACATCAAAGAAGCTAAAACCCTTGTGCGAGAAACCTTCTTTAAGCACTTTTTCTAATTTTTGAGGGTCTAAAACGCTCTCTCTAGCGACAAAACTCGCCCCGGCAGCGGTGGTTAAAGCGCATGGGTCAAATTGGTTATCAATATTCCCCCATTGAGCCGTAACCGTCCACATGCCATTAGGCGTGGTGGGCGAAGTTTGGGAGTTAGTCAAACCATAAATGAAATTATTCACTAAAATAAAATTCAAATCAATGTTTCTTCTGCACGCATGCATGGTGTGATTGCCTCCAATCGCAAAGCCATCGCCATCGCCAGAAACCACGATCACATGCTTACTAGGGTTAGCCATTTTAATCCCTGTCGCATACGCTACAGCCCTGCCATGCGTGGTGTGAACGGTGTTGCAATTCACATACGAACTCATGCGCCCGCTGCAACCAATCCCGCTCACCAAGCACACATCATCCATTTTCCAACCTAAAGCGTCAATCGTGCGGATAATGGATTTCAAAATCACGCCATCGCCACAGCCCCAACACCACAAAGTGGGTATTTTATCCACACGCAAATATTCATCATAATTAAACGCCATTTTAAAGCTCCTTCAACTTTGTGATGATTTGTTTGGGCGAAATCGTGCGCCCATTGGCTTGCCCAAAGAAATGTACTTTCCTTTGCATAACCCTTTCAATTTCTTCTAAATACTGCCCTTTATTCAATTCAATCACAAGGATTTTTTCGTATTTGTCCCCTATTTCTTTCAAGCGTTTAGCCGGGCTTGGCCATAAGGTTTTAGGCCTAAAAAAGCCGACTTTTTGCTTACTTTCTTTATTGTAATCTTTCAAAGCCTCTTTAACCGCTAGAGAAACCGAACCATAAGCGATAATAACGATTTCAGCGCTCTCTAAATCCATTTCCTCATTTTCATTGATAATGTCTTGCTTGGATTCAATCTTATTAAATAATCTGTCAATCAAATCCCCACCGATTTTAGCGTCTTCAGTAGGAAAGCCAATAGGCCCATGGTGCAAGCCTGAAACATGGTAGCGATAACCTTTAAAGAAAGGGTTTAAAACAGCCGGCTCATCTTGTGCGACTCCATAAGGCTTGTAGTCTTTTTTATCGCCTACAAATTCCTTACGATTAATGATCATCTTTTGCACTTCTTCTAAATCTGGGATTTGCACCTTGCCATACATATGCCCCACGGTTTCATCCATGAGCAAGAATACAGGAGTCATGAGCATTTCAGCCAAATTGAACGCACGAACGGTCTCTGTGTAAGCTTCTTCCAAATTGGCAGGAGCGAGCGCGACGGCTTTAAAATCCCCATGTATGGGGTGTCTTAAGAAATTCACATCGCCTTGAGCCACACGAGTGGGCATTCCGGTTGATGGGCCTGAACGCATCACATCAGCGATCACTAAAGGGATTTCCGCCATGAAAGAATAACCGATTTGCTCCACTTTCAATGAAATACCAGGCCCAGAGCTCGCTGTCATAGACTTCGTCCCGCTCATGCTCGCTCCTAAAGACACGCTAATCCCGCTGATTTCATCTTCCATTTGGATAAAATGGCCGCCGCATTTGGGTAAAGCCACGCTCATCGCATGCATAATATCCGAACTTGGCGTGATAGGATAGCCCCCAAAAAACCGACACCCCACTTCAATCGCCGCTTTAGCGACTAATTCATTCCCATCAGAAATAATCTCACGCATTACTTGCCTCTCCCTTCTAAAATAGTCTCTTCTAAGAGCATGTATTTATTGGCCTTAACCTTTTCGCTTCTTTCTTGGGCTTCTTTAGAAACTTTAGCGAATTTGAAATCCTTCCTGTCAGCCACATAAATCGCAAAATCCGGGCAGTGCAACTCGCATTGCACGCAACCGATACAGCTCTCTGGGTAGGCTACTTTAGCCACTTTTCCAAGCACCCTTTCTTTTTCAATCCCCATGCCAAGAACCCCAGCAGGGCATACCGATACACAAATATCACAACCCTTACACCTGTCTTCATTCACCCAAACGGCAACCCCATCTGGAGCGCTCATTTTAGCCATTCATTCTCCTTTGTGCTAAAAGCTGCATTCTAAAGCCCTAGCAATCAAAATTTGCCTAAAATTGTAGCAAGCCTTTTTTAATAAATTCTAAAATGCTTTAATAGTAAGAACTTAAAATTAAAATGAGAAAATACTAAACACTTTTTACTCAATTTAAAAGAAAAAACGCCCCATTAACCCTAATCATAAAAATGATTATTAGAAAGATTAATGTTTTTTAAATGCTCCTTATAAGTTGCACTGAAAGCATGTTTTTTATCCGGCATTTTCACAAAATACAAAAAGTTAGTTTCTTTAGGGAATACCACTGCCCTAATCGCTTCTAGGCTCACGCTCCCTACAGGATTTTTAGGCAAGCCCTTAAATTTATAGGTGTTATAGGGGGTGTTATCGGTTTTAATGCGCTCTTTGGTTACTTTAGCGTGTGAAAATTCCTGATAATTCAAAGCCCCATCCATTTGTAAAGGCATGCCTTTTTTCAAGCGGTTAAAAATCACGCTCGCAATCAAGGGCATTTCTTCAGTATTAGCGGCTTCTTTTTGCACAATGGAAGCGAGAATGATTTTTTCAAACCACTCTTCTTTATGGTAGTATCCAAGCCATTGTTTGCTTAAAGCTTCGTGTTTTTTCATAGATTGACTGATCAAAGTTTGCATGATTTTAAAAGCGTCCTCCCCTAAAGGCAAATGATAAGTGTCTGGCCATATCACCCCATCTTCTATCACAGCGCCGTTCAATCGTGGAGCGATGCTTTCATAAGCCTGATTGAGATCGCCAACTCCTAACTGGTAAGTCTCGCTCAAAATTTGCGTGAAAAAATAGCGGGTTTCTCCAGGGATTAAAGTCGCGCTTTTTTGCGCCACTTTCGCTTTGATCAAACGGACTAAAAAATCCCCCTTCCTTAAAGCCCCATCGCCCATGTCAATATAACCTTTTTTAGGCATGCCCATCAGGCGTAACAAAAGCAAATCCAAAGCGTTCATATCCACGCCCTGATCTTTTAAAGAAAAAAACACTTTTTTGAGCGAACCTTGCGGGACAACCACCACTTTGTTAGGATAAATTGGTATACTTAAATAAAAAAGAATACTAATGAATAAAAGAAAACATGTATCCAAGAAAGTGTTTAATGTCATTATCTTGTTTGTGGCAGTATTCACTCTTTTAGTCGTCATTCACAAAACCCTTTCAAACGGCATTCACATACAAAATTTAAAAATTGGAAAGCTTGGCATTTCTGAATTATACTTAAAACTTAATAACAAGCTTTCTTTAGAAATTGAACGCATTGATCTCTCTTCTTTCTTCCATCAAAAATCCACTAAAAAGCGTTTAGAAGTTTCTGATTTGATTAAAAATATCCGTTATGGCATTTGGGCGGTGTCTTATTTTGAAAAGCTTAAAGTCAAAGAAATCATTTTAGATGATAAAAATAAAGCCAATATCTTTTTTGATGGGAATAAATACGAGTTGGAATTTCCAGGAGTCAAAGGGGAATTTTCCCTAGAAGACGATAAAAACATCAAGCTTAAGATCATCAATTTGCTTTTTAAAGACATTAAAGTCCAAGTGGATGGCAACGCCCACTATTCACCTAAAGCTAGGAAAATGGCGTTCAATTTGATTGTCAAGCCTTTAATTGAACCCAGTGCTGCAATTTATTTGCAAGGGCTAACCGATTTAAAAACCATAGAATTAAAAATTAACACTTCTCCAATGAAAAGCCTAGCGTTTTTAAAGCCTCTTTTCCAACGCCAATCGCAAAAAAATTTAAAAACATGGATTTTTGACAAGATCCAATTTGCTAGCTTTAAGATTGATAACGCTTTAATTAAAGCTAATTTCACTCCTAGCGAGTTTGTCCCATCGCTTTTGGAAAATTCTGTAGTTAAAGCCACTTTGATGAAGCCTTCAGTCGTTTTTAATGATGGCTTATCGCCCATTAAAATGGATAAAACCGAATTGGTTTTCAAAAACAAACAGCTCCTCATACAGCCCCAAAAAATCACTTATGAAACCATGGAATTAAACGGCTCTTACGCCACTTTTTCCAATTTGTTAGAAGCCCCCAAGTTGGAGGTTTTTTTAAAAACGACCCCTAATTATTATGGCGATAGCATTAAGGATTTATTGAATGCTTATAAAGTCGTTTTACCTTTGGATAAAATCAGCACGCCATCTAGCGCGGATTTGAAACTCACCTTACAATTCTTAAAAAACACCGCCCCCTTATTTAGCGTTCAAGGCAATGTTAATTTGCAAGAAGGCACCCTCTCGCTCTATAATATCCCCCTTTATACGCAAAACGCTAATATAAGCTTAGATATTACCCAAGAATACCAATACATCTACATAGAAACTACCCACACCCGCTATGAAAACATGCTGGATTTAGACGCTAAAATCGCTTTAGACTTGAATAAAAAAACCCTTTCTTTAGATTCTTTAGTCCATAAGATACGATTCAACACTAACAACAATATCAACATGCGTTCTTATGGCTTGAATAACGACCAAGATAACCCACAGCCTACTAAATTTTCTTTAGATTTAAAAAGCTTGCATTCTGTTATTCAAGAGGGTGAAAACTCAGAGGTGTTTAGACGAAAAATCATAGACACCATTAAAGCCCAAAGTGAAGATAAATTCACCAAAGATGTTTTCTACGCTACAGGAGACACTCTTAAAAACCTTTCTTTGAATTTTGATTTTTCTAACCCCAATCACATGCAATGGAGCGTGCCGCAACTTTTATTAGAGGGTGAATTTAAAGATAACGCCTATGTTTTTAGAGTCAAAGATTTGAAAAAAATCAAGCCCTATTCCCCTATTATGAAATATTTCGCCTTAGAAGATGGCTCTTTAGAAGTTTCTACGAGCGATTTTATCAATATTGATTTTTTTGCTAAGGATTTAAAAATCACTTTACCCATCTATCATAGCAACGGCAAGCAATTTAATTCCCTCTCTTTATTTGGATCTATTAATAAAGATGAAATTTCTGTCTATACTCCAAGCAAAAGCATATCTATAAAAGTTAAGGGGGATCAAAAGGATATTACCCTTAATAACATTGATTTGAGTATTGACGATTTTTTAGATAGCAAGATGCCAGCGATTGCGGGATTATTCTCAAAAGAACGAAAAGAAAAGCCTAGCTCTAAAGAAATCCAGGATGAAGATATTTTCATTAGCGCCAAACAACGCTATGAAAAAGCCCACAAAATTATCCCTATCTCTACACGCATCCATGCTAAAGATGTCGTGTTAATCTATAAAAAAATGCCTTTTCCTTTAGAAAATCTTGATATTGTCGCTCAAGATGACAGAGTGAAAATTGATGGCAATTATAAAAACGCCATGATCATGGCGGATTTAGTGCATGGGGCTTTGTATCTTAAGGCCCATAATTTTACCGGGGATTATATCAACACCATCCTCCAAAAAGATTTCGTAGAAGGAGGCTTATTCACGCTTATTGGGGCTCTTGAAGATCAGGTTTTCAACGGCGAATTGAAATTCCAAAACACAAGCTTAAAGAATTTCGCCCTCATGCAAAACATGGTCAATCTCATCAACACCATTCCCTCTCTCATTGTCTTTAGAAACCCTCATTTAGGGGCTAATGGCTATCAAATCAAAACCGGCTCCGTTGTATTTGGGATCACTAAAGAATATTTAGGGTTAGAAAAAATTGATCTTGTCGGCAAAACGCTTGATATTGCTGGCAATGGGATCATTGAATTAGACAAAAACAAATTAGATTTAAACTTAGAAGTTTCCACTATCAAGGCTTTGAGTAATGTCTTAAATAAAATCCCTATCGTGGGCTATCTCGTTTTAGGAAAAGGAGGTAAAATCACCACCAACGTGAATGTCAAAGGCACGCTGGATAAGCCTAAAACCCAAGTAACTTTAGCATCAGATATTATCCAAGCGCCTTTTAAAATCTTGCGCCGTATTTTCACACCTATTGACATCATCGTAGATGAAGTCAAAAAAAACATTGAATCAAAAAGGAAGTAAAATGACGCTCAATGAAGCCATTAAAGACAAAGTTTATGAAATCGTAGAAATCGCTAACTGCGATGAAGCCCTTAAAAAACGCTTCCTCTCTTTTGGTATCCATGAAGGGGTTCAATGCATTCTTTTGCATTATTCCATGAAAAAAGCCACGCTTTCGGTCAAAATCAACCGCATTCAAGTGGCTTTAAGATCCCATGAAGCGCAATACCTTGTCATCAAAGAAAGCGTGTGAAAATGACCTTAAAACGCGCTAAAACTTACCAAAAAGCCCAACAAATCAAAGAGCTGCTCTTAAAACATTACCCCAACCAAACCACCGAATTGCGCCATAAAAACCCCTATGAATTGTTAGTGGCTACCATTTTAAGCGCTCAATGCACGGACGCTAGAGTGAATCAAATAACGCCCAAGTTATTTGAAAAATACCCGAGCGTGAACGATTTAGCGCTCGCTTCTTTAGAAGAGATTAAAGAGATTATTAAATCCGTTTCGTATTCCAACAACAAAAGCAAGCATTTAATCAGTATGGCGCAAAAAGTGGTTAGGGATTTTAAGGGCGTTATCCCCTCTACGCAAAAAGAATTGATGAGTTTAGATGGCGTGGGGCAAAAAACCGCTAATGTGGTGCTTTCAGTGTGCTTTGATGCAAATTATATAGCCGTAGATACCCATGTGTTCCGCGCAACACACCGCTTAGGCTTAAGCAACGCTAAAACGCCCATTAAAACCGAAGAAGAACTCAGCGATCTGTTTAAAGACAACCTGTCCAAACTCCACCATGCCTTAATCTTGTTTGGCCGCTACACCTGCAAGGCTAAAAACCCCTTATGCAATGCGTGTTTTTTAAAAGAATTTTGCGTTTCTAAAGCTAGCTTTAAGGCGTAGTGGCTTTATTTGTTATAAAATTTATAGTAAAATTAAGATTTTATAATCAAAGTCAAATCATTCTTGAAAGAGTAGAGTTTTATGCTAGAAACAGAAGCTAATAAGTTAAAAATAGCCGAAAAAGAAAAAGAGAAAGCGAATAAAGAAAGAGAACTAGAGCTTTCCACTTATTTAGAAGAACTCATCTGCGATTATAAAAACCTTTTGGACATGGAGATTGTTTTTAGCGCGGAACTTGGCTCTACGCAAATCCCTTTATTGCAAATCTTGCGTTTTGAAAAAGGCTCTGTGATTGATTTGCAAAAACCCGCCGGAGAAAGCGTGGATACTTTTGTGAACGGGCGGGTTATTGGTAAGGGTGAGGTGATGGTTTTTGAAAGGAATTTAGCCATTCGTTTGAATGAAATCCTTGATTCTAACGCCATTGTGTATTATCTCGCTAAAAATTCATGAGATTGTTGTTCTTGTTACTGAGCGCTACTTTGATGTTACTGGCTGAAGAAACCACCTCTTTGAACGCTAAAACGCCCACTGATGACGCCCCCATTAAATTGGTGCATTGGCAAAATGCATTAAAAGAAGTCCAACCTGATTCAAACGCTCTAACAACGCCACCTATAAAAGCCGTGCAAACCACGCTCACTTTTGAAACGCCCTTTAACAAAACGCCTAAAATCATGGAAGTTGAAGGGCAAAAGGTGATCGTCTTAAAAAACGCTCAATTGGATTCTAAAAAAACCATGGATTTTAAAGAAGCCTCTTTGAATGCCTTAGAAATGTTTTCCTACCAAAATGACATCTACCTCTTGTCTAAAAAAGCTAAAGCAGAATTAGAAATCCAAGCTTCAAACAGCAAGGATAAAAAGCAACTCCGCTTTCTTTTTTTACCCAAAGGTTTTCATTTAGCCCCACTGCCTAGCCTGAAAGAAAAATCTCAGCATGCCAATCTCGCAAGCCAAGATGAGAAAGAGCAACCCCAAAGCCCTTTAAACACTCTAGAGTTAAAACCCCCACTGGATTTAAGCCATGCTTACAAGGTGCTAGCGGTTATTGCTGCCTTACTTTTAATATTGTATGTAATCAAAAAAAAAATTGTTCCCACACAAAGATCTTTTTCTGCAAAAGATTTTAAGTTAGAAGTTAGTGTTTTGGGTCGTGTTGGTGCGAACCATAAAATCATTTCCATAGAAACTAATAAGGAGCGTTACTTGGTCTTACTAAGCGACAAATACGGCCTGCTTTTAGACAAAATAAGCCCAAAAACATCTAAAGAAGAACTGATTAAAGAAGCTGAAAATAATATAAAGAATTCAAAATTAGGAAATTTATATGCCGGAAAATTCTAAACTACAACCTGCTAAGTTAGGGAAAAATTTTGATCCTGTGGATCATTCTAACAGGAATTTTTTCTTTTCTCTCATTCTGTCTGTATTGTTACACTGGTTGATTTATTTTTTATTTGAACACAGAGAAGATTTTTTTCCTTCAAAACCCAAGCTCGTTAAATTAAATCCTGAAAATTTATTGGTTTTAAAAAGAGGCCATTCGCAAGATCCTAGTAAAAACAACCCGGGTGCTCCTAAACCCACGCTAGCTGGCCCTCAAAAACCCCCAACACCCCCCACCCCACCCACACCCCCCACTCCGCCAACCCCACCAAAACCTATAGAAAAGCCTAAGCCTGAGCCTAAACCAAAGCCCAAACCAGAACCCAAAAAGCCCAACCACAAACATAAAGCTCTTAAAAAAGTGGAAAAAGTGGAAGAGAAAAAAGTAGTGGAAGAGAAAAAAGAAGAGAAAAAAGTAGTAGAACAAAAAGTAGAGCAGAAAAAAATAGAAGAGAAAAAACCTGTCAAAAAAGAATTTGACCCTAACCAGCTTTCTTTCTTGCCTAAAGAAGTTGCGCCACCCAGAAAAGAAAATAATAAAGGATTAGATAACCAAACCAGAAGGGATATTGATGAATTGTATGGCGAAGAATTTGGGGATTTAGGCACAGCCGAAAAAGATTTCATTAGGAATAATTTAAGAGATATTGGGCGCATCACGCAAAAATATTTAGAATACCCTCAAGTAGCGGCTTATTTAGGGCAGGACGGGACGAATGCGGTAGAGTTTTACTTGCACCCTAATGGCGATATTACCGATCTTAAAATCATCATTGGCTCTGAATACAAAATGCTTGATGACAACACCTTAAAGACCATTCAGATCGCTTATAAGGATTACCCACGCCCCAAAACCAAAACCCTCATTCGCATTAGAGTGCGCTATTACTTAGGAGGCAATTAGAAAATGGAAATCACGCTTTTTGACCCCATAGACGCCCACTTGCATGTGCGAGAAAACGCGCTTTTAAAAGCGGTGTTAAAATATTCTAGCGAGCCTTTTAGCGCTGCGGTGATCATGCCAAACCTCAGTAAGCCCTTGATTGACACTCCAACCACCCTTGAATACGAAGAAGAAATTTTAAACCATTCTTCAAACTTCAAGCCTCTAATGAGTTTGTATTTCAATGATGACTTGACTTTAGAAGAATTGCAACGCGCTCACGAAAAAGGCATTAAATTTTTAAAACTCTACCCCAAAGGCATGACCACAAACGCGCAAAACGGCACTTCGGATTTGTTGGGTGAAAAAACTTTAGAGGTTTTAGAAAACGCCCAAAAATTAGGCTTTATTTTATGCATCCATGCAGAACAAGCCGGGTTTTGTTTGGATAAAGAATTTTTATGCCATAGCGTTTTAGAAACTTTCGCCCTTTCATTCCCTAAACTCAAAATCATTATAGAGCATTTGAGCGATTGGCGCAGTATCGCTTTGATTGAAAAGCATGCCAACCTCTATGCGACTTTAACTTTACACCATATCAGCATGACTTTAGATGATTTATTGGGAGGGAGTTTGAACCCGCATTGTTTTTGCAAACCTTTAATCAAAACCAAAAAAGACCAAGAAAGGCTTTTATCCCTTGCTTTAAAAGCCCACCCTAAAATCTCTTTTGGCTCTGATAGCGCCCCGCATTTCATTTCTAAAAAGCATAGCGCTAACATCCCGGCGGGCATCTTTTCTGCCCCTATTTTGTTGCCTGCGTTGTGCGAACTTTTTGAAAAACACAACGCTTTAGAAAACTTGCAAGCCTTCATCAGCGATAATGCTAAAAAAATCTATGCACTAGACAATTTGCCTAATAAAAAAGTGCGTTTGTCTAAAAAACCCTTTATAGTCCCTACACACACGCTTTGCTTGAATGAAAAAATCGCTATCTTAAGAGGGGGCGAAACGCTATCTTGGAACCTTCAAGAAATCGCCTAAAAAACACCGCCTTTTTCATGGGGCTTTTTATCGTTTTATTTTTAATTGCAATGAAGCGCCAAACCCCCCCCTATGCTTTCACGCGCAATCAAACCCTTGTTACTCAAAACCCCCCCTATTTCATGCAACTCACTATCCCTAAACCAAATGACGCTTTAAGCGTGCATGCGAGCTCTTTAATCAATTTGCCTAACGATAACCTCTTGAGTGCTTATTTTAGCGGCACTAAAGAAGGGGCAAGAGATGTGAAAATCAGCGCGAATCTTTTTGACAGCAAGATCAATCGCTGGAGCGAAGCCTTCATTCTTTTAACCAAAGAAGAGCTTTCTCATTATTCGCATGAATACATCAAAAAACTAGGTAACCCCTTGCTTTTTTTGCATGGCGATAAAATTTTGTTGTTTGTCGTAGGGGTGAGCATGGGCGGGTGGGCCACTTCTAAAATCTATCAACTTGAAAGCGCTTTAGAGCCGATTCGTTTTAAGTTTGCGCGAAAACTCTCTTTAAGCCCTTTTTTAAATTTAAGCCATTTGATAAAAAATAAGCCTTTAAACACCACTGATGGCGGTTTTATGCTACCGCTCTATCACGAATTAGCCACCCAATACCCCTTGTTGTTGAAATTTGACCAACAAAATAACCCAAGAGAGCTTCTAAGGCCTAATGCCCTAAACCACCAGCTCCAGCCAAGCCTAACCCCCTTTAAAGATTGCGCCATCATGGCGTTTAGAAACCATTCTTTTAAAGATAGCCTCATGCTAGAAACCTGTAAAACCCCCACCGCTTGGCAAAAACCCATGCTTACGAATTTGAAAAACTTGAATGACGCTTTGAATTTGATCAATTTAAACGAAGAATTGTATTTGATCCACAACCCTAGCGATTTATCTTTGCGTCGTAAAGAACTCTGGCTTTCTAAATTAGAAAACTCAAACTCCTTTAAAACCTTAAAAATTCTAGATAAAGCCAATGAAGTGAGTTACCCAAGCTATAGCCTTAATCCTCATTTTATAGATATTGTCTATACCTACAACCGCTCTCATATCAAACACATCCGTTTCAATATGGCTTATTTAAAATCCCTTCTCAAGTGATTAACGATGCTTATACATTCTTCTTACACGCTGAGTTTTATATGGCTTTTTTTAATTTTCTTTTTTTTCAAAAATAAGGCGTTAAGTTTAAGGTTTTCGCTCTCTTTAATAAGCGTGATTTTAAGCAATATCGCTTTGAAAGACTCTCTATCGCTCAATGCATTTTTAAGCAGTTTTACAGCCCCCTTAAGCCCCTTTAGCTGTCTTTTAATCCTTGCTTATGTGATCTTTTCTTGCCATATACTCAAAAAACCCCCTTTAGAAACCTTGCAATCTTATAGCGTCATGCTGTTTTTCAATCTGTTGCTTTTGACAGATGTTTTAGGGTTCTTGCCTTTTTCAATCTACCATCATTTCATGGCTTCTCTGATTTTTAGCGCGCTTTTTTGCGGCAGTTTGTTTTTGAGTAGCCCCTTATTAGGCATGATCGCTTTAGTGGCTTTATCCAGTTCGCTTTTGATGCGTTCTAATTTTCAAATCTTAGATTCTTTATTGGATTTCCCCTTGCTTCTTTTTGTCTTTTTTAAGACTTTATCTCTTGTTAAAAAAAGGTTGTATTAACGCTTATGAAATCCCTATCTAATGCCCTTTTTTCGCTCTTTTTAAAAGGTTTTTATTTCACCTTTTTTATGAGCTTGTTGTTTGTGTTTAATCGTATCGGCTTTATCCTTTATACAGGCTATTATAAGCATGCTTTAAAAAACCCTGTTTTTGATGAAATCATCAAGACCCTATTCAATGGAGCCAGATATGATAATCGTGTGGTCTCAAGCTTAGCGATTCTTTTTATCATCATCGGGTTATTAGGGTTATTGGCCCCCAAACACCAAGTAAAAATACTTAATATTGTGGCGTGTTTTTCTATCGCTATTATTCTGTTTTTAAATATTGCGAACATTGTTTATTATGGCATTTATGGGAATGTGTTTGATGAAAATTTATTGGAATTTTTGCATGAAGACACGCTCACGATTTTAAAAATGAGTGGGGAATACCCTATTTTTTCTAGTTTTTCACTCTTTGTAATCCTTAGCGTTTTAATTTCTTTTATCTATTTCAAACTCCAAAACGCCCTTTTTAAACCCAAAAATGTGTATCAAGCCACCCACACCAAACCCCTTAAAACTTTCATTTTATTTGCGCTTTTTTCCCTCACGCAAATGTTTTACATTAACGCGCAATTGAGTTTTGTGGGCGCGTCTTTAGATCTCAGCATAGAGCCAGCTAAAGATCCTTTTTTAATGAAAATCACCCCTGGGGCGTTTCGTAACCTTTATCTTTTAGCGCGCAATTACAGACAAAGCCATAATCTTAAATTCAGCGATTTTGCTAAAGGATCGCCTTTAGAAGTAGCGAAAAATTATTTCAATCTTAAAGAAAACCCCCAAAACAACCTCTATGAGTTGCTTTCTCAAACAAGCCACAACAATTCCAATCAAACCATTCAGCATGTTTTTTATATCGTTTCAGAGTCCCTAAGCTCATGGCATTTTGATCCAAAATTTGACGCCATAGGGCTAACGAGCGCTTTACAAGATTTGGTTAAAAAAGAGCATGCTCACATGCTTTCTGCTTTTATTGAAAGCGCCCCACGGACCGTTAAAAGCCTAGATGTCCAAATCACAGGCTTGCCTTATATCAATGATAATAATTTAGTCAATTCAGGGGTGATCCTCCCTAGTTTTCCTATGGCGATTGGCAATATCACAAAAACTTTAGAGTATAAAAACAACTTTTATTATGGGGGTAGCGGGATTTGGAACAAACTCACTAGTTTCACCAAAAAACAAGGTTTTCACGCCCTTTATTTCAATAACCATCTCTTAGAATTTGCCAAAAACAAGCCCTACCCTAAACCCATAGAGAGCAACTGGGGAGTGCATGACAATATTTTATTTGACTATATTTTAGAAAACACCAACCCCAATGAAAAAACTTTCAGCATGGTGATGACTTTAAGCAACCACGCGATCAAAAACGTGAATCTCAAAGCCTTTGGCGTGCCTTTAGAAAAAATCCAACAATTTGTGGAAAAAACCCCCAAATCAGAAAATCTACCGGACGCTAATTCTTTAGGGCATATTTACTGGTATGACAAAGTAATCGTCAATTTCATCAAAAAAGCCAGCCAAAAATTCCCTAACTCGCTTTTTATCATCACAGGAGATCACTTTGACAGGAGCTATGAATACGCTAAAAACGATTTATATACGATTAAATCCGTGCCGCTTATTTTGTTCGCCCCTACTTTAAAGCCTAAAAAAATCAGTCAGGTCGGATCGCATTTAGACATCGCCCCTACGATTGTTGAATTAGTTGCTCCTGAAGGTTTTCAATTTGTGAGTTTCGGGAAGCCTTTATTTTCTAACAATACAATAAACCCCCCAAGCCACCCCAATTACGCGCTAGGTTATGAAGCGATCGCTACCAAAGATTATTTTTATAACCCGAGTTTGGGGTTAAGGTATTTGAACGAAAGCCCTAAAGAGCCAAAGGATAAACAAAACGACAAGAAACAAAACGACAAAACAGAAGCTTCTAAATTTTACCAGCAATTAGAATCTTTGAAAGCCCTTAGTTTCTACTTGCTCTATCATGGGGCTAATCTTAAAGATTGACAAACTGGGTTTTTAATCCATTAAACGCATGATTTTTGCTACAATAATAGGATTTTAATTGATAAAGGATAAATGGGCATGCCAAATAGGGGCGTTGTTTTATTAGACGGGCAAGCGTTAGCTTATGATATAGAAAAAGATTTGAAACATAAAATCCAAATAATCCATACACAAACGCATAAACGCCCCAAACTGGCCGTGATTTTAGTGGGGAAAGATCCTGCGAGTATCACTTATGTCAATATGAAGATCAAAGCATGCCAAAGGGTGGGCATGGATTTTGATTTAAAAACCCTCCAAGAAAATATTACTGAAGCCAAATTGCTGTCCTTGATTAAAGATTACAATACTGATCAAAGCATTTCAGGCGTTTTAGTCCAGCTCCCTTTGCCCAGACACATTGATACTAAAATGATTTTAGAAGCCATTGACCCAAACAAAGATGTGGATGGTTTCCACCCCCTTAATATCGGCAAACTCTGCACCCAAAAGGAATCGTTTCTGCCAGCCACCCCTATGGGCGTGATGCGTCTTTTAAAGCATTATCACATTGAAATCAAGGGCAAGGATGTGGCGATTATCGGGGCGAGCAATATCATTGGAAAGCCTTTGAGCATGCTCATGTTAAACGCTGGGGCTAGCGTGAGCGTGTGCCATATTTTGACTAAAGACATTAGTTTTTACACCCAAAACGCTGATATTGTCTGCGTGGGCGTGGGTAAGCCTGATTTGATTAAAGCGAGCATGTTAAAAAAAGGGGCTGTAGTGGTGGATATTGGGATCAATCATTTGAACGATGGGCGTATCGTGGGCGATGTGGATTTCACCAACGCGCAAAAAGTTGCCGGTTTTATCACTCCTGTGCCTAAAGGCGTGGGGCCTATGACAATCGTTTCGCTTTTAGAAAACACTTTAATCGCTTTTGAAAAACAACAAAGGAAGGGATTTTAAATGAAATTTTTGCGCTCTGTTTATGCATTTTGCTCCAGTTGGGTAGGGACGATTGTTATTGTGCTGTTGGTTATCTTTTTTGTCGCGCAAGCCTTCATCATTCCCTCTCGCTCTATGGTAGGCACGCTCTATGAGGGCGATATGCTTTTTGTCAAAAAGTTTTCTTACGGCATCCCCATTCCCAAAATCCCATGGATTGAGCTTCCCATCATGCCTGATTTTAAAAATAATGGGCATTTGATAGAGGGGGATCGCCCCAAGCGTGGCGAAGTGGTGGTGTTTATCCCTCCCCATGAAAAAAAGTCTTACTATGTCAAAAGGAATTTTGCCATTGGGGGCGATGAGGTGCTATTCACTAATGAGGGGTTTTATTTGCACCCTTTTGAGAGCGGCAACGATAAAGATTACATTGCTAAACATTACCCAGATGCTATGACTAAAGAATTTATGGGTAAAATTTTTGTTTTAAACCCTTATAAAAATAAGCATCCGGGTATCCATTACCAAAAAGATAATGAAACCTTCCATTTAATGGAGCAGTTAGCCACTCAAGGCGCAGAAGCTAATATCAGCATGCAACTCATTCAAATGGAGGGCGAAAAGGTGTTTTATAAGAAAATCAATGACGATGAATTTTTCATGATCGGCGACAACAGAGACAATTCTAGCGACTCGCGCTTTTGGGGGAGCGTGGCTTATAAAAACATCGTGGGTTCGCCTTGGTTTGTTTATTTCAGTTTGAGTTTAAAAAATAGCCTGGAAATGGATGCGGAAAATAACCCTAAAAAACGCTATCTGGTGCGTTGGGAGCGCATGTTTAAAAGCGTTGAAGGCTTAGAAAAAATCATTAAAAAAGAAAACGCAACGCGTTAAGGTTTTTTGTGCAATTTTTTGATTTCTCTTTAGAAAGTTTTATTACCACCTTAATGAAAATCCTAGCCCTTTTAATCGCTATCATAGGGCATGAGATCATGCATGGCTTGAGCGCGTTTTTATTCGGGGACAGGAGCGCTAAAGACGCTAAGCGTTTGAGTTTAAACC
Organism: Helicobacter pylori; assembly: GCF_015904775.1. GTDB lineage: Bacteria > Campylobacterota > Campylobacteria > Campylobacterales > Helicobacteraceae > Helicobacter > Helicobacter pylori_DM. Next base: position 47,578 of record NZ_JADZNC010000007.1, read on the forward strand.
CTATCAGGCATTTAGACATGATGGGTTCGGTGCTTTTACCGGCTTTATTACTCATTTTTCAAGCCCCCTTTTTGTTTGGGTGGGCCAAACCTGTGCCTGTGGATATGCGCTACATTGTCTCTCAAAAAGGCTCTCTAGCATGCGTAGTGGTGAGTTTAGCCGGGGTGATCTATAATTTCACTCTGGCCGTTCTGCTCGCTTTCATCACGCATTGGAGCTTCCAAAAACTAGGGATCAACACTTTAAGCGTTGATGAATTGAATCTTTATCAGCTCGCTTTAGTAACCTTTCTCATTCAAGGCATTCTTTATAATCTTGTCTTGGGTGTTTTCAATAGCCTCCCTATCCCACCCTTAGACGGATCAAAAGCGTTAGGTTTTTTAGCGTTACATTTTAAAAGCGCGTTTTTATTGGAATGGTTTTCTAAAATGGAACGCTACGGCATGTTGGTAGTGTTTGTCTTTTTGTTTATCCCCCCTTTATCGGAGTTTTTTATCCATGCACCCACAAGATTTTTATTTTCCTTACTCCTTTCTTAATCTTTTATCAAGGAGGGCTGATGAATAAGCCTTTGAATATTGCTCAAGTTTTTATAGGAAGCGATCATGCAGGGTTGCATCTTGCAGAATTTGTTAAACATTTTTTAGAAGACAAGGATTTTAAAGTCCAAGCTTTTTTACCCACTATGAGGGTGGATTACCCTGATTACGCCAAATTAGTGTGCCAAAAGGTCTTAGAAAATGCGCAAAGCTATGGCATTTTAGTGTGTGCCACAGGGATAGGCATGAGCATGGGCGCTAATCGCTTTAAGGGTATTAGAGCCGCTTTGTGCCTTGATGCTTACATGGCTAAAATGACTCGCTTGCACAATAACGCTAATGTCTTGTGCTTGGGTGAAAAGATTAGCGGTATTGGCGTAACAGAAAGCATTTTAGAAGCGTTTTTCTCTACAGAATTTGAACAAGGCCGCCATGTGTTGCGCATCCAAAAGCTAGATGAATCGCTGAAATCATCAACCTAATGTAGTATAATTACATCGTTTCGCTAAAAGGATATTTTAATAGAATGTTTACCCAATGGTTTATCATCACTATCGCTATTGTTTTTATCCTTTATATGGGTGTGCGCACTTTCTTTTTTAAAACCGTGGCTAAACGGCAAGAACGCACTAACGCATCCATGAAGCTCACCTTACAAGAAGCTGAAATTTTGATCCAAAAACACCAGTTGCAACTCCAAAGAGCTTTGGGTAATATTGATATTCTTACCCAAGAAATGAGCTCGTTAAAAACAGAACTAAAAGCCCTTAAACAGCGCAACTCTGAATACAAAGGCGAATCGGATAAATATAAAAATCGTATTAAAGAATTGGAGCAAAAAATAGAAGCTCTCCTTTAAAAACGCTATAATAAATCAAAATTCTACAACCAATCCGTTATATTAAAGGAAATCAAAATGAATGAAACGCTCAAAGAAGAACTTTTACAAAGCATCAGAGAAGTGAAAGACTACCCTAAAAAAGGGATTTTATTCAAAGACATTACCACGCTACTCAACTACCCTAAACTCTTTAACAAGCTCATTGACGCGCTCAAAAAACGCTATCTCGCTCTCAATATAGACTTTATCGTGGGCATTGAAGCTAGGGGGTTTATTTTAGGCTCTGCTCTCGCTTATGCGCTTGGGGTGGGTTTTGTGCCTGTGAGGAAAAAGGGCAAACTCCCCGCGCACACCCTATCTCAAAGCTACAGCCTAGAATACGGGAGCGATAGCATAGAAATCCACTCTGACGCTTTTAGGGGAATTAAGGGGGTAAGGGTGGTGTTGGTTGATGATTTATTAGCCACTGGAGGCACAGCTTTAGCGAGCCTTGAGCTTATCAAAGCCCTACAAGCTGAATGCGTAGAAGCATGCTTTTTGATAGGGTTAAAAGAATTACCGGGCATCCAACTTTTAGAAGAGCGAGTGAAGACTTTTTGTTTGTTAGAGTGCTAGGATAAGGGTGAGTTTTGGAAGAATACATCATTGACTTATGGAATCAGCATGCAGCGACTTGGGGGTATCTCATTTTATTCGGGTGGAGTATTTTAGAAGGCGAGATCGGGTTGATTTTAGCAGGGATTGCCAGCTATACCGGTCATATGCATTTAGGGTTAGCCATTTTAGTCGCAGGGATTGGGGGCTTTGTGGGGGATCAGATCTATTTTTACATCGGGCGCACCAATAAAGCTTACATCCAAAAAAAGCTAGAAAAACAACGCCGAAAACTCGCCCTAGCCCACTTATTGTTGCAAAAACACGGCTGGTTTATCATTTTTATCCAACGCTACATGTATGGCATGCGCACTATCATTCCCATTAGCATAGGCCTCACGCGCTATAGCGCTTTAAAATTCGCTATCATCAATCTCATTAGCGCGATGGTGTGGGCGAGCATTACCATTATTCTAGCGTGGTGTTTGGGAGAAGAGTTATTGCATGCGTTAGAGTGGCTTAAAAAACACCCTTATGCGCTAATATTACTATTAGTATCTTTCTTGGCGTTGGTTCTATGGTATTTCCAATACTATAGCAAGAAAAACCGCTAGAGTGCAATACAATTCTTGAAAGATATGAAATTAAAAAAGGAGACTTTATGTTAAAAATCAAATTAGAAAAAACCACTTTTGAAAACGCAAAAGCTGAATGCAGTTTAGTTTTTATTATCAATAAGGATTTTGATCACGCTTGGGTCAAAAATAAAGAATTGCTAGAAACCTTTAAATACGAAGGCGAAGGTGCGTTTTTAGACCAAGAAAATAAAATCCTGTATGTGGGCGTTAAAGAAGATGATGTGCATTTATTGAGAGAGAGCGCGTGTTTAGCCGTTCGCACCCTTAAAAAACTCGCTTTTAAAAGCGTTAAAGTGGGCGTTTATACTTGCGGAACGCATTCTAAAGATAACGCGCTTTTAGAAAATTTGAAAGCGTTGTTTTTGGGCTTGAAATTAGGCTTGTATGAATACGACACTTTTAAATCCAACAAAAAAGAAAGCGTTTTAAAAGAAGCCATTGTCGCTTTAGAATTGCACAAACCATGCGAAAAAACTTGCACGAATTCTTTAGAAAAGAACGCTAAAGAAGCTTTAAAATACGCTGAAATCATGACAGAAAGCTTGAATATCGTTAAAGATCTAGTCAATACCCCCCCTATGATTGGCACCCCTGTTTATATGGCTGAAGTGGCGCAAAAAGTGGCTAAAGAAAACCATTTAGAAATCCATGTCCATGACGAAAAATTTTTAGAAGAAAAGAAAATGAACGCCTTTTTAGCGGTCAATAAAGCCTCTCTCGCTGTCAATCCCCCCCGCTTGATCCATTTAGTCTATAAACCTAAAAAAGCGAAGAAAAAAATCGCTTTAGTGGGCAAGGGCTTGACTTATGATTGCGGAGGTTTGAGCTTGAAACCGGCCGATTACATGGTTACCATGAAAGCGGATAAAGGCGGTGGCTCTGCGGTGATTGGGCTTTTAAACGCATTAGCCAAACTGGGCGTGGAAGCTGAAGTGCATGGCATTATTGGGGCTACAGAAAACATGATAGGCCCGGCTGCTTATAAACCAGATGATATTTTAATCTCCAAAGAAGGCAAAAGCATAGAGGTCCGTAATACCGACGCTGAAGGGCGTTTGGTCTTGGCGGATTGTTTGAGCTACGCTCAAGATTTAAGCCCTGATGTGATCGTGGATTTTGCGACCCTTACTGGGGCATGCGTTGTGGGCTTAGGCGAATTCACTTCAGCGATCATGGGGCATAATGAAGAATTGAAAAATCTCTTTGAAACTTCAGGGTTAGAATCCGGCGAATTGTTAGCTAAACTCCCCTTTAACCGCCATTTAAAGAAATTGATTGAATCTAAAATCGCTGATGTGTGTAATATTTCTTCCTCGCGCTATGGTGGCGCGATCACGGCGGGCTTGTTTTTAAATGAATTTATTAGAGATGAGTTTAAGGATAAGTGGCTACACATTGATATTGCAGGCCCTGCTTATGTGGAAAAAGAATGGGATGTGAATAGCTTTGGAGCGAGTGGGGCTGGCGTGAGAGCTTGCACAGCTTTTGTGGAAGAGCTTTTGAAAAAGGCTTGAAATGGGCTTGTCTGTAGGCATTGTGGGTTTGCCTAATGTGGGCAAATCCAGCACCTTTAACGCGCTCACTAAAACCCAAAACGCCCAAAGTGCGAACTACCCTTTTTGCACCATTGAACCCAATAAAGCCATCGTGAATGTGCCTGATAGACGGCTTGATGCGTTGGCTCAAATCGTAAAGCCTGAACGCATTTTGCATTCTGTGGTGGAATTTGTGGATATTGCTGGGTTGATTAAGGGAGCGAGCAAAGGGGAGGGTTTAGGCAATCAGTTTTTAGCCAATATCAAGGAATGCGAAGTGATCTTGCAAGTGGTGCGCTGTTTTGAAGATGACAATATCACGCATGTGAACGATAAAATTGATCCTTTGAATGATATAGAGACCATTGAATTGGAGTTGATTTTAGCGGATATTGCCACTTTAGACAAAAGGATCGATCGCTTGCAAAAAGCCCTAAAAAGCTCAAAAGACGCTAAAAATCTTTTAGAATGCGCTTTGAGTTTAAAAACGCATTTAGAAGAATTGAAACCGGCGAAAACTTTCCCCTTAAACACGAGCGAGGCTTTTTTGGAGCTGGACAAGGAATTGCGTTTTTTATCCCATAAAAAAATGATCTATGTCGCTAATGTGGGTGAAGAAGAATTAAACGCGCTCAATGAGCATGCTAAAAAAGTCAAAAACCATGCGAAAGAGCAAAATAGCGAGTTTGTCGCCTTGTGCGCTAAATTGGAAGAAGAAATGGTTTCTATGAGTGGAGATGAAGTCAAAGAATTTTTGCAAAGTTTGGGCGTAGAAGAAAGCGGGCTAGAAAAAACCATTCGTTTGAGTTTTAAGGAATTAGGTTTGATCAATTATTTTACCGCTGGAGTCAAGGAAGTGCGATCATGGACGATTAAAAAAGGCTCTAGTGCGCCTGTGGCTGCTGGGGTGATCCATAAGGATTTTGAAAAAGGCTTTATCAGAGCTGAAACCATCAGTTATGATGATTTTATCGCTTATAAGGGCGAAGCCGGGGCGAAAGAAAAGGGGGTGTTACGCATTGAAGGTAAGGATTATATCGTTCAAGATGGCGATGTGTTGCATTTTCGCTTCAATGTCTAGTGTCTTTTCAAACAAGCGTTACTAGTTTCTCATAAGAATTGACACCCAACAAGAAACTTTTTAAAAAAATCTATATAGAATTAAGCGATATTTGTGGGTTGCAATGCAGTTTTTGCCCTAACCCCAAAAATATCAGAGGCGTGATGCCTTTGGAATTATTTGCAAAAGTTTGTAAAGAAGTGGCCCCCTTAACCCAAATTATCACCTTGCATGTCTTGGGCGATCCTTGCAAGCTCAAAAATTTAAACCGCTATTTAAGCACCGCTAGACGCTTTTCTTTGAAAGTAGATTTGGTTACCAGTGGGGTGTATTGGCGCGATTTTGAGACGCTATTACAAGATGCAATCTATCAAATTTCTATTTCTTTAGACGCAGGGCTAGACAATCATAACAAAATCAACCAGCACCGCTATATCCAAAAAATTTTAGAATTTTGCCGCTATAAATTTGAAAAAAATAGCGAAGTGTTTTTGAATTTACGCATTCAAGACAGCACCCTTGAAAAACACCAGAATTTGATCAAGCCTTTTTTAGAAAGCTTTGAATGCGTTTCTTTAGAGGCACTAAAATCGCAAGGCCGCGCTCGTTTGTTTAAAAAAAGTTTTTTGAATATCCAAAAGACCTTTAAATGGCCGGATTTGAACGCCCCAAACCCTTTAAACCAGAAATCAAAAATCCCCTATTGTTATGGGCTTATTAAACAAGTCGCTATTTTATCTAATGGCGTTGTCGTGCCGTGCTGCATGGACACGCAAGCTCATATCAACCTTGGCGATTTAAACCATACACCCCTAAAAGATATTTTAAACAGCCAAAAAGCTATGGCTATCAAAACCCATTTTTTAAAGGGCGAAGCGTTAGAGTTTTTATGCAAAAACTGCTCCTACCCTTTGATCCGCTACAAAAAATGAAACCGCTCCCTTAAGGCTAAGTTTTACTTATCCCTTGAAAAGGCTGTTATTTTTAGCGCGTTTTGTAATCCTATTAATAGCTCGTTAGTCATTGGTTTCATAGCCGTGGTGGGGTTTAATGCGCTTTGGGCAATAAATAGCGAAGCTTTTTGCTCTTTGATATTCTTATCTTTTATGTTTGGGTTAGTGCCGTTAGAATTGTCAAAATTTTAAGGGTTAAAAGACAAGTGGCTCTTTTCTTTTGTAATAGCTTGCAGGGTCGGAAAAATCGTGGGCTTCTCTTGATGCCATTCAAAAACACTAATTGACCCCACTCTTTGATTTCTACGCTTTTTAGTTGTTTTGTGTTATTTCATTCAACATTCGCATGCTTTTTGATCGTTTTGGATAAAGTAATTTTCATACAATCGCAATAACGCAATAAAAAACGCCGTGATAGTAGGCCCTACAATGATCCCCCAAAAACCAAATTGTGAAATCCCAGCAATCATAGAAAAGAAAATCAACATTTCATTGATTTTAAGGGTGGTTTTAAAGATTCTTTTTTTAATAAAGACGATTAAAATTGGCTTGATCACGCTATCAATCAACACGCTAATCAATAAAATGGAATACAAAGCGATAAAAATAGCCTCATTCACATTCCCATGATAAAGCTCATAAATCGCTATAGGGATCCAAATCAAAGCCCCCCCAACAGCCGGCACCAAAGATGCTAGGCCATATAAAATCCCCAAAGACCAGCCGTCATGCCCAAACCATACGATCATCACCCCAAACGCCACACCCTCTAAAATAACCGTGATGAGAGAAGTTAAAAGCACGATTCGTAAAATCCCAGCCACTTCTTCAAAAATCTTTTTGCTTTGATTCATTCCAAGAGGCAAGACCCCTAAAAAATAACGATAAAATCTCTCCCCATAATAAAAAAAGAAAAACAACAGCCCCAAGATAAACAAAGCGTCTGTAATGAGTTTCAAGCTGTATCTTCCCACATAACTGCTTATTTTCAACAAATAGCCCGTGATGGAAGCGGCGCTAAAATTTTCTAAAAACTTGCTCACCCCATCATGAATGGCAGGAAAATGCGACAAATTTTCGGTGATTGTCCCCTTAAGCCATTTGATTAGGGCTGAAAATTTTTCAAAATTGATTTCAAAAATGATATTAGAACTTTTATAAACAATAAAATACAACGGCACGATCAAAACGCTCGCTAAAATTAAAACGCATAAAAACGAACTGACAACATTGAAAAAACGCTTATCTAAAAAAACTTTCACTTGAAAAAACCCCACGCACAAAAGCCCAGCGATCAGCGCATCCATTAAAAAATCTTGATACAGATAGATCATCCAATAAAAACCAATCAAAAAAAGAATCCAAAAAAAATACTGAGCTTTCATGAAATTATCCCCATTAAACTGAACCAAAAATTATCAAATGTTAGCTAAAAAACGCTCTTTTAAGGATAAAAAACCTCTTTTAACTTATAATTAAAATCAAAAAGGCTTGCATTAATGGTGTTTTACAAATATTCAGGGAGTGGGAATGATTTTTTAATCACGCAAAGTTTCAAAAAAAAAGATTTTTCCAATTTAGCCAAGCAGGTGTGCCATAGGCATGAGGGTTTTGGGGCTGATGGGCTTGTAGTCGTCTTACCGAGTAAAGATTATGACTACGAATGGGATTTTTACAATTCAGACGGATCTAAAGCTGGCATGTGCGGGAATGCGAGCCGTTGCGTGGGGTTATTTGCCTACCAACATGCTATAGCCCCTAAAGAGCATGTTTTTTTAGCCGGGAAAAGAGAGATTTCTATTCGCATAGAAGAACCCAATATCATAGAGAGCAATCTCGGTAATTATCAAATCCTAGACACCATACCCGCTTTAAGATGCAAAAAATTTTTTTCCAACGACAGCGTTTTAGAAAATATCCCTATGTTCTATCTCATAGATACAGGAGTGCCGCATTTAGTGGGATTTGTGAAAAATAAAGAGTGGTTAAATTCCCTTAACACGCTGGAATTAAGGGCTTTAAGGCATGAGTTTAACGCTAATATTAACATCGCTTTTATAGAAAATGAAGAGACGATTTTTTTACAAACTTATGAAAGAGGGGTTGAAGATTTCACGCTAGCTTGCGGGACAGGCATGGCGGCGGTTTTTATCGCCGCGTGCATTTTTTATAACACGCCTAAAAAAGCCACTCTCATCCCTAAAAGCAACGAATCTTTAGAGCTTTCTTTAAAAAATGATGGGATTTTTTATAAGGGTGCGGTGCGTTATATTGGCATGAGCGTTTTGGGCAGTGTTTTTGAAAATGGGTGTTTTTGATCGTTATTTCTTGTAATGGTAATGATTTTGTCGTAATTAAACATAATGCGCTATCATTTGCGAGTTGTTTTTAGCAATATAAAAAATATCCTAAAGGAATAAAACCATGCAAGCGTTAAAATCATTGCTTGAAGTGATTACAAAACTTCAAAATTTAGGCGGCTATTTGATGCATATAGCTATTTTCATCATTTTTATTTGGATTGGAGGGCTTAAGTTTGTGCCGTATGAAGCCGAAGGGATCGCTCCTTTTGTGGCTAATTCCCCTTTCTTTTCTTTCATGTATAAATTTGAAAAGCCCGCATACAAACAACACAAAATGTCTGAATCCCAATCCATGCAAGAAGAAATGCAAGATGACCCTAAAATCATTGAAAACAAAGAATGGCATAAAGAAAACCGCACTTATTTAGTGGCTGAAGCTTTAGGGATCACGATTATGATCCTAGGTATTTTGGTGCTTTTAGGGCTTTGGATGCCTTTAATGGGTGTAGTTGGGGGCTTGCTTGTCGCTGGAATGACGATCACTACCCTATCTTTTTTATTCACAACGCCAGAAGTGTTTGTCAATCAGCATTTCCCATGGCTTTCTGGGGCTGGAAGGCTAGTGGTTAAAGACTTGGCGTTGTTTGCTGGAGGTTTGTTTGTGGCCGGGTTTGATGCGAAACGCTATTTAGAAGGGAAAGGGTTTTGCTTGATGGATCGCTCATCGGTTGGGATTAAAACTAAATGCTCTAGCGGGTGTTGCTCTTAAAGAGCGAATACCTTAAAGTAGGCTTAAAGCCTACTAGAAGAATCATTAATAGAAAGATCTTGGTTAGCGCCTTTTTTGTAAATGATTGTTTTTAAAATGTGGCGTTTGACAAAGGAATTGACGCTTTCTACTTCTTCATCAGCTAATCGTCTTAAAACATCATGCTCGTCTTTAGAGAGATAAAAAGTAACTGAAAAATTGCGTTTCAGCTCATCTACAGCGACACGCTTGCGACCGGGTTTTATATTTTTATTTCCTAATTCCATTAAAATTTCCTTTTTTAGTTAGTATGTTGTAACATCATAACGGCTATTCTAACATGAAATAAGCGCTATTTTAATATTAAACCTAAAGAAAAATATTTTTAGATGTGCTAGAATACCCATTGGTTACAAGATAAGCTTTTTTATCAAAAATAATGATGACATAGGGGTAACAAGTGGCAATAAACACCTTTTTAAAACATCCTTTTTTAGTCTGTTTGTTAGCGGTTAATTCTTACGCTTTTGATTGGAATATTTTTAAATACAATCTGGGTTTCAATATGTTCATCATGGACCATGAAGGCTCAACGCCTTATTGGGTCAATACTAATACCAATCTTAAAACCCGTTTGACTCCAAATTTTGGGATCCAATTTTATACAAGAGGTGTGGAGCAAAGCTTGACTGTGGGGGCGTATTTCTTTCAAAACTTCCATAATTACAGCACTAATTTTCCCTATCGTTGGGGGCCTACTATGTATTATAAGGCTAGAGGGAAGCGTTTTACTTTTTATGGCGGCATCTTTCCTAGAAAAAACCTCTTAGGGAGGTATGGTTTGAATATTTTTGCCCCTTATTATTGGTTTATAGATCCCAACGCTAGAGGGTTTTTATTGCAGTTTCAAAACCATTATTCGCCTTCAAAACCCTATTATGGGCATGCGGAATTCATGTTAGATTGGTTTGGAGGCAATTGTTACAACACTTGTAAGTTTGGGAGAAACCCTTATGGGAATGCGATGGATAGGTTTCAAATGAACGGCTCTGTCGCTTATAATTTCTTTAAGGATTTATTGGGTATTGGAGGGTATTTTGTCTTGTTCCATAACGAAGACAAATACCTTTTAAATGGGGCTGATGGCATGCAGTTTAATGAAAAAAAAGCGATTGAAAATAATAATATTTATCTTATGGATCGCCTCTACTTTAACGCTTACATAGGGACAAGCCTTTTAGACATCGCTCCCTTTATGGAAAAGCTCAACGCCAGTTTTGGCATGGTTTCTGAATCAAGCCGATTAAGGCAAATCCACAAAAATGTGCCTTTTATGAACAGCGTGGGCGGGCAATTTGATGTGGAGATCCAATACAAAGGCTTTGGAATACACAATTTATTTTTCTTCGCCAAGACCCCAGAGATGCCTTTTTATAACCAATACCAGTATGTTGAAATGTATTGCACGCCTTCTTATTGCCCCACGCCTATTTATCGTGGCGTGCCATTCTTTCAAGCCAACATGTATAATCGTTTTGATTTTTATTACAACTGGAAAAACGACTTCGCATCGGTCCGCATCAACTTCGTGCTTAATGCGATGCGTGGGGGCTTTGATAGGAGCTTGCCTTGGTCAGAATCTTACCAAGTGTATATGACGGTCGCTTTTGATCCTTATAACCTTATCAATAAAATTGCCAGAAAAAAATAAAAATTCTTGACAATCGGTTAATCTGTCTTATATAATATTATTTCGTTTGTAGCCATTGTTAAGCAATGATTTTAAGCTATGGAAAAGAGGTGATAGCAGTATGCCAGGGATTAAGGTTAGAGAAGGCGATGCGTTTGATGAAGCTTATAGGAGATTCAAAAAGCAAACCGATCGCAATTTGGTGGTAACAGAATGCCGTGCAAGGAGATTCTTTGAGTCTAAAACTGAAAAACGCAAAAAACAAAAAATCAGTGCTAAAAAGAAAGTCTTAAAGCGTCTTTATATGTTAAGGCGTTATGAATCAAGACTATAATAAGCTTTGAGAAAAATTTAAAATTAAGGATTATTGGATAATGCAATTCACAGGGAAAAATGTTCTTATTACCGGGGCTTCTAAAGGCATTGGGGCCGAAATCGCCAAAACTCTCACTTCTATGGGGCTGAAAGTTTGGATCAATTACCGCAGTAATGCTGAAGTGGCTGATGCTTTAAAAAATGAGCTTGAAGAAAAAGGCTATAAAGCGGCTGTCATTAAATTTGATGCGACTTCTGAAAGCGATTTTGTTGAAGCGATACAAACCATTGTCCAAAGCGATGGGGGTTTGTCTTATTTGGTGAATAACGCTGGTGTGGTGCGCGATAAATTAGCGATCAAAATGAAGACAGAAGATTTTCACCATGTTATAGACAATAACCTCACTTCAGCTTTTATAGGTTGCAGAGAAGCTTTAAAGGTGATGAGTAAGAGTCGTTTTGGGAGCGTGGTCAATGTCGCTTCTATCATTGGTGAAAGAGGCAATATGGGGCAGACAAACTACTCAGCAAGTAAGGGGGGAATGATTGCGATGAGCAAGTCCTTTGCTTATGAGGGAGCTTTAAGGAATATTCGTTTCAACTCTGTAACGCCAGGCTTTATAGAAACCGACATGAACGCTAATTTGAAAGACGAACTCAAAGCGGATTATGTTAAAAACATTCCTTTAAACAGGCTAGGGTCTGCTAAGGAAGTGGCAGAAGCGGTAGCGTTTCTTTTGAGCGATCACTCTAGTTACATCACTGGGGAGACTCTCAAAGTCAATGGCGGGCTTTATATGTAGTCCTAAACAAAGGATTCTTTTAGCGATAAAAGTTTGTAAGTAGCAAAAATCATGCTAACATTATGAGGTTATTCTAAAACAAAGAGGTTATTATCAAATGGGGATTATTTACTTAATATTGTTTCTCATTGTAATTTATTTGTTGTATAGGATTTTAGATGTTTTGGAGCAAAAATAAACGCTCCAATGAATGGTTGATTTAATTTTTACAAAACAAGGGAGTTTTAATTATGGCTTTATTTGAAGATATTCAGGCAGTTATTGCTGAGCAGTTGAATGTGGATGCGGCGCAAGTTACGCCAGAGGCGGAATTTGTGAAGGATTTGGGTGCAGACTCTTTAGATGTCGTGGAATTAATCATGGCGTTAGAAGAAAAGTTTGGCATTGAGATTCCTGATGAGCAAGCGGAAAAAATCGTCAATGTGGGCGATGTGGTGAAGTATATTGAGAATAATAAACTAGCTTAATCTTTTTAACTTGGAGCGTTTGTCTCCAGGTTTTAGTCAAAAATTTAGCTTTAGCTAAAATCTAGTTTTATTGAATGAAAGTTTTGAGATGAGGAGCTATTGGTGCGTCGGATTGTAGTAACTGGAATGGGAATGATCAATTCGCTAGGTTTAAATAAAGAAGATTCTTTTTTAGCGATCGCTAAAGGGGAATGCGGTATCAAAAACATAGAAAGTTTTGATGCGAGTGCGTTTCCTGTGCGTATTGCTGGAGAAATCACTGGCTTTGACCCTACAGAGGTGATGAATCCCAAAGATGTTAAAAAGGCGGGTCGTTTCATTCAATTAGCCTTGAAAGCCACAAGAGAGGCGATGAAAGATAGTGGGATTTTAGACGCTCACAATAGATGCCCCGAAGAATTGGCAAATCGCATGGGCGTAAGCTCTGGCTCTGGGATTGGCGGGTTAGGCAATATTGAAGCGAATTCCATTTTTTGTTTTGAAAAAGGCCCTAGAAAAGTCAATCCCTTTTTTATCACTTCTGCGTTAGTGAACATGATTGGTGGTTTCACTTCCATTGAGTTTGGCATTAAAGGGCCTAATCTCTCTAGCGTAACGGCTTGTGCAGCAGGCACTCATGCCATTATTGAAGCGGTTAAAACCATTTTACTTGGTGGGGCTGATAAAATGCTAGTCGTGGGAGCGGAATCCACCATTTGTCCTGTAGGGATTGGAGGGTTTGCGAGCATTAAAGCCCTTTCTACAAGGAACGATGATCCCAAAAAAGCTTCAAGACCTTTTGATAAGGATCGCAATGGCTTTGTAATGGGCGAAGGCGCTGGGGCTTTGGTGCTTGAAGAATACGAGAGCGCGAAAAAAAGAGGAGCAAAAATTTATGCAGAATTTGCCGGGTATGGCGAGAGCGGCGATGCTAACCACATCACAGCCCCAGCCCCTGAGGGTGAAGGAGCTTTTAGAGCCATGAAAATGGCTTTAGAAATGGCGAAAGTGGAAGTAGGCTATGTGAACGCCCATGGGACTAGCACGCATTATAACGATTGGTATGAAAGCATTGCGTTAAAAAATGTGTTTGGCTCTAAAGAAAAAGTCCCTCCCGTTAGCTCCACTAAAGGGCAGATTGGGCATTGCTTGGGCGCTGCGGGCGCGTTAGAAGCCGTTATTTCTATCATGGCTATGAATCAAGGGATCTTACCTCCTACCATTAATCAAGAAACGCCTGACCCAGAATGCGATTTGGATTATATCCCTAATGTGGCCAGAGAAAAGCAAGTGAATGCGGTGATGAGTAACTCATTTGGTTTTGGTGGCACTAATGGTGTTGTGATTTTCAAAAAAGCCTAGTTTTAATTTAGGATTTTGTGAATGGCGATCTATTTAGATTTTGAAAATCATATTAAAGAGATTCAAAATGAAATTGAACTAGCCCTTATTAGAGGCGATGAGGACGCTAAAGAAATCTTAGAAAAAAGATTGGATAAAGAAGTTAAAACCATTTATTCCAATCTCACAGACTTTCAAAAACTCCAATTAGCAAGACACCCTGACAGACCCTACGCTATGGATTACATTGATCTCATCTTAAAAGATAAATATGAAGTCTTTGGCGATAGGCATTATAACGATGATAAAGCGATCGTGTGCTTTATAGGGAAAATTGATAATGTCCCGGTTGTGGTGATCGGAGAAGAGAAAGGCAGAGGGACTAAAAACAAGCTCTTAAGAAATTTCGGCATGCCTAACCCTTGTGGCTATCGTAAAGCTTTGAAAATGGCGAAGTTTGCTGAAAAATTTAATTTGCCTATTTTAATGCTTGTGGATACAGCCGGGGCGTATCCGGGGATTGGTGCAGAGGAAAGAGGCCAGAGTGAAGCGATCGCTAAAAATCTCCAAGAGTTCGCTTCCTTAAAAGTCCCTACTATTTCTGTAATTATCGGTGAAGGGGGTAGTGGTGGCGCGCTAGCAATTGCAGTGGCTGACAAATTGGCTATGATGGAATATTCCATTTTTAGCGTTATATCCCCAGAAGGTTGCGCGGCGATTCTTTGGGATGACCCTAGCAAAACTGAAGTGGCTATTAAAGCGATGAAAATCACGCCCAGAGACTTAAAGGAGGCGGGGCTTATTGATGATATTATCTTAGAGCCTAGCAAAGGGGCTCATAGAGACAAATTTTCAGCCGCCAACACGATCAAAGAGTATTTTTTAGACGCTCTAAGGACTATCCAACAAGACCCTCATTTCCTTGACAACCGCTACCAAAAATTAATGTCGCTTGGTTCGTTTGTAGAGAGCATGAATTAGATCTATAAAAAACTTTACCTTAATGAAAACTTGATAACTGGTTCTTTAGCTTTTAAAATTGTGTTTTTAAACTTTATTTTAAACCCATTTTCTTAAAGAAATAAGGGGTGTTTTGAAATAATTCCCCAACTAAAATCCCCCTAAAGACCGCTTTAAAAATACCGCTTGAATAAAATCAAACTCTCTACTATCCAATCTTAAAAAATGCAATATTTTTTTATAACCAACGCTCAATAAAAACAAAGCCAAATTTTCCACGACTTGCTATCATTTTAGAAAAAAGCGGGTATTTTACATAGTTTTTAAAATAATATAAAAAACATCATTGTGTTACCAATCTGCTATCTCTATCCTTTTGTTTGAATATAAAAAGACAATCATCATGATCAGCGTATTGAATGAAATTCTTATTTTACAATACAGAAGTTAGGTCTAATGGTATTTTAAAAAAGAAAGAAATCCTATGGTTATATATGAAAAAATCAAAAGCCGCTTTTCTAGGAATTGGTCTTTAAGGGATAGGGGCAGGCATTTTGCATCTTCAAGCGTGTATTTTTTCTCACTTTTTATCATTACAGCGGTTAATAGAAGTAGCGCAGTTGCTTGGTTATTGATGCCTGAACATTTGATTGGGTGGTTTTTGATTTCTTTTAGTGGGGAATTTGTAGCAGACATGGCGTTTGGCAAAAAAAGTAAAATCCTTAAAACCCGCTTTGGAATTTCTATTGTGAGCGGCGTTTCACTATTGCTTGGTGCTTTACCAGTGCATTTGTTTTTTGTATGGTTTGGTTTTATTAATTGGTGGGCTGTCCTTTTTATAGAAGCGGGAGCTGGGCTATTGGTGGGCTGTGTGATACAAAAGATTTTTTTTGGTAAATATTGGGTGGATCGCTATTATTAAGGCTCTTTTTTTAAGTCTGAAAGCGTATTTTCTTATATTCCAATCAATTAAATAAGGGTTGCCCCTACTTAAGGCATCGCATCAAAAACCACGCTGATCCCATTTTTTAAAATGATAGGGTTTTTCGCGTCAGTGATATGGATAAAACGCACGCCATTGAGCAAATTAAGAGCGATTTCTTGTTGTTTGTTTTCTTTAGCAATGATTTGAATGATCTTTAAGTTTTCATCATAAAAAATAATTTTGGGTTGCCACAAAGGGTTATTAGAGCTTATTTTTAAATACGCGTTTTGATTCACGCTCAGCCAGTATTTTCCGCTCGCTTCCTTAAACTCCACAGGATCGCTACTTAAAACTAAGGCTCTCGCGTTAGGGAGCTTGATCTTTTGTAAGGCAAAGTCGTATTCCCACTCTTTTAAAGACACCCGTCTAATGTCTATAAAATCAAAACCATGCCTTTTCATCGTCTCTATCAAAATGTTAGGGTCTAAAACGTATTCCGTTTTAAGCTCGTATGAAAAAACATTCTCGCCTGAAGAACTTTGCATTTTAATGGGCAAAACATACGAATACCCCATCATGTTCAAAGAATTGTTGATGCTTTTGGCAAACGCTAGGGGATTGCTTGAAGCCTTGAAAGTGATTTTTAACACGCTTGGCTTGTCAAAATTAAAAGACAAAAGCCCGTTTTCTTTGAGAGTGTTGAGCAGTTTCAAGGAATCCAAACGCCCCATTACATAGAAATCCTTACGATTTTTAAACAAACGCTCTAAAAAAAGCTTGTTCATGTGGTAGGATCGCTCCCCCATTAAATTCTCAATCTTATCGTTTAAAGCATCAGCGTTTAAAAGCATTCCCCCAACAATAAAAGCTAAAAAAAGCTTGTTCATTGCTGGAGCGCTTTGTATTGGGCCTCATTGATGAGCGTTAAGCCTTTATTTGGCTCGTATAAAAACCGCCTAGTTTTGCTGTCGTTATAATCTTGTTCTTGATGGTTGTTTTTAAGAATAAGATGCCCATGCCCAAAGCGTAACAACAAGCGGTGGTTTTTAGCCTCTAAAGGATAACTTTTTTTAAAAACCTTTTGAAAAGAGTTTTTTTTCTCATCTAAATCAATCACTTCTACCCAAATATCTCGTTTAGGGATAATGTAAATGGTATTAGGATTTTCTTTGATCGCTTCTTTGCCTTGCTTGTCTTGTTCTTTGTGTTTTTCTTCTAATTTAGGCGTTGGCTCTAACTTTTTTTCTTCTGTAGGACTAACTTCATTGAAAGAACTATTTTTGGTGTCGGGCTTAATAGCACTTTCTTGCTCTCTCTCTTCTTTTAAAGAAGAGCTGTTTTGAATGATAACGACCGCTAAAATAATGACAACCACCCCTAAAACGATAACAAAGGGTTTCCATTTGGAAGATTTTTTGGATAATGAAGTATTGGCCTGATTGATGCTGTAATCCAATTCAACCTTAAGGGGCTTTTTTGCTGTTTCTTCAGGGCTTGTTTCTTGATTTTTTTCTTCTCCCACGCCCTCTTTAAAAACACACACTTTGTCAAATTCTTTCATCCATGCACTCAAATCAATTTTATACTCGCGCTCTAAAATTTGTATAAAGCCCCTAGCATGCACTCTTGATAAAGACTCATAGCGTTTTTCCAAGATAGAATGGATATTTTTAGAAGCGATTTTAGTCGCCTTGCAAATTTCTGCCACTCCAATCTCTCTTAAAATTTGCAAATTTTTATCTAAATTTTTAAGCGATAATTCTTCTAAAGCCGCGCCAGAAATATCTTTAGAAATGTTTTGAACATCAGAAAGATCTAAATTTTCTAAACTTTTTTTATTCTGTTCCATTCAATTGACCACCTAGTTGATTTTATCCATTAAGATCCCTGCTGCCACGCTCACATTGAGCGAATCAAAATTTCTTCGCATCTTTACACTCAATATAGTATCCATTTTAGCAAGGATTTTTTTAGACAACCCCTCATGCTCGCTCCCCAAAAAAAGAGCGCATTTTTTTAAGGACAGATTTTCTGCTTGGCTAGAGCCTTGCATGCTCGCGCCCAAACATAAAAACCCGCTCGTTTTCAATTCATTGATTAAATCCAGCGTGTTAGGCATAACGCTAAAAGGCAAATCATACATAAGCCCCAAGCTGGATCGCACAATCCCCTCATAAGCCAATTCTTTAGCAAAATCTAAAATAACGCCATCCATTCCTAAGCAATACGCGCTCCTAAAAATACCCCCAATATTCCCCACATCCGTAATGCCACAAAGCACCAAAAGTTTTTGAGCTTTTTTAATTTCTTTTAAAGAAGTAGCTAAAGGCAGTTCCACCTTAGCTAAAACCCCTTGATGGTTCCCCCCCTTAGCCAAGCCTTGCGCTTTTTTATTATCCACTTTGATGATATTAGGGCATGCTTTTTTGAGCGCGAAAAAAAGCTTTTTGTCTATTTCTTTGGAAAGATAGATTTCTTGCAACTTTTCATGATGGGAGTTTAGAAGGCGCGTAATCACCTGCTTGCCATAAACCACTGCTTGCATGCTAAACCTCTTTCTAATCGCATTGATTTTTTTCTCCTGACAAACGCTGGCAATAAAGCTCTTTAGCGTTTTTTTGTGTCATAGCGGCTTCCATTTTAGCCTTGATTTTAGGAGGCAAATCCAACTCCAATAACGCTGATAGCCCCATGCTAGGCTCTATTTTTTTCTCATTCAAAAGCACTAAAACCCACTCCCCTTGGATATTGCTCTTTTGTAATTGCGTCATGATTTGAGAAACCTCTCCTAAATAATACTGCTGGTGGAGTTTAGTAAGCTCTTTAGCTGCAAACAAATGCATGCCTTGAGCCAGATCGTTTAAATCCCTTAAAGTCTCTAACAATCGGTGCGGGCTTTCATAAAAAACCACCGGAGTTTTTTCCTCCAAATACGCCAAAGCGTTTAAAATTTTAATGATCCTCAAACGCCTTTCCTTGCTCTTATGGGGTAAAAAGCCGGCGTAAAAAAACCGCCCTTCTAAAAACCCGCTCGCACAAAACGCCGTAATGAGCGCGTTAGCCCCAGGCAAAACATCGTATTGGAGGTTATGTTTTAAAGCGTAAGCGGCTAAACTCATGCCCGGATCACTCAAACTAGGCATGCCCGCATCGCTCATCACAGCGATTTCTTTGTCAAAAAAAGAAGGCTCTATTTGGTTTAAAAATTCCTGATCATTGTGCGAATGGAATGCGATAAGCTCCCTTTTTTTAGTAGCGATATTAGGGAAAGAATGGCTAATAATAGGGTTTTGTGCGAGCAAGTGCAACAACCTCTTACTCACCCTTGTATCCTCGCATAAAAAAACCTCGCAACGCTCTAAAACTTCTAAGGCGCGTAGCGTGATGTCAGCGAGATTACCTATAGGAGTGGGCAAAAAATACAGCACAAAAAGCCACGCTTTTTAAAAGAGTTACTTCAAGTTGTAGCGTTGCTTGAATTTCTCTACTCTCCCTGCAGTGTCAGCGATTTTATCGCTACCGGTATAAAAAGGGTGGCAAAAGCTAGAAATATCAATACGCATTTCAGGTTTGGTGCTTAAAACTTCAATTTCCTTTCCGCTAGTTACGCAAGTAACTTTGCATAGGATATATTCGGGGTGAATGCCTTTTTTCATCAAGTATCCTTTATTTTTAAATTTAAACTTAAAATTATAGCATAAGTAACAATAAATTAAAACCACTCTAAAGTTAAAATAAAATTTGACTTTGTTAAAAAAATTATGATAGCATAGCAAAGCATTACGAAATTCAACACTTGTGGCATGGGCCACTTATTTAGCATCTTTTGGTTACACTAATTTTTTAAGAATGCTTTAGCTTTTTGTATTTTTATCTTAATTGCAACAAACTAGAAACCTCTTTTTGTTAAAAGGAAATTTAATGAACGAAAACGCGCCTACGCACAAAAGTTCGCACAAAGTCAAAACACACACGCCAGTGAGCGGTTATCACATTGAAGATTTACGCACCTACCCTACTGAAAAGCTTTTAGAAATCGCTAACAAGCTCAAAGTGGAAAACCCCCAAGAATTCAAACGACAAGACTTGATGTTTGAAATTTTAAAAACCCAAGTTACGCAAGGCGGATACATTCTTTTTACCGGGATTTTAGAAATCATGCCTGATGGCTATGGCTTTTTAAGAGGGTTTGACGGGAGTTTTTCAGATGGGCATAACGACACTTATGTCAGCCCTTCTCAAATCAGGCGTTTTGCTTTAAGGAATGGCGATATTGTTACCGGTCAAGTGCGATCCCCCAAAGACCAGGAAAAATACTACGCCCTTTTAAAAATAGAAGCCATCAATTATTTGCCTTCAGATGAGATTAAAAACCGCCCTTTGTTTGACAATCTAACCCCCCTATTCCCTGATGAACAAATCAAATTAGAATACGAACCCACTAAAGTTACCGGCAGAATGCTGGATTTATTCAGCCCTGTGGGGAAAGGTCAAAGGGCTTTGATCGTCGCGCCACCAAGGACTGGGAAAACGGAGCTGATGAAAGAACTCGCCCAAGGCATCACTTCTAACCACCCTGAAGTGGAGCTGATTATCCTTTTAGTGGATGAGCGCCCTGAAGAGGTTACGGATATGCAACGAAGCGTTAAAGGTCAAGTTTTTAGCTCCACTTTTGATTTGCCCGCCAATAATCACATAAGGATCGCTGAATTAGTCTTAGAAAGGGCTAAAAGGCGAGTGGAAATGGGCAAAGATGTGGTGGTTTTATTAGATTCTATCACCCGTTTAGCCAGAGCGTATAACGCTGTAACGCCTTCAAGCGGTAAGGTTTTAAGCGGGGGCGTGGATGCGAACGCCTTGCACAGGCCCAAGCGCTTTTTTGGAGCTGCAAGGAATATTGAAGAAGGCGGGAGCTTGACGATTATCGCTACGGCGTTGATTGAAACGGGATCTAGAATGGATGAGGTGATTTTTGAAGAATTTAAAGGCACTGGGAATAGTGAAATCGTTTTAGCAAGGAATATTGCGGATAGGCGCATTTACCCGGCCTTTGATATTTTAAAATCCGGCACACGAAAAGATAATATCTTGCTTGGCAAAGACCGCTTGACTAAAGTGTGGGTTTTAAGGAATGTGATGCAACAAATGGATGACATAGAAGCCTTAAGCTTTGTGTATTCTAAAATGCAACAAACTAAGGACAATGAAGAATTTTTAAATTTAATGAATGAAAAATAAAATCCCTAATTAATCCCATTAAATTAAAAAAGTGTCATGAAAATAGGCGTTTTTGATAGCGGTGTGGGAGGGTTTAGCGTTTTAAAAAGCCTTTTAAAAGCGCAATTATTTGATGAAATCATCTATTATGGCGATAGCGCTAGAGTGCCTTATGGCACTAAAGACCCCACTACGATCAAGCAATTTGGCTTAGAGGCTTTGGATTTTTTCAAACCGCACAAGATTGAATTATTGATTGTGGCATGCAACACAGCGAGCGCTCTAGCTTTAGAAGAGATGCAAAAGTATTCCAAAATCCCTATTGTGGGCGTGATTGAGCCAAGCATTTTAGCGATCAAACAACAAGTAAAAGATAAAAACGCCCCTATTTTAGTGCTAGGGACAAAAGCGACGATTCAATCTAACGCTTATGACAACGCCCTGAAACAACAAGGCTATTTGAATGTTTCGCATTTAGCCACTTCTCTTTTTGTGCCTTTGATTGAAGAAAGTATTTTAGAGGGCGAATTGTTAGAAACTTGCATGCGTTATTATTTCACTCCCTTAAAGATTTTACCTGTAGTGATTATTTTAGGTTGCACGCATTTTCCCTTAATCGCTCAAAAAATTGAGGGCTATTTTATGGAGCATTTTGCCCTTTCAACGCCCCCCCTACTCATCCATTCTGGCGATGCTATTGTAGAATATTTGCAGCAAAAATACGCCCTTAAGAAAAATGCACACGCATTCCCTAAAGTGGAATTTCATGCGAGCGGCGATGTGATCTGGCTAGAAAAACAGGCTAAAGAATGGCTCAGATTGTAACGCTAATAAAAATTTAGGGTTAAATAACTCAATTCCCAAAAAGGGTTATCTCCCCCACACTATAAGGGTATTGTGTTGATTATAGAGTGCTTTAGAGAGATCAAAATAGCGCTAAAGATATTCTTCTCATCGCTTCGCAAATTCTCAAAGAAAGACTTTTTACCCACAAAAATGAGAT
>NZ_JADZNC010000008.1:0-66293 GCF_015904775.1 Helicobacter pylori
AGGACTGCCAAAGACGAGATCTGAAAATTCGTTGGGGTTTTGGTGGAGAATGATTTTATAGCGTTGTTTTAGGATGACATGCAAAATGAAGTCTCTAAATCCTTTTTTTTCGCTATTCTTTAAGGGCCACCAATTGGCTAGGGCTATATTTAATGGGGGCTTATGGGTTGTTTCATCTAAATGGGTGCTGTCTGTGTAAGCGTCTAATAGGGGTTGAAACATTCTTATCCTTTAAAGGAGTATTTTACCAAAAAATCTTTTAAATCAAAGGCTTGATTAGGGCTAAATCAGGCTCATTGATGCAATGCGTGGCGTGCTGTTTTAAAACCTCTTTAGCGTTGAAAGCGATTTTAATATGGGCATGTTTGAACATGCTCAAGTCATTCGCTCCATCGCCCACGACCAAAGTGTGCGTTTTACTGATATTCAACAAGCGTTGTAAGGAAAGGAGCATTTCGCCTTTAGAGTGTGAAAACATCATATGCCCGGTAACCAAGCCGTTTAAGGTGTTATTTTCCACTATGAGCGTGTTACTGAAAGCCGCATCTAAATTTAATAAATCCCTGTAATGATTGGTCGCTAGATCAAAGCCCCCACTAAAGCAAACCACCTTGTAATTTTTCTCTTTTAAGGTGCTAATGAGTTCAAACGCCCCCTCAAATAAAGGCAGACTTTCACAAACTTCTTTGGCTAGTTTTAAGGGCATGTTTTTGAGTTTAGAAACCCTTAAAATAAGACTTTTATGAAAATCTGTCTCGCCATTCATAGCCTTCAAAGTGATTGTTTCCACTTCATCAAACACCCCCCACGCCCTCGCTAAAGACTCAATCGTCTCAGCATTGACTAGCGTGGAGTCAAAATCAAAAACGGCTAGTTTTTGCACCCAATACCCTAAAATTAAGATTTCCTGCTTTTAGCGATCCCTTTGATATATTGATCAGCCAAATACAAGCCATGGTTTTGATTACCAATCAACTCAATTTTATCCAAAATATCCTTGAAAAGCACTTCTTCCTCATGCTGTTCAGACACATACCATTGCAAGAAGTTGAAAGTCGCATGATCTTTGCCTTTTATGGCGTGATCAACGATATTATTAATAGACTCGCTGATGTGTTGCTCATGTTCATAGGCTTTTTGGAAAATTTGAGTCAAACCTTCAAACTTATGCTCAGGCGCGCTGATGCTAGTCAATTGCACAGGCACATTGTTTTCATTCAAGAAAACGATAAGCTTTTTGGCATGCTCGTATTCTTCAGCCGCATGATCAAACAAGAAAAGCCCCGAGCCATCTAAGCTATGGGTATAGCACCAAGAACTCATGCTCATATACAAGTTGGAAGAGTTCATTTCCTTATTCACTTGTTCGTTTAGCAACTTAATGATGTCTTTTGATAACATAGTATCTCCTTTGTGTTGGTTTAAGTTGTCCCATAATTATAGCATAAATGATAATGAAAAAGTAAACAAGAGTATGAAAATTTTTAAAAACTTGCAAAAAATGAGAAAGAACGCCAGCTAATGGCTTGATACAGCTTAGATTTTATCATAAAAGTGCTTTTAATGAGAATTAGGTAAAAAAAGGGGTTGGCATCAATAGGGGGTTAAAAAGGGATATTTTTATATAATATATAAAAAGCATTCTTCAATCTAAAAATGCTACAATGTTTATCTTTAAAATGAAAGGCGATTTAACCATGGACTTTTTAGAAAAAGTATTAGACAATCAAGTTACTGAAAGTAAAGAATTAGTGAAGCTTTATGATTATGATTTATACACGCTAGGGGAAGTAGCGGATCACATGCGCCAAAACATGCACCAAAAAATCGTGTATTTTAATGTCAATAGGCATTTAAACCCCAGTAATATTTGCGCGGACGCTTGCAAATTTTGCGCCTTTTCAGCCCACAGAAAAAACCCTAACCCTTATGAAATGAGCTTAGAAGAAATCCTAGAAAAGATTAAAAACTCCTACAATAAGGGGATTAAAGAAGTCCATATCGTGAGCGCTCATAACCCTAATTACTCCTATGAGTGGTATTTAAAGGTGTTTGAAACCATCAAACAAGAAATGCCTAACTTGCATTTAAAGGCCATGACCGCTGCAGAAGTGCATTTTTTAAGCACCAAATTCAACAAACCTTTTGAATTGGTGCTAGAAGACATGCTCAAAGCCGGGGTGGATTCCATGCCTGGCGGAGGGGCAGAGATTTTTGATGAAGAAGTTAGGCGTAAAATCTGTAATGGTAAGGTGGGATCTTCTCGGTGGTTAGAAATCCATGCTTATTGGCACAAATTAGGAAAAATGAGTAACGCTACCATGCTTTTTGGGCATATTGAAAATAAAATCCATCGCATCGATCACATGCTGAGAATCAAAAAAATCCAAAGCCCTAAAAATCAAGTAGAAAATAAAGAAGGGGGCTTTAACGCTTTTATCCCCTTGTTGTATCAAAAAGAAAACAATTATTTGAAAGTGGAAAAATCCCCTAGTGCGATAGAAATCTTAAAAACCATCGCCATATCTCGCATTCTTTTAAACAATATCCCCCACATTAAAGCTTATTGGGCGACTTTGGGCTTGAATTTGGCTTTAGTGGCTCAAGAATTTGGCGCTAACGATTTAGACGGCACGATAGAAATAGAGAGCATTCAAAGCGCGGCTGGTGCGAAGAGCCGGCATGGTTTAGAAAAAGAAGATTTGGTATTTAAAATCAAGGACGCTGGTTTTGTTGCGGTAGAAAGGGATAGTTTGTATAATTTTATACAGAAATTTTAATAATTTTTAGCGTTTTTAAGAATGATTAGTTATAATAATGCTACTAACAACACTCAAGCTAAAATCTATTAAGGAAATCAGTATTAAAAAATTTATTCTATCTTCTCTTGTTTTCGCATGTATGAATACCAGCGTTGAAGCTTTAGAAAATGACGGCTCTAAACCAAACGATTTGACTCCACCAAAAGAAGCCTCTCAAGAAGTTCAAAGAAATGAAGCTCAAAAAGAAACCCCCCAATCAAGTCAAACGCCTAAAGAAATGAAAGTCAAGTCCATTTCTTATGTCGGGCTTTCTTACATGTCTGACATGCTCGCTAATGAGATTGTAAAGATTCGTGTGGGCGATATTGTGGATTCTAAAAAAATAGACACCGCTGTTTTGGCTTTGTTCAATCAAGGGTATTTTAAAGACGTTTATGCCACTTTTGAAGGCGGCATATTAGAGTTTCATTTTGATGAAAAAGCCAGGATTGCCGGGGTAGAAATCAAGGGTTATGGGACTGAAAAGGAAAAAGACGGCTTAAAATCCCAAATGGGGATCAAAAAGGGCGACACCTTTGATGAGCAAAAATTAGAGCATGCTAAAACGGCTTTAAAAACGGCTTTAGAGGGGCAGGGCTATTATGGGAGCGTGGTGGAGGTACGCACAGAAAAGGTCAGTGAGGGCGCGTTATTGATCGTATTTGATGTGAATAGGGGGGATAGTATTTATATCAAACAATCCATTTATGAGGGAAGCGATAAATTAAAACGCCGTGTGATTGAATCTTTGAGCGCGAACAAGCAGCGCGATTTCATGGGCTGGATGTGGGGCTTGAATGACGGGAAATTGCGCTTAGATCAATTAGAATACGATTCTTTGCGTATCCAAGATGTGTACATGCGTAGGGGTTACTTAGACGCTCATATTTCTTCGCCTTTTTTGAAAACGGATTTTTCCACCCATGACGCTAAGCTCCATTATAAGGTCAAAGAGGGGATCCAATACAGGATTTCAGATATTTTAATAGAGATTGACAACCCGGTAGTCCCCTTAAAAACCTTAGAAAAAGCGCTTAAAGTTAAAAGGAAAGATGTCTTTAATATTGAGCATTTAAGAGCGGATGCGCAAATTTTAAAAACCGAAATCGCTGATAAGGGCTATGCGTTTGCGGTGGTGAAGCCAGACTTGGATAAAGATGAAAAAAACGGGCTTGTGAAAGTCATTTATCGTATTGAAGTGGGCGATATGGTGCATATCAATGATGTCATCATTTCAGGGAACCAACGCACGAGCGATAGGATCATTAGGAGGGAATTGTTACTAGGGCCTAAAGATAAATACAACTTGACCAAACTGAGAAATTCTGAAAATTCTTTAAGGCGTTTAGGATTCTTCTCTAAAGTCAAAATTGAAGAAAAAAGGGTGAATAGCTCGCTTATGGATTTGTTAGTGAGCGTAGAAGAGGGGCGCACCGGGCAGTTGCAATTTGGGTTAGGCTATGGCTCTTATGGAGGGCTTATGCTTAATGGGAGCGTGAGCGAAAGAAACCTTTTTGGGACCGGGCAAAGCATGAGCTTGTATGCTAACATCGCTACAGGGGGGGGCAGATCTTATCCGGGCATGCCAAGAGGAGCGGGGCGTATGTTTGCTGGGAATTTGAGCTTGACTAATCCAAGGATTTTTGACAGCTGGTATAGCTCTACGATCAATCTTTATGCGGATTACAGGATAAGCTACCAATACATCCAACAAGGCGGGGGCTTTGGGGTGAATGTCGGGCGCATGCTAGGTAACAGAACCCATGTGAGCTTAGGGTATAACTTGAATGTTACCAAACTCCTTGGTTTCAGCAGCCCTTTATACAACCGCTACTATTCCTCTGTTAATGAAGTGGTCGCTCCAAGGCAATGCTCTACCCCCGCATCGGTGATTATCAACCGCTTATCAGGCGGTAAAACCCCCTTACAACCTGAAAGCTGTTCTAGTCCTGGAGCGATCACCACTTCACCAGAAATAAAAGGGATTTGGGATAGGGATTACCATACGCCTATCACCAGCTCTTTCACCCTTGATGTGAGCTATGACAACACCGATGATTATTATTTCCCTAGAAATGGGGTTATCTTTAGCTCCTATGCGACGATGTCTGGCTTGCCAAGCTCTGGCACGCTCAATTCTTGGAACGGGTTAGGCGGGAATGTCCGTAACACTAAAGTTTATGGTAAATTCGCCGCTTACCACCATTTGCAAAAATATTTATTGATAGATTTGATCGCTCGCTTCAAAACGCAAGGAGGCTATATCTTTAGGTATAACACCGATGATTACTTGCCCTTAAACTCCACCTTCTACATGGGGGGCGTAACCACGGTGAGAGGCTTTAGGAACGGATCGGTTACGCCTAAAGACGAATTTGGCTTGTGGCTTGGAGGCGATGGGATCTTCACCGCTTCTACAGAATTGAGCTATGGGGTGTTAAAAGCGGCTAAAATGCGTTTAGCGTGGTTTTTTGACTTTGGTTTCTTAACCTTTAAAACCCCAACTAGGGGGAGCTTCTTCTATAACGCTCCCTTCACAACAGCGAATTTTAAAGATTATGGCGTTATAGGGGCTGGGTTTGAAAGAGCGACTTGGAGGGCTTCTACAGGCTTGCAGATTGAATGGATTTCGCCCATGGGGCCTTTGGTGCTCATATTCCCTATAGCGTTTTTCAACCAATGGGGCGATGGCAATGGCAAGAAATGTAAAGGGCTATGCTTCAACCCTAACATGGACGATTACACGCAACACTTTGAATTTTCTATGGGAACAAGGTTTTAAAATGCGCATTAACAGAGAAGAAATTTTAGATTTAATGAAAAACGCGCCCTTGAAAGAATTAGGGCAAAAGGCTTTAGAAATCAAGCAACGCTTGCACCCTGAAAACTTGACGACTTTTATTGTGGATAGGAATATCAATTACACCAATATTTGTTTTGTGGATTGCAAGTTTTGCGCCTTCAAACGCACCCTAAAAGAAAAAGACGCCTATGTGTTGAGCTATGAAGAAATTGATCAAAAGATTGAAGAATTACTCGCCATTGGCGGCACGCAGATCCTTTTTCAAGGGGGGGTGCACCCGCAGCTTAAAATAGACTATTATGAAAATTTAGTCAGCCATATCGCTCAAAAATTCCCCACCATTACCATTCATGGTTTTAGCGCAGTTGAAATTGATTACATTTCTAAAATCTCTAAATTGTCTTTAAAAGAAGTTTTAGAAAGGTTGAAAAACGCCGGTTTAAGCTCCATTCCAGGAGCGGGAGCAGAAATATTAAGCGATAGGGTGCGCGATGTGATCGCTCCTAAAAAATTGAGTAGCGATCGCTGGATTGAAGTGCATAGAATGGCACACCTTTGCGGGATTAAAAGCACGGCTACCATGATGTTTGGGAGCGTGGATAATGAAGAAGATGTAATAGAGCATTTACAAAGGGTGCGCGATCTGCAAGATGAAACCGGTGGCTTTAGGGCTTTTATTTTATGGAGCTTTCAGCCCAACAACACCCCTTTAAAAGAAGAAATCCCTAGCATTAAAAAGGCGAGTTCCAATCGGTATTTACGCTATTTGGCATGCAGTAGGATTTTTTTGGATAATGTTCAAAACATCCAAAGCTCATGGGTTACTCAAGGCTCTATGATAGGGCAGTTAGCCTTATTGTTTGGAGCGAATGATTTAGGGAGCGTGATGATGGAAGAAAATGTAGTGAAAGCGGCCGGGACGAGTTTTTGCATGAATGAAGCGGAAATGATAGAGCTTATTGAAGACATTGGGAGCGTGGCGGCTAAGCGAAACACCGCTTATGAAATCTTAAAGCGTTATCCGGCTAAAGCAAAGGTATAAAGAGCATGAAAAAAATTTTAATCACTTTATTATTAGGAGTTTTTATGGGGTTACAAGCGAGCGCTTTGACACACCAAGAAATCAATCAAGCTAAAGTCCCTGTGATTTATGAAGAAAACCATTTGTTACCCATGGGGTTTATCCATTTAGCCTTTAGGGGGGGTGGGAGCTTGAGCGATAAAAACCAGTTAGGTTTAGCGAAATTGTTCGCGCAAGTTTTGAACGAAGGCACTAAAGAGCTTGGCGCGGTGGGGTTTGCGCAACTTTTAGAGCAAAAAGCGATCAGTTTGAATGTGGATACCAGCGCAGAAGATTTGCAAATCACTTTAGAATTTTTAAAAGAATACGAAGATGAAGCCATCATGCGCTTAAAAGAGCTTTTAAAATCCCCCAATTTCACGCAAAGCGCTTTAGAAAAAGTCAAAACCAGAATGTTGGCCGCACTTTTGCAAAAAGAAAGCGATTTTGATTATTTGGCTAAATTGACTTTAAAACAAGAACTTTTTGCTAACACCCCTTTAGCTAACGCAGCCTTAGGCACTAAAGAGAGTCTTCAAAAAATCAAGCTAGACGATTTGAAACAGCAATTTGCTAAGGTTTTTGAACTCAATAAACTCGTGGTGGTGCTTGGGGGCGATTTGAAAATCAATCAAACCCTTAAGCGTTTAGATAACGCTCTTAATTTCTTGCCTCAAGGTAAAGCGTATGAAGAGCCTTATTTTGAAACGAGCCATCAAAAGAGCGAAAAAATCCTCTATAAAGACACTGAACAGGCTTTCGTGTATTTTGGCGCGCCCTTTAAAATCAAGGATTTGAAACAGGATTTAGCGAAATCTAAAGTCATGATGTTTGTGCTTGGGGGAGGGTTTGGCTCTCGTTTGATGGAAAAAATCAGGGTTCAAGAGGGCTTGGCTTATAGCGTGTATATCCGCTCCAATTTTTCTAAAGTGGCGCATTTTGCAAGCGGGTATTTGCAAACCAAGCTCAGCACTCAAGCTAAAAGCGTTGCCTTAGTTAAAAAAATAGTCAAAGAATTTATAGAAAAAGGCATGACGCAACAAGAATTAGACGACGCTAAAAAGTTTTTACTAGGCTCTGAGCCTTTAAGGAATGAAACGATCTCAAGCCGCTTGAACACCACTTACAATTATTTTTATTTAGGTTTGCCTTTAAATTTCAACCAAACGCTCTTGGATCAAATCCAAAAAATGAGTTTGAAAGAGATCAATGACTTCATTAAAGCGCACACCGAAATCAACGACTTGACTTTTGCCATTGTGAGCAATAAAAAGAAGGACAAATGATGCCATTTGAAGCTGTAATCGGGCTAGAAGTCCATGTCCAACTCAACACCAAAACCAAAATCTTTTGCTCTTGCTCTACAAGCTTTGGAGAAACCCCCAATTCTAACACCTGCCCTGTGTGTTTGGGTTTACCGGGAGCTTTACCGGTATTGAATAAAGAAGTGGTTAAAAAAGCCATCCAATTAGGCACAGCCATTGAAGCCAATATCAACCAATATTCCCTTTTTGCGAGGAAAAATTATTTTTACCCTGATTTGCCTAAGGCTTATCAAATCTCGCAGTTTGAAGTCCCCATTGTGAGCGATGGGAAATTAGAGATTGACGCTAAAGAGGGCGCGAAAATCGTGCGTATTGAAAGAGCCCACATGGAAGAAGACGCCGGTAAAAATATCCATGAGGGCAGTTATTCTTTAGTGGATTTGAACCGCGCTTGCACCCCCTTATTAGAAATTGTCAGCAAGCCGGACATGCGAAATAGTGAAGAAGCCATAGCGTATTTGAAAAAGCTCCATGCTATCGTGCGTTTTATAGGGATTTCTGATGCAAACATGCAAGAGGGGAATTTCAGGTGCGATGCGAACGTGTCCATCAGGCCCAAAGGCGATGAAAAGCTTTACACGAGGGTGGAAATCAAAAACTTAAATAGCTTTAGATTCATCGCTAAAGCGATTGAATACGAAATAGAGCGCCAAAGCGCGGCGTGGGAGAACGGGCGCTATAATGAAGAGGTGGTTCAAGAAACGCGCCTTTTTGACACCGCCAAAGGGATCACCCTTTCTATGCGCAATAAAGAAGAATCAGCGGATTACCGCTATTTTAAAGATCCAGATTTGTATCCTGTTTTTATTGATGAAAAACTTTTAAAAGAAGCTCAAAAGATCAATGAATTGCCGGGTGCGAAAAAAATCCGCTACATGAAAGATTTTAACCTTAAAGAAGACGATGCGAATTTATTGGTGAGCGATCCTTTATTGGCGGAGTATTTTGAAAGCATGCTCCATCTTGGGGTTAAGGCTAAAACGAGCGTAACATGGCTTTGCGTGGAATTATTAGGGCGCTTGAAAGCCGAAATCACTTTAGAAAATTGCGGAGTTAGCGCTCACATGTTAGGCGCTTTAGCCAAACGCATTGATGAGGGCAAGATTTCAGGTAAGAGCGCTAAAGACGTGTTAGACAAGCTTTTAGAAGAGCATGGGGGCGATGTGGATGCACTCATTGAGCAAATGGGCCTATCTCAAGTCAATGACACAGAAGCGATTGTTAAAGTGGTAGAAGAAGTGTTAAAAAACAACGCTAATAAGGTGCTTGAATACAAAAGCGGTAAGGACAAGCTTTTTGGGTTTTTTGTAGGGCAAGCGATGAAAAATTTAAAAGGCGCTAATCCTAGCGTGGTGAATGCTATTTTGAAAGAGAAATTGGGTTGATGAGGAAAATTTTTTCTTATGTTTTAAAGGCTTTGTTGTTTATTGGGATCGTTTATGCAGAGCCGGAATCTAAAGTAGAAGCCTTAGAAGGGAAGAAACGAGAATCTTCTTTGGATAAAAAAATCCGCCAAGAGTTAAAGAATAAAGAACTGAAAAATAAAGAAGAAAAGAAAAACGCCGAAGAAAAGAAAGAAATAAAAGCCAAAAGAAAGCCCAGAGCAGAAGTCCATCATGGGGATTCCAAAAATCCCACTCAAAAAATAACGCCTTCTAAAATCAAAGAGGGCGCTAAAGGGGTTCAAAATCAAGGCACGCAAAATCAAGGCGTTCAAAATAATGCGCCAAAACTTGAAGAAAAAGAGACAACCTCTCAAACTCTTGAAAAAAATAAGGGGACAAGCCCTAGCTCTCAATTCAATTCCATTTTTGGTAATCCTAATAACGCTACCAACAACACCCTTGAAGATAAGGTCGTAGGGGGCATTTCATTGCTCGTTAATGGTTCGCCTATCACGCTGTATCAAATCCAAGAAGAGCAAGAAAAATCTAAAGTGAGCAAAGCTCAAGCCAGGGATCGTTTGATCGCAGAACGCATTAAAAACCAAGAAATTGAGCGCTTAAAAATCCATGTAGATGATGACAAACTAGACCAAGAAATGGCGATGATGGCGCAACAGCAAGGCATGGATTTGGATCATTTCAAACAAATGCTTATGGCTGAGGGGCATTATAAACTCTATAGAGATCAGCTTAAGGAGCATTTAGAAATGCAAGAATTGTTGCGTAATATCTTACTCACCAATGTGGATACCAGCTCTGAAACCAAAATGCGCGAGTATTACAACAAACACAAGGAGCAATTCAGTATCCCCACAGAAATAGAAACCGTGCGCTACACTTCCACCAATCAAGAAGATTTAGAAAGGGCTATGGCAGACCCTAATTTGGAAATTCCAGGGGTGAGTAAGGCTAATGAAAAAATAGAGATGAAAACCCTAAACCCCCAAATCGCTCAAGTCTTTATTTCGCATGAGCAAGGCTCTTTTACGCCCGTTATGAATGGGGGTGGGGGGCAGTTTATCACCTTTTATATCAAGGAAAAAAAGGGTAAAAATGAAGTGAGTTTCAGCCAGGCCAAGCAATTCATCGCCCAAAAATTAGTGGAAGAATCTAAAGATAAGATTTTAGAAGAGCATTTTGAAAAATTGCGCGTTAAGTCTAGGATTGTGATGATCAGAGAGTGATTTTTAGATTGTGCAACACTTCAATTTCCTCTATAAAGATTCTTTATTTTCTATCGCTTTATTCACTTTCATTATCGCTCTTGTCATTCTATTAGAACAGGCTAGGGCGTATTTCACCCGAAAGAGAAACAAAAAATTTTTACAAAAATTCGCCCAAAATCAAAACGCTTACGCGAGCAGTGAGAATTTAGACGAACTTTTAAAGCATGCCAAAATTTCCAGTTTGATGTTTTTAGCCAGGGCGTATTCTAAAATCGCTGACATAGAAATGAGTATTGAAATCTTAAAAGGGCTTTTGAATCGCCCCCTAAAAGATGAAGAAAAAATCGCTGTTTTAGATTTATTAGCTGAAAATTATTTTAGTGTGGGGTATTTGCAAAAAACAAAAGACACCGTGAAAGAAATTTTGCGCTTTTCCCCAAGGAATGTGGGAGCGTTGTTGAAACTTTTGCATGCGTATGAATTAGAAAAAGATTATTCAAAGGCTTTAGAGACTCTGGAATGTTTGGAAGAATTAGAAGTGCCTGAAATTGAAACGATTAAAAATTACCTCTATTTAATGCATTTAATAGAGAATAAGGAAGAGGCGGCTAAAATCTTGCATGTTTCAAAAGCGTCGTTAGATTTGAAAAAAATCGCTTTAAATCACTTAAAATCGCATGATGAAAAGCTTTTTTGGCAAGAAATTGATGCCACCAAACGGCTAGAAAATGTGATCGATCTTTTATGGGATATGAATATCCCTGCTTTTATTTTAGAAAAACATGCCCTTTTGCAAGACATCGCGCGATCTCAAGGGCTGCTTTTGGATAACAAACCTTGCCAAGTTTTTGAATTAGAAGTTTTACGCGCTCTATTGCATAGCCCTATGAAAGCGCGTCTGACTTTTGAATACCGCTGCAAGCATTGCAAACAAATCTTTCCTTTTGAAAGCCATAGGTGTCCTGTGTGTTACCAGTTAGCGTTTATGGATATGGTGCTTAAAATCTCTAAAGAAACGCATGCTATGGGAGTGGATTAAGATGCAAGAAATTGAAATTTTTTGCGATGGCTCTTCTTTAGGCAATCCCGGGCCAGGTGGGTATGCGGCGATTTTACGCTATAAAGATAAAGAAAAAATCATCAGTGGGGGCGAACATTTCACCACGAATAACCGCATGGAATTAAGAGCGCTCAATGAGGCGTTAAAAGTTTTGAAACGCCCATGCCATATCACGCTTTATAGCGATTCGCAATACGTGTGCCAAGCGATCAATGTGTGGTTAGCTAACTGGCAAAAAAAGAATTTTTCTAAAGTTAAAAATGTGGATCTATGGAAAGAATTTTTAAAAGTCTCTAAAGGGCATTCTATTATGGCGGTGTGGATCAAGGGGCATAACGGGCATGCCGAGAACGAACGATGCGATAGCCTCGCTAAATTAGAGGCGCAAAAACGGGTCAAAACGACCACTTAAAGGGAAACATGATGAAAAACAAACGCTCTCAAAACAGCCCTTATGTAACGCCTAATAACCCTTATACAACGCTAGAAAAAGCTTTAGGGTATTCTTTTAAAGACAAGCGTTTATTGGAGCAAGCCTTAACGCATAAATCATGCAAGCTCGCTTTAAACAATGAGCGCTTGGAATTTTTGGGCGATGCAGTGTTGGGCTTGGTGATAGGGGAGTTGCTATACCATAAATTCTATCAATACGATGAGGGCAAACTCTCTAAATTAAGGGCTTCTATTGTGAGCGCGCATGGTTTTACGAAATTAGCGAAAGCGATTGCTTTACAAGATTATTTGCGCGTCTCTTCTTCTGAAGAAATTTCTAAGGGGAGGGAAAAACCCTCTATTTTATCAAGCGCTTTTGAGGCTTTAATGGCCGGGGTGTATTTAGAAGCGGGGTTAGCTAAGGTGTGCAAAATCATGCAAAATTTACTCAATCGCGCTTACAAGCGTTTGGATTTGGAACATTTGTTTATGGATTATAAAACCGCTTTACAGGAATTGACCCAAGCGCAATTTTGCGTGATCCCCACTTACCAATTACTCCAAGAAAAAGGCCCCGATCACCATAAAGAATTTGAAATGGCTCTATACATTCAAGATAAAATGTATGCGACCGCTAAAGGCAAAAGCAAAAAAGAAGCCGAACAGCAATGCGCTTATCAAGCGCTTCAAAAACTTAAGGAAGCCAAATGAACACTTTGGGGCATTTTTTAAGGCTCACGACCTTTGGGGAATC
Source organism: Helicobacter pylori (assembly GCF_015904775.1). Classification (GTDB taxonomy): domain Bacteria; phylum Campylobacterota; class Campylobacteria; order Campylobacterales; family Helicobacteraceae; genus Helicobacter; species Helicobacter pylori_DM. Next base: position 12,847 of record NZ_JADZNC010000008.1, read on the forward strand.
GCATGGGAACATCATAGGGGGGGTATTAGACGGCATGCCTAGCGGGATTAAAATAGACTATGACTTATTAGAAAATGAAATGAAGCGCCGTCAAGGGGGGAGGAATGTTTTCATTACACCACGAAAAGAAGACGATAAAGTGGAAATAACAAGCGGGGTTTTTGAAGGTTTTAGCACAGGCACACCCATAGGGTTTTTAATCCACAACCAAAGGGCTAGGAGCAAGGATTACGATAATATTAAAAACCTTTTCAGGCCTAGCCATGCGGATTTCACTTATTTTCATAAATACGGCATTAGGGATTTTAGAGGTGGGGGGAGGAGTTCGGCCAGAGAGAGCGCTATAAGAGTGGCTGCTGGGGCGTTTGCTAAAATGCTTTTAAGAGAAATTGGTATTGTTTGTGAAAGCGGGATTATTAAAATTGGGGGCATTAAAGCCAAAAATTATGATTTTAATCACGCTTTAAAAAGCGAGATTTTTGCCCTAGACAAAGAACAAGAAGAAGTGCAAAAAACAGCCATTCAAAACGCTATCAAAAACCACGATAGCATAGGGGGCGTGGCTTTGATCAGGGCAAGGAGCGCAAAAACTAATCAAAAACTCCCCATTGGCTTAGGTCAAGGGCTATACGCTAAATTGGACGCTAAAATCGCTGAAGCGATGATGGGGCTTAACGGGGTGAAAGCGGTTGAAATAGGCAAGGGGGTAGAAAGCTCTTTACTAAAAGGCTCAGAGTATAACGATTTAATGAATCAAAAAGGGTTTTTGAGCAATCATAGCGGAGGGGTTTTAGGGGGCATGAGCAATGGGGAAGAAATCATTGTTAAGGTGCATTTCAAACCCACGCCAAGCATTTTCCAACCTCAACAAACCATAGATATTAATAATAACGAATGCGAATGCTTGTTAAAGGGCAGGCATGATCCTTGCATTGCGATTAGAGGGAGCGTGGTGTGCGAGAGTTTGCTTTCATTGGTGTTAGCCGATATGGTATTACTCAATTTGACTTCAAAAATAGAGTATTTAAAAACGATTTATAATGAGAATTAAACGAAATTGGATACAATCAGCTTAAAAAGGATATAAAGTGGAAAAATTACCTAAAAAACGAGTTTCTAAAACCAAATCACAAAAACTTATCCATAGCCTAACCACCCAAAAAAACAGAGCCTTTCTCAAAAAAATCAGCGCTAATGAAATGCTTTTAGAGTTAGAAAAAGGGGCGTTTAAAAAAAATGAAGCCTATTTTATTTCTGATGAAGAAGATAAAAATTACGTTTTAGTGCCAGATAATGTGATCTCTCTTTTGGCAGAAAACGCCAGAAAGGCTTTTGAAGCCAGGCTTAGGGCGGAATTAGAAAGGGATATTATCACCCAAGCGCCGATTGATTTTGAAGACGTGCGCGAAGTTTCTTTGCAATTGTTAGAAAATTTACGCCAAAAAGACGGGAATTTGCCCAATATCAACACCTTAAACTTTGTCAAACAAATCAAAAAAGAACACCCTAATTTATTCTTTAATTTTGACAACATGTTCAAACAACCCCCTTTCAATGAGAATAATTTTGAAAATTTTGACAATAGCGATGAGGAAAATTTTTAATGCAAACCATTGATTTTGAAAAATTTTCACAATACTCCAAGCCCGGCCCACGATACACCAGCTACCCCACAGCGGTGGAGTTTAAAGAAAATTTTAATGAAGAGAGCTTGAAAACAGCATTTTTTAACCATGACAACCTCAAAAACCCCATGCCTTTATCGCTTTATACGCATTTGCCCTTTTGCAGGAGTGCGTGTTATTTTTGCGCTTGTTCAGTCATTTACACCAGCTTAGAAGAGAAAAAAGTCCGCTATATCAGCTACCTTAAAAAAGAACTCGCTCTTTTAAAAAACGCCATGGATACCAACAGAGAAGTGGCGCAATTCCACTATGGAGGTGGCACGCCGACCTTTTTTTCGCCCATTCAATTAGATGAGATCACGCAAAGCATTCAAGAAGTTTTCCCCAATTTCAGTCAAGATATTGAAATGAGTTGTGAGATTGATCCTAGGCATTTCACTAAAGATCACATGCAAACCTTGTTTGATAGGGGGTTTAACCGCTTGAGTTTTGGGGTGCAGGATTTTGATTTTGAAGTCCAAAAAGCCATTCACCGGATCCAGCCTTTTGAAATGGTTCAAGAATCCGTGAAGCTCGCTAGAGATTACGGCATCAAATCCATTAATTTTGATTTGATTTATGGCTTACCCAACCAGACTAAAGAGAGTTTTTTAAAAACTTTGGAATGGGTTTTGAAATTAGATCCAGACCGATTAGCGGTGTTTAATTACGCGCATGTGCCTTGGGTGAAAAAAACGATGCGTAAAATTGATGAAACCTTATTGCCAAGCCCTAGAGACAAGCTAGAGATTTTAGAAGCTCTCATTAGTTTTTTAGAAAAAGCCAACTACCAAATGATAGGCATGGATCATTTCGCTAAAAGCGATAATGAATTGTATCTGGCCCTTCAAAAAGCGGAGTTACGCCGTAATTTTCAAGGCTATACCACGAAAAAATTCACCCAAACCATTGGCATTGGCGTTACAAGCATTGGCGAAGGGGGCGATTATTACACGCAAAATTATAAAGATTTGCACCAGTATGAAAAAGCCCTTGATTTGGGGCATTTACCGGTAGAAAGAGGCGTATCGCTCACCAAAGAAGATGTGTTGAGAAAGGAAGTCATCATGCAGATGATGAGTAATTTAAAATTGGATTACTCTAAGATTGAAGAAAAATTTTCTATTGATTTTAAAGCGCATTTTAAAAAAGAATTAGAAAAATTAAAGCCTTATGAAGAAGCGGGCTTGCTTTCATTCAATTCTAAAGGCTTTGAGATGACAAAAACAGGGGGCATGCTCGTAAGGAACATGGCCATGGAGTTTGACGCGTATTTGCGTGGGGGCGAAAAACATTTCAGTAAAACGCTATGAATGAAAATGTTAATGAAAATATTTTTGAAGAAGTAGGGGACGCTTGCGTTAAGTGTGCTAAATGCGTGCCAGGCTGCACCATATATCGCATTCATAAAGACGAGGCGACTTCGCCTAGAGGCTTTTTAGATTTGATGCACCTAAACGCTCAAAACAAGCTCCAATTAGACACGAATTTAAAACACCTTTTAGAAACTTGTTTTTTATGCACCGCTTGCGTGGAAATTTGCCCTTTTCATTTGCCCATAGACACCTTAATAGAAAAAGCCAGAGAAAAAATCGCTCAAAAGCATGGCATCGCTTGGTATAAAAAATCCTATTTTTCCCTTTTAAAAAACCGCAAAAAAATGGATAGAGTGTTTTCAACTGCGCATTTTTTAGCCCCTTGTATCTTCAAGCAAGTAGGGGATAGTTTAGAGCCTAGGGCGGTGTTTAAAGGCTTGTTCAAACGCTTTAAAAAAAGCGCTCTGCCTCCCTTAAATCAAAAAAGTTTCTTACAAAAGCACACAGAGGTTAAGCCTTTAGAAAACCCCATTCAAAAAGTGGCGATCTTTATAGGGTGCTTGAGCAATTACCATTACCAGCAAGTGGGGGAAAGCTTGTTGTATATTTTAGAAAAGCTCAACATTCAAGCGATCATCCCTAAGCAAGAATGCTGTGCAGCGCCTGCGTATTTTACCGGCGATAAAGACACCACGCTTTTTTTAGTGAAAAAAAACATAGAATGTTTTGAAAGCTATTTAGATAAAGTGGATGCGATCATCGTGCCTGAAGCCACATGCACTAGCATGCTTATCAATGATTATTACAAGGTGTTTTTAGGCGAAACAGATAGGGATTTGTATGTGAAGCGCTTGGAAAAAATCACGCCTAAAATCTATCTGGCGAGCGTGTTTTTAGAGAAACACACCCCTTTAAAAAGTCTTTTAGAAAAAATCCCTAAAGGGAAAAAAGAGGTTATCACCTATCATAACCCTTGCCATGCCAAAAAAACCCTAAACGCTCACAAAGAAGTGCGAAACTTGCTCAATTCGCATTATGAAATTAAAGAAATGCCGGACAATTGCTGCGGTTTTGGGGGGATTACGATGCAAACCGAAAAGGCGGAGTTTTCTTTAAAAGTGGGGCTTCTTAGGGCTAAAGAAATCATAGACACCAAAGCTAGAATTTTGAGCGCAGAATGTGGGGCATGCCACATGCAATTAAATAACGCTTTAAAGTCTTTAGATGACCCTAACACCCCGCCATTTTTGCACCCTTTAGAACTCATCGCTAAAGCTTTAAAAAGCGCTGAATAGAGGTTAAAAAGTGCTTAAAGGCATTTTTTAACAATTAAAATATCAAAGAGCTTGCGAAAAGCAAGCGATAGCTTATTGAAAAAAGCGGTCTTCTTGGGTTAGGGGGTTGTTAAAGGGGGTTAAGGGGGGGTATTATCGCAAAATACCCCCATATCCCCTTAAGAGTTTTACAATAAAATGAAATCTAAAACGATAAAGCAAGTTAATTAAAATCCTATTTTTTTATATAATACAGAGCTTTAACACTACTATAAGGAATGAAAAATGCAAGAAATCAGTGCCTACGAACTCATTAAAGAAAAACTGCATGCCATACCCAACCTTCGCCATAAAGGGAGCTTGTTTGAAAAAATTTCTAAGCAATTTTTACAAGAGCATGACAGCGCTAACGAATACGAGTCTATTGATCTTTGGTATGATTGGGAATTAAGAGGGAAGGAGTGCGATAAGGGGATTGATATAGTCATTACGACCTCAAACAAAGAATATATCGCCGTGCAATGCAAATTCCATCAAAATAGCGTCTCGCTTAACGACATTGCGACTTTTTTAACCCAATTGCAAAGCGGAGTGGGGGAGGTCAGGTTTAAAAAAGGGATCATCATCTCCACTTCTAATTTAACCTCTGAAGCCCTTAAAGCAATTGAGCAAATCAGAAGCACAGGAATGGGGATTGACATTGATGAAATCACTGAAGAGGATTTCATTTATTCTCGCATTGATTGGGAAAAGTTTGATCCCACAAAAACCGAAGACGAAATCCCCTTATGCGATAAGAAAAGACCGCACCCTTACCAAACAGAAGCGATTGAAAAGACTAAAGAGTATTTTTCTAACCCTAAAAACACCAGAGGCAAGCTCATTATGGCATGCGGGACAGGCAAAACCTACACTTCTTTAAAAATCATGGAAGCTTTAGACCCTAAGATCATGCTTTTTTTAGCGCCAAGCATCGCTTTGCTTTCTCAAACTTTTAGGGAATACGCACAAGAAAAAAGCGAACCTTTTTACGCTTCTATCGTGTGCAGCGATGATAAAGTGGGGAAAAGTAAAGACAAAGACAATGACGATATTAAATTTTCTGAGCTCCCTATAAAGGCCTCTACCCGCCTTGAAGACATTTTAAGCACTTATGAAAAAGCGCAAAAAGAAAACAAGCGCTTCATTATCTTTTCAACTTATCAAAGCGCGTTGCGTATTAAAGAAGCGCAAGAAGCGGGTTTAGGCGAAATCGATCTTATTATTTGCGATGAAGCCCACAGAACGGTAGGGGCTATGTATTCCACCAATGAAAGGGACGATAAAAACGCTTTCACGCTGTGCCATAGCGATGAAAATATCAAAGCTACAAAACGCCTGTATATGACCGCCACGCCTAAAGTGTATAGCGAAAGTTCTAAAGCTAAAGCCAAAGAGAGCGATAACGTTATCTATTCAATGGATGATGCGGATACTTTTGGCGAAGAAATCTATACGCTCAATTTTTCAAAAGCGATCGCTTTGGATCTCTTAACCGATTACAAAGTCATCATTTTAGCGGTGCGAAAAGAAAATTTAAGCGGCGTTACTAACAGCGTGAATAAGAAAATCAGCCAGCTCAAAGCCAAAGGCACTAAATTGGATAAAAAGCTCATCAATAACGAATTTGTTTGTAAGATCGTTGGCACTCATAAAGGGTTAGCCAAGTGGGATCTAATCGTTTTAGACGAGAAAAACAAAGAAGACAACGACTTGAAAAACAAAGCAGACACCTTTGTTTCTCAAAGAGCCATAAGCTTTTGTAAAAGCATACAAACGAGTAAAAATATCAAAGACTCCTTTGAAACGATCATGGAATGCTATGATGAAGAGCTGAAGAAAAAGAGTTTTAAAAACCTAAAAATCAGCATCGATCATGTTGATGGCACCATGAATTGTAAGGAGAGGCTTGAAAAATTAGAAAACTTGAACCAATTCGAGCCTAACACTTGTAAGGTTTTAAGTAACGCCAGGTGTTTGAGCGAGGGGGTGGATGTCCCAACACTTGATAGCGTTATCTTTTTTGATGGCAAGAGCGCTATGGTGGATATTATCCAAGCGGTGGGTAGGGTGATGCGAAAAGCCAAACACAAGAAAAGAGGCTATATCATTTTGCCTATCGCTTTAGAAGAGAGTGAAATCCAAAACCTGGATGAAGCCGTCAATAACACCAATTTCAAAAACATTTGGAAAGTGATAAAAGCCTTAAGAAGCCATGACCCAAGCCTGGTTGATGAAGCCACTTTTAGAGAAAAAATCAAAGTCTTTGGAAGCGATGACAATGACAATGATGGAACAAATCAAAGCGATGAAGAGTCAAAAAAAGATAAAACAAAGCAAGATCCCAAACAAGCCCAAAAAACCCTTTTTGACGCTATCTTGCTGCAAGATCTAGCGGACGCCGTGTATAACGTCATGCCCACTAAATTAGGGGACAGGAATTATTGGGAAAATTTCACTAAAAAAACGGGCAACATCGCAAAAACCTTGAACAACCGCCTAAAAATGATTTTTGACAAAAACCCTGAAATTTTTGACAACTTTTTAACTTCGTTAAGAGGCAATATCCATCAAAACATCAGAGAAGATGAAGCCTTGGACATGATCACTTCTCACATCATCACTAAGCCCATTTTTGATGCGATTTTTGGGGACAATATCAAAAACCCTATCGCAAAAGCCTTGGATAAAATGGTAGAAAAACTCGCCACTCTGGGCTTAGAAGGGGAAACTAAAGATCTTAAAAACCTCTATGAAAGCGTGAAAACAGAAGCAGCGCGCACCAAAAGCCAAAAAAGCCAACAAGAACTCATTAAAAACCTCTACAACACTTTCTTTAAAGAAGCCTTTAGAAAGCAAAGCGAAAAACTAGGGATCGTTTATACGCCCATAGAGGTGGTGGATTTCATTTTAAGGGCCACTAACGGCATTTTGAAAAAGCATTTCAACACGGATTTTAACGATCAAAGCATCACGATTTTTGACCCCTTCACCGGAACCGGGAGTTTTATCGCTCGTTTGCTTTCTAAAGAAAACGCGCTCATTAGCGATGAAGCCTTAAAAGAGAAATTTTTAAAAGGTTTGTTCGCTTTTGACATCGTGCTTTTATCTTATTACATCGCTTTAATCAATATCACCCAAGCCGCGCAAAATAGGGACAGCTCGTTAAAAAATTTCAAAAACATCGCGCTCACGGACAGCTTGGATTATTTAGAAGAGAAAAGCACTAAGGGGGTGTTCCCTTTATTTGAAGATTTGAAAGAAAACCAAGAAATCAAAGACACTATGGAAAAGCAAAACATTAGAGTCATCATCGGCAATCCGCCTTATTCAGCCGGCGCAAAGAGCGAAAATGACAACAACCAAAACCTTTCACACCTAAGCTTCAAAAATGGGTTTATGAAACTTACGGCAAAAATTCCACCGCCAAAGTGGGGAAAACCACACGAGACACGCTCATTCAGTCAATACGCATGGCGAGCGATCTTCTTAAAGATAGGGGGGTGGTAGGCTTTGTGGTGAACGGGAGCTTCATTGACTCTAAAAGCGCGGACGGGTTCAGAAAATGCGTGGCACAAGAATTTTCGCATCTTTATGCGCTGAATTTGAGGGGCAATCAGCGCACTTCGGGAGAAGTGTCAAAAAAAGAGGGAGGGAAAATCTTTGATAGCGGATCGAGGGCGACGGTAGCGATCGTCTTTTTTGTGAAAGACAAGAACGCCCCTGATAATACGATTTTTTACTATGAAGTGGAGGATTACTTGAAAAGAGAAGCCAAACTCAACTTGCTCGCGGGTTTTGAAAATTTAGATTCGGTGCCTTTTAAGGAGATCACCCCGAATAATAAAGGCGACTGGATCAACCAAAGAGAAGACGGCTTTGACAAACTCATCCCTTTAAAAAGAGACAAAAAACTCCAAAACGACAGCATTTTTGACATCAATTCTAATGGCGTGGCGAGCGGGCGTGATCCTTGGGTGTATAATTTTTCGCCAAACGCTTTAAAGCGATCGGTGCAAAACTGCATTGACACTTATAACGCTGATTTGAAGCGCTTCAATGAGGTTTTTAGGGAAGCTTTCAAACAACGCACGGCTAAAGATAAAGGTATCAAACCAGCCGATCGCTACAAGCACCTAAACGATCAAGAAATCACCACCGATAAAACGAAAATCGCATGGGTTCAAAATCTTAAAACGCAACTGATAAAAGGGAAAAAACTCGATGATTTTTCGCAAGAAAAAATCTCTGTTAGTTTGTATCGCCCTTTTAATAAACAATATTTTTACTATGAGCGAGAGCTTGCTTGGAGTTTTTGTTCAATGAAAAAAATTTTCCCGGATAAAAGCGCGCGTAATGTGGTGATCAATACCGGTGTGGGAAATGGTAAGGCATTTTCAGCGTTAATTTCATCAGAAATCCCTTGCCTTGATTTATTATTTCATAATCAAGCTTATCCCTTGTATTATTACGATGATCTGGGGAACCGCTATAACGCTATCAGCGGCTATGCGCTCAACCTGTTCAGGAGGCATTATGGGGATAACTCTATTACTGAAGAAGAGATTTTTTACTACATTTATGCGATTTTCCACCATAAAGGCTATTTGGAAAAATACAAAAATTCCCTCGCCAAAGAAGTGCCGCGAATCGCTTTGAGCGAGGATTTTAAGGAACTCTCTGTTCTGGGGAAACAATTAGCTGAGTTGCATTTGAACTATGAGAGCGGGGAAATGCACACAAGCGTTAAACATAACCTACTAGAGAACGCCGAAGTGGAGGGCTATTATGATGTGGTTCAAATGAAAAAGGATAAAAAAGGGGATCGCATCATTTATAACCACCATATCACCATCACTCAAATCCCTAAAAGAGCCTTTGACTATGTGGTGAATGGCAAAAGCGCGATTGACTGGGTGATCGAACGCTATCAAAAGACTATGGATAAAGACAGCTTGATTGAAAACAACCCGAATCATTACGCCGGCGGTCAATATATTTTTGAACTCCTTTGTAGGGTCATCAAACTCTCTGAAAAAAGCGTGGATTTGATAGAAAAAATTAGCGAGAAGAGGTTTGAGTGATTACATCGCTTGGGGGTGTGGAATATTTTGAAAGGCAATGTCTTGCTTTCTTAAAAAATCCACAAACTAATCCACAAAATGAGCAATACATTCCAGGAGTGTTTTCGTATCAAGAAAACAAAATTTCTTTTTCTTTTTTGGTTTTAGGAGGAATTGAAGAGATCCACTCTTTGCAATACCAAACGCTCTATATTGTGGATAACAAAAAAAGATACACTCTTTACAAGCTTTATGATCGCATTATTTTAGGTCATACTTTAGGGTATTCTGCACCAATCACGCTCTATTATGAATGGCTGTTTGATGATTGGATCGATCCAGAAAAAATTATGGGCGATCGTTTTGTTTGTAGGACAAATTATTTAGAAAGTTTTTTTACGACCAAGAAGCATTTGCTACCTGATGCATTATTTAAAGTAGATGAAAGCGGGTGTGAAAGTTATCATGAGGATAACGATAAGGATTTTATCTTACAATCATTTTATATTCAAAATGATTTTTTATCCCAAAGATATGAAAAAGACAAGATAAAAGCAAAATCTAATTTGATTCCTAAAAGACAGAATCGTTTATTAACTTATCAATTTGATTTGTCTTTGGAATGCAATATAATTTTTGAAACCCTTGAAAAATTAGCGCTTATTGCTGAAGCGATTAAAAACTTTTTTATTTTGATTTATGCTCATTCTAATTTTGACATCCAAATTGACTATATCCAATTCAAGCTTTCTAATAAAGACATTACAGCAATAAAAAACACTTACAAAAAAGATAAAAAGTCTATGGAGATAGATCCTTATGGGATTGCTATACAATTCAAACAGATAGACCATTTCTCTGTAATGCTTGAAAAATGGATTGATTTTTATATTAAAGACAATAGAGATTTCCAACTTGCAAGTATTTTAGACATTATCAACAAAAAAGATCCAATTATTCACTTGTATTTGGACATGTTTGTATTGATTAGCATGATTGAAAGTTTTTTAAAGAAACCACAACAAACAAAACTCCATGAAAAACTCTCTGAATTTTTTAAAATTTCATTATCTAGGACAAAATGCGATCAAACGAAAAATTATTTTAATGATAAATGTCAAGAAGATCTAATCCAACAGATTGTTGACTGCCGTAACTCTCTAGCGCACGGAAGAAGTTTAAAGCTTGATACAAACAAAGCTACAGACATTAGCCATGTTTTTATAGATTTCAAGCAAATTGTCATTGAATTTTTCTTTGGTAAGATAGGATTGAGCGATTTTATTACAAACAATTTTGGTTTTCTTAACAAAGTTAAATTAAGAAACCCCCCAAAAACAGAAAAAATCACCGAGCCAAACCGCTAAAACCCCCTAGAAAATTTAAAATTTTAAGTTTTAGGGGTGTTTTTCTTAAGAATTTAGGTTTTTTATAGATTATTATGTTATTATTATACGAAATGTAGACTTTTAGAAGGAAAAATGTTGTATGAAAAAGTTTGTAGTGTTTAAAACGCTCTGTTTATCGGTAGTGTTAGGTCATAGTCTTGTGGCAGCAGAAGGTAGCACAGAAGTGCAAAAGCAATTGGAAAAGCCAAAAGACTATAAAGCAGTGAAAGGCGAGAAAAACGCTTGGTATTTGGGGATCAGCTATCAAGTCGGTCAGGCTTCGCAAAGCGTTAAAAACCCCCCAAAGAGCAGTGAATTTAACTATCCTAAGTTCCCTGTGGGTAAAACCGACTATCTGGCCGTTATGCAAGGCTTAGGGCTTACTGTGGGTTATAAGCAGTTTTTCGGGGAGAAGAGATGGTTTGGTGCGCGCTATTACGGCTTCATGGATTATGGGCATGCCGTGTTTGGAGCGAACGCTTTGACATCAGATAATGGTGGGGCGTGTAAACTCAATGAGCCATGTGCGACCAAAGTAGGGACTATGGGCAATCTGTCTGACATGTTCACTTATGGTGTGGGTATTGACACTTTATACAATGTCATCAATAAAGAGGATGCGAGTTTTGGTTTCTTTTTTGGGGCTCAAATCGCGGGCAACTCTTGGGGTAATACGACAGGGGCCTTTTTGGAAACTAAAAGCCCTTATAAGCACACCTCCTATAGCCTTGATCCGGCGATTTTCCAGTTCCTTTTTAATTTAGGGATTCGCACCCATATTGGCCAGCATCAAGAGTTTGACTTTGGCGTGAAGATTCCTACTATCAATGTTTATTATTTTAACCATGGGAATTTGAGCTTCACTTACCGCCGTCAATACAGCCTTTATGTAGGGTATCGTTACAATTTCTGATTTAAAACGCTTGTTTTTCTCTAATTGGATTTTCAATTAGAGTTTTCTTGCATAAACCACCGCTTTCTTTTGAAACATTTTTAAAAGTTTTTTGAAAATTAGAATTAAAATCTTTTTGATCATGTTATGATAATCCAAAAATTTAATAAGGATTAAGCATGTTATATTCTTCTAAAATCCAATCCCTTTCAGAATCCACAACGATCGCTATCAGCACGCTCGCTAAAGAATTGAAATCGCAAGGAAAAGATATTTTAAGTTTTTCAGCGGGCGAGCCTGATTTTGACACCCCGCAAGCGATTAAAGATGCGGCTATAAAAGCCCTAAATGACGGCTTTACAAAATACACTCCAGTGGCTGGGATCCCTGAATTACTCAAAGCGATCGCTTTTAAATTGAAAAAAGAAAACAACTTGGATTATGAACCGAGTGAAATTCTGGTGAGTAATGGTGCTAAGCAAAGCCTGTTCAATGCGATTCAAGCCTTGATAGGGGAGGGCGATGAGGTGGTTATCCCTGTGCCTTTTTGGGTAACTTACCCTGAGCTTGTGAAATACAGCGGAGGAGTGAGTCAATTCATTCAAACCGATGAAAAAAGCCATTTTAAAATCACTCCCAAGCAACTTAAAGACGCCTTAAGCCCCAAAACAAAAATGCTCATTCTCACCACCCCATCAAACCCTACCGGCATGCTTTATAGCAAGGCGGAATTAGAGGCTTTGGGCGAAGTTTTGAAAGAGACAAAAGTTTGGGTGCTTAGCGATGAAATTTATGAAAAGCTTGTCTATCAAGGGGAGTTTGTTTCTTGCGCGGCGGTGAGCGAAGAGATGAAAAAACGCACCATTACCATTAATGGCTTGAGCAAGTCAGTGGCGATGACAGGCTGGCGTATGGGCTATGCGGCGAGCAAGGATAAAAAGTTAGTCAAATTGATGAATAACTTACAAAGCCAATGCACTTCCAATATCAATTCTATCACGCAAATGGCTTCTATTGTGGCGCTTGAAGGGTTGGTGGATAAGGAAATTGAAACGATGCGTCAGGCTTTTGAAAAGCGCTGTCATTTAGCCCACGAAAAAATCAATGCGATTGAAGGGCTAAACGCTTTAAAACCTGATGGGGCGTTTTATCTGTTTATTAATATTGGCAGTCTTTGTGAGAGGGATTCGATGCGATTTTGCCATGAATTGTTAGAAAAAGAAGGCGTGGCGTTAGTGCCTGGAAAGGCTTTTGGATTGGAAGGCTATGTTCGTTTGTCTTTTGCATGCTCAGAAGAACAGATTGGAAAGGGGATTGAACGCATCGCTCGCTTTGTCAAATCAAAGGGGTAAAAAAGAATTAGGATTTAAAGGGGGGTTAATCTTGTGGGATTTTATCTTGGAATTTTATATTGTAGTTTAATTGTAGTTTAGCGGCATAGTGTGGTATAATGGTTTGGTTTAAAAGTTTGAAAAGTGCAGTTTTCATAACTAAAATAGATTTTAAGGAATAACAAATGGCAATAAGCGAATGGCAAATACTTTTTAACAAAATCAAACACGATATTGGCTCGCCTTTTGGGGTTATTAGGGAAGTCTTTTTTTACGACTATTCTCCTAACAACCCCAACAACAACAACTCACCCCAACTAAAACAATTTTTAGAATATAAGTGTCATTTTATAGGGTTTGTTGAAACTTTTATTGGACCTAGCGAAAGTTTGTTTTTTGTATATAAAAACGGGCCGAGTGCAACATTTAATTTAAAAAACTACTTGTTGGTGTTAGCCACAACACATTGTAATCCAACAGCGATTTGTTATTGCGAAAACAAGCAAGACGCACAAAACACCGACACAAAAGAGATAAAATTCCTAAGTGCAAAAAGTCATGATTTTGGGAAAGAATTGGACTCTATAAGTGTTGAACTTTCAAACCCTAAGACTTTTATTCAATCTCTTTTAAAATTAGGGTCTTTTTTGCATGGAAAAGCTATTGAGTCTCTTAATAATCCAACAAACTATCCGCCAATTAATTTGGTAGTTACTCCAGGTTTGGCACCTTGGGAAACAACGGTGGAGATAGAGAAGCATAGAATAAAAACAATTGATAACCACTATAGGCAAAGCTCTGAACAAAACATTAAAATCAATGAAATTGCTGATGATTTAAAAAGTGGTAAGATAGTTGGTAAAAAAATTATTAGTGATGCTTTATTGAGCACTAACTATTGTTTCATGGATGATGAGAATTTAAAGGATTTAAAAAAGTTACTATCACAAGATCAAATAAATCTATCAAATATTATTGTAAGTGCTATCAATCAAGCAGAGAATGTAAATGGGATAAATCTTACTTCCGCCATAATTGACAAGATTGAATATCATTTCCGTGATAATACATTCCATTTTATCTTTAATGTTAGCGATAACTTCTTAAGCGGAAAATCAAGATTAACTATTAACTATTGAAGTGCCTAGAAAGGCATTAGAAAATATTAAGTTACCTGACATGAAAGAAATATATGTTAATCAATGGTATATAGACATTTTTAGAAATATATTGATACAGTCTATCAAGAATGGATCTTATATTATTGAAGGGATTAAACTTTGGGAATGGTTTTAGTTTTGGTGCTAAAATTAACCTTTAAGGGTTATTTTTGTTTTTGCAAATAAATTAAAAGAGGTGTTGGATGTTTTATTTAGCAATAAACTTATTGCGAACGCGCTTGTAACGCAAAAAGTGCCTAGTGATACGCCACATGATGACAATTTAGATTAATTTAAAAACCCTAAATGAAGCACCCCCTAGAAGAATTAAAAGATCCTGTAGAAAATCTTTTGCTATGGATTGGGCGCTTTTTGCGCTACAAATGCACGAGCCTGTCTAATTCTCAAGTGAAAGACCAAAATAAGGTTTTTGAATGCTTGAACGATTTCAATCAGGCGTTCGTCAGCTCAAGCCAATTGGAAAAAATCTGTAAAAAAGCGCGTAACGCCGGATTACTAGGAATCAACACCTACGCACTGCCCCTACTCAAATTTCATGAATACTTCAGCAAAGCTAGACTAATAACTGAAAGGCTTGCTTTTCATTCGCTCAAAAGCATTGATGAAGTCATGTTGGCTGAATTTTTGAGTATTTATACCGGGGGTTTGAGTTTAGCCACTAAGAAAAATTACAGAATCGCCCTACTCGGGCTTTTTAGCTATATAGACAAGCAAAATCAAGATGAAAATGAAAAATCTTATATCTATAATATCACGCTCAAAAACATCAGCGGAACCAATCAAAGCGCGGGCAACAAGCTCCCTACTCATTTAAACAATGAAGAATTAGAAAAATTTTTAGAGAGCATTGATAAAATAGAAATGTCCGCTAAAGTGCGCGCCAGAAACCGCCTGCTCATTAAAATCATCGTTTTTACAGGCATGCGTTCTAATGAAGCCTTGCAGCTTAAAATAAAGGATTTTACTTTAGAAAATGGCTGTTATACGATTTTGATTAAAGGTAAGGGCGATAAATACAGAGCGGTGATGCTCAAAGCTTTCCACATTGAGAGCCTTTTGAAAGAATGGCTCATAGAAAGGGAATTGTATCCTGTTAAAAACGATTTATTGTTTTGCAACCAAAAAGGCAGCGCTTTAACGCAAGCGTATTTGTATAAGCAAGTGGAACGCATCATCAATTTTGCAGGACTCAGGCGAGAGAAAAATGGGGCGCACATGTTAAGGCATTCTTTTGCGACCTTGCTTTATCAAAAACGCCATGATTTGATTTTGGTTCAAGAAGCTCTAGGGCATGCGAGCTTAAATACAAGCAGGATTTATACGCATTTTGACAAAGAGCGTTTAAAAGAAGCGGCGAGCATTTGGGAAGAAAAGTGAAACACCCCCCTACTCCCTTAAAAAAATGATTTTTACCATAAAACGACTAAAACCCCATTTTTTAAGAAATTAAAAAATTTTTAGCTTGCTGGTTTAAAATTTTGCTTTCAAATTCTAACAGCCACTTTTTGACTTCTATGCCCCCATTATACCCCCCTAAAGCGCCATTTTTACGCACCACTCTATGACAAGGCACGATCAAAGAAATAGGGTTATTGCGATTAACGTTGCCAATAGCTCTGCAAGATCTAGGGTTATTAATGAGCTTTGCGATTTCATCGTAACTTTTTGTCTTGCCATAAGGGATAGTCATTAATGCAGACCAAACTTGTTTTTGAAAAAAAGTCCCTATCAAGTCTAAAGGCGCATTAAATTCAAAAAGTTGTCCCAAGAAATAACGCTCCAGGGCTTGAATACTGAGTTTTAATGGGGTATTCATAGGGGTGTTATGAGAAAAATTGGTCGCATCAAAATCCAATCTTAATAAATGGCTCTCATTAGCGCACAAATGCAAATACTCTAAAGGGAAACTCTTAGGGGTCTTAAAATAATAGTGGTATAAAACCATCAATTAAAAAAAGAGTTTGTATAGAATAATCAATAGCGACAAACCATACACCCCCAAAATCAAAGCTTTATGCATTTTTTCATTCAAAAGCCCCATGATCCATTTAATCCCAACGCTCACGCCCATAACAGAGCCTAATCCCACAATCGCCCCTGCTAAAAGCACTTCTTTATTGATGATGTGGTGATAGATTAAAGAAAAAGCTCCTGAAATAGAAGAAAACAAGATGAAAAATAACCCTAGCGCCACGCATTTTTTAGAATCATACCCTAAAAAATAATGCATCAAAGGCACCATGAGCATCCCCCCACCAATCCCTAAAGTGATAGCAAAAAACCCGGTGAGCGTGCCAATTAAGAATAATTTTAAACCTTGCAAATGGTAGCGTTTAGTATCCGCTATAAAATCTTTTTTTTTGGGTTTTAAAACAAATTGGATCATAGAATACACGACTAAAAGCGCGAAAATAACCATTAAAATTTTACTGGAAACGATTTTTAAAACAAATCCGCTAAAACTCGCTCCTATCAGCCCCCCTGCCCCTATCAACAAGCCTAAAGAAAAATCAAGCGATTTTTTTTTGAAATTCAAAACAGAGCCAACGAACGATGAAAGCGCCATTTGCAAAATGGAAATACCAATGGATTCTTCAAAAGAATGCCCGGTTGCGAGCATGATAGGGACAATGATCATCCCCCCACCAATGCCAAAAATCCCTGATAGAATGCCAGTAAAAAGCCCTACCGCTATGTATAACGCATAAATATCCATACAAACCCTTATAAAAAAGTAAAAACCCCTCTTAAAAGAAATTACAAACAACCCTATTCTAATCAAACACCAATAACCAAAACCCCCTAAACAACGCCTTTAAAAGTGATGCTTTTATTGGTCTGTTTTATTTTTGCAACACAAAGCATGCGAATCTTCATTGGGTTCGCTAAGAGAGAGATTCCTTAATTCATAAGCCAATTTAATAGACGCCATAGCGTCATCCAAGCCAAACCCCCCTTGAGCTAAAATCTGTTTGTAGCTTTCTATATACAGGTTATCAAAGCTCTGCGTGAGATTGACTTCTTCGCCCTCTAGGATCATTTTATGATAAACCTTTTCTTTAGCCACTCCCATGTGTTCTGGATTGATGGAAAAAAACCATCTTATTTTGGCATGCTCTAAAAAGAGTATCCCGCACACGCAATCAGGCTCTTCTCTGTTGATAACCTTGTCTTTAACGCCTCCAAACAAATACAACAAAGTGTCAAAAATATTCACTCCCATTTGAGTGGCTAACCCCCCACTCCTATTCACATCCGCCCGCCATGAAGAAAAATACCATTTCCCTTGAACGCTGATATAAGTGAGCGTGATGTCAAACACCTTTTCAGGGTTTTTGTCTAATTCGCTCTTAATTTTTTCTTTCAAAGCCAGCGTGTCGCAATGCAAGCGCAAGGGCAAAAGACTGAACACCCTTTTTTGGTGTTTCACCTCTAAATCTTTCAATTCTTGTATTTCGCCAGGGTCTAAAACTAAGGGTTTTTCACAAATCACATGCATGCCGTTTCTTAACCCGAAACGGATGTGATCAAAATGCGTGTGCGTGGGCGTGCAAACACTCAAATAGTTGATTTCTTTACCCATAGCCCTAGATTGCTCTAAATGCTTTTCAAAATCTTCAATATTGGTAAAAAACTCTGATTGTGGGAAATACTCATCTAAAACCCCCACGCTATCATGAACATCAAAAGAGCAATCCAAAAAATGCCCTGTATCTCTAATCGCTTGCAAGTGCTTGGGAGCGATAAACCCCCCTGAACCAATCATCGCAAAAAGCATTCATCTTCCTTAAATAATTTTAATCTTATGTTAGCAAAGATTAGCTTATTTAAGCTTATATTATTGGCAATTAAAACACTCCACCGATCGATCCAACACGCTTTTTTCATCTATGCTAGGGCTTTCGCTGCGCAAATAATAAGTGGATTTTAACCCTAATTTCCAAGCGAGCGTGTAGATTTCATGCAAGGTTTTACCGCTGGCGTTTTCTATGCGCAAAAACACATTAATGCTTTGGCCTTGATCGATCCATTTTTGACGCACGGCCGCTGCTTTAATCAAATCTTTAGCGTCAATATCATAGGCTGATGTGTAAAAATTCCAGGTTTCTACATTCAAATTAGGCACTACAACTGGAATGAGCCCGCTCAAATTTTCTTCAAACCACTTTTTCTTATAAATGGGTTCAATCGTTTGGGTTGTGCCTACTAAAATAGAAATGGAGCTTGTGGGAGCGATCGCCATTAAATAGCCATTACGCATGCCGTTGGCTTTGACTTTTTCCCTCAAACCTTGCCAATCGCAAGCGTGATTAAAAAGCCCTTTTTCGGTGAGCTTCAAGGCTTCATTATTGGCTTTATCAATGGGGAAAATCCCCTTACTCCATTCTGAATTTTCAAAATCCTTATAAACCCCTTTTTCTTCCGCTAAATTCGCGCTCGTGTCAATCGCATGGTAGCTGATTTGCTCCATTAAAGCGTCAATTTTTTCTAAATGCTCTTTAGACCCCCAAGCGATTTGGTGTTCTGCGAGCATTTGCGCTTCACCCATAACCCCTAACCCTATGGCCCTATTTTGTAAATTAGTGGCTTTGACTTTGCGGTTAGGGTAGAAATTCAAATCAATCACATTGTCTAAAAGCCTGACCATGATCGGCACGACCCTTTTAATGTCTTCTTCGGTGTTGATCTTGCTTAAATTGATGCTCGCTAGATTGCACACCGCCGTTTGCCCGTCTTTAGCGACTTTAGTAGCGATATAGATTGGCTTGCCCTTAAGAATATCCGTGCTAGTGAGCTTGTTAGCGCATTTAGTGATGTTACTATCTGTCGTTACCAACTCTTTTTCTTCAAAAAACTCTATCGCGCCGTCGGTGTATTCTATTTGCATGTAATAGTGGTTGGGCGCGGTATTTTGAAAAATCTCTGTGCATAAATTAGACGATCGAATGATTCCTGCATGGGCGTTTGGGTTGCACCGATTGGCGTTATCTTTAAAGGCCAAAAAAGGCAAGCCGGCTTCAAAATAATTCATTAAGATTTTTTTCCATAAATCTTTAGCGTTGATGTATTCTTTAATAATCTTGGGATCTTTTTCATACTCTAAATAGCGTTTTTCAAAATCCTGCCCATAAAGCTCAGTCAAATCCTTACACTCATAAGGGTCAAACAAAGTCCACATCGCATCTTCTAAAACCCTTTTCAAAAACAAATCGCACACCCAAAGGGCCGGGAATAAATCATGCGCTCTTCGCCTTTCATCGCCGCTATTTTTCCTTAAATCAATGAACTCCATCACATCAATATGCCAGATTTCCAAATACACCGCAATCGCGCCCTTTCGTGTGCCTAATTGATCCACCGCAATCGCCACATCATTAGCGATTTTTAAAAACGGGATCGTGCCAGCGCTCGCATTTTTATGCCCATCAATATAACTCCCAATAGAGCGCACCAAAGAAAAATCCCAGCCAATCCCTCCGCCGTATTTGGACAACAGCGCCATTTCCTTATAGCTGTCAAAAATCCCCTCAATATTATCCGGCGTGCTGCCAATATAGCATGAGCTTAATTGGTGCTTGGTGGTGCGAGCGTTCGCTAGAGTGGGGGTTGCGCACATCGCTTCAAATTTGCTTAACACTTCATAAAATTCTAAAGCGATTTTATTGGGTTCTTGTTCGTTTTGCGCTAAAAACATCGCAATGCTCATAAACATGTGTTGGGGCAATTCAATAGGGTGATTGTCAGCGTCTTTTAACAAATAGCGATCATACAGGGTTTTAATCCCCAAATAATTAAATTGGAAATCCCTTTCAGGCTTGATCTGGCCATTTAAAAACTCTAGATCAAATTTTTCCTTAAAGCCCTTAAGGATGCGGCCCTTTTCTTCAGCGTTTTCAAAATACTCTTTCAAATGCCTATACCCTGTAAAACCACTCACTTTATGGTATAAATCATACAAAAAAAGCCTTGAGGCGACAAAGCTCCAATTAGGCGTGTCAATATCTATCTTATCCACAGCGGTTTTAATCAAAGTTTGTTGGATTTCTTCAGTAGTGATCTTGTCCCTGAATTGCAACCTCGCATCCACTTCCAGCTCACTTTGGCTCACGCCCTCTAAATTGTCCGTAGCGTCCTTAGTGTATTTTTGGATTTTGGTAATGTCCAAAGGCTCAATGCGCCCGTTTCGTTTAACCACTGTAATCAAAATTTTTCCTTTAAATCAAATCGTTTTCTTTTAAATTTGGCATTGTATCAATAAAAAACTTAAGAAAAAGAAAAGTTCAAGTTGGATCTGTTTTATTAATAAGAATGAGTTTTAAAGTTTTTTAATTTTTTTATACCCCCTCCATTTAATGCTATTTGGGTTAAATCACCACCCCCATTTAGCGCAAAGCTTAAGAAAACCTTGAAACCCTAAAATGACCAAACCCTCTACAAGGAGATTGCTAGGATGCCCACAATACGCCGAAATTTCATGCATAGCGATAATAAAGGGTATCGTTAAAAGCATCACATAAAAATCCCTTAGTCTTGCTCCTAACACAGCGTCATAAAACGCACCAAAAAACCTAGCCTTAAAAATGGCTTTAAAAAACTTGGGGAATCCTTGCCAAGTTTCAATAATGAAATAACCTGCCGACCTGCCTTTAGGATTAAACAAGAGATTAGACAACAAAGCCGCTATTAGACCCACTAACCACACATAATAGCTGTATTTAGGGTCAAAAAGCGGATCGCTAGCTGAACCATTTATGTCATAAAAAATCCTAGTGGTTATGGAGATACATCCTCCATAGACTAGAGCCATTGCCCATCGATATTCCAAATCGCTCAAACGCTTTTTTGAGCCATTCAAGTTCTCTTTTGTAGTATCCATGCTATTTCCTTTCCCCCTATCACCTTGGCTCATTTAAGATCACCAAGCATGCCCAAAACTATAGCCGTAATCATAAAAATCACGGATAGGTTCTCTTGGGGCTTGCGGTTCTCTAGTCTGAGGCTCTCTAGTTTGAGGCTCTCTATCAACGCCACGGATAAAATCTTCTACCCTATCGCCTACTTCAGACCCAATATATCCTCCTATTGCACCACCAACAAATCCGCCCATTTTATCACCAACAAAACCCCCAACACCACCCCCTATAAATTTGCCTAATTCACCCCTTGCCTCTATTTTAGGACTAGCTACAGCCACATTAGCCATTGCACCGCATAAAACCACTACACAACTAAATGTTCTTAATCCGCTCATAACAAATCCTTTCATAAAATTGAGATTCAAAAATTGAGATTCAAGGCATGTTTGGCACACCTTGATAAGAATATTTATACCACAACCCTATTAAAAGCATTGTTACAGATCAGCAAAAGATCACAAAAAACTCAATAAGTGTTTTGTTTATTCACAAATTACAGGATTAAAGTAAATGATTATAATAATTTTTGGGTTTTTTCATTATTGAAGCAAATTAAGGTTTCTTAAAAAACTTAAAATACCCGTTTTCAATGTTAATTTGAGGGGCGCGTGAAAGGCTCAACGAACCGCTAGGAATGTCTTTAGTGATGGTGGTGCCGCTGCCGATTAAAACATTAGAGCCGATATTTATGGGGGCGACTAGCTGGCTATCGCTCCCTATAAAGACATTTTCACCGATGATCGTTTGGTGTTTCTTTTTACCATCGTAATTGCAAGTGATCACGCCAGCCCCCACATTTGTGTTTTTCCCTATCTCACAATCCCCTAAATAGCTCAAATGCCCTGCTTTAGTGCCTTGAAGTTTGGCGTTTTTAGTCTCTACAAAATTCCCCACATGGCTGTTACAAATCACGCTTTTAGGGCGCGCATGGGCAAACGGCCCCACGCTGCTATTAATGATTTGGCTCTCTTCTATCACGCTATAAGCCTTAATATGCGCGTTTTCTATCAAACAATTCCCAATCAAACGCACCCCTTGCTCTAAAACGCACTCCCCCTTAAAACTCACGCCTTTTTCTAAATAAATGCTATTAGGCAATTGCATCACTACCCCCAAGTCCATGGCGTTTTTGCGCAGTCTTTCTAGCATGATTTCTTCAGCTTTCGCCCTTTCTGTTTGGCTATTCACCCCTAAAAAACACTCTTCTTCTAAGAATAGAGCGTCAATTTTTTCATTCCCCTTAATACCCAAAGCGATTAAATCCGTGAGATAGTGTTCTTTTTGGGCGTTTTTGTCATGGAGCTTGGGCAAGTATTTTTCTAAAAACTTTCTTTCAAAAAAATACACGCCAGCGTTCACGCTTTTAATTTCTTTTTCTTTGGTATTAGCGTCCTTTTCTTCTACAATCTTTTTAACCTGATGGTTTTCTAAAACAACGCGCCCATAACCTTTAGGGTCAGCTAAATGGAGTAAGCCTATGGCGTTATTCTTGCTTTCTAATAAGGGGGCGAGAGCGTCTTTAGTGATTAAGGGCATGTCCGCATTCAAAATCAAAACCCGATCATGTTTGGTAAGAATAGGCGTTTTATTTTCTTGCATGATAGCCCCACCTGTCCCTGAATATTTTTCCACGATTTGAGTGTGAAAGATTACGCCCTTAAAACGCTTTGACACCGCTTCTTTAATGCGTTCTTGTTGGTGGTGTAAGATAAGATGCACATCATTACTGATTGAAAAAGCCACTTCTAAAATGTAAAATAACATAGGCTCCCCGCAAAGGGTGTGCAAAGTTTTAGGCAGGCTAGAACGCATGCGAGTGCCTTTACCAGCGGCCAGTATGATTACAGAAAGCATTAAAATCCTTCAATTTATGGGGTTATTTTAGGGAATTTTAACATGCCTTATCTTATAATTTGACTTCGTTTCATCAAAGATTTAAGGCTAGAATTTTGCGTTTTTTCATTTTTTTAATCCTCATTTGCCCTTTAATATGCCCTTTAATGAGCGCTGATAGCGCTTTGCCTAGCGTCAATCTCTCTTTAAACGCTCCTAGTAATCCTAAACAACTCGTAACCACCCTTAATGTCATCGCCCTGCTCACGCTTTTAGTTTTAGCCCCATCGTTGATTTTAGTGATGACGAGTTTCACCCGTTTGATCGTGGTGTTTTCTTTTTTAAGGACCGCTTTAGGCACGCAGCAAACCCCCCCCACTCAAATTTTAGTCTCGCTCTCTTTGATATTGACTTTTTTCATCATGGAACCTAGCTTGAAAAAGGCTTATGATACAGGGATTAAGCCTTATATGGATAAAAAGATTTCTTACACCGAAGCGTTTGAAAAAAGCGCTCTGCCTTTCAAGGAATTCATGCTTAAAAACACACGAGAAAAGGATCTAGCGCTTTTTTTTAGGATTAGGAATTTGCCTAACCCTAAAACCCCTGATGAGGTGAGCTTGAGCGTTTTAATCCCGGCGTTTATGATAAGCGAATTGAAAACAGCGTTTCAAATCGGCTTTTTACTCTACTTGCCTTTTTTGGTGATTGATATGGTGATCAGCTCTATTTTAATGGCGATGGGCATGATGATGCTCCCGCCTGTAATGATTTCTCTGCCTTTTAAAATTTTAGTGTTTATTCTGGTAGATGGGTTTAATCTATTGACCGAAAATTTAGTAGCGAGTTTTAAAATGGTTTGATATTAAAAACATTCAAGCTATAAAAGAATAGCTTGAAATTAATTTAAAACTCATAATTCAAATACGCTGTAATGGATCTCCCTGGCGCGGGTTCTCTTCCTGTAGGGCTTGTGCCAATTCCCCTAAAATAATACTTCATGTTAAAAAGGTTATTGATTTGCAAGCTCCCTGTGATTTTATGCCTACCGCTTTGCCATAAAACGGAGCTTACTTGAACGTTCAACACAAAATACAAGGGCAATAACCCCACTGAATTACAACCATACTCTAGCCCCCCTGTGTATTCTGGGTTTAAGGGCAAGCACACGGTTTGGCTTTTAGCTTGATTGAGCATGGAACTATAAGCGCGGCTATAAAAATAGCTGCTAATACCAAAAGTCGTGTGCTTGTAAGTATACATCATGTCAAATATGAATTGGTTAGGACTCACATAAGGCAAACGCTTCCCTTTAATGTCAAAGGGTTTATTGACAATGCCTGTAAAATAATAAGCAATATCATCAGCGTTAGAAGTGATGCGTGCATCAATGTAAGTGTAAGCCACATGGAATTGCAAACCCCTAATCGGCGCGTAATACAATTCCAATTCCACCCCTTGACTCCTAGCATTCACAGGCTGTGGACTATAGCCTCCCGCATAGTAACGATTGGCAAAAATCACAAAATAATTCGTGTTAAAGCTCAATAGATTTTTATAACTATAGCGTTGCCCCACTTCAATTTCATTAAAAATTTGGTTGTAATTAGTCCTAGTAATGCCTACCATTGTGTGTTGTGGGGGGATAAAACTGCGGCGGTAGTTCGCATACCATATCCAATTTTCCATAGGTTTATAGCCGATATTAAGGGCGGGACTCCATTCGTTTTGACGCTGTTTTTTACTGGTCCATACGGAAAAATCATGCTTTTCTGGCTCTTTGTTGTTGTAGTTCAAAAAAGTGTATCTAATCCCTGGAGTTATCACCAATTTAGAATCAAAAAGTTCTATTTTATCGCTCAACCATACCGCTGTATAGTTGTTAAACATTTCTTGATTGTTACTAGGCTTTTTAGAAAGAACATATGGGGGCATATGGCACACCCCATCAATAATATCTGATTTTTCGCATGTGCTTTGATCGGATCTAATGAACATGTCCATCGTCATAAAACGCATGCCCACATTAAAAGTTTGCTTAACTTTATTGGTATTAACAACTAAGTTCAAATTAGGCTCAAAAGCGTTCATCACATAACGCCTTAAATGATCAAAAATAAAAAATCCTGGATAATTTTGATCGGTATAAACAGGGCCTAATTTAGGATTGGTATTGACATTTAAATAGTTAGAATCAAATTTAAAATCCCTTGACATGTCATGCCCATAGTAACTGAAAGTGAAATCCCCACCTACCCTATCCGTGTCCCCAAAAAAGTTTTGATACACAGCTCCCCATCGCTTCGCTCTCCCGCTTTTATCGTTATTAGGGCGGTTATTTTGAAAACGATTTTCATTATAGGCAGCTATACCTAAAGACCCAGGGTCTGTTAAAAAATAGCTGTAATATTGAAAAAAAGCGGTGATCTTGTTGCTATCATTGATTTGATACAACGAATCTAGCAAGTAGTTTTGAATGTTGGTAGGGCTGTTGTATCTAAACCCTTGCCCTTTGAGCCAATTGACTTGAGCTTGGATTCCAAAATGCTTATTCATCATACCCCCCGTTCTTAAATAGGTGTTAAAAAGCATGTTATTAACTAAGCTTTTATCAATGTTTTTAGAATTTTGATTGAAAAACCCCCCATTTTCAGACTTGCCCCAAAAAGTGGTCCTCTCGCTCACTTGACTTTCCCAATTGGTAGGAATGCCTTTGGTGATAATGTTGATCACACCGCCAAAAGCGTTAGGGCCATAACGCACGCTCTCCCCACCTTTAGTTACACTGATTCTATCCACAGATTGAAAGGTTACAGGAAAAATAACCGTGCCAATTTCAACATAGGGCGCGACATAAATAGGAATCCCATTGACTAGAATCATTCCCGTATTAGAATGCCCTGGACCTCCAGCGCCAAACCCCCTAATGGAAATGCTAGGCACAGCTCCAATACCTGTAGAGTTTCTAATATGCACGCCCGGCACATTTTGCAAAGCTTCTTCAATGCTTTGATTGGCGCTTTTAGTGAGCTGCTTGTTAGAAATCACCGTGCGAGATCCCATATAGTTTCTAACCTCCTTACTTCTCCAACTTAAAGGCGCTTCTTTATCGTTAGCTATTCCTGAAGCTTCCACCCTTTCCAAATTATGAGTCTTTACGGCATGCGCGCTATGACTCAAAACAGCTAGAGAGACTAAAATTCTTTTCATTTACTACCTTTTATGAAAAATGTTCCTTTTTACAACAAATCGTAGTTTATAATAATTATTATTAGTTTTAGCTTAAATTTTTAAAAAATTATTATTTAGATAATATTAATGACTTTTTTTATCAAAAATGCCGATTAATGCGAATGTTGATGGAAAGGATTGGAATATAAAGAAAAATAAAAATTTTTTAATATTTCTAATGGGTGGAATTTTAAACAAATAAAGGGTTTAAAAACCCTTTATAGCTAGCCTTTAAACCAAAATTTGAGTCACATAAAAAGCTATCAAGGAAAACGCATACGCCACAACGGTTGTGAAGATGAACAAATACGCCACAAACTTTATCCCCCCAGCTTCCCTACCAAAAGTAATGGTCGCTGCAAAACAAGGGATATAAAACATCACAAACACGATAAAGGCGATCCCGCTAGGCACGCTGACTTCTTTTCTGATTGTCTCCCTAAAAGCATCAGATTTTTCGTTTTGATCCCCTAAGGAAAACAACACCCCCAAAGTAGAAACCACCACTTCTTTAGCCATAAAACCGGTGACAAGTGAGACGCTCAAACGCCAATCAAAATCCATAGGGCTAAAGACTTTTTCTAAATACGCCCCACCCCTTCCTACAACGCTATTTTTTAAATTCTTTTTATCCAATTCGGTTTTTAATTCTTTTAATTTTTCTTCTTTAGCTTCGCTTGAAAGATTAGCGTTTTTTTGGACTAATAAGCTTTCTTGCTTATAAGCCTTCATAGCCGCATCATTTTTAGGGTATTGGGACATAAACCAGATTAAAATCGCTCCCACTAAAATGTAAGTCCCGGCTTTTTTAAGGTAGGAAAGCGATTTGGTGTAGATACTGAAATAGACCATTCTCCAACTGGGAAAGCGGTATTTGGGCATTTCCATAATAAAGGATTCGGTTTGTCCTTTAAACACGCTTAGTTTGAGTAATTTGGCCATCACTAACGCCACAACCGCCCCCAAAATATAAATGCAAAACAGCACAAACCCAGCGCTTGAAGAGGGGAAAAACGAGCCTACAAACAGCACATAAATAGGCAGCCTTGCCGAGCAACTCATAAAGCCGATCACAAAAAGCGTGATCAGTCGTTCGTTATAGTTTTGTAAGGTTCTTGTCGCCATGTAAGCAGGCACTGAGCAGCCAAAACCGGTGATTAAAGGGATAAAACTCTTCCCATGCAAGCCAAATTTATGCAAGATCCCGTCTAGTAAAAACGCTACCCTACTCATATAACCCGTTGTCTCTAGTAAAGAAATCCCAAAATACAACACCACAATTAAAGGCAAGAATGAAACCGTCGCTCCCACTCCCCCAATAATGCCATCGCCCACCAAAGACGCTAAATCTTCATTAGCCACATTTTCTTTGATACCATCGCTCAAAAATTTAAACCCTGTTTCAAGCGCTTTTTGCACTCCCCCCCCTATTAAAAAGCTCAAGGAAAAAATGATAAACATAAACCCTAAAAAAATGAAAATCCCATAACGCGGGTGCATTAAAATCTTATCAATCTTATAAGTGTGTTCAAAACTCGCGTTTTGCTTGTTTTCACTGATCACCAATTTAGCGATTCTTTGAGCGCTCTGGCTGTATTTTAAAGACTCCTTAAAGCTTTGAGACGGGACTTTGATGTTTTCATTGTTTATAGTGTTTTGAGAATAAAGCCTGACAATTTCGTCTAATAAAAGCTCGGTATTCAAGCGATCTTCTTTGGATCTTGCGCTTGTTGGCACGCACACAACCCCTAATTCTTTAGAAAGCTTTTCTGTATTGATTTTAATGCCTTCTTTTTGCGCCTCATCCCACATGTTGAGTGCGAGAAGCATTTTTTTATTCGTGTCTAATAGCTGCGTGCTTAAGGCTAAATTACGCTCTAAATTGGTGGAATCCACCACATTAAGAATGAGATCGTATTGCCCTTTTTCTAAAAAATCTTTAGTAACCTTTTCTTCAGTGGTGAAATCATTGAGCGCGTAAGTGCCCGGTAAATCAATGATAGTGATTTGATGCTCTTTATGGATCAAACCCACTTCCATTTTATCCACGGTAACCCCGGCAAAATTCCCCACTTTCAAATGGGCGTTACTCAAAGCGTTGATGAGGGATGATTTCCCCACATTAGGCTGGCCCACAAGGGCGATAGTGATTTCTTTCACTTCCAATTCTCCAAATAAGTTTTTTTAATTTTTAGTTATATCGTTTTTAGATTAAAAGTCAGCACTATAGCGCTATAAGACTAATTGTTATATAATAAAAGCGAGACAAGAATATTAAAATGCGAAAGGAGCGTGTGATGTTATGCGTGTTTGATATAGAAACCATTCCTAGCGTGAGCTTGTGTAAAGAGCATTTTCAATTAGAAGAAAATGATGCGCTAAAAATCTGTGAATGGAGTTTTGAAAAGCAAAAAGAAAAAAGCGGGAGCGAGTTTTTGCCTCTTTATTTGCATGAGATCATCTCTATTGCAGCAGTCATTGGCGATGATTACGGGCAATTTATCAAAGTGGGGAATTTTGGTCAAAAACACGAAAATAAAGAGGATTTTACAAGCGAAAAAGAGCTTTTAGAAGACTTTTTCAAATACTTTAACGAAAAGCAACCGCGCTTAATAAGCTTCAATGGCAGAGGTTTTGACATGCCCCTACTCACGCTCAAAGCCCTTAAATACAATTTAACTTTAGACGCTTTTTACAACCAAGAAAACAAATGGGAAAATTACCGTGCGCGCTATAGCGAGCAGTTTCATTTGGATTTAATGGATAGCTTGAGCCATTATGGATCCGTTAGGGGTTTGAATCTAAATGGCATTTGCTCCATGACGAATATTCCTGGTAAATTTGATGTGAGCGGGGATTTAGTGCATGCGATTTATTACAACCTACATTTAAGCCAAAAGGAGAAAAAAGGCATTATTGATAGCTATTGCCAAAGCGATGCGCTTAACACTTACTGGCTTTTTTTAAAATACGAAGTGTTAAAAGGCGCTTTAAATAAGGAGCAATACCTTGGGCTATTGAATGATTTTTTAGAAAAATTCCCTAAAGAAAAACCCTATTCAAGCGTTTTTATTAACGCTTTAGAGAAAGAGATTAGGGAGTTTATTTAAAACCCTATTAAAACCCTGAAACTAGGCAAAGACTGCTTAGAAAGAAATTTTTTTAAAGCGTTAGAGAACCATGAGCCTAAAGTGCATATCTGCTTGATTTTAGATCCCCACTTGAAGCTATATTATGCAATAATCATTGAACGATAAGAATAATATTTTTGTGAAAAAAATAAACGGATCACCCTTAATCCAAAACAAAACCTAAAACAGAATAAAACTTATTAGGGTTTCAATCACTTAAAAGTGATACTATGACTAATAAATCAACTTAAAGGCAAAGACATGAATGAAGTGGTTGTAGTGGCGGCAAAACGAAGTGCGGTAGGGAGTTTTCTAGGCTCTTTAAAGAATGTGGGCGCTAGAGAAATGGGTGTTAGCGTGCTTAAAGACGCTTTGAATGCGAGCGGACTTGAGCCTAGCGATGTAGATTCTGTCATTTTAGGCAATGTTTTAGGCGCTGGTTTGGGTCAAAATATCGCCAGACAGATCCAACTGGACGCCGGTATCCCTAATGACAAAAACGCTTTCAGCGTCAATATGGTTTGCGGATCGTCTATGAAAGCTATCCAGTTAGCGCATGACAGCATCATGCTTGGGCGCGATGAGGTGGTGGTGTGCGGTGGCGTGGAGAACATGAGCGCAGCGCCTTATCTGTCGTTTGACATGCGAGAGGGGAAAAGAATGGGGAATGCGAACATGATAGATTCCATGATACATGATGGATTGTGGGATGCGTTCAACGATTACCACATGGGGATCACCGCTGATAATGTCGCTCAAGCATACCACATAAGCCGAGAAGATCAAGACGCATTCGCACTCCAATCACAACTCAAAGCGAGAGCCGCCATCAATGCAGGGAAGTTCCAAGAAGAAATCACGCCTATTGAAATAGCGAATAAAAAAGGCGTGGTGGTTTTTAAAGAAGACGAATACCCTAGAGACACGACACTAGAATCCCTTGCAAAGCTCAAACCCGCTTTCAAAAAAGACGGATCGGTAACGGCAGGAAATTCATCAGGGATCAATGATGGCGCGAGCATTATCATTTTATGCAGCGCTAAAAAAGCGCAAAAATTGGGGTTAAAAACCATGGCGGCTATCAAGGGGTTTGGTTTGGGTGGTTGCAGTCCGGATATAATGGGTATATGCCCTAGTATTGCGATTAAAAACAACCTTAAAAATGTCAAAATGAATCTCAACGACATTAATCTTTTTGAACTCAATGAAGCCTTTGCCGCGCAAAGCATCGCCGTGTTAAAAGAGCTTGAATTAAACCCCAATATCGTGAATGTGAATGGAGGCGCGATAGCGATTGGCCACCCTATTGGTGCGAGTGGCGCTAGGATATTAGTTACTTTATTGCATGAAATGAAAAGGAGTGGGCATGGCGTGGGTTGCGCGTCATTGTGCGTGGGTGGCGGTCAAGGGCTATCAGTGGTAGTGGAACAAAAATAAGGAGAATGAGATGAACAAGGTTATAACCGATTTAGACAAAGCGTTGAGCGGGTTAAAAGATGGGGATACTATTTTAGTGGGCGGTTTTGGGCTGTGCGGGATACCCGAATACGCCATTAATTATATTTATAAGAAAGGCATCAAGGATTTGATTGTCGTGAGCAATAATTGCGGCGTTGATGACTTTGGGTTGGGTATTCTTTTGGAAAAAAAGCAGATTAAAAAGATTATCGCTTCGTATGTGGGGGAAAATAAGATTTTTGAATCGCAAATGCTGAATGGAGAAATTGAAGTCGTTTTGACACCGCAAGGCACGCTGGCTGAAAACTTGCGCGCTGGAGGGGCTGGGATACCCGCTTACTACACCCCAACCGGTGTTGGGACTTTGATCGCTCAAGGCAAGGAATCAAGGGAATTTAACGGCAAGGAGTATATTTTAGAAAGAGCGATCACAGGCGATTACGGGCTTATTAAAGCCTACAAAAGCGACACTCTTGGGAACTTGGTGTTTAGAAAAACAGCCAGGAATTTCAATCCCTTGTGCGCGATGGCGGCAAAAATATGCGTCGCTGAAGTGGAAGAAATTGTCCCGGCCGGGGAATTAGACCCAGATGAAATACACTTGCCAGGAATCTATGTGCAACACATCTATAAGGGCGAGAAATTTGAAAAACGGATAGAAAAAATCACAACAAGGAGCGCGAAATGAGAGAGGCTATCATTAAAAGAGCGGCAAAGGAATTAAAAGAGGGCATGTATGTGAATTTAGGGATAGGCTTGCCCACGCTTGTGGCTAATGAAGTGAGCGGGATGAATATCGTTTTCCAAAGCGAGAACGGGCTATTAGGGATTGGCGGCTACCCTTTAGAAGGGGGCGTTGATGCGGATCTTATCAACGCAGGAAAGGAAACCGTAACCGTGGTGCCGGGCGCTTCGTTTTTCAATAGCACGGATTCGTTTGCGATGATTCGTGGGGGGCATATTGATTTAGCAATTTTAGGGGGGATGGAAGTCTCACAAAATGGGGATTTGGCTAATTGGATGATCCCTAAAAAGCTCATAAAGGGCATGGGAGGGGCTATGGATTTGGTGCATGGCGCTAAAAAAGTGATTGTCATCATGGAGCATTGCAACAAATACGGGGAGTCTAAAGTGAAAAAAGAATGCTCATTGCCCTTAACGGGAAAAGGCGTGGTGCATCAATTGATAACGGATTTAGCGGTGTTTGAGTTTTCCAATAACGCCATGAAATTAGTGGAATTGCAAGAGGGGGTCAGCCTTGATCAAGTGAAAGAAAAAACAGAAGCTGAATTTGAAGTGCATCTATAGCTTATAAAAGGGGTGTTGATGTTTTTATTAAGGCATTTGACTTCAGCGTGCGTGTTTTTAGCGTCTAAATGTTTGCCGGACTCCTTTGTCTTGGTTGCTCTTTTATCGTTTGTCGTGTTTGTTCTTGTTTATTGCTTGACAGGGCAAGACGCTTCGTCTGTCATTTCTAGTTGGGGGAATGGTGCTTGGACGCTTTTAGGTTTTTCTATGCAAATGGCTCTTATTTTGGTGTTGGGTCAAGCTCTAGCTAGCGCTAAATTAGTCCAAAAACTTTTAAAATACTTGGCGTCTTTGCCTAAAGGGTATTACACGGCTTTATGGTTGGTTACTTTTTTATCGTTAATCGCTAATTGGATCAACTGGGGTTTTGGCTTAGTGATTAGCACGATTTTTGCAAAAGAGATCGCCAAAAATGTTAAAGGGGTGGATTACAGGCTGCTCATTGCTAGCGCTTATTCGGGTTTTGTCATCTGGCATGGGGGTTTATCAGGCTCTATCCCTTTAAGCGTTGCCACCCAAAATGAAAATCTGTCCAAAATGAGCGCCGGGGTGATTGAAAAAGCTATTCCTATCAGTCAGACGATTTTTTCTGCCTATAATTTAATCATTATAGGGATCATTCTTGTAGGGTTACCCTTTTTAATGGCAATGATCCACCCTAAAAAAGAAGAAATTGTTGAGATTGACGCCAAGCTTTTAAAAGACGAATACAAGGAAACAGAACTCATTGACCACCAACAAGACAAAACGATCGCACATTTTTTAGAAAACAGTGCTTTGCTTTCTTATCTTTTGGTTTTTTTGGGTTTTGGGTATTTGGGTATTTATTTTTTTAAAGGGGGAGGGATTAGTTTAAACATTGTCAATACGATTTTCCTTTTTTTAGGGATTTTGCTCCATAAAACCCCTTTGGCTTATGTGAAAGCGATCGATCGTTCCGCTAGGAGCGTGGCTGGGATTTTACTCCAATTCCCTTTTTACGCTGGGATTATGGGAATGATGGCAAGCCATAGCGTGGGGGGGCATTCTTTAGCGCAAATGCTTTCTTTAGCCTTCACGCACATCGCTAATGAAAAAACTTTCGCGCTCATGACTTTTTTAAGCGCAGGGGTTGTCAATATTTTTATTCCATCAGGCGGAGGGCAATGGGCGATTCAAGCTCCTATCATGCTTCCGGCTGGGCAAAGCTTGGGGGTGGATCCGGGCGTGGTTTCTATGGCTATCGCTTGGGGAGACGCTTGGACGAACATGATACAGCCTTTTTGGGCTTTGCCCGCTTTAGCCATCGCCGGTTTGGGCGCTAAAGATATTATGGGCTATTGCGTTTTGACTTTAATTTTTGTAGGCCTAGTCGTGTGTGGGGTGTTTTATTTTTTAGTGTGAGTTTTTTATGCCTAAAACCACGCTCTTTTCAATGGGTAAAGTTTTCTCTTTTACCCTTTAAACGCTCTTGTAATTAAGCCTTATTTCGTTACAATAACCAACCCCATAATAACCTAAGGAAGTGTTTTGTTTTTCAAATTTATTTTATGTTTATTATTAGGAACGTTTGCATGGGCAAAAGAGGATATTCCTACCCCATTAACGCCCTCTAAACGCTATTCTATCAATTTGATGACTGAAAATGATGGTTATATCAATCCTTACATTGATGAGTATTATACCGCAGGCAATCAAATAGGCTTTTCCACTAAAGAGTTTGATTTTTCTAAAAATAAAGCGATGAAATGGACTTCGTATTTAGGTTTTTTCAATAAAAGCCCTAGGGTCACTCGTTTTGGTATTTCTCTCGCTCAAGACATGTATACCCCCTCACTTAAAAACAGAAAACTGGTGCATTTGCATGATAACCACCCTTATGGGGGGTATTTGAGAGTGAATTTGAATGTGTATAACCGCCATCAAACTTTCATGGAATTATTCACGCTTTCTTTAGGCACGACAGGGCAAGATTCTTTGGCCGCTCAAACGCAGCGTCTCATTCATAAATGGGGTCATGATCCCCAATTTTATGGCTGGAACACGCAGCTCAAAAACGAATTTATCTTTGAATTGCACTACCAATTGCTCAAAAAAGTCCCCCTTTTAAAGACTCGTTTTTTTTCTATGGAGTTAATGCCTGGGTTTAATGTGGAATTGGGGAATGCGAGGGATTATTTCCAACTCGGCTCGCTCTTTAGGGCTGGGTATAACTTGGACGCTGATTATGGTGTCAATAAGGTCAATACCGCTTTTGATGGGGGCATGCCTTATAGCGATAAATTTTCCATCTATTTTTTTGTAGGGGCTTTTGGGCGCTTCCAACCCCTTAACATCTTCATTCAAGGCAATAGCCCTGAAACTAGGGGCATTGCTAATTTGGAATACTTTGTTTATGCCAGTGAAATAGGAGCGGCTATGATGTGGCGTAGCCTCAGGGTGGCTTTTACGATCACTGATATTAGTAAAACCTTTCAATCCCAGCCTAAGCACCACCAGATCGGCACATTAGAATTGAATTTCGCCTTTTGATTTAATATCAGTTTAATATTTTTCTTCCTATATGATATTTATATGATATTTTTGGGTAATTTAAGATGAATATCAGTAGCGTTTTGAATGAATTTGTTACTACTTTTCACTTTATTACACCAAATTTTCCCTTATTGCAAACAACTTTGAAATAAACGATTCCCATTTAAAAATCAGCCTTATACTTCTAATAGGTTGCCTTGAGCAACACTTTAATAACAAGGAGACTAAATGAAAGACGCAAGAGTTCAGGTGATGGGTATTGATGCCGGTGGCACCATGACGGACACATTTTTTGTGAAAGAAAATGGCAGTTTCGTAGTCGGTAAAGCCCAAAGCAACCCAGAAGATGAGAGTTTAGCTATTTATAATAGCTCGCAAGACGCTTTATCGCACTGGCAATCGGATGTGAGTAAGGTTTATCCAGAGTTGGTCACTTGCGTGTATTCAGGCACCGCGATGCTCAATCGGGTCGTCCAAAGGCGCGGAATGGAAGTGGGCCTGATTTGCAATAAGGGTTTTGAGCAAATGCATTCTATGGGCAGAGCGTTGCAATCCTACTTGGGGTATGCACTAGAAGAAAGGTTGCATATCAACACGCACAAGTATGATGATCCGCTGATTCCTTTAAAAAGGATTAGAGGCGTTACAGAAAGAACCGATGTCAAGGGGCAAGTGGTTATCCCGGTGCGTCAAGAAGAGGTTAAAGTTGCTGTTAAGGAGCTTTTAGAAGCAGGCGCAAAGGCCATTGTGATTTGCTTGTTGCAATCTCATAAAAACGCTGAAAGCGAGCGGATCGTTAGAGATATAGCGTTAAAAGAAATTGAAAAATTGGGTAAAAATATTCCCGTATTCGCTTCTGTGGATTACTACCCTCAAAGAAAAGAAAGCCACAGAATGAACACCACTATCTTAGAAGCTTATGCGGCTGAGCCAAGCAGGCAAACTCTCTCTAAAGTCAGCAACCGCTTCAAAGAGCATGGCGCTAAATTCGATCTTCGTGTGATGGCAACGCATGGAGGCACCATTAGTTGGAAAGCTAAAGAGCTCGCTAGGACTATTGTGAGCGGCCCTATTGGAGGCGTGATTGGATCTAAATTGCTAGGCGAAACGCTTGGTTATGACAATATTGCATGCAGCGATATTGGTGGCACGAGCTTTGATATGGCGCTTATTGTTAAGAGCAATTTCAACATCGCTTCTGACCCTGATATGGCGCGTCTTGTTTTATCCTTACCGCTTGTGGCTATGGATTCTGTTGGCGCGGGCGCTGGGAGTTTTGTGCGCATTGATCCGCACAGCCAATCGGTCAAACTAGGGCCTGACAGCGCGGGGTATAGAGTTGGCACTTGTTGGAAAGACAGCGGATTAGACACGGTTTCAGTAACCGATTGCCATATTGTTTTAGGCTATTTGAACCCGGATAATTTCTTAGGCGGTTTGATCAAATTAGATGTGGATAGGGCTAAAAAACACATTAAAGAGCAAATTGCTGATCCGCTAGGCATTAGCGTAGAAGATGCGGCTGCGGGTGTGATTGAGTTGCTTGATTTGGATCTTAAAGAATACTTGCGATCCAACATTAGTGCTAAAGGGTATAGCCCGTCTGATTTTGTGTGCTTTTCATATGGTGGCGCGGGGCCTGTGCATACCTATGGCTATACAGAAGGATTAGGGTTTAAGGATGTGGTAGTGCCTGCGTGGGCGGCTGGATTTAGCGCTTTTGGTTGCGCTTGCGCTGATTTTGAATACAGATATGACAAGAGCGTGGATATTGCTATTCCGCAGTATTCTTCAGACAAGTCCAAAATAGAAGCATGCAAGATCATTCAAGACGCATGGGATGAATTGACTCTCAAAGTGATTGAAGAGTTCAAGATCAATGGATTCTCTGAAAAAGATGTGATCTTAAGACCTGGATACAGGATGCAGTATATGGGGCAATTGAATGATTTAGAGATCACTTCTCCTGTGTCAAAAGCTGCAAGCGTGGCTGATTGGGAAGAGATTGTCAAAGAATATGAAAAAACCTACGCTCGCGTTTATTCTGAATCAGCGTGTTCTCCAGAGCTTGGTTTTAGCGTGACCGGCGTGATCATGCGTGGTGTTGTGGCTACGCAAAAACCTGTGATTCCGGTTGAAAAAGAGCATGGCGCTACGCCTCCAAAAGAAGCCAAAATAGGCGTTAGAAAATTCTATCGTCATAAGAAATGGGTGGATGCAGATGTGTGGCAAATGGAAAAATTACTGCCTGGAAATGAAGTCATAGGGCCTGCGATCGTGGAATCAGATGCGACCACTTTCGTGATACCCAAGGGCTTTGCGACAAGACTAGACAAACACCGATTGTTCCACTTGAAAGAAGTTAAATAAAGGAGTTCAAAATGGCAAATTTATTGAAAAACGGCAAAACTTTAAAACAAGCTAGAGATGAAATCCTAGCCAGGACAGAAAAAACAGGGCATTATAATGGTCTCAAAAAACTAGAGTTTAAAGAAAGAGATCCGATCGGTTATGAGAAAATGTTCTCTAAATTAAGAGGCGGTATCGTGCATGCCAGAGAAACAGCTAAAAGGATTGCTGCAAGCCCTATTGTTGAGCAAGAGGGGGAATTGTGCTTCACGCTTTATAACGCTGTGGGCGATAGCGTGCTGACTTCTACGGGTATCATTATCCATGTAGGCACTATGGGATCAGCTATCAAATACATGGTAGAGAATAATTGGGAAGATAACCCAGGCATCAATGACAAGGATATTTTCACCAATAACGACTGCGCGATTGGGAATGTGCACCCATGCGATATTATGACTCTTGTGCCTATTTTCCACGATGAAAAATTGATTGGTTGGGTAGGCGGTGTTACGCATGTGATTGATACCGGTTCGGTTACTCCAGGATCGATGAGCACTGGACAGGTTCAAAGATTTGGGGATGGATACATGATCACTTGCCGTAAGACAGGGGCGAATGATGAGAGCTTTAAAGATTGGTTGCATGAATCTCAAAGATCGGTTCGCACGCCTAAATATTGGATTCTAGATGAAAGGACTAGGATTGCAGGATGCCATATGATTAGGGATTTAGTGATGGAAGTCATTAAAGAAGACGGCATTGATTCTTACATGCGATTTATTGATGAGGTGATTGAAGAGGGGAGGAGAGGCCTTATCTCTAGGATCAAATCCATGACCATACCAGGCAAGTATAGAAAGGTAGCGTTTGTGGATGTGCCTTATGCACACAAGGATATTGGCGTGTGCTCTGAATTTGCTAAGCTAGACACAATCATGCACTCTCCTGTGGAAATCACTATCAATAAAGACGCTACATGGAAATTGGATTTTGATGGCGCGTCTAGGTGGGGATGGCACTCTTTCAATTGCAACCAAGTGTCTTTTACTAGCGGTATTTGGGTGATGATGACTCAAACATTGATACCCACTTCTCGCATCAATGATGGCGCTTATTTTGCGACTCAATTCAGACTCAAAAAAGGGACTTGGATGAATCCAGATGACAGGCGCACTGGGCATGCTTATGCGTGGCATTTCTTGGTATCAGGCTGGAGCGCTTTGTGGAGAGGCTTGTCTCAAGCGTATTACAGCCGAGGGTATTTAGAAGAAGTCAATTCCGGGAACGCTAACACTTCCAATTGGTTGCAAGGCGGTGGTATCAACCAGGATGGAGAAATCCATGCGGTGAATAGCTTTGAGACGAGTTCTTGTGGGACTGGAGCTTGCGCGATAAAAGACGGCCTGAATCACGCAGCGGCTATTTGGAACCCAGAAGGCGATATGGGCGATGTTGAAATTTGGGAAATGGCAGAGCCTCTTCTTTATTTAGGCAGGAATGTCAAAGCCAATACCGGTGGGTATGGGAAATATCGAGGCGGTAACGGGTTTGAAACCTTAAGAATGGTGTGGGGTGCGCATGATTGGACCATGTTCTTTATGGGTAATGGCTATATGAATAGCGATTGGGGTATGATGGGGGGCTATCCAGCGGCTAGTGGCTATAGGTTTGAAGCGCACAACACCGATTTAAAAAACAGGATTAAAAATAATGCCAGCTTGCCTTTGGGAGGCGATTTTAACCCAACGGATAGAGATTATGAAAAGCACATTTCTCATGCGTCTCAAGTCAAAAGGGATAAGCAATGCATCACCACCGAGAACTGCTTTGATAATTATGACTTGTATTTGAACTACATCAAAGGCGGTCCTGGATTTGGCGATCCGATTGAAAGGGATTTGAACGCGATTTTAGAAGATCTAAACAGCAAACAGCTATTGCCAGAATACGCTTACAAGGTTTATGGTGCGGTGGTGAGCCAGAATAAAGACGGCGTGTGGGTCGGCGATGAAGCCAAAACGAAAGCCAGAAGAAAAGAAATTCTTGAAAACAGAAAGGCTAGATCCATACCGGTAAAACAATGGATGGAGCAAGAAAGAAACGCTATTCTTGAAAAAGAGGCTTCCAAACAAGTTAAGCACATGTATGCGACTAGCTTTGATCTCTCGCCTAAGTTTTTGAATGATTTTAAAACATTTTGGAACTTGCCAAAGAGCTGGAGCGTGAAAGAAGATGAGCTTGGTGTATTCACCTATGGATCTAAATACAGGATGGATTTGAGCAAATTGCCTGATGTGCGCACAGTTCTGTTGGTTGATGAGAAATAAAGAAAGGAGAATGGTCATGTCAAAATACACACAAGAACAAATTAAAAATTTGGTAGAGGGGAACTTGGATTGGAACACTGTCTTAAAAATGCTGAGCATGCCTAAAGATCATGAAAGGTTCCAAATGTATTTGAAGGTGTTGCAAGATAAGGTAGATTTTGATGATAAAATCGTCTTACCCTTGGGGCCGCATTTG
Organism: Helicobacter pylori; assembly: GCF_015904775.1. Lineage (GTDB taxonomy): Bacteria > Campylobacterota > Campylobacteria > Campylobacterales > Helicobacteraceae > Helicobacter > Helicobacter pylori_DM. Next base: position 52,262 of record NZ_JADZNC010000008.1, read on the forward strand.
TTTGTGGTGCAAGATGCTCAAAAGAAGTGGGTGATTAAGTGTTCATGCGGTCATGCGTTTTGCGCTCCAGAGGAGAACTGGAAATTGCATGCAAACATCTATGTGCGCGATACAGCAGAAAAAATGGAAGAGGTGTATCCTAAACTCTTAGCCAGTGATACTCACTGGCAAGTGTATCGGGAGTATATTTGCCCGGATTGCGGCATCCTTTTAGATGTTGAAGCCCCAACTCCTTGGTATCCTGTGATCCATGATTTTGAGCCTGATATAGAGGTGTTTTATAAAGATTGGCTAGGCATACAGCCCCCAGAAAGACGCTAAAATCGCTCAATCCTTTTTATGAAGAGGCTTTATGCCTCTTTGACACACTTATAAAAAGCTTGGGTTAATTCAACTCAAGCGAATTTTTCTTCAATCCTAACAAATTCAGCCACAAATTAGGACTTTTTCAAAATTTTAAGCTCTTTTTCTTTTTTTTTGATTTAATACTAGGTATAATTTTAATTCCATCTAACAAGGAAAGCTATGAAAGTAACACAAGGCATTGCTAACGACTTTTTTGCCCTAACAAACACGATATTTTCTATCCTAAAAATAAGAAAATGTATTTTATGAGTTCTATCACTATACTTTCAATAAAATAAGGGGTTTTTTTTGACTAAAAAATTCATGTCTTGGATGGTGGTTATTGGGGCTTTAATTTGCGTGCTTTTAGGGGTGTTTATCTTTTTCACTAGCATGTCGGTAAAAAAATCTTTAACCGCTTATCTTAACGCTTATTTAGATCAACGCCCCCAAATTAAGGGCATGGGGATTGCAAGCACTCCCTTTGAATGCGAAGGGTTTTTTAAAATTGCATGCACTTCTAAAGAGATCAGTTTTTTAGATCCTCAAAACTCCCCTATTGTGGATTTTAAAAATTTAAATATCAAGCTCCATTCTTTAGATAAAAGCTCTCTTACCCTTTCTGTCCATTCTCAAATCCAATCCCCTATTTTAGAACAAGATATTCAGCAAAAAATCAGCCAAATCCCCCTAAAAGACTTGAATGCCTTATTGGAAAAAATGAAACCCACGCGCTTGAATTGCTCTTTAACATTCAACGCTTTAGATGAAAAAACTTTAAACGATAATTTAAAATGCGATTTGACTAATACGGAAAATATCCTTGCTTACACTTTTTTTCAAGAGGGTTTAATGGAAGCACAAGAAAATCTATCCCTTAAAAATATTTTTAAAACCTTGAGTTCTAAAGACGCTAAAGCCATAGAAGAGTTGCAAGACAAACTGCGTTTTTTAGCGCCAAAGTTGAGTGTTTCTATCCAAGCGCGCCATCTTAAAAATGTTTTAGAAGCCTTTTATTACCAAAATAAAGAGAGTTTGGGCTTTTTTTCCCCTTATTTTAGCTTGCGATCTCAAACCCCTAGCGTCTCTTATGAAAGCGCGTTAGCTTCTTTAGAAAACTATTTTATGGTCTTGTTCCAATCCCGTTTTAAAGACGATACAGTGCTCCAACAAAATTTTAAAGGATTGTTGCAAGCCTTTGTTTCTATGGCTAAAAACAAACGATCCCAAATCGCTCTTAACGCCCAAGCTAAAGACAACGCCAAGCTGACTTTTAACGATTTGTTAGAAAGCCTTAGCGTGAATTTCTTTCAATCTTACAAAATAAGCCATGAGTGATTTCAAAGTCCCCCCCAAAGCTAAAGGGTTTAAACGCCTTTTGAAAGCCCTTTTTTATTCTAAAGACGGACTTAAATGCGCATGGGCTGAAGAGAGTGCGTTCAGGCAAATCATCGTCTTGGCTCTTTTTTGTATCGTTCTAGCGAGCTATTTAGCCAAAGATTTTTTAGAATGGGGGCTATTGATTGTGCCTTGTTTTTTATCGGTGGTGGTTGAACTCATCAATAGCTCTATTGAAAAGGCTGTGGATTTTACCAGCACAGAGTTCCACCCTTTAGCTAAAAAGGCTAAAGACATGGCCAGTGCAGCCCAACTGATAGGGCTTATTTTTTGGGCTTTTGTTTGGGGGCGTTATCTTTTGACGCTTTATTTTAATTAAATTTTAGGGAGACACATGCAAGATAATTCAGTCCAAGATAATTCAGTCAATGAAACAAAAAATATTGTAGAAGTGGGGATTGATTCTTCTATTGAAGAAAGCTATTTGGCTTATTCCATGAGCGTGATCATAGGGCGTGCCTTACCGGACGCTAGAGATGGCTTAAAGCCAGTGCATAGGCGTATTTTGTATGCGATGCATGAATTAGGCCTTACTTCCAAAGTCGCTTACAAAAAAAGCGCTAGGATCGTGGGTGATGTGATTGGTAAATACCACCCCCATGGCGATAACGCGGTTTATAATGCGCTAGTGAGAATGGCGCAAGATTTTTCTATGCGTTTGGAATTAGTGGATGGGCAAGGCAACTTTGGCTCTATTGATGGCGATAACGCTGCAGCGATGCGTTACACTGAAGCCAGAATGACCAAGGCGAGTGAAGAAATTTTAAGGGATATTGATAAAGACACCATTGATTTTGTGCCTAATTATGATGACACCTTAAAAGAGCCAGATATTTTACCAAGCCGTCTGCCTAACCTTTTAGTCAATGGGGCTAATGGGATCGCTGTAGGGATGGCGACTTCTATCCCCCCTCACAGGATCGATGAAATCATAGACGCTTTAGCGCATGTCTTAGAAAACCCTAACGCTGAATTAGATGAAATCTTAGAATTTGTCAAAGGGCCTGATTTTCCTACTGGTGGGATCATTTATGGCAAGGCGGGTATTATTGAAGCCTATAAAACGGGGCGAGGGCGCGTGAAAGTGCGGGCCAAAGTGCATGTGGAAAAGACGAAAAATAAAGAAATCATCGTTTTAGATGAAATGCCTTTTCAAACCAATAAAGCCAAATTAGTGGAACAAATCAGCGATTTAGCGCGAGAAAAACAAATTGAAGGCATTAGCGAAGTGCGCGATGAAAGCGATAGAGAGGGCATTAGAGTGGTGATTGAATTAAAAAGAGACGCGATGAGTGAAATTGTCTTAAACCACCTTTACAAACTCACCACCATGGAGACCACTTTTAGCATCATTTTACTCGCTATTTATAATAAAGAGCCTAAGATTTTCACGCTTTTAGAGTTGTTGCGCCTTTTCTTAAACCACAGAAAAACCATTATTATAAGACGCACGATTTTTGAATTAGAAAAGGCTAAGGCCAGAGCGCATATTTTAGAGGGCTATTTGATCGCATTGGACAATATTGATGAAATCGTGCAACTCATTAAAACAAGCCCAAGCCCAGAAGCGGCTAAAAACGCCTTAATGGAGCGTTTTAGTTTGAGCGAAATCCAAAGCAAAGCCATTTTAGAAATGCGTTTGCAACGCTTGACAGGCCTTGAAAGGGATAAGATCAAAGAAGAATACCAAAACTTATTAGAGCTTATTGATGATCTCAATGGCATTTTAAAGAGCGAAGAACGCTTGAATGAGGTCGTCAAAACAGAGCTTTTAGAAGTCAAAGAGCAATTTTCTTCTCCAAGGCGCACTGAAATTCAAGAATCTTACGAAAGTATTGACACAGAAGATTTGATCGCTAATGAGCCTATGGTGGTGAGCATGAGCCATAAAGGCTATGTGAAAAGAGTGGATTTAAAAGTTTATGAAAAGCAAAATCGTGGCGGTAAGGGCAAGCTTTCAGGAAGCACTTATGAAGACGATTTCATTGAAAACTTTTTTGTGGCTAACACGCATGATATTTTGCTCTTTATCACCAATAAGGGGCAATTGTATCATTTGAAAGTCTATAAAATCCCAGAAGCGAGCCGGATCGCTATGGGTAAAGCCATTGTGAATTTAATCTCGCTCGCTCCGGATGAAAAGATCATGGCGACTCTAAGCACTAAAGACTTTAGCGATGAACGCTCTTTAGCTTTCTTCACGAAAAATGGCGTGGTGAAGTGCACCAATTTGAGCGAATTTGAAAGCAACAGGAGTTGTGGTATCAGAGCGATTGTTTTAGATGAAGGCGATGAATTAGTGGGCGCAAAAGTTGTGGATAAAAACGCTAAGCATTTGCTCATCGCATCTTATTTGGGCATGTTCATTAAATTCCCTTTAGAAAATGTGCGCGAGATGGGAAGAAATGCTCGTGGGGTTATAGGGATTAAGCTGAATGAAAACGATTTTGTTGTCGGCGCGGTCGTTATTAGCGGTGATGGCAACAAGCTTTTGAGCGTGAGTGAAAACGGGCTTGGCAAGCAAACTTTAGCCGAAGCGTATAGAGAGCAATCTCGTGGAGGTAAGGGGGTCATTGGCATGAAGCTCACTCAAAAAACCGGCAATCTAGTGGGCGTTATCAGCGTGGATGATGAAAATTTGGATTTGATGATCCTTACTGCAAGCGCAAAAATGATTAGAGTTTCCATTAAAGACATTAGAGAAACCGGAAGAAACGCTAGTGGGGTAAAACTCATAAACACCGCTGATAAAGTCGTGTATGTCAATTCTTGCCCTAAAGAAGAAGAGCCAGAAAATTTAGAAACCTCTTCGGCGCAAAATTTGTTTGAGTGATGCGTTTCTTTTCATTCTGTTATTTTTTATTGTATTTTTTAGGGGTTTCTTTGCATGCCCTAAGCCCCCTAGAAGAACAAGAATTTTTAATTTCGTATCGCTTGAAAATTGTTGATTCTAGAGTGATGGGCGAAGAGTATTCTGTTTCTAAACCTATCGTTAGCCGCATCAAAACAGCCCCCTATGTTTTAGACTATCATTGCTCCATCATCACTCGTAACTTACCCGATTTGAAAGACTCCTTGCCCCAAATAAAGTTAGAACGCTTCCTTTTAGAAATAGCGTTAAAAAAAGAAAAAGAGCGAGTCATTGATTGCATTTTAAAAAGCCAAGTCGCTATCACGCATTATGATCACAGCTATAAAAACGGTACCACTACCACGAGCATTCTTAACCTCAAAGCCTTAAGCGTTAGAGCGAGTTTAGTGGGAGATGCGTTGTTTTTAGATATTTTTAGAAAGGAAGAAGAATGAAAATCGCCATTGTAGAAGATGATATCAACATGCGTAAAAGCCTGGAGCTTTTTTTTGAGCTTCAAGACGATTTAGAGATTGTGAGTTTTAAAAACCCTAAAGACGCTTTAGCCAAGTTAGATGAAAGCTTTGATTTAGTCATCACGGATATTAACATGCCCCATATGGACGGCTTGGAATTTTTACGCCTTTTAGAGGGCAAGTATGAATCCATTGTGATTACCGGTAATGCGACCTTGAATAAAGCCATTGATTCCATTCGTTTGGGCGTGAAAGACTTTTTCCAAAAGCCTTTTAAACCAGAATTGCTTTTAGAATCCATCTACCGCACCAAAAAAGTTTTAGAATTTCAAAAAAAACACCCTCTAGAAAAACCTTTAAAAAAAGCCCCCAAACACAGCTTTTTAGCCACTTCAAAAGCTTTAGAAGAAACCAAACGACAGGCCTTAAAAGTCGCAAGCACGGACGCTAATGTCATGCTATTAGGCGAAAGCGGGGTAGGTAAGGAAGTTTTTGCTCATTTTATCCACCAGCATTCTCAGCGATCCAAGCACCCTTTTATAGCGATCAACATGTCCGCAATCCCAGAGCATTTATTAGAAAGCGAGCTTTTTGGGTATCAAAAAGGGGCGTTCACGGACGCCACAGCGCCTAAAATGGGGCTTTTTGAAAGCGCGAATAAAGGCACGATCTTTTTAGATGAAATCGCTGAAATGCCCCTTCAATTGCAAAGCAAACTTTTAAGAGTGGTTCAAGAAAAAGAAATCACGCGCCTTGGGGATAATAAAAGCGTTAAAATTGATATCCGTTTCATTTCCGCCACCAACGCTAACATGAAAGAAAAAATCGCTTCAAAAGAATTTAGAGAAGATTTGTTCTTCCGCTTGCAAATTGTGCCTATAACTATCGCGCCTTTAAGAGAGAGAGTAGAAGAGATTTTACCCATTGCTGAAATCAAGCTTAAAGAAGTGTGCGAGGCGTATCATTTGGGGTCAAAATCTTTTTCAAAAAACGCTGCAAAACGCCTTTTAGAATACTCTTGGCATGGGAATGTGCGAGAGCTTTTAGGCGTCGTGGAAAGAGCGGCGATTTTAAGCGAAGAAACAGAAATCCAAGAAAAAGATTTGTTTTTGGAAAGGTAGTTTGTAGGGCTTCTTTATAAATCATCTGCAACCAGATAAGTTTAATAAGTTTTAGTGATCACGCTATAATTTCATGGAGTTATTAAAAAAAAGCATTTATTAGAAACGCTTAATTTGGGATTTTTGCTTAAAGGGGTTTAAAGATTGGGGTTCAATTAATGGGGAGTTTTTATGTTAGCGAATGATTTTATGGTTAAGAAATTAAAAAACAAGGAGTTGCATGGTTTGTTGTGTAACAAATTGAGTAAAAGAGTGGATAGATTTGGCTATAGAGCGATTGGTGTTGGAGCGGATAAAGAGACTAACGAAGTTATTGTTCAATTGAGTGAGGAAAAAATTGTTAGATTGAGTAGCAAGACCGCTTTAGCAAATGATGATGATTTCATGGCGGGTATTTTTGATGAATTTAATGAATTAAAGGCTAATAAAGAACCACAGAAACCTAACTCGTTCTATTATGGGTATGGCAGCTCTTATAAAATCATTGATGTTCTTAACGATAAGGATGGTGATTTTATCAATTGCAGATTGTTTATCGTTAAGGAATTAGGGGTTGAAATGAGTGTTTAGGGTTTTATGTTCCCCCTATGATTGATAATAACAACACCACTCTTGCTGATTTGCTTGAAAATGGCGAGCCTGCAATATATTATGAAGCTAATTCTGCAAATATCAGGCGTTTTTTGGACAAAGGGCCTTACAACATTGAGTGGTTGGTGAGAAAGTATTTGGGGGTTGGGTTTAGGAGTTGTAAGGTAGAGCGGATACAAGGAACGGAATTTGTGATCAAATTCTACTATAAAAAGTGGGGGTCTATGATTGATAGAGAAGTTAAAATGCAATTCCCCAAATATCTTAAAGACTCAAAGAAGACAGCCGTTAAAATAACAAGCAGGGTGTTTTATGAGTTGTCAAAAGGGTCTCTGTTTGGCAACCTCCTCGGCAAAGATCCCATTCAGGCGATTATCATGCGGAAGGAAGACAATAATAAATAAAATCTTGTTGAATCTTAATCTTCTTATTTTTTAAATTAGAAGTTATTTTTTAACCCCTAAGACCGCACTACACAAATTATCATGCAATTAAAATTAAAATCAAACTCTTTACTATTGACTATAAAAAATGTTTTTTAGCATTTTTTATAATTTATAATTAACACTTAATGATAATAAAGCCGTTTCTGTAATGGTTAGAGAGTGTCGGCTTGGTTTCTATTTTCCTTAAATGCTTTCTCATTTTTCAAACTTTCATGCGATGGATTTTAAAGGCATGGCTTCTTTGCTAACTCTTGCATGATCAAGTGGCTATTATTGCCGCTAACCTTCCCCATGCAAGCTATTTCAATTCCAAAGCTAAAAATTTTCCCGTATAGCTTTGGGTTTTTTCGCAATTTTGTGCCACCTCTAAAGGCGTGCCGCTCGCAATGACTTTCCCGCCCTTATCCCCCCCATCAGGCCCCATGTCTATAATGTAATCAGCGTTTTTGATAATGTCTAAATTATGCTCAATCACTAGCATGGAATTGCCTAACGCCACTAAAGAATGCAAAACCTGTAAAAGGTGATTCACGTCTTCAAAATGCAAACCGGTGGTAGGTTCATCTAAAATATAAAGGGTTTTGCCTGTGTCTTTTTTACTCAATTCTTTAGCTAATTTGATCCTTTGAGCCTCCCCCCCACTTAAAGTCGTAGCGTTTTGCCCTAAAGTGATATAGCCCAAGCCCACATCTATAAGCGTTTTTAACTTCACGGCGATTTTAGGGAATTTAGCAAAAAATTCATAAGCTTCTTCCACGCTCATGTTCAACACATCAGCAATGGATTTGCCTTTCACCTTGATTTCTAAAGTTTGGGGGTTGTATTTAGCGCCCTTACAGCTATCGCATTGGACTAACACATCAGGCAAAAAGTGCATTTCTATTTTAATATCCCCATCGCCTTGGCATTTCTCACACCGCCCCCCTTTAACATTAAAGCTAAAACGGCTCGCGCTATAACCTAAAATTTTAGCTTCTTTTTGCTCGGCAAATAAAATCCTGATTTCATCCATCACTCCCGTGTAAGTGGCAGGGTTGCTTCGTGGGGTTTTGCCTATGGGGGCTTGATCTAAATAAATCACTTTATCCAAATGCTCCAACCCTACAATCTCCACCCCATTCAAACTTTGAGTTTTTTTAGCATGGTTTAAAAGGGTTTGAGCGGTGGGTAAAAGGGTTTGTAAAATCAGCGAGCTTTTACCGCTCCCGCTCACCCCAGTAATGCACACCAATTGTTTTAAAGGGATTTGAACGCTCAAATTCTTAATGTTATTGATATTGACATTTTTGATTTCTAAAAAATGCTTTTCTTTAGGGGGTTCAAATTTAGGGCGCTCAATCTTTTTAGTGCCGTTGAGATATAAGGCGGTAGAATGGTTATTTTGCAATAATTCTTTCACGCTCCCGCTAAAAACCACTTCGCCCCCATGCCTTCCAGCCTTTGGCCCAATATCCACAACAAAATCCGCATGCTTAATCGTCTCTTTATCATGCTCTACGACAATGAGCGTGTTCCCCTTTTTTTGTAAATTCCTAAGGGTGTTGATGAGTTTGAGCGTGTCCTTTTCATGCAGGCCAATGCTAGGCTCGTCTAAAACATACAAAACCCCTGTCAAACCACTCCCGATTTGACTGGCGATTCGTATCCTTTGGCTCTCCCCTCCGCTAATCGTTCGCGCATCCCTCCCCAAAGTCAAATACCCTAGCCCCACATCGTATAAAAAAAACACCCTTTCTAAAATCTCTTTTAAAATGGGTTCAGCGATCTTTTTTTCTTGCTCGTTAAGATAGCTAAAATGCGTGGGATCATTAAAAAAATGATAAACCTCTTCAATGGGCTTAGTTAAAAAATCCGCCATTTTCAAGCCAGCGACTTGAACGCTCAAACTGGAAGCTTTCAAACGATGCCCCTCGCACGAAGAACAGGTTTTTTCGCTCATGTAATCGCTCAGATCCTTTTGCTCTTTAAACATGTCATAAGCGATTTGGATAATGCCTTTCCAAGGGCGTTTCAAAGAGCTGTTTTTAAAATGAAAGCTGATTTCAGTGCCATTCCCATATAAAAGAGCGTCTTGCTGCTCTTTATTCAATTCATTAAAACAAAGCGCGCTGTCAATGCCATTATAAGCGCAAAAGCCTTCAAACATTTGAGCGTAATAACTGCGGTTATACCCAAAAATGACTTTAATCGCTCCTTGATTTAAAGGCGTGTTAGGATCTAAAATCTTACTAATATCTAAGCTAAATTTTGTCCCCAAACCCAAACAGCTCTCGCATGCTCCTTTAGGCGAATTGAAGGAAAAACTCAAAGGCTCTAATTCTTCAAAACTCATCTTACACTTAAAACATGCCTTATGCTCGCTGTAATGCTTCCTGATGCTTGGCGCATTCTCTTGCAAGATTTCCACTTCTAATTCCCCATAGCTTTCTTTAAGGGCTTTTTCTATTGCGCTAGCGATCCGTGAAGAATTTTCGCTATTAATAACCACCCTATCCACCACCGCTTCAATGGTGTGTTTTTTGGTTTTGTGCAAATGGATTTCTTCATCTAAACGCACCATCACCCCATCAACAAAAGCCCTCACATACCCCTTCAAACGCAAGCTCTCTAATTTATCGTTAAACGAACCTTTTTTATCTTTAATAATGGGGGCTAGAATAATGATTTTAGAATTTTCTTCTAAATGACAGATTTGAGAAATAATATCGCTCGCGCTCATAGAACTAATGGGTTCTAAACATGTGGGGCAAAATTGCTCCCCAACCCTTGCAAACAGCAACCTTAAATAGTCATAAATCTCAGTGATCGTCCCCACAGTGGATCTAGGGTTTTTAGAAGTGGTTTTTTGATCAATAGCGATCGCAGGGGTTAGGCCTTCAATTTTATCCACATTAGGCTTACCCACTTTGTCTAAAAATTGCCTAGCATAGCTGGACAAACTCTCTAAATAGCGCCTTTGGCCTTCAGCGTATAAAGTATCAAACGCCAGAGTGGATTTACCCGAACCGCTTAATCCGGTAAAAACAATAAATTGGTTTTTAGGGATTTCTAAAAAGATATTTTTGAGATTGTTTTCCCTAGCCCCTTGAATAATGATCTTATCCATAATGGTTTTATGTTGCAAGAGTTTCCTTAAAATAAGAAAATGGATTAAAAGGAGCTATTATACTTCAAAAAAGAATGGTTTTATTATCATTTCTTATTCATAAGAGTTAAAAGTATTTGCTTGATTAAGGATAAACATGCTATTATTTTATGAGACAATTTTAAAGATAGGAATGTAAAGGAATGGAATTTATGAAAAAGTTTGTAGCTTTAGGGCTTCTATCCGCAGTTTTAAGCTCTTCGTTGTTAGCCGAAGGTGATGGTGTTTATATAGGGACTAATTATCAGCTTGGACAAGCCCGTTTGAATAGCAATATTTATAACACAGGGGATTGCACAGGGAGTGTTGTAGGTTGTCCTCCAGGTCTTACCGCTAATAAGTATAATCCAGGACATACCAATATCAATTGGCATGCTAAATACGCTAATGGGGCTTTGAATGGTCTTGGGTTGAATGTGGGTTATAAGAAGTTCTTCCAGTTCAAGTCTTTTGATATGACAAGCAAGTGGTTTGGTTTTAGGGTGTATGGGCTTTTTGATTATGGGCATGCCACTTTAGGCAAGCAAGTTTATGCACCCAATAAAATCCAGTTGGATATGGTTTCTTGGGGTGTGGGGAGCGATTTGTTAGCTGATATTATTGATAACGATAACGCTTCATTTGGTATTTTTGGTGGGGTCGCTATCGGCGGTAATACTTGGAAAAGCTCCGCAGCAAACTATTGGAAAGAGCAAATCATTGAAGCCAAAGGTCCTGATGTTTGTACCCCTACTTATTGTAACCCTAACGCTCCTTATAGCACCAACACTTCAACCGTCGCTTTTCAAGTATGGTTGAATTTTGGCGTGAGAGCCAATATCTACAAGCATAATGGCGTGGAATTTGGCGTGAGAGTGCCGCTACTCATCAACAAGTTTTTGAGTGCGGGTCCTAACGCTACTAATCTTTATTACCATTTGAAACGGGATTATTCGCTTTATTTGGGGTATAACTACACTTTTTAAACCCTTTAAAAGGGTATCTTTAAAGCCCTTTTCAGTCTTTATAAAAAGGGTTTTAGTTTGGATTTTCGCATCTTAAAAAGCTAAAATTGATTATAAAGAAACTTTTGGGCGTAACCAACAAAACCAACACCATTGAGTGGGCATTTGGAAAATTCATCTAGGGGTTTTAAGGGGATTGTTTGCAAGAAATAGAAAATCTGCACCAAAGCGTTTTGTTGCAAGAAGTTTTGCAAGCGTTCACGCCTTTAGAAGAAGGGGTTTTGATTGATTGCACTTTAGGGTTAGGGGGGCATTCTAAAGCCCTTTTATCCCAAAAACCGCACCTGAAACTCATTGGTATTGATAAAGATAAGTTCGCTCAAGAAATCGCTAAAGAACGATTGAAAGCCTTTGAAGGGCGTTATAATCTCTTAAGTGGAGGGTTTGCCAAACGCTTTAAAGAAGCCCTAGAAATTCATGGCGATCGAATCAAGGGGGTTTTAGTGGATTTAGGGGTGAGCTCCTTACAGCTTGATGATGATGACAGAGGGTTTAATTTCCACTCGCACGCTTTGGATATGCGCATGGATTTAGAGAGCGATTTAAACGCTCAAAAAGTCATCAACTCTTATTCTGTAGTGGCGTTAGAAAAAATCTTTAGAGACTATGGCGAAATCAAAGAATACAAAAAAATCGCCCACAAAATTGCAGAAAGGCGCGCTAAAAAACCCTTTAAAGACGCTAAGGATTTGAGCGATTTTTTAAGCTCTTTTTCTAAAAATAAAAAAATTCATCCAGCGACTTTGGTGTTTCAAGCCGTTCGCATAGAAGTCAATAGCGAATTAGAAGAGTTAAAAGAGTTTTTACAATGCGCTAGAAACCTTAAGGGGGCGATTTTGTGCGTGATTTCTTTTCATTCTTTAGAAGACGCGTTAGTGAAAAACGCTTTCAAAGATTACGCTAAAAATTGCATTTGCGATCCTTCAAGTTTCCAATGCGCTTGCTCTAACAACCACGCTTTAGGTGCAATTTTAACCAAAAAGCCCATCACTCCAAGCCCAGAAGAAATTAAAAACAACAGGCGTTCACGAAGCGCTAAAATGAGGGTTTTTCAATTCAAATCATGAACAAGTCAATGGGTAAGCCATGAGCATAAAAAACCATTCTTCAAATGAAAAAGAACGCTTTGTACACATAGATGAGGACGAAAAAAAGGAATTATTCGCTGGAACTGCAAATGAAAATCCGCACGGCCTTTCTTTAATGGCTTTAATAGGGGTATTGGTTTTTGGGGGCGCGTTTTTAGCCTTATTAGCGCCTAAAATCTATTTAAGCAATAATATCTATTATATTAGCCGTAAAATCAACACCCTAGAAGATCAAAAACGCCTACTTTTAGAAGAACAACAAATCCTAAAAAACGAATTAGAAAAAGAGCGTTTTAAATACTATATAGAAAATAGTGAAAATATTGGCGATATTGCATTTTAAATAAAACCCCCTATCTTAAGAGAGCCTAATTAGCGTTAAAATTTTGTTTCAATACGAAATTTTAATCCCTTATAAAAACTTTAAATTGTGAAAAACAAACAAACAACCCCCTTAAATTGTATAATAAAAACACTTTAAGCCAACAAAGGATAACCATGAGAAAACGATTCACTCCATTTTTGTTATTCAGGAAATAATATAGATGAAAAAAACGATTTCAGCGTTGTTTTTATCAGCGTGCATAGGGTTATCGTCTGTTTATGCAGATAACGCTTTGATTTTACAAACCGACTTTAGCCTAAAAGATGGGGCGGTCTCGGCGATGAAAGGCGTTGCTTTCAGCGTTGATTCCAATCTTAAAATCTTTGATTTAACGCACGAAATTCCTCCGTATAACATCTGGGAGGGTGCTTACCGCTTGTATCAGACCGCTAGTTATTGGCCAAAAGGTTCGGTATTTGTGAGCGTAGTTGATCCGGGCGTAGGCACTAAGCGTAAATCGGTGGTATTGAAAACTAAAAACGGCCAGTATTTTGTTTCGCCGGATAACGGCACGCTGACTTTGGTGGCGCAAACTTTTGGGATTGATAGCGTGCGTGAAATTGATGAAAAAGCTAACCGCTTGAAAGGTTCTGAGAAATCCTATACTTTCCATGGCCGTGATGTGTATGCTTACACTGGGGCGCGTTTGGCTTCTGGGGCGATCACATTCGAGCAAGTTGGGCCAGAGCTTCCCGCAAAAGTCGTTGAAATTCCTTACCAAAAAGCGAAAGCCACAAAAGGGGAAGTGAAAGGCAATATCCCAATTTTGGATATTCAATATGGTAATGTTTGGAGCAATATCAGCGATAAACTGCTCGATCAAGCAAAAATCAAACTCAATGACACGCTGTGTGTAACGATTTCTAAAGGTTCCAAGAAAAAATACGAAGGGAAAATGCCGTATGTCGCAAGCTTTGGCGATGTGCCAGAAGGCCAGCCGTTGGTTTATTTAAACAGCTTGTTGAATGTTTCCGTGGCGCTGAATAGGGATAATTTCGCGCAAAAACATCAAATCAAATCCGGTGCTGATTGGAATATTGATATAAAGAAGTGCGCTAAGTAAAGCGCTTTTTAGAAAATTAAGGGGAGTTAGAGATTTTTAACCATCAAACTTTGATTAACATAGCCTAATTAACGCTAAATAAACCCCAAAATAAACGCTTGTTTTTAAAAATTTGTTTC
>NZ_JADZNC010000009.1:0-53833 GCF_015904775.1 Helicobacter pylori
TACCGCAGGCTTTATAGCGTGTATTTGAATTACGTGTTCGCTTATTGACGTTTAGCTCTTTGTGAAACTTCTTTTTTTAACCCTCTTTTTTGGGGGTTTGTTTTAAACTCTTTTTTTGGAGGGGTTTAATTTTTTTGAAGCCTTTGTTTTTGAATTCTCTTTTTAATGGGTTTCTTTTTTAAACTCTTTCTTTTTTAAACTCTTTTTTTTTAAACTCCTTTTTTCTTTGAACCCCCTTTGTTTTTTAAACTCCCTTTTTAAACTCTCTTTGTTTTGAAACTCCCTTTTTTTGGGGGTTTGATGAAAAATCCTTTTTCTTTTGAACCCCCTCTCTTAAATCCTCTTTTTTTTAGGGGGGTTGATGAAAAATCTTTTTTAGTATTTTTTATAACCAATGATAAAAGAGCTTGCCAAAAGCAAGCGATAATTTTAAAAATGAAAAAATCCTTTTAGCGTTTTTAGTGATTATTTAGTAGAAAACTTGACGCTACTTTAAGCGATAATCTCTTAAAAAGCGCTTCTTTAGGGGGGTTTAGTGGGGTTAAAAGGGTGAGAATGGTTTCAAATACTCCCTATCCATTTAATAAAATAAAATAAAACTTTAATAAAATAAGTTTTACAACAAAATGAGAGCTAAAACGATAAAACAAAGTTTCAAAACCCCATTTTTAAAATGATGTAAAGAACATTAAAATTAATAAAGCTTATGGTGGGAACGAAGCTGAAAACAACCTACCGCTTCAATTCAAAACCAAAGCGTTAAGTGCTAACCAAGCGACAAGTTAAAATACTCTTTAAAAGCGTTTTAGCGTGTTTTCACAAAGATGACTAAACCTTAAGCACGTTCAGATTTTTGCTTTTCTCTATACTCTATGATCATGCCGTGGATTTCATCTTTTAATTTTAATTTTTGTTTTTTCATGTGGCTGACTTCAGCGTCGCTAGCGTTTTGTTGCTCGGCGGTTTTGATGTCGTCATCAAGCTGGTTGTGTTTCTCAAAAATCTTATCAAAATGCGGATTATTCGCTTTTAACACGCTGATTTCGTCTCTAAATTCATGGAACATGGTTTTCTCCTTTAAGTTTGGATGTTTAAAGTATAATAAACTATCTTTTTAAAAAAATAACTTAAAAGAGCTATAAAATAGCCTTAAAATGCACGATAAAACAACAAAAGGGAATACCCATGGACATTCGCAACGAATTTTTACAATTTTTTAAAAATAAAGGGCATGAGATTTATCCCAGCATGCCTTTAGTGCCTAATGACGCCACCTTGCTTTTTACCAATGCCGGCATGGTGCAATTTAAAGATATTTTTACCGGTATAGTGCCGCGCCCTAGCATCCCTAGAGCGACAAGCTCGCAATTGTGCATGCGCGCAGGCGGCAAGCATAACGATTTAGAAAATGTCGGCTATACCGCAAGGCACCACACGCTTTTTGAAATGCTAGGGAATTTCTCTTTTGGGGATTATTTCAAAGAAGAAGCGATCTTGTTTGCGTGGGAATTTGTAACCAAAAATTTAGGGTTTAAGCCTAAAGATTTATACATCAGCGTGCATGAAAAAGACGATGAAGCCGTTAAGCTATGGGAAAAGTTTGTGCCTGTTGACAGGATTAAAAAAATGGGCGATAAAGATAATTTCTGGCAAATGGGCGATAGCGGGCCTTGCGGGCCTTGCAGCGAAATCTACATTGATCAAGGCGAAAAGCACTTTAAGGGGAGCGAGGATTATTTTGGGGGCGAGGGCGATAGGTTTTTAGAAATTTGGAATTTGGTGTTCATGCAATACGAACGCTCTAGTAATGGCGTTTTATCCCCCTTGCCAAAGCCTAGCATTGATACAGGCATGGGATTAGAAAGGGTGCAAGCGCTATTAGAACATAAGCTCAATAATTTTGATTCTTCATTATTTGCGCCTTTAATGGCAGAAATCAGCGATCTTACAAGCTTAGATTATGCGAGCGAATTTAAACCAAGCTTTAGGGTAGTGGCCGATCACGCAAGGGCGGTGGCGTTCTTGCTCGCTCAAGGGGTGCATTTCAATAAGGAAGGTCGTGGCTATGTTCTAAGGCGCATTTTAAGGCGAGCCTTAAGGCATGGGTATTTAATGGGCTTGAAAGAAGCGTTTTTATACAAAGTCGTGGGCGTGGTGTGCGAGCAATTTTCTAACACGCATGCGTATTTGAAAGAGTCTAAAGAAATGGTAATGAAAGAGTGCTTTGAAGAAGAAGAGCGCTTTTTAGAGACTTTGGAATCTGGCATGGAATTGTTTAACTTGTCTTTAAAGCATTTGAATGAAAATAAGATTTTTGATGGCAAGATCGCTTTCAAGCTTTATGACACCTTTGGTTTTCCTTTGGATTTAACAAACGACATGTTAAGAAGTCATGGGGCGTGCGCGGATATGCAAGGCTTTGAAAATTGCATGCAAGAGCAAGTGAAACGCTCTAAAGCTTCATGGAAAGGCAAACAAAATAACGCCGATTTTAGCGCTATTTTAAACGCTTATGCGCCTAATGAATTTGTGGGGCATGAAACGACGGAATGTCCTGCTAAAGTTTTAGGGTTTTTTGATAGCGATTTTAAAGAAATAACAGAAGCAAACCCTAACCAAGAAATCTGGGTGTTGCTAGAAAAAACCCCTTTTTATGCAGAAGGTGGGGGGGCTATAGGCGATAGGGGCGCGCTTTTAAAAGATAATGAAGAAGCGGCTTTGGTGCTAGATACAAAAAACTTTTTTGGGCTTAATTTTTCGCTCCTTGAAATCAAAAAAGCGCTAAAAAAAGGCGATCAAGTGATCGCACAAGTGAGCGATGAACGCTTAGAAATCGCCAAACACCATAGCGCGACGCATTTATTGCAGAGCGCTTTAAGAGAAGTTTTAGGCTCGCATGTGAGTCAAGCAGGGAGTTTGGTGGAATCCAAACGATTGCGCTTTGATTTCTCGCACCCTAAAGCGCTCAATGATGAAGAGCTAGAAAAAGTAGAAGATTTGGTTAATGCTCAAATTTTCAAGCACCTAAATAGCCAGGTGGAGCATATGCCTTTAAATCAGGCCAAAGATAAGGGAGCGTTAGCGTTATTTAGTGAAAAATACGCTGAAAATGTGCGGGTGGTGAGCTTTAAAGAAGCGTCCATTGAATTGTGTGGGGGCATTCATGTGGAAAATACTGGGCTTATTGGGGGGTTTAGGATCCTTAAAGAAAGCGGGGTGAGTAGTGGGGTCAGACGCATTGAAGCGGTGTGCGGGAAGGCCTTTTACCAACTGGCTAAAGAAGAAAGTAAAGAGCTTAAAAACGCTAAGATTTTATTGAAAAATAACGATGTCATAGCCGGCATCAACAAACTTAAAGAGAGCGCGAAAAACAGCCAAAAAGCCCCCGTTTCTATGGATTTACCGGTTGAAAAAATCCATGGCGTGAGTTTGGTGGTGGGCGTCGTGGAGCAAGGCGACATTAAAGAAATGATTGACCGATTGAAAAGTAAGCATGAAAGATTGCTCGCTATGGTGTTTAAACAAGAAAACGAGCGAATCACTCTCGCATGCGGGGTGAAAAACGCCCCCATAAAAGCGAACGCATGGGCTAATGAAGTGGCGCAAATTTTAGGGGGCAAAGGGGGCGGGAGAGATGATTTTGCGAGCGCTGGGGGCAAGGATATTGAAAATTTGCAAGCGGCGCTCAATTTAGCGAAAAATACCGCTCTTAAAGCTTTAGAGGGATAGCATGGAGCTTATTTTAGGCTCTCAATCCAGCGCTAGGGCGAATCTTTTAAAAGAGCATGGGATTAAGTTTGAACAAAAAGCGCTCTATTTTGATGAAGAAAGCCTAAAAACCACAGACCCTAGGGAGTTTGTCTATTTGGCGTGCAAGGGGAAATTGGAAAAAGCTAAAGAGTTACTTGCGAATAATTGCGTTATCGTGGTGGCTGATAGCGTGGTGAGCGTGGGTAATCGCATGCAACGAAAAGCTCAAAACAAGCGAGAAGCCCTTGAATTTTTAAAACGCCAAAATGGCAATGAAATAGAGGTTTTAACCTGCTCGGCATTGATTTCTCCTAAACTAGAATGGTTGGATCTATCGGTTTTTAGAGCGCGTTTAAAGGCGTTTGATCCTAGCGAGGTAGAAAAATATTTAGAGAGCGGCTTGTGGCAAGAAAGCGCGGGCTGTGTGCGTTTAGAGGACTTTCATAAGCCCTATATTAAAAACTCAAGCGAGAATTTAAGCGTGGGGTTGGGGCTGAATGTGGAAGGCTTGTTAGGGGCACTAAAATTAGGGGCTAAAATTGCATCGTTATAAACGCTATTATTTTATTTTAAAACACTCAACAATACTATTTTCTAGCCAACCCCCCCTTGACAAACAAAAAAAACGATACACTCCAGCATTTGATGTTTAAAGGGTTTCTCGCATTGGCGCATTTTATTTTTTCTGTTGCGGTGGTGCTTTTATGGTTGGTTGCGTGGGGAATATATCTCTTTTCTGGGAAGAGCTTCAAAAGAGAGATGGAAGAGATAGAAAATTCTGATCCCAATCAAAACAATCCTTTCATTACTGCTGCTATGGGTATTGGAGGTGCGGCTATCAGTATTTTTTTCCCAGATACCAAACCAATCGTTGATGGCGTCAAGCCGTTGGCTGAGAAAGGTTTGCAAGAGGCGTTTAGAAAAGACAAGCTCACAGAAGGGCAAAAAATTTCAATCTCTAGCTTAAGATTTTTGTCGTTATTTTGCATCGTTGTTGAAGCAATGATAGGCTTGTGTCTCATTTGGGGTTTCAATGGGCGGTCTTTTTGGAAAGTAACGGGTTATTTTCTTCTTTATGTGTTTTTTTGCTCCGCTTCAACATTTCCAAGTATACCTATTAATGGTATATTAGATGACCGATAATTGGCTTATGATAAAAAGCAATGTTTTTAGGCTTATCACTAAAAGATAAGCGTTAAAAACACTCTATCTAACTGATAAACCCCCTTGACAAACAAAAAAAGCGATATAATACAACATTTGATGTTTAAGGAGTTGTCATGGGGTCTTGGTCTCGTATTCTTTTATCAATCTTGGTGGTTGTTTTGGGATTAGCGCTTACTACCATGCTCATAAATTGGCATGTTTAGCGGGAATGATCTATTGTGGCTATGGCATTATTACAGATTTTAGCACTCTATCAGCCGCAATGGGGTGGTGGTCTTTATCAAAAATAACATGGTTTTGCATAGGTTATATCGCTTTATGGGGGCTTACGCTTTTTATGGGTTTTTTTACATGTTCTACAATGGAAGACTATTCGTAAAAATTGATTGAAAAAATTAAAATAGGGGGACGCTAGAACCTTTAAAAACAGGTTCTAGCAAAAATACAAGGTTAGGGATTATTTCCCAAAACGCCCACCGGTGGTAGGGTAGCCATAAATAGAGCCATCTTTGATTTTCATGTGATCTTCCCAAGGCAATTTGTATTTACCGGCGGCTAAGTCTTTGATGTAGGTTAAGCCTGCATCATGTTCTCCGCCCGGTTTAGCCACATACCCTCTATGGCCTAGGTTGTAAATGTTGTTTTCTAAGCCCCAACTTAAGCGAGCGTTGTCTGCCATTTTAGGATAGATTTCCCCGGTTACAATCTCCCAAGGGTTGCGGTGCCCTTGAACGAGAGTCGTGCCATCAAAGTTACAGATTTGCCCCTCACCAAAGTAGTAAAAGACATTGTCATAGCCGGCTAAATTCACGCTCACGGTATACATCAAATTGTGCCACGCGTTGGAGCGGTTGGTCAAAATCCATTGATCATTGACTTGAGTGCTATAGCCTGAAATGCGGATATACACATTGCACCCTTTATAGGCCGCTTCTCTAGCGAGCTCTGGAATCATGCCGTCATGGCAAATGCACACGGCTAATTTTGATCCGCCCGGACCCTCGCACACAGGCATTCCTAAATCCCCAGGATACCATGGCTCAATAGGATTCCATGGGAATAGCTTGCGGTATTTTAAAATGATTTTACCTTGCGGATCAATGATAATGGCAGTGTTGTAGGGGTTTTTGTTAGAATCAGGATTGCGTTCCATGATTGAAAAAACACCATAAACTTTCGCCTCTTTACACGCTTGAGCGTATAGCTCTGTCTCTTTACCCGGGACATCTAATAAAAACTCTTCGCTAAGCCACTTAGCGGTATTCAAACCTTGCGTGCTATACTCAGGGAAAATGATAAGCTCCACTCCCGGATACCCCGCTTTAGTCGCATGCAAGGTTCTGATAATGCTTTCAATATTGTGATCAATATCCTTACGGCTATTGACAATTGGCACAGGAAACTGAATGGCTGCCACTAAAAACCCTTCAATAGGTTTGCCCATACTACCGATACTTCCCATAATAACTCCTTCTAAAAAGTTTTGTCGCAATAACAATAACAATTATTGCGAGAGAATACTATTGCAAGAGAACTAATTTAGAGTAAATGCGAGATTTTTTGATAAAAAGATTTAAATCTATTTTTAAAGCGCTTTTCAGCCTCTATAGATGTTGCTTTAAACCCTTAAAAATCCTTTAACAATTCCACAAATTCTTTAAAAATATAATGGCTCTCTTTGGGGCCGGGGCTGCTTTCTGGGTGGTGCTGGACAGAAATAATGGGAGCGTTTTTATAGCGCACGCCCTCAATGGTGTTGTCAAAAAGGTTGCGGTGCGTGATGATAGCGATTTCTTCAATTTCTTCAGGGACGCAATAGTTGTGGTTTTGTGCAGTGATTTCCACGGCGTTTGTTTTTAGGTTTTTAACCGGGTGGTTGCTCCCATGATGGCCAAATTTGAGTTTGTAAGTGGGGTAGCCTTGCGCGATAGAGAGCAATTGATGCCCTAAGCAAATGCCAAACATGGGGATTTTAGCGTCAATGAGTTGTTTGATCTCGCCAATTTCTTGCTGCAAACTCAAAGGATCGCCCGGCCCGTTAGAGAGAAAAATCCCGCTAATTTCTTTTTTTTCATAGGCCTTAATCAGATCGTTAGCCTTAGTGTGGTGCGGGTAAATAAGGGCTTTTAACCCCACATTTTGAAGCTCGTTTAAAATATTGCCCTTAGCTCCAAAGTCTAACACAGCGATAATTTTATGGGAGGTTTTTTCATCAAAAGGCTTGTAATCTAGGGTTTTGAAATCAAAAGTAGCACGTTGGTGCGTGATGATTTTTGGCGTGGAAACGCTAGACACTAAGGGGGAGTGAGAAATTTTAGGGGCGTTTTTTAAAATTTTTTCAAGCTTGTTTTTGTCATGCTCTATCGTGGAAGCTATTATCATCAAGCACCCATGGTGTCGTAAGGTTTTAATCAAACTCCTGGTATCAACGCCACAAATCCCTAAAACGCCGCGCTCTTTCAAATAAGCACTCAAGCTAGAATCCGCCCTTGAGTTAGAAAAAAATTCGTTGTAATGGCGCGCTAAAACCCCTGCGCATGAAAAAAAGGATTCATCATCTTTAGAATTAGCGCCCACAACCCCAATTTCAGGCATGCTAAAAACCACAAATTGCCCCTTATAGCTAGGGTCGCTGATGACTTCTTGATAGCCGCTCATAGAAGTGTTAAAAACAAGCTCGCCCACTTGCGTGCCGCTAGCCCCAAAACTTTGAGCCTGTAAAAAAAGCCCGTTTTCTAAATAAAGAGAGACCATTATAAAAAGCCCTTGCGCCTTAATTCTTCTTCATAGAGCCTTTCAAACACCAACTCGTATTCATCGCTCCCTACGGGCAGTTTGCGTTTGTAATGCTTGATTTTTTCATGCACTTCATTTTCAATGCTTTCATACGCTTTAGAATAGGTGTCAATGGATTTGTAAATCAAATTTCTTATCAAATTTTCAGACACGCTAAACATGATCAAATCTTCATCTAAGATTTTATTCAAAATCTGGTGCGACAAATCGTTGCACCTTTCTTCCCAAAACAAATGAAAGCCCTCTTTTTGAGCGATCTGTCTTTTAATCATCCAAAAAAGCTGCCTTTCATCCATCCGCATGAATTCTATCTCATCGGTGTTTTCTTCTAAAAGCTCTCTGGCTTGCTCATCTATGGCGTTTTCTTTTTTAACGCTTTTTTCCAAAATCCCCTCTATCAATTCGCACAATAATTCTCTAGGGGCTTTTAATTCTAATAGTTTTGAATGGATAAAGTCGTTGGCAATCTTATGGCTTATGTGGGTGATATGGGTTAGTTTGAGTCTCATGATTTTTCTCGCGTATTTTATTTATTTTTAGAGTGTATTTTATCGTTTTTTAGATAAAACGCTTTTTAAAGAATTAATTTAATGGCGCACCAAACTATAGGATTGTAGAATTTTATCAGCGTAGATGATTGTAATATCCGGGCGTTTTTTAGAAATTTTAGTGTTAATGAGCCTTAACCTCCCCCCCTCTTTAATGCCATAGAATTGGAGCCTTAAAGCGAGTTGTTTATCGTTAGTGCGGATTTGATGGATTCCCCTTAATTGCAAGGCTGTAGCGACTTCTTTGGCTAAGAAATGCCGATTCAATAATTTTTCATTAGCACCAGAAATTTTACTCCCCCATAAAAAAAGCGTTTCAGTGAGCATTAAAAGATACAAACTAAAAACGCGCAAATAATACTGCCCCCTGAATTCCTTTAAACGCACCCTAAGGCTATTTAAAACGCTTTTAACAAACAAAGGCAAACCGATTAACGCTAAGGGGGCGAAAGTTCTTAAATCTATCTCTTGGCGCATGCTCAAAAGCAAAGGGAAAAGCCAACCGCTCGCGCTCATAAAGGCTAGTAACGATGGCTTTTTATCCAAAAGGGCTTTATAGAGCGTATAAGGGTAGTAGAGGAACAATAAGGGCGAATACAAAAGCATGAGTTCTAAGCAAGTGTCTATAAAATACCCGCTAGGCAAGCCTTTATTAAAATCCCCACTAAAAAGAGCGGTATTCACAATTAAAACCACCAAAGCAAAGATCGCGCTCTTAAAACAGTGTTTTCTTAAAGCGTAGGCAAAAACCCCTAGTAAAAGCGGGATAAACGCGCCGTCTAAAAACGCGCAAGCGCTAAGGGTGAAATAAGGGATTCTTTGGGTTTTGATATACAAATAGCTAACCAAAAGCCCAAGGCTTAACACCAACACGCTTTTAGCCAATAAAATCGCAAAGAGATTCACTCCAGGCAATAAAGCGTAAGTCAATACCACATAAAGGGCGTCTTTAGGCTTTTTTAAGATCTTTCGCCCTATAAAATAAAATAAAAACATGTTAATGAGATGAGCGATCAAAAAAGGCAATCTCAAAGCCAAATCGTTTTGGCCTAAAATAGCGGTGCTTTTTTGAGCGATTTGAACAAACCATGCGCTGCTATAAAAAAAGTCTTTCGCTTCATTGTAGCTGATAGAAATTTCTTTACTCATCAACAGCCCCAAAGCCAGGACTAAAAAAACCATGATGATAAAGACTAAATCGCTTAAATCAAAGCTCCTTGTTTTTTTCTCTGGATAAATAAAATAGCGGAAATATAACAGAGCGCTTTGTAAGGGGCTTAGTTGCATGGCTTAAATTTTTTTTAATTCTTTTAAAAGAGCGGGCAAGGCAATGAGTAAGCCTGAACATAAAATCAAAGCCACCCCTAAAGAGCTTTTAAGATCCAAAAATTTATCGCCTAAATACAGCCCAAACAACAGCCCCCAAACAATGCGGGTGTATTCAATGGGGGCAATGATCCCAGCAGGAGCGTTCATGTAAGCATAAGTTAAGAAATACTGCCCTAAAGTCCCGCTAATCCCTATTAAAGAAATCCACAAAATGTCTTCTTTTCTAGGAATATGAATGCCTGTGGATAAAAAAGGAATATCAATGAACATGCCTATTAATCCAAGAAGGCTCATGCCAAAAGCGAACGCTAAAATCACGGCTTGCTTGTCGTAATATTCCCTCAAATCCCTTAAAGTGATATACGCCAAAGACACAAAGATCCCGCTCAATATTCCCATAATAATTTCAACCGGCCCCACATTTTCCACGCTAGGATCGGAGATCAGCACCACCCCCACTAGCCCGATGCATGCAGAAATTAACGCGCTTCTTTTGAGCTTTTCTTTCAAAAGAAAAGGGGAAAGAAGCACCGTATAAATAGGCGCGCATTGCGAAAAAGCCGTCGCTGTAGCGAGTGAAATTTTTTCAATATTATAAAAAAACGCTAGCATGGCTAAGCCCCCCACAACGACCCTAAAAGCGAGCTTTTTAAAACCGCCTTGTTTGTAACTCTTCAAGCGGTAGGGTTTGAAAGGATAAATAAATAAGAGTAAGAGCGTCATGGTAATGGAGCGGTAAAACACGTTTTCCATAGGGGAAAAATAATCCGCTGTGATTTTAACAAACGCGCTCATGATCCCAAAGCATAAATTCGCCAAGAGTATCATTGAAACGCCAAACAAAATGGTATTACGCATGCCTTTTACCCATTAGATTAAAGATTTTTAGGGTAGTTTAACCTAAAATCTCTAATTAAGACTTAAAGTTTTTAAGCTCTAAAAGCATAAAAGTTGCATTGATTGATAAAATCATGCTATAACAATGTTCTAGGAGTTTTACCTTTTGTTTTATCTAGAATCATTCTAGAAGCTTCAGCATTTCAAACTCCTTATAGAAATATGAAAACATAAAAACACGAATCCTTTTTGAAAATAAACTCCTAGACCCTTTTTAAAGGGTTTGAACGCCACTATTAGAAAACTCTTTTAAGCTTTTTAAATCCCTTGTTTTGTTAAAACCCCATGCTAGAGGATTATCTCATTAGGGAATGAATTTTGCTTAATATCAGCGTAAAATTCAATTATAGGAAATTCGCATGGCTGTTTCTTCTATCAATCAGTTTGATTCTAACCTCTATGGGCTTTTAAACGCTAAAAGCGCTCCTAAAGAAGACCTAGCTCCTATTGAAAGCGCAGAAAAAATAGAGCGAGAAAAAAAGGACGCTCCAACAGAAAACCTCCCCTTTAACCCTGACAAGCGAGAGACTTACGGCTTTTTGGTTTTAGAATTGATGAGCGATAGAGAGTATGAGGCTTTTTTAAGGGCTACGGCCGGAATGGATGAGAGCCAAAAACGCCTTGCCGCTCAGTCGCTCTATAGTTTGACGGATTTTTATAACGGGAAATTCTCTAAAGAAGTAGAAAACGCCCCCAAGCAACCGGTGAATGGCTTGCACAAAAAAGCCTTTCAAACCTTTAACGCCACTAACCATAACGATTTTTTGCAACGCTACCAAAACGCTTACAACAACCCTTCAACGATGGATGTTACCCTTTAAAATGGGGTTAGGGTTGAGGCGCTTTTTTTAATCCGTTTCTTCCAAACTCTTAAACACCTTGATGAGATCGATATGCTCATCAATGTCATGCGCTCTTAAAATACTCGCTCCATTTTGCAGTGCCATTAAATGCAAACTCAAAGTGCCAGCGAGCCGGTCTTGAACTTCACGCCCGGTGATAAGCCCGATCGTGTTTTTACGGCTCGCTCCCACCAATAAGGGTTTTTTGAATTTGAGAAAGTGGCTTAAATGCTTGATTAAGGCTAAATTATGCTCTTTTAATTTAGCGAATCCAAACCCAATATCTAAAATAATATCTTGAAGCGCATATTTTTCTAAAACCTCTAGTTTTTCCTTAAAGAAGCGATCCATTTCATCAAATAAATTGTGGTAAAAAACATTTTCTTGCATGTCTTTGGGGGTTTTTTGAGTATGCATTAAAATGCAAGTGGGCTTGTAATCTTTTGCGACTTCTAGCATTTCAGCGCTATTAAAACCGCTCACATCATTAAGGATGGAAAAATAATGCTCTAAAGCCATTTGCGCGGTTGTGGCATGGTAGGTGTCTATGCTGAATTGAGCGCATTGGTAGAGTTTTTGGGATTTGATCTCTAATAAAATTTCTTTTAAGCGATCTTGCTCTGTTTTTGGATCAATGATTTCACTCTGCGGTCTTGAACTGGCCGCGCCTATATCAATGAGCGTGATACCCTTTTCTAGCCATTGATAGATTTCTTCAAGTGCTTTTTTACTATCAAACCGGCTCTTTTCATAGAAGCTATCCGGCGTGAGATTCAAGATTGCCATGATCTGTGGGGCGTTAGGCTTTTTGGCTTTGAGGTGGCTTTTTAATTCTTGCGCTAAATGTTTAAGCCCAAAGGGTTGGGAATGGCACTTAGTAATAAGGCGTTCTAATTGCTTAGCGCTCACAACCAACACCCCATCATAAAAAGGCTCTTTAGCTAAAATGCAATCTCTTGGCGTGGCAAAATCGCCCCCAACGCTGATGGCCTCTTGCTTTAAAATGAGCGTAGCGCTTAAGGGCAGATGCTGGATCTCAAAAACAAAGCTAACGCCTTTTTGATGCATACGATCTTGTGCGATCTTTTCTGGACCTATTTTTTGCAGAGCGTTTTTGAGCACATCAGGGTTAAGGCGTTTTACAATCATGGCGTTTTCTTTTTGGATAGAAGGCTTAAAAGCAAGGGTAAAAGATTGTAGCTGAGCTTGTAATAAGAGCTATTAGCCTTGATCGCTAAATCAAAGGCTTGCAATTCTTGCTCGTTTAAGGGGATCTTATGCCTATTAACGCTTTCTAACAGGCTTTCAATTTTTTCCCTCTGATTTTCTCTGGAATCAAAATTTTCTTTGTCTAAATTTTTTAAAAACGCATAAATATCTTTCAAATCCAGCCTTGATAAATCCAAATCCAAAGGTTTTAGGGGGATTTTTTGGCGTTTGTCTTCTTTGATTAGGCGGGATTTAATGGTGGCTAACACATGGTTTGGGCTTTTAGCGAACATGATAAAACAAACGTTATTTGGGGGTTCTTCTAAGATTTTTAAAAGCGCGTTTTGGGCTTCTACGCCATAACTGGGCGCGGCGATTAAAAAGGCGTTTAATTCGCTGTGTTTGAGATTGGCTTTGGATAGGACTTCTTTGGCATGTTCAATTTTAAAATCCTTGTTAAAAGTTTTGATCACCTTTTTGTCTTTTTCAATAATCTCCGTGTAGAATTTAATGTGGTGTTCAAAAAGGCTTGCAGTTTCTTCTAAACTCTCTTCAAGATTGTCCGTATAAATAAGGCGGTTGGAGTTTTTCACAGAGTAACCTTATTGTATAGTGCGCTAAAAAGCGCGTTTTCAAAGAGTTTGAAGAGTTGCAATAATTTATAATCTAGCAAGCTGTCATGCTCTTTTAAAAGCAAGCAATCTTCTTTAAGCTCTTCAAAAAGCCATAAAAAACTAGGGATTTTACTCAATAGTAAGGTTTTCAAGCCTTCATTTTCAATTTTCCCAACATGCCAAAACATGGGGTTTTGATAAGTCATCTCTATGGTGGCTAGAGAGAGATTCGCATCGTTTTTAGGGTAGAAAGAAGAAGCGTTAAAATCAATGACGGACAATAAGGGGCGCTCTTTTAAGTCTTTAGGGTTTAAGTTAGAAAGGATGTAGTTTAAAAACCAGTGCCTAGAAGAATCCGCACTTACTAATAACGATCCGCCATTAAGCACATGCGAGATGGTTTGTGCGATGAGTTTGGCATAGCTTGATCGCTCTAATTCCAGCCACCCGCTTTGTTGGGCGATAAACTCCCCTTGATCGCGCACAAATTCCTTGATCCAGTCGTAGAAATTTTTCATCGATCTAATTGATACACCGCATGCAAAGTTCTAACCGCTAATTCAGCGTATTTAATGTCAATCAAAACCGAAATTTTAATCTCGCTTGTAGAAATCATCATGATATTGATATTGTCTTTGGCTAGGGCTTTAAAAGCGATACTCGCTACCCCAGAATGCGACTTCATGCCCACGCCCACTATGGAAACTTTAGCGATATTTTCATCATAATCAATGGAATCCATTTGTGCTAAAAAAGGCTTTAAGGCTTGCTTGGTTTCTTCTATTTGGGTTTTAACGATCGTAAAATCCAAATCGGTTTTGCCGTCTCTGCCAATCGTTTGGACTATCATATCCACATTAATGCGATACTCCGCTAAAGCGCCAAAGATTTCAGCGGCAATGCCAGGCCGATCTTCCACGCCTTCCATGCTCACACGAGCCTGATTTTTATCCAATGCGATCCCACTCACTATAGGGGTTTCCATGCGTTCTCCTTTAAAGTCTTTTTCAGCCACAATGAGCGTGCCTTCGCTATGGTTAAACGAATTGCGAGTCACTAACTTCACGCTGAGTTTTTTGGCTAATTCCACCGAGCGGTTTAACAACACTTTAGCCCCCATAGAAGCCAGTTCAAGCATTTCATCATAGCTGATTTGCGCGATTTTTTGAGCCTTTTCTTCAATGCGCGGATCGGTGGTATAAACGCCATCCACATCCGTATAGATTTCACACAAATGCGCTTTTAAAGCCCCGGCCAAAGCGACCGCGCTCAAATCGCTCCCCCCACGCCCTAAAGTCGTTGTTTCGCCTTGAATATCAGCGCCTTGAAACCCAGCGATCACCACAATGTAGTTTTTTTCTAAAAGCTCTGTGATGCGTTGGGTGTCAATGGATTGGATCACGGCGTTTTGAAAATGCGAACTGGTTAAAATGCCCGCTTCTTTCCCGCTCAAGGAAATGGCTCTATGCCCATACCTCTCTAACGCCATGCTCAAAGCCGCGCTTGAAATCCATTCCCCCACGCTCACAATCCTGTCCATTTCTCGCTTGTTAGGGTTATGGCTAAAATTCTTGCCAAATTCTAAAAGCCTGTCGGTTTCGCCACTCATCGCCGAAACCACCACCACGACTTGATGCCCTAATTTAACGCTTTCTAAAACCCTTTGGGCGACATTGTGGATCCTTTCTATGCTGCCCATGCTCGTGCCGCCGTATTTTTGAACGATTAACACCCTATAAATACCCCTCTTTTCTAAAATAAGCGATGACTTGGCGGTACACCTGACGCTTAAAGGGAACGATTTTTTTAAGCAAATCCTTAAGATGAATGAATTGATAAGCCCTAAATTCTGGCGTGTGTTTGTTCAAATCAATGTTGTTCGCATGCTTTAGGCGCACTAAAAAATAGCGTTGTTTTTGCCCATCAAATGAATAGAATTTATGCTCCATGTTGCTTGGGAAATCATAGGCGATCCATCTGGGGTATTGCGCTAAAATCTCTATTTCATTCGTGCCAATTTCTTCTAATAATTCTCTATAAAGCGCTTCTAAAGGGGTCTCTCCCTCATCAATGCCCCCTTGGGGGAACTGCCACGCCCCTTCAATATCTATGCGCTCAGCGATAAAAACTTCGCATGCGTTAGGGTAGTCTGGCGACATGATAATGGCCGCAACATTAGGACGATATTTTTTATGTAGCATAGGTCTTTATTTTAGCTCTTTCTTGTTTGATTAAGATGGTATTATAGTGTATGCTGGCTTTAAGTAGGGTTAAGAATGCCATTAAAATCAAAAATTAAGAAAAAAGGGCTTGAAACCCATTTTAATAGCGCCCAAATAGCGCTACTAAAATTGAGAGAATTTATTTGAGAGTGGGGATGTATTTGGCTAAAGCTTTGATGTCTTCATCGCTTAATTTTTTAGCCTGCGCGGTCATGATAGGATTCTTGTTGGCACCGCTTTTAAAATCCATAAGATCTTTTTCAATTTCCGCTTCAGTCATCATGTTGACGATTTTGCTTTTGCCTAAAGCTTTCTTTTCAAACTTAACCCCATGGCAAGCGGCACAACTTTTTGCAAGGGCTTTAACATCGGTTGCCATTAAAGCGTTTGCGAACGCCAAAACGCCTAAAGCCATAATAACCTTTTTCATCGTTTGTCTCCTTGACTACCAAAATGATCTTAAAATGATACAATTACAAGTTTAAGTTTTGCTTAAAAATGAAGTGAAAATGAGAGAAATAAATATGATTTTATACATTCATATCCCTTTTTGTGAAAATAAATGCGGTTATTGCGCTTTCAATTCCTATGAAAACAAGCATGGGCTAAAAGAAGAATACACTCAAGCGCTATGCCTGGATTTAAAGCATGCCTTAAGCCAAACTGACGAACCAATTGAAAGTATTTTTATTGGCGGTGGCACGCCTAACACTTTGAGCGTGAAAGCTTTTGAAAGAATTTTTG
The DNA here is from genome assembly GCF_015904775.1 of Helicobacter pylori. Taxonomy (GTDB): domain Bacteria; phylum Campylobacterota; class Campylobacteria; order Campylobacterales; family Helicobacteraceae; genus Helicobacter; species Helicobacter pylori_DM. Next base: position 16,119 of record NZ_JADZNC010000009.1, read on the forward strand.
AAAGCATTCATCAACATGCGTGCTTGAGCTTGGATTGTGAGATCACCACTGAAGCTAACCCCGAATTGATTTCTAAAGCTTGGTGTCAAGGCTTAAAAGATTTAGGGATCAACCGCTTGAGTTTAGGGGTGCAAAGTTTTAGGGAGGATAAATTATTGTTTTTAGAGCGCCAACATTCCAAAAATATCGCTCCCGTGATAGAAACTATTTTAAAAAGCGGGATTGAAAATATCAGCATTGATTTGATTTATAACACCCCATTAGACAATGAAAGCTCTTTAAAAGAAGAACTAAAACTCGCTAAAGAACTCCCCATCAACCACTTGAGCGCTTACGCTTTGAGCGTTGAAAAAAACACGAATTTAGAAAAAAACGCCAAAAAACCCTCATGCGTGGATTTTGACAATGTGGTGAGAGAGGCTTTAGAGGGCTTTTCTTTCAAGCAATACGAAGTGTCTAATTACGCTAGAGATTATCAAGTCAAACACAACTTAGCTTACTGGGGGGCTAAAGATTATTTAGGGTGTGGGGCTGGGGCTGTAGGTTGCGTGGCGAATGAGCGTTTTTTTGCGAAAAAACTCATAGAAAACTACATCAAAGACCCGTTAAAACGCCAAGTTGAGACGCTTAGCGAACAAGACAAGCGCTTAGAAAAGCTGTTTTTAGGCTTAAGATGCGTGCTGGGGGTTGAGCTTAGTTTCTTAGATGAAAATAAAGTAAAGTTTTTGATTGAAGAGAATAAGGCTTTCATTAAAAATAACCGATTGGTAGCGAGCGATTTTTTCATGGCCGATGAAATGGCTTTGTGGCTGTTGTAAGGCTCTGCTTTAATCAAGCGTTAATAAAACGCTAAAAAGCGTTTTTTAATTAATGCCTACAAAATTTTTAGCCAAAAACCAACCAATGGCTACCCCAATAAGCCCTAAAATGTTAGTGCCTAAGGCATAGGAAACGGCTTCAATATATTGGGATTTTTGCAAGAGTTTTAAAGTGTCTAGCCCATAAGAAGAAAAGGTCGTAAAACCCCCTAAAACCCCAGTTATAAAGAAAATCCCAAAATCATCACCAAAAACTTTTTTAGCGGCCAAATGCCCCATAAAGCCGATGACAAAACACCCTATGAGATTCACGCTAAAAGTCCCTAAAGGGAAACTTTCAAACATTAAAAATTTACTGGGCATCACTTTGCCCACAAAATACCTTAACGAACTCCCTATAGCCCCTCCTAAAGCGGCCCATAAAAAGACAAGATTCATGCATCATCCTTTAAAAATCAATAGAGAGCATTATAATAAGATGTTTTTAATATTCCTTAATCCTCAAATTTAAAGCCAGTTCTAAACACGCTTCTAAGGAAGGCTTTTGGGCAATATAGCTTGGAATGCCTTTCTCTTGTAAATAAGAAGCGGTCGTGTTGCCAATGCTGATAGCGGTGTAATTTTCTAAAAATTCAAAATAGCGCAAAAAGGCTTTTGCATGGCTTATAGCGGTAAAAATAAGAACGCTCTTTTCTTTGGGTTTTAGGGCGTTTTGTTCGCTTAAAGTCAAATGTTTGAGCTTGTTTTCATAAACAACGGCTTGTTGGAAATTGATGCCATGCTCTAAAAGAATGGTGTCTAAAGAAGAGGCAATTTCTTTTGCCCTGAGATACAAAACGCTTTTTTTTTCCAATAAAGGAAGGATTTCTTTGGCGAACTCTTTGCCATGGGCTTTTTCCCCTATAAAGGCGACTTTAAAATGGTGATCTTGTAGAGTTTTGGCGGTGGGTTCGCTCAAAGCGTAAGCAGGAATGTTTTGTAACATTTTGAGCTTGGGGCTGTTTTTTAGGGTTTCTAACAAGGAAAACACCGCATTTTTAGAAGTGAAAATCAGGGCGTTAAAAGGGGTTAAATCCAATTCTAAAGGATAGTAGTGCAATTCGTTTAAAATGAGAGTCTTATAAGGGGCGATTCTTTGAGAATGCACCCATACAATCTCCCTCATGCCTAGTTTTTCTTATTGCTCAAAGAGGTATCATCATAGACCATTCTAAAGCCGTATTTTTCAAAATCATAGACATTGCCCTCTAAATAATAGGGCGTATAGCCTAATTCATGCATGCTTTTAGCCGCATCTAAAGCCCTGCGACCAGCCCTGCAATGGAGCAACACTTTTTTATCTTTGTGTTGGGCTAAAAAATCAGCGAGCTTTTCTTGGTCATTGACGCTAATGAGCGTAGCGTTAGGCAAATGCAATTCTTCATATTCGTCCAATTCGCGCACATCTACGACAATAAAATCATTGAAATTGACTTCTTCTAAACTGATTGCATAATCTTCAAGCATGTTTATCCTTAATTTTTAAAGTAAGGTTATGTTACAATGATTTGATAAATAGGAATGTTTAAGGAGTGCGTGTGGAAGAAAATTATCATGCTTTTTTTACCGAAGCGAGCGGGTTTTTAAACGAGCGGATCTTTAAGGATTATTTACGCCGTTTGGCTTATGGCATTGATGCGTCATGTTATCGTTATATCCCTAAAATAGTCGTTTGGGTGAAAAGTGAAGAAGAAGTCCAAAAGCTTTGTGTTTTAGCCAAAAAGCATGGCGTTACATTGACTTTTAGAGCGGCTGGGAGTTCCTTATCAGGGCAAGCGAGCTGTGATGGGGTGCTAGTTATGGTTACGCATTTTTTCAAAGACGCTAAAATTTTAAATAACGCTACAAGCATCCAGCTCTCATGCGGAGTCATAGGAAGCAACGCGAACGCTTTATTAAAACCTTATCATAAAAAAATAGGCCCAGATCCCGCTACGATAAACACCGCTATGATAGGAGGGATTGTTGCCAATAACGCTAGCGGGATGTGTTGCGGGGTGGAGCAAAACAGCTACAAAACCCTAAAATCCTTAAGAGTGATCTTATCTGATGGCACTCTTTTAGACACCGCCAATCAAAAGAGCGTTGAGGGTTTCAAAAACGCGCGCAAAGATTTGATTGAAGGGGTTTTAAACTTAAGAAAAGAGATTTTAAAAGATAAAGAATTGCATGCTTTAATTAAGAAAAAATACGAGATCAAAAACACCACCGGCTATAGCTTAAACGCTCTCATTGATTTTGAAGATCCTATTGAAATCATTAGCCATTTATTCATAGGCTCTGAGGGGACTTTAGGCTTTATTTCAAGCGTGGGATTAGAATGCGTGAAAGACTACGCTTATAAAACTTGCGCGTTATTGTTTTATGAAAATTTAGAGCGATGCGCCAAAGCCGCTCAAATTTTAGCCGCCTTAAAAGCCAAACAGCCTGAAACGATTTCTTCAGCAGAGCTTATGGATTATGCGTCCTTAAAAAGCGTGAAAGGTTTGGAGGGCATGCCTAGCGTGGTTTTAGAAATCAAAGAGCCTAACGCATGCTTACTCATTCAAAGCGAAAGCGATGATCCTTTAATTTTGGAAAACAACATGCAAACGATTTTAAACGCTTTGAATGCGATACCGGTCGTTTTAGATTCTCAAATCAGCAGTGATCCTACTATTTATCAATCGTGGTGGAAGATCAGAAAAGGCATTTTCCCTATCGCAGCGTCTCAAAGAAAAAGCCAAAGCTCTGTGATCATTGAAGACGTGTGCTTCAGTCAAGAAAATTTTGTAGAGGGGGCAAAAGCGATTGAAGGGCTTTTAAAAAAACATGGCTTTAAGGATAATGGCATTATTTTTGGGCATGCCTTAAGCGGGAATTTGCACTTTGTCGTTACGCCGATTTTAGAAAATGAAACTGAAAGAAAAGCGTTTGAAAATTTAGTTTCTGACATGTTTTTAATGGTGAGCGAAAGCTCTGGCTCTATTAAAGCCGAACATGGCACAGGCAGGATGGTAGCCCCCTTTGTGGAAATGGAGTGGGGGGAAAAAGCCTATAAAATTCACAAACAAATCAAAGAATTGTTTGATCCTAACGGCATTTTAAACCCTGATGTGATCATCACAAACGATAAAGAAATCCACACTAAAAATTTAAAGAGCATTCACCCTATTGAAGAGCATTTGGACATGTGCATGGAATGCGGGTTTTGTGAAAGGGTTTGCCCTAGCAAAGATTTATCTTTAACGCCACGACAACGAATCGTTATCCACAGAGAGATAGAGCGTTTAAAAGAAAGGGTAAGCCATGGTCATAATGAAGATCAGGTTTTATTAGATGAGCTTTTAAAAGAGTCTGAATATTTAGCACACGCCACTTGTGCGGTGTGCCATATGTGTTCTACCCTATGCCCTTTAGAAATTGATACCGGGAGCATCGCTTTAAATTATTATCAAAAGAACCCTAAAGGCGAAAAGATCGCTTCAAAGATCCTTAATCACATGCAAACAACCACAAGCGCGGCTCGTTTTTCTTTAAAAAGTGCTTTCGTGGTTCAAAAACTCATAGGCTCTCACAACTTAGTGAGCCTGACTAAAGGGATTAAAAAATTCATCAAGCCCTTCCCTAAAGCCTTTCATTACATGCCCAAAAACAACGCCTATCCTTTAGAAAATAAAACGCACAAGAGCGAAGAAAAAGTCATTTATTTCAGCACCTGCATCAACCGCTCGTTCGCTCCATCAACCAAAATGGCGGATAAAAGATGCATTCAAGAAGTGTTTGAATCCTTATGCCAAAAAGCCAAAGTTTCGGTAATGTATCCTAATGGATTGGATGCGCTTTGTTGCGGGAAAGCCTTCATCAATTACACCGACTTAACCAAACAAAACAATGAAAAAAACCATGCGATTTTTTTACAATTAAGCGATAACGGCAAGATACCGATTGTTTTAGACCATAGCGCATGTTCGACGCATTTTATCAAGCAAATGAAAGCTTATAAGGATTTGAAAGTCTATGATTTGAGCGTCTATATTGAAGAAGTTCTAAGCCCTAAATTAAAATTCAACCCCATTAACGAAGACATAGGGTTATACACGATGTGCGCTTTAAAGTTAGAAAATAAAGAAGAATTGTTATTGAGTTTGGCTAAAAAATGCACTTTGGGCGAGATTGTCATCCATAAAGAGACGGGTTGTTGCGGCTTTGCGGGGAATAAGGGCTTTTTTACCCCTGAATTGAACGAGAGCGCTTTAAACGGCTTTCAAGCGTTTTACCAATCCTATGATCTTAAAAGGGGTTTTTCCACTTCTAGCACTTGCGAAATCGGTTTGAGTGAAAAAACCCGATTTTCTTGGCAGCATATCGCTTATTTAGTGGATGCTTGCACGCTTTAAATGGTGTATGATAAAGAATTTCTTTAAAGGGTAAAGGCATTGGATAACACTCTCAAACATCTTGCCATTATTATGGATGGTAATGGCAGGTGGGCTAAATTAAAGAATAAAGCTAGGGCTTATGGGCATAAAAAAGGCGTAAAAACCCTTAAAGACATCACGATCTGGTGCGCTAATCATAAGTTAGAATGCTTGACTTTATACGCTTTTTCTACGGAAAATTGGAAACGCCCTAAAAGTGAAGTGGATTTTTTAATGAAAATGCTTAAAAAATACCTTAAAGATGAGCGATCCACTTACTTGGATAATAACATACGCTTCAGAGCGATAGGGGATTTAGAGGGCTTTTCTAAAGAACTGAGAGATACGATCTTGCAGCTTGAAAACGATACTGGGCATTTTAAGGATTTTACGCAAGTTTTAGCCCTCAATTACGGATCTAAAAACGAGCTTTCAAGAGCCTTTAAAAGCTTGCTAGAAAGCCCGCCTAGCAATATAAGCCTTTTAGAAAGTTTAGAAAATGAAATTTCTAATCGTTTAGACACGCGCGATTTGCCGGAAGTGGATTTATTGTTACGAACGGGGGGGGAAATGCGCTTGTCTAATTTTTTATTGTGGCAGTCCAGCTATGCGGAATTGTTTTTCACGCCGATTTTATGGCCTGATTTCACCCCCAAAGATTTAGAAAATATCATTAGCGATTTTTACAAAAGGGTGCGCAAATTCGGGGAATTAAAATGCTAGTAGAAATAGAGAATTTGACTAAAACCTATGGGAGTTTAAAAGCGTTAGACAATATCAATTTGAAACTACCCAAACAGCAATTTATAGGGCTTTTAGGCCCTAATGGAGCGGGTAAAACCACTCTGTTAAAAATTTTAGCCGGATTGAATTTGAACTATCAAGGGGAAGTGAAAATTTTAAATCAAAAGATCGGCATAGAAACTAAAAAAAGCGTGGCGTTTTTAAGCGATGGCGATTTTTTAGATCCTAAATTAACGCCTTTAAAAGCGATCGCTTTTTACAAGGATTTTTTCAGCGATTTTGATGAATCAAAAGCCCTAAATTTACTGAAACGCTTCAGCGTGCCTTTAAAAAGAGAGTTCAAAGCCCTTTCAAAAGGCATGAGGGAAAAATTGCAGCTGATTTTAACCCTATCACGAAACGCTTCTTTGTATCTTTTTGATGAGCCGGTGGCTGGGATTGACCCTATTGCAAGAGAAGAGATTTTTGAACTCATCGCTAGTGAGTTTAGCCAAAACGCAAGCTTGTTAGTCTCTACGCATTTGGTGGTGGATGTGGAAAAGTATTTAGACAGCGCGATTTTTTTAAAAGAAGCCAAAGTAGTGGCTTTTGGGGATGTGGGGGAATTAAAAAAAGGGTATAGCAGTTTGGAAAGAGCGTATAAAGAAAGGTTGAAATAAATCAGTCAGTTTCTCTTAAAGCGCCTAAACGCCAATTAAAACTATCATGGATCGCTTGAATATTTTTGCATGGAATTTCTTTAAAATTTAAGTATAATTGTAAGCATCGCCTGGGTGATTTGCGTTTCTTATTTGATGGCAAGTTCGTTGAAAAAATAAGTTAGGCTAAGGTAGTGGTTTTTGTGTGATGGCATTTTTTAAATCTGCCCCTAAGAAGATCCTCCTAGCCTTATTAGTGTAGGTTTGTTGAACTTATGCACATGTAAAAGTAGCGGTCATCTGGGTTGAAAAACAACCACATTTTAGGGAAGACATGAAAGATAACAATAACTATAATGTTTTAATTGTGGGGAATAAGGGGCGAGAGTATGCTTTGGCTCAAAGGCTTCAGCAAGATGAGCGAGTGAATGCTTTGTATTTTTGTTTGGGTAATGGTGGCACTCAAGATTTAGGCGAGAATCTGGAATGCGAACATTACGAGCATATCGTGGAATTGGCCCTGAAAAAACAGATCCATTTAGCTATCATTTCAGAAGAAGAGCTTTTGGTTTTAGGGCTTACAGAGATGCTAGAAAAAGCGGGGATTTTAGTGTTTGGGGCTTCTAAAGAAGCGGCGAAATTAGAGGCTTCCAAAAGCTACATGAAAGCTTTTGTTAAAGAATGCGGTATCAAAAGCACGTCTTACTTTGAAACAAACGACTTAAAAGAGGCCCTCAATTACATTCAAAACGCTTCTTTCCCCTTAGTGATTAAGGCGTTGAATAAAAACACAAGCATTGTCCATCATCAAGAAGAAGCGTTAAAAATCCTTGAAGACGCTTTAAAACAAAGCAATGAGCCTGTGATCATAGAGCCTTTTTTAGAGGGGTTTGAGCTTTCAGTTACAGCGCTCATAGCCAATGATGATTTTATCTTGTTGCCCTTTTGCCAAAACTACAAACGCTTATTAGAGGGGGATAATGGGGTCAATACAGGGGGTATGGGGGCCATCGCTCCTGCAAACTTTTTCTCTAATGAATTAGAAGAGAAAATAAAAAATCATATCTTTAAACCCACTTTAGAGAAACTTCAAGCTGACAACACGCCTTTTAAAGGGGTTTTACTCGCTGAAATTGTAATCATAGAAGAAAAGGGCGTTTTAGAGCCGTATTTATTGGATTTTAGCGTGCGTTTTAAAGACATTGAATGCCAGACGATTTTACCCCTTGTAGAAAATCCGCTATTAGATTTGTTTTTAGCCACAGCCAAAGGGGAATTGCATTCTCTTGAATTGGTGTTTTCTAAGGAATTTGTGATGAGTGTGGCGCTTGTTTCTAGGAATTACCCCACTAGCTCTTCGCCCAAACAAACCCTTTATATTGATCCGGTTGATGAAAAAAAGGGCCATTTGATTTTAGGGGAGGTGGAGCAGGATAATGGCGTGTTTGAAAGCAGTGGGGGGAGGGTGATCTTTGCCATTGGTAGGGGAAAATCGTTATTAGAAGCCAGAAACCATGCTTACGAGATCGCTCAAAAGGTGCATTTTGAAGGCATGTTTTATCGCAAGGACATTGGTTTTAAGGTATTGGATTTGAAAGAATATTCTTAAAGGTTAAAGTTTAAGACAAACCAAAGAGTTTGTCTTGTTTGTTTCTGAATGCGCTCTCCAAATTTAGAAAAAGAAGAAACTGAAATCATAGAAACACTCCTTATGCGTGAAAAAATGCGTTTATGCCCCTTGTATTGGCGCATCTTAGCGTTTTTAACCGATAGTTTATTGGTGGCGTTTTTATTGAGCGATCTTTTAAGGGCATGCGCTTTTTTACATTCTTTATATTGGCTGACTAACCCCATTTATTACAGTGCGTTTGTTGTGATGGGTTTTATCATCTTGTATGGCGTTTATGAAATCTTTTTTGTGTGTTTGTGCAAGATGAGTTTGGCTAAACTGGTTTTTAGGATTAAGATCATTGATATTTATTTAGCGGATTGCCCCAGTAGGGCTATTTTATTGAAGCGTTTAGGGTTAAAAATCGTGGTTTTTCTATGCCCCTTTTTATGGTTTGTGGTGTTTAAAAACCCCTATCATAGGGCGTGGCATGAAGAAAAAAGCAAAAGTCTTTTGGTGTTGTTTTAAAATGGTTCGTTGGCTGTATTTGGCGGTCTTTTTTTTGTTGAGCGTATTAGACGCTAAAGAAATCGCTATGCAACGATTTGACAAACAAAACCATAAGATTTTTGAAATCCTTGCGGATAAAGTGAGCGCTAAAGACAATGTGATAACCGCCTCAGGGAATGCGATCCTATTGAATTATGACGTGTATATTCTAGCGGATAAGGTGCGTTATGACACCAAGACTAAAGAAGCGTTATTAGAAGGCAATATCAAGGTTTATAGGGGCGAGGGTTTGCTCGTTAAAACCGATTATGTGAAATTGAGTTTGAACGAAAAATATGAGATCATTTTCCCCTTTTATGTCCAAGACAGCGTGAGCGGGATTTGGGTGAGCGCGGATATTGCTAGCGGGAAGGATCAAAAATATAAGATTAAAAACATGAGCGCTTCAGGGTGCAGCATTGATAACCCCATTTGGCATGTCAATGCGACTTCAGGCTCATTTAACATGCAAAAATCGCATTTGTCAATGTGGAATCCTAAGATCTATGTCGGCGATATTCCTGTATTGTATTTGCCTTATATTTTCATGTCCACGAGCAACAAGCGCACCACTGGGTTTTTATACCCTGAGTTTGGCACTTCCAACTTAGACGGCTTTATTTATTTGCAACCCTTTTATTTAGCCCCCAAAAACTCATGGGATATGACCTTTACCCCACAAATCCGCTATAAAAGGGGTTTTGGCTTGAATTTTGAAGCACGCTACATCAACTCTAAAGACGACAGGTTTTTATTCAATGCGCGCTATTTTAGGAATTACACCCAATACGTCAAACGCTATGATTTGAGGAATCAAAATATCTATGGTTTTGAATTTTTAAGCTCCAGTAGGGACACTTTACAAAAATACTTCCATCTTAAGTCTAATATTGACAACGGGCATTACATTGACTTTTTATACATGAACGATTTGGACTATGTGCGTTTTGAAAAGGTCAATAAGCGCATCACAGACGCCACGCACATGTCTAGGGCGAATTACTATTTGCAAACAGAAAACAATTATTACGGCTTGAATATCAAGTATTTTTTAAACCTGAATAAAATTAACAATAACCGCACTTTCCAATCTGTCCCTAATTTGCAATACCATAAATATTTAAATTCTTTGTATTTTAGGAATTTATTGTATTCAGTGGATTACCAGTTTAGAAACACCGCAAGAGAGATTGGCTATGGCTATGTGCAAAACGCTTTGAATGTGCCGGTGGGCTTGCAATTTTCTTTGTTTAAAAAGTATTTGTCTATAGGGCTTTGGAACGATCTCCAACTATCTAATGTGGCTTTAATGCAATCTAAAAATTCCTTCGTGCCTACGATCCCTAATGAATCAAGAGAATTTGGAAATTTTGTGTCTTCGAATTTTTCCATGTATGTGAATACGGATTTAGCCAGAGAATACAACAAGCTTTTCCACACGATCCAACTGGAAGCGATTTTCAACATCCCTTATTACACCTTTAAGAATGGCTTATTTTCTCAAAACATGTATGCTTTAAGCACGCAAGCCTTAAACAGCTACACTTCGCCTTTATTGAGAGATTACGATTATCAAGGGCACTTGTATGACTCCGTGTGGAATCCTAATAGCATTTTACCTAGCGATGCGAGCAATAAGACGGTGAATTTAACCCTAACGCAATACCTTTATGGCTTAGGGGGGCAAGAGTTGTTGTATTTTAAGATATCGCAACTCATCAATCTTGACGATAAAGTTTCGCCCTTTAAAATGCCCCTAGAAAGCAAGATCGGGTTTTCGCCCTTAACGGGATTAAACATCTTTGGGAATGTCTTTTATTCGTTTTATCAAAACCGCCTAGAAGAAATCTCTGTGAACGCCAATTACCAACGCAAATTTTTAAGCTTTAACCTCTCTTATTTTTTAAGGAACAATTTTAGCAGTGGGATTAACAGCATTGTAGAAAATCCTGCGGATTATTTAAAGGCGGGTTTTAGCAACGACTTTGGCTATTTTTCCATGAGCGCGGATGTGGGTTATGATATTAGAAATAATGTGGTTTTAAATTGGAATGTGGGGATTTATAAAAAAATCCGTTGTTTTGGGATTGGCTTTCAATTCGTCAACCAACGACGCCCTATCCTCACCGGTGATCCCAACCAACCTATAAGAGTGTTTGAAAATAACTATGTTAAGCTAGAATTAGACTTTTCACCGATCACTAAAACCAATGTAACTTACCGCTCTTTACAGCGTAAGTAAGAAAAGGAACAGATTTGAATACGGACTTTAGCCATATCACCGATATAGAGGGCATGCGTTTTATCAATGAAGAAGACGCTTTAAACAAACTGATTAATGAAATCCACACGCGCCACATTGATTTAAAAGATTCCATCATGATCGCTTTGAGTTTTAACGCCTTGTATTTAGCTCACGCTTTAGCGCAAAAATTTGGAGCGACTTATGATATACTTTTTTTAGAACCTATCCTAGCCCCTTTAAACTCAAAATGCGAGATCGCTTTAGTGAGTGAAAGCATGGATATAGTGATGAATGAAAGTTTGATCAATTCCTTTGACATCACTTTAGACTATGTTTATGGGGAAGCCAAGCGGGCTTATGAAGAAGACATTTTGTCTCACATCTATCAGTATCGCAAAGGCAATGCGATCAAAAGCTTAAAAGATAAAAATATTTTTATCGTAGATAGGGGGATTGAAACCGGGTTTAGAGCAGGGTTAGGCGTGCAAACTTGTTTGAAAAAAGAATGCCAAGACATTTATATTTTAACCCCCATTCTCGCGCAAAATGTCGCTCAAGGCTTAGAAAGTTTGTGCGATGGGGTGATTAGCGTGTACCGCCCTGAATGTTTTGTCTCTGTGGAGCATCATTATAAAGAACTCAAGCGATTAAGCAATGAAGAAATTGAAAAATACTTGGGCGCTAACAACGCGCCCAATTTAAAAAAGGAACATTAAATATGGATTTTATCACCATCAATTCTAGTAACAAAACCGAAGAGTTCGCTCTCAAACAGGTGGCCAAACAAGCCACCAGCTCTCTAATGTATCGCTTAGGAAAAACCCTTATTTTAGCGAGCGTGTGCATAGAAAGAGAGCCTGTGAGTGAAGATTTTTTGCCTTTAGTGGTGCAGTTTTTAGAAAAATCGTATGCAGCCGGTAAAATCCCAGGCGGTTTTGTTAAAAGAGAAGGCAGGGCGCAAGATTTTGAAATCTTAACCTCTAGGCTCATAGATAGGACCTTACGCCCTTTATTCCCTAAAGATTACCGCTACCCTACCCAGATCACTTTAATGGTTTTAAGCCATGATATTGAAAACGATTTGCAAGTCTCTGCTTTAAACGCCGCTTCAGCCGCTCTCTTTTTGGCCCATATCGCTCCCATTAAAAGCGTGAGCGCTTGCAGGATCGCTAGGGTGGATAACGGATTTATCATTAACCCTAACACAAGCCTTTTGAATCAATCCAGTTTAGATTTGTTCGTGTCCGGCACAAAAGAGAGTTTGAACATGATAGAAATGCGATCTTTGGGGCAACAATTAAACGCTTTAGAAGAGCCTTTAATGTTAAAAGCTTTAGAATTGGCTCAAAAAAGTTTGAAAGAAACCTGCACGCTTTATGAAGAGGTTTTCACGTCTCACCAAAACGAGCTGCTTTTTAAAGAAAGCCAAGGAATAATTTTTAATGAAAGGCTGTTAGATTTATTGAAAAACCAGTATTTTGATGAAATCATCAAAGGCATTGAAAGTTCTGCTTTGAGCGAGCGAGAAAATGTTTTCAATGAAATTGCTAAAAAAATCAGCGAAGCCCACTCAGAATTCAGTTTAGAAGAAATTGAATTGTCTTTAGAAAAAGTGAAAAAAACTGAGATAAGGCGCATGATTATTCAAGATAAAATCCGCCCGGATAAGCGCGCGTTAGAAGAAGTGCGGCCCATTTTGATAGAGAGCGATTTGCTCCCTATGGCGCACAGCTCCATTTTATTCACTAGGGGGCAAACTCAAAGCTTAGTGGTAGGGGTTTTAGGCACGGATAATGACGCTCAAACCCATGAGAATTTGGAGCATAAAGCCCCTATCAAAGAGCGCTTCATGTTCCATTATAATTTCCCTCCTTTTTGCGTGGGTGAAGCGAGCTCTATTGGCGCGGCTTCAAGGCGCGAATTAGGGCATGGGAATTTAGCTAAAAGAGCCTTAGAAACGAGCATTAAAAATAAAGAGCAGGTGATACGATTGGTTTCTGAGATTTTAGAAAGCAATGGTTCAAGCTCAATGGCGAGCGTGTGCGCAGGGTCTTTAGCCCTTTATGCAAGCGGTGTGGAAATTTACGATTTAGTCGCTGGGGTGGCTATGGGCATGGTGAGCGAAGGGCAAGATCACGCCATTTTAAGCGATATTAGCGGATTAGAAGACGCCGAAGGCGATATGGATTTTAAGATTGCTGGGAATTTAGAAGGCATTACGGCTATGCAAATGGATACCAAAATGAGCGGTATCAAGCTAGAAATTTTATACCAAGCCTTACTCCAAGCCAAAGAAGCGCGAGAACATATTTTAAAAATCATGCATGAAGCGAAAGAAAAGATTGTGATCAATTTTTCCCATTTGCCCACAACGGAGATTTTTAATGTCGCGCCAGATAAAATTGTAGAAATTATCGGTCAAGGGGGGCGTGTGATTAAAGAGATAGTGGAAAAGTTTGAGGTTAAAATTGATTTGAATAAACCGAGCGGTGAAGTGAAAATCATGGGGAATAAAGAGCGCGTTTTAAAGACTAAGGAATTTATTTTAAACTACTTGCATTCTTTAGATCAAGAATTGGAGCGATACGCTATTGATGAGGTGTTAGAAGCTCAAGTGAAACGAATCGTGGATTTTGGGGCGTTTTTAAGCTTGCCTAAGGGGGGCGAAGGCTTGTTAAGAAAACAAAACATGGACAGGTGTCAAGTGGTTTTAAAAGAAGGCGATAGTATCAGGTGTAGGGTGATTAGCTTCAATAAGGGTAAAATCGCTTTGGATTTGGCTTAAAATTTTTAAAAAGCGTTTTTAAAAGAGATTTTAAGCAAATTTAGATTAAAATGAGTCCTTGCTTGTATTTTTGAAAGTAGAGGAACGATTCGAAATGAAAATCAAGCCTAATTTTTGAAACGGAGTGTGAAAATGAAATTTTTAGCGTTATTTTTTCTGGCTTTAGCGGGCGTTGCTTTCGCTCATGATGGTGGCATGGGTGGGATGGATATGATTAAATCCTATTCCATCTTAGGGGCGATGATCGGTCTAGGGATTGCCGCTTTTGGTGGGGCGATAGGTATGGGGAATGCGGCCGCAGCGACCATTACAGGCACAGCGAGAAACCCAGGAGTGGGCGGTAAATTGCTCACAACCATGTTCGTGGCCATGGCGATGATTGAAGCGCAAGTGATTTATACTCTAGTGTTTGCCATTATCGCTATTTATAGTAACCCATTCTTAAGTTAAGGGTTTTTGATGAGCTAAATTATTGCTTAAAAAGCATGATTTAGCTATAATATTTGCTTATTTTGAATTTTTAGCACTGGTGGTGGAATTGGTAGACACGCCATCTTGAGGGGGTGGTGGGAGCAATCTCGTGCGAGTTCGAGTCTCGCCCAGTGCACCATTAAGTTTTTTTAAGGAATAAGTGGGTATAATCTCACTCTTTGCTCTATACACGCCGAAGTGGTGGAATTGGTAGACACGCTAGACTCAAAATCTGGTGGGAGCAATCCCGTGTCGGTTCGAGTCCGACCTTCGGCACCATTAATAGTAATCTTTTTCAATCTGCTTTTTATCTTTTCGTTTAAAATAGTTTTATTCCAAATAAATGCCAAATCAATGATGGATTAGCGGGTTTTTTTAAGTCTTTTTAAAGGGTTGTTTAAGCGAACTTTTGAATGAATTAAAAGAGAGAGCGTTTTTACTCCATTTAAAGGAGCGTGAGTTTGGGTATAATGACAAGAAAAATTTGTATCAAGTTTTATTGGAATAGATGAGAAAAATCTGCTTAAGTTATGTTGATCCAAATACATTCCAATTGGAGATTTTATAATGTTGGATTTGTCTTATAGCTTGGAGCGTGTCTTACAAGAAGACCCGGCAGCTAGGAATAAGTGGGAGGTTCTCTTGCTTTATCCGGGCATTCATGCGCTGCTTTGTTACCGCCTAGCGCATGCGTTGCACAAGCGGAGGTTTTACTTCATTGCTCGCGCGCTTTCTCAGTTAGCGCGCTTTATCACTGGGATAGAAATCCACCCGGGCGCTAAGATTGGAAGGGGGCTTTTTATCGATCATGGCATGGGTGTGGTGATTGGCGAGACCACAGAGATTGGAGATGATGTTACCATTTATCATGGCGTAACTCTGGGTGGCACGGGCAAGTTTAAGGGCAAGCGCCACCCTACTTTAGGCAATCGTGTGGTAGTGGGGGCAGGGGCTAAGGTCTTGGGCGCGATTTGCGTGGGCGATGATGTGAGAATTGGAGCTAATGCGGTGGTGCTTTCAGATTTACCCACGGGTTCTACGGCTGTAGGCTCTAAAGCCAAAACCATCACAAAGGATCGTTAATTTTAGACAAGCGGTTGGAGTTTGCGCCATGCGGGTTGTTTTGAGATAAATTGATTAGATTTTATGAAATTTTATAGAAAGGATTTTAAAGATGAGTAAAAGTAAAAAAGAGCTATTTTTAGAGCTTGCACAACCTGATGAAAATGGGGTGAGTCGTTGGGTAAGCGTTACAGAATTTGTAGGAAAATATCAAGGATTATTTGGGGTGGGTGTTCCAGGTAGTAATGGAGGGACTTGGTGTAGGGATAACTCAGCTTTGGCTAAAGAATTTAAATTGGAAAAAGCCTATAGAAAAGCACAAGGAAACCCTATTGATAGAATACGCTTGAATGGCTATAATACCGAATGCGTTTTTAACCAAAATATCCGTCAAGACATTAAAAATCACTATAAGCAACAATGTTGCGCGATGTGCGGTGCGCGTGGCAACTCTGAAAACACTCAAATAGAGGTGGATCATAAAGACGGCCGCAAAAATGATCCAAGAGTTTCTGATTTAAACGCACAGACTTTTGATGATTTTCAGGCTTTATGTAAAGCTTGTAATGACAAGAAACGCCAGATTTGTAAAGAATGCAAAGAAAGTGGCTATAGATTTGATGCAAGAAAAATTCCTGGCAATCATTATCCTTTCTACGATGGGGAGGCTGAATATGATGGCTGTGTGGGTTGCTATCAATATGACCCCATACAATACAGGAAAACTTGCAATGATAGGATATACAATGAAGGGTATCAAAAAGGCTATGGTGATGGGTATCAAAATGGATACCATCAAAAAACTACTTTATAGCGGTTGCAATGAACTACATCGGCTCTAAATACAAGCTCATTCCCTTTATTAAGGAAAATATCCATGCGGTTGTAGGGGACAACCTTTCTGGTGCGATTTTTTGTGATCTATTCGCTGGGACGGGCATTGTGGGGCGCGCGTTTAAAAAGGCTGTCCATAAAATCATCGCTAATGACTTGGAATATTATAGCTTTGTTTTGAATCAAAATTATATCGGCAACATTCAAGAAATCCCTAATAAAGAAGAGCTTATTGACAGGATTAATAGCGTTGCTTTAAAAAAAGGCTTTATTTATTCGCATTATTCTTTAGGGGGGAGTTCAAGGCAGTATTTTAGCGAAACTAACGCTCAAAAAATTGATGCGATGCGTTTGAAAATTGAAGAGCTTAAGCTTTCTCAAAACATTGATAATCATGCGTATTATTTTTTGCTCGCATCGCTATTAGAAAGCGCGGACAAGGTAGCTAACACCGCTTCAGTTTATGGGGCTTTTTTAAAACGCCTTAAAAAAAGCGCTCAAAAAGAACTCATTTTAAAAGGCGCTGATTTTGATTTGAGTTCAAACGCCAATGAAGTGTATCAGCAAGACGCTAGCGAGTTGATTGAAAAGATTTCAGGGGATATTTTGTATTTAGACCCTCCTTATAATGCGAGGCAATACGGGGCGAATTACCATTTATTAAACACGATTGCCGCTTATACGCCCTTTGCTCCAAAAGGCAAAACCGGCTTGCCCAGTTACCAGAAATCATCGTTTTGCTCCCGTGCTAAAATCTTAAACGCTTTTGAAAAATTAATCAAAACAGCACGATTCAAATACATCTTTTTAAGCTATAACAATGAAGGGCTTATGAGTGAAACAGAGATTAGAAATATTTTAAAAAAATACGGCGCTTACTCCTTGATGACCAAAACCTACATGCGTTTTAAAGCGGATAACAAACGCGCCCACAAAGCCGCACACACCAAAGAGTGTTTGCATATTCTTATCAAATAAGAGTCAAGATAGCCCAACCTTTAAATGGAAAAAATAATCGCTTAAATATCGCTTGAATAAGGTAAAATGAAACCAAAATAAGCCTATAAAAAAGGGGAAATCATGGCGCTTGAAGTGGTTTTATGGGATTTTGATGGCGTGATTTTTGACAGCATGCATTTAAAATATGAAGGGTTTAAGGCGTTGTTTCAAAAGCATGGCAACAAGAATCAAGAGAGTTTAAAACAATTTGAAGTTTATCATTATCAAAGCGGGGGGATTTCAAGGAATGAAAAAATCCAATATTTTTATAACGAGATTTTAAAAACCCCTATCGCTCAAGAAGAAGTGGGTGCATTAGCCCTAGAGTTTGGCACTATTATAGAACAAAAGCTTTTTGATAGGGGGCATTTGAATAGCGAAGTGATGGCGTTTATTGATAACCATTATAAAAATCATGTTTTCCATATCGCTTCAGCGGCCTTGCATAGCGAATTGCAGGTGTTGTGCGAGTTTTTAGGGATTACTAAGTATTTTAGGAGCGTTGAAGGGAGTCCGCCCAATAAACCCAAGATTATCGCTAATATCATTCAAAAATATGCCTATAACCCAAGCCGCATGCTAATGATAGGCGATAGCGTCAATGACTATGAAAGTGCTAAGGCTAATAAAGTGGCGTTTTTGGGTTACAACAGTAAGGTTTTGAAAAATTTAGTGGGTCAAAACGGCTATCAAGGGAAGTATTTGGAGAGCTTTAAGGGGTTTGATTTACAAAACTTCAAGCAAGAATAAAGCCAGCTGATTAGTCAAGATTGTCTTTGTGTTGGCTCATGTCAATGATGACTTCACAGCGTTCAATCGTGCTTAAGCGGTGGGCGATAACGATTAGAGTTTTATTTTTAGCGATTTGATAGATTTCATCCATGATTTTACTCTCGGTTTCATTGTCTAGGGCTGAAGTGGCTTCATCTAAAACCAAAATTTCTGGGTTATCGTATAAGGCTCTTGCGATGCCTATGCGTTGTTTTTGACCGCCGCTAAGCTTAGCGCCCCCTTCGCCCACTTGGGTTTTAAGGCCCTCATGCTCGCATAAAAAATCATAGATATGAGCCATTTTACACACCTTAATCAGGCGTTTTTCATCAATCGCGCTCCCAAAAGCGATGTTATCCCCCACAGTGCCATCAAAAAGGTAAATATTTTGGGGGATATAGCCTATTTTTTTACGCCATGATCGTATATTTTCTTTGGTTAAAAGGGTGTTGTCAATAAAAATTTCCCCACTTTTAGGGTAGGTAAGCCCCATAATAATATCCGCTAGCGTGGATTTCCCGCACCCGCTATGACCTATAAGAGCGACTTTTTGACCTTTTTGAATGGTGAGATTAAAATTCTTTAAAACCGGGTGTTTTGACTTATAAGCGAACGAGATGTTTTGGAGAGTGATTTTTTTATTAAAGTCTAAAGGGACTAAATCCTCTTCAACGATGGTTTTAGTAAGGCTTTTAAAAACAATGTTAGTCGCAAGCTGGTTGTAAGCGATTTCATTATACTGATTCAAAACGCCAGTAACAGAAGGGAGCGTGCGATAAAGTGCTAAAGCATACATAGAAATGGTAGGGAGTACCATTTTAGCTTCGCCGTATTTGAATAAAATGTAAGCGACCGCTAAAATCAACAAACTAAAGCCCACCGTTTCTAATGAATACCTGGGGACTACTTGCAAAGTAGAATAAATAATCTCGGTGTCATGGGCTTTACGGCTATTTTCTCCAAAAAGCTTGTGGGCTTCTTCGTGGTTGTCTTTGAGTTTAGTGATTTTGAAATTGCTGAAAAATTTGGAAAAAACTTTAAGCGTTTGTGCCCTAGATTTTGCCGCTATCTCGCCCTTTTTTTGAATAAGAATGGTGATTTTTTTAGTGATAATAAAAATTTGTATAGAGATGATTAGAGTGAATATAAGCGTTAACTTCCAGTTAGTGATTAATAGCGTGGAATAGAAAAAAACGATCACGGTTAATTCGGTGAGTAGATTCAAAAAAGCGTTAAAGCTCATAAACATGCCATCCGCTTTATTATTGATAATATCTCTTAAAGAATCCAAGTTGTGGTTAAGGTGGGAGAGGTAGTTGCTTTTAATGTGCTGTAAAAAAAGTTGTTGCTTGATTTGATAAGCTTTTTTATTGGAAAAACGCCCTTTCAAATAAGTGAAAGACACCCCATAAAACATCCTGAACAAATAAATCCCCACCAAGCAAAAACTAAAGAAATACATAAGGCGAACGGGAGATGAAAAATGGAAAAAATCATAGACCATTTTCCAATCTTTATCGTCTAAAGCTCTGCTAGGATCGGAAGCGAGAGTGATAAAAGGCATTAGGAGGGTTAGGGACATCACTTCCACAAAAGAAGAAAAAACCGCCATCAACACAAGCAGGAAAAAAATCATTTTTTCCTTGAAAGTGATGAGCATGTAGATTTGCTTTAAAGAGCGTAAAAAGTATTTTAAAGTAGAAATTTTATGTTTTTTTTTCGCCATAATTTAAGTGTCCATAAATTCTTTTATATGTAATAAGCTTTGAGCTGTGTTAAGCCAAATTGAGCTAGATTATAGCTAAATTTTAACCATGCTCTGTGCCATACAAATAATTTAGCTTTCTGTCACCATTTCTTGACAAGTCAAGTATAAAACTGCTATAATCCCAAGTCTTTGATTATTTTAGTTGCTGGCTTAGCTCAGTTGGTAGAGCAGCTGCCTTGTAAGCAGCAGGTCGGGGGTTCAAGTCCCTTAGCCAGCTCCAGTTAAAATGTTATTTTGTAAAGTTTTTGGTGAGATACTCAAGTGGCCAACGAGGGCAGACTGTAAATCTGCTGACTATGTCTTCCGTGGTTCGAATCCACGTCTCACCACCATGTTTGTTTTATAGATGCGGGAATAGCTCAGTTGGCTAGAGCATCAGCCTTCCAAGCTGAGGGTCGCGGGTTCGAGTCCCGTTTCCCGCTCCATTTTTAGGATAACATTTTAGTTTTTGAGACGCCTATATAGCTCAGAGGCAGAGCACTTCCTTGGTAAGGAAGAGGTCGGCGGTTCAATTCCGCTTATAGGCTCCAGTTTATAACCTCTTGAATGGCGATAAGACAAAAATGTCTTAAATTTTGTAGTAGCATTTAGGAATACTTAGGGTTTTGTTTAGTATAATTCTAAAATCCATTTCAAAAAATTAAGGAGAAATACAAATGGCAAAAGAAAAGTTTAATAGAACTAAGCCGCATGTTAATATTGGAACCATTGGGCATGTAGACCATGGTAAAACGACTTTGAGTGCAGCGATTTCAGCGGTGCTTTCTTTGAAAGGTCTTGCAGAAATGAAAGACTATGATAATATTGATAACGCCCCTGAAGAAAAAGAAAGAGGGATCACTATCGCTACTTCTCACATTGAATATGAAACTGAAAACAGACACTATGCGCATGTGGATTGCCCAGGACATGCTGACTATGTAAAAAACATGATCACCGGTGCGGCGCAAATGGACGGAGCGATTTTAGTTGTTTCTGCAGCTGATGGTCCTATGCCTCAAACTAGAGAGCATATCTTATTGTCTCGTCAAGTAGGTGTGCCTCACATCGTTGTTTTCTTAAACAAACAAGACATGGTAGATGACCAAGAATTGTTAGAGCTTGTGGAAATGGAAGTGCGCGAGTTGTTGAGCGCGTATGAATTCCCTGGCGATGACACTCCTATCATAGCGGGTTCAGCTTTGAGAGCTTTAGAAGAAGCAAAGGCTGGTAATGTGGGTGAATGGGGTGAAAAAGTGCTTAAACTTATGGCTGAAGTGGATGCCTATATCCCTACTCCAGAAAGAGACACTGAAAAAACTTTCTTGATGCCGGTTGAAGACGTGTTCTCTATTGCGGGTAGAGGGACTGTGGTTACAGGTAGGATTGAAAGAGGCGTGGTGAAAGTAGGCGATGAAGTGGAAATCGTTGGTATCAGACCTACACAAAAAACGACTGTAACCGGTGTAGAAATGTTTAGGAAAGAGTTGGAAAAAGGTGAAGCCGGCGATAATGTGGGCGTGCTTTTGAGAGGAACTAAAAAAGAAGAAGTAGAACGCGGTATGGTTCTATGCAAACCAGGTTCTATCACTCCGCACAAGAAATTTGAGGGAGAAATTTATGTCCTTTCTAAAGAAGAAGGCGGGAGACACACTCCATTTTTCACCAACTACCGCCCGCAATTCTATGTGCGCACGACTGATGTGACTGGCTCTATCACCCTTCCTGAAGGCGTAGAAATGGTTATGCCTGGCGATAATGTGAAAATCACTGTAGAATTGATTAGCCCTGTTGCGTTAGAGTTGGGAACTAAATTTGCGATTCGTGAAGGCGGTAGGACCGTTGGTGCTGGTGTTGTGAGCAATATTATTGAATAATATTAGCAAAAAGAGTTACCATAAAGGGTCATTATGAAAGTTAAAATAGGGTTGAAGTGTTCTGATTGTGAAGATATCAATTACAGCACAACCAAGAACGCTAAAACTAACACTGAAAAACTGGAGCTTAAGAAGTTCTGCCCAAGGGAAAACAAACACACTCTTCATAAAGAAATCAAATTGAAGAGCTAGTTCTTTCTTTTGTGTTGTGATTTAAAAGGAGGGGAGGTTAGGTCAGTAGCTCCAATGGTAGAGCGTCGGTCTCCAAAACCGGTTGTTGGGGGTTCGAGTCCCTCCTGGCCTGCCATCTACTAATTTATTCTATCAAATTTATGTTTCAATTGGGTTGTTTTTTAAGTTTTTTAATTTTAGTTTAAGCTATTTTGGATAAAATTGAAAATTCTTTTAATTAAATGTATAAGTTTAAAGTGAGGGCAACAAGAGACTATGGATAAATGGCTCATGCAATACAGATTGGCTAGAGAAGAGCTTTCTAAAGTGATATTTCCCATTAAAGAGCAGATACGCAACGCACTTGTTTCTGTTTTAGTGGTGGTGAGTGCTATCACGCTATTTTTAGCTTTGTTGGATTTTTCTCTAGGGGCTTTTGTCTCTAGTGTTTTATAGGTTGGTGGCTTTAAATAAGGAGAATGATAATGGATTGGTATGCCATACAAACTTATTCAGGGAGCGAGCAGTCCGTTAAGAAAGCGATTGAGAATTTAGCGAATGACCATGATATAAGAGATAGGATACAAGAGATCATTGTGCCTACTGAAGATATTATAGAGGTTTCTAAAAAAAGCAAGACAAAGGTAACGGAACGAAGCCTTTATCCTGGATATGTGTTTATTAAGGTGGATTTAGATACGGTTTTGTGGCATAAGATACAATCTTTGCCAAGAGTGAGCCGTTTTATTGGAGAAAACAAAAAGCCAACCCCATTGAGTGAAGCGGATATTGGGCATATTTTAGAAAAAATGAATAACCGGGCAGCCCCCAAGCCCAAAATCTTTTTTGAGCAAGGCGAAGTGGTACGCGTGGTGGAAGGCCCTTTTGCAAACTTTACCGCTACGGTAGAAGAGTATGATGTGGAGCATCGTAAGCTCAAGCTCAATGTTTCTATTTTTGGTAGGAACACTCCAATAGAGATTTTGCATTCGCAAGTGGAAAAAATTATATAACTTTTTAAGGAGAAAACATGGCTAAAAAAGTAGTCGGAGAAATCAAACTTCAAATCCCTGCCGGTAAGGCAAACCCTTCACCTCCCGTAGGGCCAGCATTGGGTCAAAGAGGGGTTAATATCATGGAGTTTTGTAAGGCTTTTAACGAAAGAACTAAAGACATGGGGAGTTTTAATATCCCGGTCATTATCACAGTTTATCAAGATAAGAGTTTCACTTTTATCACTAAAAAGCCCCCAGTAACGGATTTGATCAAAAAAGCTTCTGGGGTTGAAAAAGGTTCTGACAACCCGCTTAAAAATAAGATCGCAAAGCTCACCCACAAGCAAGTGGAAGAGATCGCACAATTGAAAATGGAAGATTTAAACACAAGCACCATGGAAGCGGCCAAAAAAATCGTTATGGGCAGCGCTAGGAGCATGGGCGTAGAAGTTGTGGATTGATTGGGTTTTGTTGGAATTGAAAGAAATTTTTAAGGATTAGAATCGTGGCAAAAAAAGTATTTAAAAGATTGGAAAAACTTTTTTCTAAAATTCAAAACGATAAAGCGTATGGCGTAGAGCAAGGCGTAGAGGTGGTTAAATCTCTCGCTTCAGCCAAATTTGATGAAACCGTGGAAGTAGCGTTAAGACTAGGGGTTGATCCAAGGCATGCGGACCAAATGGTGCGCGGTGCGGTGGTGCTTCCTCATGGAACAGGGAAAAAAGTAAGGGTGGCTGTTTTTGCAAAAGACATTAAGCAAGATGAAGCCAAGAACGCTGGGGCTGATGTCGTTGGCGGAGACGATTTGGCTGAAGAAATCAAAAATGGTCGTATTGATTTTGACATGGTGATCGCAACGCCTGATATGATGGCGGTTGTCGGTAAAGTGGGTAGGATTTTAGGCCCTAAGGGTTTGATGCCAAACCCTAAAACCGGAACCGTTACGATGGATATTGCTAAAGCGGTTACTAACGCTAAAAGCGGTCAAGTGAATTTCAGGGTGGATAAAAAGGGCAATGTTCATGCCCCTATTGGCAAAGCGAGTTTTCCTGAAGAAAAAATCAAAGAAAACATGCTTGAGTTGGTGAAAACGATCAACCGCCTAAAACCCAGTAGCGCGAAAGGCAAGTATATTAGAAACGCCGCTCTTTCGCTTACCATGTCGCCTTCAGTGAGTTTGGACGCACAGGAATTGATGGATATTAAATAGCGTTAGGGGAGTTTTTAATCTTAGGCTGAAGATCGTAAGAGCTAAAAAGCTTAAAATTTCTTTTTTAAAAAGATAATCTTGCAGAGGTCTAGTCTAGAAAGGAGGAAAAGATGCAAAAACAACATCAAAGGCAGCATAAAGTAGAGCTAGTCGCTAACTTAAAGTCGCAATTTGTAGATGCCAAAGCCCTTTTAATTTGCGATTATAAGGGTCTTAGCGTGAAAAAGTTGGAAGCTTTAAGGAATAAGGCTCGCAATCAAGGCATTAAAGTGCAAGTGATTAAGAACACTCTCGCTCATATTGCCATGAAAGAGGCTGGCTATTCTGATTTGGATTTGAAAGAAACCAATGTGTTTTTGTGGGGCGGTGATCAAATCGCTCTCTCTAAACTCGTGTTTGATTTCCAAAAAGAGCATAAAGATCACTTTGTGTTGAAAGCGGGCTTGTTTGATAAAGAAAGCGTTAGCGTAGCTCATGTGGAAGCGGTTTCAAAACTCCCAAGCAAAGAAGAGCTTATGGGAATGTTGCTTTCTGTTTGGACGGCTCCGGCACGTTATTTTGTGACCGGTTTAGACAATTTGCGTAAAGCGAAAGAAGAAAACTAAGAGCCTATGATGGCTTTAATTAAAAAAATTTGAAGGATTGGATTATGGCAATTTCAAAAGAAGAAGTGTTAGAATATATTGGTTCATTGAGCGTTTTAGAGCTTTCTGAATTGGTTAAAATGTTTGAGGAAAAATTTGGCGTGAGTGCGACTCCAACGGTCGTAGCGGGTGCGGCTGTAGCTGGCGGTGCAGCGGCTGAGAGCGAAGAAAAAACCGAATTTAATGTGATTTTGGCCGATAGCGGTGCTGAAAAAATTAAGGTGATTAAAGTGGTTCGTGAAATCACTGGACTTGGCCTGAAAGAAGCTAAAGATGCTACCGAAAAAACCCCTCATGTGCTTAAAGAGGGCGTGAATAAAGAAGAAGCTGAAACCATCAAGAAGAAACTTGAAGAAGTAGGCGCTAAGGTTGAAGTCAAGTAAGACTTAAAAACAGAAAGGCCTTTGCGCCTTTCTCTGCTCTAGCGTGGCAGATTTTGCTCCATGATTTTGTTTGTGAGCGTGTGGCCTAAAGTGGTTAGTATTGCAGGTGGGTTTGGTGTTTTTATCATGGATGGTTCTAAAGTTTAAAGATCCTTTTGCAATGCTTACTTGAATTAATGCATTAAATAACTCAAAATTTTTGATCAAAGGCTTGAAATATGTCAAAAAAAATTCCCCTAAAAAACCGCTTGAGAGCTGATTTTACAAAAACCCCGACAGATTTAGAAGTTCCTAATTTATTATTATTACAACGAGACAGCTATGATTCTTTCTTGTATTCCAAAGATGGCAAAGAGAGCGGGATTGAAAAGGTTTTTAAATCCATTTTCCCTATCCAAGATGAGCATAACCGCATCACTTTAGAATACGCAGGTTGCGAATTTGGCAAGTCTAAATACACTGTTAGAGAAGCGATGGAGAGGGGCATTACCTACTCTATCCCTCTCAAAATTAAAGTGCGCTTGATCTTGTGGGAAAAAGACACCAAAAGTGGCGAAAAGAACGGCATCAAAGATATTAAAGAACAAAGCATTTTCATTCGTGAGATCCCTTTGATGACAGAACGCACTTCATTTATTATTAATGGGGTGGAGCGCGTGGTGGTCAATCAGCTCCACAGAAGCCCCGGTGTGATTTTTAAAGAAGAGGAGTCTAGCACTTCTTTAAACAAGCTCATTTACATAGGGCAAATCATCCCTGATAGGGGTTCGTGGCTGTATTTTGAATACGATTCTAAAGATGTTTTGTATGCTCGTATCAACAAACGCCGTAAAGTGCCTGTTACTATTTTATTCAGGGCGATGGATTATCAAAAACAAGACATCATCAAAATGTTCTATCCGCTTGTTAAAGTGCGTTATGAAAACGATAAATATTTGATCCCATTTGCTTCATTAGACGCCAATCAAAGAATGGAATTTGACTTGAAAGATCCTCAAGGCAAGATCATTCTTTTAGCAGGAAAAAAGCTCACTTCAAGAAAGATTAAAGAGCTTAAAGAAAACCATCTAGAATGGGTGGAATACCCTATGGATATTTTACTTAATCGTCATTTAGCTGAGCCTATTATGGTAGGGAAAGAAGTCTTATTGGACATGCTCACTCAGCTAGATAAAAACAGATTAGAAAAAATCCACGATTTAGGCGTGCAAGAATTTGTGATCATCAACGATCTAGCGTTAGGGCATGACGCTTCCATTATCCATTCTTTTTTGGCCGATTATGAGTCTTTGAAATTACTCAAGCAAACCGAAAAAATTGATGATGAAAACGCTCTAGCGGCGATTCGTATCCATAAGGTTATGAAACCAGGCGATCCCGTTACGACTGAAGTGGCTAAGCAGTTTGTCAAAAAACTTTTCTTTGATCCAGAACGCTATGATTTGACCATGGTGGGGCGCATGAAAATGAATCACAAGTTAGGCTTGCATGTGCCTGATTACATCACGACTTTAACGCATGAAGATATTATCACCACCGTTAAATACCTCATGAAAATCAAAAACAATCAGGGCAAGATTGATGATAGGGATCACTTGGGCAATCGTAGGATCAGAGCGGTAGGGGAACTATTGGCCAATGAATTGCATTCAGGCTTAGTGAAAATGCAAAAAACCATTAAAGACAAGCTCACTACCATGAGCGGGGCTTTTGATTCGCTCATGCCCCATGACTTGGTTAATTCTAAAATGATCACCAGCACCATCATGGAATTTTTCATGGGCGGTCAGCTCTCGCAATTTATGGATCAAACTAACCCCTTGAGTGAGGTTACGCACAAGCGCCGCCTTTCAGCGCTCGGTGAAGGGGGGTTGGTGAAAGACAGGGTAGGGTTTGAAGCCAGGGATGTGCACCCCACGCATTATGGCCGAATTTGTCCCATTGAGACCCCAGAAGGTCAAAATATCGGCCTGATCAACACCCTTTCCACTTTTACAAGAGTGAATGATTTAGGCTTTATTGAAGCTCCTTATAAAAAGGTTGTGGATGGCAAGGTAGTGGGTGAGACGATTTATTTGACCGCTATTCAAGAAGACAGCCACATCATCGCTCCCGCAAGCACCCTTATTGATGAAGAGGGTAATATTTTAGGCGATTTGATTGAAACGCGCGTGGAAGGCGAAATCGTTTTAAACGAAAAGAGTAAAGTTACCTTAATGGATTTAAGCTCTAGCATGCTAGTAGGGGTCGCCGCATCGCTCATTCCTTTCTTAGAGCATGATGACGCCAACCGCGCCTTAATGGGGACTAACATGCAGCGCCAAGCCGTGCCTTTGTTAAGAAGCGACGCTCCCATTGTAGGCACAGGGATTGAAAAAATTATCGCTAGGGATTCTTGGGGAGCGATCAAAGCCAATCGTGTAGGCGTTGTAGAAAAAATTGATTCTAAAAACATTTACATTTTAGGCGAAGGCAAAGAAGAGGCCTATATTGATGCGTATTCTTTGCAAAAAAACTTACGCACCAACCAAAACACCAGTTTCAATCAAGTCCCTATCGTTAAGGTGGGCGATAAAGTGGAAGCCGGGCAAATCATCGCTGATGGCCCTAGCATGGATAGAGGCGAGTTAGCGTTAGGGAAAAATGTGCGCGTGGCGTTCATGCCTTGGAATGGCTATAACTTTGAAGACGCGATCGTGGTGAGTGAGCGCATCACTAAAGATGATATTTTCACTTCCACCCACATTTATGAAAAAGAAGTGGATGCTAGGGAGCTTAAGCATGGTGTGGAAGAATTTACCGCTGATATTCCTGATGTGAAAGAAGAAGCGCTCGCTCATCTTGATGAAAGCGGGATCGTTAAAGTCGGCACTTATGTGAGCGCTGGCATGATTTTAGTGGGCAAGACTTCTCCTAAAGGCGAGATTAAAAGCACGCCTGAAGAGCGGCTCTTAAGGGCTATTTTTGGGGATAAAGCTGGGCATGTGGTCAATAAGAGTTTGTATTGTCCCCCCAGTTTGGAAGGCACGGTGATTGATGTGAAAGTCTTCACTAAAAAAGGCTATGAGAAGGATGCGCGGGTTTTGAGCGCGTATGAAGAAGAAAAATCCAAGCTTGATATGGAGCATTTTGACCGCTTGACCATGCTCAATAGAGAAGAATTGTTGCGCGTTAGCTCGCTCCTTTCTCAAGCGATTTTAGAAGAGCCTTTCAGCCATAACGGCAAGGATTATAAAGAAGGCGATCAAATCCCTAAAGAAGAAATCGCTTCAATCAACCGCTTCACTTTGGCTAGTTTAGTCAAAAAGTATTCTAAAGAAGTGCAAAACCACTATGAAATCACTAAAAACAATTTCTTAGAGCAAAAGAAAGTTTTGGGTGAAGAGCATGAAGAAAAGCTTTCTATTTTAGAAAAAGACGATATTTTGCCTAATGGCGTGATCAAAAAAGTCAAGCTCTATATCGCTACAAAACGAAAGCTTAAAGTGGGCGATAAAATGGCAGGAAGGCATGGGAATAAAGGGATTGTGTCTAATATCGTGCCGGTTGCGGATATGCCTTATACCGCTGATGGCGAGCCTGTGGATATTGTCTTAAACCCTTTAGGCGTGCCAAGCCGCATGAACATCGGGCAGATTTTAGAAATGCATTTAGGCTTAGTGGGGAAAGAGTTTGGGAAACAAATCGCTCGCATGCTAGAGGATAAAACCAAAGATTTTGCCAAAGAATTACGCTCTAAAATGCTAGAAATCGCTAACGCCATTAATGAAAAAGACCCCTTGACAATCCATGTGCTTGAGAATTGCTCTGATGAAGAGCTTTTGGAATACGCCAAAGATTGGAGCAAGGGCGTTAAGATGGCTATCCCTGTGTTTGAAGGCATCTCGCAAGAAAAATTTTATAAGCTATTTGAATTAGCCAAGATCGCTATGGATGGCAAAATGGATCTGTATGACGGGCGCACAGGCGAGAAAATGAGGGAGCGCGTGAATGTGGGCTACATGTATATGATCAAACTCCACCACTTAGTGGATGAAAAAGTCCATGCCAGAAGCACAGGCCCTTATAGCTTAGTAACGCACCAGCCTGTTGGGGGTAAAGCGCTCTTTGGGGGTCAAAGGTTTGGGGAAATGGAAGTATGGGCGCTAGAAGCTTATGGCGCAGCGCACACTCTAAAAGAAATGCTTACCATTAAATCCGATGATATTAGAGGCAGGGAGAACGCTTATAGGGCTATCGCTAAAGGTGAGCAAGTGGGCGAGAGTGAAATCCCTGAGACTTTCTATGTCTTGACTAAAGAATTGCAATCGCTCGCTTTGGATATTAATATTTTTGGGGACGATGTGGATGAGGATGGAGCGCCTAAACCCATTGTCATTAAAGAAGATGACAGGCCTAAAGACTTTAGCTCTTTCCAGCTCACTCTAGCCAGCCCTGAAAAAATCCATTCTTGGAGTTATGGGGAAGTTAAAAAGCCAGAAACGATCAATTATCGCACTCTAAAACCTGAACGGGACGGCTTGTTTTGCATGAAAATCTTTGGCCCTACTAAAGATTATGAATGCTTGTGCGGTAAATACAAAAAGCCTCGCTTCAAAGACATTGGTACATGCGAAAAATGCGGCGTGGCGATCACGCACTCCAAAGTCAGGCGTTTTAGAATGGGGCATATTGAATTGGCCACTCCTGTAGCGCACATCTGGTATGTCAATTCCTTACCTAGCCGTATCGGCACGCTTTTAGGCGTTAAGATGAAAGATTTAGAGCGCGTGTTGTATTATGAGGCTTATATCGTTAAAGAGCCAGGCGAAGCCGCTTATGACAATGAAGGCACTAAGCTTGTGATGAAATACGATATTTTGAATGAAGAGCAGTATCAAAATATCTCACGAAGATACGAAGACAGGGGCTTTGTGGCGCAAATGGGCGGCGAAGCGATCAAGGATTTGTTAGAAGAAATTGATTTGATCACCTTATTGCAGAGTTTGAAAGAAGAAGTGAAAGACACTAATTCGGATGCGAAAAAGAAAAAACTCATTAAGCGTTTGAAAGTGGTAGAAAGCTTTTTAAATTCTGGTAACAGGCCTGAATGGATGATGCTCACGGTTTTACCGGTATTGCCACCGGATTTAAGGCCTTTAGTCGCTCTAGATGGCGGGAAGTTTGCAGTCAGCGATGTGAATGAATTGTATCGTCGTGTCATCAATCGTAACCAACGCTTGAAACGCCTAATGGAGCTTGGGGCGCCAGAAATCATTGTGCGCAACGAAAAAAGGATGTTGCAAGAAGCCGTGGATGTGCTTTTTGATAACGGCCGCAGCACCAATGCGGTTAAAGGGGCTAACAAACGCCCTTTAAAATCGCTCAGCGAGATCATTAAAGGCAAGCAAGGGCGTTTCAGGCAAAACCTTTTAGGTAAGCGCGTGGATTTTTCAGGCAGAAGCGTGATTGTGGTTGGGCCTAATCTTAAAATGGATGAATGCGGGTTGCCTAAAAACATGGCGTTAGAACTCTTCAAACCGCATTTGTTATCCAAGCTTGAAGAGAGAGGCTATGCCACCACGCTCAAACAAGCTAAACGCATGATTGAACAAAAAAGCAATGAAGTGTGGGAGTGCTTGCAAGAAATCACAGAGGGGTATCCGGTGTTACTCAACCGCGCTCCTACCTTGCACAAGCAATCCATTCAAGCGTTCCATCCAAAGCTGATTGACGGCAAAGCGATCCAGTTGCACCCGTTAGTGTGTTCAGCGTTTAACGCCGATTTTGACGGGGACCAAATGGCAGTGCATGTGCCTTTAAGCCAGGAAGCGATCGCTGAATGCAAGGTGCTGATGTTAAGCTCTATGAATATCCTTCTGCCCGCTAGCGGTAAAGCCGTAGCCATTCCTAGCCAGGATATGGTTTTAGGGCTTTATTATCTTTCTTTAGAAAAGAGCGGGGTCAAGGGCGAGCATAAGCTTTTTTCTAGCGTGAATGAAATCATCACCGCTATTGACACGAAAGAATTAGACATCCACGCAAAGATTAGGGTTTTAGATCAAGGGAATATTATCGCTACGAGTGCGGGGCGCATGATCATTAAGTCTATTTTGCCTGATTTTATCCCTACGGATTTGTGGAACAGACCCATGAAGAAAAAAGATATTGGCGTGCTTGTGGATTATGTGCATAAAGTCGGCGGTATCGGCATTACTGCAACCTTTTTGGATAATTTAAAAACGCTTGGCTTTAGGTATGCGACTAAGGCTGGTATTTCTATCTCTATGGAAGATATTATCACGCCAAAAGACAAGCAAAAAATGGTGGAAAAAGCCAAAGTAGAGGTTAAAAAAATCCAGCAACAATACGATCAAGGGTTGCTTACTGACCAAGAGCGTTACAATAAGATCATTGACACTTGGACTGAAGTCAATGACAAAATGAGTAAAGAAATGATGACCGCTATCGCAAAAGATAAAGAGGGCTTTAACTCTATTTATATGATGGCAGATAGCGGCGCAAGGGGTAGTGCGGCACAAATCCGTCAGCTTTCAGCGATGAGGGGTCTTATGACAAAGCCGGACGGCAGTATCATTGAAACGCCCATTATTTCTAACTTTAAAGAGGGGTTGAATGTCTTAGAATACTTTAACTCCACGCATGGCGCTAGAAAGGGCTTAGCGGATACAGCGCTAAAAACCGCCAATGCAGGGTATTTGACAAGAAAACTCATTGACGTTTCGCAAAATGTCAAGGTGGTGTCTGATGATTGCGGCACGCATGAAGGGATTGAAATCACGGATATTGCAGTAGGGAGTGAATTGATTGAACCTTTAGAAGAGCGTATTTTTGGGCGTGTTTTATTAGAAGATGTGATCGATCCCATTACGAATGAAATCTTGCTTTATGCGGACACTTTGATTGATGAAGAGGGCGCTAAAAAGGTGGTTGAAGCCGGGATTAAATCCATTACGATCCGCACCCCAGTAACTTGTAAAGCGCCAAAGGGCGTGTGCGCGAAATGCTATGGCTTGAATTTAGGCGAAGGCAAGATGAGTTATCCGGGTGAAGCGGTGGGCGTGGTAGCCGCACAATCTATTGGGGAGCCTGGAACGCAGCTCACTTTAAGGACTTTCCATGTGGGCGGGACAGCGAGCAGGAGTCAGGATGAGCGTGAAATCGTGGCGAGCAAAGAAGGTTTTGTGCGTTTTTATAACCTTAGGACTTACACGAATAAAGAGGGTAAAAACATTATCGCTAACCGCCGTAACGCTTCTATTTTAGTGGTAGAGCCTAAGATTAAAGCGCCTTTTGATGGGGAATTACGCATTGAAACGGTTTATGAAGAAGTCGTTGTGAGCGTGAAAAATGGCGATCAAGAAGCTAAATTCGTTTTAAGAAGAAGCGATATTGTCAAGCCGAGCGAATTAGCCGGCGTTGGCGGTAAGATTGAAGGGAAAGTGTATTTGCCTTATGCTAACGGGCATAAGGTGCATAAGGGGGGAAGTATCGCTGATATTATCCAAGAGGGCTGGAATGTGCCTAATCGCATCCCTTATGCGAGCGAATTGCTGGTCAAGGATAATGACCCTATTGCACAAGATGTGTATGCCAAAGAAAAAGGGGCAATCAAATACTATGTTTTAGAGGCTAACCATTTAGAGCGCACCCATGGAGTCAAAAAGGGCGATATGGTGAGCGAAAAAGGCTTGTTTGCGGTAGTAGCTGATGATAATGGTAGGGAAGCCGCTCGCCATTATATCGCTAGGGGTTCTGAGATCTTGATTGATGATAATAGTGAAGTGAGTGCTAATAGCGTGATTTCTAAACCCACGACTAACACTTTCAAAACGATCGCCACATGGGATCCTTACAACACCCCTATCATTGCGGACTTTAAGGGTAAGGTGAGTTTTGTGGATATTATCGCAGGGGTTACGGTCGCTGAAAAAGAAGACGAAAATACCGGTATCACAAGCCTAGTGGTGAATGATTACATCCCAAGCGGGTACAAACCAAGCTTGTTTTTAGAGGGGGCTAATGGCGAAGAAGCGCGTTATTTCCTAGAGCCAAAAACTTCTATCGCTATTAGCGATGGCTCTAGCGTGGAGCAGGCTGAAGTGTTAGCAAAAATCCCTAAAGCGACCGTTAAATCCAGGGATATTACCGGAGGTCTCCCGAGGGTTTCGGAACTCTTTGAAGCGAGAAAGCCTAAACCTAAAGATGTGGCGATCCTTTCTGAGGTTGATGGGATTGTGAGTTTTGGTAAATCTATCCGTAATAAAGAACACATCATCGTAACTTCCAAAGATGGTCGTCTCACAGATTATTTTGTGGATAAGGGCAAGCAAATTTTAGTGCATGCCGATGAATTTGTGCATGCGGGAGAGGCGATGACAGATGGAGTGGTTTCAAGCCATGATATTTTGAGGATCAGCGGCGAAAAAGAGCTTTATAAATACATTGTGAGCGAGGTCCAGCAAGTGTATCGCAGGCAGGGGGTAAGCATTGCAGACAAACACATTGAAATCATTGTGTCTCAAATGTTAAGGCAGGTGCGTATTTTAGACAGCGGGGATAGCAAGTTTATTGAAGGGGATTTAGTCAGTAAAAAACTCTTCAAAGAAGAAAACGCTCGTGTGATCGCTTTAAAAGGCGAGCCAGCGATTGCTGAACCGGTGCTTTTAGGGATCACCAGAGCGGCTATTGGGAGCGATAGCATCATTTCAGCGGCCTCTTTCCAAGAAACGACTAAGGTTTTAACAGAAGCCAGTATTGCGATGAAAAAAGACTTTTTAGAGGATTTGAAAGAGAATGTGGTGTTGGGGAGGATGATCCCTGTGGGAACAGGCATGTATAAGAATAAAAAAATCGTGTTGAGAGCGCTTGAGGATAACTCTAAATTTTGATATAAAAAATCGGTTAAGATTTTTAAAAGAAAAATTAGGGTAAAATGGGGGAACTTTTAGTTTTAAATTTTTAGAATAAGGAAGAATAGTGCCTACTATCAATCAGTTGATTAGAAAAGAAAGGAAAAAGGTGGTTAAAAAAACGAAATCACCTGCATTAGTGGAATGCCCTCAAAGAAGAGGGGTTTGTACTAGGGTTTATACGACTACCCCCAAAAAGCCTAACTCGGCTTTAAGAAAGGTCGCTAAGGTCCGTTTGACCAGTAAATTTGAAGTGATCAGTTATATCCCTGGTGAAGGGCATAACTTGCAAGAGCACTCCATTGTGTTAGTGCGCGGGGGTAGGGTTAAGGATTTACCCGGTGTGAAATACCACATTGTTCGTGGCGCTTTAGACACTGCAGGGGTCAATAAAAGAACGGTTTCACGCTCTAAGTATGGGACTAAAAAAGCTAAAGCGACCGACAAGAAAGCAACCGACAACAAGAAAAAATAAGAGGAAAACAAAAGCATGAGAAGAAGAAAAGCACCCGTTAGGGAGGTTTTGGGCGATCCTGTTTATGGGAACAAGGTGGTAACGAAGTTTATCAATAAAATGATGTTCGATGGCAAGAAAAGCGTAGCGGAAAAAATCATCTACAAAGCTTTTAATAAGATTGAAGAAAAAAGCGGTGAAAAAGGGATTGAAGTGTTTGAAAAAGCCCTAGAAAGAGTGCGTCCTTTAGTGGAAGTGCGCAGCAGAAGAGTGGGTGGGGCTACCTATCAAGTGCCGGTAGAAGTGAGGGCGAGCCGCCAGCAGTCGCTATCTATCCGTTGGATTTTAGAAGCGACCAGAAAACGCAATGAAAGGATGATGGTGGATAGATTGGCTAACGAGCTTATGGATGCGGCTAACGATAAGGGTGCGGCTTTTAAGAAAAAAGAAGATGTGCATAAAATGGCAGAAGCGAATAAAGCGTTCGCGCACTATCGCTGGTAATTGGAGTTAGAATGGCTAGAAAAACCCCATTAAATAGGATCAGGAATATCGGTATCGCCGCTCACATTGATGCCGGGAAAACCACCACTTCTGAAAGGATTTTATTCTATACAGGCGTGAGCCATAAGATTGGCGAAGTGCATGACGGCGCGGCGACAATGGATTGGATGGAGCAAGAAAAAGAAAGAGGGATCACTATCACTTCTGCGGCAACGACTTGTTTTTGGAAGGATCACCAAATCAATTTGATTGACACTCCAGGGCATGTGGATTTCACTATTGAAGTGGAACGATCCATGCGCGTGCTAGATGGCGCGGTTTCGGTGTTTTGCTCGGTTGGGGGCGTGCAGCCTCAAAGCGAGACCGTGTGGCGTCAAGCGAATAAATACGGCGTGCCTAGGATTGTTTTTGTCAATAAAATGGATAGGATTGGGGCGAATTTCTATAATGTAGAAAACCAGATTAAGCTTCGCTTGAAAGCTAATCCTGTGCCTATTAATATCCCTATTGGGGCTGAAGACACTTTCATTGGCGTGATTGATTTAGTCCAAATGAAAGCGATCGTTTGGAACAATGAAACCATGGGAGCTAAATACGATGTGGAAGAAATCCCTAGCGATTTGTTAGAAAAGGCTAAACAATACCGAGAAAAGCTTGTAGAAGCCGTAGCCGAGCAAGATGAAGCCTTGATGGAAAAGTATTTAGGCGGTGAAGAATTGAGTATTGAAGAAATCAAAAAAGGCATTAAAACAGGTTGTTTGAACATGAGTCTTGTCCCTATGCTTTGTGGTTCTTCTTTTAAAAATAAAGGCGTGCAGACTTTATTAGACGCAGTCATTGATTACTTGCCAGCGCCTACGGAGGTTGTGGATATTAAGGGGATTGATCCAAAAACTGAAGAAGAGGTTTTTGTGAAATCCAGCGATGATGGCGAGTTTGCCGGTTTGGCGTTTAAAATCATGACGGATCCTTTTGTGGGCCAACTCACTTTTGTGCGCGTGTATCGTGGCAATCTAGAGTCCGGTAGCTATGTGTATAACTCCACCAAAGACAAAAAAGAGCGCGTGGGAAGACTCCTTAAAATGCATTCCAACAAGAGAGAAGACATTAAAGAAGTTTATGCGGGCGAGATTTGCGCGTTTGTGGGCTTAAAAGACACGCTAACTGGGGACACGCTTTGCGATGAAAAGAATGCGGTTGTTTTAGAAAGGATGGAATTTCCTGAGCCAGTCATTCACATCGCTGTAGAGCCTAAAACGAAAGCAGACCAAGAAAAAATGGGCGTAGCGTTAGGCAAGCTTGCTGAAGAAGATCCAAGCTTTAGGGTGATGACTCAAGAAGAAACCGGGCAAACCCTTATTGGTGGCATGGGTGAATTGCACCTAGAAATCATCGTGGATAGGTTGAAAAGAGAATTTAAGGTGGAAGCTGAAATCGGTCAGCCGCAAGTCGCCTTTAGAGAGACTATCCGCTCAAGCGTGAGCAAAGAGCATAAATACGCTAAGCAAAGCGGTGGTCGTGGGCAATACGGGCATGTGTTTATCAAGCTTGAGCCTAAAGAGCCTGGCAGTGGGTATGAATTCGTGAATGAAATTTCAGGGGGCGTGATCCCTAAAGAATATATCCCTGCGGTGGATAAGGGTATCCAAGAAGCGATGCAAAATGGCGTTTTGGCGGGCTATCCGGTGGTGGATTTTAAAGTTACCCTTTATGATGGGAGCTACCATGATGTGGATTCTTCGGAAATGGCGTTTAAAATCGCTGGCTCTATGGCGTTTAAAGAAGCGAGTCGTGCGGCTAACCCGGTGTTACTAGAGCCTATGATGAAAGTGGAAGTGGAAGTCCCTGAAGAATACATGGGAGATGTGATTGGCGATCTGAATAGGAGAAGAGGGCAAATCAATTCTATGGACGACCGATTAGGCTTGAAAATCGTGAACGCTTTTGTGCCGTTGGTGGAAATGTTTGGTTATTCTACGGATTTACGATCAGCCACTCAAGGGCGTGGGACTTACTCTATGGAGTTTGATCATTATGGTGAAGTGCCTAGCAATATCGCTAAGGAAATTGTAGAAAAACGCAAAGGCTGATTTAATTATAACGCTCTCTTATTTTTAGGGGGTGTTATAGGTGCTGTTTAAATTTTTTCTCTTTTGGGTTTAAAAAAACTTTTTGAGTGTTTTTATCTCTTTTAATGACCTTTTTTAGTTTGCTATAAATTGTTTTGTGGCTCTCTTGTCAAATAGGAGTAATTAAAACTTTTTAATTTTTTTAAAAATGGGGTTTTGGTTGCTTTGTTTAATCGTTTTAGATTTTATTTCATGGTGGAATTCGTTTTCTTAAGGGGTTAGGGGGTGTTTTGTAGCAATGCTCTTTAAAAATCCCCTAATTCATAGACCGCCTTACAATAAATTCCGCTTGACTAACAACAAGCTTTTTTGTCTTCAATCTTAAAAAACGCTTTTGAGCGTTTTTATTTTTTAAGAAAAATGGCTGATTGCTCCCAGGCGTTTTTTATATAACAAAACGCAATCTGCAAATTTCTTTAGTGAAAATCCTATTGGTTTCTATTCATTTACTTTTGAGAAATATAATTCCCTCGCTTTTAAAATCATCATAAGGAGTTTTCGTATGAAAAAGCAAATCTTGACAGGTGTTTTATTATCAGTTTTGGCTGTGAGTTCTGCATACGCTCACAAAGATAAAAAAGACGCCAAAAAACCTGAGTTAAGCTCTCAATTAGTGGCTCACAAAGATAAAAAAGACGCCAAAAAACCTGAGTTAAGCTCTCAATTAGTGGCTCACAAAGATAAAAAAGACGCCAAAAAACCTGAGTTAAGCTCTCAATTAGTGG
>NZ_JADZNC010000010.1:0-52878 GCF_015904775.1 Helicobacter pylori
GACACGATTTATCACGATAACCCTTTTGTTTTCTATCGTGATTTGCATGAGCCGTTAATATCTATTGATGATTTGAGAGCCGATTATAATAATTTGAGAGCTGATTATAATAATTTGAGAGCTGATTACGATCGGCTTTTACAAAACGCCTCGCTTTTGTTGGAACTCTCTCAAAACACCACTTTTAAAATCTATTACAAAGCTTATCAAAAATCCTTACCCTTGCTATGCACCATAAGGAGATGGGTTAAGAAATTGGGTTTGTAAAATTAGGGGTAATCAAACCCCTTGCGCTATCATCGCAGACGCCACTTTTCTAAAACCAGCGATATTAGCCCCTAAAACAAAATTAGTAGGGTCTTTAAACTCTTTAGCGGTTTGAGAAACATTCTTATAAATCTCTTTCATAATATGGTGTAATTTCGCATCCACCACTTCAAAACTCCAAGGGTGCATGCTCGCGTTTTGCGCCATTTCCAAGCCGCTCACGCTCACCCCCCCAGCATTAGCCGCCTTGCCTATGCCATAAGAAATCTTAGCCTGCAAAAACAATTCAATCGCTTCATTGCTTGAGGGCATGTTCGCCCCTTCAGCCACGCATTTGCACCCGTTAGAAAGGAGGGTTTTAGCGTCTAAAACGCTCAATTCATTCTCAGTCGCGCTAGGAAAAGCCGCAAAACAAGGCACATGCCACACCGCATTCCCTCCTTTGGGGTAATTTTCTGTTGGGGTGTATTTCGTGCTCTTTTTTTCTAAAGCGTATTCTTTGATCCTCCCACGACGGATTTCTTTAATTTCTTTCAAAAGCTCTAAATCAATGCCGTCTTTATCATAAATCATGCCATTAGAATCGCTCGCCGTTACCGGTTTGGCGCCTATTTGAAGCAATTTTTCAATGGTATAAATAGCGACATTCCCGCTCCCAGAAACGCTGCAAACCTTACCCTCTAAAGAGCTGTTCCTTTCTTGTAACATTTCTTCCGCAAAATACACGCACCCATAGCCGGTAGCTTCTTTTCTGCACAAGCTCCCCCCATAAGTGAGTCCTTTACCGGTCAATACGCCCTCAAAACGATTGACTAATTTTTTGTATTGCCCAAACAGATAACCAATCTCTCTTTCGCCCACTCCAATATCCCCGGCTGGCACATCAGTCGTGGCTCCAATGTGGCGGTATAATTCATTCATGAACGCCTGGCAAAAATGCATGATCTCATGCTCGCTCTTCCCTTTAGGGTCAAAATCGCTCCCCCCCTTAGCGCCCCCCATAGCCAAAGTGGTGAGTGAATTTTTCAACACTTGCTCAAAGCCTAAAAACTTGATCACGCTTTCATTCACGCTAGGGTGGAATCTCAAGCCCCCTTTATAAGGGCCAATAGCCGAATTGAATTCAACCCTACACCCCCGATTGACTTGGATTTGATGGTTATCATCTAGCCAACACACCCTAAAAAAAATCTCCCTTTCAGGCTCAATCAAACGCTCTAAAATCGCATGCTTTTCATAGCTTTTATCGCTGTCTAAAAGGGGTTTTAACGAAGTGATAGCTTCATAGACGGCTTGATGGAACTCTTTTTGATAAGGGTATTTTTTCTGTAAAGATTGGAGAATTTTTTCAACATACATGAGCGACATCCTTTATTGTTTTAAGTGTTTTTATTGTAACACTAAAAGGGTAATTAAGTTTTAATTTATCTTAAAAACTTTTTAAAACGCCCACAAACCCTCTATCAAAGCCGCTCAAATCCTTGTAAAACTCTGCATCATAACCGCAAAATTCCAAGCATTCTTTCAAGCTTTTTAACTGGTCATACCCCATTTCACAAGCCAAAAAAGGGATTTTTAATTTAGCGGCTAAAAAAACGATTTCTTTTAAGATCTCATCGCCTTTAACCCCCCCAAAAAGGGCTTCGTGCGGTTCTTTGAGAACGGATTTTTCCAAAGGATAATTTCTAGCGATATAGGGCGGGTTAGAGACAAGCATTTCTATCATGGGCATATGATCCCAAAGGCGCGTTTGTTTTAAAAAAACACGCTCTTTTAAATTAAAGCGTTCAATATTTTTTAACGCCACTTCTAAAGCTTTGGGTGAAATATCGCTCGCATAAATACAAAGTTTAGGGTTTTCTAAAGCCAAACTCACAGACACGCATCCGCTCCCTATGCCGATTTCGCCTATTTCTTTTAAATGGTATTGAGAAATAATATCAAGGGCTTTTTGGACTAAAATCTCGGTTTCAGGCCGTGGGATTAAAACATGCTCATTCACAAAAAAAGAACGCCTATAAAAATCACAGCTTCCTAATAAATACTCTATGGGGCAGTCATTCAAACGCTTTCCTACCAATTCAAAAAAGCGTGCCTCTTCTTTGTGGGTTAATTCCAAATGCTCATGCGTGTGCAAAAAAACCCTTTCTTTTTGCAAGACAAAGCCTAATAAAATTTCAGATTCTAATCCCCCCCTAAAGCCTTTTGGCGATAATTCTTTTTTGGCTTTATTTAGGGCTTGTGAAAGGGTCATTCATTTTCATAATCCAAAGCTTTCAAGCGTTCTAATAGCGGCGGGTGGGTGAAATGCAAGAAAACATAAAAAGGGTGCGAATAGGGGAACGCTTTATTCTCGCTCACAATGGACACTAACGCTTTGGCTAAAACCTCTTTAGAGCTTAAACTCGCCCCAAACTTGTCCGCATTGTATTCGTTCTTTCGGCTAAAAAACCCGATCAAAGGCATGGCGTAAAAGGAAAACACCGGCAAAAACAAGAGTAAAATCGCAATCAAACTCGCTGGCGTTTGCGAGACATTGAAGCCTTCAAAAACCAACGGTGGCAAATGAGCGATCAGAGCAAAAACAAGAGCGAGCAAGCCTCCCATAATCCCTAAACTTTTCAACAAATCCTTATTTTTGAAATGCCCTAACTCATGCCCTAAAATGGCTAAAAGCCCTTCTGTCCCAACTTTAGAGATCAAAGTGTCAAACAACACCACCCGCTTGTTTTTGCCCAAGCCTCCAAAATACGCGTTCAAACGCCCATCCCTCTTGCTAGCGTCCATCACAAAGATGCCTTCGGATTTAAAACCCACCTTATCCATCATGCTTTCAATTTGACTTTCCAAATCCCGGTTATTCAAGGGGGTGAATTGGTTGAAAAGCTGAGCGATTTTAGGGTAAAAAAGATTAGCCAATATCATAAAAACAAACACGACAAAAAACGAGCTAATCTCCCAATGTTCCACATGTTCAATGATCATAATGAGGGTGTAAATCAACAACAATCCCACGCCTAAAGTGAGCGATAACCCTTTGAAAAAATCCTTAAAAACAACGATAAGCTCACCTTAGAAAAGCCAAATTCCTTATCCAAATGCATGGTGGTGTAGTAGCTAATGGGTAAAGCTAAAACGCTTTGAATCGCTAAAAACAACAAGGCAAACACCAAGTAGCCTAGCGTTTCAGGAAGGTTTAAATAATGCGTGAGATCTTCTAAATGCGTCAAACCAAAAAAGACCCAACTAGCAAAGATGATCCCGTCTAAAATTTGAGAAATAATGGATAATTGCATTTTCCTAATGACATAATTTCCCGCTTCTTCATAATCCTTTTGTGGGAGTAAAACAGGCTTCTCGCAGAGCTTTTGGCGGATAAATTTCAATTGCAAAATATCGCCTACAATGTAAGGAGTCGTAAAAAAGAGCAAATAGAAAATACAAATTATCATATCTATCCATATATCAAGCATATTCCAAACCCCTTTTTTAATCAATTTGCCAATAAAAGTGTAGGAATTATAACAATTTTTCAAAAATTTACCATAAAATTAAATAAGTATGGTAGAAAAAAGAGGCTGTTTTTGAGCGTTTTTAATCCAATCATAAAAAAGCTGTGTTATCCAACCCGCTATCAATAAAAAGGTCCGTCATGCCCTATTCTTTTAAAAAGCGTTTTTTAATCATTTATACCCTTTCTACCTTGCTTTTAGTGGGGGTTTTGTTAGCGTTATTTTTCTTTTATGCAAAAAATAACCTTTTGGAAAACACCCAAATACGCATGCAATACACCGCTGATGCGATCGCTAAAAGCCTTTTAGAATTAAATAATGCCTCTTCTTTAGAGCCTTTAAAAATCTTAGAAGAACGATTCAAAAACACCCCCTTTGTCTTATTAGATGCGGATAACAAAGTCAAGTTTTCTAATATCGGGGCGTTTGTGGCCTCTTTTAAAAATGACGCCTTGATCAAAACCCCTTATTTTGCGCTTAAAAAACAGGGCTTTTATCTCACAGACAGCGCCCCAACTAACCGCTTAGGGGTTTCTAAAATCATTATTGCAGAAGAAGAAATTCAAAAAAATTTTATCCCCCTTTATAAAATGATAGGCTATGTGTTTTTGGGCACGAGTTTGTTTGTCGCGCTAATAGCCATGTGGCTTTATCAAATCCAATCAAACTATAAATTTATTTTCAAATAAGGATAGTTAAAACGATTACTTTTCCACCAACGCAGGCTTATTTTTAAAGCTTTTAGTTGCATTTTCAAGCTGTTTTAGGGCTTCTTCTTTCGTTTTATAAGGGCCAATCAAATAATGCGTGAGGGAGTCTTTTTTCTTTATTTGGTAAGGGAAAGTTTTGAGCGTTTGCAAAAAATCCTTACTGGGCGCGTTCAAAAAAGCCCCAATTTGCAAGTAATACCCTTTAGGGATACTCGTATCTTTTAAGTTAGGTTTTACTAAGCTTTTTTTATTCTCGTTCTTGGGTGGCTCTTTTGTTAGGGGCTGGGATTGATTAATAGCGGTCTCTTGCTTATGGGCTTTTTTGATTTTTCTTTTCACCTTTTTGCTTTCTATATAAAAATCATATAAATCATGGATTCTTTGCTTCACATAAGCTTCATAGCAATTCTTATAAATCGGGCTATTTTCAATAGAAACTTTGGGACTTATTAGCATAACCAACGCCACGCATTCTTCATGGGCGACTTTGAGCCATTCTTCTTCGCTTTGCTCTAGGATTTCTTTGATTTTAGGGAACTCATATTGCGTGCTTTTTCCCATATTATCTAACATTTTGATAAGATCTTCATGGGCTTGGTCAAGCCTTAATTGGATAGGGGGTAAATTTTTGGGCGTATTTTGAACGCTTTTAAGATCCGCTTTTTTGTCCTCTAAACCAACAGCGTTTCTTAAAAAGAGGAAAACCAACAACAGA
The DNA here is from genome assembly GCF_015904775.1 of Helicobacter pylori. GTDB lineage: Bacteria > Campylobacterota > Campylobacteria > Campylobacterales > Helicobacteraceae > Helicobacter > Helicobacter pylori_DM. The sequence continues at coordinate 5,205 of NZ_JADZNC010000010.1, forward strand.
GTCATTTTTAATATACTTTTTTGCATTTAACACTCCCATGTCAAGCTTTCTATCTTGTTGCTTTATGGTAATCAAAAATACCAAATACCACAATAAGAATGGTTTAAAACATGGGGTTTTAGTTACTTTATTTAAGGGGATAGGGGTATTTTGCGATAATTTAATAGCTTTGATATAATAACTTTCAAAAACCATGAAAGGCTTATGATGCAATCTTTAAGTTTATTGAACCAGTTGGGTGCTAAAATTGATGAATTGATTGAAAAAATCAAAAAACAAGAAGAAGAGTTGAACGCTTTACGCCAAGCAAACACCACCCTGAATGCGCAAAATGAAGAAAAAGACATTCAGATCGCTATTTTATACGATGAATTGAGCGCTAAAGATAAGGGCATTCAAGGTCTTTATGACAAAATCTCTGATTTATTGTCATAAACCATTAAAAACATGTCTTTAGAAAACGATAGCTTAGAAATCACTTATTTAGGAAAACGCTATAAAATCTCTCTCAATAACACCTTTAGCGATGAGATGAAACGCACCCTAAAGGAGCGTTTCCATAACCAAGAATTAAACGCCTTAGAGCTTTTAAAGGATTATTTGCATGAAAGTTGTCAAAACGAGTATTTGCATAATGAACTCCAAAAGCTTTTAGAAAAAATCTCATCATGTTCTATCACTTAATCGCTCCTTTAAAAAATAAAACCCCCCCTTTAACTTACTTTTCTAAAGAGCGACACCTTAAAGGAGCGTTAGTCAATATCCCTTTAAGGAGTAAAACGCTTTTGGGCGTCGTTCTTGAAGAAGTTTCAAAACCCTCTTTTGAATGCCTAGAGTTAGAAAAAACCCCTTATTTTTTACTCCCCTTTCAAATAGAGCTCGCTCTATTTATCGCTCAATATTACTCGGCTAATCTTTCTTCAGTCTTAAGCCTTTTTACTCCTTTTAAAGAATGTGATGGAATGGGGTTAGAAAAAATTGAGCCTGTTCTTAATATATTAAGCCAAACGCAAACAAACGCTTTAAAAGAATTGCAAAAACATCCAGCAAGCTTGCTCTTTGGCGATACGGGTAGCGGGAAAACCGAAATTTATATGCATGCAATCGCTCAAACTTTAGAGCAAAAAAAAAGCGCTTTATTGTTAGTGCCAGAAATCGCTCTCACCCCTCAAATGCAACAACGCCTTAAAAGGGTCTTTAAAGAAAATTTAGGCTTGTGGCATAGCAAACTCTCTCAAAATCAAAAAAAACAATTTTTAGAAAAGCTTTATTCACAAGAAATCAAATTAGTGGTAGGCACACGAAGCGCGTTGTTTTTACCCCTTAAGGATTTGGGTTTAATCGTTGTAGATGAAGAGCATGACTTTTCTTATAAGTCTCATCAAAGCCCTATGTATAACGCTAGGGATTTATGCTTGTATTTATCCCATAAATTCCCTATTCAAGTGATCTTAGGCTCTGCTACGCCAAGTTTGAATAGTTACCAACGCTTTAAAGATAAGGCTTTAGTGCGCTTAAAGGGGCGCTACACCCCCACGCAAAAAAACATTATTTTTGAAAAAACCGAGCGTTTTATCACGCCCAAACTCCTAGAAGCGCTCAAACAAGTGATAGACAAAAACGAGCAAGCCATTATTTTTGTGCCTACAAGGGCTAATTTTAAAACCTTGCTGTGCCAAAGTTGTTACAAAAGCGTTCAATGCCCCTTTTGCAGCGTGAATATGAGCTTGCATTTAAAAACCAACAAACTCATGTGCCATTATTGCCATTTTTCAAGCCCTATCCCTAAAATTTGCAGCGCATGCCAAAGCGAAGTTTTAGTGGGTAAAAGGATAGGCACCATGCAAGTGTTGAACGAATTAGAAGGCCTTTTGAAAGGCGCTAAAATAGCGATTTTAGATAAAGATCACACCAGCACGCCAAAAAAACTCCACAATATTTTAAACGATTTCAACGCTCAAAAAACGAATATCTTAATCGGCACTCAAATGATAAGCAAAGGGCATGATTACGCTAAAGTGAGTTTAGCGGTTGTTTTAGGCATAGACAATATCATTAAATCTAATAGTTACAGGGCTTTAGAAGAAGGCGTGTCGTTACTTTATCAAATTGCTGGGAGGAGCGCTAGGCAAATTTCTGGCCAAGTGTTCATTCAAAGCACTGAAACGGATCTGTTAGAAAATTTCTTAGAAGATTATGAAGATTTTTTACAATACGAATTGCAAGAAAGGTGCGAACTCTACCCGCCTTTTTCAAGGCTGTGTTTGTTAGAGTTCAAGCATAAAAACGAAGAAAAAGCCCAACAATTGAGCCTAAAAGCCTCCCAAACCCTTTCTTTGTGTTTAGAAAAGGGCGTAACGCTCTCCAATTTCAAAGCCCCCATTGAAAAAATCGCCTCTTCTTACCGCTACCTTATTTTATTGCGTTCTAAAGACCCTTTAAGCCTAATCAAAAGCGTGCATGCGTTTTTAAAATCCGCCCCTAGTATCCCTTGCAGCGTGAACATGGATCCTATAGATATTTTTTAAAACACTTAAGTTTTCTATATTCTTTAAAAAACTTAAGTCTTCTATATTCTTTAAAAAACTCAAGCCTTCTGTATTATTTTAAAAAACTCATGTTTTTCTGGCGGCTAACAGCGTGAAATTCACCCATTTAAACAGCGCTTCCACATGTTTAAACCCCACGCTTTCCAAAAGCGCGATATTTTCTTTCAAGCTATAAGGCACAAGCACATTTTCTAACGCTTCTCTTTTGAAAGCGATTTCATTGTGGCTGTAGCCTTGATTTTGTTTATAAAGGTAGTATAGTTCTATCATTTGCTTGTCCAATATCCGATCCTCGCTCATGATCTTTTCGCCCACCAATAAAACCCCATTCAACGCAAGGCTGTTATAAATCTTTTTGAGCAACACCTCTCTTTGCATGGGGCGGACAAATTGCAACACAAAAAGCAATGAAAACGCGCTCGCTTCTTTAAACTCAACCTCTAAAAAATCCATGCATTCAAAACGGACATTGTTAAAATCTTTTAATTTTTCTTGCGCTTTTTTGAGCATGGGCATGGAATTGTCAATCCCTACAAGCTCAATATCTTGTTGGATTTGTTGGTTAAGCGCGATAAAAAAGTTTCCGGTAGAACAGCCCAAATCATAAATCAAGGGCTTAGGCAAGGACTTAGGATAGATATTTTCTTTTAAATTTTGAGCGATAAAATACACCCCCAGATTCAACATTTCATGATAGTAAGGAATGGAACGCTCCAGCATGTCGTCAAAAACATGAGCGACTTTCTCATCAAAGCAAAAGCGTTTGTTTAGAGATTGATTAAACAGAGTGTCTTTCATTCAAAAAAGAAGCGTGGTTTAAAAATCTTTAAACCACAATAGCCGTAACACTTAAGCTTTTTTATGCACCAACTCATTGATGTAATAATCCACTGAGCCTAAGCCTTCTTTTTTCGCCCACTCATAGCATTGAGAGACAAAATGCCAATTGATATGCCCATAGAACTTTTCCAAATACACAGGGCGCGCGTTTTTGTGATCAATATAATAAGCATGCTCCCACACATCCACCACTAAAAGCGGCACTTTTTTATCCGTAACCGGGGTTTGAGCGTTGCTCGTTTGAATGATTTCAATTTTTTGAGTGTCTAAATTATACGCTGCCCAATTCCAGCCAGAGCCAAACAGAGTGGTCGCGCTCTTAATGAAGTCCTCTTTAAATTTTTCTAGTGAGCCGAAATCTTTTTCTAAAGCCCCTTTTAACTCATCGCTTAAGGCAGTCGCTTTGGGGCTTAGGCAATCCCAATAAAAATCGTGGTTGTAAATTTGAGCGGCGTTATTGAACACGCCTCCGCTAGACTTCGTCAAAATATCAAACAAAGAACTTTTCTCAAAATCCGTGCCTTTGATTAAGTTATTCAAATTATTCACATAAGCTTGATGGTGTTTCCCATGGTGGAAATCAAACGCCACAGGGCTTAAAAAATCTCCCATGCTGTCTTTAGCAAAAGGCAACTCTCGTAATGTAAACATGTTTTCTCCTTGTGATCAGATAGCCGTATTGTAATCATTTTTTAATACTTTTTGGTAAATCTTTTCTTAAAAATGGATCGTTATGCAAATTTTGTAGATTTTAAGGGGTTTTTTAAAATGAAAACGACTTTTTAAACAAATTTTTTTTAAATTTTTTGAAAGTTAATCTTAATGGACTATTATTCTAACGCAATATAATATAGCAATTCATTAGAAAGGATTTAACCATGCAAAAAGTTACTTTTAAAGAAGAAACATATCAATTAGAAGGGAAAACCTTAAAGGTGGGCGATAAAGCTCCTGATGTGAAATTGGTCAATGGCGATTTGCAAGAAGTCAATTTGTTGAAGCAAGGCGTGCGTTTTCAGGTCGTTAGCACGCTTCCTAGTTTAACCGGATCGGTTTGCTTGCTCCAAGCCAAACACTTCAATGAGCAAGCCGGCAAACTGCCTTCTGTGAGTTTTAGCGTTATTTCTATGGACTTGCCTTTTTCTCAAGGGCAAATTTGCGGCGCTGAAGGCATTAAGGACTTAAGAATTTTAAGCGATTTTAGGTATAAGGCTTTTGGGGAAAATTATGGCGTGCTGTTGGGCAAAGGCTCTTTTCAAGGCTTGCTCGCTCGATCGGTGTTTGTTCTTGATGATAAGGGAGTGGTTATCTATAAAGAAATCGTTCAAAACATTTTAGAAGAGCCCAATTATGAAGCGCTTTTAAAAGTGTTGGAATAGGAAATCCTTAAAAGGAGGGGGCTACAATTTAGTGAATCTCAACGCAAAAAGCCCCACTTGTTAAAAAGCGTTGGTGATAAAAACTAAAAAGTTCTTTTTAATCCACTTAAAAAATTTTCACGCTACTTTTAAAAGAAAAGATTGAAAAAGACTCTGTTTTTAGTGCATTACAAGAGATGCTTTATTTTAATCAAGCTTTTAATGGAATAAATCTTTCACAAAACCCATAAGGGTTTGATAGAAAAGGTTTTTAGAAGTCTTTTTTTAAGATTTCTTCCACTCTTAAAATGGTTACGAGTCTGTCGTTTTGTTTCCCAATGCCATAAGTTAAATTATTGTTATCGCTCAAAGTTTCTGGCACCGGGTCAATATCCGTTTGCTTGATGCGAATGGCTTCAGTTAAGCGATCAATGAAAAACCCAGCGATCTGATCGTTGTGTCGCACCACCAAATAACGAGTGTCTTTATTTTGTTTTTCAGCCTTCAAGCCAAACTTTAAACGCAAGCTAATCAACGGGAAGACATTGCCCCTTAAATTGAACACGCCAAGCACATAGTTTGGGGTTTCAGGGACTCGTGTGTAACCAATGGGTTTGACGATTTCTAAAATATTCAAAATAGGAATGGCGTATTCTTCATCGCCAATAATAAAACCGATGAATTGCAAAATTTCTTCATTGTCTTCTTGTTTAGAGCCTGCATTAGCTTCTTTTTGTCTTTCAAATAAATCTTTTAATTGGTTGCTCACGATTCGCCTCCTTCTAATTTAATGCTGCGCTTCACTACGGTGGTTAAATACTCACCGCTATAAGGTTTGGTGATGTATTCAGTCATGCCGGATTCAACGCCACGCATCCTATCGGTTTTAGTTACCCGACTGGTTACTGCAATCAAAGGCAGGTTTTTGAATTTATTGTATTTACGCACTTCAGAAGCGAAAGTGTAGCCGTCCATCTTGGGCATTTCAATATCCACTAAAATAGCGTCTGGAATCTTATCGCCATTTTTAAGCATTTCTAAGCCCTCTAACCCGTTAGTGGCCTCTAAAAGCGTGATGCCTAATGGTTTTAAACATTTGCGGATAATCGCTCTGTCCGTGCTGCTGTCATCAATCGCTAAGACAATATAATCGCTAGGAGAATTTTTACTCTTCGTGTTCTCGGATTCGTTCATTAAGGTAGTGATATTGACCTTGATGCTTTTTGCCATATCCATCATCGCTCCCACATCTACAATAAGAGTGATTTTCCCATCGCCTCTCACCGTAGCGCCAGCAATGCCTCTAGTGTTTTTAAGATAGTAACCTAAAGACTTGATGACCACTTCTTCTTGACCGATCAAATAATCCACGATCACGCCAATTTTTTGATCAGCCAAGCCAATGATAACCACATACACATCTGAGTTGGATTCCAAAATAGCATCTACTTTAAAAATATCAGAAAGGCGCACCAAAGAAAGCACCTCATCTCTCAAACGCAACACGCTCTTGCCATCAACGGTGTAGATTTCATCTTGGCTGATACGCACGGTTTCTAAAACTGAAGAAAGCGGGATAGCGTAATATTCTTCTTGAACGCCCACGAGTAAAGCTTGAATGATAGCTAGAGTGAGAGGGATTTTAAGCTTTTGAGTCGTGCCTACCCCCACTTCTGAATCAATTTCAATGATCCCATTGAGCTTTTCAATATTGGTTTTCACCACATCCATGCCAACGCCCCTGCCTGAGACATTGGAAACGACTTTTGCGGTAGAAAAGCCTGGCTTGAAAATGAGGTTAAACGCTTCCCTATCGCTCATGCCTTCAGCGTCTCTTTCGCTAATCACCCCTTTTTCAATCGCTTTTTCTTTAAGTATCACAGGGTCTAACCCCTTGCCATCATCAGAGATTTTAATCACAATATGATTACCCTCATTATACGCGCTCAATTGCACTTTACCGGTTTCAGGCTTGTTAAGCCTTCGTCTTTCTTCTAAAGGCTCAATCCCATGATCGCATGAGTTGCGGATAATGTGGATGAGCGGATCGCCAATCTCTTCTACAATGGATTTGTCTAATTCGGTTTCTTCGCCCTCAATGATTAATTCAATGCTCTTGCCTAATTCCCGGCTCAAATCCCTTACCATGCGAGGGAATTTATTGAACACTTTGCCCACTGGTTGCATCCTAGTTTTCATCACCGCAAGCTGCAAGTCTGTCGTTACCGCTGAAATAGAAGAAACCACCTGGTTTAATTCCTCTAAAAACTTTTCCCCATCATAGCGTTCTTCCACATCGCTATAAATCCTGATCAAGCGATTTTTTCCTAAAACAAGCTCACCGATTAAATTCATCAAGTGATCCAAGCGGCGCACATCCACCCTAACGGTTTGCTCCACGCCAATAGAAGGGGCTTTATTTTCTTCAGTATCGGCTTTAGCCTTAGCTTTAGTTTCTGTTTTGGGAGTTTCTTTTGTTGGGGTAACTTCTTGTTTAGGTTTGGCTTCTTGCTTTTTTTGAGCTCTTCGTTCTTTATCGGCTTCTTGGCGTTTGTTAAGTAGGCGTTCAATTTCCGCTTCCACTTCTTCAGCGCTCATGTTAGCATAATCCAAATCCGGCTCATCGGCTAGCGGGTTATCGCTTGCGGGATTTTCTGCAGTAGGGGCTTTTGCCTTGTTTTCTTTCGCTTCTCCTTTCGCTTCTTCTTTCGCTTCTTCTTTATTTTCTTCTTTCACTTCTTTTTCTGGGGCTTCTTTAGTCCCTGAAGTTTCTTTAGCGCCCTCTAAATTTTGACTCGTGATGGCTTGAAGCTGTTTGACCGCTTCTTCAATCTCGTTTTCCTTGCCGTTATTAGTATCTGATCCGGTATCTCTAATCGTTACGAGCAAGGTTTTCATCAAATCAATGGAGCGCAACACGACATCCATAATATCAGGCGTGATTTTGATTTCGCCCTTTCTGGCGCGATTCAAGACATCTTCCATGTTGTGCGTGAGGTGCGTGAGAATGTTGAGATTCAAAAACGAGCTAGAGCCTTTAATGGTGTGAGCGACTCTAAAAATGCGATTGAGCAAGTCCAAATCCTCAGGGTTATGCTCCAATTCCACTAAATCCTGATCCAATTGCTCATTCATTTCAAAGGCTTCAATCAAGAAGTCTTCCATTATTTCTTGCAAATCATCCATTTAAAACCCTTTTTAGCGTTTGAGATAAGAGTATTTTACAATTTTATAAAAAGAATTATGCATTCTTATCTAAAATCTTAGAAATTTCTTCGGTGAATTTCTCTGCGTCAAACTTGACTAAATACGCTACAGCCCCCATTTCTTTAGCCCTTTCAGCGCTGTAATTATCGCAAATAGAAGAATTAAAAATCACAGGAATATAAGCAAACCTGGGGTCTTTTTGGAGCTTAAATAAGAAATGATAGCCATCCATTTTAGGCATTTCAACATCTGAAATAATGAATTTCAAATGTTTCCTTAAATCGTCCCCGTATTTTTTGAACAACATTTCTAATTTGTTCAACCCGTCTTCCCCATCCACAGCTTCCGTGATGCTAAAACCCAATTTACTCAAATGGTTTTTTAAGGTTTTTCTCGCCGTTCTGCTATCGTCTAAAAACAACACTTCGCCTTCAAAACGCTCTTTAGGGGTATCTTTAGCGCTTTTAGCGTCTTCATTAAGCTTTAAATCGTCTAAAATGCTTTCTAAATCCAAAATGAGTAGGGTTTTGTCGTTTTCAATGCGGGTCGTGCCGGTGATATTTTCTTTATTGATGCTATTAGAGGCGCTAAAGGATGCAGGTTCTACATCTTTCCAGCTAATGCGCCTGATACGCCTAGCGGAATGGACTAAAAAGCCCAATTTGACATTATTAAATTCCGTGATAATGACGATTTTTTCGTTTTCCTTGCTTTTATCTGGGACAATCCCTATCCATTTAGCCAAGTCTATAAGCGGAATGATCGTGGAGCGCAAATCAAACACGCCGATAATGTAATCCAAATTCGTGGGGTATTCAAAAAGGGTGGGCATGGGGATAATCTCTTGGACTTTAGCCACATTAATGCCATAAATCCCCTCATAAGGGACGCTCTCTTGCATGCCATAAATACGAAAATCCACGAGTTCTATCTCACTTAGTTTTAAATCGTTAGCTGTTTTTTCTGCCATGATTTAGGCGTCCTTATTTTGAGATGATTCTAAAATGCTTGATGATACCTTAAAAAGGCTTTGTTCGTAATAAAAGGAAGGCAGTGGGCAATAAATAGGTGCATTCAAGGGGATTTTTGCGCCGCTTTTGAGGTGAAAATGCCCCTCTATAATGCCATCAATCCTACCAATGTTAAGATCTTTAATGTAGTTTTGATAGGCTTTTAGGCGCTTTTCAATAAAGGCTTTTAATTCTTTTGGATCTAATTCCCAAAGGCGGATGGGCTTTTGATAGATGCGTTTTTTCAAAAAAGGGTATAAGGTTTTAAAACTTAATAAATTTAAAAAAGTTAAAAAAAATCTAGCCCAAGTGGAAGTGAGTTGCGTGATGTAAAATTCATACGCTTTAGTGATGAATAAATCCCCATGGGCTAGCAAAAAGCGTTTGTTATCATATTGGAATAATACGGGTTGGTTTTGGCGCTCAAAAACCACCACTTTAGAATTGAATACAAAACGCATGGAAAAATCATGGTTGCCTTCAAAATAAAAGACTTGTGAAATTTCGCTTAACGCGTTGATGAGATCAATGATTTTTTGTTGCTCTTTGTCTAGGGGCAAGTAGCCCACAAGAACATGGAAAATATCGCCCATGAAAAAGACTTGTGGGGGTTTGGCGCTTAAAAGTTCTTTAAGCGTGTTGATTAAATGAGGGCTTTTGGGCAAAAAATGCGCATCAGAGATAAAAACAGCCCCATTTTTAAGCGCATAAGTTTCTAGCATCTCACTCTTTGAACAAAAAAGAGCCAATCCTTAAAAGATTCGCCCCGCAAGCAATCGCTAATTCAAAATCATCACTCATGCCCATTGAAAGAACGCTCGCGTTCTTTATTTGGTCAAAAAGTTTTTTGGTGGTGGTGAAGGATTTTTCAATCTTCTTTTCATCATCGGTGTGCGCCCCTATACACATCAGCCCCTTAAGCTTGAGACGCTTGCAAGTTTCACTGATTTGAGAATAAGTTTCTAGCGCTTCTTCAGGCACCACCCCGCTTTTACTTTCCTCATACGCGCTATTAACCTGTAAAAGAGCGTTTAAATTGACGCCCAATATTTCGCAACGCTTTTCTATTTTCAAAGCGAGTTTTAAAGAGTCTAAAGAATGCAAAAGGGCGGGCTTTAAACTCAAAAGCGCATTGATTTTATTTTCTTGTAAAGAGCCTATCATGTGCCATTCAAGGGGCAAATGCTCTAAAGAATGCATTTTAATTTTTAAATCTTGAACTTTATTTTCTCCAAAAGCCCTTTGAGAGCAGTTGTAGTAATGTTGGATAGCTTCTAGGGAAGCGTTTTTTGAAACAGCCACGATTTTGACAATATGGTGCCTTGAATAGGCGGTGCGAGCCTTTTCTATTTTGGTGATGAGGGTATCAATTTTTTGGCGGTAATCTAACATAATCCTTCTTTATGGCTATTCTTTATAGATCTTCTTTGTGCGTGCTGAAAGAATGCGTGAGGTGGAATTTTTGATTTAAAGTTTCAAAATCTTTTAAAAGCCCTTTCTTTTTCAAATTTTCTATGACTTCCATGGAGCAATTGGTTTCGGTGGGCCATTCTCTAAAATGTTTATCCATAACGCCCTTATTGGTAGCGTCTATAAAAAAACAATGTTTAGAGGTGAGGATATCACGCCTGGCATCAATATTATTAACGATGCGCCATAACAGCATGTAAGGGTTGTTCAAATCGTTGCTGGTATGCTCTACAAAGACGACAATGCGTAAATGCTCTTCAAAACCGAGCAAGTTTTTAGCCAATTCAATGACGCTTTTGTCTTTCTTTTCCACGCTAATGACGCAAATGGGGTTACGAGTGTGCGGGTAATATTGCTTCAAAAGAACGATATTTTGCATTTTATCTTGTAAAAGCGCCAATAAGGCACTATCGTTTAAAAGCGTGGGGTAGGGGGTATTGCTTTTAGAAGTCGCATCAATACCGAGTTTCCCCCCCATAGCGTATTCAGGGCTTGCATGATCTAAGGCGTCGCATACGCCTTGAGAGATGAGCGCGTTTTCTTTAGAAAAATTCTCTAGTATATACTCAATGATAGCGTTGGTGTCCCTTAGATTAGGGGCGTCTTCATTGACAAAAATCGCATGCTTGACAAAACTCATCTGCCCCACGCCCCAAAAAGCATGCATGACTTGCTTGGCATGAGCGTTATAGCGCGTGTGTATTTTGGCTAAAATCAAATTATGAAACACCCCATTTTCTGGCATGTAATAATCTATGAGATTGGGGGCATGCGTTTGAAGCAAGGGCAAGAACAAGCGTTCAGTCAAATACCCCATGTATTTGTCTTCTAAAGGAGGCTTACCCACCACAGTGGCTAAGTAAATGGAATCTTTTTTATAGCTAATGGTTTTGACTTCTAAAACAGGGTAAGGCTCAATGGGGGTGTAATAGCCAGTGTGATCCCCAAAAGGCCCTTCAAGCTCTAATTTCTCGCAATCCACAAACCCTTCTATCACAATATCGCAATCGCTTGGCACGCTCAAAGGATTGCTCAAGCATGGCATCACGCGCGCTTTTTTCTCCCTAATAAACCCATAGAGCATGAGTTCATAAATCCCATAAGGTAAGGGGGCTGTCGCGCACCATGTGTAGAGCAAATCCCCACCAATAGCGATACTGACAGGCATTTTGACTTTAGCCTTAGCGTATTCGTGGAAAAAGAGTTGGGAGTCTTTATGGATTTGCCAGTGCAAGCCTAAATGGTTTTTATCATAAACTTGCAAGCGGTACATGCCTAAATTCTTTTTTTTATGATCCAAGCTTTGGGTATAGACTTGCCCCATAGTGATAAAAGACCCGCCATCTTTTTCCCAAGTTTTTAAAACGGGTAGATCCCACAAATTGACTTCTTTGTCTTGCTTGATGATGAGGTCTTTAGGGCGAGTGGTTTTTTTAGGGAAAATGTGTCTTAAATCCCATAAATCTTTTAAGACTTTCAAACCCTCAGTGAAATTTTTAGGAGCACTAAAGTGTAAGAACGCTTGCATGCGTTGTTGCAGGCTTTCTATGGGGGTTTTTAACAAAAGATCCAAGCGCTTGAAAGAGCCAAAAGCGTTCATTAAAACTGGCATGCCAAAGGTTTTGATCTGGTCATGCTCTTTTCTTATGGGTTGCGTGAATAAAAGGGCTTTGCCCCCATTAGGTTTTTTCGCTTCTATATAAGCCAGATGAGCGATTTCTAAATCCACTTCAAGGGGGGTGTCAATGACTTCTAATTCATCATGCTTTTTTAAAAGCTTTAAAAAATCTCGCATCCAACTACCTTAAATAACCACATAATGAACGCTTAAGCACGCAGGAATGTTTTTAAGCTCTTCTAAAACTTCCAAAGAAACTTCTTCATCTACAATAATGAGCGCTAAGGCTTCTTTTTGCGTGTTACGCCCCAAACGAAAATCAGCGATGTTAATGCCATGCCTAGCGAACGCATTCCCCACACTCCCAATAACGCCTGGAATATCCGTATTCCTGAATAAAAGCATCTTGCCCTTTGGCTCTATATCAATATGAAACCCATCAATCTCAGTGAGTTTTAAAATATCTTCTTCAAACACCGTGCCGCTCACGCTGATTGAACCATTGGCCGCATTTAGAGTTAAAGAGAGCATGTTTTTATAGGGCGAAGCGCTTTCTTTAAGGCTAACCTTAATCTCAATGCCTCTTTCTTTAGCCACAAAGGGGGCGTTAATGTAATTGATTTTATCCCCTACAACAGGTTTTAACACCCCAACTAGCGCAAAGGCTACAAGGGCGTCTTTAAATTGGTTGATCTCCCCACAAAGACTGAGCTCAATTTTTTGGCACACGCCCTTATGGATTTGACTGGAAAAATAACCCAGTTTTTGCGCTAAATTCAAGTAGGCTTTCGCGCTTGCATCAAAAGCTTGCATGGGCAAATTCAAAGCATGCGGGTGGCTTGAACCCCTTAAAGATTCCATAACCCCTTGAGCGGCTTGTTTGGAAATTTCTTCTTGGGACTCTAAAGTGTTCGCACCAATATGGGGGGTCGCATAAACATTGGGCAAGTCTAAAAGCTTGTTATGAACGCCAGGCTCTTTAGAAAAGACATCAATGCCAAGCCAACGCACTTTTTTGGTTTCTAAAGCTTCATAAAGAGCGTCTTCATTATAAAGCCCCCCTCTAGCGCAATTAATTAAAATAACCCCTTTTTTCATGCGTTCAATCTCTTTAGCGCCTATCATGTTAATGGTTTCTTTATTTTTAGGGGTGTGGATAGTGATCATATCGCATTGTAAAATGTCTTCAAAATTCTTTGTGTAAATGACCCCTAAATCAGTGGCTTTTGAAGAAGGGATATAAGGATCATAGGCTAAAACTTCCATTTCAAAAGCTTTTGCTCTAATGCCCACCCTAGAGCCAATGTTTCCAAAACCAATGATGCCCAGCTTTTTATTTTTCAATTCCGTGCCATACCAATCTTCTCTTTTCCATAACCTTTGGTGTTTGATTTGATCGTTCGCGCAAGGGAATGAGCGCACTGCATTGATCAAATGCGCCATGGTCAATTCCACGGCGGCAATCGTGTTAGCGGTAGGGATATTCATCACTACAATCCCTTTTTGAGAGCAGCTTTCTAAATCAATATTATCCACTCCCACGCCCGCTCTCACGATGGATTTTAAGTGGGTTAGGGGCTTTAAAAAATCGCTTGTGATAGGGGTCATGCTGCGAGTGATGAGTGCATCCATGGGGGTGAGTTTTTCTAAAAGCTCCTTTTTGGGGCATTTGGAATAATCATGCAAGACAATGTCTTTTTGGGCTTCTAAAATTTGAATGCCTTTAGCATGGATGGGGTCGCAAATGGCTACTTGATACATTTTTATCCTTTGAATTTAAAAAACAGCATGATAGCGTATTTTATAATAGTCTAAATCAGCTAAAAAGCGTTCTTTTTTGTTTTTGTCTAAATAGATGATGAGATTGGGTTGGTTTTTGGTGCTATCGTAAGCGTAATCAATTTGTTCTTTTTTGAGGATTTCTTTTAAACACCACCATTGATAGTCCTTTAAATCCTTAATGATAAGCTTTGAATACTCCCTTTTTTTTTCTTCAAAAGGGATTTCAAAATGATGCTCTATAACGGGGTAATTGATAGATTCTTGCACATCAAGGTTTTGAGAAAGGGCGTTATTGCGATTTTCTTCGTTATGGGAGGCTTTTTCATCGTTAGGGGTATTAGGATTATTGGGGCTTTCTTCTAGGTTGATTTCATGGCTTTTTGCATCTGTTTGAGAGAGGCCTTCATTGGTTTGAGAGATCGCATGTGTTTGAGAGATCGCATGAGAAGCAGTGGGCATTTCTTTTTTAACGCTTAAAAACAAATAGGCTAAAACGCCAAGAGCGATAGCTATGGAAATAAAAGCAACAACACCCTTAAATCTCATGCCATTCTCATGCTTTTAAAATCACTCTTTAGAGTTTTTCTTTAAGAATATCCCCTAAAGTCATTTTATCATCGCTCGTGTTAAAGGCTTGCAATTCTTCTTTTTCTTTTTTGCGCTCTAACCTGTGCACAGAAGCGCGCACCTTGTTGTTAGACTTTTCAATCGCAACCACCACGCAAGTGATTTCTTGGCCTATTTTGATTTCATCTTTTTTCAAGGGGTTCAAATCTTCATTTTTGATCAGCACATCAATGCCATCAGCATTAATGAAAACGCCAAAATCCTTAATACTCACCACTTTGCCTTGAATCACGCTATCTGTTTTATGCTTTTGAGCGAATTCTTCTGTAGGGGAAGTCACCAAGTGCTTCGCGCTCAAAGAAATCTTTTTATCTTTTTTGTTGATTTTAAGGATTTTCACTTTGATCATATCGCCAATTTTATAGTGGTCTTTGCATTTTTTATCTTTATCCCAAAAAGCGTCGTGATTGTGGAGCAAACCATCCACCCCACCCAGATTCAAAAACGCCCCAAAATCCGTTAAAGTCGCCACTTTGCCCTCTACAATATCCCCCACTTGGTGTTTAGATTCAAAAACATCAAAAGGCCTGTTAGTGAGTTGTTTTAAAGAAACCCTTAAGCGGCGGTTTTTAGGATCAATGTCAATGATCTTCACATCAATCTCTTGCCCCACGCTCAAGTAATGGCTAGGGTGGCTGACATTTTTATCCCAAGAGATTTCAGAAACATGCAAAAAGCCTTCAATATCATTACCAATATCCACAAACACCCCATAATGTTCAATATTGCTCACCACCACCTTAATGGCGTATCCGGGTTTTAGCTTGTCTTGGATCTCTTCCCATGGGTCTTCTATGGTCGCTTTTATGGAGAGCGAAAGGCGTCTTTTTTCTGCATCATAAGCGATGGCTTTGACATAGACTTCATTGCCCTCTTTGTAGTATTTTTCAGGGTTGACTGGTCCTTTATGGCTGATTTCAGAATAATGGACCAAGCCCTCAATCCCCTTAGCTTCTACAAAAATGCCAAAAGGGGTGATCTGTCTCACAACCCCTAATACCGGCTCTGTGGCTTCTAACAATTCTTTAGAAACCTCAAGCTGTCGTTTGTCATTGACTTCAAAGAATCGTTTGCGAGAAATATTGATAGAATGGTTTTCCTTATCCACACGAATGATACACGCTTTAATGCATTTGCCGATATGGTTTGCATCATTCTTTAAAGAAGAGTGCGAGCGGGAGAGGAAATACTCCACGCCTTGAGACTCCACGATATAACCCCCTTTATTCTTGCCTACAATCTTGCCTTCAATAATGGCGTTTTCATAGTTTTCGCCTAATTCTTCAATTTTAGCCTGAATCTTTTGTTGGGAAATGGCCTTTTTGTAGGAAACGCTAGGGTGTTCACCTTTTTCGGACACATGCACGATAATGGGGTCATTTTTTTGATACAGCAACCGCCCCTTTTCATCGGTGATCTCGCTTAAAGCCAAACGGCCTTCTGTCTTACCGCCCACGCTCACCATGGCATAACCATCATTCTCATTGATGGAAACGATTAGCCCTTCTTTGATAGTGCCCTTTTCTAGGGTTTCTTCTTTTTCTAATTCTTTTTTAAAGAGTTTTGCGAAGTTTTCCTCCTCGTCATTAAAGTTCTGATCATCTGCTATCTTGCTCATTGACTGCCTTACTATAAAATAAATATAAAATCCTTAAGGGCATTGTATCCTTTTTTGGCTTACAAAATCGTTTAAAAACTAACAATTAGCGGTTTTTTTAAAGAAAATTTTCAAAATGTGTTAAATCGTGCTGATTTTTTGCTTGACATTTTCTATAATCCAATCCGGCGTGGAAGCCCCAGCGGTAATCCCGCACAATTTTTTATCCTTAAACCACACCAACTCTAATTCGTTTTCATCTTCTACCAAGTAGCTGTCTTTGCAATGCTGTTTGGCGATGCTTAAGAGCTGTTTGGTGTTTGAAGAAGTTTTACCGCCCACGACTATCATAATATCCACTTCCTTACTCAAATCCAAAGCGGCTTTTTGGTTGTAGGAAGTAGCGTTACAAATCGTGTTAAAAATACGCACTTCAGTGCATCTTTCCACCAAATAAGAAGCGATTTGCAAGAGTTTTGGGGTTTGTTTGGTGGTTTGAGAAACTAAAGCCACTTTCCGTTGCAATTTTTTTTCTTGCAATTCTTCTAACGAATTGACGACTAAAGCTTGGTTAGTGGCATAGCTTATCACGCCCTTGACTTCAGGGTGGTTAATGTCCCCAAAAAGCACGATTTGATACCCTTCTTTGCTCATGGATTCCACAATCTGCTGAGGTTTGATCACATACGGGCAAGTCGCATCAGTGATTTTGACCCCCTTGTTTTTCAAGTATTCTAAATCCTGCTTAGGAATGCCATGGGTTCTTATGATCACGCTTTTGTTTTTAGGGATTTTTTTAGGATCTTCTTCAATTTTCACATTGAAGTTTTTTTCCAAACGATTGATTTCTTTAGCGTTATGAATGAGCGAGCCAAAAATCAAGCTGTTTTGATTTTTTTCAGCGATTTGTATCGCTCTTTTGACGCCAAAACAAAAACCATAATCTTTAGCCATTTTAATTTCCATTAAGATTCCTTTTTTTGAATTTATTGAGTAGGTGTTTGAATTGCGGGAAAGAAATGTTTGCGCATTCTAAATTATCAATTTCTAAAGGCAACGCTAAAGTTAAAACAGCAAAACTCATCGCAATCCTGTGATCATTGAAGCTTTTGATAAGGGGGGGTTTTTTTTGAGAAAGGTGCTGTTTTAATGGGCTTATATATTCTAATCCCTCTACATAAAACCCGTCTTCAAACTCTTCGCACTCAATCCCTAAAGCTTTGAAATTAGAAATAACCGCTTTAATCCTATCGCTTTCTTTGGCTCGTAAATCTTTAGCGTTTTTAACCATGCTTTTGCCTTTTGCAAAAAGCATAGCGATACTCAAAGCGGGGATTTCATCAATAAGACTAGCGATATTTTGATCAATACTGATCGCTTTTAAAGGGGCATGCTCTATATAAATATCGCCAATCATTTCTAAATCTTTGGACTGAATCGCATACTCTATGGAAGCGCCCATTTTTTTCAAAACCTCAAACGCTTCTATGCGAGTGGGGTTGAGCAAGACATTTTTTAAAAGAAGGCGGCTTTTTGGCGTAATCGCGCAAGCGAGAGCGAAAAAAAACGCGCTAGACGGATCATTGGCTATCGTAAAATCAAAAGCTTCTAGGGGTTTTTCTAGGGGTGAAATTTTTAAAACGCCGTCTTGATTGTGAATGTTAGCCCCCAAACTTTTAAGCATGATTTCTGTGTGGTTACGGCTAAGCTCATTTTCTTTATAGGTGCTTGCGCCTTGAGCTTGCAAAGCGCTTAAAATAAAAGCGCTTTTGACTTGAGCTGAAGCGATAGGGCTTTCATAATTACAAGCTTTTAAAGGATTCCCTAAGATCACTAAGGGGGCGAAATGGTTATCCTCTCTCCCTAAAATCCTTGCCCCAAAAGCTTTCAAAGGTTCAATGATTCTTTTCATGGGGCGTGCGTTTAGGGAATTGTCCCCGCTTAAAACAAAAAGCCCTTTTTGAGCGCTTAAAAGCCCGCTGTATAAACGCATGCTAGTGCCAGAATTGTTGCAATTTAAGATCTTGTTAGGCTCTTTTATAGCCGTTGGGGGCGTGATTTTAAAAGAATTTTTAGCGGTATTTTCCACTTTAGCCCCTAAATTTTGAGCGATTTCTAAAGAGCTTAAACAATCTTCTCCCATTAAAAAATTCCGCACGAAACAAGGCTTTTGAGCGAGTAGGCTAAAAATAACGGCTCTGTGTGAGAGCGATTTATCGCTAGCGTTAATGTCAAGCTCTATCACAATTATCCTTTATATTATCCCTTAAGGCGGGCGTTAAATTCTTTTTCTAAAATTTCAAGCGCTTTTTGCACGGCTGAATTGACCTCTTCATCATTTAAGGTTTTTTCTAAAGAATGGATCACGCAACGCAGACTTAAGGCTATGGTATTATCGCTTTCTTTAAAAACATCAAGGGGTAGAATTTCGCTTAAATTAGGGATTTGAGCGTCTTTTAGGGCTTTTTTAATCCTGCTAAAAGCGGTGTTTTCATCAATAATGAGAGTCAAATCCCTCACACTGCTAGGGTAAATGCTAAAGGGTTTTAATAGCATGGCGGGGCGTTTGAGTTTAGAAGCGTCTATCTCAGCGTAATAGCTTTCAAACAAATCTAATTCCTGGATCACTTTAGGGTGGATTTTAGCGATCACGCCTATGATTTCATTGTTTTGAATGATTTTAGCGCTCTGGTAGGGGTGGTTAATGGGGGTTTGAATGGTTAGTTTTTCCAAGCTGAAATCCCCTATAACTTTTGAAACGCATTCAGCGAAAGAGTAAAAATCCCAAGTCTTGCCTTTAGCGTCAGGGTAGCTTTCTTTTTTTTGTAAGCCGCTTACTAAAAAGCCTAGTTTTTGGATCTCTTCTCTTTTAGAGTTATACACGCTCCCTTTTTCATAAAGGGCGATGCTTTTAAACCCTAAATTTTTATTCCTTAAACTAGCGTCTAAAAGCCCGCAAACAAGGCTCGTTCTTAGGGTGTTGAGATCCGTTGTGATAGGGTTTTGCAATTCTAGGGGATCTTCTAAAACTTCAAAGCCCAATTTTTGCTGTTTTTCTTTAGAGTAAAACACGTAATGAATGACTTCTTTAAAACCGCAAGCGAGAGCCTTGTGTTTAAGGTTTTCAAAAAAGCGGTGCGTGTCATAATGGGGGTTTGAATTTTTGCTACTGACACAATTAAGGGGCTTTGAGATCAAATTATCAATCCCTACAAAGCGCAAGATTTCTTCAGCAATATCTTGGATCGTTTTAATGTCATGCCTGAAATTTGGCACAATAACCTCTAAAATTTGGGGTTTTGAGTTTGGCTCTTTTACGCTGACTTTAAAGCCTAAACTTTTTAAAATGCCTTGAATTTTTTCTTCTTCTACAGCAAGTCCCAAAATTTCGGTGATGTCTTCAAGCTGGAATTTAAGGGCGTGATCTTTTAAAGAATGCTTGGTTTGTTTGCTTTCTAAAATCGTGGCTTTTAAATGAGCGCTTAAAAAATTCAGGCCGTCTGATAAATTAGGGTTGCTCCCCCTAGCGCTTCTATAAATAAGGGCGTTGTCTTTTTGAAGCGTTTTATCTTTTAGGGCGTGCAATTTTAAAGACAGGCTTATCGGATCAATATAACTTGCTTCTAAAAGCAAACACTCGCTCAAATCTTTTTGATCTTGATGCTTGATAGCGATAGTGGAGCGTTTTTGATGGTTGATATAAACGCTTTCAAGGTTGTTTTCATCGTTTTTCACGCTCAAATCCATAGGGGTTTTATTCAGGCTATAAGCGTTCAATATTACCCCACTAAAATGCGCACTAAATTCTATGAAATTGTTCAGATCGTTCTCGCTTAAGGCATTGTTATGAGCGAGCGAAAGTTTGATATTTAAAGGGGTTTTTAAAGAATGATTATAAATCAAATAATAAGCCAGATGCGACTCAATATTTTCACCCACACTAAGCGTGATCAGATCGCTTTTTGGCGTAAAATTTAAAGCCTTAATAGGCTTTAGGGGCGTGTGATAAAAGGCGCTAATCTCTCTAGCAATACCTAAAACGCTCAAGCAATCCCCACGATTAGGAGTCAAGGAAATTTCTAAAACATGCGTGTTGAAAGGGGCGTATTCATTCAATTCTTTCCCTAAAACCAACTCCCCAACGCTCTCATCTAATTCCAAGATGCCATCATTGATTTTAGGGAAACCCAATTCGTTGCTAGAGCAAATCATACCACAGCTTTCAACCCCCCTAAGCTCCGTTTTAGCGATGGTGGTTGAGCCGATTAGCGCCCCGTTTAAAGCGACTGGCACGAATTGGTTTGGCGCGACATTTTTAGCCCCACACACGATTGGCAACACTTCTTTGCCAATATCCACTTGACACACGCTGAGTTTTTCAGCGTTTTTATGGGGGGCTTTTTCTAAAACCTTACCCACAACCACATTTTTAGGAGCGGCACAAGAAACACAGCTTTCCACTTCTAAGCCTAAGCGACTCAAATCCTCACAGAGTTTGGCTATATCTTTAGGCGTATTGACAAAAACATTCAAATCATTGACGCTCAGTTTCATTAAAAGCTCTCCAACACTCTTAAATCAGTTTCAAAAAAACTGCGCAAATCATTGATTTGGCAAGTCAACATGGCTAATCTTTCAATCCCCATGCCAAAGGCAAATCCGCTCACATTCTCATACCCTATGGCTTCAAACACCGCATTATTGACCATGCCACAGCCCAACACTTCTAGCCAGCCTGTGTGCGAGCAAACCCTACAGCCTTCTTGCTTGCAAAACACGCAACTAATATCCACTTCAGCGCTTGGCTCTGTGAAAGGGAAAAAGCTAGAACGCCATCTTAATTTCACGCCGCCAAAGAAATAATGCAAAAAGTCTTCGATCACGCCCTTTAAGTGCGTGAAACGGATATTCCCTTTTTGATCCACGACAAGCCCTTCAATTTGGTGGAACATGGGCGTGTGGGTCAAGTCATAATCGCGCCTAAAGGTTTCGCCTAAACAAATCATCTTAATGGGTGGGGTCTGTTCTTGCATGGTGTGGATTTGCACGGGCGAAGTGTGGGTCCTTAAAAGCTTGTGATCTTTAAAATAGAAAGTGTCTTGCATGTCTCTTGCAGGGTGGTAAGGGGGCAAGTTTAAAGCGCTGAAATTATGGAAATCATCTTCCACTAAAGAGCCGATTTCAAGCTTGTATCCTAATGGGGTAAAAAATTCAATGATTTTATTTTTAGTATAATTCAAAGGGTGAGAAGAGCTTGTTTTGATAGCGTTAAACAAACTCACATCAATTTTTTCTTTTTTCAAGCGTTCTTCTAATTCAAGCTCCAAAATAGCCTTTTTTTTCCATTCAAAGGCTTTTTCAAACGCTTGTTTATAATGGTGGATTTCTTTAGCAAAGGCGTTTTTTTCTTCGCCGTTTAGATTTTTGAGTTGGTTGAATTTATCCGCAAAAACCCCCTTTTTACCCAAAGCATTCAAACGCACTTCTTCTAACTCTTTGCTATTAGTAACCTTTTCTAATCGCTCTATTAAGGTGTGCAATAATGATCCTTATATTTTATTTTTAAAAAGCTATAATACAACTTTAATAAAAGAAAAACCTTAAAAGGGAGCAAAAAGAGCATGAATGTGTTTGAAAAAATAATCCAAGGCGAAATCCCTTGTTCTAAGATTTTAGAAAACGATCGTTTTTTATCCTTTTATGACATTAACCCTAAAGCTAAAGTGCATGCATTAGTGATCCCCAAACAAAGCATTCAGGATTTTAACGGCATCACCCCAGAGCTTATGGCGCAAATGACAAGTTTTATTTTTGAAGTGGTGGAAAAATTAGGCATCAAAGAGAAGGGTTACAAGCTTTTAACCAATGTGGGTAAAAACGCCGGGCAAGAGGTGATGCATTTGCATTTTCATATTTTAAGCGGGGATAAACATTAAAAGCGTTGGTGGTGTTTCGTGCAAGCGTTTTTAAACAGGAGTTTTGCTCCCTTGCTCAATCCTAATGAGAGCGTTTTAGAACAGGTTAAATCCAGTATTATTTTAAAAAAAGGGGTGTCTTATTTTGACTGGGGGGCTTCAGGTTTAGCGAGCGCTTTAGTGGAAAAGCGCGTGAAATCCTTACTGCCTTATTACGCGAACGCTCATTCTGTCGCTTCTAAACATGCGATTTTAATGGGCATGCTTTTAAAAGAATGCCAAGAAAAGTTGAAGCGTTCTTTAAATTTGAGCGATAATCATTGCGTCTTGAGTGCGGGGTATGGGGCGAGTTCAGCGATTAAGAAATTTCAAGAAATTTTAGGGGTGTGTATCCCTTCAAAAACGAAGAAAAATTTAGAGCCGTATTTGAAAGATATGGCTTTAAAGCGTGTGATTGTAGGGCCTTATGAGCATCATTCTAATGAAATCAGCTGGCGTGAAGGTTTGTGTGAAGTGGTGCGTATCCCTTTGAATGAACATGGCTTATTGGATTTAGAAATTTTAGAGCAAACTTTAAAAAAATCCCCTAACAGCCTGGTTTCTATGAGCGCGGCTTCTAATGTAACCGGACTGCTTACGCCCTTAAAAGAAGTTTCATTGTTGTGTAAGAAATATAGGGCTACTTTAGCTTTGGATTTAGCGAATTTTAGCACGCATGCTAACCCTAAAGATTGCGAATACCAAACCGGTTTTTATGCGCCTCATAAGCTTTTAGGGGGCATTGGAGGGTGCGGTCTTTTAGGCATTTCTAAAGATTTGATTGACACGCAGATCGCCCCGAGTTTTAGCGCAGGGGGCGTGATTAAATACGCTAATTGCACACGGCATGAATTTATTGATGAATTGCCTTTGAGGGAAGAATTTGGCACGCCAGGGTTGTTGCAATTTTACAGGAGCGCTCTAGCGTATCAATTGAGAGATGAATGCGGTTTGGATTTTATCCATAAGAAAGAAAACAACCTTTTAAGAGTGCTAATGCATGGCTTAAAAGACTTGCCCGCTATTAATATTTATGGGAATTTAACAGCGAGTCGTGTGGGGGTAGTGGCTTTTAATATTGGAGGGATTTCGCCCTATGATTTAGCGAGAATCTTAAGCTATGAATACGCTATTGAAACCCGGGCAGGTTGCTCTTGCGCAGGGCCTTATGGGCATGATTTATTGAATCTTAACGCCCAAAAGTCAAGCGATTTTAACGCTAAACCCGGATGGCTTAGGGTGAGCTTGCACTTCACGCATTCCATAAACGATATTGATTATTTGCTAGACAGCTTGAAAAAAGCGGTTAAAAAATTGCGTTAAGCTAAAACTATTTTTAAGGAAAAATTTGGATATTTTAGATTTGAACAAAGCGCAAGCGGTGCAACAAAATGAACAAGAGGTAGAGGATAAAGAAAAAGAGTCTAAAGAGCCGGTGGTTTTGGAAGATTTGAGCGCTTTAGCATGGCTTGAATTAGAAGAGTTTAGCCGCCTTTCAGGGATTCCTAAAGAAAGGATCTTAGAATTAGTGAATCTTGGTAAGATTAAAAGCAAAATAAGCCACAACAAGCTTTTAATTGATGCGAGCAGCGGGACAAACGCTCTAATCAAAAAGGTAGAAAACAATTTGATTTCTATGGATATGAACGGGCGTTCTTTAGAGCCTGTGTTTGTGGAAAAGACCATTAACACGATTTTAAACTTGCATGATAAGGTCATTGGCGCTAAAGATGAAACGATTTCAGCCTTTAAAAATGAAAACATGTTTTTAAAAGACGCTTTAATCTCTATGCAAGAAGTCTATGAAGAAGATAAAAAAACCATCGATCTTTTGCGAGATGAACTCAATCAAGCGAGAGAAGAAATTGAATTTATGAAGAGGAAATACCGCTTGATGTGGGGGAAAGTCGCTGACATGAGCAGCGTGAATAAAAAGTAGTTTAAATTAACGCCCATGCTTTGAGGGCTTATTAGCGGTAATTTTAGGTGAATCTATGTTAGAATTTGGGGTATTTTAACAGAATGCAAGCTTGAAGGAGAACCATGTCCATTTCACGCAGAAGTATCCTAACAAAAATCCCAATCGCGCTCGCTAGCACTAATGTTTTAAAAGCTGTTGGTGTTTTTGAAAAGGTAGAATCCATTCCGCATGCAACGCATTTTGGCCCCTTTATCGCAAAGGTTCAAAATGGAGTGATTAAAGATATTGTCCCCCAAAAGAGCGATTATAACCCTACCATGATGTTAAAAGCGATGGCAGATAGGGTGTATTCAGATAGTAGGGTGAAGTATCCTTGCGTGCGTAAGAGTTTCTTAGAAAACAAAAAAAACCACAAAGAATTGCGCGGGAGAGAAGAGTTTGTGCGCGTGAGTTGGGATGTGGCGTTGGATTTAGCGGCTAAAAAGCTTAAAGAAATCCCTAAAGAAAACATTTATAATGCCAGTTATGGTGGTTGGGGGCATGCGGGTAGCTTGCATCGTTGCCATCATTTAGCATGGCGTTTTTTTAACACGACTTTAGGGGGGGCTATTGGCACTGATGGGGAATATAGTAATGGTGCGGCTACAAGAATAAACCCTATGATTGTAGGGGATATGGAAGTTTATTCGCAACAAACCACGCATGAAGAGATGATTAAAAATTGTAAGGTGTATGTCATGTGGGGGGCGGATTTACTCAAGTGTAACCGCATTGATTATTTTGTGCCAAACCATGTCAATGACAGCTACTACCCTAAGTATAAAAGAGCCGGTATTAAATTCATTAGTATTGATCCCATTTATACCGAAACCGCTCAAGCCTTTAATGCTGAATGGATACCCATTCGCCCTAACACTGATGTAGCGTTAATGCTAGGCATGATGCATTATCTTTATACAAGCAATCAATACGATAAAGCGTTTATCGCTAAATACACTGATGGTTTTGATAAATTCTTACCCTATTTGCTAGGAGAGAGCGATAAGGCGCCTAAGACTTTAGAATGGGCGTCTCAAATCACTGGAGTGAGCGCAGAAAAGATCAAAGAATTAGCGGATTTATTTGTCTCTAAGCGCACTTTTTTAGCGGGTAATTGGGCCATGCAAAGAGCTCAGCATGGCGAGCAACCGGATTGGGCGTTAATTGTTTTAGCCAGCATGATTGGTCAAGTGGGCTTATCGGGTGGGGGCTTTGGCTTTTCTATGCATTATGGAGGGAACGCTCAAGCGAGCTCGGGGGCAAGAATTGTTCCTATGATTTCACAAGGGCATAATTCTGTAAAAAGTGCTATTCCAGCATCTAGAGTTTCTGAAGCGATTTTCAATCCGGATAAAGAAATTGATTTTATGGGTAAAAAACTCCAATTGCCTAAAATCAAAATGATCTACAATTGCGGGACGGATTTATTAGGGCATGAAGCTGATACAAACGAGCTGATTCGCGCTTTAAGGACCTTAGATTGCGTGATCGTGCATGAGCCTTGGTGGACGCCTACAGCGAAATTTGCTGATATTGTCTTTGCTTCCACTAGCACTATGGAAAGAGATGATATTACTTTTGGGGGGAGTTATTCTAAGAATGTGGTTTATGCCATGCGTAAAGTGGTAGAGCCTGTTTATGAATCCAAAGACGATTATGAGATTTTCAGGCAGCTTGCTTTACGCATTGGGGGCAATGAAACAGAGCAGAAATTCACTGAATCTAAGAGTTACATGGAATGGATTAAGGGCCTTTATGAAAAAAGCGATGGCCCTACTTTGAAATCGTTTGATCAATTTTGGAGGGATGGCTTTGTGGAGTTTGAAATCCCTGAAAATGCGAGAAAGTTTGTGCGTCATGCGAAATTCAGGCAAGACCCTATTAACAATAAGCTGGATACAGAGAGCGGGAAAATTCAAATTTTTTCTCAAAAATGCGCGGATTTTAAACTGGCCGATTTTAAAGGGCATCCTGCTTGGTTTGAGCCAGCTGAGTGGCTAGGCTCTAAAATGGCTGAGACTTATCCGTTCCATTTAATCTCTCCGCACCCAAAATACCGTGTCAATTCACAGCTTGATAACACTTGGGTTAGGAATGTGTATAAAATTCAAGGCAGAGAGCCTGTAATGATCAACGAACTAGACGCTAATAAATTAGGCATTAGGCATGGTGAAATTGTAGAAGTGTTTAACGCTAGGGGGAGGTTGTTAGCAGGGGCGTTTGTAACTAAGAATATCCGTCAAGGGGTTTTGAGTATCCAAAAAGGGGCGTGGTATGACCCAGAAGATGTGAGAGCTAGAAGCCCACGATGCAATGCAGGGCATGTGAATACGCTCACTTCTTTACGCCCCACAAGCAGCATGACACAAGCCATTTCAGCCAATACCGCCTTAGTTAATATCAGAAGACTCAGAAGGTATGAATTAGTCAAACCCTATCATTCTATTTCAACACCAAGCATCATTGGGGCTTAAACGGAGTGAAAATACTAGCATGAGAGTGTTTTTACCCAATAAAGACTTAATAACTAAAGACTTGACACTAGCCAAGCTAAAGCGTAATTTTCAATTTTTATATTATAATACCCAATCAATGCGTTTAATTTCTGTTTTCAATATTGACACTTAAAGGATAAAAGATGAATATTTTTCAAACGAGTTTGAAATGTTGCGTGGGGTTGGTTTTATTTATGGGGGTCTTATTAGGGGATTCTAAAGCTTTTAAGGTTAGGGTGGATAAAAGTTTGACTCCGCCCTTTTTGAATGTGCTTTCATTAGCTTTTAAACAAGACATGAAAAAAGAGATCATTTTTGTGGTTACCAAAAGCAACAAATTGAGTAAAAAAGTGCTTTGTGATTTTGACGCTTTTTTATTGCCTGAGACTCTGATGAGTGGCATGCCTAAAAAAGCGCTATTCCATAAGGAGTTTTTATTCCAATCTAAAGAAAATAAGACGCTCTATGTGTTTTCGCTGATTGATTCTCAATATTGCTCAAAAGGTGGAAATTACAGATACGAACTAGAAAAATTAGAACGCTGGTTTGTGCAAAAAGCGCCTGAGTTGGCTGAAAGCTATAGGGTGAATTACAAAAATCAATACAATAAAACACAGATCCCACAAAAATAAAGAATGAGAGATGATTTTAGTATTAGATTTTGGGAGCCAATACACACAGCTGATTGCTAGAAGATTGAGAGAGAGCGGGATTTATACAGAAATAGTCCCTTTTTTTGAAAGCGTAGAAAACATTCAAAAAAAAGCCCCTAAAGGTTTGATTTTGAGTGGGGGGCCAGCGAGCGTGTATGCTAAAGACGCTTACAAGCCTAACGAGAAAATCTTTGATTTGAATGTGCCGATTTTAGGGATTTGCTACGGCATGCAGTATTTGGTGGATTTTTTTGGGGGGGTAGTGGCTGGTGCGAATGAGCAGGAATTTGGTAAGGCTGTTTTAGAAATCACTCAAAATTCCGTGATTTTTGAAGGCGTGAAGATTAAAAGCCTTGTGTGGATGAGCCATATGGATAAGGTCATAGAATTGCCTAAAGGCTTCACTACCCTTGCAAAAAGCCCTAATTCCCCCCATTGCGCGATTGAAAACGGCAAGATTTTTGGCTTGCAATTCCACCCAGAAGTCGTTCAAAGCGAAGAAGGGGGTAAGATTTTAGAAAATTTTGCCCTTTTGGTTTGCGGCTGTGAAAAAACTTGGGGGATGCAGCATTTCGCTCAAAGAGAAATAGCGCGATTGAAAGAACAAATTGCTAACGCTAAGGTGTTGTGTGCGGTGAGTGGGGGCGTGGATTCTACGGTGGTCGCTACGCTATTATACAGAGCTATTGAGGATAATTTGATCGCTGTTTTTGTGGATCATGGCTTGTTGCGTAAAAATGAAAAAGAAAAAGTCCAAGCGATGTTTAAAGACTTGCAAATCCCTTTAAACACGATAGACGCTAAAGAAGTCTTTTTGTCTAAATTAAAGGGCGTGAGCGAGCCTGAGTTGAAGCGAAAAATCATCGGCGAAACCTTTATTGAAGTGTTTGAAAAAGAAGCCAAAAAGCACCATTTAAAAGGCAAGATTGAATTTTTAGCCCAAGGCACTTTATACCCTGATGTGATTGAATCCGTGAGCGTTAAAGGGCCTTCAAAAGTGATCAAAACGCACCATAATGTGGGCGGACTGCCTGAATGGATGGACTTTAAACTCATAGAGCCTTTAAGGGAATTGTTTAAAGATGAGGCGCGCTTGTTGGGTAAAGAATTGGGCGTTAGCCAGGATTTTTTAATGCGCCACCCCTTTCCAGGGCCTGGGCTTGCAATAAGGATTTTAGGCGAAATCAGTGAGAGTAAGATCGAGCGCTTGCAAGAAGCGGATGCTATTTTTATAGAGGAGCTTAAGAAAGCCCGTTTATACGATAAGGTTTGGCAAGCCTTTTGCGTGCTGTTGAATGTCAATTCTGTGGGGGTTATGGGGGATAATCGCACTTATGAAAACGCTATTTGCTTAAGGGCAGTAAACGCGAGCGATGGCATGACAGCGAGCTTTTCATTTTTAGAGCATTCTTTTTTAGAAAAGGTTTCTAACCGCATCACTAATGAAGTGAATGGTATCAATAGGGTGGTGTATGATATTACCTCTAAGCCGCCAGGAACGATTGAATGGGAATGATTATCTTAAAAATAGCGCTAAAAGTGGGATTTTTTGGGTAAGATTAGGAATTGATTTTAAATAAAAAGAAAGAAAGGAATTTAATGAAAAAAGGTAGTTTAGCAATCGTTTTAGGATCGTTACTAGCAAGTGGGGCGTTTTATACGGCTCTAGCTGATGGGATGCCTATGAAGCAACAGCACAATAACATGGGCGAGTCAGTGGAGTTGCATTTCCACTATCCTATTAAAGGCAAACAAGAGCCTAAAAATAACCATTTGGTTGTTTTAGTCGATCCTAAGATAGAGGCTAATAAGGTTATCCCTGAAAATTATCAAAAAGAATTTGAGAAGTCTTTGTTCCTCCAACTGAGTAGTTTTTTAGAGAGAAAGGGCTATAGCGTTTCACAATTTAAAGATGCTAACGAAATCCCTCAAGACATCAAAGAAAAAGCGTTGCTCGTTTTACGCATGGATGGGAATGTGGCTATTTTGGAAGATATTGTGGAAGAAAACGATGCGGCGAATGAAGAAAAGGTGATAGACATGTCTTCGGGGTATTTGAATTTGAATTTTGTTGAGCCAAAAAGTGAAGACATTATCCATAGTTTTGGTATTGATGTTTCAAAGATTAAGGCTGTGATTGAAAAAGTGGAGTTGCGGCGCACCAATTCTGGAGGTTTTGTCCCCAAAACTTTTGTGCATAGGATCAAGGAAACCGACCATGATCAAGCCATTAAAAAAATCATGAATCAGGCCTATCACAAAGTGATGGTGAATATCACCAAAGAGTTAAGCAAAAAACACATGGAACATTATGAAAAAGTTTCTAGTGAAATGAAAAAACGAAAGTAGTTTTAAGAAACGAAAAGCTTAAAATCATTGAGAGCTGTTTTTAAAAAGTAGCTTTTTAAAAGGGTGGGGGAGTTGGATTGATATCATTTTTGAGTGCCGCTTTTGATTTCAGCGGTATTTTTGAAAAATTACGCTCAAAAATTAGAAAATTCAGTTATAATAACGCTTCATGTGAAAATTTCGGGGCGTAGCGCAGTCTGGTTAGCGCACTTGGTTTGGGACCAAGGGGTCGAAGGTTCGAATCCTTTCGCCCCGACCACTTTTTTGCGTAGTTTATTGTTCTGTTTAAAATTCTTTGGTAGAATATCGCTTCCTTTCGTTGAATGGTGGGAGTAGCTCAGTCGGTTAGAGCATCAGATTGTGGTCCTGAGGGTCGTGGGTTCGATTCCCATCTTCCACCCCATCTCATTAAATAAGCGTTTTACCAAGTTTTATGTTAGTCATTCCTTTATTTGAATTGTAAGCGTTCGTAGCTCAATTGGATAGAGCACCAGACTTCGGATCTGGGGGTTAGGGGTTCGACTCCCTTCGGGCGTACCACCTAACATTAATACCATTAATGCGCTTGTAGCTCAGCTGGATAGAGCAACAGCCTTCTAAGCCGTAGGTCGCAGGTTCGAGTCCTGCCAAGCGCACCACTTTTGACATTCTTTAAAGAGGAGTTATGGATTCTTTAGAGTGGGGATTGCTCATTTTCTTAATTCTTGTTTTTCTTGTAGGCATAGGATACTACATTTTTATGGTTTTTTCTTCTAAAGATTGATCGTCAAAATAGCCCAATGACAAGTGGTAGGGTTAGAAATCTCTAAAACATAGATCTTATATGAAAACATTCAATAAAAGCGAAAAACATAAAAAGTGAAACATGTAAGAATAAAAGACATGCACATTATCCGTGACTTTATCGCACCGAACAGGGAAAGCTTTTTGACTACGGCCTATGCAAAATCCTACTATAAAAATATTAAATAAAGCAAGACTTGTTAAAAATTAAGGCTCCGTTTTTAATTGAATTTCAATCATAAAATGTAAAAATACTCAAAGCATCGCATCAAGGATATAGTGATCTAAAAAGAGGCTCACAATTGATCTAAAGCCCGCTTTTTAGGGATAAATAAAAAGCGTTTTCAAATTGCATAGGTAACTTTATGGGGCGAAGCGTTTCTAATTTTTGGTATAATCGCTAGAAATTGTGAGAAAGATTTTATCTTGTTTGAGTGGGGTTTTGCATGCGTTTATTATTGTGGTGGGTATTGGTATTATTGTTGTTTTTAAATCCTTTGAGAGCGGTTGAAGAGCATGAAACAGATGCGGTGGATTTGTTTTTGATTTTCAATCAAATCAACCAGCTCAATCAAGTCATTGAAACTTATAAGAAAAACCCTGAAAGAAGCGCTGAAATTTCTCTGTATAACACCCAAAAGAACGATTTGATTAAAAGTTTGACTTCTAAAGTGTTGAATGAAAGGGATAAGATCGGGATTGATATAAATCAAAATTTAAAAGAGCAGGAAAAAATCAAAAAGCGTTTGTCTAAAAGCATTAAGGGCGATGATTTCTACACTTTCATGAAAGATAGATTGTCTTTAGATATTTTGTTGATAGATGAAATTTTGTATCGTTTTATAGATAAAATCAGGAGCAGTATTGATATTTTTAGCGAACAAAAAGATGTAGAAAGTATCAGCGATGCTTTTCTTTTGCGTTTAGGACAATTCAAACTCTACACTTTCCCTAAAAATTTAGGCAATGTCAAAATGCATGAATTAGAGCAGATGTTTAGCGATTATGAATTGCGTTTGAACACTTACACTGAAGTTTTGCGTTACATTAAAAACCACCCTAAAGAAGTGCTTCCTAAAAACTTGATCATGGAAGTGAATATGGATTTTGTGTTAAACAAAATCAGCAAGGTTTTGCCTTTCACAACCCATAGCTTGCAAGTGAGTAAGATCGCGCTGGCTTTGATGATTTTAGCCTTATTGCTGGGTTTAAGGAAGTTGATCACTTGGCTTTTAGCCTTATTATTAGATCGTATTTTTGAAATCATGCAGCGCAATAAAAAAATGCATGTCAATGTGCAAAAGAGCATTGTTTCGCCGGTTTCTGTCTTTTTAGCCCTATTTAGTTGCGATGTGGCTTTAGATATTTTCTACTACCCTAACGCATCGCCCCCTAAAGTTTCTATGTGGGTGGGCACGGTGTATATCATGCTTTTAGCATGGTTAGTGATAGCGCTTTTTAAAGGCTATGGGGAAGCGTTAGTTACGAATATGGCTACCAAAAGCACGCACAATTTTAGAAAAGAAGTGATCAACTTGATTTTAAAAGTCGTGTATTTTTTGATCTTCATTGTCACGCTTTTAGGGGTTTTGAAACAATTGGGGTTTAACGTTTCAGCCATCATCGCTTCTTTAGGGATTGGGGGGTTAGCGGTGGCTTTGGCGGTTAAAGATGTGTTGGCGAATTTCTTTGCTTCGGTCATTTTATTATTAGACAATTCGTTTTCTCAAGGGGATTGGATCGTGTGCGGTGAAGTGGAGGGCACGGTGGTGGAAATGGGGTTAAGGCGCACCACGATCAGAGCCTTTGACAACGCTCTTTTGTCCGTGCCTAATTCAGAATTAGCCGGAAAACCCATTAGGAATTGGAACCGTCGTAAAGTGGGAAGGCGTATTAAAATGGAAATAGGCTTAACTTATAGCTCCAGTCAAAGCGCTTTACAGCTTTGCGTGAAAGACATTAAAGAAATGTTAGAAAACCACCCTAAAATCGCTAATGGATCCGATAGCGCTTTGCAAAATGCGAGCGATTACCGCTACATGTTTAAAAAAGATATTGTTTCTATTGACGATTTTTTAGGGTATAAAAACAATTTGTTTGTCTTTTTAGACCAGTTTGCGGACAGCTCTATTAATATTTTAGTGTATTGCTTTTCTAAAACAGTGGTTTGGGAAGAGTGGCTAGAAGTCAAAGAAGACGTGATGTTAAAAATCATGGGGATTGTAGAAAAGCACCATTTGAGTTTTGCTTTCCCATCACAGAGCTTGTATGTGGAGAGTTTGCCAGAAGTTAGCCTGAAAGAAGGGGCTAAAATCTAAAACTTGCAATTATTGGTAGATGTATTCTTTGGTTAAGGGGAAAGTGTTATCCACGCTGTTGGTTAAAAGCAATTGGAATAAATCTGCACTCCCCACCCTGAAAGCCGATGCGCAAGTCCTTAAATACAGATCCCACATGCGGATAAATCTTTCGTCATAGCCGAGTCTTTTCACTTTATCTAGATTGTGGTTGAAATTGTCTCGCCAAATGTCTAAAGTCTTGGCGTAATGGATGCGTAAGCTTTCAGCCATGAGCAAGTGGAAGTCGCATTCGCTCATCACGCTCATCACTTCTCTTAAAGAGGGCAAGTAGCCACCTGGAAAGATGTATTTATCCACCCATGCGTTAGTCTTGCCTTCAAAACAGCATAAAATGGAGTGGAGCAAAAACATCCCGCCTCTCTTTAACACTTCTTTAACTTTTTTGAAATAAAAGGGCAAATTATCCTTACCCACATGCTCAAACATACCCACGCTCACCACCTTATCAAAGCGGTACAAGCGCCCGTCTAAATCCTGGTAATTCAATAACTTGATCGTTACTTTATCCTCTAACCCTAGCTCTTGAACTCGTTTG
Source organism: Helicobacter pylori (assembly GCF_015904775.1). Lineage (GTDB taxonomy): Bacteria > Campylobacterota > Campylobacteria > Campylobacterales > Helicobacteraceae > Helicobacter > Helicobacter pylori_DM. Next base: position 38,352 of record NZ_JADZNC010000010.1, read on the forward strand.
TTAGCCTGTTTGTATTGCTCGCTAGAAATGGTGATCCCCATCACTTCCGCCCCGTATTCTTGTGCAGCTTTTACAGAGAGATAGCCCCAACCACAGCCTATATCCAGCAGTTTTTCGCCAGGCTTTAGGTGGAGCTTTTTTAAAGTGTGATCTAATTTTTGGAGTTGGGCGGCATGGAGGGTGTCATCGTCTTTTTTGAAATAAGCGCATGAATAGCTTAAGGTTTCATCCAGCCAGATAGAATAAAAGTCATTCCCTAGATCGTAATGTTTAGAAATGTTGGAGCTTTCTTTGATGGGTTTTTGGATAGCTTTAGCGTTGTCATGTTTGTGCAAATGCTCATAATTGGTTTGCAAATACAAAGAATGCATCACCTCATCCATAGAGCCTTGAATATCAATCACGCCGTCCATATAAGCCTCAGCGATCGTCAAAGACATGTCTTTTTTAATATCGCTAAATTTCAGGGGGCGATGGATTTTAAGGGTGAATTTAGGCGAATGTTCGCCATTCCTATAAACGCTATTATCCCAAAAAACGACCTGATAATCGCCGTTTTTCCACTGCTTGAACATGCTTTTGAGCAAAAATTTTGAAATCATCTGTCTATTCCTTAACTCATTTTTCAATTTTTTGAGCGTTAATTATAATGAATTTTAAGCTAAAAACACCCCATGAATAGGCATAAATTCAACCTTTATTCTCTAAATTTTTAAAAGCATGTTAAAATTAAGAGATTTAAACAAATTTAAGGTAACACGATTATAAAGATGCAAAAATCACTGATCACAACCCCCATTTATTATGTGAATGACATCCCTCATATTGGTCATGCTTATACGACTTTGATTGCGGACACTCTAAAGAAGTATTACACGCTTCAAGGCGAAGAAGTCTTTTTTTTAACCGGCACCGATGAGCATGGGCAAAAGATCGAACAAAGCGCGAGACTAAGGAATCAAAGCCCCAAAGCTTACGCCGATAGCATTAGCACGATTTTTAAAAACCAGTGGGATTTTTTCAATTTGGATTATGATGGTTTTATCCGCACCACAGACAGCGAGCATCAAAAATGTGTGCAAAACGCTTTTGAAATCATGTTTGAAAAAGGGGATATTTATAAAGGCACTTATAGCGGGTATTATTGCGTGAGCTGTGAGAGTTATTGCGCGATTTCTAAAGCGGACAATACGAACGATAAAGTCCTATGCCCTGATTGCTTGAGAGAGACCACGCTTTTAGAAGAAGAGAGCTATTTTTTCAGATTGAGCGCGTATGAGAAGCCTTTATTGGATTTTTACGCTAAAAACCCTGAAGCGATTTTGCCTATTTATCGTAAAAATGAGGTAACTTCTTTTATTGAGCAGGGTTTATTGGATCTGTCCATCACGCGCACGAGCTTTGAATGGGGCATTCCTTTGCCTAAAAAGATGAACGATCCTAAACATGTGGTGTATGTTTGGCTAGACGCTTTATTGAATTATGCGAGCGCGTTAGGGTATTTGAATGGTTTAGACAATAAAATGGCGTATTTTGAACGCGCTAGGCATATTGTGGGTAAGGATATTTTGCGCTTCCATGCTATTTATTGGCCAGCTTTTTTGATGAGCTTGAATTTACCCTTATTCAAACAGCTTTGCGTGCATGGGTGGTGGACGATAGAGGGCGTGAAAATGAGTAAGAGCTTGGGTAATGTTTTAGACGCTCAAAAGCTCGCTATGGAGTATGGGATTGAAGAATTACGTTATTTTTTATTGCGTGAAGTGCCTTTTGGGCAAGATGGGGATTTTTCTAAAAAAGCGTTAATAGAAAGGATCAATGCGAATTTGAATAACGATTTGGGGAATTTGTTGAATCGCTTGCTAGGCATGGCTAAAAAATATTTTAATTATTCTCTAAAAAGCGACAAAATCACCGCTTATTATTCTAAAGAGCTAGAAAAAGCGCATCAAATTTTAGATAACGCTAATTCTTTCGTGCCTAAAATGCAGTTGCATAAGGCTTTAGAGGAATTGTTTAATATTTATGATTTTTTGAATAAACTCATCGCTAAAGAAGAGCCGTGGGTCTTGCACAAAAACAACGAATCAGAAAAACTAGAAGCCTTATTGAGCTTGATCGCAAACGCGCTGTTACAATCAAGCTTTTTACTCTATGCGTTCATGCCAAAGAGCGCTATGAAATTAGCGAGTGCTTTTCGTGTAGAAATCACGCCCCATAATTACGAACGCTTTTTTAAAACCAAAAATTTACAAGATATGATTTTACAAGACACCGAGCCTTTATTTTCCAAAATTGAGAAAATTGAAAAGATTGAAAAAGGGGAGGAAGCCCTAGCAGAAAAAGCAGAAAAAAAAGAAAAAGAAAAAGCCCCACCAACACAAGAAAACTATATTAGTATTGAGGATTTCAAAAAAGTAGAGATTAAAGTGGGGCTTATCAAAGAAGCTCAAAGGATTGAAAAATCCAATAAATTACTGCGCTTAAAAGTGGATTTAGGCGAAAATCGTTTGAGGCAGATCATCTCAGGGATCGCTTTGGATTATGAGCCTGAAAGTTTGGTGGGGCAAATGGTGTGCGTGGTGGCCAATTTAAAACCTGCAAAGCTTATGGGCGAAATGAGTGAGGGCATGATTTTAGCGGTGCGAGATAGCGATAATCTAGCCTTAATCAGCCCTACCAAAGAGAAAATTGCAGGAAGTTTGATCAGCTAAATGCGATTAGGGGTGAATGAAGCCGTAGAATTGAGTTTGGGTGAATTGCAAAACACGCCCTCAATCAGCTATTTTAATTCCATTGTTTTGTCTTTAAATAAGGTGCAAAAAGGTTCTTTATTTGTGGCTAAGGATCATGCTCTCATTCCCAAAGCTTTAGAGTTAGGGGCTTATGGGATTTTATACACAGGAGAATATCCTTTAAGCGATAAGGATGTGGCATGGATCAAGCTTAAAGATATAGAGCATTCTTTGAATCATTTGTTTAAATTCTGTTTGTTGAACGAGCGCGTGGTCGGGGTGCTGTTAAGCCCCATAGAATTAGAGATCGCTTCTAAAATCATCGTGAGCGAATTTGTGTGGTGTTTGAAAGAGAGCCTTGAAGATTTGTTCATTATAGAGGGGTGTAAAATAGCCTTTTTTGATAAATTGGAGTGGCTTCATTTGTTTTACAAGCAAGAGCGCTTGAAAGAAGATTTAAAAGACGATTTAAAAGAAAGCCGTTTGATTGTTCTCAACCAATCGTTTTTTTGCAGCGCTTTAGTCTATGAAAAACAAGAGTATGAATTAAAAATGCCATGCGTCTTTTTAGAGCCTTTAAAAAGGGTCATTCAATTGTGCGAAAAATTAAAGATTGAATTTGATTTGAATCTTTTAAGCAAGAAAGAACCTGCTTTAGATCATTGCAAACCCTTTTTTGTGAATAAAAATTTAGAAATAGCCCCTTATGGCGCAACGGCAAGGGTGGTTGTCGCTGAGACTTCAAAAGAATTGTTTGAAATGATGCTTCAAAAAGCCCTTGAGACTTTATTGTGGGGGAAAATTGTCGTGTTTTGTCGTAAAAACAGCGTGGCTTTCTTTGAAAAAAATAACCCTTATTGTTACACCACTCATAACAACCTTAAAGAGCAATTAAAAAATTTAGCGTTTAATTTCGCTTTTATTTATGGGATTAGCTCCCATCATTTAGAATCCCTTTTAAACCCCCCTCTTTTTAAAAAAACCCCCACGCTATGGTAAGTCATGCTCATTTGTAACGATAATCTCAATCCAAAAACCCTTTTAGAAGAAATCATGGCATTAAGGCCATGGCGTAAAGGCCCTTTTGAAATTTCTCAAATCAAGATTGATAGCGAATGGGATAGCTCCATTAAATGGGATCTAGTCAAAAACGCCACTCCTTTAAAAGACAAAATAGTGGCTGATGTGGGTTGCAATAACGGCTATTACTTGTTTAAGATGCTAGAATATAAGCCTAAAAGTTTGGTGGGGTTTGATCCGGGCGTTTTAGTCAAAAAACAATTTGAATTTTTAGCCCCCTTTTTTGATAAAGAAAAAAAAATCATTTATGAGTCTTTAGGGGTAGAGGATTTGCATGAAAAATACCCTAACGCTTTTGATGTCATTTTTTGCTTAGGGGTGCTATACCATAGAAAAAGCCCGCTAGAAGCTTTAAAAGCCTTATATCATGCTTTAAAGATAAGAGGGGAGCTGGTGTTGGATACGCTTATTATTAATTCGCCCCTAGACATCGCCCTTTGCCCTAAAAAAACTTACGCTAAAATGAAAAACGTTTATTTTATCCCCAGTGTTAGCGCTTTAAAAGGGTGGTGCGAAAGGGTGGGGTTTGAAAATTTTGAGATTCTTAGCGTTTCAAAGACCACGCCTAAAGAACAGCGTAAAACGGATTTTATTTTGGGGCAGAGTTTGGAAGATTTTTTGGATAAAACGGATTATTCTAAAACTTTAGAGGGGTATGACGCTCCTTTAAGAGGGTATTTTAAAATGCTTAAACCAAGCAAGCGTTAAATAAAGGATAAGATAGTGCAAGAATCAGTCGTTCGTGTGGATTATGACTCTTTAGAGACTTGTAAGAATTTCAAACCAAGCGTTGGCACTGAATTAATCGTTTTAGAAAAAGATATAGCCCATGCGCGTTTCAAGGGCAATGAAAGCATGGTGTATGAAGAAAATTTTGTGCATGCCGGGTTTGTGCTTATTGCGTGCAATTATGCGGCCTTGTGCGCGTTGAATAAAAGACACAGCGTGGTGGTTTCTAATAACATTAATTTTTATGCCCCACTAGAATTGAATCAAGAAGCGCTCATTAAAGCACAAGTGATTCAAGATGGCGTGAAAAAAGCTGAAATAAAAATAGAGGCGTTTGTGTTAGACATTCAGGTTTTAGAGGGAATGATAGAAATCGTGGTGTTTGATAAAAAGCCTTTTAAATTCAATTTTAAAGAAGAGTAGTTAAATGGTTATTGTTTTAGTCGTGGATAGCTTTAAAGACACCAGTAATGGCACTTCTATGACGGCGTTTCGTTTTTTTGAAGCGTTGAAAAAAAGAGGGCATGTGATGAGAGTGGTTGCCCCTCATGTGGATAATTTAGGTAGTGAAGAAGAGGGGTATTACAACCTTAAAGAGCGCTACATCCCCCTAGTTACAGAAATTTCACACAAACAACACATTCTTTTTGCTAAACCGGATAAAAAAATTTTAAGGAAGGCTTTTAAGGGAGCGGATATGATCCATACTTATTTGCCTTTTTTGCTAGAAAAAACAGCCGTAAAAATCGCGCGAGAAATGCAAGTGCCTTACATTGGCTCTTTCCATTTACAGCCAGAGCATATTTCTTATAACATGAAATTGGGGCAATTTTCTTGGTTTAACATGATGCTTTTTTCGTGGTTTAAATCTTCGCATTACCGCTATATCCACCATATCCATTGCCCGTCAAAATTCATTGTAGAAGAATTAGAAAAATACAACTATGGAGGGAAAAAATACGCTATTTCTAACGGCTTTGATCCCATGTTTAGATTTGAACACCCGCAAAAAAGCCTTTTTGACACCACGCCCTTTAAAATCGCTATGGTAGGGCGCTATTCTAATGAAAAAAATCAAAGCGTTCTCATTAAGGCGGTTGCTTTAAGCCGATACAAACAAGACATTGTATTATTACTCAAAGGCAAAGGGCCTGATGAGAAAAAAATCAAACTTCTAGCCCAAAAACTAGGCGTAAAAACGGAGTTTGGGTTTGTCAATTCCAATGAATTGTTAGAGATTTTAAAAACTTGCACCCTTTATGTGCATACAGCCAATGTGGAAAGCGAAGCGATTGCGTGTTTAGAAGCCATTAGCGTGGGGATTGTGCCTGTTATCGCTAATAGCCCTTTAAGCGCGACCAGGCAATTCGCACTAGATGAACGATCGTTATTTGAGCCTGATAACGCTAAAGATTTGAGCGCTAAAATAGACTGGTGGTTAGAAAACAAGCTTGAAAGAGAAAGAATGCAAAACGAATACGCTAAAAGCGCTTTAAACTACACTTTAGAAAATTCAGTCATTCAAATTGAAAAAGTTTATGAAGAAGCGATCAAAGATTTTAAAAACAACCCCCATCTCTTTAAAACCTTATCGTAATAAAGGATAAAAAATGCAAGAAGTCCATGATTATGGGATTAATTTTTGGAGCAATAACGAATTTAAGATAGAAAAAGGCTTGGTTAAAGTTTGTCATGGCAAAAACCCCTCGCTTTTAGAAATCGTTCAAAGCGTGCGCGATAGGGGCTATAGAGGGCCTTTGTTGGTGCGATTCCCCCATTTGGTGCAAAAACAAATCAAAAGCTTGTTTGATGCGTTTTCTTCAGCGATTAAAGAGTATCAATACAGCGGGGCTTTTAAGGCGGTTTTCCCTTTAAAGGTCAATCAAATGCCCTCATTTATTTTCCCTTTAGTTCAGGGGGCTAAGGGCTTGGATTATGGTTTAGAAGCCGGGAGTAAATCCGAACTCATCATCGCAATGAGTTACACTAACCCCACAGCCCCTATCACCGTGAATGGCTTTAAAGACAAAGAAATGATTGAGCTTGGCTTTATCGCTAAGAGCATGCAGCATGAGATCACTTTAACGATTGAGGGTTTGAATGAGTTGAAAACTATTATCGCTGTGGCTAAACAAAACGATTTTGTAGCCTGCCCTAAAATTGGTATTCGCATCCGTTTGCACAGCGCTGGCACTGGCGTTTGGGCAAAGAGTGGGGGGATCAATTCTAAATTTGGCCTTAGCAGCACTGAAGTTTTAGAAGCGATGCGCCTTTTAGAAGAAAACGACTTACTAGAGCATTTCCACATGATACATTTCCACATAGGCTCTCAAATCAGCGATATTTCGCCCTTAAAAAAGGCTTTAAGAGAAGCGGGAAACTTGTATGCAGAATTGCGTAAAATGGGCGCTAAAAATCTTAATAGCGTGAATATTGGAGGGGGGTTAGCCGTAGAATACACCCAACACAAACACCACCAAGATAAAAACTACACTTTAGAGGAATTCAGCGCTGATGTGGTGTTTTTATTGAGGGAAATTGTGAAAAATAAGCAAGAAATCGAGCCGGACATTTTCATTGAATCAGGCCGTTATATTTCCGCTAACCATGCCGTTTTAGTGGCCCCGGTGTTAGAATTGTTTTCGCATGAATACAATGAAAAATCCCTAAAAATTAAAGAAAGTAATAACCCCCCCTTGATTGATGAAATGCTAGACTTGCTCGCTAATATCAATGAAAAAAACGCCATTGAATACTTGCATGATAGTTTTGATCACACCGAGTCGCTATTCACGCTTTTTGATTTGGGTTATATTGATTTGATTGACAGGAGCAACACTGAAGTTTTAGCCCATTTGATCGTTAAAAAAGCGGTGCAATTGCTTTATGTCAAGGATCATAACGATATTTTACGCATTCAAGAGCAGGTCCAAGAGCGCTATTTATTGAATTGCTCGTTTTTCCAAAGCTTGCCGGATTATTGGGGTTTGAGACAGAATTTCCCGGTCATGCCCTTGAATAAATTAGATGAAAAGCCCACCAGGAGTGCGAGCTTGTGGGATATTACTTGCGATAGCGATGGGGAAATCGCTTTTGATTCCACGAAGCCCTTGTTTTTGCATGATATAGACATAGATGAAGAAGAATACTTTTTAGCGTTCTTTTTAGTGGGAGCGTATCAAGAAGTTTTAGGCATGAAGCACAATTTATTCACGCACCCTACGGAATTTAGCGTGGTTTTTGATGAAAAAGGCGATTATGAGGTGGAAGATATTTGCGAAGCCCAAACGATTTTAGATGTGTTAGACGATTTGGACTATGACACTAAAGAGATCGAACGCCTTTTAAAACAAAAAATTGAAGACAACAACCAACTAGACATGGAAGAAAAGAAAGAAATCATGGGGCGCTTGTATGTCATGCTGAGCGAAAACGGGTATTTGCGCACGATTTCTTAAACGCAAAAACCCACTAAAAACGCTTTTTGTTGGGTTTTTATATTGTTTAAGATCTTTAAGACTTCTTTAGATTTCATTTAAGGATATTTTCCATGATTTCTTTCACTATTTTAGGGTGCAAGATTTCGCCAGAATGAAAAGGCAAAACCTGCCTGATTTTATCTTTCACATAAATTCTATGGCTGCCTTTTTGCCTAGAGAAAACAAATCCATTCTGCAATAATAGCTTCTCTGCTTCTTTAGCTGTGAGTCGTGGCAATTCAGGCAAAAGCTATCTCAATGGGTGCTATTACAGAATTTTTCTTAGAAAGAAAAGCTAACTCATCGGCTTCTAAATCTCCCAAATAAAGCTCTATGGCTTCTTTAATGTTTCTTAGGGCTTCTTCATAACTTTTCCCTTGTGATACACAGCCTTTTAGAAAGGGGACAAAAGCAAAATACCCATTCTCATCTTTTTCTATGACAGCGTTTATAAGCATGGCACTACCTTTGATTGAATTTCTTATGATTATACACATAATATATTTTAAACAAAATTAAATGGATAGGTTAGAGAGAGAATGGAAAAAGAAAAATAAAAGAATAAAAGAGGGATTAAAAAAAAAGAGAGCCACCCCAAAGGGGGGGGGTTATTCTACCTCTCCCTCATTTTTAAGTTTAAGAGAAGTTGCCTCATCACCCTCTGCGATAACATTCCCCTCATCATCATAAACCTCATCTCTCATTCCATAAGACCAACGATTATCTTTTAACAGATTTTCGGTAAGACCCGCACATGTTAAATCATACTTATTGATACCGCCATCGCATAAGAGTTGCGCTACAAACTTCGCCTCTTTTTGATTTTTAGGTAAAAGCCACGCCCACTCTTCCAAAGAGATACCATTTTTATCGCCATTTTTAGAGTTAAGCGCATAAATCTCCATCGCCTTACAAAAAGTAAAGACATCGCCCATCCCCATATTATCAAAGCTATCAAACATACAATTTTCAGGGTCTCGGCTATCAATCATAGCATTAAACTCCAAATCAGTGTGGTGTTTAAAACTTGAAGCATAAGAGAGCGCATGCAAAATGATTAAACTCGCTTGAAACTCTCCGCCATTATAACTCATAGGAGCGAACAACACACCAAGTCTCGAACCCCTTTTTTCGTTAGAATAAAGCTCCGCAATGGTAAGAAAACTACCCTCATTCTCATCAGCAAAATCAAAGTCCAACTTGAATTTACTTTCTTTCTCTTTAGGAGCAGTAGTCCTATCCTTAACACTCGTTCCGCTCGTAACGATTTTAACATTTTTCAACAAATCCTCTCCGCTTTTTTCAGCGTGATTTTTCGCAACTTCATTCAAAGGCACTTCCTTAAACCATTTTAAGAACTTGTCGCTATTGAAAGTGTATGTGGCTTCATTGCCTTTTTCGCTCCTTAAGGTTACACGATTGAACCCAATACTAATGACTTTAGCTTCCACCACTTTGTTATTGATCGTGGCTTTGACTAACGCCCCTACTTTTAACTTATTTTCGTTTTGAAAACCCATAAAATACTCCTTGGTAAAATTTGTTTTAAATTCCGCTATAATTGTCCGTTCAATGTTTTTTAATGTTTTTATCTTTTTGGCATGGCTTGTTCCTCCTTGTTGTGGTTTTAATTTTGCTTAAAATTTTCATGTCTATCGCCCTTTCTTAAGATCGTTTTGAAGGCGGTAAGCGCCATTAAAAATGGCATCGGTCAATATTTCTTCAATTTGCGATAATTCCGCATTTTTTAGCGCTTCTCTAGGCGTTTCAATGATCAGTTTAGTTTGCGATAATCGCACCCACTCTAACGCTTGCTCTCTAGATTCAAAACTCCCCAATTCCCCAATATGGTTGAGAAACTGCTCGCTCATGGGTCTATCAATGTCAATCACAAGATCAAAGGTAACATAAAGCGACTGAACGCTCAAAGAATCCCCAACAATAAAGGTAAAATCAAGCGTGTTATCAAGCGTGTTATGTTGGATATTGTCTATTAACGCATAGTTAAGCTCTAATTTTTCTACTTGCTTTATCGCTATTACGATGTCTTTAGAAAGAGAAGTGCTAATTTTTTCTAATTGTTTTAACAAATCTTTAGGCGGGATAAAACCACGCTCTGCATCAGCGTCTATCACGCTTAAAATCGTTCTTTTATTAACTACCTTATTACGCTTTAAATCGTTAGCGATTTTGTTGATTTGAAGGTTTTGTTTGTAGCTTTGTTTTGACGCTCTATTTTTTTCTCGCCATTCAATGACTTCCCTCTCTTCTTGTTCTATGTCTGCAACATCAAAGATTCTAGGAAAACCATAACGATTTTTTTTCGCTCTGATAAACTTTTAATACTATCTTCAAGATCCTTGCGAAAATCATCAAAACCATCGCTAGAATGCGGCATATAAAGCGCTTCTATTTGAGTTTTAGCTATTTCATTAAACTCCATGCTGTTATGTTTATCAGGGTGTTTTGAAAAGAATGCAGCTAGCTTGTTCTTAAGAGCGTTGAGGGATTGTTCTAATTGATTGGGCGTTGAAAATTTGATGTCTGAGAAACTATCTTGTGTTTTATTAAAGTCCTTACCCGGTGAAGCGTTGATCAATTCTATAGGGCATTTGCTCTCACAATAACAGATCGCTTGTTGGTTAAATATTTGCGCTAACACCAATAAATAGTCCCTTAAATTAAATATGATAGTAGGCTCATTAGCGAACACCAAAAAGCTTATTTCTTCATCGGGTAAAAAAGGATCTTGCGGGCTGTCCTTCAAAGAGTTAAGCGTTTGAACAAACCCTATAAAATCACGCTTACTCTCTAAATACGATTGCAGCTTTTTCGCTCTTTCTGTATTTTGCTTGGGGGTGTATCGGTATTTAGCGACAAACTCCTTACTAGACATAAAGTCTTTCACGCTCGCCTTAGCGTTATTCTTTAAAAATCTGTCCATAAAATGCTTCCCCAATAAAAAACAAAGCCTTCTATAAAGGTAATTATTGCCTTTAAAGAAGTCCTTAATCAAAATGGGTTTATCCCAATCCACTTTAACAGATTTGTCCTGCCAATAGAGTAAGCGCGTTTTTAACTGAGCCAGTTTATCAGCGCTAGATTGAATGCAACCGCTTTTAGCTGCCCCTATCAGTAATTTTTGCTCATTATGATTGAAATCTCTGTAAAAAGCGTCTTTAAAGGGTTTAAAGGCTGAGATGATCCCAAAGGGTAGCCCGCTTTTGATTTTCTCACACGCCTTTTTAAGATCATAACTTCCAATCGTTTCGCTCCCAATAGCAGAAGCTTTCGTGTTAGAAACTTCAATGGCGCTGTTTTTAGTTTTAGAGACTTTCTCTCTCCCAATGATCTCCTTAACGAATCGCTTCGCTCTGTTTTGAGCCACTTTTAAGGCTTGTAAGTTTTTGATCACTTTTTTAAAATCCTCTTTTGCAAAGCTCAACCCAAAAGCTTCCTCATGCCCACCAGCTTGTATTAAAGGAATGGTTTTAATCTGGCTTAAAAAATCCATATCGCCTCTAGCGCTACCGCTATACCCGTTTTTATTGTCTCTATAGATACAAAGGGAGCGATTGGAAGGGTATTTTTTTAAAAAGTTATTAGCCACTAAACCGCTAACACCTACTTTAATAGAGCAGCTTTCATCTAAAATGGCCACTAATATTTTGTTACAAGAAAAAATTTGAGCGTTTTCTTCGCTTTCTTTCACCATTTTCTTTTTAATGTCGTTGTATCTTTTGAATTCCTTAACATTAAAGACGCTTAAATGCGGATCGTTTATGGGATTGAAATGTTTTAAAACCAGATAATGCAAATAGCTATCATAACAACCCTTAAACTCTCTAGCCCCACTCAAACGGCTTAAAGCGTTGATATAATTGATGCAATTAAAGCCGTATAAGTTAGAAATTCCATCTAAATCGTCTTGGGCTAAAGAAAGATCTTTGTCTTTGAAAAAGCATTTAATGCGGTCATGTTTAGGTTGTGCTAAATTCAAAACCATATCCAAATTATCCCCATGATCCAAATCAATGCGATCGCTTAAAAGCGTGATAGCGATCAATTCTTCTTCTAAAGGAGTGGTTTGCGTTTGAAAGATTTGACTAAACACTAAAGCGCTTGTGAAAGCCCCGCTATAATAGTTAGCGTCTTTTTCATCATTCAGGTTAATGTAGGCGATTTTATTTTTATCAATCAAACCAACTTCAAAACTCTTATGGTGGTCTGTGATGATACATTGTTCAAAACGCTCTAATAAGATTTCTTGCAATTGTGTATCAGCGGCCAAATCCGCCCCCAAGTCAGCGCTAAACAATAAGGGGTCTTTTTGGAATTGGTTTTTAATATAATCTAGGCGGACTAATTGGTTGGTTTTAGGGTTAAAGATACAAGGTTGAGACAACAAATCATTGATAGCTAAATCAGTGAAACCATAACCATGCGCATTCCTTAAGGGGCTAAAGAAAAAGAAATCTTTAATACCCAATCTGTAACACATAGACATTAAAACGCTGCCAGCCAGCATGCCATCACAATCATTATCTGTATAGAAAATAATGGGGCGGTGTTGTTTGGCTTCTTCTAAGAAGTCTTTAAAAATCCTTTTCTTTGCTATCTTTAATGGTTCTTTTTTAGGCATTAATTATCCCCTTTGTTGTTTTTATGCTTGATGATTTTCAATCATTCTAGATCAAAATCATCTTCAATTTCCTCTTCTTGCCATTCTATGTGTAAAATAGGCGTGATAATTTCATACAAAAAGTCGTGTCGCTTTTGGAGAGACTTCTCGTCCCACTTCCTATAGTCGCTATACAATTCTTTAGTGATGTCATAGCAGCTAATCACTTTGCTTGGGTCTTTGCTGCCATAAATTTTTCTTTTTTCATCAAAATCCCCATTTAAGGCTTTTGCGTTCTTTTTACGCTTTAAAAGGGTTAGATTTGCGATATTATTTACCCATTTTTCTCTTTTTTCTTTGTTAAAATCCGCGTTCCATTGACTGCCTCTTTTGGGCGTTTGGGGTAAAATATGCTCCACTTGGGTTTCGGCATCCATAACGATAAAATGAGGTTTCTCTTCATCTGCCATGAAATAGTTAGCCAGGGCTAAGACAGGGCGCACCCATTTGCTAGGATAAACCGAAGAGCTATCCCATAAGTTGTAGTGGTATTGGTTAAAGGTGTTATAAGATTCTATGTTATCCAGTATAAGCTCTTGGATGGTTTCAATGTCTTTATTGCTTTTAACATTTTTGATAATGTTGATACTCGTTTGCTTGATGCGCGTGATCGTGCCTCCTGCAATCCAAGTTTGATAGTAATAAGACACCAAAAGCTTTTTCAAAGCGTCAAAATCAGGGTATTTGACATAAAGGGCTGTCGTTAAAATACTGGCCCAAAATCTGGAAGGAAGGTATCTCAATAAATAAATGTATCGGTCTGGTTTTTTTAACAAATCGGTATAAGATTTCATAAAAGCGCTCACATCATAAATGAACCCGCAAGCGTCTTTTTTGCTGTCTTTGAATACCTTTTTTAATCCCTTATCGGCTCTCTTTTTAGAAATGCTAGGATCAGCGTATTCCAAATACATGTTAAAAAAGTCTTCCAAATCAATATCCACGCCCTCAACGCTCTTGCAAGCTTCAACCAATTTGTCCCAAGTGGTTATAAAATCCTTACGCTTTTCACTATCTTGTTTGATTTCTTGCATCAAACTGGATTTTAAAATATCAATAGGGCTTAAGGGTTGGCCTCTGTCGTTTAACACTTGAAAGATTTGCATCGCACTGTCTTGCTCAAAACAAATGATTCTAGTCACAACAATGTGTTCATAAAACCACTCGACAAAATTATCCATATCGCTTATGGAACCATTTTCCATGCTCTCATTCAATAGCTCCTTGAAATAATAAGCGTTACGCAAATAAGTGTTTTCTTCAAATTTCTTATTCAATTCGCTCTTTTTAATGTTGTCTTCAAACTCTAAATTGTTTAACACCGTGTTTTCAAAAATACTATTGTAATTTTGAGCGGTTAAGAACTTCAGACGCTCTTTTTCTTTATCGTATTTATCATAAATACTCCCTTCAATAAAATCTTTAGATTTTTGCCCTAACCTGTGTTTATAAAGCCTTAAAATCGTGCAAGCTAAGATAATAAAACTTGTTAGCCTCTGTTGGCCATCCACAACATCCCATCTTTTATCTTTTGGATTTTCAGCGATCACAATAGAGCCGCAAAAATACTCATCTTCTTTATTGTTTGTGTAGCTGCTCACCAAATCATCAATCAAAGCCCCTAAATGATCTTTATCCCACACATAAGGGCGTTGGTAATCAGGAACTTGATAAAAATATTCAGCATCCACTAAAATTTGATAGAGTTTTTTTAACTCCACTTCTACTTTTGCCATCATCTCTCCTTTGAATTTAACTCTGTAAGCCCCACTGATTTAAAAATGGGGCTTATGGAATCAAATGGTTGAAAAATGCGGTGTGGG
>NZ_JADZNC010000011.1:0-52555 GCF_015904775.1 Helicobacter pylori
GATTACACGAACTCTTTTGTTTTTAATGAAGGGGCTAGCCATTTTAAGGTGTTTTTTAATTATGGGTGGGTGTTTTAGGGTGAGAAAATATTAGAGGGCTTGACTTTAATCAAGCGATAATCTCATTGTGATGCGCTCCATAGGGGCTATGGAGTTTTAGTGAGGTTGCAGAGAGGAATTATACCCCCCACCCCCTTAAGAGTTTTACAACAAAATGAAATCTAAAACAACAAGTTCAAAAATCTTTGAATGTTAAAAATCTCATCATCACCAAAAATCCACCAACGCTAAAACACCCCATTAAGACTTAGATAATCACACTTCCTTTAATTTTTTAGCTTCTTCCCTTGTTTCACGAAATTCCTCTATATTTTCCCATTCTAATTTTAGGTTCAATATAGTTTCTTTTTTTAAACATGGTCTGATGAAAATCGGCTCAATCTTGATTGAATGATTCAAAGGTTTGCGCATCCTTCATGCTGTGGGCGACACTTCGGTATCACTGGATTTGCGGTAAATTGGCGCCATTAAAAGCGATGTAATAAAGGCAATTAAAGAAACTATGAGGATATAAAAGCTTAAACCATAACTTTGCAAACTTTCAGGTGCTGCTATGGCTTTTGCATTTAACCAGCTTGAAAGTTGAGGGGTAAAGCCAGCGGTTATAGCATAGGCTATATTATAAGCGAAAGAAATCCCACTAAAACGGATTCTAGCGCTAAACACATCGCTCATAAAAATAGGGCAAAAATTCATAATACCTGCACAAAAACAAGCTAAAAAGTATAAAACTATGGTATTGACTAAACTTGGTGTGTTAGAATAAAATTCTTTAAAGAATAAAAAGCCAAAAAAGGCAAAGGCCACACTAAAAGCCATACAAACTTTGTGCGGTTTGATTTTATCGGCCAAAAACCCGGTTAAAATAATAGAACTTACAATACCAACAAGCCCTAAAATTTGAAAATAGGTTTTTTCAAACGGAGTGAAATTAAAATTAGGATGCGTAAGGGTAAAATTGGGAACAAAAAGGATAAAAATCAAAATACAAGCGGTTAAAACCCAAGTGATAAGCATGGAGATTGATATACCAAAGAGAGAGTTTTTAAACACCTCTTTAAGCGGGAATTTGACTAAGGCATCGTCTTGCTTCATTTGCTGAAAAATAGGAGTTTCTTCTAAAAAGCGCCTCAAATACACAGAAATGATACCAAAAACCCCTCCAAGACCAAAGGCAACCCTCCAAGCCCAAGCTTCAACAACAGGCTTGTCAAAAACCATATAAATCCCTATATAAACCAAACTCCCAAGCAAAATCCCAGAAACTACGGAAGCGGTTAAAAAACCGATATAAGTGTTTTTTTGGCCTTGCGGGGCATGTTCATGGACAAAAACCCAAGCGCCAGGCAATTCACCACCCACAGCAACGCCTTGACAAATCCTAACAAACACCAAAAAAACAGGAGCTATGTAACCAAGATAATGAGCGTTTTTTAGGCTAAGTCCCATGCTATCAACGCCAAAACTCACCAAATGATTAAAAGTTGGCATCAAAGCGAGCGCAAAGGTTGGGATTACCATCAATAAAATAGAGAGCATGAACATGTTTTTACGACCGAATTTATCCCCAAAGTGGGCCATCACTATGCCACCAAGCGGGCGCGCCAGATAACCTGCGGCAAAGATACCATAAGTGTTGATTTCAGACCAAATAGGGCTGAGCGTGTTTGGGAAAAAGTGCTTGGCAATGATACTCGTAAAAAATACAAAGATGATAAAATCGTAAAATTCTAAAGTCCCGCCAAGCGAAGATAACCCTAAGGTTCTTACCTCTTTTTTGCCTAAATGTTTTATTGATTATCCTTTCATTAAGGCTATCGCCCTGTTTTAAATTTTTCATTTTGAAACTAAGATTGATAAAATTAATATAGCTACCTTACACCTTAAAGGAATTTTTTTAGATAATAAGCAGTAAATGAAATTTATTAGCACTCAAAAAGTGGGTTGTTCTATCTTTTTTATCATTAAGCATCACTTAAACGATTTTACATTTTGTTTTACCCATTTTGTCAAAACGCTTTACTTGATTCTATCAGCCAAAAAAACACTCCTATGAAGACTTGGGCAATAACACTTCTTTTAATTTGGTAATGATAGCTTCTTCTCTTTTTTCACGAAATTCTTTTATATTTTCCCATTCTAATTTTAGGGTAGGGTCAATATAATTTCTTTTTTTATACTCTTCTATGGCTTGTTGATTATCTTTATATTCTTCTTTGAGCCACACCTCAGGGTCTTTATCCTTTTTGGCTTGGTTCTCTGTGCCTTCTAAAAGTTGGAGGTTGTATAAATGATTCTCACACTTATAGAAATCTTTATCCAATTTTTTATTTTCCTTTTTAAACTTGGACTTTGGATAAATATGGTCTATATGAAAAGTGGCGGTTTTATAGTTCAGGTTTGGGTATAAGATTTGCAAGATAGGAAAGACTAAAGCATGGCTACTAGAACACATCATGTCTTCTATAGCATCGTTAGTGATTTTTAAAGGGCATGTTTGGTGTTTGGCTAAATTGTGGTTGAATGATTCAAAAGTTTGCGCATCTTTCATGCTATGGGCTATGGCACTTAATTTTGTATCCGTTGAAGGAGTGAAATAACTCGTGATTTGAGCGTTACGGACAAATTTTAGGGCTTGTTCTTTATCGTTCTCATTCATTTTTGAATTTAAAAAATAAAAATAGGCTAAACTGGATAAAATATAAGCTGAACCCAGATAGCCCGCATAACCAAAATTTTCTAATAGTTTTGCAGCGTTATAAATGCTTTCTGTAATTTTTTCCCAATTGTCTTCAATTTCTTTGATATTTTTTTTATTAAAATTTTTTAATTCAAAAGTAGTGTCTTTACCAATGAGAAGCAAGCAGGTTTTTAGCACCTGGTCTTTCCCCACATTTGGAAAACCTTTATCTTTTAAAGCATCCACTAGCTCATTCATTTTTTCTCTAATATCGCTTGAAAAGCTTGCTGTCAAAATAGACATCAATAAATCAGAATAGCTTAACTTAACCCCGCCGCTATTGACACGGATAAAAATATTTAAAACTTTATTAAGATTTTTTTCTGTTTCTTCAAAATATGAAATGAGTTGTTTGTCGTGAAAAGCTTTGTTTAGTGTTTCTAGTAATGCTGACTCTTCACCATCTAATTCGTGTTCTCTCGTATAATTTACAACACTTTTTAATTCCAAAATATCCCCCACCTTAAACCACCAATGTTTTTTATCGTTTTCAGGCTTTTGAGCATGAAATTCAAACTGGTAATTGTCTTCTGGGTTGTCCATGTTTGGCTGGCGCTTCAAATTCAAATACAAACGCTTCTCTTCATAAGCGTTAGGGTTGTTGGTTTTAGCGTTCTTTTTCTTAAGCGTTGCCTTTAAGCCCGATATAAAGCGAGGTCAAGCGTTGTTGGCCACAATAGACAAATCATCACGCCTGATTTGTTCAATACGGATTTTTTCATTGTGGGGCTTTCGCTCATCGTAATTTGTAATGAATTGATAGAGTTGGAAATTGAGTTTATCGCTATCTTGTTCATCGCTCTTGGCTATATCCTCCTTTTGTAATTTCCAAAATAAAAAAGAGCCGATAGGATAGCCCCTAAGAATGGAGTCAAAAAGTTGCTCTATCTTTTTTTCATCGGCTTTTTTGAGCCACACATATTCACGCTGAATGTCAGGCAAAAAATAACGGACATTCAATTCATCTACCACTTCTTTAATGCTCTTATCTAAAAACACACCCATGAGAATCTCCTTATTTTGTATTATTTAGGCTGTATTATAATCAAATATTAGAATGAGCCAACCTAATTTAAGATTTTTTCCACGCGCTTTTGGATCACTTCTAAAATCAAGCAAAAAAGCCAATAAATCAAAGCGGCTTCCAAATAAATAGGGAGAAAGTCATAGCTGGCGTTCGCTTTTTGCTGCGCGATCCTAAAAACCTCTGCGATGGTTACCACAGAAGCTAAAGAAGTTTCTTTAAAAAGGCTGATGAAAGTGTTACTCAGGCTTGGCGTGGCGACTTTGAGCGCTTGAAAAAAGATGACATGCCAAAAGGTTTGCAAGTAATTCAAACCCAAACTCAAGCTTGAATCCCATTGATCTTTAGGGACAGAAAGAAAGCTCGCCCTTAAAGTCTCTGAAGCGTATGCCCCTACATTAAAGGAAAACGCAATAATGCTTGCCGGGATTGGATCCATATAAACCCCAAGAGCGGGCAAACCATAAAACACCACCACGATTTGGACCAATAAAGGCGTGCCTCTAATGAGCGAGACATAGAAATTCACGCCCGCTAATAAAGCCCTATGAATGAAACGTTTAGGGGGTGCGATTTTAATGAGAGCCACCACAATAGCAATCAATAAGCCCAAAATAAAAGAAATGATCGCTAAAGGCAAAGAAATGCAAAAAGCGGCTTTTAGCATGGGGTAGAAAGCCTCTAATAATAATTCCAAACGCTCCTTGCTCAAATCTAAAGATTCAAAAAACAAAGACAGGTTATGGTTGGCTGACATCTTTTCCAAAAAATTGTTCGCCTAAGCGTTTTAAAACCCCTTTGTTGATCAATCTTTGCATCGCCTGGTTGATAAGCTCTAAAGCTTTTTCTTGGTGCTTGTTAATGACAAAGGAAGCGCCCCCGTCTTTTTCTTTGGACTCCCATGCGATTTTAAAGGGGCTATTTTTATGGGTGTTTAGGTAGTTTAAGATCGCTAAAGAACTATTTAAGGTCAAATCGGCTCGTTTTTGCGCCACCAACAACAAGGCTTGCGCCATAGAATCCACCGAAACGATTTGAGCGTCATATTTGGAAGCGATTTCCCCATAAGTGGAGCTTAAAGTGTTAGCCGCTCTCAAACCCTTGATGTCTTTAATATCTTTAATGCGGTTTTCATCTTTTCTAACGAGCATGATCGTGCCTGAATAGCTATAAGGCAAACTTTTATCAAAAGCCGCTTGGCGTTTTTTAGTCGTCAAACTCACTTGATTAGCGACCATATCAAAACGCCCCGATTTCAAACCTGTCAGCATGATATCCCATGAAGTTTCGTGGAATTTGATTTTCACGCCAAGCTCTTTAGCCAACTCCCTAGCCACTTCCACATCATAGCCGGTGAGCTTGCCCTCTTTATTGTGGTAAGTGAAAGGGGGGTAAATGCCTTCTGTGCCAACGCTGATCGTTTCTTTATTAACCAGCTTTTCATACAAGCCAGAAGCGTTCAAAAAACCCCAAAAAAAGCTTATTACTAATAAAAATAAAACTTTTTTCATTTTATATTTTAATCCTGAATTTTTTCAAGCATTCTAACACAAAATAAAAATTTTGCATGGTTTGATTTTAAATATAGACGCGCTCCAAGCGTTTGGATAGGGTGCTGATAGTTTCATAAGGAATGGTGTTTAAAAGCATAGCGATTTCGCTTGCGTCATTAGCCTTGGTGCTTTTATCCCCAAATAAGATGACCTCATCGCCCTCTTTGGCTTCAATACCATTGAGTTTGACAAAGCACTGATCCATGCACACCTTGCCAATAAGGGGAGCTAATTGGTTATTGATTACTACTTGAATGCGATTGCCTAAAGCGCGCATTAACCCATCTGCATACCCTAGAGCTAAAACGCCCACTAAAGTCTCTTCATTGGTGTAAAAATGCTTGCCATAGCCAATAAATTCGCCTTTTTTAACGCTTCTGATTTGAACGATTCGGGCTTTCAAACTGATAACATTTTTCAAGATGGTTGGGCATGATTCTTTCATTTCATTAGAAGGGTAAAAACCATAGAGCATGATGCCTGGGCGATAAAGGTTTAAGAAGCGGTTTTCATTCCCATTGCACAAAGAAAGGATACCGGCGGAATTATAGGCATGGCGGTATTGGAACTCTATTTTTTGATCCAAAAGCTGCTCTAAAAAAGCGTTAAAGGCTTTCATCTGGTTTTTAGCATGGGTTTTAATCTTAGCATCAGCGTTGCTTAAATGCGTGAATATTCCTTCCACTTCTAAGCCCTTTAAAGCGCAGATTTTTTTAATGATTTCTATGCTTTTAAAATTAGGCTCTAAACCCAAGCGGTGCATGCCGGTATCAATTTTGAGATGAATTTTTAAGCGTTTTTTGGATTTTAAAGCCATTTGAGAAAAAACTTCTGCTTGTTCAAGACTAAAAACCATAGCGCTCAAATCGTTATCAATCAGCATGGAAGCGTTAGCGTTAGGGCTATAGCCTAAAATCAAAATGGGGGTTTTAGGGAAATGAGAGCGCAATTCTAAAGCTTCATCTAAAGTCGCTACCCCTAAATAATTAGCCCCTTCTTGTAAAAAAATTTCGCTCGCTTTAATCGCTCCTGCCCCATAAGCGTTCGCCTTAACAACCGCCATGATATGGGCGTCTTTAGGGACAATGCTTTTGACTGCGCTAAAATTATGCCTTAAAGAAGCGGTATCCACTTCTACAAAACTCGCCCTTTTTAACATGCCATCTTACTTGTTAGAATGCTTGCTAAAATACCAACGAGTTTCAGAATAAACCACTTTATGCAATAAGATTAAAGCGATCAAATTAGGGATAGCCATAAGCCCGTTAGAAAGATCCGCTAAATTCCACACAAAATCAATTTTAGCCATAGCCCCCACCATCACGCTCGCTAAAAAGATCAAGCGGTAATATTTCACTTTTTTTTCACCAAAGGCGTATTCCGTGCATTTTTCTCCATAATAAGCCCAACCAATAATCGTAGAGTAGGCAAAAAAGATCATAGTCAAAAAAATCACCACCGCCCCTAATGAGCCTAGAAAATACTCCGTGCTTTTTAAAGTGAGCAAATTAGCGCTTAATTTTTCCCCATTAGGGAGCAAGGTGTTGTATTCTGGCGCCATTAAAATCACGCTCGCTGTTGCCGAACACACTATTAAAGTTACAATAAAAGTTTGGAGCATGGACACTAAGGCTTGACGCACCGGGTGGCGTGTTTGAGCGCTTGCAGCAATAATGGCTGAACTCCCCAACCCCGCTTCATTAGAATACAACCCCCTAGCCACGCCCGTTTTTATCATCGTCGCTACCAACGCGCCGCTCGCTCCGCCCACAACGGGTTTAGGGTTAAAGGCTTCTTCAAAAATGAGTTTGATCGCTTGAATGGCTAAATCAAAATGGCTGACAATGATATAAATAATAGCGATCAAATATAAAAGCACCATAATAGGAGCTAAGTAAGAAGTGAATTTACCAATGGATTTAATCCCCCCTATGACAATGAAAGCGGTTAAAAGAGTGAGCAATAAACCTGAAACCCAAGTAGGCAAGTTCGCTTGTTCGCTCAAAATGGAAGAAACCGCGTTAGATTGCGTCATGTTACCGGTGCCAATGCTCGCAATAATCGTAAAAATCGCAAACGCCATGGCGAGTTTGGGCATGTTAAGGCCGTTTTTGATGTAATACATAGGCCCTCCGTTGTATCCAAACGCCCCTTTTTCCCTGTATTTCACCGCTAAAATCCCCTCAGAATACTTAGTCGCCATGCCAACAAGCCCAGTAACCCACATCCAAAACACCGCTCCTGGCCCTGCGATGCTGATAGCGGTCGCTACGCCTACGATACTCCCAATGCCTACAGTCGCCCCCAAAGAAAGCATGAGAGCGGAAAATTGCGAAATGTCGCCCTTAGATTGGGACTCTTTGTCAAAAAGGATTTTGATCGCATAAAAGATTTTACTGAATTGCAAACCCCTAAGATAGAAGGTTAAAAACAAGCCGGTGCCTACTAATAAAATTTGCATGGGAATCCCCCACACAAAATTAGATAATAAACGCACCACCGAATCAATCGTTTCCATAAAAACTCCTCAATAAACTAGGGTTTAAAAAAGAAATTCCTTAATCCCTAAAAAATGCAGAAAAAAGCATAATATCGGCATTTTTTTCATTCGCGCCATCTTGGCTCAAATTGGCGATGATTTTACCAATGGCCGGGCCAAAAGTGATGCCAAGCCACCCTAGCCCTGTCGCGTGGATTAAGTTTTTATAGCGTTTGTCATAGCCCAAATAAGGAATATCATTAGGGGTTAAGGGCCTGAAACCGCACCATTCTGTGGCGTCTTTCATTTCAAAAGGCTGCGTGAAAGCGGCTAAATTCTTTTTCATGTTAGCGATTTGCTCTTTATCAATGAGAGCGTTGTTGGTGTTTAATTCTAATTTAGAAGTGATCCTAACAGTGTCTCTTCGTGGGGTCATTGCCATGAAAATATCCGCAAATAAAGAAGAAGTCTTGGGTTTCAATTCTTCAGGCATTTTAAAGGTGATGCTATATCCTTTAGCCCCCATCATTAAAAAATCGTTCTTGGTTTTTTTAATGAGAGTGGGGTTAGCCCCGGTGGCTAGAATGATTGTTTCTGCTTGGATTTTTTCTTTATGCGTGATAACGCCCTCAATAAGGTTGTTTTTAAACTCAAAATCGATCACTTCTTCATTATAAAGGAACTCCACGCCCGCGTTTTGCAAATATTGTTGCAAAGAGCGCATCACTTCGCCCGGATCCACATGCACGTTTTCCGTTAAAAGCACGCTCCCGCAGATATTGTCATTAGCGATAGGCATGTATTCTTTGGTTTCTTTCACATTCAAAATCTTATAAGCACCGCTGTTATCGCAAGTTTTAAGCTTTTTTTCAAAACTTTCTTCTAAAGTGTAGATCATTAAAAGCCCATCTTCTTTATACCAAAAATCCATGCCGTCTTTTAGCATTTGATGATACGCATCAATACTCAGCCACCCGTAGCGTTCAAATAACGCCATGGTGCGGTGCGTGGATTTGGCGTTCGCGCTTTTCATAAACTTTAAAATCCATTGATAGAGCTTTAAATTAAGCCCAAAATGGAATTTTAAAGGGGCTTGGTTTTTGAGCATGAGCTTTAGGGTGTCTAACACCACACCAGGGCATGAGAGCGGGGCTTTTTTAAACGCAGAAATGAGCCCAGCATTCCCAAAAGAAGTGCCGTTTGTGCCATCGCTTTTTTCAATCACGCAGACCTTATGCCCTAATTTATGCATAGAATACGCACAAGAAAGCCCTACAATCCCACCGCCTATGACCACGACTTCTTTTTTCATGCTGATAGTCCCTTAAATAGAATTACTTAATGGCTATCGCTTCAATTTCTACTAAAGCGTCTTTAGGCAGTTTAGCCACTTGAAAGGTCGCTCTAGCCGGATAAGGCTCTTTAAAATAACTCCCATAAATTTTATTCACCACCGCAAAATCGTCTAAACTTTTCAATAAAATAGTCGTTTTAACCACGCTATCCATCCCTAACCCTGCTTCTTTTAAAATCGCTTTGATATTTTCCATGGACTGCGTGGTTTGAGAATGAATGTCTGTGCCTTTAAATTCGCCGGTACTCGCATCAATGCCTAATTGCCCAGAGACAAAAACAAGATCGTTAGTAGCGATAGCTTGAGAATAAGGGCCTATCGCTTTTGGGGCTAGCGTTGAATGAATGACTTCTTTCATGATTGAAACTCCTATGATGATGTGTTATGTCAGCTATTATTATGCAATCAAATTAAAAAGAAATAAAAAATGAGTGCAAAACGCCATGAATTTTCATCTTATTATAAGGTATTGTATATTTTTTACCCACATTTAGAAATTCTTAAACGGGTTTTGTTTGAATGGAAACTCAAAACATTATTGCTCATTTTTTAAATAAAAGGGGTTTTGGCTGTTTTGATTGGTTTTAAAATCAGTTTTGAAATTTTTCATAAGCCCTTGACTTTTATTATTGAGTTTAGATACAATAACAATCGTCTTTTTGAATAAAGAGCGCGGGAATAGCTCAGTGGTAGAGCACGACCTTGCCAAGGTCGGGGCCGCGGGTTCGATCCCCGTTTCCCGCTCCATATTGATTTAACTTCTAGAGCATGGTTTCTATTTAGTTTGCCCAGGTGGTGGAATTGGTAGACACAAGGGACTTAAAATCCCTCGGTAGCAATACCGTGCCGGTTCAAGTCCGGCTTTGGGCACCATTTTCAAATTGAGCACGATTTGATTTTATTTTTTGAATACGCTAGTGTTAAAATTTAAGGCGACATAGCCAAGTGGTAAGGCATGAGTCTGCAAAACTTTGATCCCCCGGTTCGAATCCGGGTGTCGCCTCCATATTGTAGTCATTTAGGGACTTTTGCAAGGGACTTTTATAAAAATAGCGGGAGATGGCTGAGTGGTTGAAAGCGGCGGTCTTGAAAACCGTTGAGGGTCATACCTCCGGGGGTTCGAATCCCTCTCTCCCGGCCACTTGATTAAAATCTTTTAAGCGATTGGTTTTGGCAAATTCATCTCTTCTTTTAACAAAGAATTTTGTGAATATTGATTGTCTCTTTTAATTGAAATTTAAGGATTGATTTAAAGGATTTTATTATAGTGGGATTGTCAGCGTCAAGCCTTATTGTTCCTCTTAGCGTTATTTTAATGGTGGTTTTCACTAAAAGAGTCGCACTCTCGTTATTTACAGGCATTTTAGTGAGCGCTGTTTTAACACATTCGTTGCACCTTTCCCAACTCGTAGAATATATTTATCACAAAATCACTTCCGTTTTTTACACTTACGAGCCAGAAAAGGGGCTTAATTTCAATCTTTCCAACCTCTATGTTTTTGGGTTTTTAATCTTTTTAGGCGTTTTAAGCCAAGTGATTTTAAAATCCGGTAGCGTGCAGAACTTTGTCAAAAAAGCCAAAAAATACTCTAAAAACGCCAAAACCCCCGAATTTATCGCCTTTTTTTCAGGCATCATTATTTTTGTAGATGATTATTTTAACGCTTTAACCGTGGGGCAAATCTCAAAATCTTTAAACGACGCTCATAACTCCACACGAGAACGCTTGGCTTATATTATAGACTCCACTTCAGCGCCGGTGTGCTTATTAGTCCCTATTTCTAGCTGGGGGGCATATATTATGGGGATCATGAATAACGACAGCTCGCCCTTATTAAAAGATAGTTTTTCGGTGCTTGTGCAAAGCTTGAGCAGTAATTATTATGCGATTTTTGCACTCATTGCGGTGTTTCTCACCATTTTATGGCAAATCAACCTCCCTAGCATGAGGAAGTATCAAAACATAGGCGTGAAGGATTTTTATAGCGAACAAGAAGAAGGCTCTTCAAAACTAGCCCCCTTAAGCTTGTTACCCCTTTCCATTTTATTATTGATTGCGTCCATTTCATCATTGATTTTTTATACAGGAGTGATCTTAAAAAACACTGATGCGAGTTTTTCGCTCTTTTATGGGGGGCTGTTTTCGCTCATTGTTACTTATCTTTTGGCTTATCCATTTTTAGAAAAAGGGAGTTTTTTTAAACTCATTGTTGAAGGCTTTAAGAGTGTGGGGCCGGCGATATTAGTCTTAACGCTCGCTTGGGCTATTGGGCCTGTGATTAGAGACGACGCTCAAACGGGGCTTTACTTGGCGCAAGTGAGCAAGGGATTTTTAAATAGTGGGGGAGGCGTGTACATGCCTTTAATCTTTTTTTTAATCTCTGGGTTTATCGCCTTTTCTACCGGCACAAGCTGGGGGGCGTTTGCGATCATGCTGCCCATTGGAGCGGGCATGGCCAATGAAAGCGATATTATTTTGATTGTTTCAGCGATCCTCTCAGGTGCGGTTTATGGGGATCACACAAGCCCCATTTCTGACACGACTATACTATCAGCTGCAGGGTCAGGGTGTTCGGTGCAAAGCCATTTTATCACGCAACTCCCTTATGCGACTATTGCGATGCTTTGTAGTGCGGTGAGTTTGGGGGTGGCAAGTTTTATGCATTCGCACTCGCTCGCGCTTGTAATCGGTGTGGCTTTGCTTGTGGGGGTGTTTTATCTTTTAAAAAGGTTGTATGGTGAAAATCTGAAAACTTGAATATTGATTGAAGTAAAGCTTAAAAATCCCATTTTTTAAAATTAAAATAAGGTTTTAGCGATCCCTATTGGATTAAAAAAGAGTCTTATCTCATTATCAATCAATTTAAAAAAATTATTCAAAAATAACCATCAATTATAAAAATCTTCACAAACCTCTAAATCGTAACGCTTTTTTAAAAAATACATTTTTTTTTAATTTTTTAATCAACCATTAAGGTGTTTTAGGTTAAATTTCCTTATCTGTTAAACATACGGATAATGTTATATCTTAAGGAAAGAAAATGGGGTTAGGACACTAATAAGTTTAGGGATTTTGTTAAGCGTTTTGAGTGGCGATGATCTGAGATTGTATTCAAAACCTTTAGTCTATTCGGCTGGAAGTGGGATTATTGGGATTGATATTGACAAACGGACATTTTACAAACGAGCGTTCGCTTTCACGATGAAGTCGTTGTTCGGTGAAAACTTGCTTTTGTTTGTCAAATTAAAGCATTCTGCGTTGACGAGCAAACACATGAAAGGGCCTTTAGAAAACCGCCATCATCATTCTTTCACTAAAAATTATGAAAAAGCGGTTAATGGTTGTCAAAAGTATTTCCATATCAAATTGCCTGAAGGCGCTCCTAGCAACTTCAAATCAGGTTCATACATGGCCACTATGGTGGTGCGTTTTTAAAGCGTTATTTGGGGCTACAAACAGCAACTAAAATCCTATAACAATCCATAAAACACTATAATTTTTGTATAGGTTATTAAGTTTTGTGTTATACTGCTCGCATGAATAAAAGAATGCTATCCATCGGTCAAGCGAGTAAGCTTTTAGGTGTAACTATCCAAACCTTACGCAATTGGGATAAAAAAGATTTGTTAAAACCTGATGAACTCACTAAAGGCGGTGAAAGGCGTTATAAGTTAGAAAGTTTAAGGCGTATCAATAGAAGCGTGGTCTTTAATCAAGATGAATTAAAAACAATAGCTTATGCTAGAGTAAGCTCGCATGACCAACAAGATGACTTAATCAGACAAGTTCAAGTTTTAGAGCTTTATTGCGCTAAATGCGGCTTTAACTATGAAGTGATACAAGATTTAGGGAGTGGAATGAACTACTATAAAAAAGGCTTAACCAAGCTTTTAAATTTAATCTTAGACAATCAAGTCAAGCGCCTTGTATTAACGCATAAAGACAGATTATTACGCTTTGGAGCCGAATTGGTATTCAGTATTTGTGAAGCTAAAGAAGTAGAAGTGGTTATCATCAATAAGGGCGATGAGAATGTGAGGTTTGAAGAAGAATTAGCCAAAGATGTTTTAGAAATCATAACCGTCTTTAGCGCTAGATTGTATGGCTCTAGGTCTAAAAAAAACAAGAAGCTCTTAGATGAAATGCAAGAAGTAATAACTAACAATGTCAGCTATCTCAATCACGCATAAAATCGCTTTAAAGCCTAACAACAAGCATATTACTTACTTTAAAAAAGCTTTTGGGTGCGCTAGGTTAGCTTATAATTGTGGATTAGCTAAATGGAAAGAAAATTATCAACTAGGCATTAAAACTAACCATCTACAGCTTAAAAAAGAATTTAACGCTCTTAAAAAATCGCAATTTAATTTCGTTTATGAAGTAACTAAATACGCCACCCAACAGCCTTTTATCCACTTAAATCTAGCCTTTAATAAGTTTTTTAGGGATTTAAAAAAAGGTTTAGTGAGTTACCCTAAATTTAAAAAGAAAAGAGAGTTTCAAGGTTCTTTTTATATAGGGGGCGACCAAATTAAAATCATTCAAACAGCTAATACTGATTATTTAAAAATACCTAACTTACCCCCAATCAAACTCACTGAAAAACTAAGATTTCAAGGCAAAATCCATAACGCTACCATCACTCAAAAGGGCGATCATTTCTATGTTTCAATCTCTTGTGGTATTGATGAGAGTGAATACAAGCGAACCCATAAACTCCAAGAGAGTCATAATAAGCTAGGGATTGATACAGGGATTAAATCCTTTGTGAGTTTGTCTAATGGCTTAAATATCTATGCCCCTAAGCCCTTAGATAAGCTTACTAGGAAGCTTGTAAGAATTAGCAGACAACTGAGTAAAAAAATCCACCCAAAAACCAAAGGGGATAAAACCAAGAAATCTAATAATTACTTAAAGCATTCTAAAAAGCTTACCCACTTGCATGAAAAAATCGCTAACATCAGACTTGATTTTTTACACAAGCTCACAAGCTCTCTTATAAGACACTCAAACTCGTTTTGTTTAGAGAGTTTGAAAGTCAAAAACATGTTTAAAAATCACAAGTTAGCTAAATCTTTAAGCGATGTTTCTATGTCCATGTTTAACACGCTATTAGAATATAAAGCTAAATACTCTAATAAAGAAATTCTAAGAGCTGGTACTTACTATCCAAGCTCTAAGATTTGTTCTAATTGTCAAAAGGTTAAACAAGATTTAAAACTTAAAGATAGGATTTATCAATGCCTAGAGTGTGGCTTTGAATTAGATAGAGATATAAACGCTGCTATCAATCTTTTAAAGCATTTAGTAGGTAGAGTTACTGCCGAATTTACGCCTATGGACTTGACGGCTCTGTTGAATGACTTATCCAATAATCGTTTAGCAACTAGCAAGGTTGAACTAGGAATACAACAAAAATCCCAAATTGAGAGAATTTTATAGCTCTTTATAGGATTTTATAGGTTTGTAGTAACGGCATTCTTTAATACCCTTATCATCTTTTAAAATACCATCTCTTAAAAACACAAATTTATTTTTTAGCCCTTTTTTTAAATCTTCTTAAAACTCTTTTGTTGTAGTAATGAATGAAGTATTTTTAAAATACGGATAAAATTCATAAAAAATTTAAAAAATAAAAAAAGCTCTGTTTTCATCAAATACGGGTTACTAAAACTTTTTATGGTGGGTTAAAGCGTATTTTTGGCTTTGGCTGTTTCTTTTAGGATTAGTTTCATCAAGGTTTAAAAGATTAGCATCTTTCCTCTTATCATTTGGCGCTAAAGGCGACTCCATTAGCCCGTTCCTTGAATTTTTTGTAACCATCTATTTCTATCTACCCTAAAAATATGAAGCAAAACAAACCCCTACAAAAACGCTTCTAACTTATAGGCTTTTTTATGCTCTTGTTTCAAATCCATGTAAGCGTTTAAAAGCATGTATTCTTCAAAAGATAAAACCGCTAGATGTTCCTTAGCGAGATCGTTCATTTCTAATTCTAACAACACGAATAAAAAGGCTTTTTGCGCCTTATCGTCTTCTTGGCTTAAAATCTCAAAAAACTGGAACCATTGATCGGGGACAAGAAATTTTTGCGCTTTTTGCGCGAGCTTTAAATAATCGTCTTTGTCATAACCCACCTTTTTGCAAAGCTCTGAAATTTTTAAAGTGTCTGTGTTTAAGGATTTTTCAAAAAAGGCTTTTAAAAAAGCTTTCACGCACTCTTTATCCAAATCCTCTTGCATCGCATTC
This sequence comes from Helicobacter pylori, assembly GCF_015904775.1. Taxonomy (GTDB): domain Bacteria; phylum Campylobacterota; class Campylobacteria; order Campylobacterales; family Helicobacteraceae; genus Helicobacter; species Helicobacter pylori_DM. The sequence goes on from NZ_JADZNC010000011.1 coordinate 15,461, forward strand.
ACAGCCTTTAAAACCTCTTTTTTGCTGCCTTTTTGGGCGATTTCTATAAAAGCGTAGCGGCGTAATTCCAAAGGGATTTGCACGTTTGTTAAAACTTCAAAGGCGTTTTTTAAATCGTTATGAATGAAAGCCTTCAAGCGTTTAGAAAAATAAGCATGCTCATAAGCTAACGAATGTTTAGCGTGATCTTTAGGCTCAAGGGTGTTGTTTTCTATATTGTGGTAATGTTTAAAAAGGTTATCCACTTTTTCGCACCCGCTACTTGGCGTGTTTAAATCAGCCTTTAGATCATAGCGGGCTAAGATTTGGGAGAGGTTTTTAGCGAGATCGCTTTTAAATTTCGTTTTTAAAAAAGTCTTTTGGGTGTCTTGGGACAGGATTTGTTTGAGCAATTTGTCAAAATCCCTTTTTTCGTGGTATAAGCGGATTTTATGGCTGAGATTGTGTTTGAATAAAAAAACCCATGAAAAAAAAGCGAACATGCCTAAAACGCCCATAAGCCATACCGCAATGGGAAGATTAAAGCTATAGCTCCCTAAATTGAAGGCATAAGCTTGCGGATCGATACTATAAACAAACACTCCAAAACCCACAATGAACAAAAATGTAAAGATAATGTAAAAACGCATGCGCACCTCCTATTTATGGTATGGATGCTTAAAAATAATGCTTAAAGCCCTATAGATTTGCTCGCATAAGACAATTTTAGCCACTTCATGGCTAAAAGTCATCTCGCTCAAACTCCAAGCTTGACAATCCTTTAAAAAATTTTCTTCAAACCCATACGCTCCAGCGATAAAAAAATTAATATTAAGATGATTTTCTAACATTTTACTAAACGCAAAGCTATCGCCCCTTTGAGCTTTAGGGTGTAAGGCGATATTTTTTGCCTTAGGGTTTAAATACGGCTCAAAGGCTAGAGAGTAGCTTTTTTGAGCCAGTTCTTTAGAAACTTTTTGAGCGTTGGCGGTATTTTTAGGGAATAAATCCACTAATTCCAGCTCGCAACCAAATTGCCTGCATTGCTTTTGATAGATTTTCACTAACTCTAAAGGCGAACTTTTAGCGATAGAATACACCACGCAACGCATCAATGTTAAAACTTTAAAAAATCTTTGAAGTCTTATGCATCATCATAGCGATGAGATCGCTCAAAGTCTTCTTCAAATCCTTCCTATGCACAATCATATCAATCAAGCCATGCTCTAATAAAAATTCCGCTGTTTGAAAGCCCTCAGGCAAATCCGCCCCTATGGTTTGTTTAATCACCCTAGGCCCTGCAAAGCCTATCATCGCCCCAGGCTCTGCGATAATGAGATCCCCTAAAAAAGCAAAAGACGCGCTAACGCCCCCATAAGTGGGATCGCTTAAGAGCGAAATGAAAGGGAGTTTAGCCTCACTCAATCGGTTCAAAGCCGCGCTCGTTTTAGCCATTTGCATGAGCGAATAAGTGGATTCTTGCATCCTAGCCCCCCCACTCGCTGAAACAATCAGTAACGCTTCTTTTTTGGCGACCGCGCGATTGATCGCTCTTACGATCTTTTCGCCTTCCACAGAGCCTAAACTCCCCCCCATAAAGCTAAAATCAAACACCACGATCTGCAAAGGCATGCGGTTGATTTTAGCCTCACCGCTGATCACGGAGCTTGGGCGGTTAGCCCTTTTTTCGTATTTTTTAATGCGTTGCTTATAGCTCTCTTTATCCACGAAATTTAAAGGATCATTAGGGCGTAAGTGTTTGTCAAACTCTTCAAAACTCCCCACATCGCATAAAAATTCAATCCTTTCAGCCGCATTCATGCGGAAATGGTAATGGCATTTCAAACACACGCTGTATTTGCCAAACACTTCTTTATGATACATTAACGCATAACATTTAGGGCATTTCACCCAATGGCTTGGCTGTTCTTCCTTACTTGGTGTTGTCCGCAATTTGTTGATCTTAAAATTTTTAAAGAAATCTGCAAATCCCATGTTTTTCCTTAATTTTGCAGTTTTGTTAGGATTGTATCCAAGTTTTGCTTATAATAAACCAAATTATCTTAAGAGTAGTGATGCAAGGGTTTCTTTTACAAACACAAAGCATAAGAGATGAAGATTTGATCGTGCGCGTTTTAACCAAAAACCAGCTCAAAACCCTCTATCGTTTCTATGGCAAACGCCACAGCGTGCTGAATGTGGGGCGTAAAATTGATTTTGAAGAAGAAAACGATGATAAATTTTTACCCAAGTTAAGGAATATTTTGCATTTAGGCTATATTTGGGAAAGAGAAATGGAACGCTTGTTTTTTTGGCAACGCTTTTGCGCTCTTTTGTTCAAGCATTTAGAGGGCGTGCATTCTTTGGATAGCATCTATTTTGACACTTTAGATGATGGGGCCAGCAAACTCTCCAAACAGCACCCCTTAAGAGTGATTTTAGAAATGTATGCAGTCCTTTTGAATTTTGAAGGGCGCTTGCAAAGTTACAATTCTTGTTTTTTATGCGATGCAAAATTAGAGCGTTCTGTCGCTTTAGCGCAAGGGTTTATTCTAGCGCACCCCTCTTGTTTGAAAGCTAAAAGCTTGGATTTAGAAAAGATCCAGGCTTTTTTTCGCACTCAAAGCACGATTGATTTGGAAACAGAAGAAGTGGAAGAATTGTGGCGCACGCTGAATTTAGGGTTTTGAAAGGTTAAAAATGAAATTTAAATTTTTGAATATGGATAATGAAAGCGGTTTTATTTTGATTAAAAAGGAATTGAAACGATTGGACATTCTCGCTCAAGTCAAAGAAGATGGCATTGAATTAAAAGGCGAAAATACAGAACAAGCGAGAATTTATCTTAAAACGCTTTTTAATTCTAATATTGTGGAATTAGACGATAACAAAAAAAGCGCAAACGCTGTAATAGAGTGCTTGAAATCTTTAAATTTAAAAATGGCGGTGGCTGAAAGCTGCTCTGGTGGGTTATTATCGCATGCATTCACTTCCATTAGTGGGGCTTCAGCGGTTTTTATGGGGGGTGTTGTGTGTTATAGTGAAGAGGTTAAGCGCGAATTATTGAAAGTCAATGCCACGACTTTAAAAGTCTTTGGGGTTTATAGCGAAGAATGCGTGAAAGAGATGCTATCAGGCGTGTTTTTGAATTTTAAAGTGGATTTAGCGCTAGCGATCAGTGGGGTGGCTGGCCCTAATGGGGGGAGCAAGGCTAATCCTGTAGGCACGATTTATATTGGTGCACAAAAGTTAGGATCTCAAGCTTTAATTGATCGCTGTTTTTTTGAAGGCAATAGAGAAAGCATTCAAAATAAAAGCGTAGAGCATGCCCTAAACATGCTCGCTAGAATGCTATAAAACTACCTTAAAGCGCAAACGCTACCAAATTCTTTTTGAGCGACCTTAGCGATGTAAGCGATTTCATTATCGTTAAGGTTTTCAACGCTCGCTTTTAAATACCTTTTGATTTGCTCAATCTGGCAACCCACTAGCTTGATTTTCACCACAGCCACCTCCGATTTTAAATTCGTATAGGTGTAGGCTACCTGGATCTTAGTCGCTAGGTAATTATAGATAGCGTAGCTGATATTCGTAGCCGTTTGCTCGGACTCATGGAATTGCTCCATGAAGCGTTTTTTATACTTCAACATGATTTCATGAAAAACCACGATCAAGCTCAATTTAGCGTTTAAGGTCGCTTGCTCAATCCCTAAATATTTGTTATTAACAGGGATATACGCCACGCCCATTTCTTCGTAGGGGACTTTAGGGTCTTCAAAAACCCAAGCAGGCGCATCAGATAGTTCTGATTTCATGCCCTTTAAATCAGAAACTAAAATCCCATCATCTCTTAAAAGACTCTTAGCGCTTAATGAAACGCTTGAAAACACCCCTAAAAGAGCGATTAAAACCATTCTTTTAAACAAAATGCCACTCCTTAAACTTTAATTTAGGTTTGATTATAATTAAAAAGTTTTTGATTTCGTTTAATCACAACCAAGTAATTGCAGCAACCTTTGATTTCCTTGATTTTCTGCTCGCTTCTGCCACCCTCTTACCCAAAGCGATCAAACACACGATTTTAGGCTTATTGATACGCTGTTCTAAAATCTCGCCCACTTTTAAAGGATCAAAGCCTCCAATAATGCAACTATCCAATCCCATTAAGCTCACGCCCATGCAAATTTGCCCCACAGCGATATAGCATTGCTCTAAAATATAGCTTTCTAATCTTTGCATGCTGTGGTTGAATCTCACGCCAAGCATTTGAGCAAAAGACGGGATCACCCTAACTTTATAAGACTCCGGATAGAGATTTTGCATGTAATGGCCGTATGGTAACAACTCGCTGGGTTTTAAAGAGCATACCACCATTAACGCTGAAGCGCTTTTAATCATTTCTTCATTAAAATAGCTGTGTGCTGCAATTTGTTTTTTTAAATCCTTATTAGTAACTATCACAAAATGCCATGGCTGGGTGTTATAAGAGCTTGGCGATAGTCTGGCGATTTCAGCGATTTCTTCTAATTCTTCGCTAGAAAACTCATAATGGCTGTCAAACATCTTGCAAGAATGGCGCTCGTTCAACAATTGTCTTCTTTTTTCTTGATCCAAAAATTTCATTGATTTTCCTTTATTTTTTTAGAATTTTTCGTAGCATACAATAAAATCCCTAACGAAACAATTACCATAAATAAGCTTAAAATCTGCCCCATGCTCAAATTCAAAAAATAAACCCCCAATTGGCTGTCTGGCTCCCTGTAAAACTCCGCAATAAAGCGCATCAAGGAATACCCCAAACCATAAACCACAATGAGCAACCCATGCGTTTTGGTGTGTTTTTTAGCCCACATTACCATTAAAAACACGACAACCCCCTCTAAAAACGCTTCAATCAATTGGCTGGGATAACGCAACTCGTTATCCACCATAATGCCTATGATTTGCCCTAAATGGCTGTCTTTAGGGACAACCCTCCCCACAAGCTCCTGGTTTAAAAAATTCCCAATCCTCCCAAAAACATACCCTAAAGGCAGGCTAATCGCAATCAAATCCAAATAAATCAAAAGCTTTTTCAAATCCTTACGGCTATAAAGATACGAAGCGATCAAAAACCCCACCAACCCCCCATGATAGCTCATCCCACGAATGCCTACAAAATTCCCATGACTATCAAAAGGGTTAAAGATTTGCCAAAAATGCATCAAATAATAGCTGGAATTAGGCTCATAAATAAGAATGTATCCTATCCTTGCCCCTAGCACAATGCCAAGCTCCGCCCATAAAAAATAGCTCTCAAATTCCTTCCTTTCAATGGGGAATCGCTTGGGATCTTTTTGGATCATTCTTAACGCCATATAAAAAGCGATAACAATCGCACACGCATACGCCAAACCATACCAATGCACTTCAATACCGCCAAGACTAAAAGCGATGGGGTTAAATCGTTCATAAATCGTATTCCAAGCGTTCATGCTCATCCTTAAATTTCAAATTCTTTAGGAGGGATCGCTTCAAATTCATACCCTAACAGCGCGATTTTATGCGCATGGAGCATCAAGCGTTTGGCGGAGTGTTGGCTATCGCCATAGATTGTATCGCCTATAATGGGGTGGTTGATATGCTTTAAATGGACTCTGATTTGGTGGGTTCTTCCGGTTTTGATCCCCACTTTTAAAAGGGTTTTTTTGTTGATGATTTTTAAGGGCGTGATGATCGTAACCGCTTCTTGCCCTTTTTTAGAGATCTTGCTAAACGCTTTAGTGGTTTTAATCGTAAGAATGGGGGCGTTGATTTCTCGCTCTTCTTCTACAATCCCTTGAACGATCGCTAAATACTCCTTTTTAACCGCCCTATTTTTAAAAGCCTTTTTAGCTTTTAAGTGGAACTCTGAATTTTCTTTCACCAATAAAATCACCCCACTTGTTTCTTTATCCAAGCGGTGCAACAAAACCCAACCTTTGAAAAAAGAAACTAAATCATAGCTCTCTATAAAGGGGGGTTTAAAAAGGGCTAGAACGTTTTCATCTTCAAAAATCACGCCGGGTTTTTCAATTTTTTGGACATTAAAGCGTGTGTTTTTAGGTAATTCTTTTCTGGCAACCATCAATTTCTTCCCCCCTATGCTCACTAACCCCAAATCAATCAAAGCTTTGGCTTTTTTATGCGAAACGTTTTCTTGAACGCTCAATATTTTATAAGCTTTTTCCATGTTTATCCTTTTTAATGTTTAATGAAGGCGAGCAATTCGTTTAGATCATGCCCGTTTTCTAAAAAACGCGCCACGCCTAAATTTTTGTAATCTAAAAGAGCGCTTAACAAATCCTCTTTTGGAACGATTTTATAAGGCTTGACTAACTCAAACAACGCTACTTGGTTGAAAAGATGCTCCCCTGTGATTAGGCGTACATTAAAAAACGCCGGCTCTAAAGGGTTATGTCCCCCCATTTTGACAAACGAACCCCCTAAAATGACAATATCTGCGATCGCATAGAAGTTATTCAATTCCCCCAAGCTATCCACTAACAAAATATCGCATTCCACAAAACCCTTTGAAGAAAAACACTCCCAACTAAAAGGCGTCGTTTTTAAAATATCTTGCAACAAATTCCGCACGCTTTTAAAACGCTCGGGGTGGCGCGGCACAACAAAAAGTCTTGCGTTTTTAAAAGTCTTTTTCAATTCTAAAAACGCTTTTAACCCTAATTCCTCTTCGCCCTCATGCGTGCTGGCTAAAACAATATTTAAAGCGCTTGGGTTTTTAGGGTAAAACGAAGTGATCACAGGCTTTGAAAAACGCTTGATATTCAAAAAATCCACCACTTTTTTAGCCCCTAGATTCAACAAACGTTTTTGATCGTCCTTGCTTTGCGCTAAAATCAAATCAATGCGTTTGAATAAAAGCGTATAAAAGAAAGAAAAACGCTGATACTTAGGGTAAGAGCGAACGCTGATCCTAGCGTTAATGAGCATGGTTTTTGCCCCTAATTTTTGAGCCGTATCAAACGCGTTAAACCACAATTCCGCTTCTGTAACCACCAAAGTTTTTAAGCGTTTTAAGTTTTTTTTCCATGCAAATAATAGAGTTTCAAAAGGCAGGTAACGCACTTCTATATGTTCCAAATGCTGATAAGTTTGAGCGGCTAATTCAAAGCCGGTATTAGTGGTAACGCTGATTAAAATCGGCTCTTTTAAAGCTTGAATGATTGGCTCTAAGGATTTGATCTCCCCATAAGAGCATGCATGGAACCAAAAAGTTGGCTCGCTTTTTAAAAAATTGTCTTTGAGAAAAAAACGAGCCTTTAAAGAATGGCGGTATTTTTCTTTAAAACTCAAAAGCAAGATGAAAGGCGCACCAAAAAGATGCCCCAAAGTTAACAATAAAAGGTAGAAAAACTTAAACAATCAAACTAATTCTTGGCTTTCTTCTTGACTTTCTTTTGGTTGGCTTTCTTTTGGAGGTTGAACGCTGTTTTCATACGCGCCCTCAGCGTATAAAATACGCCCGCAATACGGGCAAGTGATCATGTCCCCACTCGTTAGCACTTCGGTATAAATCTTATCGTTTAGTCTAATAAAACAACCCCCACAAGCCTGTTTTTTGATCGTTACAATGCTCGTGTTTTTCGCCCATCTCCTAATCCTTTCATAAAAGCTATAGATTTTAGGCTCGGTTTTTTCCACTAATTCTTCTTTCTTTTTGAAGATGATCTGTTGGGTTTCTTTGATGTTTTTGACTTCGTTTTCCACTAAGTTTTCCAATTCCAGCGCTAATTTTTCAAGCTCTAGCATTTCTTTTTTCAAATCCTCTTGTTTTTCGCTTTTGCGCTTGATTTCATTTTGCAAGTTTTCAATTTCTCTGTTGGCTTGGTTGGAGCGTTCTTTAGCAATATCTTCTTCAATGTTTAAAGAGCGCAATTCCCTTTCGGATTTGATCTCGCTCATTTTCTTTTGAATGCTAGCGATTTTAGCGTTCGTGTCTTGTAGGGTTTGCTCGTTTTTAGAAACCTGTAATTTTAGGGCTAATTTTTCCTCTTCTAAATTCAAAATCGCTTTATTTTTAGCTTCTTTATCATTCAAAGCCTTATCCAAGTCTTTCCGTTTTTCTCTGATCAACGGCTCTAAGGAGTCAATTTCTTTATCCAAATGCGAAATTTCAATCAATTGTTTGAGGTGGGTGTTCATCGCTTTCCTTTAAATGATTTGCAAGGGGTTTTTAAAATTCTCTATTGTAACCAAATAATTAAAAGAATGCAAAATTTCAGCCACAATGAGTGCAAAACCCCTTTCGCTATAATAATGCGTGGCGTCAATCAAGCTTATCCCTAAAGATTGAGCGATCATAGCGTCATGGTATTTCACATCGCCTGTAATCAAACAGCTTTGCGCTTTTAAAGAAGAAAACATGGACGCCCCCGATCCGCACACAAACGCTAAATCTTTAATCATTTGAGAACTTTTGACACACGCTAAGGATCCCACCCCTAAAGAAGATTTAATCCTTTCTACAAGCGCATCAAATTCTATATTAGCGTTTTCTTTCACTAACATAAGGCCTTTTTCCATCAAGCCATCAAACCCTAAAAGCGCGTGCGCGAAATGCTTGTTTAAATGCGTTTTGTCAAAATTCGTGTGCATGCTGATGACTGAAATGTTTTTTTGGATTAAGATTTTTAAAATATTCCCCGGATAAGCCTCATAATTTAGCGTTTTTAAGGGCTTGAAAATTAAAGGGTGGTGCGTGATGATTAGGGCGTTTTTGGGAGCGTTTAGAGCGATTTGAAGCGTGATTTCTAAGCATGCGATAATCTCGCTAAACTCGCTATTTTCACTCCCCACATTCAACCCGCTATTATCCCACAATTCTTGGAGTTCAAAAGGCGAAAGGCGGTTCAAAATTTCCAACACTTCCTTAACTAACGCCATTTTAAGCCTTTGTTAAAGCTTTTTTTAAACGCTCTTCTCTTTCTTCTTCTTGCTCTTTGTAAAGAAGCGCGCACCCTTTGGCTAAATCCCTGATTTGTAAAATATAATTTTGCCTTTCAGCCACCGAAATCGCTTTTCTAGCGTCTAAAATATTGAAAAAATGCGAGCATAGCATCACAAAATCATAAGCCGGCAAGGGGAGCTTGTTTTTTAAGCAATGCAAGGCTTCGGCTTGGGCGTTTTTAAACATTTCTAATAGCCTTGTTACGCTCGCTATTTCAAAATGATACTTGCTGAATTCGTATTCGCTTTCTAAATGCACTTGCATATAACGCACGCTTTCATTATCCTTTTTATCCCATTCAATCTCTAGGATATTTTCCACTTTTTGGACATACATCGCCAATCTTTCTAAGCCGTAAGTGATCTCCACTGGGATAGGGCTGCAAGGAATGCCCCCCACTTGCTGGAAATAAGTGAATTGCGTAACCTCCATGCCATCAAGCCACACTTCCCAGCCAAGCCCCCATGCCCCTAAAGTCGGACTCTCCCAATTGTCTTCTACAAATCGTATATCATGCTCATTAAGGTTTATCCCTAACACTTCCAAGCTTTTTAAATAGAGTTCCTGGATATTAGAAGGGCTAGGCTTGATGACCACCTGAAATTGGTAATAACTCCCCAAGCGGTTAGGGTTTTCCCCATAGCGCCCATCAGTAGGCCTTCTAGAGGGCGCGACATACGCCACATTCCACGGCTTTTTATCCAAACTCCTTAAAAGCGTTGCCGGATGAAATGTCCCGGCTCCTGCAGGAATATCATAAGGCTGGATCACCAAACAGCCTTGATTCTTCCAATACTCTTGTAATTTTAATAATAAACTTGAAAAATCTTGCATGCTCTCTTTCCTTTTAAGCGCGTCTGATCAAATCGTTCATGCTCTCTAGCACACTCTTACCCTTTAAAAGCAAGGCTAGTTCGCTCGCAATGGGCGTATAAATGCCGTATTTTCTAGCGATTTCCACAATGGCGTTGGTCGTTTTCACCCCTTCAGCCACTTCGCCCAATTCTTCTAAAACCACCTCTAAAGGCTTGTTTTGGGCTAGCCCCAAGCCCACACGATAATTCCTAGATAAAATAGAATTAGCGGTTAAAAACAAATCCCCAGCCCCAGAAAGCCCTAAAAAAGTCTCTGTCTTGCCCCCAAAGAACGCCCCAAAGCGTTGCATTTCCACTAAACCCCTAGACAATAAACTCGCTTTAGCGCTATTGCCTAATTTCAAGCCATCACAAACCCCCCCCGCAATGGCTATCACGTTTTTATACGCGCCGGCGATTTCACCCCCTATGATGTCTTGTTGGGCGTAGGCTCTGATAAAAGAGGGGGTTTTATTGGCAAATTCTAGCGCTAAAGCCTGATTATTAGAATGAATGACTAGCGCGCAAGGCAGGCCCTGAACGATTTCAGCCGCAAAACTCGGCCCCGCTAAAAAACACAAAGAATTAGGATCGATAAAATCCTTTGCGATCTCGCTCACAAACGCCCTGTTTAAAACCTCTATCCCTTTAGAAGCGATTAAAACCTTAGCGTTTTTGGGTAAAGAAGCGTTTTGGAACCATTCCCTTAAATGCTGCACGCTAATAGCGATGACATAGAGCACTGCTTTTAGGCCTCTTTGTAAATCCACTTGCTCTATGGGGGCAGAACCTTTAGAAATCAAGGCGTCATTGAGCTTTTTTAGAGGCTCGTTTAAATCCCGCCTTGAAATGATTTTGACTTCATTCTTTTCTCCAAAAGCAAAGGCTAAAGCTCTCCCCCACGCCCCGCCACCAAATACTGCAATTTCCATTAAATTCCTAATCTCATTGATTGTAAAACTCACCATTTTACAATAATAAGTTTAAAATAGCCCTTACATTCAAAACGCTGTCTTTGATTAAAACATATACATATTAAATAATATTTTAAAATTAAAAAGCGTTAAATTAGTTGTTTCTCAATATATCTCATTACATCGCCCACATTGACGATTTTTTCCGCTTGCTCATCAGGAATCTCAATGCCAAACCTTTCTTCTAACGCCATGATCAATTCCATAATATCTAAAGAGTCCACACCCAAATCCTTCACAAATTTCGCTTCTGGCGTAACTTGTGATACATCTATGTTCAACTGATCAGCAATAACTGCCCGAATAGTTTCAAATAAATTCGTATCATTCGTATTGAAAGCTTTATTGTTATTTTGTTAATTTTTTGATCGCCTCCACTCCCGCAAATCGTTTTGAAGCTCCTCATCGTTTAAAGACTCTTGATAGTCATTGTTCTCTTCTTCTTTAAATTCTCTAAGCCTTTGTAGATTTTTTAAAGAATAATCTAGTTGGAGTAACTCATTGCATTTATCTAAATTATCTCTAATTTCTTGGATTTATTCTTCACTCAATTCATACCAATCTAAATGAAACATGCACCAGTCCCTGAAATACAGCACCATTTCTTTGATTTCTTCAAATTCCCTGTAGTTTGCTTCGTCATCCTCTTCGTCGTCGTTTTGTTCTTTGTATTTTTCAAAAGTGAAAGCGCTCACGCGATCAAAAACCTTATCAATGCTTTCCTTAAATAAGCTGATCACTTCGTTCAATTGCGCTAAACTCTCTCTTTTGGATTCTTCTTTCTCAGAAAATTCTTTTTTGAGCGAATGAATTTTATTAAAGGTAGCATCGTTGAAATCATCAAAGCCTTTTTGCATCAAATCCAATTTGACAGAATGCAAAGCCTTTTGGTAGCGTTTGAATTGGCTAGCGTCTTGCTCAATAGCCTTTTCATACATGGAATGCACCTCGTATAAATACCCTAAAATTTCGTTTTGTTTCTCGCTCCTTTGATTTAACTTCATTAGAAATTCCTCAAGCGAGTTAAAAACATGGCTTTTTTCGCTGAACTCTTTAATTTCTTGATACCTTGTAGAGCTATAAGCGCCAATCCCTAAAAACTCAATGCCATGATCTTTTAAAGTTTCTCTAATTTGTTTAGCGACTACTTCTAATTGGCTTTTGGTGCGCCTATCAGCCCTACTCAATACGATAAAAACCTGCTTGCCTTCTTCGTATAATTCTTGCAAAAACTCTAAATCATCGCTTTCAATGCCCCCACGCTCGCAACTAATAAGCCATAAAATGTGTTTGGCGTGCTTTAGGGATTCTTTAGAGGCTTCTTTGTCCCCACCCGTATAGCCTTGATTGCCGGGGTTATAGCCAGGCGTGTCTATGAAGCATAAAAATTCAAAAGGCACGCTAGGAGCGCTTAAGAGCATGAAAGGCATGATCTCTTTCAAATTAAAGCCAAGGGATTTTAAAAACTGATGGTCAAAAGCGAGATGTGGTAATTCCACCATGCCCCCATTTTGAGAAAACCCCATTAAAACCTCTTTTTTACCCTTTAAGCAATAAGTGGGGATAGCTGTGGTGGGATCTATGTCTTCAGGGAGTTTTAATTTCAAGCCCAACAAGTTGTTTAAAAAAGTGGATTTGCCCGCGCTAAACCCTCCCCCCACCGCAACGATGGTTTTTTGGAACAAACTAGGGTAGCTCGCCACTAATTGCAATTCTTTTTGGATTTCTTGGAGCGTCAGTAACGCTATTTCCTTTTCTTTGAGCGAATCCACGCCGCTAGCGAACTCTAAAAACTCGTTGTCTAAGACGCTCTGGTATTCTTCTAGCCCTTCATTGTTTGTTTTAGCGTTTAAAATACGAGCGATCAAATCGTAGCGCTCCTCTAAGCCCTCTGTATTGTGGTGGTTTTCAGCCTTGCTATTGTTATTAAAAATGCCCTTAAAAAAATTAATACTCATTGGATCCACTTTAAAGCTTGGATTTTTGCGTCTAATTGAGCGATGGATTGTTCTTTGTTTTGCGCTTGATGTTGCAAGTTTTGCATGTTTTCTTTAAGTTTTTGAAGCGTATCGCTGGCGAAGTTTTGCCTTTCTAAAGCCTCTCTTAAACCTTGGATATAGCCTTTCACATCTTGTTTAGCCTCAGCTTCAAAATTCCTCACATAATTCCCCACGCTTTGTATGAAAGCATTAGCTTTATCGCCTTTTAAAAAGCCCGTTTTCCCCCTTATCTCGCCAGGAAGCTTATCAGCATAATCAAACTCTTTAAATTCAATGGAATCTAAAACAGCATCCACGCTTCTTTTGAAAGCCACCTCATCAATCAAATCATCAGAGATGATTTCGCGCAATTGCTTAAAGACTTTAGCGTAGAGTTCTTTTTTGAAAACGACTTTAAAAGAATTAGCGCTGTCATTCAAAGCGCTTTCACAGCGTTCATGCATCTCTGTCAAATAGTCAAGCACCGCTCCGGCTTTAATGACTGCTCTTGTGCGTTCTACTTCATCATAGCCCGCATCATCATCAGCCCAAAACAAAAAATTCCTTTTAAAGCTCCCCCAAGCACCGCCTTGCTTCACTCTTTCAGTGTAACGCTCTTCTTCCTCTTCTTCTCTAGAGCGCGTTTTAGCCGTTTGGATAGCTTTCTTCAATGTTTCTTCCAAGCCAGCTCTAATCTTGTTGATGAAATGCAGGATAAATTCTTCATACGCTTCCCTAAATTTCATTTCAATGTTACCAGAGAGTTTTTGATAAGCCTCTATTTGCTTTTTAATAACGCCCATATCAGCGTTTTTAACCCTCTTTTTTTCTTCTTCCAGGTCTTGCAACAACTGCGCTATGAATTTATGGAGGTTGTTGGCTTGGCTCTGTGCATAACCTTGCAATTTTTGAGGAATGATTTTTTCTTTCTCTTTTGCGGCTTTTTCTAAACGCTCTTCAATCGCGCCCATATTGCTTAAAAATAGTAAGCTTTCTTTAGACTTGTCATCGCTACTAAAAGCGTCAGGGTAAGAATCTTTTAAATTCCGTAAGGCGTTGTGATACTCTTCTGTTTTTTGGCTTCTTTCCCAAGAAGCTTGGTTATTAAAATCTTTGTGCATGCTAAAGCAAACCCCTGAAGCCAAAATGACGCCATTTTTGATTGCTTTTTCAAAAACCTTTCGTTGGTTAGGGTAGTTTTGAATCAACGCTCCCATGATATTATTTAATTGAGATGAAAGGGATTTTTGCGCGTTTTCTAAGGCTGTAGGGAGGTGTTGGTTGGATTTTTCCACTTCACTCATAGAAAGAACGGCGCTGTCGGCTTGGCTTGCCACGAAATAAATTTCTTGAAGGCCTTCTTTATTAGAAACCCTGTCAAACAAATCCATATCGCTATCCGTTAAAAACTGATTAGAAGGGCTTATGATAAACACCACATCGCAATCTTTCAATAAGGCTTTGGTGCGTGCCTCTCTTGAGACAACCGGATCGTTCACACCCGGGGTGTCAATCACTTCCAAATCTTTAAGATTGGGGTTATTCAAAGAAATTTGCACCGCTTTAGTGTAGGGCATATACTTCCCGTCCGCGCCCACGAACTGGAGCAATTTTTGATTCAGCTCTTGTAAGCTGTTGGCTTGAATGCGCGGATCTAAGTTTTTCGTGTTGAGCAAACCGCTTTTTTTCATTTTTTCGCATTGATCGTATGATGAAACGAGTTTTTCGTCCCCTTTTAATTTATCTTTAGCGATCCTTTCAGCCCTTTTTACTATTTCTTCATCGCTTAAAACCCTCTCTTTGGGCACTGCTTCAGGGTTTTTGTTTCTGCTAAGCTTGTTGCTAAGACTCTTAATTCCCTCTTTAGCCCTATTTGCCAAGCTCTGTTTTTCTTTTTGTTTTTTGATTTCTTCTTCAACAATCCTGTTAAACTCCCTTACATACCTTTCATGTTCGTTTTCAAGCTCTGCAATATCCTTTGGGCTATAAAACTCCACTTCAGCGCTCAGATTTTGAGCGTATTTTAAAATGGTAAGGCTAGCGGTCATGGGCGTTGCCGCTTTGGGTAAAACCTCTACACCCTCAAAAATCAAAGCGTTTAAGAGCGAGCTTTTACCCGCTTTCACGCGCCCGATGATACCGACTTTAAGATCCCTATCTTCAGCCTGCATTTCTTTTAGCGTTTTCTCTAACTCTTCGGTTTTGATCACAGCGTTATCGCTCATAAAAGGCATCGCTTTTTCTTGTAAGCCTTGTTCTTTTAGCGTTTTTTCAATTAAAGCGCTTTTTTGAATGAGTTCTTGAGCGTTCATTATTAATCCTTTAAATATTGTTGTTCTAGATCGCTTAAAGCGTTGATCTTGTTTTCTAAGATTTGTTTTTGTGCTTCTAGATCGTTTAGGTGTTTTTCTTTTTCCTTTTGAGCGAGCGCGATTTCTTGTTTTTTATGCGTGATTTCTAATTCGCACCGATCTTTTAAACCTTTTAGGGAATTTTCCAAGCATTCATTAAACAAGCCCGGTAAAACTTTTTTAAGATTGTATTGAACCTCTGGTATCACTTTTGCTCCAATCAGATTTTCTAATTTCGCCCGCTCTTTTTCCTCGTTTCTAAAGAATGAAGCGATGATATTGGGCAACAATGTCAATAAATCTTTTAAAAGAGGTTTTAACCCTTGCAAAATCAGCGCGAAGGGCCTTGTAACCGGGTTTTTGGCTAAAATCACGCTTAAGGCGTTGATCCCTAGTTCAAGGCTATGCTCTAAATTTACAGAAAAACCGCTAGAAAGCTGCGTGTTGTTCAAGCTTGCAAATTCTGCACAAAAATCTTTTGAAAAAGAAAGGTTGATCTTTTCAATCTCTAATTTAGCGTTTTTGATCAAGCTTTGTTGCATGATGCTTTCTATTTCGCTATTGAACTCGTTAGGCTTGTTGATTAAAGAGGCTAAATAGGATTTTTGCTCCCTGACCTCTTCTACCACTTTTTTAACCACAGAATTTACAGCCACGCTAGAATATTTTTCTTCTAAATTAGCCCTTAATTTTTCATAGGTTTTTTCAATGTCTTTAACGCTCAAATCCAAAGCTTGTATTTCTTCTAAAGCCTTTTCTTTAGAGTAATCAAAGCTTTTAATCACGCTTTTTAGGCTATTTTGTAACTGGGAATTTAAAAACTTCAATCGTTTCAAATACAAAGCGCTAAAAAGCTTTTCAGCGTCTATTTTATCCGCTACCTCTAAAAGAGCGTTATTGTCTTTATTGGAATAAATAAGATGCGTTGTCAAATCAAGGTGATCTTGGATTTGATCTTGAATGTAGCGAGAGATTTCTCCCACTTGCGAGGGCGTTCTTAAATTCGTTTTACTCAAAATAAAGCTAAGGCCTTTGTCAAACTCTAAAAGGTTTTTTAATTCCCTAACCATGCGTTTAGTAAGGTTACCCTCTTCTACGCTTGCAAGAATGACAAAATGCACGCCCCTTTCCAAATATTCCAAAATGGCATGGGTGTGGCTTGAAATGGGGCTATCAAACCCTGGCATATCCACAAACACTAAAGGAGCGCTGTTTTTCAAAGCTTCATTATTCAAATAAACCTTAAGGTAGGAATACTTCGTGGCATTGTCTTTAATCGCCTCAAAACTTTGCTCATTCAGTTCAAAACTCTCTGTTTTTTCATCATTGTTTGAAAAAGCCTCTATGCGTTCATTAGCGCTATAATGTAATTCAGTGGCTAAAGAAGTCTCTGGCGTGATACCGGTAGGCAAAACGCTACTGCCTAAAAAGCGGTTTAATAGCGTGCTTTTGCCTGCACTAAAATTCCCCACAACGGGTATCACAAGCTGTTGTTTTTGAACGCTTGCTAAAAGAGTAGAGCATTCTGTTTTATCGATCTCCACTTCTTTTAAAACTTCTAAAACCTGTTCTAAAAACTCCACGAAATTCGTTTGCGTGCGTAAAATCATTACCAATCCTTTAAAATTAAAAATTAAAATCTAAATCAGACGCAAAAATCCCTAAAATATGAATAGGGTTTATATGGGTATGGGTTTATATGGGGGTGAAAAGATAAAGCGGCTGACTAGAGAGAGAGCGAATTTTTAAGAATAACAACCATTACAAACTCCTAGCACCATTTAATGGCTCTCATTATACTCAATTTTGATACTCTATTCAAGGTTCTTTTTATTAATCAAAAACTCGTTTTTTCTTTCATTTTGATATGGTCAAACTTCTTTCCTTAAGGGGATGAGGGGGGATTTTGCGATAACCCCCCCCTTAACCCCCTTAAAAACCCCCTATCCCCCAAGACCGCTTAAAGAATTATCGCTTGATTAACATCAAGCTCTTTTGATATTTGATTGCAAAAAATGCTTCAAGCATTTTTATTGCCTTACATTTTATTTGATTGTAGAAATTTTTTATAAAGCCCGATTTCTTTCTTTTTAGCTCAAACCCTTCCCCCACTTTAAGAAACTATCGCTTAAACAAGTATTCTACAACCCATGCGTTTGAGAATAAAACAATTTCATTTCTTTAGAAGCGAACTGATTTTTTAGTGCTTTTGCTAGAGGTAAAGCGACTTCCTCGCTTAAAAAAAGCTTGAATTTAGCGTAGTCTTTACGCCCGCTCACCTGCTCTTTTTGGCTTAAAAGCAGCGAAGAAGCGGCGTATTTATAGCATTCCACATAAAAAAAATCATCAAAGCCTTTTTCAAATAAATAATCTATTAAAGCATCTTTCAAGCAAATATCAATATAAATTTCTAAAGCGAGCATGTGAAATCCCTTAATTGATTTTAATCTTTTTAGCGATGAGCATGAACATGGGCGGCAGTAAGAGTAAGGTTAGAGCGCTTGAGGTAACCAAACCTCCAAGCACCACGATCGCTAAAGGTTTTTGGACTTCGGATCCCACGCTATGAGAAAATAATAAAGGTATCAAACCCAAACCGGCAATGCAAGCGGTCATTAAAACCGGCCTCAAACGCCTTTTAGCGCCCAATAAAACGCATTCTTCTACGCTTTTTCCTTGCAAGAGAAGCTCTTTAAAATAGCCTATCATCACCACGCCGTTTAAAACCGCAATCCCAAAAAGAGCGATAAAGCCCACGCTCGCTGGCACTGAAATATATTCCCCTACCACAAACAACGCAATAAGCCCTCCGGTAACCGCAAAAGGGATATTCAAAAGAATGAGCAAAGCTAAAGGAATGCTTTTAAAAGTGAAAAAAAGGATGAAAAAAATCGCTAAGATGCTTAAAGGGATAACGGTGGAGAGCCTTTTATTGGCCCGTTGCTGGTTTTCAAACTGCCCCCCATAAGTGATATAGTAGCTAGGAGGGAGCTTGACATTTTGAGCGATGACTTTTTTAGCCTCTTCTACGAAAGAGTTTAAATCGCGCCCCACCACATTACTGCGAACCACGCTCATGCGCCTTGAATTTTCGCGCACGATAGAAACAGGGCCATCCACTTCTTCAATTTTGGCGATAGAAGTGATAGGCACTAAAACGCCATATTTTGAAGTCAAGGCCAAACTTTTAATCTTTGTGATAGAGCTTGCAAAATCGCTCTCTTGGCGGATCATCACTGGCGTGCGTGAAATCCCTGTAGGGATCACATCCACGATCAAACCCTCTAAAGCGGATTTTAAAAACTTGGAAAATTCATCGCTAGTGATCCCCACATCCGCCATCGATTCTTTATTGGGCGTTACATACAAGTAATTCACGCCCTCATTAAGCGTGGTTAAAACTTCACTAGATCCTTTAATCCCTTTTAAAACTTGCGCAATTTGAAAACTCAACTCGTTTAAGGTGCTAATATCATCTCCAAAAATCTTAACCGCTAAATCCCCCCTAACCCCTGTAAGCATTTCAGAAATCCTCATTTCAATGGGTTGGGTGAAAGAAAAGTTAATCCCCTTAAAGTCTTTTAAAGAATCCATGATTTTTTCTAACAATTTGTCTTTATTTTTCACGCTCCATTCTTTTTTAGGAATAAAGGAAATAAAAGTATCGGTTTGATTCAATCCCCCCAAATCCAGCCCCAATTCATCGCTCCCTGTGCGCGCGACAATGCTTTTAACTTCCTTGACATGCTTTTTAATCGCGCTTTCAATGTTTAACATGAGATCTTTGGATTGATCTAAGGAAATAGAAGGGGTGGTTTCCACGCTCAAAACCACATCGCCCTCATCTAAAGCGGGCATGAAATTCTTCCCCACAAAAGGGAATAAAGAAAGGCTTGCGATCAAAAACACAAACGCTCCTAAAATCACTTTTTTAGGGTTACGCACAAAAAAATCCAATAAAGGGGCATAGATTCTGTTTAAAAATCTCGTTAAAAAGGTTTCGCTATGGGGCGTGGCTTTTAAGACAAGAGAGCTCACTACAGGAATGATAGTGATAGATAACACTAAAGTGCCTAAAAGCGCATACACAATGCTTTGCGCTAAAGGCCTAAACATCTTGCCCTCTAACCCCTGCAAGGTTAAAATCGGCACAAAAAACACCATAATAATCACCACCCCGCTCACCACTGAAACAGCGATTTCTTTACAAGAGCGATAGATCGCATGGAGTTTAGTGGTTTTAGTGTTAGCGCTCAATTTTTCAAAAGCGTTTTCCACCACCACCACGGCTGAGTCAATGAGCATCCCTATAGCGATAATCAGCCCCCCCAAACTCATCAAATTTAAAGTCAAATTATTGAGCTTGATAAAAATAAACGCCACGGACAAGCTTAAGGGTAAAATCACCCCCACAGCCACGCTCGCCCTCAAATTCCCTAAAAATAAAAAAAGCGTGATGATGATTAAAACAACGGCTTCAATGAGGGTTTTAGAAACGGTGGCAATGGCTTTTTGCGTGAATTCTGAGCGATCATAAAAAACATTAATGGACACGCCATTCGGTAAAAAAGGTTTTAATTCTTCTAGTTTTTGATACACTTGAGTGATGATTTCTTTGGTGTTAGCGTCTTTTAAAGAAAGCACTAATCCTTCTGTGGTCTCGCCCACGCCATCTTTAGTGACAAACCCTAATCGGGTGCGAGACTGGCTGATGACTTTCGCAAAATCCTTAATGTGCAAATGCCCTAAATTCGTGGAAACGGTGATTTTGCCAATGTCTTCTAAACTCAAAGAAGCGGTTTGGATTTTGACTAAAAAAGTCTCGCCATCCCTATCCACACGCCCCGCTCCGCTGTTTCTTAAATTCACTCTCACAGCCGATTCTAAATCAGAAATACTCACCCCAAGCCTTGCCATGTCATTAAAATCCGGCACGATCACAAACGCTTTACTAAAGCCTCCAATAGAATTGACATCCGCCACGCCGCTAATCATTCTTAATTGCGGGCGGATCACAAAGTCTAAAAGCTGTCGTTTTTCTATTTCGGTGATATTGCCATCAATGGTGAACATAAAAATGTCCGATAAGGGCGTAACAATGGGTGCCATGCCCCCTTCAACCCCAACGGGTAAATCTTTCATCACGCTGCTCAAGCGTTCATTAACAATATTCCTCGCTAAATAAATATCCACGCTGTCATCAAAATCTATCGTGATGTCTGAAATAGAATATTTTGAAACGCTCCTTAAAGATTTTTGCCCTTTCAAGCCTAAAAGCTCTAATTCTAAAGGGCGCACGATGTTATTTTCCATTTCTTCAGGGCTAGAGCCGGGGAGTTTTAAAATGATTTTAACTTGAGTGGGCGAAATATCCGGGAAAGCGTCTACTGGAGTGTGGATAAAACTATAAGTCCCAAAAAACAAAACAAGAATCGCACCAACAATCACGATCACTCTTTGGCGTAAGGAAAATTCAATAATGGAAGCGAGCATCATTCTTCCCCTAGATTGTTGATCATGCCTTTTAACCCTATCAATGACCCCACTGCCACGCTGTCATTGGGGTGTAAATTTTGAGCGTTCACGATAAAAATCTTGCTGCGCTCTTCTAAAACTTGAACCACCACAGGCCTAAAACCTTTAGGCGTTCTCACAAACACCAGGTAATCCTTCCCGTTTCTGATTAAAGCGTTTGAAGGGATTAAAACGGAGTCTTTGGGTTGAGAGCCTTGAATATACATTTCTACCATTTCCCCCACATGGTAATTGCCCTCATCTAATAAAGCGGTGGCTAAAATCGTGTTAGAGCCTTTATCTAACACCACCGAAACGCTTTGGATCTTTCCGATTTTTTCCCCCTCTTCATTATAGACCGGCGAATCCCTTTTAATGGATTTAGAAACGCCTACAGGCAATTTGATTTGAGCGATCAAATCATCGCTTTTTGAAATACGCACATAACTAGTGAAAGCCAAAATCTTCTCGCCCACATTTTTAGGCGCTAACGCTAAAAGACCGCCATCTCTAGCCACAATCCTAAAACCATACTGCCCTTTAGGGTTTTTAGGATCCACGCCAAAGCTTTTAAAAGTGGATTCTAGTTGATTGACTTTTAAGCCCATTTCTTCACTGGTTAGAAAGCTCGTTTGATACTCCCTTTTAGGGATCACCCCGGCCCTATAAAGCTCTAAATCTTTTTTAGTAATATCTTTAGCGATTTTTAATTTATTTTGGTTGTTTTGCAATTCAAAATACAAATTGCTCAAATCAATAGAGCTCACTTCACAGATCGCATCTCCAGCCTTCACCTGCTCGCCCTCTCTTTTATAAACCGCAACCACAGACGCATCAAAGCTCAAGCTCTGCACCACAGAACTCTTACTATCAAAATCAATATAAGCGTTAAAAGGAAGCCCTTTACTGAAAATCTCTTTATCTAATTTAACCACCTTTAACCCCATGGGTTGCAAGTTTTTTTCTTCTAAAACAATTTCTGGATACTCTTTAGCTTCCAAAAAAACGCCCATTAACATAAGCCACCATAACGCCCGCTTCAATGCAATTCTCCTAATCTGGTCAAGCTCTCCCCTAAAGTCTCTTCTAAAAGCGCGCTAATATCAATGTATTCGATCTTAGCTTCCGCTAGAGTGATGAGAGCGTCCATGTAAGAATTTTGATAAATCAAGTATTCAAAAAGCCCGATTTTTTGGGCTTCATAAGCGATGCGCCCCATTTCCATCAAACGCTTCTTATTGGCAATGGCTTCTTTTTGGGTTTCAATGTATGCTTCTTTGGTTTTGAGCTGGTTTAAGTAGGAGTTGGCGTTAATTCTAATGTTTCGCTTCATCACTTCATTTTGCGCGAGCGTCCCGCTTTGCAAATCCAAGAATTTACGCTTTTGATAGATATTTTTAGGCGTTACCGGCAAAGGGATACGCACTTCCACAGAAAGGTTAGTGGAAGAGTTATAGCTTTCAGAGCCAATCCCAAACTCAAATGCATTAAACACATCTCTATTAGCCAATTTCGCATTCACCTGATAATCTTTAGCCGTCAAATCCAAAATATCCACATACAACGAGCGATCCAATTTAAACTTTAAAGCTTCAGGTTCTAAGCGCACGTATTCAAAATCCAAACCGATCACCTTGACATCATGCAAATGGTCTAAATAAGTGTCAAAATGCGCCCCCTCTTTGACCGGCTCCACAATCGCTAGCATCGTGTCTAGCATCTTTTCTAAATCTATGAGTTTAGTTTCCACATTGGTTTTAGCGAGTTTGGATTCCAAATAAGAATTATTAAAGTTGATATAATCTTTTTCGCTCATGCTGCCGGCTTTAACTTTTTCTTTAGCGATTTTGAGCTGCGAATAAAAGTTCGCTTCTCGTTGCACATACACCTGATACTTTTCCTTAGTCATCACATAAGTCAAATAAAGGCGTTTAGCGCCAATAAAAGCGAGATTTTTACTCAATTGATAACTTTTATCGTATTGAATGGTTTTAATAGAAAGGCTTTTGGATAAAAGCGAACTCACCCATGGGAGCTTGGGTCTTACTATTAAAAGGGTTCTGGGCTGCGCTTCTATAATGCCTTGGAAGTTTTTCACCATAGAAGTTTCATTATCAATATAGGGAAAATCCCAAGCATTCACGGAGCGTTGCTCATTCAAACGGCTTTTAAAATCGGCTTTTTTGCCGATCAACTCCATAGAATTGGTTTCCACTTCTTTAAAAAACTCTTGTAGGGTAAAGGTTTTCGCATCAAGCATGCCCACACCGCTTATTAAAAAAGCTACCCCCAAACAAAAACGCCGGACTTTGCGTTTGACAGAATTAAATCGCAATTTCTTTAATATCCCCAATTTCTAAGAAACTTTGATACACATCCCATAGGAAATTTTTACGATTTTTTTGGATTTCTATGTCTTTATCCATGACCAGCACGCTTTTAAAATATTCTTCTAAAGGCGCATGCAAACTGAAATAAGCCTCTATTTTGCTATCCAAACTCTCAAAAGCGCTCGTTTTGATCGCATTGAACGCTTCAAAAAGGGCATGCTCTTGCGATTCTTTAAAAAGATGGGTAGAAAACTCGCTTGACTCGTTAGGGTTTCTGTCTTTATTGATATTGGCTAGGCGTTTGAAAGCGCTAAAAAGCAACTCTTTTTTTTGAGCGTTCTTGGGATCGTCCAAAAAGCGTTTTAAGGCCTTGACTTTTTGAATGATTTTAACGATGTCTCGCTCGTTGGTGTTTAACACGCTTCTTATAATAGAGGGGTTGCAATCTATTAAATTATTAAAGCGCTCCAGTAAAAACTTTTCTAAAATTTCTAAATCAAAGCTTTGATAAACGCCCACTTTTTGAAAGAGGTTTTTTAAATCCACTTTCAAATCAAATTCTAACCCATAATGCGCGATGATTTTCAATAGCCCAAAACTCAAACGCCTTAAAGCAAAAGGATCTTTAGATCCGCTAGGGATTTTACCCACGCTAAAAAGAGAAAACAAGCTGTCTAATTTCAAGCTCAAAGCCACGATCGCGCTAGAAACACTAGAGGGCAAGGGAGCGTTTTCGCTTGCGGGCAAATACTGCTCTTTCACACTCAAAGCGACTAACTCGTTTTCGTTTTGTTTTAGAGCGTAGTAATAGCCCATGATCCCTTGAAGTTCGCTAAATTCATACACCACTTCACTGAGTAAATCCGCCTTAGCGATTTGAACGGCTCGGCTAATTAACTCAAGGGCTTTTTCTAAAGGCATGTTTAAAGATGAAATATATTTTTGCGTCAAATATTGAGCGATGATTGATTCGCGCTCCATTTTATCTTTTAAAGTCCCTAAACCTTGCACAAAAACCACGCTCTCTAAAGGGGCGTTATCTAAAGGCTTTTTGAGATCGTTTTCATAAAAGAAAACCGCATCGCTCAAACGGGCTTTTAAAACCTTTTGATTGCCTGCAATGATTTTTTGCTTGTCTTTATTGATAGCGTTACTCACCACAATAAAGCCGTTGTGTAATGTTGGGCTTTCTTCTTGGCTTTTTTGACAAAAGGTTGCAAAATAGCGCTGGTTTTCTTTCATGGAAGTAATGATGATTTCACTGGGTAATTTTAAAAACGCCCTGTCAAACTCCCCTAAAAGCGCGCTGGGGTATTCCGTGATCGCTACAACTTCATCTAATAAATCCCTATCTATTTCTACGCTAATGCGATGCTTTGTTTCTAGCTCTTTAATTTCTTGTAAGATTTTAGCTTCGCGCTTTTTAGGGTCTAAAATGACATGGTTTTTTTCTAAAACTTCAAAATAGGCTTTAGGGCTATCCACCTGGATAAAATCAAAACCCTCTTGTCGGTGCGCTTTGGTGGCTTGTTTGGTTTTAAAACCATACCCTTTAACTTCAATATCGTTAAAATTTTCCCCATTAAACAACACGCAAATATTATGAATGGGTCTGATAAAGCTTTTTTCCACATTGCCCCAACGCATAGACTTCCCAAAATTCAAACCCTCTAAAAACTCTAACACAATGGGCATGATTAAATCTTTTGTAGGCTCTTTCGCATGGATTTTAGCGTGATAAAGCACTTCTTTATTGTTTTTAAACGCTGTTTGGAAATGCTGGTGATCCTTTAGTCCTAATTTTTGATAAAACCCTAAACCTAGAGCGTTCAACCCTTGCGTTTTATCTTGATTGTTGCATGCGATTTTAACGGGAGGCCCAAAAAATTCCTCTTTAGTTTCTTGAGTTAAAAGGGGAAAGCCTTTAACGAACAAACACAAGCGCCTAGGGGTGTAAAAAACCTCTATAGTTCCCACTTCTAAAGCGCGTTTTTGAAAAAGAGCGTGGAGTTTTTTAGGCATTTCTTTATATTCATTCAATAACGCTTGCGCGGGCAATTCTTCAACTAAAATCTCTACTAACAATTCATCTGAATGCAAAATCTCAATTCTCCCTAAAAAACAAAATCACTTTTAAGACTAAATCATGTTAGAATTATACTTGAATTTATTTTTAGTTTAGTTTATTTTTTAAATACAAAAGGTAGGCGTTTTGAAACATTTAACCCCACTCACTCACACCCTTTTTAAAGCCTTATGGCTAGGCACGGTCTTAAGCGCATCTTTAAGCTTAGTTGCAGCAGAAAGCCCCACTAAAACAGAGCCTAAGCCCGCTAAGGGGGTTAAAAACAAGCCCAAATCGCCCGTTACTAAAGTCATGATGACCAATTGCGATAATCTTAAAGATTTTAACGCTAAGCAAAAAGAAGTTTTAAAAGCCGCCTATCAATTCGGCTCTAAAGAAAATTTAGGCTATGAAATGGCAGGCATTGCATGGAAAGAATCATGCGCAGGGGTTTATAAAATCAATTTTTCCGATCCGAGTGCGGGCATTTACCATGCGTATATCCCTAGCGTTCTAAAAAGCTATGGGCATAATGATAGCCCCTTTTTGCGTAATGTGATGGGGGAATTGCTCATTAAAGACGATGCGTTTGCTTCTGAAGTGGCTTTAAAAGAGTTGCTCTATTGGAAAACACGCTACCATGACAATCTAAAAGACATGATTAAATCTTACAACAAGGGCAGTCGTTGGGAAAAAAACGAAAAATCTAACGCTGATGCTGAAAAATATTATGAAGAGATACAAGACAAGATCAGGCGTTTGAAAGAATCTAAAATCTTTGATTCTTACTCTAACAACGAAGAAGCCTTGCAAAAAAGCGCTAATAGCAACCTAGATTTAGACCCTATCGGCAACGCCATGCCTCAAACTTTAGCCGCCCAAAAATCTCAAATAGAAAAATCTCAAACAGAGGAAACCCAAGCAGAGAAATCCCAAGAAATGAAAGAGACAACTAGCGAGCAAATAACCAACAAGCCAGAAAAAGCAAAAGATAAACCCATGTATTTGGCTCAAATCAACAGTGCTGATTTCACACCCGCTAAAAAACGCTCTCAAAAACCGGCTAAAGTGAGTCCAAAACGCTTCTCTAAAAATAATATAAATAATATTAAAAGCCACGCTAAAACCGCTTCCAAAAATTCCAAAAAACAAGAAGTGTGCAAAAATTGCTCTCCAGGGCAAAGGAATGCGATTTTAGCCAACCACATTACCCTCATGCAAGAGCTTTAAAAAGTCTTAAAAATGGCGCAAAAAACTCTTTTGATTATCACTGATGGCATCGGATATTATAAAGATAGCGACTATAACGCATTCTTTCATGCTAAAAAACCCACTTATGACTTGATGTTTAAAACCTTGCCTTATAGCTTGATTGATACGCATGGCTTGAGCGTGGGCTTACCTAAGGGGCAAATGGGAAACTCTGAAGTGGGGCATATGTGCATTGGGGCTGGTAGGGTGCTTTATCAGGATTTAGTCAAAATTTCTTTAAGCCTTCAAAACGATGACTTAAAAAACAACCCCGCTTTTTTAAACACGATCCAAAAAAGCCCTGTGGTGCATCTTATGGGTTTGATGAGCGATGGGGGCGTGCATTCACACATTGAGCATTTTATCGCTCTGGCTTTAGAGTGTGAAAAATCCCATAAAAAAGTCTTTCTGCATTTAATCACCGATGGGCGCGATGTCGCTCCTAAAAGCGCTTTAACTTATTTAAAACAAATGCAAAATATCTGCAATGAAAACATTCAAATCGCTACCATAGGTGGCCGTTTTTATGCGATGGATAGGGATAATCGCTTTGAAAGGATTGAGCTTGCGTATCATAGCTTAATGGGGCTTAATCACACGCCTTTAAGCCCTAGCGAATATATCCAAAGCCAATACGATAAAAATATCACTGATGAATTTATCATGCCCGCTTGTTTTAAAGATTATTGCGGCATGCAAGATGATGAAAGCTTTATTTTTATCAATTTCAGGAATGATAGGGCTAGAGAAATCGTGAGCGCTTTAGGTCAAAAGGAATTTAGCGGCTTTAAACGCCAAGCTTTTAAAAAACTCCATATCGCTACCATGACGCCTTATGACAACACTTTCCCCTACCCTGTTTTATTCCCTAAAGAAAGCGTTCAAAACACGCTCGCTGAAGTGGTGTCTCAACACAACCTAACCCAAAGCCATATCGCTGAAACTGAAAAATACGCGCATGTAACCTTTTTCATTAATGGCGGAGTGGAGACGCCTTTTAAAAATGAAAACCGGGTGCTTATCCAAAGCCCTAAAGTTACCACTTATGATTTAAAGCCTGAAATGAGCGCTAAAGAAGTAACCCTTGCGGTGTTAGAGCAAATGAGATTAGGCACGGATTTGATCATTGTGAATTTTGCCAATGGCGACATGGTGGGGCATACAGGGAATTTTGAAGCGAGTATTAAAGCGGTAGAAGCGGTGGATGCATGCTTAGGAGAGATCCTTTCACTGGCTAAAGAATTGGATTACGCCATGCTTTTAACAAGCGATCATGGGAATTGCGAACGCATGAAAGATGAAAACCAAAACCCCTTAACCAACCACACCGCCGGGAGCGTGTATTGCTTTGTTTTAGGGAATGGAGTCAAATCCATAAAAAACGGAGCCTTGAACAATATCGCTAGCAGCGTGTTAAAGCTCATGGGCATTAAAGCCCCAGCAACGATGGACGAACCCCTATTTTAAACTAAAGGAAAAGAATGCAAATTGATGACGCATTATTGCAACGCTTAGAAAAATTGAGCATGCTAGAGATTAAAGACGAGCATAAAGAGAGCGTTAAAGGCCATCTAGCGGAGGTTTTAGGCTTTGTAGAAAACATTTTCGCTTTAGAAACTAGTGCGCTAAAAACAGATACAGAACTATGCACCCCTTTAAGAGAAGACGAGCCTAAAAGCCAATCTAACATCGCCAAAGAGATTTTAAGCCACAACAAACACAGCCAGGATCATTACTTCGTTGTGCCTAAAATCATTGAATAGGTTTGATTGAATAGGTTTTATATCAGGTTAAAAACTTGATTTTTAAAATCAAAGAGAAAAAGAGACTATCGCTTGACTAAAATTCAAGCTCTTTACTATTTGTTTTCAGCCTTTTTTTAATTCATCAAGAATTTCCACTAACCCCACAACCGCCTTTGTGATTTCTTCATGCGTGATAATATAAGGGGGCATGAGATAGATCGTGTTGTTTAAGGGGCGCAGTAACAAACCTTTTTTTAGAGCTTTTTTAAAAACCGCCAAACTCAAACGCTCTTTAGTTTGAAGAAAAACTTCAAAGGCAAAGACCATGCCCAAACGCCTTAAATGAGACACCACTTGTTGCTCTATCAAGGGTTTTAACGCATTTTGGAGCGTTCTAAAAATAAACTCGCTTAAAGCCTTGTTTTTTTCAATAACATTTTCTTTTTCAAAAATATCCAGCGTGGCGTTCGCGCATGCGCATGCTAGGGCGTTTCCTGTGTAGCTGTGCGAATGCAAAAACGCTTTATTTTCCTCATAGGGGGCGTAAAATTGGTTATAAATTTCATTGCGGGTTAATAGCGTGCTTAAAGGCAAATATCCCCCACTAATCCCTTTAGACAAGCATAAAAAATCAGGCTCAATTTCGCATTGTTCATAAGCAAACATGCTCCCTGTGCGCCCAAACCCGGTAGCGATTTCATCAAAAATAATGTGGATATTTTTTTGCTTGCATAATAAAACGGCTTGTTTTAAATATTTTGCGCTATAAATATGCATATTCCCTGCGCATTGCAAAAGAGGCTCTGCAATGAAGGCACAAATTTCTCCACCATGTTTATCTAACAAACGCTTTAAAGCGTTCAAACTATTTTCTATTTCATGGTCGTTTTTAGGCACGGGCGTGATGAGATTTTTGAGTAATAAAGGGGTGTAAGTGTCTTTATAAAGTTTCACATCGCCCACGCTTAACGCTCCCAAAGTCTCGCCATGATAGGAATTAGAAAGCGATAAAAAAAGCTTTTTGCGGCGCGTTTGATTCTTTAAAAAATGGGCGTGATAGCTCATTTTTAAAGCGATTTCAATACAAGATGAGCCGTTATCCGCATAAAAGCATTTATCCATATGAGTGAGCTGGCAAAGCCTTTGAGAGAGCGTGATAATGGGCTTATGGCTAAAAGAAGCCAAAAGGACATGCTCTAAATTATCAATTTGATTTTTGAGCTGCTGGCTGATGTAGGCGTTATTATGCCCAAAAAGATTCACCCACCATGAGCTGATCAAATCCATGTAAGCGTTATCATTAAAATCATAGAGGTAAATCCCTTGAGCCTTTTTAATGGGGATAATGGGGAAATTTTGATGCTCTTGCATTTGCGAGCAAGGGTGCCAAAGATACTCCAAATCCAAAGCGGCTAAATTTTCTTGAAAATTCATGTTAAAAACTCTCTATAATAAGGATAATTTTAATAACCTTTGGTTAAAATAAGGTTATTTGATTTTACTATAAGGTTGTTTAAACCTGAATTTCATATTTTTGATTTTTTAAAAGGGATTAGAGTTCTTATGATTGAATGGATGCAAAATCATAGAAAATATTTAGTGGTTACAATATGGATAAGCACGATCGCTTTTATTGCTGCCGGAATGATAGGCTGGGGGCAATACAGCTTTTCTTTAGATAGCGATAGTGCTGCCAAAGTGGGACAGATTAAGATTTCTCAAGAAGAATTAGCCCAAGAATACCGCCGCCTTAAAGACGCATATGCTGAGTCTATCCCTGATTTTAAAGAACTCACTGAAGATCAAATCAAAGCCATGCATTTGGAAAAAAGCGCTCTAGATTCGCTCATCAATCAAGCCTTATTAAGGAATCTCGCTTTAGATTTAGGGCTTGGCGCTACCAAGCAAGAAGTGGCCAAAGAAATCAGAAAAACGAGCGTTTTTCAAAAAGATGGCGTTTTTGATGAAGAATTGTATAAAAATATCTTAAAACAAAGCCATTACCGCCCCAAGCATTTTGAAGAAAGCGTTGAAAGGCTTTTAATCCTTCAAAAAATCAGCACTCTCTTCCCCAAAACCACTACCCCTTTGGAGCAGTCTAGTTTATCGCTTTGGGCAAAATTGCAAGACAAATTAGATATTCTTATCCTAAACCCTAATGATGTTAAAATCTCTCTTAATGAAGAAGAGATGAAAAAATATTACGAGTCTCATAAAAAGGATTTTAAAAAGCCCACAAGCTTTAAAACACGCTCTTTATATTTTGACGCTAGTTTAGAAAAACCTGATTTGAAAGAGTTGGAGGAATACTACCATAAAAACAAGGTGTCTTATTTGGACAAAGAGGGGAAATTGCAGGATTTTAAAAGCGTTCAAGAGCAAGTCAAGCATGATTTAAGCATGCAAAAAGCGAATGAAAAAGCCTTAAGGAGTTATGTCGCTCTAAAAAAAGCGAACGCGCAAAACTACACCACGCAAGATTTTGAAGAAAACAACTCCCCCTATACTGCTGAAATCACGCAAAAACTCGCCGCTCTCAAGCCCCTTGAAATCCTAAAACCAGAGCCTTTTAAAGATGGTTTTATTGTGGTGCAGCTCATCTCTCAGATTAAAGACGAATTGCAGAATTTTGATGAAGCCAAAAGCACTCTTAAAACCCGCCTGACTCAAGAAAAAACCCTTATGGCATTGCAGGCATTGGCTAAAGAAAAGCTTAAGGATTTTAAAGGGAAAAGCGTGGGCTATGTAAGCCCTAATTTTGGAGGCACTATTAGCGAACTTAACCAAGAAGAAAGCACTAAGTTTATCAACACCCTTTTTAACCGCCAGGAAAAAAAGGGGTTTGTAACCATAGGTAATAAAGTGGTGCTTTATCAAATCACAGAGCAAAATTTCAACCACTCCTTTAGTGCAGAAGAAAGCCAGTATATGCAGCGTTTAGTCAATAACACTAAAACGGATTTTTTTGATAAAGCGTTGATAGAAGAATTGAAAAAACGCTATAAGATAGTCAAATACATTCAATAAATGCAAGGGGAAATCATGGAACATAAAGAAATCGTTATAGGGGTTGATATAGGCTCTAGAAAGATTTGCGCGATAGTGGCTGAATTTAAAGACGGGATTTTGCGTATCATTGGCACCGCCCATCAAGACTCTAAAGAAATCAATTCAAAAGCCATTAAAAGAGGGCGCATCAATAGCCTTGCTCACGCTTCTAACGCCATTAAAGAAGTGATTAATAGCGCTAAAAAAATGGCGGGTTTGAACGCTGATGAAGACAGGAATAACCCCATTTCATCCTTTAGGGAATCGTATTACCCTAAAACTAAAGCGATTGTTTCTTTTTCTGGTGCTTATACTGAAAGCATTAGAGATGTGACCGGTGTGGCTAGCACTAAAGACAATGTGGTTACTATAGATGAAATCAATCGTGCTATTAATAACGCATGCGCTAAAGCAGGCTTAGATAACGACAAACATATTTTGCATGCCCTCCCCTATCGCTTCACTTTAGACAAACAAGAAGTGAATGACCCTTTAGGGATGAGCGGGACTCGCTTGGAAGTCTTTATCCACATTGTCTATACAGAAAAAAACAACATTGAAAATTTAGAAAAAATCATGATCCAATCTGGAGTAGAGATTGAAAACATCGTGATCAATTCTTATGCAGCCTCGATTGCCACCTTGTCTAATGATGAAAGGGAATTGGGCGTGGCTTGCGTGGATATGGGCGGAGAGACATGCAACCTTACGATTTATAGCGGCAATTCCATACGCTATAACAAATACTTACCCGTAGGCTCTCACCATTTGACCACGGATTTATCGCACATGCTCAACACCCCATTCCCTTACGCTGAAGAAGTTAAGATCAAATACGGGGATCTTTCTTTTGAAGGCGGAGAAGAAACGCCCTCTCAAAATGTCCAAATCCCTACCACCGGCTCTGATGGCCATGAAAGCCATATTGTGCCGCTTAGTGAAATCCAAACTATCATGAGGGAAAGGGCTTTAGAAACTTTTAAAATCATCCACAGGAGCATTCAGGATAGCGGTTTAGAAGAGTATTTGGGCGGAGGCGTTGTGTTAACCGGTGGGATGGCTTTAATGAAAGGGATCAAAGAATTAGCCAGAACCCATTTCACTAATTACCCTGTGCGTTTGGCGGCCCCTGTGGAAAAATACAATATCATGGGCATGTTTGAAGATTTGAAAGACCCTCGCTTTTCAGTCGTGGTTGGCTTGATTTTATACAAAGCAGGGGGGCATACCAATTATGAAAGAGACTCTAAAGGGGTTATCCGCTACCATGAAAGCGATGATTACACAAGAACAGCCCATCAATCAAGCCCTACCCCCCATATCCATTCATCGCCCACAGAAAGGAATTTGAGCGATTTAAAAACCCCTAACGCTCCTTTAAACACCGCTAAAAACGATGACTTCTTGCCTATAAAACCCACCGAACAAAAAGGTTTTTTTAAAAGTTTCCTTGATAAGATTTCTAAAATCTTTTAAGATACAGCCATTTCTTTATGCGATAAAAACGCCTTGATAGTTATCAAAAGCCAGAAAACATGGTATAATCCTTTAGCTATTTATCAAAGTTTAAGATTTGCAAAAATCGTATCTCAAGGGGAATGTGGCTATGGTTCATCAATCAGAGATGGAAAATTATAATATCGGTCAAGCGAGCATTGAAGAAGTAAGCGATCCAGCTTATAAAGGGGCTAAGATTGTCGTCATCGGTGTTGGAGGTGGGGGGTCTAACATGATTAAACACCTGGTTGAATATGGCGTGCATCAAGATGTTACCCCCATTGCAACGAACACTGATGGCCAACATCTCAAAAACAATCCCGCTCCGGTTAAAATCCTTTTAGGCAAAGAATCCACTGGAGGTTTAGGCGCTGGAGGGGTTCCTGATATTGGTAGGAAAGCCGCTGAAGAAAGTGCTAATGAAATTAGAGAAGCGATTAAGGACGCCAAATTAGTCATTGTCTCTACAGGGCTTGGAGGAGGGACTGGGACTGGAGCCACCCCTACTATCGTTAAAATCGCAAAAGAAGTGGGAGCACTCACGATTGCTATCGTCACTAAGCCTTTCAAATACGAAGGATCTCAAAAAAGCAAGAAAGCCGAAGAGGGGTTAAAGGAGTTGGAGCAATCTAGCGATTCTATTTTGGTTATCCCTAATGATAAAATTCTTTTGACCATGAAAAA
Source organism: Helicobacter pylori (assembly GCF_015904775.1). Taxonomy (GTDB): domain Bacteria; phylum Campylobacterota; class Campylobacteria; order Campylobacterales; family Helicobacteraceae; genus Helicobacter; species Helicobacter pylori_DM. Next base: position 48,721 of record NZ_JADZNC010000011.1, read on the forward strand.
AAACGCCAGCACCAAAGAATGCTATAAGGAAGTTGATGATGTCTTGGTTAGGGCTGTGAGCGGCATTTCTACGATCATCACTAAGCCCGGTGATATTAATGTTGATTTTTCCGATTTAAAAAGTGCTCTTGGTTTTAAAGGCTTTGCGTTAATGGGTATTGGTGAGGCCACTGGCGAAGAATCCGCTAAATTAGCAGTGGAAAATGCGATCCAATCGCCTCTTCTTGATGACGCTTCTATTGATGGGGCTAAGAGCATTATTGTCTTTTTTGAGCACCACCCTGATTATCCTATGTATGCTTATTCTCAAGCTTGCATATCTATTCAAGAACGAGCCAATCAAGATGTTGACGTTAAGTTTGGCCAACACACGAGCGAGAGTATCCCCATTGATCATGTGCGCGTTACTATCATTGCAACCGGTGCTGAAAGAAACAGCGGTGGAGCGGGTTTGGAATCTATCGCTACGCCCTCTCAGCCTATGGTGAAACAAACAAGAAAAGTGGGTAATAGCGATTTTTTAAGAATCCCTACTGAAGAAGAACTATCCACACCCACAGCCATAAGGATCCAGCAAGATTGATTGCAAATCTCGCTTTCCCCCCTATTTTTATAGGGTCATAATAAAGCGGTTTGTTGGGTTTGCTCTCATTCATTTTTAGAATAAAATTAAGAAGCTTTGATTTTGGTGTGCTGACTTTTAGAGCGTTTAGAGGGTTTTAAGGCACTTAAAGGGGGAAATTATCCCAAAATACCCCCTAATTCTTATAGTTAATAAAACGCTATAACTCAATCTAGTATAAATCCAGGTGTTTAGTATTCACTCCTATACGCATCATCTCTAAAACTATACACCCCATTATGAATTTGTGGAGTCAATACATTTTTGACTTGATTGAGTTCTGCATTCTTAAGGGCGGATTTGGGGGACTTCAATGACTAGCTGATTGAAATCCTCACCGCTTTATCAATCTCAAAGATAAAATCATAGCGCTTATTCAAGCTGTTATAAGTGGTGTCTTTAATCAAAGCATAAACTAGGTCTATGTTTTCTGTTTGTCTTATCGCTAATGAGGTGTCGTGGGATAGTTTCGCACTCACATTGATGAACTGATTGAGTAGGTCTTGTTCGTTAATGGAACAATACCCAGCGTTAGTATCAAATTGATTAGTTTTAAGGGGTTTGGGTTTGTATGTGTTATCTAGAACGCTATCCATAGTAAAGAAAGCGTTCGAGTCGTAGGAGTATCCAGGAACCCACTTGCTCCAATTTTCCCAACCATCCCTAGTTCCTCTTATTTTTCTCTGCCCGTTCTCTATCAAATTGGCTTTTAATTTAGCAAGAACGCTGTTAGCGGTATTACCTTGAGATAAGGCTTTATAGCCACCAAACCCAAATCTGCTTGTTTTTCCACCAGCTTTTATTTTACGCATAAACTCCGTGAAAGCAATCAAAAAGTCAGGGTTTGACTGACCATTAGGTAAGGCTTCATCAGCGATAGAGTTCCTAAATTTAGGGTCTTTTAATTCAGCAAAGGGTTCTCCAAGTCTTGTTTTTTCCCCATCAAGCATCAAGTAGGGATAAGGGGTAGTGCATATTAAAGTGAATACAGCCCCACGCTTATCTTTAGGGCTGTTGATAATAATGCTGTCTTGGTTGAACTCCCCACCCAAATTCACTATGATGTCTTTGAACTGATTTTTATTATGGAATGGTTTGAGTTCAAAACAAATGAAGCTAGTTTCTATGTTAGCTTGTAGCATACCTGATTCTCTGTATAACCTTTAACAATTTTGTATCCTATGTAGCCCTTGTATAGGTCTAGCTTTTTTCTCAACCACTTGGTTCTTTTTTCGTTATCAGTGTTAGTGAGCATAAAGGGTTTTAAAAGGGCTTCAACTTCCTCTTTTTTCTCGCCCTCTGTTGTCGCATTCAGTTCTAAAATCTTGGTGGCTTCTTTTAATCCATAATCCGCAATAATGGCTTTATCGTTATAAGTCCTACAACCAGAGATAACTGCTACTGGGCAGTTTAGCATCCGATCGTATAATCGGCTCATAGATAAAGCGGTGGTATTCATTTTTGAGCCATAGTCAAATCATCATAATCCACTAGGTTATTATCTCTTTTTGACCTTGTGTTTAAAACGGCTCTTAACACTGACTTTTTCTTATCATGCTCTTTTAGTTGGGCTGATAGGGGTTGGTTAGAGTTGACAGAGATTTTAAAGAGAGGTAGTTGGCTTCTAGCTTCCTTGTATTCCTTAAAGGCGAGCATCAATGAGAGATGATAACGAGTTAGAATTGATAGGGGCTTTTTCGCTACCCAATAAGTTAGACTGGGTGCGTTTAGAATTATCCGCACCGATGAAAAGGTTTTTGAAATCGCTTGACATAAGTTCTCCTTTAAACACTACAATCAACGCATCTCACACCAATCACTTAGAAGAGTCTTGTTTGTTGATAGAAATATCTAACTTGTTGAAAGGGATTTCAATGTGGTTAGCGTCTAGGGCGTTTTTGATGCGTTCAATGAGTTCGCTGCGCACATTAAAGATCCCATCTTCAATCTTTGCCCAAACCCTAATGGTGAAATTCAATGAACTTTGTCCAAAATCCGTGATCCCAATAAAAGTGGGCATGTTTTTATCAATTTTTTCCATTGCGTCAATAACATCTTTTATAGTCTTATGCACCAGTTCAATATCGCTCCCATACCCTACCCCACAAACCCATTCAATGCGCCGACACGCCGTGTTATTGCTATTGATAATATTAGAATTAGCGACACTTCTATTGGGTAAAACCGCCAAACGCCCGTCATGCAAGCGTAAAGAAGTGTTAAAAAAATTAAGCGCTTCTACTTTGCCCTCTAGGCCAGAGATTTCAATGATGTCTCCTTTTTTGAAAGGGTGTAAAATAATAAGGATTATCCCTCCAGCAATGCTTGAAAGGTAATCTTTTAAAGCCAACGCCACAGCGATCCCCACTGTTCCTAAAACAGTGATAATAGAAGTGGTTTGCACGCCTAGCGTGCTGAGTGCAATGATTGTGGTGATGATAAGGATTAAGATAAAAGTAACCTGCGCGACAAAATTCGCTAAAATCTCATCCTTTTTGGATAAAAGCTTCATGGTTTTGTTCCGTAAGAAAAACGAAAAATAAAAACCTATACAAAAGACAACAATAGCCTTGATTAAGATTATCCCAAAATGCTTTGCCTGCGGAAAAAAATCCACTAACAGCGTTTTAATTTCATCCATAAATTTTTCCTTGCAAATCACAAAATCGCTAAAAGAGACAAGATAACTTATTCTTATGTAGCTAATTTTGACATGTTAGCATGTTTAGGACTAACCTTATTACCACAGCTCAAACGCTCAATCCAATGCCAGTGTCAAAGGGATTGGCTTTTAGCACGCTGTCTAATGAAAAAGGGTTTTTGAGTGTTGAACCTAGAGATTACTTTACGCACACCCCCTACTTGATGGCTACCGCTTACTATATGGCAATGGTTTTTCCCTAGCTTGGCTTTAATGGATTTTATCGTTACTCTATCAACAGATACCGCTCTATAAGATTTTCGCATAAAGGCTATGGTGTGTTTAAAAGTCTCTGAGTAATTCTTTAAGAATTTAGGGGAGTTGGGGCTTTCTAAACTTTGGTCAATATTGATGTGGTTAGCAATCTTAATTTTTTGACCCCTTTTATAAGGCTTATAACCTTCACCCTTCCTTTTTCTCAAACAATAAAACAACAAAACAATAAAACCCCAAACCAAAACAACTAAAAATAAAAGAAATGAAAAAAGCAACAGAAGAATAAAGCACTAAAA
>NZ_JADZNC010000012.1:0-47553 GCF_015904775.1 Helicobacter pylori
ATAAAGAAATAAAAGTAGTTGCTAATACTGAAAAGAAAGCAGAAAAAGCGGGTTATGGTTATAGTAAAAGGATGTAGGCATAAGAAAACACCATAAAATCGTTTTTAGCTTATTTATGGTATTTTAAAGGCTCTATATTACCCAATTAGAACAGAGCCTTTTTTAAACTCCTTAGTAGGAATCCTAATCGTTTTTAGCGTTTGAGCGTTTCACAAAATACAAGCGGTTGCAATTTTTATGCGGTGTTTCATGAAGAATGATTTTTATATCCCTCTCTTTATAAAGAGAGGGTTTTAATTTTAGCGGATCTTTAGCGGGTCTCAGCTGAGCTTTTAATGATCACGGTGTTGTAGTCAGGTTGGACGGGGCGTTGGTTAGGCGAATTTTTCATGCGTTTTTTGATTTCAGCCAATTGTTTGGCAGAGACTTCCAAAGGCTCTTCTATCACAAACCATGCCACCCCTTCTGTGCAAGGGGGAGCGGTGAGAGAGCCGTTAAAATGGTAGTAATTGATGCTTTTAGGCAAGAAAGCGTCTAAAGCCACCTCTTTAAAATTTTGTTTCTTTTGAATGCCTTCTAAAATAGGATCAAGGTTGGGGTTTTCTTTCCCTTCTTCAAAACCAATCGCTAACACTAACAAACGCCCTTTAGCGTCTTTATGCACGAAATGCGCACTCAAAGGCCTGGTTTTATTATTGATTAAAAACTCCATAGGGGCGTGGAAATGCACATTATCCAGCACATAATCATGCCCTCTATAATTAATGTGGTTAGTCGGTTCAAACGAAGCTTTTAAAGTGTGGTGGGTGAAAAAGACCGCTTTAGGTTTAGAAGCGGCGTATTTGAATTGCAAATCGGCTTTATCTTGCGTGTGGTAGTAATGCTCAATATTGATGGGCGATTGGCTTTTACCGCTTTTGCACACTTCAAAATCTTTGTGCAATTTGTCCCAGCGGTGCGGGCCATTTTCTTTATTTTTATAATCCCATTTGGTGTTTTCAGCGCCTATAAGAGAAGTGGCTAACGCTAAAGCGATCAAAAAAGTTTTTTTCATTTTAATTATCCTTTGTTCTAAAATTCTAAAATATTAAAAAGCAATTAATTCTAGCGCCTAATCAATAATGACCGCAGTTACAAAAAATAGATTGGTTAAAAGTTGGAAATGATTTTAAATTCTGTTTTATATGGTAACAACTCTATTAAATTTTAATGCGCCTATGGAGCGGGAATATTTGTTTCAATCAGCCCCCAATTTACAAGCGGTTAAAATTTTTGTCTTATACTCCAAGTTTTCAAATGGAATAAAATTTAACCCCTTAAGATTTAAATGATGATTACCAAACAATCGTATCAAAGATTCGCCTTAATGCGGGTTTTTGTGTTTTCGCTTTCGGCGTTTATTTTTAACACCACGGAGTTTGTCCCTGTCGCACTCTTATCAGACATTGCGAAAAGCTTTGAAATGGAGAGCGCAACAGTAGGGCTTATGATCACTGCTTATGCATGGGTGGTGTCTCTTGGCTCATTGCCTTTGATGCTGATTAGCGCTAAAATTGAAAGGAAACGCTTATTGCTTTTTCTTTTCGCCCTTTTTATTGCTAGCCACATCCTTTCAGCGTTAGCGTGGAATTTTTGGGTGTTACTCATTTCTCGTATGGGTATCGCTTTTGCCCACTCTATTTTTTGGTCCATCACGGCTTCTTTAGTCATTCGTGTCGCGCCAAGAAATAAAAAACAACAGGCCTTAGGGCTGTTAGCGTTAGGGAGTTCGTTAGCGATGATTTTAGGGTTGCCGCTTGGGAGGATCATTGGGCAAATCCTGGATTGGCGATCCACTTTTGGCGTGATCGGGGGCGTTGCGACTCTTATAATGCTGCTTATGTGGAAATTGCTCCCGCATTTACCCAGTAGAAACGCCGGCACGCTCGCAAGTGTCCCTATATTAATGAAACGGCCGCTTTTAATGGGGATTTATCTGCTTGTGATCATGGTCATCTCTGGGCATTTCACCACTTATAGCTATATTGAGCCTTTTATCATTCAAATCAGCCAATTTTCTCCTGATATTACGACGCTAATGCTGTTTGTTTTTGGGTTAGCGGGCGTGGCGGGGAGTTTTTTATTCGGCCGTTTGTACGCGAAAAATTCAAGAAAATTTATCGCTTTTGCGATGATTTTAGTCATTTGCCCGCAACTCTTGCTTTTTGTGTTTAAAAACTTAGAGTGGGTGATCTTTTTGCAGATTTTCTTGTGGGGAATAGGGATCACTTCACTCACCATTGCGTTGCAAATGAGGGTGTTGCAGCTCGCCCCAGATGCCACGGATGTCGCGAGCGCGATTTTTTCGGGGAGCTATAATGTGGGGATTGGATCAGGAGCGCTGTTTGGCAGTATTGTGATCCACCAATTAGGGCTAGGGTATATTGGCTTTGTGGGTGGGGCTTTGGGGTTGTTGGCGCTGTTTTGGCTTAGATTCATTACGATAAAGTTTAAAAAAGCATAAAGAGCGTTAAAAGGATTAGCCCAATAAAGGAGAATCCCTTTTGCGCTAAAAACCATTTTTTAATGATACCGCTTAATAACTGTGCTAACGGACAGATTGTCTCTCTTTTTATGTTAAAATAGAAAAATTTGTCATAAATTTTAAGCGGTGTGTTTTAAATGCTCAAAAAAAAGATTGATTTGCATAAAGATTCGATAAGAAAGCTCTTTTTTTATTATTTTATCCCTTTAGCTTTTTCTATGATTTCACTTTCCACTTACTCTATGATAGATGGCATGTTTGTGGGCAAGAAACTGGGTAAAGAAGCTATCGCTGCGGTCAATATCGCATGGCCTATTTTCCCGGCTTTAATAGCGTATGAATTGCTTTTTGGTTTTGGGGCAGCGAGCATTGTGGGGTATTTTTTGGGTCAAAATAAAACCCATAGGGCTAGGCTTGTGTTTAGCAGCGTGTTTTATTTTGTCGCTATAAGCGCCTTTATTTTGAGCATGGCGTTATTGCCTTTTAGCGAAACTATCGCGCGTTTTTTTGGGAGTAATGACGCTTTATTGAGCATGTCTAAACGCTACATTGAAATCATTTTAATGGGCTCTGTTTTTATGGTTTTGCACCCTTTAGCGGATGTCTTTGTGGTGAATGACAAACGGCCCGTTTTAGCGATGGTGGCGATGTTGATTGGCTCATTGGCGAATATCTTTTTCAACTATTGGTTTATTTTTGTTTTGGAAGTGGGGGTTCAAGGCAGCGCGATAGCCACCGTGATAGGGCATGCGATAGGGGTTTTAGTCTTAATGCAGCATTTTTGGCGCAAAAAAGGGCAATTGTATTTTATCAAACGATTTTCTTTGTCTTCAGTCATTTCTTCAGCTAAAAGCGGCGTGCCTCAAAGCACGGCGGAATTTAGCGCTTCTATTATGATTTTGTTGTTTAATACCGCTATCATGCACACGGCTGGGGAAAGGTTTGTGAGCATGTATGGGATCGTCATGTATAATGCGATTATCTTTTTTACGACTTTGTTTGCGATTTCTCAAGGCATCCAACCGATCGCGAGCTTTAGCTATGGGGCTAGAAATTTAGAGCGCGTGAAAGAGGTGTTTATTTTTGGTTTGAAAGCAGCGTTTTGTATAGGGATTGTTTTCTATGGCGCTTATTATTTCTTAGATGAATTTTTAATCAAGCTTTATTTGCAGCCAAGCGAACAAGACGCACTCTTTATGCAAGAGACTAAAAGAGCGATGAATATTTATTATGTTGGCTATATTTTTTTAGGCATGACTTTGTTGTGTGCGGTGTTTTTCCAATCCATCCAACGCACTAAAAGTTCGTTTATCATCACCCTTTCGCACACATTAGGGTTTATTATTGTCCTATTGCCGATTTTAAGCCATTTCTATGGGATTAATGGCATTTGGGTAACTTACCCTATCGCGCAATTTTTAGCGTTTTTAGTAGCGTTAGGGGTAACTTATTATGAAATCAAAAAAGGGGTTTTTACCGCTTATAAAGAGAAAAACCCTATCGCTTTGAAAACTTAATCAATAAATAAGGTAAAATTAAGACATGCATGCAGAATTTTTCACTTTCGCGCTCATTATGCTTTTAATCGTGATAGCCCCTTATGTGTCTAGAATCTCTCGTTTGCCTATCACGGTTGTGGAGATTTTATTTGGATCTGTTGGGGCGTATGTGGGTTTTATTGAGCCAACTAAAGGCTTTGAAATCATGTCTGAAATTGGCTTTTTGTTTTTAATGTTTTTATGCGGTTTGGAAGTGGAAATTTATTTGTTTAAAAAATTAGGGGTTTCTCTTTTAAAACGCATTTTTGCTTATCTGTTGATTTTATACACGCTTTCGTTTATTCTTACTTTTAGCCTTAATTTAGAGCCTATTTTTATGGTGATTTTCCCTATTATCAGTTTGGGCATGATCATGACTTTAGTCAAAGATTATCGTAAAGAGATTTTGTGGCTTGATTTGGTTTTGAAAGTGGGCGTTATTGGGGAATTGTTAAGCATTTTTGGTTTGGTGGTCGTGGATGGGGTGTATTCGCATGGTTTGGGCATGGATTTGATTAAAGATTTAGGCATTCTCATTGTTTTTTTAATTTTAATTATCGTGGCGTTTCAAATCTTTAAGACTTTGTTTTGGTGGTTCCCGCATTTAAAGCTTTTTGTGATGCCTAAAAGCAGTCAGTTTAACCAAGACGTGCGTTTTTCGCTCATGCTCTTTTTTTCCTTGGTTGCGATCGTGGTGTGGCTCAAAATAGAAATGGTTTTAGGGGCGTTTTTGGCGGGGTTAGTCGTTTCTACTTTCTTCCCTCATAAATCAGAGCTGATCCACAAGCTCAATGATGTGGGGTTTGGGTTTTTTGTGCCTTTGTTTTTCATCCATGTAGGCTCTACTTTAGACTTAAAATTAGTGTTTTTAAACCCGCATTTGATTCTCCAAGGGATATTGATTGTCATAGCGATGTTGAGTTTGCACTTGATCACTTCAACCTTATTGTGGCGCAAATACTTTAAAGAGGCTAAGCATTTATTTTCATTCGCTTTAGGGGCTTCTATGCCTTTAACTTTTTTAGTAACCACCGCAGCAGTTGGCTTAAAAGCGCAAGCGATCTCACAAAACACCTACTACGCATTGCTCATGGCGGCTATTTTTGAAGGGGTATTATTCACGATTGCGATCAAAATACTCAACAAAAAAGCTTAAATGAAAGCTTAAGCGTCTAAATATCTAGCGTCGCTAAAGCTGCTCGCTTGGACATTATTGAACGCATTCTCTAAGCTATCAAAGAAACGAGGGTGCAAGTTTTGCATTTCTTTTAAGAAATTTTTGGTGGCTAATCGCGCGATAGGGGGCTTATCAGAGGTGGGCTGCTTGGCCGGGCAGTTGCAATCAGGAGCAACCGGGATATTTTGAGAAGTGACAAAATGAATGCTACTAGCTTCTCGAACCTTAATCAAAGGGCGGATCACCAACAAGCCGTTTTCAGCCCTATAAATGGGGGGCATGCTCCTTAAACTCCCGTTATAAGTGAAATTCATAAAGAAGCTCTCCACCGCATCATCTAAATGGTGCGCGATAGCGACTTTATTATAGCCTTCTTCTAAAGCCTTAGAATACAAAGTCCCTCTCCTCAAACGAGAGCAAAACGAACAAAACGAGCTTTTTTCACGGCGTTTTTCGTTGATCGTGGCAGCGATTTGGGTGTAAATGATCTCATGTTCAATGCCTTGCTCTTGGCACAAATCGCTCAACCATTTCAAATCTTCGCCCAAACCATAATGCACGGTAACCGCTTTAAAATCAAATTTGAAAGGGGCATGTTTTTGCATCCTAGCTAAGATGCAAGCGAGCATGATAGAATCCTTGCCCCCACTCAATCCTAATAAGATTTTATCGCCTTCTTCTATGAGTTTGTAAGTGGCATTTGTCTTGCCTACAATGTGTAAGACTTTTTTAGAAATTTCATAAGCCATTTTTGATCCTTGATTGTTTTATTTTCTAAAGTTTTGCGCTAAGCGAATGATTTCTTCTTCGCTAATGTGATCGGAATTATATTTCACAATAATGATTTCTTCGCTAATATTAACATACCATTCAATGATTTTATCCCCTAAAGTTTCAAATTGTTCCTCATTGTAAGCGTCCAAGGGGAAATAGACATTTTTTTGCTTGGAAGGGTTGTGGAGCAAAAAGAGCGATATTCCCCAAATAAGCCCTAAAGCTACAACGATTAAGCTTGTGTTAGAAACGCCTAAATGATGGTAGCTCAACCCCCCGCTCACGCCCCCAACAAAGCTCCCTAAATAGCCAAAAGTAGTGAATTGCCCTAAAACCTTGCCTTTTTCGTTTGCTTTGGCGAATTTAGACGCTAAAGATTGCATGATAGGCTCTAAGGTGGCAAAGCCAATAAAGAAAAACGCCACCCCAACAATAAAGAGCCATAAATATTTCCCTAAAAAGCTAGAGTCGGCTAAAAACAAGCACAAATAACTCATAATAAACAACAACACGCCAGAAAGCATCACCCCTTTAGGCTTATTGTATTTTTCAGCCATAACGCTCGCTATTCCCATGCTTAAAACCCCTAATAAGGCTCCAGGCACATACACCAAGATTAAAAAGCTTTCATCTTTATGGAATTCATTCACTAAGGCTAAAGGGATCAGCACAAAAATAAGCGTCATGAACGCTTTTTCAAAAAAAGAACTTATATATAAAAGATACAAGGCTTTAGAGTTGGGTTGGTAAGCTTTTATGTTTTTGATTTGGTAAGAAATTTTAGGGGCGTCTTTGACTTTTAAAAGCATCAACAAACTCAATAAGGTTAAGATCGCCGTGAGCAAAAAGAGCCATTTTGCCCCCCCAAAAAACGCCACAACCCCAGGGCCTATGGCCATGCTTATAGTGAAGCTAATGAAAATAAACGCCCCCATGATGGCCATGGCTTTGGTGCACTCTTCTTCTTTCACTTCATCAGCCACCATCGCGCTAACAACCCCCCCTAAAGCCCCCATGCCTTGAATGAAGCGCCCGATAACGAGCCAAACAATATCGTTCGCTATAAAGCACACTAACGAGCCGGCTAAAAACAATAACAAGCACACCATAACCACCACTTTACGGCCGATTTTATCGCTAAGAATGCCCATGGGGGTTTGAAAAATAATTTGCGTAAGATACGCTCCGCCCACAGCCAACCCCACGAGTAAGGGACTGCTTGAATGGAAACTATCCGCATACAAACTAATGACAGGCAAAACAATAAAAAGCCCCAAAAACCGCAACGATGACACTAACGCTAATGGAAAAATTTTCTTAAACATGCGTAGTATTTTACAAGAAAATCTCTAATTTCTATCATTAATTTAGGAAAGTAGGATTGATAATAAAAGTTTAATTTTAATGGATTTTTAAGAAAATTTTTTGTATAATCTCATTCTTTATTTTTTATAAAATTGCTTGTGTCAAGGTAGCTCAGCTGGTTTAGAGCGCTGGTCTCATAAGCCGGAGGTCGGGGGTTCAAGTCCCCCTCTTGACACCATGATTTGATTTAATCTTCATTTAATTTTCGTTTAATCTTTTTTTTAGCAAAACTAAACTACAATAGCCTTGCATCTTTTAATTTCTTTAGGGATTTGACGATGATTTTTAGCTCTCTTTTTAGTGTTGTAGGGATGGCGGTGCTTTTTCTTATTGCTTGGGTGTTTTCTAGCAATAAAAGGGCTATAAATTATCGCACGATTGTCAGCGCGTTTGTGATCCAGGTGGCTTTAGGGGCGTTGGCTTTATATGTGCCTTTGGGTAGGGAAATGTTGCAAGGCTTAGCCAGCGGCATACAAAGCGTGATTTCTTACGGCTATGAGGGGGTGCGTTTTTTATTTGGCAATCTCGCTCCAAACGCTAAAGGCGATCAAGGGATAGGAGGCTTTATCTTTGCGATCAATGTTTTAGCGATCATTATCTTTTTTGCTAGCTTGATTTCACTTCTATATTATTTAAAAATCATGCCTTTGTTTATCAATCTCATCGGTGGGGCGTTGCAAAAATGCTTAGGCACTTCTAAAGCAGAAAGCATGAGCGCAGCGGCTAATATTTTTGTAGCGCACACCGAAGCGCCCTTAGTCATTAAGCCTTATTTGAAAAGCATGAGCGATTCAGAGATTTTTGCGGTCATGTGCGTGGGCATGGCTAGCGTTGCGGGGCCTGTGTTAGCCGGGTATGCGAGCATGGGTATTCCTTTGCCTTATTTAATCGCCGCTTCGTTTATGTCCGCTCCTGGGGGGTTGTTGTTCGCTAAAATCATTTACCCGCAAAACGAAACCATTTCTAGCCATGCAGATGTTTCTGCAGAAAAGCATGTCAATGCCATAGAAGCTATCGCTAATGGGGCAAGTACAGGGCTAAATTTAGCCTTGCATGTGGGAGCGATGCTTTTAGCCTTTGTGGGGATGCTCGCGCTCATTAACGGGCTTTTAGGGGTTATAGGGGGGGTTTTAGGCATGGAGCATTTGTCTTTAGGGTTGATTTTAGGCACGCTCTTAAAACCCTTAGCCTTTATGCTAGGCATTCCGTGGAGTCAGGCTGGGATTGCCGGAGAAATCATAGGCATTAAAATCACGCTCAATGAATTTGTGGGCTATATGCAGTTATTGCCTTATTTGGGCGATAACCCTCCTTTAATCTTGAGCGAGAAAACTAAAGCGATCATCACTTTTGCGTTGTGCGGGTTTGCTAACTTAAGCTCAGTCGCCATGCTCATTGGTGGGCTTGGTAGTTTAGTGCCTAAAAAGAAGGATCTCATTATAAGGCTTGCTTTAAAAGCGGTGCTTGTAGGCACGCTTTCTAATTTCATGAGCGCGACTATCGCCGGGTTATTCATAGGACTAAACGCTCATTAAAAGGACAAAATATGCAAAAAAGAGTGGTGATCTTATTATTGGATTCTTTTGGTATAGGGGCTAGTGAAGACGCTAAAGATTTTGGCGATTTGGGGGCGAACACTTTAGGCAATATCGCTAAGGCTTGTTTTAATAACTTGGCTGATTCTAACGATCGCAATGGGGCTTTGAAACTGCCTTATTTAGAGAGTTTGGGTTTAGGGTTGAGCGCTTTAAAAGCTGCAAATGAATTGCCTTTGGGTTTTGATTCTCAACCTAATTTAATAGGGGCTTACGCTTACGCCAAAGAACTTTCTAGCGCCAAGGATACGATTTCTGGGCATTGGGAGATGATGGGTGCGCCCGTTCTTTTTGAATGGGGGTATTTTAAAGACAAAACCCATTCGTTTCCTAAAGAAATTTTAGATGAAATCATGCACAAAACTAAGATTAAGGGCTATTTAGGGAATTGCCACGCATCAGGGACTGAAATCATTAAAGATTTAGGCGAAAAGCATTTAGAAACTTTATACCCCATTTTTTACACTTCAGCGGATTCGGTGTTTCAAATCGCTGCGCATGAAGAAAAGTTTGGGTTGGATAACTTATACGCTCTTTGTGAAGAAGCGTTTCAAATTCTAGAGCCCTTAAAGATCGCCAGAGTGATCGCGCGCCCCTTTATTGGCACCAATAGAGAGAGTTTCAAACGCACCGCTAATCGCAAAGACTATGCGATAAAGCCCCATAAAAAATTGCTTTTTGAAACATTCATTGAAGAAAAGCAGGGCGAAGTCATTAGTATTGGAAAAATCGCTGATATTTACGCTCATGTGGGGATCACTCAAAAGTTCAAAGCCGGTAGTTTGATGGAATTATGCGATGTGACTTTAGAGCAAGTCAAAAACGCTAAAAACAACAGCTTGATTTTCACGAATTTTGTGCATTTTGATAGCGATTATGGGCATAGGCGCGATATTAGCGGGTATGCTAACGCTTTAGAGTATTTTGATACGCGTTTAAAAGAGGTTTTAGAAAATTTAAAAGAAAACGATTTGCTCATTCTTTGCGCCGATCATGGGTGTGATCCCAGCTTTAAAGGCACCGATCACACACGAGAATACATTCCTATTTTGTTCTACCACAAAGATTTACAACCAGCCTTTTTAGGCAAGAGCGAGTCGTTTGCGGATATTGGGCAAAGTATCGCTTATTTTTTGGGATTAAGCCCCCTAGATTATGGCAAAAACTTATTAAACTTTAAAGGACAACCATGACCCCTCACATCAACGCCAAAATCGGCGATTTTTATCCTCAATGCCTTTTATGCGGCGATCCTTTAAGGGTGAGCTACATTGCGAAAAAATTCTTACAAGACGCTAAAGAGATCACGAATGTGCGTAACATGCTAGGCTTTAGCGGGAAGTATAAGGGCAAGGGGATTTCTTTAATGGGGCATGGCATGGGCATTGCGTCATGCACGATTTATGTAACCGAACTCATTAAAACCTATCAGGTTAAAGAGCTTTTAAGGATTGGCACTTGCGGGGCGATTAGCCCAAAAGTCGGCTTGAAAGACATTATCATGGCAACGGGAGCTTCAACAGATTCTAAAACCAATCGGGTGCGTTTTTTAAACCACGATTTGAGCGCAACGCCTGATTTTGAATTGAGTTTAAGAGCGTATCAAACAGCAAAGCGTTTGGGTATTGATTTGAAAGTGGGTAATATTTTTTCAAGCGATTTTTTCTATTCGTTTGAAACGCATGCCTTTGATTTAATGGCCCAATACAACCACTTGGCTATTGAAATGGAAGCGGCAGGGTTATACGCCACGGCGATGGAACTAAACGCTAAGGCTTTATGTTTATGCTCTGTCTCAGATCACTTAATCACTAAAGAAGCCTTAAGCCCTAAAGAAAGAATAGAAAGCTTTGATAACATGATCACTCTGGCTTTAGAGATGATGAGTTAGCCTTTTTTGTTGCCCCCATAAGTTAAGGATAAGCTTTAAAGGAAAACCCTTAAAGCTAAAAGCCTTAAGGGAACTTTGGAAAAACTAAAGCTATCGTTTTACAGAAACTTCGTTTTACAAAACTACCGCTTCAATAAAACAACAACTTTACACCCCAAAAATGAAATTTCAAGGTATAATGTTTTCCAAGAGTTTTTGCCATTTTCTGTTTTCATGGCAAACTCCCATTAAAAATTATCCCCATAATTGCACTTATGGGGGCGTTTATTTTACAACAATCTTTCTAAAACCAAATCCCAATCAAATTAAAAACACTCTTAAAAGCTTGATTGAGCGCATCAAAACACCCTAAAACTTTTTTTGAAATCCAATAAATTTGTGGTAAAATTAAACGCATTGTAAATAAATTCTCATTTTGATACATTTTTTGCAATAAAACATTACTTTAAGGAACATTTTATGAAAAAAACGATTCTACTTTCTCTAACTCTTGCGGCGTCATTGCTCCATGCTGAAGACAACGGCGTTTTTTTAAGCGTGGGTTATCAAATCGGTGAAGCGGTTCAAAAAGTGAAAAACGCCGACAAGGTGCAAAAACTTTCAGACGCTTATGAAAACTTAAACAAGCTTTTGGCCAATCACAGCCACTCCAATCAAGAGATTAACGCAAACAGCGCCACAGCGATCAATCAAGCGATTGGCAATTTAAACAAAAGCGCGCAAAGTTTAATTGATACAACAACCAATTCCCCTGCCTATCAAGCCACGCTTTTAGCGCTAAAATCCACGGTGGGGTTATGGAATAGCATAGCTTATGCGGTTATATGCGGAGGCTATACGGATAAACCCAACCACAACATCACAGAAACTTTTTACAACCAACCAGGACAAAATTCAGATTCGATCACTTGCGGTGGGCATGTGGGGTTACTTCAAGCAGGCAAAAATTCTCATCTGTCCATTGAACAATTTGCAACGCTCAATAAAGCGTATCAAATCATCCAAGCCGCTTTGAAACAAGGTCTCCCTGCTTTAAGCGATACAAAAAAAACGGTGGAAGTAACCATTAAAACAGCAACCAACGCTAAAAACATTAATGTCAATAATAACAATAACAATGCTGCTGATGCTACAATTGAAACAAAGAATACTTAATATTAACGATGCACAAAATCTTTTAACCCAAGCGCAAACCATCATCAACACCCTTCAAGACAATTGTCCGATGCTGAGAGGGAAGTCTAGTAGTAATGGTGGAACTAATGGCGCAAACACCCCTTCATGGCAAACAGGTGCTAACCAAAATTCGTGCAACGTTTTTGGCACGGAATTTAGCGCTATTTCAGACATGATTAGTAACGCTCAAAACATCGTTCAAGAAACCCAACAACTTAACGCTAACCAACCCAAAAATATCACCCAACCCAATAATTTCAACCTTAACTCTCCTAATAGTGTCGCTTTGGCTCAAAGCATGCTCAAAAACGCTCAATCTCAAACAGAAATTTTAAAACTGGCCAATCAAGTGGGGAGCGATTTTAATAGAATTTCTACAGGAGTTCTTAAAAACTATATAGAAGAATGCAGCACGAATGCTTCAAGTGAAAGCGTTTCCAATAACACTTGGGGGAAAGGTTGCACGGGCGTGAAACAAACTCTAGCTTCGCTAGAAAAAAGTAGCGCTTCTTTTTCTAGCCAAACGCCTCAAATCAATCAAGCGCAAACCCTAGCCAACACCATTGTTCAAGAACTCGGTCATAACCCTTTCAAACGAGTGGGCATCATTAGCTCTCAAACCAATAACGGGGCGATGAATGGCCTTGGGGTGCAAGTGGGCTATAAGCAATTTTTTGGCAAAAAGAAAAGATGGGGGTTAAGGTATTATGGTTTCTTTGATTACAACCACGCCTATATCAAATCCAATTTCTTTAACTCGGCTTCTGATGTTTGGACTTATGGGGTGGGTAGCGATTTATTGTTTAATTTCATCAACGATAAAAACACCAACTTCTTAGGCAAGAACAATAAGATTTCTTTTGGGCTTTTTGGAGGAATCGCCTTAGCAGGGACTTCATGGCTTAATTCTCAATTTGTGAATTTAAAAACCATCAGCAATGTTTATAGCGCTAAAGTGAATACGGCTAATTTCCAATTCTTATTCAATTTAGGCTTGAGAACCAATCTCGCTAGGCCTAAGAAAAAAGATAGTCATCATGCGGCTCAACATGGCATGGAATTGGGCGTGAAAATCCCTACCATTAACACGAATTACTATTCTTTTCTAGACACTAAATTAGAATATAGAAGGCTTTATAGCGTGTATCTCAATTATGTGTTCGCTTATTAAAAAATCTCCTTTTTAAAATAGGGGGGGGGTTAAACTTCTAAAAAACCTCTAAAGCTAAAAATTTTCAAAAAACAATCATTAAACCCTAAAAAAGAAATTTTAAGGTATAATGTTTCCGCCATTTTTATTTTTCGTTTTTAGTTTTCCATGGCAAACTCCTTTTTAGAATTTATCCCCATAATCCGACTTATGGGGGTTATTTTGCAACAATCTTTTCAAATTTAAAAAACGCTCTCAAAAACCATTAAAGAGTGAAATTACCTTACAAGATGAGCTTTTTTGCGATTTTTATTAAAACGATCGTTTTTTAGCGGAGTTTTTAAAAAAAAGGGTTTTTTACTCACTTCTTTTGATTGAAACAACACAATCAAGCATCTTAAGGCAATTTAAAATAAAATAGCGCTAACATAACCCCAAAGCCCCTTATTAAATTAATCTATACCAAATAGTAAGGAGTTATCTAACATGGGGTTTTTCAAGCTTAAAGAACACAACACGAACATTGCCACCGAGTTTAGAGCGGGTTTAACGACCTTTATCACCATGATTTACATCGTGCCACTAAACGCTCTTATCCTTTCTCACGCCAACATGCCTTATGAAGCCCTTTTGAGCGCGACAGCCATTATCACTATCTTATCGAGCGTGTTTAACGGATTATGGGCAAACACTCCCATCGCTATGAGCGTGGGCTTAGGGTTGTCAGCTTATTTTAGCTTTGGATTGGTTCAGGGGCTAAAACTCCCTTGGCAGAGCGCTTTAGGCATCGTAGCGCTCTCGGGAGCGATTTTTGTGATTTTGTCTTTCACTAAATTTAGAAGTTGGGTCATGCGAAGCATTCCTAGCGATTTAAGGCGTGCGGTGAGCGCGGGGATAGGGGCTTTTATCGCGTTTATTGGTCTTAAAGAAATGCATATTGTCGTTACCCATAAGGCTACGCTTGTAACCTTAGGCGATTTTGGCGATCCGCATGTGTTATTGGGGGTTGTGGGGATCATTTTAACTTTCGCGCTCTACACGCTCAAAATCAGGGGTTCTTTCATTATAGCGGTCTTAATCACTTCCATTCTCGCATGGGTTTTAAAGCTAGCCCCTTACCCTAGTGAGTTTTTTTCCATGCCCGCTAGCATTGGCCCTATCGCCTTTCAATTAGATTTTAAGGGCATTTTTTTTGATGCGAGTGGGGCTTTCACTTTAGCGTTAGTGCCAGTCATCATCACTTTTTTTGTAACCGATTTGTTTGATTCTTTAGGCACGCTTGCAGGGATTGGCCACAAGACTGATTTTTTCAATGATGAAGAAAAAAATAAGGAATTGGAAAAGACTTTAGAAGCGGATGCGGTAGCTTCTTTAGGGAGCGCGGTGGTGGGCGTTTCTACTACGACAGCTTTTATAGAGAGCGCGAGTGGGGTTGAAGAGGGGGGCCGCACAGGGCTGACAGCGGTTTTTACCGGATTATTTTTTGTTTTAACGCTCTTTTGCTTGCCTCTTTTAAAAGCTATTCCTAGCAATGCGATTTATCCGGTGCTGGTGGTAGTAGGGGTTTTGATGTTTAGCGTGTTAGAGGGGGTGAATTTTAAAGACATGGCCATTAGCGTTTCCACTTTTTTAACCGTGGTGATGATGCCCTTAACCTTCTCCATTGCCGATGGCTTAGCCTTTGGCTTTTTGTCTTATAGTATCATCAAATTGGTTCAAAAAGACTTCAAAGCGCTCAATTCAGGCATCATCATTCTCTGCATCATTTCTGTTTCTGTATTTATCTTTCGTTAAGCTCTTTTTAAGGGGCTTTGCATTTTTTACTCATTTCATGCCTCTTTTTCTTTATTTAGACAGATTATTATCTTAAAATAATTGTAATATCATTATTATTATATCAACTCAATAAAAAAGGAGAAGGTATGCAAAAAACTTCTAACACCTTGGCGCTGGGGAGTTTGACAGCGCTATTCTTTCTAATGGGTTTTATCACGGTTTTAAACGATATTTTAATCCCGCATTTAAAACCCATTTTTGACTTGACCTATTTTGAAGCTTCACTCATTCAATTTTGCTTTTTTGGGGCGTATTTCATCATGGGAGGCGTTTTTGGGAATGTGATCAGTAAAATCGGCTACCCTTTTGGTGTGGTGCTTGGTTTTGTGATCACAGCGAGCGGGTGTGCGTTGTTTTATCCGGCGGCGCATTTTGGCTCCTATGGGTTTTTTTTAGGAGCGTTGTTTATTTTAGCGAGCGGGATTGTGTGCTTACAAACCGCTGGTAATCCCTTTGTAACCTTGCTTTCTAAGGGTAAAGAAGCCAGAAACTTGGTTTTAGTCCAGGCGTTCAATTCGCTTGGCACGACTTTAGGGCCTATTTTTGGGAGCTTGTTGATTTTTAGCACGACTAAAATGGGCGATAATGCAAGTTTGATAGACAAATTAGCGGACGCTAAAAGCGTTCAAATGCCTTATTTGGGCTTGGCGGTGTTTTCGCTTCTTTTAGCGCTCATCATGTATCTTTTGAAATTGCCTGATGTGGAAAAAGAAATGCCTAAAGAGACGACGCAAAAAAGCCTGTTTTCGCACAAACACTTTGTTTTTGGGGCTTTGGGGATCTTTTTCTATGTGGGGGGAGAAGTGGCGATTGGCTCATTCTTGGTGTTAAGCTTTGAAAAGCTTTTGAATTTAGACCCTCAATCAAGCGCGCATTACTTGGTGTATTATTGGGGAGGCGCGATGGTGGGCCGTTTCTTAGGCAGTGTGTTGATGAATAAAATTGCCCCTAATAAATACCTAGCTTTCAACGCTTTAAGTTCTATCGTGCTTATCGCTTTGGCTATTCTCATTGGAGGCAAGATCGCTTTATTCGCTCTGACTTTTGTGGGCTTTTTCAACTCTATCATGTTCCCTACAATCTTTTCTTTGGCTACGCTCAATTTAGGGCATCTCACTTCTAAGGCTTCTGGGGTGATTAGCATGGCGATTGTAGGAGGGGCGTTAATCCCCCCCATTCAAGGTGCGGTTACAGACATGCTAACAGCAACCGAATCAAATTTGCTCTACGCTTATGGTGTGCCGTTATTGTGCTATTTTTATATCCTCTTCTTTGCACTTAAAGGGTATAAGCAAGAAGAAAACTCCTAAAAAAAAGGGGGGGGTTTCTCTTTTATTTTCTTTCTTTTAGCTTGTTTTTAAAATCAGTAATAAAAAACTTGACTTTAATCAAGCAAGCGTTCTATAAAAGGGTTTATTTGTCAGTATTTGATGAGGACAGAGCTTTTTTTAACAACTTGAGGCAAAAACACAAACAGGGTTTTTAAAATTTTTAAGATACAATCAAAAACACTGCTAATGAATAAAAAAATCCCCTAACCACAAGAGATTAAGAGATTTTAAGAATGAAGCGAAGAATAAAGACTAGTAAATGGGTTTAGCGTCTTTGAATTTATATTCCGTAAGAAACCCAGTGCCATCAAAATTACCCACCAAAGAGATCTTTGCAATATCACCCACTTGGCAATCGGTTTCTAAAATAAGATAAGGCACTTCATCTTTACCGATTAAAGTGATCACTCGGCCCTTTTTTTCACGACTTTGCTTGGGGAACTCTTTAGAATCAAGGCCTGTGGTATTATCGCCGGTTTGGAGCATTCTAAAAGCATAGCACATGCCATCATTGATTTGAGCGCTATAAATTTTGCCTTTTTTAACTTCTTTTTTAACCCCCGGTTTAACCGCAATGCGTATTTCTGAGTGGATCTCAGCTTCTTGCATTTTGCCCTTATAATCTCGCACCTGAACCTTATGCACGCCATTAGGATCTCCCTTTTTAAGCAGAGAATCTTCATAGCTGAATTTTTGAATGTCTAAATCCCCATCAACAAAACTCCTAGCGTCAAGCTGAACGCTCAAAAGCCCTAGCAACCCAACCAACGAAAATTTCAAACAACGCTTATAAAAATAACTCATCAACAAATCCTTTCAATGTAAAATCAAACAAATATATCCCAAAATGAAAAACAAAAAGATCACAAAACCGCTATTTTAGCAACAAAAACGCATGCTTTCAGCCAAAAAAGCCTAGAAGAAATCATTCAAAAATAATTTCTTCCGGTTTGATTCCATCGCCATAAACAGGCTCTAAAGTCTCCTTGTAAGCTTCTTTTAAAAAGTCGCTAGAAATGAGGGAATCAATTTCGTTGTTCAACCATTCTAAAAGCTTAGGGTTACCCTTTTTAATCGCTGGAGCGATCACATCCTTATCGCCAAGGCTTGTAATGCCTAATTTAAACTCAGGGTGTTGTTTCGTCCAAGCGAGCAACAAAGTGTTATCATGGGCTAGAGCGGTAGCCTTATTGTTTAAAAGGGCTAAAAAAGTCTCTGTGTTTTGCTCAAATTTCAAAAGTTTGATATTGGGGTAATTTTTAGTGAAATAAAAATCCGCTGTCGTGCCTTTATTCACAATCAGCTCTTTATCCTTCAACTCTTCTATATTTTTAATGACCCCATCTTTAGAAATCACCCCCAAAGCGACTTTCATATACGGCTTAGCGAAATCCACGACTTTTTCTCTTTCTTTAGTGCGCGTGAAATTAGCCATGATAATATCCACTTTATTGGCTTTTAAAAATTCCACCCTAGCTGAAGCTTCTACAGGAATAAACTCAATCTTATTTTCATCGCCCAATAAATCAAGGGCCATGCGTTTAGCGATGACTACATCATAGCCTTGATATTTCCCTTTAGAATCCACAGAGCCAAAAGGAGGCTTATCGCTAAAAACCCCCACCTTTAAAACCCCCCTTTGTTTAATGACTTCTAAAGCGTCCTTCTTTTCTTTATGGCTATCAGAACATGCGCTAAAGACTAAAGCGATTAAAACTAAAAATAGCCCCCACATTTTAAAAAGCCCGTTTGTTTTCATAAAACCACCTTTTTTTAAAATTAAAACTATCTTTTTAGCAAACTTTATTTAACAGCTCCCTAAAAAATGGAAAGTTTCTAAAAATTTTTGCGCTCTTTGAGACTTGGGGTTATTAAAAAACTCTTTGGCGCTGTTTTCTTCAGCGATCTTACCGCTATCAAAAAACACGATTTTGTGAGCGATTTTTTGGGCGAATTTCATTTCATGCGTTACAATCACCATGCTCATGCCCGTTGTGGCTAATTCTAAAATCACTTCTAAAACTTCTTTAACCATTTCAGGGTCTAATGAGGCGGTTACTTCATCAAAAAGCATGATTTTTGGCCGCATGCACAAAGAACGCACGATCGCTACTCGTTGTTTTTGCCCGCCGCTCAATTCTTTAGGGTAAGCTTGTTGTTTATGCTCCAAACCCACTCGCTTTAAAAGCTCTACGGCTTGAGAAATGACCTCATCTTTGGATCGTTTTTGCACTTTTAAGGGGGCGAGTAAGATATTATCCAGCACGTTTAAATGCGGGAACAACTCATAATTTTGAAACACCATGCCTATTTTTTGGCGCATTTGATTCCAGTTAGTGGCTGGCGTATTAAGGTTAGTGTTTTCAAAAAGGATTTCACCTTCATCAATCTTTTCAAGCCCGTTTAGGCATTTTAAAAAAGTGCTTTTCCCGCACCCGCTAGGCCCTAAAATCACTGCCACTTCACCCTTATTTAAAGTGAAATTGATGCCGTCTAAAACCAAATGGTTTTGATAGGTTTTTTTTAACCCTTTGGTTTCTAAAATCGCGCTCATTTTACCCTCTAATGTGTTGGAATTTTTTTTCTAGATAGGAACTATACAGGCTCAAACTATAGCATAAACTAAAATAAAACATTAAGATAACGCCATAAACCACAAAGCTCGCATTAGGCATGCGTAAGAGGTTAAGCTCTATGATTTGCTGGCCCACTTTTAACAAATCAATCGCTCCAATGAGAGAGACTAAAGCCGTGGTTTTAATCATGCGCGTGAATAAATTAAGGCTTGAGGGCAATAAAGACAAAAAGCTTTGGGGGAAAATAATATTAAAAATCACCTTTTTTGAATCTAAGCCTAAAGCTAGAGCGCTTTCTACTTGGTGTTTGCTTACGGAAGTTAAAACCCCTCTGGTTAAATCCATCATTTCAGCGCCCCCCCACAAGCTAAAAACAATAATACTCGCTAAAACCGCGCTAATATGCAAATCAAACCAGCTCGCTAACCCAAAATACACGATAAACAGCCATGCTAAAAGCGGGATGATGCGAACGCTTTCTAAATACACACGACACGCTAAAACCATTATTTGAGAGCCAAACGCCATCAAACTCCCTAAAAGCATTCCAACAATGATTGAAATCATTGCAGAGCTAAGAGCGATCAAAAGAGTGGTTTCAAACCCTTCTAACAAACGCTTAAGATTGTCTAATTCTAATAAAACTCCCATTTTAAGCCACTTTCTTTTTAAAGGAACGCTCTAAGATCACAAACAAAACGCTTAAAGGGAGCAAAGCGATCAAATAAGTGAGGCTTAACATCAAAAGGCTTTCAGTCGTTTTATAATAAATGCCAATAAAATCTTTCGCCACAAACATGATATCGGTTAGGGCTATCGCGCCCACCACCGAAGTTTCTTTGAGTAAAAAAATCACATTCGCTCCTATGGAAGGCATAGAAACGCTTAAACTTTGAGGTAAAATAATGTAATACATCATTTTCAAAGGGCCAAACCCCAAACTCAAAGCGCTTTCTCTTTGAATGGAAGCTAGGCTCTTAAACCCAAGCAAAAAACTTTGACTCATATACCCCCCACCCAAAAACCCTAACGCTAAAATCGCACACTCTAAAGCGCTCAAACCGATTTCATTCAACCCGTAATACAAAAAGAAAAGCTGGATGAGTAGGGGCGTGTTCCTAGCGATTTCGCCATAGATATAGACGATAGGAGAGATAAAGCGCGTTTTAAAATATAAAACGATCGCGCACAAAAACCCCACCAAAAGAGAGAGCAAAATCCCAAAGAAAGAAATATAAAGCGTGAGTTCTAACCCCTTAAAAAACATAGGGATGGAGTGAAACATAAAATCCCAATCTAATGCCATAACGCTATACCTTAAAATTAATGACGCTTTAAAGCATCATGTTTAAAAACAGCTCTTATTCACCCTAATTGTTAGAAGTTTGGAAAACCCAAGCCTTTAAGCGGGAAGTTTATGAGCCGTTTTGCCACTATTCAAAGAAATTTTGGATTATAATAAAAAAACTGGCTGAAATTAACAGCAATGATTAAATAATCATTGAATGGAGAGGACATGCAAAAAAGTTTAGTTTCTTTGGCTTGGGTTTTTGTCGCTATTTTAGGGGCGATCTGTTTAGGGGTGTTAGCCTTACACAAGGGCGAGAGCATTAACACGCTATGGCTTGTAGTAGCGAGCGCTTGCATTTATAGCATAGGCTATCGTTTTTATAGCCATTTTATCGCTTATAGGGTGTTAAAGCTAGACGATAACAGAGCCACGCCCGCATGCGTAAGGAATGACGGTAAGGATTTTGTGCCAACCGATAAAGCGATCACCTTTGGGCATCATTTCGCCGCTATTGCTGGGGCTGGCCCTTTAGTAGGCCCGATACTAGCCGCTCAAATGGGTTACTTGCCCTCTATCTTATGGATTTTGATAGGCTCGGTTTTAGGGGGTTGCGTGCATGATTTTGTGGTGCTTTTTGCTTCCATTAGGCGCGATGGCAAGTCTTTAGGCGAAATGATCAAGCTTGAAATGGGTCAATTTGTAGGCATGATCGCTAGTTTAGGGATTTTAGGGATCATGCTCATTATCATTGCGATTTTAGCGATGGTGGTGGTGAAGGCTTTAGCGCATTCGCCTTGGGGCTTTTTTACGATCGCTATGACCATTCCCATTGCGATTCTTATGGGGCTTTACATGCGGTTTTTCAGGCCGCATAAGATTTTAGAAGTTTCTGTTATCGGCTTTATTTTGTTGATTATAGCGATTTATGCGGGTAAATACGTTTCTTTAGATCCCAAATTAGCGTCAATCTTCACCTTTGATGCCAGTTCTTTAGCGTGGATGATCATGGGCTATGGTTTTGTGGCTTCTATTTTGCCGGTATGGTTTTTACTCGCTCCACGAGATTATTTAAGCACTTTTTTAAAAATTGGCGTTATAGGGGTGTTGGTTGTGGCTATTGTTTTTGTCGCTCCGCCTTTACAAATCCCTAAAATCACGCCCTTTGTAGATGGCAGTGGGCCTGTGTTTGCAGGAAGCGTGTTCCCTTTCTTGTTTATCACGGTAGCTTGCGGGACGATTAGCGGCTTTCATGCTTTAATTTCTTCAGGAACGACCCCTAAAATGCTCGCTAAAGAAAGCGACGCCAGGCTAGTGGGCTATGGCTCTATGGTGATGGAGAGCGTTGTGGCTCTTATGGCGTTGGTGTGCGCAGGGATCTTGCACCCAGGGCTTTATTTCGCTATCAATTCCCCAGAAGTGAGCATCGGTAAAGATATAGCTGATGCGGCTTCGGTGATTAGCTCATGGGGGTTTAATATCAGCGCTGAAGAAATCAGTGAGATGACCAAAAACATTGGCGAAAGCTCCATTTTGAGCCGCACCGGTGGGGCACCCACTTTTGCGATCGGTTTAGCGATGATCGTGTATCACATTTTAGGGGATCCAAGCGTGATGGCGTTTTGGTACCATTTTGCGATTTTGTTTGAAGCTTTGTTCATTTTAACCGCTGTGGATGCTGGCACACGAACCGCTCGTTTCATGATTCAAGATTTGCTCGGTAATGTTTATAAGCCTTTGGGTAATCTTAGCTCTTATAAGGCTGGGATTTTTGCCACTCTTTTGTGCGTGGCAGGGTGGGGGTATTTCTTGTATCAAGGCACGATCGATCCTAAAGGGGGGATTTATACGCTATGGCCTTTATTTGGCGTGAGCAACCAGATGTTAGCGGGCATGGCGTTGTTGTTGGTTACGGTGGTGTTGTTTAAAATGGGGCGTTTTAAGGGGGCGATGGTAAGCGCCTTGCCGGCAGTTTTGATTTTATCCATCACTTTTTATAGCGGTATTTTAAAGGTGGTGCCAAAGAGTAATGATAGCGTGCTGAATAACGTTTCGCATGTGGCGCAAATGCAAATCATCAAAGAAAAAATCGCACTCACTACCGATGAAAAAGCGCTCAAAACGCTCCAAAAATCCCTTTTTAACCATGCGATTGATGCGATTTTGTGCGTGTTTTTCATGCTTGTAGCGCTATTAGTTTTAATCGTGAGCGTTAGGATTTGCTCAAACGCTTATTTTAAGAATCAAATTTATCCGCCGCTAGCTGAAACGCCCTATATCAAAGCCGCTTGAATAAAAAAGGGGTTTTAACCCCCTTTAAATCCATAAAAAAAGTTTGACCCTGTTTGTGAAGCGTGCAAACACTAAAGATGTTTGGGATTTCTGCTTGGGTTTTTAAAAAGCTATCGCTTGCTTTTTTAAAAGCTCAATTTTAAAGATGATGAAGATAATAGATATTTTGCTTAATGGGTATGATTTAAAAAAGGGCTTTTGCTTGAAAAGAAATTTGATATATAGAGATTAGAGGAACAGCGTTAAAAAACGCCTATCATATCGTAGGAGACAGCATCAAAAAGACGCCTACCATAATCATAGGGTAGCATCAAAATGATGCTACTAGAGCCGTGTATAATGCGCTCCTGTCAGAATAAAGGGCGGGGAAGTCTTTAGGCACAGGCCCGTTTTCACCCGGTTTAAAGCCTTTGTTAGTATGCACGCCATAATACGCAAGATCCACGCTACCGCTCAAATATTCATTGAATTTATAGCCTAAAGAGATCATCGCTCTCGCTTCCCAAGAGACTACTGAATTGGAGTATTGTGTGGCGAATTTCCATGTGAATTTTTTGGCAAAATGAGTGCCGCCACAAGAAAGGAAAATGGTAGCGGCGTCTCTTTTAAGGGCTGTGCCTGTAAAACCGGCATAGACGCTGTTACTCCCCATGATCACACCGCTTGGATTCCCCATGTTGCCTATCCAACCATTAGCGTTTTGAAAGACTTTATAAAAGGCGATTGAAACATTGTAATTGTTGATGTCAAAGCGTTGGCGGATAATGAGATTTTGCCCGTTTTGAGTGGCAGGCGTGTCGTATCTATAGACTGGGCTTCCATTGGATTTAACGATCATCCAAGGGTAGTAAATGGGGAAAAACCCTATGACAGCTGTATCAGAGCGAAAGCCTGTGCCGCTAAAATTAGGGTTAGAGTCCCAACCAATCTTAACGCCTGGAGCGTTAAAGATTTGAGGCGAAAGGTAATAAAAGCCTTCTATGAGGAAACGATGAGGTTTATAGGTGAGTTGCACCGCATGCGTGCCATAAAGCACCTTTCGCCCATGGCTATCATAACCTCCCTTATCGTTTTTGGTGAAGCCTCCGCTATAAGTGGTCCTAGCGGCAAACCAATCCATTAAAAACGAACCATAAGCGAACGCCCTCCCAAAAGAGCTAAACCAAGTCAAGCGCGCATGCTTGTATTGCCCAGAAACTTGAAAGCCTTGCGTTTGACCGCTTTTATAAGGCATAGTGGATAAATAGCGTCCGGCTTTTATTTCAAAATAATTCTTATAAGCGTATTCTAAATACGCGTCGCTAAAGACATAATTGCGGACATTTTTGTTGTGTTTCATGTTCTGTGTTTCAAGACTATCGGTTTGTAAGATATTCGTATAGCCCCCCATAAACCCATCGTAATAACCAAAGAGGTTATAAGCCACAGAGCCGTCTTCAAACTTCTTTGTGCCGTCATAGAAAATAGATCCCACCATACCCCCTATTTTGCCTTTTAGAACATGGTCTGAAACCTTTTTGGGTAACAAGCTAAAACCAAGCCCTAAATAGCCCGCAATCGTTGCGAATTGCTGCATAGGGTAGATGCCTCTTTCTTTATTGATTTTATGCTGGTTAAAACCGATAGTGCTGGATTGATCCACAAAGCCGTTGAGCTTAGCTTCAAAACCTTGTAAAGAAGAGCTTAAAAACGCTCCAAAGAATAAAACCTGACTTGCCTTTTTCATGCATGCCTCCTAAAATGAGATTGATAAATGCAAATGCTTTTAAAGATAAATCTATTCTTTAGTTTTTATTATTCTTAGCTTTGAAATAATTATAATATGTAAAATAATGCGTATGATGAGAAAGTCAAGCTTTTAAAAGCTAAAAACGATCAATTTATGGAAAATTTACTCCCTTTAAACTCAAATGGCTAATATATGGTGCTAAAATCCGTTATGATTAACGGATGATTTTGAATGGAGCGCTTGAGAATGGGGTTAAGCTTTGCTTTATTGTTTTTAGGTTTTATCTTGTTGTAAGATAAAGCCTATTGGTTGTAATTTTTATACAATTCTATTAAATGCTTAGTGGAGCTGTCAAAATAAGCGTTGCTTTTATGCCCTTCTAATTCTTGTAAAATCGGCACGGCCAGTTCTTTTCCAAGCTCCACGCCCCATTGATCAAAGCTGTTAATATCCCAAATAACCCCTTGCACAAAGACTTTATGCTCATAAAGAGCCACTAACGCCCCAATATTGCTTGGTGAAATCTTTTCTAATAAAAGGATATTAGAGGGGCGGTTGCCAAAAAACACCCTATGGTGGGCTAAATCTTTGGCTTCATCTTTGTCTAATCCTTTAAAGAGCAATTCCCCAAGCGCTTCTTCATAACTCTTGCCTTTCATGAAAGCTTGCGCTTGCGCTAAAACATTGCTGAATAAAATCTCATGGTGGCCTTTAGCGTTAGGTTTTTTATCCAAAGAGGCGATAAAATCAATGGGGATTAAATGCGTGCCTTGATGCAAGAGCTGGAAAAAGGCATGCTGAGCGTTAATGCCCATATCGCCCCAAACAACAGGGCATGTGTCATAGGGGATGGTTTCGCCTTTTTTGCTGATGCGTTTGCCATTGCTTTCCATATCCAATTGCTGAATGAATTTAGGGAAATGCCTTAAATACTGATCATAAGGAGCGATTAAATGGCTTTTGGATTGGAAAAAATTGATATACCACACGCCAATTAGCCCCATTAAAACGGGCAAATTGCTTTCAAAAGGGGCGTTTCTAAAATGCTCATCCATCAAATACGCCCCTTTCAAAAGAGCGTTAAAATTTTTCTTCCCCAAATAGATCATAATGGATAAGCCAATGGCCGACCACAAGCTATAACGCCCCCCTACAAAATCCCAAAATTCAAACATGTTATGCTCGTCAATGCCAAATTGTTGCACGGCTTCTTTATTGGTGGATACCGCTACAAAGTGCTTAGCGATATGCTTTTCATCGCCGCTTCTTTCTACAAACCATTTTCTAGCGGTTAGGGCATTGGTTAAGGTTTCTTGAGTGGAAAAAGTCTTAGAAGCCACGATAAAAAGCGTGCTGGCCGGATTGATTTTTTCCAAAACATCTAAAATCTGCGTGCCATCCACATTAGACACAAAATGCATTTTTAATCTCGGGTGGCCGTAGCGTTTTAGGGCGGTGCAAACCATTAAAGCGCCTAAATCTGACCCCCCAATACCGATATTGACAATATCAGTGATCACTTGATTGGTATAGCCTAATCTTTTACCGCTCCTCACGCTATCGCTAAAGGATCGCATGCGTTTTAAAACGCTTCTCACGCTTTTTAACACTTCCATGTTGTCTAGTAAAATTTCTGCGTCATTCAAGCTTCTTAAAGCGGTGTGTAAAACAGCCCTTTTTTCGGTGGTGTTGATTTTTTCGCCCTTAAACATCGCCTCAATCTTTTCTTTTAAAGAGCAGTCATCCGCTAATTCAAAAAGAAGCTTTAAAGTGGTATTGTTCAAGCGGTTTTTGGAATAATCCAAGCTCAAGCTTTCCAATTGCACGAAATAACGGCTCGCTCGCTCTTTGTCTTTGGAAAACCAATCGCGCATGTGCGCTTCTTTAATTTCTTCATAATGTTTGAGTAATTTTGGATAAGTTTTTAATTGGGTTAGCATCAATACCCCTTAATGAAAAGATATAACGCTGTATTATAAGCTAGTTTTAGTTACAATTTTCAAATGTTAAGAAAAAACATTTTAGCTTACTATGGGGCGAATTTTCTCTTAATCATCGCTCAAAGCTTGCCCCATGCGATTTTAACCCCCTTGTTGCTTTCTAAAGGGCTTAGTTTGAGTGAAATCTTGCTCGTGCAAACCTTTTTTAGCTTTTGCGTGCTGGTGGCTGAATACCCAAGCGGCGTTTTAGCGGATTTGATGAGCCGGAAAAATTTATTCTTGGTTTCTAACGCCTTTTTAATCGCTAGTTTTTCGTTTGTGCTGTTTTTTGATAGCTTTATTTTCATGCTTTTAGCGTGGGGGTTGTATGGTTTGTATAGCGCATGCTCTAGCGGCACGATTGAAGCTTCACTCATCACGGACATTAAAGAAAATAAAAAAGATTTATCCAAGTTTTTAGCTAAAAACAATCAAATTACTTATTTAGGCATGATTATAGGGAGTTCTTTGGGATCGTTTTTGTATCTCAAAATCCATGCGATGCTGTATATCGTGGGGATTTTTTTAATCATGCTCTGCGCGCTAACGATCGTGTTTTATTTTAAAGAAAAAGAAGCGGATTTTAAAAGCCAAAAAAGTTTGAAACTCCTTAAAGAGCAAGTCAAAGGCAGCCTTAAAGAGCTTAAAGATAACCCCAAGCTTAAAATTTTATTAGTGGGGCATTTGATTACGCCTATCTTTTTTATGAGCCATTTTCAAATGTGGCAAGCGTATTTTTTAAAACAAGGCGTTAAAGAGCAATACCTTTTTATATTTTATATCGCTTTTCAAGTGATTTCCATTCTCATTCATTTTTTAAAAGCCAAAAATTACAGCCAAAAAATCGCCCTAAGTTCGCTTTTGGTGTTGCTAGGCGTTAGCCCCTTGTTGCTTAGTAATATCCCTTATTGTTTCATAGGGGTGTATGCGCTCATGGTGGCGTTTTTCACTTACATGAGTTATTGCTTGGGGTATCAATTTTCCAAATTCGTTTCCAAAAACAACATTTCATCGCTCTCATCGCTTTCATCAAGCTGTGTGCGCGTAATCTCTGTGTTAGTTCTATCGCTCAGTAGTTTGGAACTGCGTTACTTTTCACCCCTAACTATCATCACCATGCACTTTGCCCTAACGCTTCTCATCCTCTTTTTCTTTCTGCATAAGGCTAAGCCGTTTGATGAGTGAATTTGCTTTAAGATTGTAACCTTTTAGCGATTTCTTGCGCAACATCATAGCCATGATTGAGTGCGGTAGCGATGCTCGCTCCTGATTTGAATAAAATATCGCCCACGATGAACAAATTAGGGATATTGTTGCTCTCTAAATTTTCTTTCACTACAGGGATATTCGTGCTAGGATCTAATTCTAAAGAACAGCGTTTAAAAAACTCTAAAGGGGTAGAGCCACCGATCGCATACAGCAAGCGATCAAAACTCTCGCTCGTGTTATCGGTGAAATTCACCTTAATTTGAGTGTTATCTTCTTCTAAGCTTTCAATATCCACTCCAAGCTTGCTTTTAAGCGTGTTGTTGTTTAGGACTTCTTGCAAGTTTTTAGCGTTGTCTTCATTGATACGGCTGAATTCTTTTTTGCGGTAATTGAGGGTGGTAGGGGTGGTTTTACACAAAGCAATGGCGTATTCCACCGCTGAGTTGCCTCCGCCGATCACAAGGGTTTTTTCATTTTCCTTACAATCATTGATGCTAAAAACCACTTGTTTAGAGAGCACAACAGGGATTTTATAAGTAGTAGGGCGGTTTGGCTGGCCCATTTTCCCGATCGCAACCACCACAAATTTAGCATGATAGGTTGTGTTAGAAGTGGTGGTGATTTTAAAGTATTCGCCCTCTTTTTTCACGCTCTCAATATCGGTTTTATAGCTTGGCGTGATGCGATGCTCTTTTAAAAGGTTAGTGAAATTCTCTAAAGTTTCTTCTTTAAAGCTGTCTTTAAAAGGGATATGCCCTTTAAGCTCTACGACTTGCTTTTTATAATCTTTATCAATCCTTTTACCGGCTTTATAAAACTTCTCTAACATGCCTGAATGGCTTTCGGTTTTTTCGCATAAAAGTGCCTTTTTAACGCCGGCTATTTCGCACTCTATGGCTGTGGCAATGCCCCCAGGCCCTGCACCCACTATCAACACGTCTAAAATTTCTTGGCTCATTTTCTATCCTTTTATTTTTATTTTTTTAATTTTTGGGGTCTTGGCGGTTTTCTTGTAAAATCGCTTCGTTCAAATCGCTCGCGCTATCATACAACACGCTTTCAAGCATGCGTTTTTCATCGTCAAACTGACCGCTTTTAACCCCCCATAAAAACGCTATTAAGCCTACCAATCCCATAAGCACTGAGACAACTAACATGATGGTTAAAATTTCTGTATTCATCTCTATATCTTTTAGGTTATTAGGATCACTTTGCCATTATACTAAAAGATAGCGTTTAAATCACCAATAGGTTGAATAAGTTTGGATAACATGAAAATGAGAAAATTAAAAAGAGGGTTTCTTATGCAAGAAGCGTTGTTGCGTTTTCAAGAGGGCTTTAAAGAGTGGGGTTATCTTATTTTATTTCTGTATTCTTTGGGGGGTGGGTATGTGGGGATTGTCATCGCTTCCATTTTGAGCGCTACCACGCACGCTTTGGATATAAAAATAACGATTCTTGTCGCTTTTTTAGGGAATATGGTAGGGAGTGGGGCTCTTGTGGTCTTTGCCCGCTATCAAAAAAGAGAGTTTTTAAAATACTTTCATAAGCACCGAAGAAAGCTTGCTTTAGCGAGTTTGTGGGTGAAACGCTACGCCTTGCTCATGATTTTTGTCAATAAATATTTGTATGGGATTAAGAGCGTTGTGCCTTTGGCGGTTGGTTTTAGCAAATACCCTTTAAAAAGGTTTTTATGGCTTAATGTTTTATCCAGTTTTTTGTGGGCGTTAATCGTGGGGAGCGTTTCTTTTCAAGCGAGCGATTGGGTGAAAACGCTGTATGAAAGGCTTTCTCATTACACTTCGTTTTTTGTGATAAGTTTTGTTCTTATAGCGCTTTTAATATGGTTTTTATTGAAACGATATTCGCGCAAAATGGGTTTTTAAGCAAGATTTTTAATTAAATGCGCTAAACTACGCCCACAAGCATTCGCATGAAGTGGGTGCGTTAATATCTTTAAACACAAGGATTGAGAACATGGGAAAAATTGGTATCTTTTTTGGGACAGACAGCGGGAACGCTGAAGCTATCGCTGAGAAAATCAGCAAGGCTATTGGTAATGCTGAAGTGATTGATGTGGCTAAGGCTTCTAAAGAGCAATTCAATAGCTTTACAAAGGTTGTTCTAGTCGCTCCAACAGCCGGTGCGGGCGATTTGCAAACGGATTGGGAAGACTTTTTAGGCACGCTAGAATCGAGCGACTTTGCGAATAAAACCATTGGGCTTGTAGG
Source organism: Helicobacter pylori (assembly GCF_015904775.1). Classification (GTDB taxonomy): domain Bacteria; phylum Campylobacterota; class Campylobacteria; order Campylobacterales; family Helicobacteraceae; genus Helicobacter; species Helicobacter pylori_DM. Next base: position 29,662 of record NZ_JADZNC010000012.1, read on the forward strand.
CTTGGGCGATCAAGACACTTACAGCGAAACTTTTGCAGAAGGCATTTTCCACATTTATGAAAAAGCTAAAGCCGGCAAAGTGGTAGGGCAAACTCCCACTGATGGTTATCATTTTGAAGCTTCTAAAGCGGTAGAAGGCGGTAAATTCGTGGGTCTAGTGATTGATGAAGACAATCAAGACGATTTGACAGACGGACGAATTGCAAAATGGGTAGAACAAGTTAAAGGTTCTTTCGCTTAATCTTTAAAGCCCTAAACTTTAGGGCTTTTTTAAACTTCTTTTTTATATCTTATTGATGCTAGAAATAGACAACCAAACCCCACTAGAATCGGATTTTTTATTATTAGAAAAAATCGCAAATGTTTTAGCCCCCACTCAAATCATTGAGCTTGTTTTGGTGAGCGATGAAACCATGCGAGAAATCAACAGGGATTTAAGGGGTTGCGATTACGCTACCGATGTTTTGAGTTTCCCTTTAGAAGCGATCCCTCACACCCCTTTAGGGAGCGTGGTGATTAATGCGCCATTAGCTCAAGAAAACGCCCTGAAATTAGGGCATAGCTTAGAAAATGAGATCGCTCTTTTATTCATTCATGGGGTGTTGCACTTACTAGGCTATGACCATGAAAAAGATAAGGGTGAACAACGCCAAAAAGAGGGCGAACTCATTAAAGCGTTTGACTTGCCTTTGAGTTTGATTGAACGCACACAGGATTAGGTTTAGATGCTCTACTAATGCTGACAAATAAAGCTTTTAATTTCTTTTAAAATGGGGCTTTAATTATTTTGTCTTATATCTTAAATTTTATTTTATAGTAAAGGGGGGATAGGAGGTAAAACATTTTCTCTTGCAACCCCCAACTAAATCCCACTAATCCCCTAAGATCGCATTATAAAAAACTATCTCTTGACTAGCGTCAAACTCTTTCGTATTGGATTATAAAAAATGATTTTAGTATTTTTTCAAAGCCCTTCATAATAATACGACTGCGTGATGCCTTTAATGAAAGTTAAGGGATCGTTGGTATTAGAACTCAAATGCTTTTTTAAAAGCGTTTTGATTTCCAAATCATTCACAGGACTCCTTTCCATCGCGCTCAAATAAGCGGCTTTATCAATCCTTTCCCAAAGCACGATTTTTTTCAATTCCTTTTTAAGCAACAAATCAAGCCATATCCTAGTCGCTCTGCCATTACCTTCCAAAAAAGGGTGGGCGATATTCATTTCCACATATTTTTCTATGATTTGATTGAAATTATTTTGCGGCATGCTCTCAATTCTGGGTAAAATCAAATCCAAATACAAGCAATTAGCGAACCTGAAATTCCCTTTAGAAATATTTTTATCCCTGATTTTACCGGCAAATTCATACAACCCTTCAAACAAAAACCGATGGATTTCTTGCAAGCCCTTGATTGTGCCTACTTCTATGGTGTCAATCAGACCGCTTTGGATCAAATGCTTGGCTTTTTCTAAACTCTGTCTGTCTAAATGCATCGCGCTGATTTTTTAAGAGTGTAATTTTTAGAGGCGCATTTTTTTCACGCTTTCATGGCAAGCTTCTATAAACGCTCCCCTAACCCCCTTTTTTTCTAAAACGCTCAAGCCTTCAATCGTTGCGCCTTTAGGGGTGCAAATTTGCTCTATAATCATTTCTGGGCGTTCTTTTTCTAACAGCTTGGCAAAGCCTTTAAAACTCATTTCCACCAATTCTAAAGAATCTCTAGCGTTCAAGCCCTCCCTAATACCGGCATCTTTCAAACCGCTCGCTACCAAGCTTAAAAACGCGAGCGCGCTCCCATTGGTCGCTATACTGGCATCCACCTGCTCTTCATTACCCACTCGCACGCAATTCCCAAAACTCTCAATAATACTCAAAGCTTTCTCACTTATTGAAAGTGCAACCGATTTTTCACACACCGCCGTAGAAGATAGGGCGAATTTGCTCGCAATGTTAGGCATGCATTTTAAGTAATGTAAAGAATCTATCGCATTACTTAAAGCTTCAAAACCCACGCCAGCTAAAGCGCTCAAAACGCTTTTGGCTTGCCCTTGATAATTAAAATCCTTAAGGTTATAAGGCTTAAAAAGTAAAAACACGAATTTTTGGTGTATATCAATAGCGTTTTTATAGGGAATGATGCGCGCTTGAATGTTTTTTTCTTGTAAAAAGGGGGCGATTTTTTCAGGGTTTCGCCCGGTAATCTCTAAAATAAAGCGCTTGGATAAAATTTCATGAGAGCCTTCTAAAATCGCTTGAGCCATATTCCCATAGCCGATGAATTGTAAGATTTCCATGACACACCCTTTTTTAAAACCCCATGATGTAATTGATATAGAAAGTATAAAGCCTCCTATAGCTCACATCAGCCCCAGCACTTCTCAAATACGCTTGATTGATGAGAGGCACTTTAATCCCAAATTCCACGCTCTTTTGGCTGATAACCCCTTGATTGTGGAATTTCTTAGCAAAACGCTTAAACTCCGCGAAATTGGTGCGCACCCCAAAATTCAGCGCCACTTGAAAATTCGTTGAATGGATGTCATTGGCGTTCCCCCAATTGTCAATGATTTGTTGCCTTAAAGAGCTAAGCCAAGTTGCACCGCCTAATTGGACCCCAGCAAATAGCCCAAAATTCAACGCTTTAGTGTTGTAAGTCCTCCTGAACAAGTTCCATAAAAAATCTGTGCCTACCCCATAAGCAAAGATATTCGCTTTCACGCTTTGATTGGCTAGGCCTATTTCACTAAAGCCGTAATCAAAGAAAAAATAATGCCTAAGGCCCAATTTCCTAGCCTTACCAAAGAAGTATTTATAGCCTATGCCAACCCCTAAGCCGTTGCTCATGCCATGTTGGGTGCTTTTAGCGGCCGCATACTGGCTTAAAACGGGTTGAGAGCCGTAGTTATTGGCTTGGTTTTGCGCGTTTTGAACCTGATTTCTAGCGTTAATCATCGCATCAATGAGTTTTTGTTGCACCATAAAGAACGTTTTATCCCCTAAAAGCTGCCGTAAGGTTTGCGAGAATGACTGAATGGTGGTGGTGTTAGAAGTGATTTCTTGGAGCAAGGTTAAAATCGCGTTAGGGCTAATATCGTTTTGTAAGGCTTGAAACCCTTGAGAAATAGCGCTCGTGATCGCTTGAAAAGCGCTTGTAAGACTAGTAGACACACTACTATCATTATTTTGGATAAACCCGGCGGTTTTAATGAATTCGGTGAGCAAATGGATTAAATTGTTCGTATCGCTCACCCCATTGGTGGGGATTGCCCCTAAAAGGTTGATAAGCCCACCGGTGCAAGTAGCGCCACTACTACCGCTACTACTATTACACAAATTACTGAGACTACTACTATTACTTTTTAAGGCTTCAAAAAATTGTTTTAAGCCGTTTTCAACGCCTTTATTATTCCCAGAGCTGGCGATAATGTTGGCTATTTTTTGGGCGTCATTATAGACTTTTTGTAAATTGCTGTCGGTTGTGGTGGTGGCGCTTGTGGCGCTTGTGGCGCTTTGTTTGTTGGGGGTGTAGCAATTGCTCCCACTCGCCCCGTTGCTCCCGTTGGTGCATGTTTGGTAGGCGTTATTAGTATAAGTCCCTAACTTCCCATCACTAGCGTCTGTGAGCATTTGGTAGGCTGTGTTGATTTGACTGGTGCCATTTCCGCCTCCACTGCTTCCCCCATTATTTCCACCATTACCATTAACGCCCTTAAGATTTGTGATAATTTGGTTGAGCAAACCACCGCTAGTGAGCGCGATTTGTTGGACATTGTAGGTGATGCTGTTCCCACCACTGCTCCCATTTTGAGTTGTTGCGTTTGTCGTGTATCCTAAAGCGCTTTGCAACCCGCTGTAATAAGCCTTAGAATCGGACCATTGCTGATAGCACCAGTTGGTATTATTACTCCCATTCGTTCCATTTGCGCATGCGTTGCTATTGTTTGTTGCTCCGCTTGTTTGTTGGGTTTGTTGGCTTTGAGCGATTAAAGCGTTCATGTCTGTAGGCACTTGCTGGTCAATGGTATTGATGAGTTGGTAGAAATTCGCTCTCAATTGGATGCGTAAATCTGTGTTATTGTTAGTAGTTAAATTTTGCGATTGACTCCCATTAGGGTTACTAGTGTTATAAAGCGCGTTCGCCCATGCTTCAATATTGGATTTTTGATTTTGAAAAGCGCTTTGAATGCTTTGTTGGAAATTATTGACATTTTGCAATACGGTGTTTAAAGCTCCCATCACCGTGCTGTTAGGAGATTGTGTGGTTGGCCCACTATTTTGAGCTAAATTGGCCGTTTTAGCTTCTTCTTCATTATTCACAACCACCATCGCTTTCAGTTTGGAAGCGTTGCTTTTAGCTTGAGCGGTAGTGGTAGTCCCATTAGAGCTTAAAATGTTTTGCAATTGGGAGTTCCCGCTGATACTCAAACCCCCAGAGTTGTCGCATGAGCTTGTCCCGGATTGTGTCCCATTAGCGCATAGTATCTTGGCGTTTTTTTGCAAATTTTCTTCTGAAGTTTTTAAAGAGTTATAAACGCTCCACACTTGAGAAACCAAGTTGAAAGAATTCACGCCGATCTGCTCTTTGCCGTTGATGGTTTGGACTTTGGAGGTAGCGACTAAAGAATTGTCAAAACTGCTTGTGTTATTTGCGGAGCTTGTGTTGCTTGTGGAGCTTGTCGCTGAGCATGAAATCCCGCTAGAAGCACTGCTAGTAATACTCCCGGTAGCGGTCATGCAATCATAGGCGCTGATATTTTGCCCTTGAGCGTTGGTAACGGTGCCGATTTGGTAGTTATTGGAAGTGTTTTTGAGCAAGTTTTTAGGCTCGCTAAAACTAATCCAAGAAATTTGTTTTAAAGCGTTATTGTATTGTTCTATCGTGCTTTCATAGGCTTGGAAATTCAAAGCGTTGTGCAAGTTGTTTAAATTATAAGTGGTGTTGTTGATCGCATTGTTGTCTAAAGTGTTGATAGCAACGCTTTGAAGCTTTTGAGCGATGGCTTGGACTTGCTGGTTGGCTTGGTTGTTTGAAGTGGGGGTTGCGGCTAAAGGGGCTAAATTTTGGATGAATTGCTCTAAACACTGGATTTGATTAGCGCAACTATTGGGGTTAATTTGATTATTAGCGCTTAATGCCCCTTGTAAAGTGTTCATTAAAAGGGTGTTGTTGTATTGTTGTTGGTTGTTGCTGTTTGAAGAAGTAGAGCCTAAAAGGGAATTAGTTGGATAGAACACGACTTGTCCCGGTGGGTTTAGCACCACATGCGTTGAGGTTGTGGTGGGGAAAACCCCCACCCCTAAAGTGTTTAAAGCGTTAACAAGAGCGCTCACATAAGCGGTATTGTTGCTAGAAGCGTTCACCGCATCGGTTAGATTGGAGAGTAAGGATTGCGCGTAAGTGGTGCTAGTGGTTTTAGTGATGCTGTGTTCAATTTGTTGCAATAATTCTGTCATGGATTGCGCGGTGTTTTGGAGCTGGGCTTTGACTTCTTGGGTGTTGTTGCTGGGATTAAGGCTATTGATAGAGCTAATGATGCTAGTGCTTAGCGCGATGCCCTGATCAAACGCGCTCTGGGTGTTGGAAAGGAGTTTGGCTGTGATCTGTGAAGAGTGGGCTTTTAAGGGATCAGAGCTTCCTTTAAGCCCTATGATTTGCTGGGAAATGCTAGAGATTTGACGGCTAGAATAAAAGTCTTTTCTTTTGCCAATTTGATTTAGGATATTAGAAATGCCCTCTAATTGGTTGCCCACCGTGTTACTCACGCCATAGCCTAAAGCGTCAATGACGCTTTGAGAGCTTAAAGTAATCAAACCGGTAGTAGGCCCTGCAATATTGATCGCGCTTTGGGTTACGCTGTTGATAATGTTTTGATTTTCTAAAAGTTGTTTGTTGTTGATGAATTGTTGCGTGCCACCGATTTGATAGCCTACAGACATATACCAGCCATTGTCTTCAGCTAAGAGAGAGCCAATTAAAAAGAGTGGTATGAATTTTCTAGCTTTTTTTATCATATTTTTCCCTTATTTTATTTAATCAAAAGCCTATGTTGTAGCCCACATAAAAACTAAAGGCTCTTCTATACTTCGCTGTAACGCCTTCTGATTGGTAATAGGTGTGATAAAGCACCGGTATTTTAACGCCAAATTCTATCCCTTGAGAAAAACGAGATCTTCTTTGCTTGGCGATTTTGGAAAAATTAGTCCTTATGCCTAAATCAAAAAGGAATTGGAAAGAAGTGTCTTTGGGCTTAAGATGGTTGCCATCCACTTGATCTAAAAAATTCGTTTTCCAGGTTTGCCCTGCAAGTTGGATGCCGGCAAAAAAACCTATATCTATCGCTTCAGTCCCCCTTTTTCGGGTAAAAACATTATAAAGAAAGTCTGTGCCTGCCCCATAGCTAGAGAGAGTGGCTTTCACTAAAGAAGATCCTGTGCCAAATTGCGCGTAACCAAAATCATAAAAGCCATAATACCTAAGCCCAAACATGCGCTTTTTGCCAAAGAATTGCTTATAGCCCATTTTCACGCCAAAGCCGTTCATGTTATTAGAATTAGAGTTATGCTCCAAAAAATTCCTAGCAAAGCCCATTTGATAGACTTGATTCACTTTAGTTTGCATTTCATCAATCACCCCGCCAATCACTGCTTTAGAGCGATAAAGCCCATAAGCCATTAAAGTTTTTGCTGTGGGGGAATAGGGGTTGGCTAAGATCTTGTCTATTTGTGCGGGGGTGGGGGCGTTTGTGGCTTGCTCCAGTTGGTTTATGATAACTTTTTGCTCTTGTTGGGCTTGTTGCGGGGTTAAATTATTTTGTGAGGTTACATTATTGGTGTTAGCTTTTCCTCCATAGCTAGGCAAGAAATTCAAACCTTTGTTATTTAAATCCAAATAGGGGGCGACCCAATTGGTGATAAAATCCCCATACGCTACGGTGTTACTAAGCAAGCTTTCCCCATAGTTGATCGCTTCTTGCATCTGGTTATAGCTTGAAGTGCCTGTCAGTTTAGCGGCTTTATTGGCGAAATTTTGCATGCCTGAAAAAATCATAGAAGCGGTGATGCCATTAGCGATGATGCTATCAGCTAAATAATAGACTGCCGAGCTAGGGTGGTAGGTGTATTGGCCATTGCCTGATCCAATCGTCGCTCCAGGGGGTAATTCTTTTAAGGGCGCTTGCGTGCCGTTAGTATTGCCGTTTTTGGTGTAATAACCCGGGCCGCTAAAGCTTTGGTAGCCTTGTTGGGAATTGCTGCCATTAGGGGCTTTATTATAGGTGAAGCCAAATTGCTTTTCATTGGCTAAGCCCCCTAAAATCCCTGCTTGCATTAAAGCCTGGAAGATGTTTTGGGCGTTTTGAGCGATAGAGTTAGCTTCATTAGTAGCGGTGCATTGGTTTTGAGTGCTGCAAATGGTTTGATTACTGCTTGCTGTGGCTAGGCCGTCTTGTAAAAGGTGTTGCAAGACTTCAGGGCTAAAACTCACAGGACTGCCATCAGGGGTGCTAAAAGATTTATTCGTTAAGGTTTGGTTATACCAGAGCGTGGTTAAAGCGTTGGTAATATCATCGTTTAAAGCGTTCATGACACTGGCTAGACCACTAGGCAAGGCAATAACAGTGCTTTGATTGCCAAATTTGACATTAAAGACTTTGGCGTTAGAAAGATTTTCAGGGTTACGGATTAAAGTCTCGCCGATGAGTTGGGTGAGCTTGTTTAAATTATTGACTAAAGATTGCATATCAAAGGTGGCATTGACATTGCCTCTTGGTGGGTTGTTGCCTGTATCGCCATTTTGGGCGTTTTGTTGATAGCCCCCCGCATAGAGCAAACAGCGTTTGGAAGGATCAGGGCAGAGCATTTGCATTAAAACCCTCGTTTGTTGGCCCATCGCTTCTAAATAATAGGCTAAAGGCACTGCCGCAGATTCTAGAGCGATAGCGTTTTGGCGGATATAAGTGGATGCGGCTTGACTGGCGTTAAGCCCTGAGTTATCCACCCTTTGAATGGCTAGAGAAGTTTGATAACTCACCCCCATAAAAAACCCATCATCTTCTGCCGCTAAGGGGTTAAGAAAAAATAAGGGGAGTAGGCTAGAACAGATGAGCCATTTTTTATTAAAAACAAAGTTTTGCAAGGGGTTATCCTTTTCTTTTTAAAAGATTTGAGCTATCCTAAATTTTATCTTATTTATCGCTTAAGTTTAATGGTTAGTCGCTTAATTGTTGATTAAAATGGGCTATTTTAGGCGCTCAAAATCGTTTCAATGATGGTTTTCGTGCCGTCTTTAGCGATTTTTTGTTGCAATTTAGCGCTGATAGTGGTTAGGTTTTTATTGCCTTGATCGTCTTTTTGGTTGAGCTTTCTAATAACTTCAAAGAGTTTTTTAGGCAATAATTCATTTTGAGGCACAACATAGCATAAGTTTTCTTTTTCAAATTCTAAGACATTGTAATACTGGTGGTTATTGCTCGCAAAAGGGTAGGGGATAAAAATCGTGGGTAAGCCATTAGCGCACAATTCCCACACGCTGCTAGCACCCGCCCTGCTCACGCACAAATCCGCTTGGCGCATGACTTCTATGATATTGTTGTGGAAAGCAAACAAATCTATCTTATCCAACAGCCCCAATTCCTGGTAAAAAAAACGCACTTGTTCATAAGAATTGGGGCCGCAAATGTGCGTGATTTTAATCCCCTGTTTGGTGAGTTTAGGAGCGTTTAATAGGGCAAACTCATTGATCGCTTTTGCCCCTTGAGAACCGCCTAAAAATAAGATATGCTTGATTTCAGTTCGAGTCCTAGCGGAATCAAAAAAAACGTTTTGCACGGGATAGGAGGTTAAAACATGATGGCCCTTATCTTTAAACGCATAGCTTGAAAACACCGCCTTAGCTTTAGGGGAAAGGTAGCGGTTAAGAGAGCCTTTAATCGCATTTTGCTCATGGATATAAAGGGGTATGTGATTGAGCAAGCTTGCAAAACTCGCCGGTCCTGCGCTAAAACCTCCCACGCTAATGGTGTGCGTGATCTGGTGTTTTTTTAAAATTTCTTTAGCCTTAAAAGCGGCTTTAGCTTGCAAGAATAAAGAGCCTATTTTTTTAAAGAAGCTTTTATTGACTACGCCTTGAGTGTTGAAAAAATAGCGTTCGCTAAATAAGGGGCTGTTTTCAAACCATTCTCTATCTTGCCCATAAGTGGAGCCTAAATAAATCGCCTCTATGCCTTGCTTTTCTAATTCTATGGCTAAGGCTTTAGCGATAGAGAGATGCCCCCCTGTGCCTCCCCCTGTAAGAGCGAATTTCATGCTAAAACCCTTAAGCTCGTTCTCTTTCTTTAACCACAAAGCTTTTTAAAGGATCTCTAAAGCCAAAATCCGGGTAATCCATCATAGAAAGCGCCACTTGAGCGCCAAAGCCATTTTTGGAATTAAACACTAAGGGGGCTAAGAAATTAACCATAGAATCTTCTAAATTTTTTTGCAACACGACCACGCAATATATCTCAACTTTGGAATGAGAATCTAATTCTAGCAGTAATTCTATGTATTTGGGTATCACAAAGCTGTATTCCCTCAAACAATAGGGATTCACTAAGACCATATCCAACGCCATGGGGGAATTGGTTTGGCCCATTAATCGGCTGAATAAGGAATCAATTTTTTCCAAACGCACTTCATGAATATGCTCAAATCCTAAAATAGGGGCTTTTAAAAAGTAATTCACTGGACTATCCTTTTTAATTTAAATGCTTTGTTGTATAATTTTAAAAAAATACGCAACAATTAAAAGCGTAAAAGCAAAAGGCGTTCCAAAATTAAGGATCGTTTTATTTTAGGATAAAAATAATAATGAAACAAGAACCCACCACCTACCAACCCCAAGAGATAGAAAAAAAGATTTATGACATTTGCTCTCATAGGGGGTATTTTGAAATTGATGGCAATGAAAAAATCCAAGAAAAAGGCAAGCGATTTTGCTTGATGATGCCCCCTCCTAATGTGACCGGTATCTTACACATAGGGCATGCTTTAACTTTAAGCTTGCAAGATATTTTAGCGCGTTATAAACGCATGGACGGGTATAAGACCTTGTATCAGCCCGGATTGGATCACGCCGGCATTGCGACGCAAAATGTTGTGGAAAAGCAGCTTTTAAGTCAAGGGATTAAAAAAGAAGATTTAGGGCGTGAAGAGTTCATTCAAAAAGTGTGGGAATGGAAAGAAAAGAGTGGGGGAGCGATTTTAGAGCAAATGAAACGTTTAGGCGTGAGCGCGGCTTTTTCTAGGACTCGTTTCACGATGGATAAGGGCTTGCAAAGAGCGGTTAAATTAGCGTTTTTGAAATGGTATGAACAAGGTCTCATCGTTCAAGATAACTACATGGTGAATTGGTGCACTAAAGACGGGGCGTTAAGCGATATTGAAGTGGAGTATGAAGAGCGTAAGGGGGCATTGTATTATATTAGATATTATTTAGAAAATCAAAAAGATTATTTGGTGGTGGCTACCACACGCCCTGAAACTTTGTTTGGCGATAGCGCGCTTGTGGTCAATCCTAACGATGAGAGGTACAAGCATTTAGTGGGGCAACAAGCGATCCTGCCTTTAATCAATCGCACAATCCCTGTTATCGCTGATTTGCATGTGGAAATGGAGTTTGGCACAGGGTGTGTGAAGGTTACCCCTGGGCATGATTTTAACGATTATGAAGTGGGCAAACGCCACCATTTGGAGGCGATTAAAATCTTTGATGAAAAGGGGATTTTAAACGCGCATTGCGGGGAGTTTGAAAATTTAGAACGATTAAAAGCCCGAGATAAGGTCGTAGAAAAATTAAAAGAAAACGCCTTATTAGAAAAGATAGAAGAGCACACGCATCAAGTGGGGCATTGCTATCGTTGTCATAATGTGGTAGAACCTTATGTGTCTAAGCAATGGTTTGTCAAGCCTGAAATCGCTCAAAGTTCTATTGAAAAAATCCAACAAGGTTTGGCGCGATTTTACCCCTCTAATTGGATCAATAACTATAACGCTTGGATGAGGGAATTACGCCCTTGGTGTATCAGCAGGCAATTGTTTTGGGGGCATCAAATACCGGTATTTACTTGTGAAAATAACCACCAGTTTGTAAGCCTAGATGCTCCCTTAAATTGCCCTACTTGTAAGAGCGAAAAACTAGAGCAGGATAAAGATGTGCTAGACACATGGTTTAGTTCAGGGCTATGGGCGTTTTCCACTCTAGGGTGGGGGCAAGAAAAAAGCGGTTTGTTTAATGAAAGCGATTTGAAAGATTTCTACCCTAACACCACGCTCATTACCGGGTTTGACATCCTCTTTTTTTGGGTGGCTAGGATGCTCTTTTGCAGCGAATCGCTTTTAGGCGAATTGCCTTTTAAAGACATTTACTTGCACGCCTTGGTTAGGGACGAAAAGGGCGAAAAAATGAGCAAATCTAAAGGTAATGTGATCGATCCTTTAGAGATGATAGAAAAATACGGCGCGGATAGCTTGCGTTTCACTTTAGCCAATTTGTGCGCTACGGGTAGGGACATTAAGCTTTCTACTGCGCATTTAGAAAATAACAAGAATTTTGCCAACAAGATTTTCAATGCGGTGAGTTACTTGAAACTCAAACAAGAATCTTTCAAAGATAAAGAGCGTTTGAACGAATACCAAACGCCTTTGGGGCGTTATGCGAAATCGCGCTTGAATTCAGCGACTAAAGAGGTGCGTAACGCTTTAGATAACTATCGCTTTAATGATGCGACGACTTTGTTATACCGCTTTTTGTGGGGGGAATTTTGCGATTGGTTCATTGAATTTTCTAAAGTGGAAAATGAATCGATAGACGAATTAGGGAGCGTGTTAAAAGAGGCTTTAAAACTCTTGCACCCTTTCATGCCCTTTATCAGCGAGTCTTTATACCACAAGCTCAGTAACACGGAACTAGAAAACACTGAATCTATCATGGTCATGCCTTACCCTAAAGAAATCGCACGAGATGAAAAACTAGAGCATGAATTTGAAGTGATTAAAGATTGCATCGTGTCTTTAAGGCGTTTAAAAATCATGTTAGAAACCCCACCGATTGTTTTAAAAGAAGCGAGCGTGGGATTAAGAGAAGCCATAGAAAACACAGAGCGTTTGCAAATTTACGCCCAAAAATTAGCGAGGTTAGAAAAAGTCAGCGTGATAACTCTCAAGCCTTTAAAAAGCGTGAGCGATGTGGGGGAATTTTGCCAGACTTATGCGGATTTAGAAAATCTTGATTTAAGCCCGCTGGTTGCTCGTTTAAAAAAGCAGTTGGAAAAACTGGAAAAAGAAAAACTAAAACTCAATTTGCACAATGAAAATTTTGTCAAAAACGCGCCTAAAAGCGTGCTAGAAAAAGCCAAAGAGAGTTTAAAAACGCTTTTAGAAAAAGAGAGTAAAATTAAACAAGAATTGGATTTGTTAGAACAACCATAATAAAAGGATAGAAAATGTTTCAAGCGTTAAGCGATGGGTTTAAAAACGCGCTCAATAAAATCCGCTTTCAAGATGATGAAAAAGCACTAGACAGGGCGTTAGATGAATTGAAAAAAACGCTTTTAAAAAACGATGTGCATCATAAAGTCGCTAGAGAATTGCTCAAAAAAGTGGAAAGCCAAACTAAACTTAGCGGTATTGGTAAGCAGCAATTTTTAGACGCTTTAGAAAAGAGTTTGTTAGAAATTTTAAGCGCTAAAGGGAGCAGTGGTTTCACTTTCGCTCAAACGCCCCCAACGGTGGTTTTAATGGCAGGTTTGCAAGGGAGCGGTAAGACAACCACCACCGCTAAACTCGCCCATTATCTCAAAACCAAAAATAAAAAAGTGCTTTTATGCGCATGCGATTTGCAACGCTTAGCAGCGGTGGAGCAATTAAAGGTTTTGGGTGAACAGGTGGGCGTGGAAGTTTTTCATGAAGAAAATAAAAGCGTGAAAGAAATCGCCAACAACGCTTTAAAAAGGGCTAAAGAAGCGCAATTTGATGTGTTGATCGTGGATAGCGCGGGGCGTTTAGCCATTGATAAAGAGCTTATGCAAGAATTAAAGGAAGTTAAAGAAGTCTTAAACCCCCATGAAGTGCTGTATGTTGCAGACGCCTTGAGCGGGCAAGATGGGGTCAAAAGCGCGAACACCTTTAATGAAGAAATAGGCGTGAGCGGGGTGGTGTTAAGCAAGTTTGATAGCGATTCTAAAGGGGGTATCGCCTTAGGCATCACTTACCAATTAGGCTTACCTTTGCGTTTTATTGGGAGCGGGGAAAAAATCCCTGATTTAGACATGTTTGTGCCTGAAAGGATTGTGGGGCGTTTGATGGGGGCTGGAGATATTATCTCGCTCGCTGAAAAAACCGCCAGCGTTTTAAACCCTAATGAAGCCAAAGATTTAAGCAAAAAGCTCAAAAAAGGGCAATTCACTTTCAACGATTTTTTAAACCAAATTGAAAAGGTGAAAAAATTAGGCTCTATGAGTTCTCTAATCTCTATGATTCCAGGTTTAGGGAATATGGCAAGCGCTTTAAAAGACACGGATTTAGAAAGTTCTTTAGAAGTGAAAAAAATCAAGGCTATGGTCAATTCCATGACCAAAAAAGAGCGAGAAAACCCCGAGATTTTAAACGGCAGCCGAAGAAAAAGGATCGCTTTAGGGAGCGGCTTAGAAGTGTCTGAAATCAATCGCATTATCAAACGCTTTGATCAAGCGAGCAAAATGGCTAAACGCTTAACGAATAAAAAGGGCATTAGCGATTTGATGAATTTAATGAGTCAGGCTAAAAATCAAACACCCCCTAAAATGCGCTAACTTTTAAGCATGTTTTAGGCACTTTTGTTGTATAATCTCAAATTTAATACGAATATTTTAGGAGATTTTTGTAATGACAGTCATTAGACTCACGCGCATCGGGAGAAAGAAAAAGCCTTTTTACAGAGTGGTGGTAACTGATTCTAGGAAAAGAAGGGATGGAGGTTGGATTGAATCCATTGGGTATTACAACCCTTTAAGCGAGCCTAAAGATATTAAGATTGATAAGGAGCGCTTGGATTATTGGAAAGGCGTGGGGGCTAAAATGAGCGAGAGGGTGGAAAAACTTTCTCAAAAAGCCTAAGGTTTTGTGAGGTTAAATGCACGAATTAGATCCTTTGAACACGCCTTTTTCTCAAGCTGATTGTAAGGACTATTCGTATTGCGTGGCAACTTTTTTAGAAAAATATTTAAAAAAGGTTGTGTCTTTCCCGCAAGCTTTGAGCGTGGACTACACGCTTTTAGAAGATAAAGTCAAGCAAATCACTATTTATACCCACCCATCAGACATGGGGCATGTGATTGGTAAAGAGGGCAAAATGGTGAGCGCGATTAAGGCGTTTGTTTCTGGTGTGAAAGCCAAAGACGGGTTTTCTTATAAAATCGTTGTTTTTGCCAGTAACGATAAAAATAGCGATAAAAATCCCCATGCTTTAGGCGATCAAACGCCTTGAATGGTTTCTATGCTTTTAGTGGGCAGAATTGGTAAAAGCGTGGGGCTTAATGGGGGGTTAAAGCTTCATTTAGAGAGCGATTTTCCGGAGTGCTTAAAAAAAGGCGTTAAGGTTAGCGTTGCTCCCTTGAACGCTTTCTCTTGTGCTTCTTCTTTTAAAGACTATGTGATCCATTCTTATGAACATGCCAAAAACCTGTTGTTTTTAGAAACGATTCAAACGCCTGAAAAAGCTAAAGAGCTGACTAATTTAGGGCTTTTTATGAGCGAAGTAGAGAGTAAAAAACTCTGTGTTTTAAAAGAGGGCGAGTTTTTTTATTGCGATTTAGTAGGGCTTAGCGTGGTGGAAGAAAACGAGATTCTAGGAAAAGTCATAGAAATCCAAAGGATTTCTCAAACAGATTATTTCATGGTTGAAACCACGCTGAACTTGGTTGAAAAAGGTTTGGCTAAGATTTTTTTAATCCCTTATAGGGATTTTTATATCAAAGAAATCCTTTTACAAGACAAAAAAATAACCACCCATAACACTAAAACGCTTTTAGAGAATAGTTGAGTGAAATTCAGCGTTTTAACCCTTTTCCCGCAGCTCATTTTGCCTTATTTTGAAGATTCTATTTTAAAAAGAGCGTTAGAAAAAAATCTTTTTGAATTGGAAGTGTTAAACCTTAGAGATTTTAGCACTAATAAATATCAAAAAGCGGATCACACGCTCATTGGTGGGGGTGCTGGGCAAATTTTAGACCCTGAGATGATAGAAAACGCGCTCCATTCTGTTAAAAACCCTAAACACACGATTTTTTTAAGCGCGGTGGGCAAGCCTTTCAAGCAAACAGACGCGATGCGTTTGGCTCAAAAAAAGCATGTCGTTTTGGTGTGCGGGCGTTATGAGGGCTTTGATGAACGCTCTATTGAATTGAGCGCTGATGAGGTTTTTTGTATAGGCGATTTTATTTTAACAGGGGGCGAGCTTGGGGCGTTGTGCTTGATAGATAGTATCGCTCGCCACATTCAAGGGGTCTTGGGTAACGCCCAATCTTTAGAAAATGAGAGTTTTGAAAATAATTATTTAGAAGCCCCTAATTTCGCTAACGCTGTTTTTAAATCCAAAGAAATCAATAAAATCCCTGCACCTTTAGAATATTCTAAAGGAAATCATGCTAGAATCAAGCAACTAAAACTTGATTTGTCAAAATTAAGGACAAAATTTTACCGCCTTGATTTATTCAAACAGCACAAATCATGAAATTGACATTAAGGAAAACACATGAAAAACCGCTACATTCAGCAGTTTGAAGACGCTCAGTTAAAAGACAAGAGCATGCCAACATTTAAAGCCGGCGATACTTTGAGATTGGGTATTACCATTAAAGAAGGCGAAAAAACACGAACTCAGTATTTTGAAGGCGTGTGTATCGCGATTAGAGGCAATGGCGTGGATAAGACTTTTTGCGTGCGTAAAATAGGGGCTAACAGTATCGGCGTGGAGAAAATTTTCCCTTTTTATAGCGAAAGTTTGGCGAGCGTTGAGGTGTTGCGCGTGGGTAGAGTGCGCCGCGCGAAGCTCTACTATTTGCGCGATAGGAGAGGTAAGGCAGCAAGGATTAAAGAAGTCCGCCATTAACTTCAAGGCTTTTTATCAATCATGCTTCGATCAATGCTGATTGGTAGAACGCTCTTTAGGGGTTGAAATCCGTTTTTTAACCGCTTCTCTTAAAATTGGGGTAAAACTTTTTCAATGGGTTTGATTGGCTTGAAAAGAGTTTTTTAATCCCTTTTTAGTTTTACCACCAACTTTTTTAAAACTCTAAACTCTTTTTGGTGTTGGCGTTTGTTTTTTCAAAGCAAAGTTTTAATCGCTTCTTTTCTGGCTTGCTGTTTGTTAAACTGAATTTTTGGCTCTAATGGGGCGTTGGTTGTCAAATTTTAAAAAGGTTAAAAAGCGTTTTTTACCATCAAAATACAAAAAGCTTGACGCAAGTTGAACGATAACTCCTTAAAAAAGCGATCAGGTTAGGGGATTTAAAGGGTTTGAAGTATTAAAGCGCAAAATATCCCCCTATATTCTCAAGAAAGTTTTACTATAAAGTTTTTAAAAAATGAAAGAAATTAATTAAGGCTTTTGGTGTCTGTTTGATGAGAACAGAACTTTTATTTTTTTAGAAACAAGGCATATTTAGATCCCCATGCTATACTCAACCCTTATGGCAAAATTCATATTTTGGGAGAAAGCATGGAAAAAACTGAAACCACGATTTTTGTGGATTGGGAAAATCTTCTCGCCGATTTGAAAGCAATCCAAGAAACGGATGAGCGTTTAAAAGAGCCTAATTTTAATTTCAACAACCCCGAGCAACTCTTAGCGCTAATCCGTTCGTTTTTGGAGCCTGAAGAGGAATTGAAGCGGATCTATTTTTATGTATCTGAGCCTTTCACAGAAGTTGAACCTAGAATCAAGGGCAATAAAAACGAAGAACTTGAGGAGTATAAAAAGAATAATTTTAAAGAATATGAGGAAAAAGCGAATAAATCAGGGATTATCCAATCTTTCAACCATGCGATCGCCCAACAAAATCAAGTGAAATTACGAGTCGGGCGGGTAATGTTCGAATTCGCATATAAGTTCGAAGACAAAGAAGTCTATAATGGTCTAGAAGCCAAGATTTTTATACCTTACTTAAAGTTGCGTCAAAAACAAGTTGATGCGCTGTTGGCACACGATATTACCAAGCTGTATTGCACCAAACAAGGAGGGTGTATTTTGCTGTTCAGCAGGGATACCGATTTTGTGCCTGTGTTAGAAGCCGCTTGGGAGAAAGGCTTTGAAGTCTTCATCGCCAACATTCAAGAAAGCCCCAATTCTGTCCCTTCAGACTTGAAGAAGTCTTGCAATGTGAGAGAACGCAGTGTCGCTGAAATTGTAGATAACTTGCCAAAAAATCAGTACACCCCCAAGAAAAAGAACTTTTCCCCCAACGAGCCTTTTAACAACCCATTTAAAGACCAACTCTTTAAGAAGAACTAACACGATCCCCCCACTAAGGGGACAAAAAAGCACCCATTTTAAAAGGGTTAGCTTAAGCGGATTTTTCTAATCCATGATTTCATTTTTTGCTCTCTATTATGGAGTGGTTTTTGAAAACGGAGATAAATTAGTGCTTATAATGGTGGTTTTATGGGGAATGCGTTGTTTTTGGCGGTATTTAGATTTCTCAAAACCCAATTATTTTAAAATTTTAACTTGCTCTGTCAAAAATTTTTATAATTTAAGCAAACCTTAAGCTTTCTATGACTATACTTTCATTTCCTTATTTCAGCAAGGGCTTTTAAAAAGCCGCTTGATACCTTACAAGGATAGCTGATTAAAAGCAAACGATCTTTGAAAACT
>NZ_JADZNC010000013.1:0-41765 GCF_015904775.1 Helicobacter pylori
GGTTTCTTCTAGCTTGTCTTCATCAAAATTGCTCTTAGTTTCTGTGGGGTTGTCAAGATGATTGTCTGAGCTTTCTTTGGATTCTTTTAAAAGATCTTCAAAATGATTGACCTCTGTTGCTTCTTCACTGGATAAATCTTGGGGTGAATCTTGTTGGGTTTTTTTAGAAGTTTCATCATCAATTAAGCCCGTTTGAGTTTCTTCTTGATACCCATTATTTTCTTGATCGTCTTCTTCGTTCAGTTCTTGGGTTTCTTCATCTAAACTCTTTTGCTGAGTGAAAGGTCTTTTATCATCAACTAATTTTCTGGCTTTCTTGAATAACTTGTCTGCTAGACTGCCATTGCTAGATTCTGAAGTTTCATTACCTCCAGAATCTATTTGAGTTTGGGTTTCTTCTAGCTTGTCTTCATCAAAATTGCTCTTAGTTTCTGTGGGGTTGTCAAGATGATTGTCTGAGCTTTCTTCTTTTAAAGAATCTTCAAAATGATTGGCTTCTGTTGCTTCTTCATTAGATGAATCTTTGGGTGAATCTTGTTGGGCTTTTTTAGAAGTTTCAAGTTTATCGTTTTCTTCATTCATGTCTTAACGCCTTTTTATTTATCTCTGACAAGAGGGAGCTTTTTAATCACACGCTCCAATTCACCATAATTTTTGATATTGTAATTTTTTGTCAATGGATTTTTCCCATAGCCTTTATTGATCACTGTTACAAGGGCTTTGTCTTTAATGAGCTTAAACTTTTCTGCAATTTCATTAACTCTATACCATCTCAATCCTGAATTGGTCATGTTAGGATCAATGGCAGCATCAGTCATGCTCAATTTCCCATCAGGTTGAACCACAAAAATAGCAGGTTGGAGAGTGATGTTTTTGAAACCAAAATAAGTGAATGTGCCATCATCAAAAATTTCAGAGGGCATAATATGTTTAGAGCGTTTTTCAGGCGCTTGGTAGTAATTGTAGTTTCTAGGCACAGGGTTTCTTTTTAACGCATTATGCACATATTGAGTCTCTAGCGCCTTTGCTTGATCTAAGATAATTTTTTGTTTTTCTTCTCTTATTTTTTCTTTGTTGATAATCTGTTCATTGCTCGCCATCATTACTCTATTAATGTAGGCTGTGGTGTTAAGATTTTCTTGCTTGATCAATTCTCTCTGCCTCTTTGCTTCTTCCCTCTTTTTTAGCTCCTCTTCAATAACGCTAGAAACTTCGTGTCTTTGTGGGTATTCTAATTTGACTGTTAGATACGCTGAAGCAAAATTGTCTTTTTGGGCTATTCTCAAAATGAATTGATACAAGGCTTTATTAGTCCGCACAACAAGATTAGTTCTCCAAGCGCTATCGCTAGGAGATAATTCTATGGAGTTATCCTCAGGGCTTTTTTGAGGCTTATCTGTCTTAATACTGATTTTATCCTTGGCTCTTTGCTTGATTGTCTCTTCAGCTTGTTTCTTGTTGAGTTCTTCAATTTGTTTGAGTGCATTAGCTTGAGCCTGCTCTTGCATGTCCTCTAGTCGTTCCATTTGGTCTAATTCATTTTCTCGTTGTTGCTTGATCAATTCGCTAAGATTTTTGTTATTGCTCAAATTTTGTGGGTTACTCATAGCGTTAGTGAGATTTTCTAAATTGGCTCTATTTTTTGCACGCTCTTCTTTTCTTTTTTCTCTTTTATCTTTTTGCGCTTTTTGCGCTTGTTCTTTAGCTTCTTTTTCTTTTTCTAGAGCTTTTTTTTGTTCTTCTAATTCTTTAGGGTCAGGCGTATCTACGATAAGTTTTTTTGTTTTTAAAAATTCTTGGTAATCTCTTGTCATTAGGGCAAAATTCACTGCTTCTTTTTCAAACATGAGATTACTTTTTACCGATTTAGGTTGAATGAATATATGATTAGAATTAGGCACAATACTCCAACCTTTATTGAAACCTGTTGTGATGTAAGAAATAGTTTCATCTTTTTCAAGTTGAATCACAGTAACATTGTCTAATGAAGTCCAAATCGTGATAGGTTTTTCATCTCCCAAATAAGCAATCTTCTTATTCACCACTTTCACCCTGCCACGATTAAAATTTTTAATGTCAGGTGCTGCTGCTTCTATTACGCTAGATAAAAATAAATAACCAAGACAGAAACAGCCAACAATTTTTTTAAAAAATGCCTGCTCCATCAACAATTCCTCTTAAAAAATATTTGTAATTTTAACACAAGAATATAGCGGCTAGCCTTTAAACATAGATCCACCAACTCTTCCTACCATTAAGGCATCTCTTTCTCTATCCATCCTGCTGCCATCCATAGAGACAGAGCTGAAAATGGTATTAACGATCGCATTGACACTCTCAATAATCGTCTCTATGAAACCTTTTAAAATAAATAGAGTGATCAAACTCGCAATAGTTGAATCGATACCTAGTCCCCCTTGATTGATGTTTTGTATAGCAACAGAGGGCGTTATGGTCAAATTGAATGCCAATAATGCCAAAACACCAAAGAGCAAAATAGGAATAGCTAGAACCAAGATAAACAAATTATTAATAAACCATATCAATATGTTTTTCATAGAATCTTTGAACCAATCTAGCACGATCAAACATACCGCAATAGGGAACACAATACCGCTAAAAGCCCCCGCTATCAAAGGTTTCACAACCACAGTGCTTATTCTCATAATGATAGTTACTTGCATAAAAATGGCGAATAAAGAAATACCTGCCACTTGCAAGCCTTGTAACAAACTAGGAGCGTTGTTACCAACATTAGAAAAAACAGCTCTTACCGCAGGTAAAATTGAATTAACAGTGTAATTCAGCACTAAATCTAAAGCCCAAAAAAGAACTTGATTCAGCCCAAAAGCACCTGCTAAACCAAAATAAATAGAATAAGAGATTTTATAAAGATAACCAAAACCTGCATAGGCGATAAAAGAGACCATCGCCATTTTGAATAATGTCCCCCCAACAAATCGCATGTATTCAAAACCTATGTTAATCTGAATGTTACTTGAAATATCTCTCAATTTCATAAAAGAAATGAAAACAAAAATCCCAAAAACAATATAAATTAGGTAAGAAACAAAATCAAGATATGACCCTTGCCCTATGATAATATCAGGCAGATTGACTACACCATAGGCAGGAAGAACAGCAGCGTCCGCTCCTTTGACAACAGATTCTAATGCGGCAAAAGCAAGCATGGCTGTAGTGTTGTTTTGCAGTTTATTTGCAGTGAATTCTTTACCGATCAGCCAAATTAAACCATCAGCTGTAATATTAGTAGAAGCTTGAGCGGTTATTGAGCCAATTATTTGCAAAAGAATATTGCCTTTCACATTGTCCTCAACACCGCCTTTGGTAAAATTCTGAATCTTGTTGCTCAAATTGTCTAGCACGCTATCCATGGATACATCTATGTTTTTATTTACCAATGCGTTCCAACCAAAATTACAGCCACTTGATGGCGTTAGAGCAAAACCTTGTATAGCTGTAGCAACACTTGCCCACGCCGATCCCCATAAAGGACCTAAAGTGTTCAAATATTTCACCAGATTGCTAGCGGCTAAACTTGTGGCTAATGGTGTGCTAAGCGCTTCGATCACACCCTGTCCTGAACTCTTTCCACTCCCTGATGCACCAATAGATGTATAGCCTGTCAAAATATCTGCAAAACTTTTGTTGGTTAAAACATAACTCGGTATCAGCATGCAATAAACTGTTTGGTAAATTTTGAGATTTGAAACAATGGGCAAATCAATAGCTTTCAACCAATTAGGAACAATGAGAAAAAAACTCATGATCGTTATTAAAAAAGTCCTTTTAAGATTAAACATGCTCTTATTTCTCTAATGTCTTATTTTTCACTTCCACTTCTTTAATCTTTCTCAAAATTTCGCTTACTGTCTGTTCGTTTTGTAAATCCGTGATTTGAATGTCAAACACTTTGAAGCCAAAAGGATTGATGATAAGATTTTCTTGAGAAGAGTTACCTCTAGCAAAATCATAATAAATAGTTACTTGTTTTTTAGTGATATATTCATAATTTTCCATCGTATCGGGTGTGATTTTGATGGTAATGAAAAATGTTAATCTCGTTAAGGGACTATTTTTGACTTTTTCTCTTTGTATGTTAGAGCTAATGATAGCTTCTGCTCGGACTTTATCTACGAATTGTCTGATATTTTCATTGAACATTCTCATTGCTTGGGTTTGGAAACTCACATCGCAATATTGCATCAGTTGATCCTTGCGATCCCTCAAAGAATTTTTGCTATAACCAAACAGCAATGAAACAAATTTTGAAGTTGCGCTATCCACAACAGCTTCAGAATTGACAATTTGCCTAGCATCGGATCGTTTGACAATTTTAAATTCTCCTGTGTATCGATCAATGCCATAAACAAATATATCCGTTTTCTTCAAAGGCATCATCATCACAATACTCGTTACAGCGGCGACATTGAGTGCCATAGAGAGATAAAAAGCCCTTTTGAAAGTCCTATTGGCCTTATTGAGTTTTGCCAATCTATCAAGGGCTATCACACCCCCAACCAAATTTTCATCAATCAAGACTTCTTCGTTTTTTTTCCCTAACATGCGACAACTTTATTGTTTAATTATTGGTTTGTTGGTTGTAAAACTTGAGAGATTTTTCATTAAAAACTCCTTAAAATAACACTAATTATAGCAAAATTTCTGTAAAAACTATGTATTTGAAAAACCTTTAACAAAAACCTTTTTGGATAAGGCATTGAACAAAGATTCCTTGATAATCAATGTAAGCAGCGAATTGTTTCAAACAAGAAGCAAGATGAAACACGATGCAACTCAAAAAGTAAGAGCGATGAGCAAACAGTCGTAACTCAGTGATGAAATTTTAGAAGCACTTAATTCAAAGAGATGAGACAATCGCAACTCAGAGAGAGAATGGTATAATATCAAAATAAGTTCTCAATTTAATTCTTGAAAGGAGTTTCATGAACGATACAACAGAGCATCATGGATCCAATCCGCTAAACGCCCCACCACCTAGCAACTCACAGAGCAACGATCTCTTAAATTTGCTAGACTCGTTATATCCCAAAGGGAGTTTAGGGGAACAAAGATTTCACGAAGCTTTAAAGAATCAAGAAGAGTTGAAAAATATCCTAATAGAAATAGAAAAGCTACCGCAAGAAAAAAGGTATGAACTTCTGATGCAGATAGGACAAGCCAAACAGAGAATAATGGAAGCATACGCTCATTCATTCTTAGGATATATAGGGGGACTAGAGCATCTGTTAGGATTGTGTATGGGTGGGATATTTGTTTTGTTTGCAATCTATTTTGTATTTTTAAGAACTAGCAAAAACACAGAGCTAGTGGAAAGTCTAAAAACAAAATTAAAACTTCAGTATTTTTACTATGCTTTCGGTGTGGGTGCGGTTTTGTTTTTTGGATTAGAAACAATTAGATCGATTTATGAACTATATATCTTAGGAATTGGTAGCACTAACGATAAGGTACTTTTTGTTTTGAAAAACATTTGCTTTATAGGTATGGGCTATTTGATTTATAAAGTTATTAAGGTTATTGGTATAAAAAATTTTATCAATGGTCTTTTCACTTCAAAGAAACAAGGCGGTGCAGAATGAAACTAATGAAACGAGAGCGATAAGGAGAAACAACAATGAAACTGAGAGCAAGTGTTTTAATCGGTGCGACAATTCTGTGCTTAATTTTAAGCGCGTGCAGTAACTATGCGAAAAAAGTGGTGAAACAAAAGAACCATGTTTATACGCCTGTGTATAATGAACTGATAGAAAAGTATAGTGAGATCCCCTTAAATGACAAACTCAAAGACACACCATTCATGGTGCAAGTGAAGTTGCCAAATTACAAGGACTATTTGTTGGATAATAAACAAGTTGTACTAACTTTCAAACTTGTTCATCATTCTAAAAAGATTACGCTCATAGGCGATGCCAATAAGATCCTTCAATACAAGAATTACTTCCAAGCTAATGGAGCAAGATCTGACATTGATTTTTACTTGCAGCCTACTTTGAATCAAAAAGGTGTGGTGATGATAGCGAGTAACTACAATGATAATCCTAACAACAAAGAACAACCACAGACCTTTGATGTGTTGCAAGGGAGTCAGCCAATGCTAGGAGCTAACACAAAAAACTTGCATGGCTATGATGTGAGTGGAGCAAACAACAAGCAAGTGATCAATGAAGTGGCAAGAGAAAAAGCTCAGCTAGAAAAAATCAATCAGTATTACAAAACTCTCTTACAAGACAAGGAACAAGAATATACCACTAGGAAAAATAACCAACGAGAAATTTTAGAAACATTGAGTAATCGTGCAGGTTATCAAATGAGGCAGAATGTGATTAGTTCTGAGATTTTTAAGAATGGCAACTTGAACATGCAAGCCAGAGAGGAAGAAGTTAGGGAGAAGCTGCAAGAAGAAAGAGAGAATGAATACTTACGCAATCAAATCAGAAGTTTGCTCAGTGGTAAGTGATTGAAAGAAAAGGAGAAAATAGATTTTTCTAAGGGTAGAGAGCAACGCCAATGGGCGTTAGCCTTACTTGATAGGTAAGGCGATTAGGTAGGTAATCTTTTTAAAGCTCATCATTTTTTAATTCTGTCTCTGCCCAAGACAAATATTTTTCAAACTGAATTTTGTTAGTTACACCGAGATTTTTTGTTCGTTTTCCACATCAAGCATTTTGCACTCCTTTTTCTTCCATGTATTTTTCAAGATCAAATTTCATCAGCAAATCCCTAACATAGTCGTTATATTGTTCAATGGTTTTTAGATTAGCATAGAAATTCATTTCTTCATCTGTCATCACAAACAATTTCAATAGTGGGAGCTTAGTATCATACAATTCTATTTGCGAGTCCATTTCTCTAATACTCATCTTGAACATGATGGGCTTACTGAAGAAAGGCAGAAATATTCCAAGAATTGATCGATCAAATTTAGAGAATAAGAAATTAGGATTCTCTGCAATCGCATGCAACAGCTCCATAGTCTCACTCTCAAGCAATCGATAAACCTTTTTAAACTTATCAACACCAATGCTTTTGATAACAGCGCGATAATCTTTCATGTAATTTCTTAGAACCTTATCTAACGCTCCCTTGTTTGTATGCATCTGCTTGAAAAAATCATGCATGGTTTTTATTTGATCTATGATTTTCTTTTTTTCATCAGTGTTTAAAAGTTCGTTCTCCTGCAAACTCTCAATAAGTTTTTCTTTCTTATCTTTTGAGTCAGCAATCATTGAGAAGAGTTTTCGCATGTTATTACTCATATCGTTCTTGATCCCTTCAATGGATTTTGTTTCTCTTTAGATTGTTCAAATCGTAAAGTTTTATATTAAAATTATACAATATCTGTTGTGTGAAAATTTCAGAGCGGTCATAATTCAAAGAGCAAGAAACCATTTTTTAACCATAAGATATTGTTTCAATCACTCTTATATCTATTTTTCAAAACCTACAAAAAACGCTTTCACAAATAGCCCTAAAAACCGATTTAAAAAAGTTTTAATGTTAAAGCAAGATAAGTTGTAAGAATGCGTTACAACTAAAATAAAGAGTCAAGATAACTCATTTTCAAAAAGGAGTCTTAAGTAATAAAATCATAATGTTCAGCTAGTAATCTATTGCCTTGTTGATCAAACAAAGCTCTGCGTGAAAGATGAAAAAATTTCATCTTTAGATAGTTAATACACCACTAGAGTCTTACTTGAGAGACACTCATTTTATTAGTGGTTTTGTCTGATTTGTTGCTACCAAAACCATTACCAACCAAAGCAGATCCCATGTTTTTGATACTATCGAATCCATTCTTCAGCACTTCTGCCATAAAATTCTTGATATTGTCCATAGGCAAGTTAAATTTTTTCCCTAATGCTTCATTAAGTCCCATCATTAACATCAGA
The DNA here is from genome assembly GCF_015904775.1 of Helicobacter pylori. Taxonomy (GTDB): domain Bacteria; phylum Campylobacterota; class Campylobacteria; order Campylobacterales; family Helicobacteraceae; genus Helicobacter; species Helicobacter pylori_DM. The sequence continues at coordinate 7,935 of NZ_JADZNC010000013.1, forward strand.
AAGAACAAAAAATTTAATATCATAGAAAACAAATCACTGGATAAACCTGTAAAAAGATTTGTTCCGCCACCCAACAAAGAAGCTAAAATTTTTCCCATGATCAGTCCTTTTATTTTTGGTTGTGTAAGTTCTTGCTTGTTCGGATCTCTAATGCGTGTTTTAGTAGGAAGCATTTCACAATAGCATACCTAAAACTACTAAGAAAATTCTTGAATCTAAGATTACTCATGAAATCAAGCGGTAAGCAACCACCAATCGCAAACAAATCAAATATTTTGCCACCAAACAAGCCATATCCTTTTTGTTTTTATCTCCTAATTATAGCAAATTTTTCTCAATATTAATTTGGAAAACCACCACCATATCAAAAACAAATTACTAACACACTAGATGCAGAATTATTTTTAAAAAACGCTCCTTTAAATTTAAAATCATGGGGTTTTAGGATTTGAATACCAAAAATAGATTGGTTTTTTCAAATAAGTTAGCTTTGGGTATGCACTTAAAAAGATTTTAGTTTTTAGTCAGTAAGGTTTTATGCTAATGTTTGGAAATAAAGAAATTTCTCTAAATCAAGTCTTGAGAAATTTTTGAACGAATCATAAGAACCAATTTTGCCATTGAGTCATAAGCATGATTAGCTTCATTGTGAAATTTGCGTGGCTTAGGAGATAGTATTTGCTTATTATGCTGAGAGAAACGAGTAGCAAAAGATAAGTAGTGTAATAAAAAAAGCTAGGTTTTATTATAAGAGCAAACAAGAATAATATTGGATAAACTAAAATCACCCCTGCCCCATAAGAAAAAAGCGCTATTAAAAAACCTATAACGATAGAACTGATATTGAACAGCCTATAATAAAGGCTGTACTTATCTAAATGTTTGTTGAAAGAATGTTTGAATTGTAAAAAGTTTTGTTTCAATTTGCTAATCGGTCGTTTCATTTTGGTTTTGAAAGAACTAGTTCAAGGCGGTGAACCTATAAAGGAGCAAAGGAGCATAGGAAATAATAAGTATTTTACAAAACCACCTTAATCTAGCTCAAAATCCCAAAGAATACCCTACTATGCTGATACTAACATGTGATATAACACAAACCAACGATTTGTTTATTTAATGTCAAACAAAGAACAGAAAAAACCTATCAAGGAATAAAGGAGTTTCTATCCAAAAAACACAAGCCCATTGTATAAAAATAACCTTAAGAGAAACTTAAAAAATACCAACAAGCCACATATGAGCAAGCAAAACATAACACTATAAGACCTAGATTTTACTTACCTTTTGGATATGGAAAAATTTTAATCCATAGTTTTGTGGAAATTGTGGTAGAATATATTGATATTTTTTGAAAATTTAAGGTTACAAAAACTATAAGATGCTTGCAAAAATCGTTTTTAGCTCGTTGGTTGTGTTTGGAGTTTTGTCGGCTAATGTGGAGCAGTTTGGTTCATTTTTCAACGAGATAAAAAAAGAACAAGAAGAAGTGGCTGCAAAAGAAGACGCTCTTAAGGCTCGCAAGAAGCTCTTAAACAATACGCATGATTTCTTAGAAGACTTGGTTTTTAGAAAACAAAAAATCAAAGAGCTTGTGGATTACAGAGCTAAAGTTCTTTTAGATTTAGAAAACAAATACAAAAAAGAAAAAGAGGCTCTAGAGAAAGAGACAAGAGGTAAAATCCTTACTGCTAAGTCAAAGGCTTATGGTGATCTAGAGCAAGCCTTAAAAGATAACCCTCTCTATAAGAAACTTCTTCCTAACCCTTATGCCTATGTTTTAAACCAAGAAACATTCACCAAAGAAGATAAGGAGCGTTTGAGTTATTACTACCCCCAGGTGAAAACGAGCAGTATTTTTAAAAAAACTACCGCTACCACTAAAGATAAGGCTCAGGCTTTGCTTCAAATGGGTGTGTTTTCTTTAGATGAAGAACAAAACAAAAAAGCGAGCCGATTAGCTTTATCTTACAAGCAAGCGATTGAAGAATATTCCAATAACATTTCTAATCTATTGAGCAGGAAAGAATTGGATAATATAGATTATTACTTGCAGCTTGAAAGAAACAAATTTGACTCCAAAGCAAAAGATATTGCTCAAAAAGCCACCAACACGCTTATTTTTAACTCGGAACGCTTAGCGTTTAGCATGGCAATTGATAAGATCAATGAGAAATACTTAAGGGGCTATGAGGCTTTTTCTAACTTGTTGAAAAATGTCAAAGATGATGTGGAATTGAATACTCTGACTAAAAATTTTACCAATCAAAAATTGAGTTTCGCACAAAAACAAAAATTGTGTTTGTTGGTTTTAGACAGCTTCAATTTTGATACCCAATCCAAAAAATCTATATTAAAAAAGACTAATGAATACAATATTTTCGTAGATAGCGATCCTATGATGAGCGACAAAACAACTATGCAAAAAGAACACTACAAGATATTTAATTTCTTCAAAACAGTGGTTTCTGCATACCGAAACAATGTTGCCAAGAATAATCCCTTTGAATAGGAAAGGAGACACTCTTGAAAAGCATCTTCAAAAAACTAGGTTCTGTCGCTCTTTATTCTTTAGTTGTTTATGGGGGCTTAAACGCTATCAATACAGCATTGTTACCGAGTGAATACAAAAAATTGGTGGCTTTAGGCTTTAAAAAAATCAAAACACTCTATCAAAGACATGACGACAAAGAAGTTACAAAAGAGGAAAAAGAATTCGCCACTAACGCTTTGAGGGAAAAATTACGAAATGATAGGGCGAGAGCAGAGCAAATTCAAAAGAATATTGAAGCGTTTGAAAAAAAGAACAACTCTTCTGTTCAAAAAAAAGCGGCTAAGCACAAAGGATTACAAGAATTAAACGAAATTAACGCTAACCCTTTGAATGACAACCCTAATAGCAATTCTTCCACTGAAACCAAATCTAATAAAGATGATAACTTTGATGAGATGATCAATAAGGTGAATGAAGCTTTTGTAAAACCTGCTGCTCCGCTTGTGCCTGATGAGTGGAGAACGCCTGAAATTGAAATCATTATCAATGAGTGTATTATTTCAAGCAACGATTATGATGGGTTAAGAAAGTGTTTGATCAAAGACATCAAGGATCAAAAAATTCTTGCCCCCTTATTAGAAAAAATTCAAGAAATAGAGACAGAAAATAACAAGTTTTCTAGACAACACTTGAGTGGTTTAAAACTCGCTCTTAATAACAGCAACAATAGAACCTTTCTTATAGCTTCGTGTGCTATTTGTGAGAATAGAAAAAAAGAAATGGAGCAAGAAAATAACTACCAAGATACTACAAATGCAAGTGAGTTTGGAGCTACTGATACAAAAGAAAATGAAGCAAAAGATGCAACATTCTCAAACAATCGCTCTAAATCCGAACTGCCCAATAGCGTCATTAATCAAATAGAACAAAGCATCGCTCATGGAAAAAAATAGCGATCCAAATTATTAGCTCAAAAAACAACTAGAGAAACAAATTCCAAAAATGAGAAATCATAGCTTGTCATCTCAGAAAATCATTTGACAATGATCTTACTTGATTGCCTTTCTTGTAGGTATTGTCGCTTGCTTTGTTCTAGGGATCTTTCTAATGCGTCCAACTCCTCTAAATAATTTAAAAAGACCTTGTTGTGAGCTAACATAAGCTTTCTGATTCCTTTGATGAAATTTTTATTCTTTAGGCTTTCTACAAGCGTCTGTGAAGCAGTGATTAAAGAAGCTGTACCTCCAATGTTGCTCTGATACGTCTTTAGGGAAGTTTCTAAACGCTCTCTTATATTTTGTTTTTCTTGCTCGATTTTCAGCTTCCCCTCACAATAAAGAACTAAAATTTTATCGGATATTCCGCATTGCTGCTCAGCAGTCTTTTGGTCTAAGGGATTGATTTTCATATAGGTTAATAAAAGTTCAGGGCTAGACATATAAGTCTTAAAAATCACATCTTCTGAGATGAAAAATAACTCATTCGCTTCAAAATTGGCTTTCAATAACGCTAAATCTCCTCTCAAAGCCATGGCCGCTTTTTTGATGTTTAGAGCATCTTCTTCACCCATTTTATCATTAGCGCTAGGGCTAGTGGTTGAAAAAATCTCATCTAAGTTTTTGAGCGCTTGTTGGTTGGTCTCTTGGTAGGTGCTATCCAGTTGCTTTAAGCCGCTTGTTATATCTTCTGCCATCAAAACAGACAATAGCAAAAAAGAAAATAGGGTATTTTTCACGAGTGTTTTCATTTGACAATAACTTTAGAGTTAGCAATGTTTCTTGCTGTCGTTTCTCTCTCTAATTTCAGTTGTTCTTCCCAAAGATCGGCTTTTTTTTCAAGATTTTCTATATAGTTTAAATGATTTTCTGCGTTTAAGATAGCAGCTTCTATGAGTGCGTTCAAATCTACTGATCCTTTTAAGGTTTTGATTTCTCCATTGATCCCATTCAAATAAGCGATATTTTGAAAATCTGCATTACTCAGTTTATTTTGAATAAGGGCTACAATCATTCTGTAATTCTGAATAACCTGTTCCATAAGGCATGCTGAAATTTTTAGCCCATCAAGATAGGGGCATTTTGTGGGCGCTAGAGTGAATGTTTCAATGATTCCAAATGGTGCGCCCATGCTTGAAAAAAAACTAAGAGCAGGTGCATAGATGGCGCTTTGAAACAAAGCCTGACCTGTTAAGGAATTATAGTCAATAAGGGTCGCTTTTTGCATAGCCTCTTTCAACCATGTTTCAAAACCTTTTAAGGTTTCTTCAAACGCCTTGATACCAATCGTATTGTAAGCGATGTATTTAGCGTTATCAGAAGAACTTCCTAAAGCTTGAGAAAGCATTTCCATTTGTGTTTTTAGAGTAACGCTCGGTTCAAAGCTGTTTTTTAACGCTTCTAAGAGAGCGTTTTGCTGGTTCATTTTGAGCTTGATTATTTCGTTATTTTTTTGGAGCGCGATTTGCATGTTTTGGATTTCTGTTTGGGTATTAATTTTTTGTTTTTCCACGATCATTTTGACATTCCCCCCCAATGCACTAAGCGTGCTTGAATACCCTTCCATGACGCCAAGCAAGATGTCTGAACCTGCAAAAAACCCCCCTGTCATGCCATTGACACCATTAATAACGCCATTAGCCCCTTTTAACATAGCGCTCATGGTTGCAAGCTGAGTTCTCAATTCTCCCTCTATTTGCGCTTGAATGGCTTTTTCTTTGGCATTAGATTGAGCCTCTATGGCTTTTAATTCGGCTTGAGCGGTTTTTTGTTTGGCTTGTGCATCCGCTTGAATGGCTTTTAAGGCAGGTTCAAGCGTCATTACTACCTCTGCACCATTCAGAGACAAACCACAAAAAGTCAAGAAAGAAAATATGTTTAAAAAACATTTCACATCTCTTTCCTCACTTCACGATTATTTTAGTTTGCACCCTTTCTGTTAAGTAGCTATCTTTTTGCCCCTTAAGCTTGTCTTTGATGTAATCAAGATAAGTCAAATGCGATTTCAAAAAAGATTTATTCGCTACTATATTGTAATTATATAGCGAGCTTATGTTAGAAATCGCTTGAGTGTCATAGGTGCTAGTAGCTAATCCTGATTGATTAAGTATCATTTGAGAAGCGTTCTGCAACAAATTGGTATTGTTTTTCACAAATTCTATATAGTATTCTCTCAAAATTTCTGCTACTTTTTCAGCATAGCAATAAACGGCAAGAACCTTGTCCCCAATAGGGCATGCAGGGGTGGTCATAGGATTAACGCCTGAAGTTAGGGCATTAGTGGCTAACGCTTGGTATTTGGCATAAACAGTGGGCATAGAAACACTCATGGGCGTCATAGAAATTTGCATGCAACTAAAAAACACTTTTGATGAGCCAACAAGCGCACCTAAAGCGGTACAGCTATCAAGGGAATCGGCTGTATCATTCATTGAGCTGTTACTTGCTTGAGAACGCAGTTGTTCTTGTAGAGCTAGGGCGTATTTTGGTGCTGCGCTTGTAATATTGCCTAAGATACCGCTCATCATTTCAACCGTTGTTGGCACGCTAGGAACAGCGATTTGATTCGTCGCATAAGCTTCAATAGCGCTAGGATTTTTAGGGGTGGTGTTACTCGCTAAAATGCTTGCAATCTGACTATTAACAGCACTAATTTGCGCACCTTGCGTGTTGCCTTGCGCATTAAATTCCCCTGTTAATTTGCTAATATTTAAGATATTGTTCCCAACAGCCATGCTTTGATCGTTAAAACCCTGATACAATTGGTTGTATTGTTGGTTAGCGGCTTTCATAGGCATGCTTACGGCTTCAGCGATGCTCTGATTGTATTGAGTCATGATAGCGGTCATTTGCGGATTAGTAAATCCCACAACAATAGGAATAATCGCTGCTGTCATAGCACCCGCTACTATTCCTGCAAATGGCCCTGCAACACCACTTGTGCTTGAGATGATTGAGGAAATTTCCGATAAGAATCCTGCAGAAGATGATTCATATATAGCTTGTGTACCTGCCATGTTAATACCCCCCTAGTTAATACCCTAAGATCGGTGGTAAAAACGATGAATCTGAGTATGTTGGCGCATAGCCATACATGAAAGGATTGTTTGGACCGTAATCGCCCATCATTTGGCTCATGAGAAGATTTTGAATGCCCCACATCGCATTGATACCTAGATTATCATTAGGTTGGAAACTCCCTAAACTTATGTCGTCAAACTTGATATTAACATTCTTATCATTATAGTCATTGAGTATGGCCACTTTTTGCTCTAGGGTTTCTTTAGGGATCTCTATTTTTAGCTGATCTCTAGAAACAAGCCCTACGCTATTTAGCGCCATATCTTCAGGACTAATATCTTTTATATCAGTGTTTTGGTCAGCGTTAAGCGGAGCGCTAAACATGCCAATGATAAGACACCAAGCAAATAGTAATTTAATTTTATAAAAATTCGTTTTCATACTTTTAACTCCTTTATTCTTATTTTTAGCATTATTCTAGCGCATTAACACCACTCAATCGCTGTTTTTGTTTTGATTTTCTTGATCGAGCATTTTGTTTGTTACTTCATCAATGTTTTGAAAATATTTTTCAAAAAGCTCTTTCTTTTTAGCTTCAACGCTCATATCAGTTTGAATCCAATTAGGAATAATGGAGTCCATGATCAAATGCGTGAAGTCATAGGCATGATTGGTTGGGTATATTTTGTTCTGAACATAGTATTCTAAAAAATTTGCTTGAACAAAAAAATTCTCTATATCGCTCTGCATGTCCTCGCTTATGTTGTTATTGATAGGTTTTTCTAGTAATCTGAGAATCCTATACGACTGCATGATAGTTTCTAGCATGAAGAAAGTATAAACATAAACTAATGAGACAAAAGAATTATTGGCTTTAAACGAGTTTGCATCATTTTTCCCACTTTGAAGAGGAATTAATCTTGATAATGTTTTTTGGGGATTTTGCCCTTCGTTTATTTCTTTAAAAAAGCGGAAGTCTAAATCCTGATTACTGAGAAATGACTTGACAAAGTGAAGATTAGCGTTAAGACTATCTATGAGACCTGAATAAAGGTGTTCTGTTTTGATATCATCTATATTCAAAACATCCTCATAAAACACATTGACATGGTCTTCTAAGAAATTAGAAAAATCATAAAGAGTAGTAAGGTTTTGTTCGGTGATTTCACCTTCCATTTCTTCTTCTATGAAGTCCAACTCTTCTCTCAGTTCAAAAAGATAATTAGAAAAACTATCCAAAATCGTCAAGACATCATTTTCTAAAATTTTCAATAATTTTTGTTCACGCAAATTTTGTTTCATTTTAATACTCCTCTATTTGTTGATACATTTGCCTCAAGGCCTGATATTTATCTATGATACTATGGTTTTGGATAATCTTGTCAATTTCTTTGACAAATACAGTATCTGTAGATAAAATTTTCAAATATTCTTTAGGAATGCCTCTCAAATTAAAACTAGCGATAACGCTAGGGCTTCCATCTTGTTTGTAGAGAATTTTCCTATCCAGCCCCTTAGTGATGATTTCAAATTCTTTTTCTGTAACATTGGCTAATCTTTGGTAATCAGAAAGATTGCCCCCATCGTTTCTCAAAAAAATCTTTGTAGGGCATTGTTCTCTAATCGTATCAGCAATAGGGCAAGCCAAAAGATCAGTGATGCTTTGAGTCGCAAGCCTGACAATAGCGTTTCTTTTCCTTGCAGTTTTTAGCATGTCTCTTACAAAATAAGCGACCTTTGGATCGCCTAAATATTTCCAAGCTTCATCAATATCTAAGACAAATCTACGCCCATCCATTGCTTCTTGGATACGAGCGAAAAGGTAAAAACAAATAAAGGGCGAAACATCATTATTGTCTAAGAAACTTGACCCATCAACGCCAATAATCGTTTTTGAAAAATCTAAGCGATCTGTTGCTTTATTGTCAAAAAGCCATTGAAATTCACCATTGGTTGATTTGCAAAAAGGCGCTAATCGCGCGACAAGCCCATTAGGATCGTTGTGGTCTTTTCCAAAAGCATTAATAAGTTGAGTGATGGGATAATCTAGGTTCATATCTCCTGTGATAAGGTTGGTTACTGCCGCTGCAAGCGTATTAGAATCTGCTAGGCTAAAAGAGATGCTGTTGCCATTTTCATCTTTTTCATCGCTTTTAGTTGCTAAGTTTTTCACAAGCTCTTTGACAACAGAAATAGCTGTTTGTTTTTGTTCCATTGTTGCATCTGTTTTTTGCACACAAGCCGCCCAAGCAAAAGGATTTAATCCTGTATCTGTCCCTAACTCAATCTTGACATACTCCCCACCCATTGCGACAATATTCCCATAAGCGCCATAATCTTTATCCATATAGACCATAGTGAGCTTTTGCTTGTCTTTACTGACATTAGCAGGAAAATTATAGGCAAATTGTCCCATAGCGTTTAAGGTCATTGACATAAACACTGTCTTACCTGAACCGGTTGAGCCAAGTATCAAAGTGTGTCCTGCTGAAGCTGAACCAAAATCAGTGGGCATGTGGAAGTTCAGATAAAAAGGCGAATTGATCTCGCTTTTTAGCGTCATCACACTATTGCCCCAAGCGTTATTGTCTTGATTGCCATCAAAACTCATAGCCCTCATAGCGATGAAATCAGCAAAATTATTAGAAGTTACATCAAAAATAAAAGGAAGCGTGATAAAAGAGCAATGTTTGGCAAAAAAGTAATTTTCCATAGAGAAAGTCGCTGCGTTGGCTAAAAAACCTTTAGCGTTAAGACTAGAGACGCATTCCTTAACGCTTTGTTTCATTTTTTCAAAGCTATCAGCAAACAGCACTAAAGAATTACCATAACTGCCTAGCGTAATATCACCATTACCCACTAACTCGCTCAAGCAACCTAAAGTCATGCCTTGCTCTTTGGAGCCTCCACTAATAATAATCCTTCTAGAGGTGAAAGCTAGTTTGTCCTTTAAAACCTGTGAGTTTTTAGGCGAATAAGCATGCATAAAGATGAATTCGCTGTCTAGAGCGTTGATTTTATCAAACAAATCGCTCTGTGATTTAGGGGCGTATTCACTGATCTCAATAGCACTAAAATATTTTTCACTCAAATCGTCATTTAAGATTTTTCCATGCTTATTGGCAAAATAAACTTCTTTCACCCCACCATGCATTTTTTCCTTGAGATACAAGTCTTTTCTGTTGCAAATAAAAGGGGCTTCATTCATTCCCACAAGAAAATTGTAAAACTCGCATTGTTTGGAGTAAACAACCCCATCTTTGGTGTATTCTTTCAATCTAGTGGGGTGGTATTTACTCAATAGCTCTTCTATGAGCTCTATCCTATCCTTGAAGTTTTCAAGCTTGGCTCTAATAATCCTTTGAAACTCTTCAAAATTATTATCTGCAAAATGCTTTTTATTCATAACGGGTTCATTGAGAGTGTCTAATAAATCTTGCTCTATGGTGAGATAAAAACTAATATCATAAAAACTTTCTCTCTTTTGTTTCTCATTATAGGCTCGCATGAAATCATTAGAAAAAGCAAGACTATAGTCCCTATTGGTTTCATCAATAACGATTTTCTTTTTAATAGTGTGAAAATAAAATTTGAATTCAGGGGTAACAAAATTCCTAAAAACGCTATAAATAGAAGCGTGTAACTCTATGAGATCTTTTTTGGAAGTGGTTAAAAAATCAATACCCCCCAATTTGATTGTACCTAAAAGAGAATAGTTGTTAGTAAGGATCACCCCATCATCTAAAAAACATTCATAGTTATTCGCCAAATAGGAGTTTGCAGCACTCACAAGTCTGTCTTCTCTGTTTGGATTTAAGTGGATGTCATTAGCCATTTCTTTACTAGGCTTCATGGAAAAAATGCTCATGAACGCTTTGTTTTTCACGCCCTTAAACAAAAAAGGTTTTTTAAATTTCATCGCTCGCTCCATTCTTTGATAAAGCCTGTAATCTTTCTTGAATCCAAGAGCTACAAGCACAATAACAATCGCTACAATCAAAACAGGTTCATAGGCTTGAAAAAGAATAACAGACAATACAATGGTTACAAACAATATAAATATGGAGGAATAAATAAAAGTTTCAGGGAAACCAAACAACCTATTCCCCCCATCAAACAAGACTTTAAAAAAGGGATTAATACCTTTTTGCATGTCTGTTTTAAGTTCTTCTATTTTTTGAAACTGCCGCTTTTGAACCTCTTGCTCTATAACTAGCTTTTTTTGTTCATCAGCCTGCTTGCTTGCCACAAACACCCCTCTCTTTATAGATACACCGCTTCACATGTAATCGTATAAAAGATTTTTTTGAGAGACTCTACGGTGCTAATATGTTTCAAAAGATCATTAGGATCATAAGAATTGAATACGGCCAATAAAACATTATATAGCTTATCATCGCATAAAATTTCTCTTGTTTCTCCGCGCAATGACAGAAAGCAGCGTTGTTTGTTGGTCGTGCTGATGCTTTTGAAAGTAAAAAAGTCTTTCACTTCAGGATTGATCTGCAATTCTACATTCAATCCCATTTCCTTACCCTTTTCATCAAAGATTTTTTCAATAATGGGATCGTAATGCTTCAAATCTTTTATTTTTTTAAGGACTCTATTGACAATCACGAAGTCAAAAACTTCATCTTTGATAATATCGGGATTGACTTCTTTGAAAGTTACTTTCTTGTCTTTCAAATTTTTGATAGTCGCTTTAAAACTATCAAAATCTAAATTCGTATAAACAAGCCCATTGGGAGTGTTTTTTTCTTTTTCTAGTGCTTCTTTTTTGGCTTGATTATCATCATTGGCTGACCCATACGAACTGAAAACAACAAAACTTAAGAGAACTTTCAAAAAAAAGCCTCTTAGTTTTTTATTACTATTATTGTTGATCAATTTAGCTAGCTCCTCCACTTTCGCCAATATTGAAGCCAAACTTAGTGCTCAAATAGATAATGCCACCTGCAACCGCTAACATAGCTATGGGTTGCGCGTAAGCAAAAACAGTCGCCTGACCTCTTTTGATGTCATCAGAGATTTTCCAAATATCCGCTATGCCTTTGACCCCTAGAGCGCAACCACCTACGATCGCTAGAACAGAAATGATCTGAATAACCAAACTTTTAGTCTCAGTGACGCCTGTTGCAGGACTGGTAACCGCCATTAAAGGATTGGTTGTTACCACTAGCCCTAAAGTTACTATAACTTTCTTGTAGCTGTCAGTGATTCTTGTAAAAAATTTCATGCGTTTCCTTTCAAATTGAAATCAATCGTTTGAGTATATCAAAAAAAAAGTATTTTTATACTATTCATACAAGCGCTACTTTATAATTTAAATCAAAACCGACGCTTTTGTTTGGCAACTGACATGATTTAGGAACAATAAACCTACTTGTCCCAACCATTTTTCTTTCTCAAGTCGTTGTAGAATTGTAGATCTTTAGGATCTTTGATGTATTTTTTAATCGTCTCAGGTTGAAACCTAAAAACAAGCAAAAACAAACCCAAGCTGACTAGAGTGAGAATAAAGCTCCATTTTAAGCAACTCCATAGACCACTAAAGAAACTTTTTTTGAGACTCTCTTTGAAAATCTGTCCTATTGATTTGTTTTCCATTTTGTTTCCCATGTGGATCACAAACGCTTAATTACAAATACATACTAGTATGGCACACACAAACCAAACCATTTTTAGAACGCTTCATGCACTCACCTTGTTTCCAATTATTTCTCCAACCATTTCTCCAACCATCTTTAGCGTTGCATTTGATTTCTTCAAAAAGGCTCATTTCTTATTTCTTGTTCTTATTAAAATTTGCCTATTTTAGCAAATTTTTGTTAATTGTGGGTAAAAATGTGAATCGTCCTAGCCTTTAGACGCCTGCAACGATCGGGCTTTTTTCAATATTAATGAAAAAATGCCAAATATGTTACTAACCCAAGGCAAGATCAATCCTTACAAAACAAACCCTTTTAATGCAAGCCTTATAGCAGTAAAAACCCTTTAATAAAGCTAATAAAGGGCGGTGATTTCATTATAGAAGCGTGATCATCTATACAAAAAAGCCCAAGCATTCAACCAAACATTTCGCTAATTTCATATTTTTTAGCGGCTTTATCTTTAAGCCACAGGGCCACTTCTAAAGCCCCTTTAGCAAAAATAGAGCGGTTAGTCGCCGTATGGCTAAGCTCTATGTATTCGCCCTCTAAATAAAACCCTATCGTGTGCTTCCCAGCGACATCGCCCCCCCTTACAGCGGCTATACCAATGCTTTCTTTAGAGCGCAAACCTTCTCTGTGAGTGATGAGGGCGCTTTTTTCATCATACCCCCTAGCCTTAGCGCAAGTTTCATACAAACTCAACGCCGTACCGCTCGGGGCGTCTTTTTTGAGATTGTGGTGCGTTTCTATAATTTCAATATCCGCATCTTTTAATTTCAAAGAAGTTAAAAAGGCTAATTGGTTGAGCATCATGATCCCTATAGACATGTTGTGCGCGTGCAAAAGCGGCGCTTTTAAGGCTAATTGTTGCATTTTTTCTAGCGTTTCTTTTTCTAAACCGGTTGTGCCAGAAACTAAAATTTTAGGGCATTCTAAAAGAGCCTCTAGCAAATGATCCAGGCCTTTAGGTAAAGAAAAATCAATCACGCATTCGCATGCCCTCACAAACGCTTTTAAATCGTTGGTTACTAAAGGGGCGTGCGAAAAAGAGCTGAAATCCGTTTCGCATTTTTGCCTGACAAACACGCTAGACAGCACTAATCCCTTATACCCCCCTTTTAATTCTTCTAAGAGCAGTTTCCCTATACGACCGCTCGCCCCATAAACACCGATTTTCATGCGTTTTCCTTGCTTTAAATCTTACAACCCCATTTTAAAAGGGTTTAAAATATTATTAGGATCAAGGGCTTTTTTAATATTCCTAAAAAGCTCCATTTCACTATGATTAAACGCTAAAGGCATGAATTTGGCTTTAGACAAGCCTATACCATGCTCCCCGCTTAAAGTCCCCTCCAAACTAATAGCGGCCTGAAAAATCTCTTCCATAGCCTTATGGCCTTTTTCTAAATCCCTTTTAGGATCTTCTAGCATGATATTCACATGCACATTGCCATCGCCCGTATGCCCAAAGCAAGGGATTTTAAAGCCGTATTTTTGGCTGATTTTGGCGACTTCTTGCAACAAACTCGGCAAACTTGCCCTAGGAACGGTTACATCTTCATTCAATTTCTTTTTGCCATAAACGCTAATGCTTTGGGAAGCGTTACGCCTTGAAAACCATAAATCCTGCTCTTCTTGTTCGTTTTGAGCAATCTTAAAACCCACGCAACCATTGGCTTTAAAATGCTTTTCTATCTCATTGAGTTGCCATGCAATCTGCTCTTTAACCACACCATCCACTTGAGTGATGAGTATCGCTCCAGCGTCTTTGGGTAAGCCTTTAGAAAATCTCTCTTCAACCGCTTTGATGCTCAAATTATCCAAAAATTCCATCGCTACAGGCGTAACGCCACTACTCATTGTCTTATAAACAGCATTCATGGCGTCTTCAATATGGTTAAAAACCCCCATTGCGCTTTGTTTTAGGGGCGGTTTGGCTAAAAGCTTTAAAGTGATTTCAGAAATCACGCCCAAACACCCCTCACTAGCGATCATCAGCCCTGCAATATTAAAGCCGGCGACATCTTTGATCGTTTTTTTGCCTGCCCTTATGATTTCACCATTCGCTAAAACCACCCTTAAAGCCATGACATAATCTTTAGTGATGCCGTATTTAGCCGCGCGCATGCCACCGGCATTTTCAGCGACATTCCCCCCCAAAGTGCTTTGACTCTCACTCGCTGGATCTGGGGGGTAGAATAAATCCAATTTTTCCACTTCGTTTTGGAAATGCTTGTTAATCACGCCCGGTTCTACTCTAGCGATCAAATTTTTAGTGTCAATCTCTAAAATCTTATCCAAATGCTTTTCTACGCTTAAAACTAGCCCCCCACTCACGCTCAACGCCCCCCCTGTAAAACCGCTCCCAGCCCCCCTAGGCACAACGATGATGCGATGCTCGTTGCAATATTTTAAAATCTGGCTGATTTCTCGCTCGTTTTTAGGAAAAATCACGCCGCTAGGCAAATGCCTTTCTTTGGTAGCGTCATAGCAATAAGCGTTCAAATGCGCTAAATCAGTGAAAAAATCCTCTCCCCCTACTAGGTTTTTAAAATATTTAATGTGTTGTTGGTCTAACATGTTATTTTTTACCCGCTTCTAGCACCTTTCTTCGCTCTTCAAGCTCTTTTTCATCTCTTTCTTGATGCTCTCTCGCTCTTTGTTCAAATTCTCTCGCTCTTTGTTCGGCTTTGGCTTTTTTCTTTTCTTCTTTCAAGCGGCGTTTTTCTTCTTTAGAATTTGGTTTTTTCTCTTCTTTTTGAGCCTTGTTCTCTTTAGGAGCATTTTTGTTTTCGCCTTGTTGGGTGGCGTTATTTCCATTACTTGGCTCTTTAATGGCTTCTTGCTTGATTTCTTGCTCATTTTCTTTGGGTTTGACTCTTTCTTCTTTTTTATCGCTTTTATCCATTTCTAAAGCTTTTCTTCTTCCTTCAGTCTCTTTTTCGTCTCTTTCATCATGCTCTTTTTCTCTTTCTTCAAATCCCATAGCCTTTTTGGTGGCTTTGGCTTTTTTCCTTTCATCTCTTAAATAGCGCCTTTCTTCTTTAGTATCAAGTTTGCGCTCTGCTTTTTGGTAGTTTTTCTCTTCTAAAGTAGGAGCGTTTTCTGTGCCTTGATTGGCTTTTTTAGGCTCTTTAATGGCCTCTTGCTTGATTTCTCGTTTAATTTCTCTAGAATCAATCTTTCCTTCCCTCTTTTTAATCCTCACTTCTTTGCGTTTTTCTTTTTTCACTAAAGCGTCATAGTAAGCGAAGTAATTTTTAGATTGACTGCCTGAAAAAAGTTTCCCTAGCGTGCCTGCATCAATGCCCTCAACCCTAGAAAAAAACGGCGTGGAAGTTTTAGTAACGCCGCTTGTATCCAGCTCTCTTTTTTCTAAAATTTCAAAACTCTCACAGCTTAAAATATTGAGCGTGTTCGTGGTTACAATATAAATCACCCCCACGCTATAAACATTGCACGCTTTTCTTAAATTAGCGATTTTTGGGTCAAACCCGTTCAAAAAAGTAACCAACAAATCAGAACTAATAAAATTAATATCAGTATTAGTTGCTCTGATTTGCTCATAGAGTTCATCATTAGGAGCGATTAAAAACGCTTGGTTGTTGAATTGCCTAAAATAGACTAAATCGCCCTTTCTAGCGACCATTCTTGGAGTGGGTAAATGCCTTTGTTTCATAGACTCAAACGCTCTGAATTTAGCCGTTGCGACTCCATTTTCAACGGCAATAATGACCACTTCAGAATTAACGATTTCATAATCTGAAAGTTTAGTAACGACAAAACCAAACTCCCCCACTTGCAAATCATGAGCCGGAAAACGAATGATTTTTTTAGGCAAATCCACAAATTCTATACTCACTCTTAAGGGTTCTTGCCAAGAGGCTGATTGCAAGCTTATAAAACTCATTAGAAGAAGTCCTATCAAAAGCCTTAACATAAAATTCCTTTTAAACGTTTTTAAACTTTTTTAAATGCCATAAAATGGCTAAAGACAATCCGGTGGTTTTAGCGTATTGAAAATCCATTATAAAATCAAGAGCTTTTGATCGCTCTAAAAACAGCACTTCAATCTTTTCTGTATCAATCCCCCCACCCTTTGAAACTTTCAAATTCTTATGCACTTCAGCGTAATAGAGCGTTTGCAAACTCCCGCTCAACCCGGTCGCGCTATAAAATTGGCCTATTGTTTCTAAATTTTTAGGGCTAATTTGATAACCGCATTCTTCTAGCGCTTCTTCGCAAACGATTTCTTCTAAACTCTTATTAGCTTTATCCACAAGCCCCGCGCACAATTCATAAGTGTATCCATCAATAGTTTGATCTTGATCGCGCTTAAAATGAAAATGGCGCGCATAAATGGCTGGGCGGAATTGTTTCACAATCACAAAGCAATCGGATTCTTTTTCATAGAGTAAAACCGCCACGCTGTCTAAAGACTTAATAATATCCCATGTTTTCTTAGTATTCTCTTCATTATAATGCATGCGTTTTAATTCTATGAAATTAGAGCTAGAACAAGGCTCTAAATACACACTGGAATCATCTATTAAAGATTTTTGATTGAAAGCATTCTTAAAATAAGACATTAAAAACCCTCTAAAAGATAAAATGAATTTTTTTCAAAAGAATGGGTTTTCAAAAGTTCTTCTAATTTTTGCTTAGAATGCTGAGCTTTTTCTAAAAAAACCTCTCTTTGCTTGCCGTGTAATTTGCTTTTAGCGGTGCGGATATAGCCTAAAGGATTAATCGGGCGGGAGTTTTTATACACGCCAAAATGTAAATGCGGCCCGGTGCTTAAACCGGTGCTCCCCACTCTTCCTATGATTTGCCCTTTTTTAACGAATGATCCTTTTTTCAACCCCTTAGCAAACGCACTCATGTGAGCATACACCAAGCGCAATTCATTCAAATGGATTTCAACCACATTCCCATACCCCACCTTAACCCCTATAAAACCCACACGACCATCTGAAGCAGAATGGATCAAACTGCCATGTTTAGCCGCATAATCCACGCCGTAATGAGGCCGTTTGACTTTTAAGACAGGATGGAACCTCCCATACGAAAAAGGCGAAGAAATGCGGGTGTATTTCACCGGTGTTTCTAATAAAAACCCTGCCACTTCTTGCGCTTTTGAATCGTAATAACGCCCGTTTGAATGGGAAAAGAGATAGTATTGGTGCAAACGAGAGCTAATCATGGCTATTTTAATGGTTGGTTGGCCAAACGCTTGCCCCACACGATAATCTCTTGTATAAACGATAGCGATTTTATCGTTTTTTGCTAGGCGTTTAAAAGGCACGCTTTTTTTATACGCGTTCATCAATTGGTTGGCTAAAAGGGGGTCATTGGTGGCTTTGACAATATCTTGATAGGGCGAAGTTTGTAAAGAAAGAAGCAAAGTTTTTTCTTTACGAGTGAAGATAATAGGGATAAAGTCTAAAAAATAATCCTCCCCTTTTTTATAAATATGGATTTGCAAATCCTGGCTTATAGGGATAAGGGCTTGAATGAGCGTGTTGTTAGCATCTCTTAAAGTGTAATAGGTAACATTGCTTTGGATTTCAGCACTCAATTCTTTATCCTGAGAACTCAAATTGTAGTAGAGTTTTTGAGGGATATGGTTTTTTTCTAAAAACCCTAACAGCGTGAGCTTATCCCACACAAGCCTTTCACCCACCAATAAAGTTTGCTTTTTAGCCATTTCATCGGCTTTTAAAAGAACCCCATAGGATAAATGGAATAAAAAAGCAACCATTAAAAAATAGATAAAATTTAAAATAATTTTCTTATGAAAAAATACCATGCAGTCGTTTAATGCCTTCAATTGAATCTGTATTTTATTAGTATAACATAAGCCATTAAAGAAAAACGATACAAGTTTAAAGCCTAACCTTGTTTTTATAGCTTTATGAAGTGCGTTTTATTGATGCATGGTGGTTTCTCATAGATGGTTTTATCCCACCTAGACCTTTATAGCGTTGGATATTCATTCCCTTTCTAATCAATCCGTATTATCAGTTAATTTTGAAGTATTTTTTCTAAAATCTTTAACACATCGTTATGGTGCACTTGACTTAAAAGTCCAAAAATTTTAAGCATTTCTAAAAACATAAGAGCGTTGGTTTTATGGATAGTTAAAAAAGCATGTTCTTTGAGTGTAGCGGTTCTATTTAATAAGGGGGTAGCGGTTTTTAACTCCAAAATAGAAAAGCAAAAATACAGCATGGGTTTTAGAGCCATATTGTTGCTCTCTAATAACGATTTCACTCAATTGATTATCATTAAAAGAATGAATGAGTAAAGGATAAGAAATGCGTGAAAGTTCAAAATCCATGCCACCAAATTGATGCGATCTAAATCTTTCTCTTGTAATCGTGAAATTATCTTCTATAAATTGTTTTTGTTTTTCTAAATATTTTAAAGTATTTTCTAAATTTTCTAAACTGATTAAATTTAATTGCTTAGCGTAATCAATTATTTCGCTCAATTCATAAAGAGTTTTTACTTTATTATTAGCCCCTAAAAAATGATATTTTTCATCTTTTAAAATAGTGAGCTCAAATTTTTCTTTATCTTTAATGGGGACATCATAACCGATTTGCCACTCTACATAATGTTTTAAGCTAAAAGGGATTTTTCTAGTCGCTGTTGAAATACCATAATCGCTAAAGGCATGTCTGATTTTCACACGCACTTTGCCTGAAATTGAAGTTAAAGGAACAGAAACCCCAATTACTTTTTTATTATTATCAATCTTAATCAAATTCACAAGGGTGTCCTTGAAACAATTTTTTAAAATATTCTAAACGCGCTCGTTTATCTTTTAAAAAAGCGTCTTTAATTTCTAAAAAAGCAAAATGATCAATAATAATATCCAAATTACCAAAATAATAAGGGATTTTAGGGGCGATTTCCTTAAAATGATGGATATATTGGTAATAAATCAATTTATCTTGACTGATATACACCGCATTAGCGCTTGGCGCGTTTAAAAAAGTTTTGTTGCGTTTGAGAGCGTTGATGTCTCGCATGGGGAAAAAATAGCCCACGCATGCCCCAACCTTTTTAGCGTTAGGGTATTTATCCACATAGTTGGCTATATAGTCAAAATCGTTTAAGCATAGCGTCGTATCGCAATCAGTTGGAAAAACAAAACGCCTAATCTCTGCATAGTCCATTCGCCCTCGCTCATATAAAGCTATCACAATAGGAAATTCGTTACTTTTAGTGAAAGATTTAGAAGAAACAACCAAAGCGTCTAAAAGCCTGTAATGATCCTTAAATAGCTTTAATTGCTTAAAATTAGCTTCTTTGATGAGATAAGATAAAGGGTGTAGCACGCAAATAAACGCCGGCTTTAAAATTGCAAAAGATTTTAAAAAACTTATCCCTAAATCTCGGGATTTCAAATCGTTGTCTATCTCAAAATGAAAGTTTTTATCTTTTAATTTTTGTTTGGCAAAAGAAGTTCTATCGTTATAGGGGGGATTGCCCACGATGATTAAAGGCTCATCTTGGCTAACGCCATAATTTTCTCTTTTAGGATTGGCTAGAGCATTTATCATTAAAGCACCACACTTGGGGTCAATATCCGCTCCTATTTTTTTAGGGTGTTGGAGTTTTAAAAACTCTTTATTGCCACATGCGGTGTCTAAAAGCGTGTAGTCTTCAATACCAACATGCTTTTTTAAAAGCAAGTAAGCACAATCCACTAAATAAGGGGGCGTGTAGTAAGCCCCTAAATTCACGCTCTCTTGCTTGGTTAAATGTTTAGGGGTTCTAATCAAAACCCCTTACACATCTAGCTGTTTCACATCTTTAGCATGCGCTTGGATAAAGGCTCTTCTAGGCTCTACTTCATCGCCCATGCAAAGCGAAAAGACTGCATCGGTTTTTTCTAAATCTTCAATTTTGAGTTTGATTAAGCTGCGGTTTTCTTTATGCATGGTCGTTTCCCATAAATCATTAGGGTTCATCTCGCCCAGTCCCTTATAGCGCTGGATATTCGCTCCCTTTTTAGCGTGGTTTTCCACTTCTTCTAAAAACGCCAAAATATCCTTATTTTCTAAGAAATCTAAATTATACTCCATAAGCTTTTGGTAAGTGTAATGCGCTTCTTCAAACAACACTTCTTTAAAGAGATTGTCATCTAAATTAAATTCCACCAAGCCTTTAGGGGTTTGCGTGTGCAAATGCAAGCTTTCTTCAGTAGCAAAAGAGCGTAAGATCTGATAATTCAAGCCCTCTAATTTTTCTAAAATGCTTTTTTCTAAAACTTTCATATCAAGGCTTAAGGCGTCCTTAGTTTCAATGAGAAAGCGTAAAATTTCTAGCAAATTGTAGCGTTTTTCTAATTCCAAAAGCGCGTAGCGGTAATGGCGCGCCACTTTTAACAAATTCATCAAATCGTTCTTGCCAATCCCTTCAATATCCACCGAATTGATGCCATGCTCAATTAAAAAATGATCCAAAGCGACGCCGTCTTTAAGATAAATTTCTGTTTTGCCTTTCTTGTATTTATAAAGAGGGGCTTGAGCGATATAAACATGCCCTTGTTCAATCAGCGGGCGTAAATAACGATAGAAAAAAGTCATCAGCAAGGTTTGGATATGGCTCCCATCCACATCAGCATCGGTCATGATAATGATTTTATGATAGCGCAATCTTTCTATATCAAAACTCTCTTGAATGCCGCACCCAAAAGCCGTGATCATGTTTTTAATTTCTTCTGATTTTAGGATTTTTGACAAATGGCTTTTTTCCACATTTAAAATCTTACCTTTTAAGGGCAAAATCGCTTGAAAAACCCTATCGCGCCCTTGTTTAGCGCTCCCGCCTGCGCTATCGCCCTCCACTAAAAAGATTTCACTCTCTAAAGGGTCTTTGCTCTGGCAATCGGCTAATTTTCCAGGCAAAGTGCCGACACTCAAATTATCTTTTTTCCTTGTAAGCTCTCTGGCTTTCTTACTGGCTTCTCTAGCCTTTGCAGCTAGTAGGGCTTTATTGGCAATGATTTTGGCTTCGTTAGGGTTTTCTTCTAAAAATTGATGGATTTTGTCATAGACTAATTTTGAAACCAACGCGCGCGCATACGAGCTACCGAGTTTGGATTTAGTCTGCCCTTCAAATAACGGCTCACTCATTTTCAAGCTCACAACAGCGATCAACCCCTCTTTAATGTCTTCAGAGATGGGGCGCGACTCTTTGGTTTTAATGTTATTGTCAATGTATTGTAAAATCGCCTTAGACAAGCCCATTTTAAAGCCTGCCTCATGCGTGCCGCCCTCAGAAGTTTTAATGTTATTCACAAAGCTTAAAGTGTTTTCATTGTAATCATCAGCATACGCCAAAGCGACTTCTATAGAAGTGCGCGTTTCTTCATCCATGCTTTTAAATGAAATAATGGGGGTGAGTAATTCTTTTTTAGCGCTGTCTTTAACGAATTGTTTCAAGCCGTCTTCATAGAAATAAGTCTCTTGCAGTTGGGTTTTTTCTTCTTTGAAGGAAATTTTTAAGCCGTCGTTAAGATACGCCATTTCTTTGAAGCGCTTTTGCAAAATACCCGCTTGAAATTCAACGACTTCCATCACGCTTTCATCAGGGAAAAATTCAATAGTCGTGCCGCTTTCCTTAGCGCTTTTGGTTTTGCCAATGATTTCAAGCTCGCTAATGGGGATACCCTTTTCAAACTCTTGGCGGTAGATTTGACCCTCTTTTTTAATGGTCATAATCAAGCGTTTGCTCAAAGCGTTCACAACCGAAACGCCCACGCCATGCAAACCGCCTGAAACTTTATAAGTATCATTATCAAACTTACCCCCCGCATGCAAAATCGTTAAAACCACGGTGCAAGCGGGGATTTTTTCCGTGGGGTGAATATCTACAGGAATGCCTCGCCCGTTATCTTCTACAATGCATGACCCCTCCTCAGTCAAAGTGATATTAATTGTATCGCAAAAACCCGCCATGCTCTCATCTACAGCGTTATCTACGACTTCATACACCATGTGGTGCAACCCACCCACATTGGTATCGCCAATATACATTCCAGGGCGTTTCCTAACCCCCTCTAAGCCTTTTAAAACCTTAATACTATGGCTCTGGTAATTTTGCATTCAATCAAGCCTTTATAATGTGATTGGCATCATCAAAGTAGAAATTTTAGCGCTCAAGTGGCTTTGCTTTTCATCAAGAGACTCTTGGATCAAAAAAGGCGAAGAAGGTTCATTGCATTTTAAAACAAATTGCGTTGTCCCTAAAGCGTTTAAGGCTTCAAGGAAAAATTTAGCGTTCACGCCCAAATGAAAGGCTTTTTCAATATCCAAACCTTTTTCAATCTCAACAGAGGTTCTAGCCGTTTCGCTATGCTCAGAATCCAAAGATTCAAACAAAGCGTTGTTTTTTTCTAAAGTGAGTTTAATGGTGGAGCTTAAAGAACTGCATAACTTAATGCTCTCTTTAAATTCTTCCTTGCCTAAAGTGAAAGAAGAAGTGTATTCTTTAGGGAGGATTTTTTGATAGTCAGGGTAATTCCCATCAATGAGCTTGGTGAAAAAAGTGTGCGTTTCGTTTTCAACCACCGCTAACATGCCATCGCTTTTAAAACTGAAATTTTCATAAAAAAGCTTAAGGATTTCTAATAAAGCCCTTTTAGGTAAAATACAAGAGATGTCTTCTTCAGTGGAATGGATAGAGATTTTTTCTAACTGCGTGTAAGAAAGTCGTTTGGTATCCGTGCCTACTACTGAAAGGGTTTGATGTTTTTGATCAAATTGCATTAAAATACCGGCTAATTCCCTTTTATGGCTAGTTTGCTCAATCACAGGAGCGATCTTTTTAAACGCATCTATTAAAAAGGGGGCATTGACTTCCAAACTCACTTTGGGATCTATAACAGGGAATTCAGGGAACTCATCAGCGTCAAACATGGGGAGTTTGAAAGAGCTTTTATTTTGTTTGATCACCAAGCTATCATCTTTAGTTTCTAAAACAATATTAGAGTCTTTTAAACATGAAATAATGTCTAAAAACTTCTTCCCATTGATCGTGCCAACGCCCTCTTTATCGGTAGATTGCGTAGAAATATAGCTTTTTAGCCCAATATCGGAATCGCTCGCTTTCAAAAAAAGCTTTTCTTTAATGACTTCTAAATGGATGTGTGAAGCGATAGAAGAAGCGTCCTTTTTATCCAAAAAAGCTTGCAAGTAGCGCAAAGTGTTTTCTAAATCGTTTTTACTAACACTGATTTTCATAATTGAATAATCCCCTTGAATTTTTAGTCTTATTATAGCATAAAAGAACGCTTTTTTAAGGGTTTAAGCGTATTCCTACCCCTATACGATTGGAAAAAACATCGTATTCATACAAGCCATCGCCATAGCCATTAAACCATTGCGCATAAATCCCTACAAAAGGGTTAATGCGATAGGTATAGCCTAAGCGGAAAGCCCCATGCCAGCGATCATAACGCCAGTATTGCGTGAAAATATCATAAAGTTGCAATTCAAAATGATGGCGCCCTCTCCTGTAATCAATTTTAGCGTTACCATACCCCATGTAATCAATCAAATTAGGGTTGGATTGATCATAAGGGACATAGGGCCAATAAGCGACCATGATTTTTAGGCCTCCCTTTTCCCACACCAAACGAAACACAGGGCGTTGCCCCGCGCTCACCGAGCGACACCCCCCCCAGCGCACGTCTTTTTGCCCGTTATAATCTTTAACGATTACAGGCCCTCCTGGAAACTGGTTTTCAGGATTGCCTTCTTTAAAAGGCTGATAACATTGTGCACCCCCCACGCCATTAGAAATGTGTTGCCAACCTATCCAAATCTCAGAAAAATTCCCTATTTTACCCCCAAAAGGTTTAAAATTGATAGGATAAACATAAATGAGTTCAGGCATGAAATTCATCATTCGCATGGGGGCGGATTGGGGGTCATTGTAAATTTGAAACCAGTTAGTTTGGGTATAAGCCAAATAAAGCGTGCCTTTAGTCCAAAGAATATGCCTAAATACAGGCACTCTAAAACTAATTTGGAACTTAAACTCATTGCGTTGGTAGGAGTTGATATTGGGGTGGTACCATTGAAAAATGGGGGTGAAACTATGATAAAAAGGCAGAAAATAAGTGCCTAGATAATCCATCATGTTTAAATATTTTTTAGCAAAATCCACCCAAGAATGTTCTTTGGGGGCTTTTTGTGGAGGGAGATACCAGGCATTGGACAAATCGTTTTGCGTTTTAATGATGTGCAAATCCTGTTTGCGCAAATAGTAGTTATAATCCACCTTAAAATTATCTTGTGAAATTTTTTTGCTTTCTAACTGACAAACTACAAAAATCATAAAGAGCAAAATGCTTTTCATCAAGCATCCTTATTTCACTTAAATTGCAAGATGAAAATCGCTAAAATCACTATAGGCGCGATAAAACGAACGCTAAAATGCCACGCTTTAAAGGCGTTTATATTAAAGAAATGCTTCGTGGCTAAAAAAGAGCGCTTTTTATTTAAAATCCATCCTACAAACAAGACTGAAAACAAGCCTCCCAAAGGCATTAAAAATGAAGAAGTGATGAAATCCAGCCACCCAAACACGCTCTTATGAGCAAAACTCAAAAACTTAGCGTATCGTTCATTCATAGAAAGAATGACTAAAACGCCCAAAACATACACAACAATCCCTATCCATAGCGACGCTTGAAGGCGCGAGAAATTAAAACGATTGATGAGATAAAGCGCTAAAGGCTCTATCAAAGAAACCGTAGAAGTGATCCCAGCAAAAACAAGCGCCATAAAGAAAAAAAGCGAAACGATCTGCCCGCTTATTCCCATTTTAGCGAAAGTCAAAGGCAAGGAAATAAAAACAAGCCCTGGCCCTTGAGACACATCTGCATGGTATTCAAACACAAAGGTGAAAATCATCACACCGGCAATGAGAGAGATTAAAATACCCGGTAAAACAATAAATAGAGAGCTTTTGAATAGATTTTCTTTTTTGGGCGTAAAAGCTGAATAAGTAATAATCGTGCCTACCCCCAAACTCAAAGAAAAAAACATCTGCCCTAAAGCGTCCATAACAACCTTAAAATCAATCTTTTGAATCTCAAAATTAAACAAAAAGTGCAAAGCTTTAGGCATGCTTTCTAAAGTCATCGCATAGATTAAAAGCCCTATGAAAATCACAAATAATAAGGGCATCAGCACGACATTTAATTTTTCAATCCCCTCTTCAATCCCCCTAGAAACAAACCATATCGTCGGCAATAAGCATGCGCTAAAGCCAATAACAGGCCAGATCAAACTTCCATTTTGGAGCATGCTAAATTGCATTTTGGCTTGCTCTAAATCTTTAGGCAAATCAAAAGTTACTACAAAAAGATAGTAAAGCACCCAGCCTAACACCACCGCATAAAAGGATAGAATGAGAGGACCGCCTAAAATAAAAAAAGAAGTGAAAGGGTAATATCTTTTCCTTTTAGGATCTAAGATTTGATAATTAGAAACAACATCTTTTTTACCTAAATTCCCAATCAGCATTTCTACTAAAAGCATAGCAATGCCTAAACTCAAGGTTAGCACCAGATATAAAAGCACAAACGCACTCCCCCCATTATGGCCTACCATATAAGGAAAGCGCCAAATATGCCCTAAACCGATAGAGCTACCCAAAGTGGCTAAAATAAAGCCTAATTTAGAAAATTTTCCCATGCCAAATATTTTAATAAATCTTGCTCAACCAAATAGAAAACACAATTAAAGGGGTGATGTATTTAAGCAAGAAATACCAAGTTGCAAACAATTTAGGGCCTAAAAAGTGCGTGCTTAAAAGACGCAATTTTTCTTTTTTCAAAACCCAGCCCATAAAAATAAAGGTTGCCATCCCGCCTAAAGGCATGATAATGGTGCTTGATGCAAAATCCAACCAATCAAAAAGACTTTTTTCAAAGAAAGTGAGGTAATCTTTATAATCCTTATGGAGCGAGAAAATCAACACCACGCCTACGATAAAAATTAGCGCTACAAGACCCCAAGTAACCTTAAAACGAGAGTATTGATACCTCTCGGTAAGATACATCACGCTTGGCTCTAATAAAGCCACCGTAGAAGTGATGCCAGCAAAAGCGAGCGCGAGCAAGAAAAGAATCGAAACAAGAACGCCTATCGCTCCCATTTGGCCAAAAACCACCGGTAAAGAAGTGAAAATTAACCCTGTGCCTTGTGAGACATTCGCCCCATATTCAAACACAAAAGTGAAAATCATAAGCCCTGCCACAAGAGAAATTAAAATCCCTGATAAAACCACCCAAATAGTGCTTTTAAGCAAATTCTGCGTTTTATCCGTAACCGCAGCGTAAGTGATATTGATCCCTAAACCGATGCTCAAAGAAAAGAAAACCTGACCCAAGGAATAAGTGAACACTTGAGAAGTCAAATCTTTTGGCTTGAAATCAAACATGAAATGGAAAGCTTTAGAAAAAGAATCCATGCTCATCGCATAGAAAAGCAAACCAAAAAAAGTGGCAAAGAGTAAGGGCATTAAGACTAGATTGAGTTTTTCAATCCCTTCTTTAATCCCCCTAGAAACAATCCATCCGGTTATGAATAAAACGCTAAAAAGCCCAATGGATTGTAACCTTATAGACTGCAAAGTTTGAGTAAAAATTTGTTCAGATTCTTGGATATTGTTAGGCAAATTAAAACTAACACTCACCAAATAATAAAGCACCCAACCTAAAATAGTGCCATAAAAAGTCAGTATTAAAGGCCCAGAAATAAGCAAAAGCCCTGCGTATTTCCAGCGTTTTTTGGGGTTAAGGTCAAGCTCTTTAAAGGCTTCTATTACATTTTTTTGCGTGCTTTGTCCTAATAGCATTTCAGCGATAAACATCGCCGCGCCAACGCTTAAGGATAAAAATAAAAACAATAAAACAAAAGCACCCCCACCGCTCACCCCAGTCATGTAAGGAAAGCGCCAAATATGCCCTAAACCTATCGCGCTCCCTAAAGCCGCTAAAACAAATCCTAATTTAGAAAAATGATTACCCATATCTTAACTACCAAACTCCTTGTGAATGATTAAAATTAAAGAGCTATGTCCTTAATCGTCCAACTATTGCTGTATTAATTTTTTGAAATCTTTAGAGATCTTAAGATTTAAGAAAAAACCCACTTTAAAAATACCTAAAAAATATAGAGCAACGCCCCTAGATTATACTATAGTTAAGTTACATATTGTATAATTTTAAGAAAATTTCATTATTTAAGTAAGGGGAATTAATGCGCTGTAGGGTATATTACGAAGATACCGACTCTGAAGGCGTGGTCTATCATGCGAATTATTTGAAATATTGCGAAAGGGCTAGGAGCGAGTTTTTTTTTAAACAAAATGTCTTGCCCGAAAATGAAGAAGGCGTGTTTGTCATCCGCTCTATCAAAGCGGATTTTTTCACCCCTGCGAGTTTAGGACAAGTCTTAGAGATAAGAACGCAAATTAAAGAATTAAGAAAGGTTTTTGTGGTGCTTTTTCAAGAAATTTATTGTATCCAAAACGCTTCTTTAGAGCCTATGAAGCCTTTTAAAGTCTTTGCTTCAGAAATCAAGTTTGGCTTTGTCAATCGCTCTACATACAGCCCTATTGCCATTCCTAAATTGTTTAAGGAGCTGTTCAATGCCGTCTGATTCAAAAAAACCCACCATTATTTACCCTTGCTTTTGGGATTATAGGGTGATTATGACCACTAACGATACAAGCATGTTAAAAGAACTTTTAGAAACCTACCAACGCCCCTTTAAATTGGAATTCAAAAACACTTCTAAAAACGCTAAATTTTATAGCTTTAATGTTTCTATGGAAGTTTCAAACGAAGCAGAACGGAACGAGATTTTTCAAAAAATTTCACAATTAGATGTTGTAGCACATGCGCTTTAATCTTTTAAAACAAACGCTTTAAATTTTTCACCCCTTTCTTTATACGAAGAAAATTGATCCAAACTGGCTGCACTAGGCGAAAGCAAAGCGATTTCATTTTGCGATAAAACGCTTTTAATTTCTTGAACCGCTTTTTCTAACTCCAAACAAACCCGACAAGAAACATTAAATTCTAACGCTAAAGCTTGGATGATAGAAGCGCTTGATCCTATGGCATAAAGGCTTATTTTATAGTTTTTAAACTCTTCAAAAAGGGGGGTTAAATTGACCCCTTTAATATCGCCCCCTAAAATCAAATGGATTTTTTGGTTTTTAAAGGTTTTTAGGGCTTGTAAGGTGGCATCAATGTTCGTGGCCTTGCTGTCATCTACCCACAAACGCCCTTCTTTATCCCTAAATTCCTCCATTTTATGCGAGCCGATTTTAAAAGCGTTCAGTCTTTTAAGGGCGTTTTCTCTATAATCTTGCCATTTTAAATTCTTCATTTTTAAAAATTGCTCATAAACTAAAAGGGCTAAAGCCGCGTCTAATAAAAACGCTCCCTTAAAAAAAAGGGCGTTAGAAGGGATTTCTAAATGTTTTAAAATCTCTTCGCTGTGATCAAAAAAGATTTTTTGCGCTTGCGAGTTTTGAATAATGGGGTGTTCTTTGAATTTTAAAGGGAGGATAGCGAGCGAAGTTTTAGGCATCAATGTTAAAACCTTGAGTTTAGCGTTCAAATAATTTTCAAAATTGCAATGCCAAGTCAAATGATCAGCTTCCACATTGATGAGCAAGTAGATTAAAGGGTAAGCCTTATTGGTGTAATGCAAAGAAAAGGAGCTTGTTTCTAACACCCACAAGGGCGATTGCTTTTCAAACAATTCAATCAAGGGCGTGCCGATATTCCCCCCACTCACAGCCTTAAAATCTTCTAAAAGCATGGTGAGCATTTCTGTCGTGGTGGTTTTACCATTAGTGCCGCTAATACTTATCATCGTAGGCGTAAAAACAGAATCAAACAAGCTATCAATATAATCGTATTCGCTCACTAAATGCTTGGCTTTTATCACTAAAGGGTGCGTGAAACTAATGCCAGGGCTAACTATCTCTAGTTGGGAATCATTAGGGTTGAAATCCTTACTAGGGTAGCAAAGAAAACCCTCTCTATCCTTATGAAATGAAGAGAATTTATCATCAAAAAATTTGACTTCGTTATGGTTTTTTCTAAAAAAACGCCCTAAGGCTAGAGTGGTTTTGCCATGCCCCAATAAAGAGATTTTCATTTAACGCACCTTCAAGCTTAAAAGAGCGACTAAATTACTCAGCATAGAAATGATCCAAAAACGCACGATCACCTTATTTTCTGCCCAACCCTTTTGCTCAAAATGATGATGGATGGGCGCCATTAAAAAAAGGCGTTTTTTACGGGTTTTATAACTCCCTACTTGCAAGATCACAGACAGAGTTTCTATTACAAAAATAGATCCCATTAAAACGAGTAAGATTTCATTATGCGAAACAATAGCGTTATAAGCGATAAACCCTCCTAAAGCCAAACTCCCGCTATCGCCCATAAACACGCTTGCTGGGTTGCAGTTATACCACAAAAAGCCAAAGAGCGATCCCACTAACGCCAGCGAGACAACAAACAATTCCCCCACATCTATGACTTTAGGATAGAGCAAGTATTTAGAAAATTCCGCATTCCCTGCCACATACACAAAGATAGAAAGGCTTAAAAGGGTGAAAATGCTAGGCACGCTCGCTAAGCCGTCTAACCCATCGGTTAAATTCACCGCATTGCTCGTAGATAAAAAAACCAACACCCAAAAACCAACCGCTAACATCGTGGGCATTTCAAACAAAGGGTTTTTCAAAAAAGGCGCGTATAAAAAAGTGTCTAACCCTTTAAGGCTCAATAAAACAGACACCACAAGCGAAAGGACAAACAGCATGCCAAATTTCATTTTCGCGCTCATCCCGGCATTGCTTTGTTGGTTGATTTTAGTGTAATCGTCTCTAAAACCCACAAAACTAAAACCCACTAACACGATTATCCCTAACAACACATAAAGATTGCCCAAAGACGCGCACAACACGCTCGCAACAATGGTTGCAAAAACAAACACAATCCCCCCCATCGTAGGGGTATCCTTTTTATTCTGGTGGCTTGGCACGAAGCTAGAAATGGGCTGGTTAGCCTTTTTAGCCTTGGCCCATAGAATGAATTTAGGCATTAAAAAAAGCGTGAGGAAAAAGGCTATGAAAAACCCTAACCCTGCTCTAAAAGTCAAGTATTGGAAAAGATTGATATTAAAATAGCCATATAGTAAAGAATAGAGCATAAAATCCCCTAAAATCGCCATGCATGCTTGAAATTTAGAAAAAAGAAAATTGTAGCGCAAATTGATTTACTTAAAAATAGCATGGATAAGGTATGATTGGGGTTTATTTTAATTTTTAGGAATCTTTTATGGAGCGTTCGCTTATTTTTAAAAAAGTTAGAATTTATTCTAAAATGTTAGTGGCTTTAGGGCTTTCAAGCGTGTTAATCGGTTGTGCGATGAATCCAAGCGCTGAGACAAAAACACCAAATGACGCCAAAAATCAAGTTCAAACTCATGAAAGAATACAAACAAGCTCTGAATATGTTACGCCGCTAGATTTTAATTATCCGATACATATTGTTCAAGCCCCACAAAACCATCATGTTGTAGGTATTTTAATGCCACGCATTCAAGTGAGCGATAATCTAAAACCCTATATTGATAAGTTTCAAGACGCTTTAGTCAATCAAATCCAAACTATTTTTGAAAAAAGAGGCTATCAAGTGTTGCGTTTTCAAGATGAAAAAGCTTTGAACGCGCAAGATAAGAGAAAGATTTTTTCCGTTTTGGATTTGAAAGGGTGGGTAGGGATCTTAGAAGATTTGAAAATGAATTTAAAAGATCCCAATAATCCTAATTTAGACACGCTAGTGGATCAAAGCTCAGGCTCTGTATGGTTCAATTTTTATGAGCCAGAAAGCAATCGTGTAGTTCATAATTTTGCTGTGGAAGTGGGAACTTTTCAGGCAATGACTTATACTTACAAACATAGTAATTCTGGAGGGCTTAATTCTTCAAACAGCATTATCCATGAAGATTTGGAAAAGAATAAAGAAGACGCGATACATAAGATTTTAAACAGAATGTATGCGGTTGTCATGAGAAAAGCTGTAACAGAACTTACAGAAGAAAATATCGCCAAATACAGAGACGCTATTGATAGAATGAAAGGCTTTAAAAGTTCTATGCCTCAAAAAAAGTAGTTCTTAAACGAACCATTTAAAAATTAGCCTTAAAATCAGTCTTTTTAAAGGCTATTTTAAGTATAATGCAAAGTTTATTTCAATATTTAAGGATACACAATGGCAAAAAGATGCGCTTTAACTTTTAAAGGGCCTATGGTAGGCAATCATGTCAGTCATGCGAACAACAAAAACAAACGCCGCTTACTCCCTAACTTGCGATCGATTAAGATCCAATTAGACGATGGCACGACTAAACGTATTAAGGTGGCTGCTTCCACTTTAAGAACCATGCGTAAAGGGGCTTAGTTTTTAGAATTTCTGTCCGTTTTGATTGTAGGGGTGGTTTTGATGTTTTTGATAACCTTTTTAAAACTCCCCTTAAAACTAAACTTCTTTTTGAGATTAAAACACGGCCTAGATTAGGTTTAGCGTTTTGATTAGATTTAGAGGCAAACGCTTTCAAAAGAATTTATTTTGATCTAGGAATTGGTTTTGTTTGAAAAGTTGAAATTTTTTAAAATCAAAAAAGACGATGAAAATCAGCCAGAAGTCAATTTAAATTCTGAAATCTATGAACAATTTAAGGTCTTTAGACTCCCGCTTATTTTAATCCAATTGCTTGTGCTTTTAGGCACTCTGGGATACTTCGCCCTAGAAAATTATAGCCTTATGCAAGCTTTCTTCCAAACGACTTACACCATGACAGCCACAGGGTTTGGCGCTTTAAATGAAAGCCAGTTTGGGCCTATAAGTATTTTTTTAACTTCCATTTTAATGTTTTTTGGGGCAGGAATTATTGCCTTTAGCGTGGCTATTTTAGTTAGCGTGGTCAATAAAGGCACGCTTACCAGATTGATTAAGGAGAAAGGTATGATTTATAAAATCGCACGCCTTAAGGATCATTACGTGATTTGTTACCACAACGAATACACCATTGAATTGAGCAAGCAGTTCCGCTCCGCTCAAATCCCTTTTGTGGTTGTGGATAATGACCCTAGTTTTGAAGAAGAAGCCATTAAGCACAAATACCCCTACTATATCATAGGCGATCCGCACACCAATTTAGCCATGCTAAAAACCCACTTAAGCAGCGCTAGGGGCGTTGTGGCGTTGTCTAAGATTTTACCGGTGAATGTGGCGTTAATGGTGAGCGTGCGCTTGTTTGAAAAGGAATTAAAACGCAAACCTTACTACATCATTGCGAGCGCGCATAGCGATGAAGGCTTAGAAAAATTAAAAAAATTAGGGGCTGATATGGTGGTTTCCCCCACAAAACTCATGGCGCAGAGAGTGAGTGCTATGGCGGTGCGTCCGGATATGGAAAATATCTTAGAGCGTTTTATCAATAAAAAAGACACGCTTTTAGACTTAGAGGAAGTGATTGTCCCTAAAACCAGCTGGCTTGTGTTAAGGAAATTAAAAGAAGCCCATTTTAGAGAGATCGCTAAAGCGTTTGTGATTGGTATCACTCAAAAAGATGGCAAATACATCCCCATGCCCGATGGAGAAACAATCATTGCAAGCGAATCCAAGCTATTAATGGTTGGCACTTCAGAAGGCGTTGCGACCTGTAAGCAACTCATCGCTAACCATCAAAGACCCAAAGAAGTGGATTACATTTCATTGTGATTGATACAGCCTTTTTATAAAATAAAAAAGCTTGGCTCTCATCGAATATGGATAATAAAATCTAAAATGCTAAAAACATTTTTTATAATTAATAGCAAAGAGCTTGGCGTTAGTCAAAAAGTTTTAGCTATTCATGTTTAATGAGAACCGATCCAAGATTTAAACGGATTTGAGGCTTATTTTTCTCACACCCATACGCTCTCAATGAGAGTTAATTATAACCTTTTTAAAGCCCTCTTTGTTGATATAATCGTTATAATCGTTTCATTGAAATAATTGATATTGCCGTAAAAATAGCCATGATACAAACTTAAAATACCGCTCACGCTCTCCACTAAAAGCTTTGTATAATAAATCTGCGATACATACTTATGCGTGAATTTTTGAATGCTTTCTTTTAAAAAGCCTTCGTTCGTTTTCAGTCCAAAAACTGGATCTTTTTCTACAATTTTCGCGCTCACAAATTGAAAAAATACCTCTATTTCGTATTTTTTGCTTTTTTCTAGCGTGTAATCGCTCAAATCCTTAACTTTCTGCTCCCATCCACCTTGGATATAGATCACATTGCGAATATAATACGCGCCCACAAACAAGCCGCTAAACTTCGGCTTTAGGGTTTCTAAAAGTTCGTTAAATGCGGTTTTTTTCGCTTCGGTTATCTCGCTTGTGGCTTGTTGCTTTTCTTGCGTGATATTGTTTAAAGCTTCTTGTTTATTCGTGTTTATTTGCGCCTGTGCGCTTTCTTTAGCAAGTGTTATTGCTTCAAGGCTTGCGGTTTTGTTGGTGTTAATTTGATTTGTAGCGCTTTCTTTCGCTTGGTTTAAAAAG
>NZ_JADZNC010000014.1:0-40890 GCF_015904775.1 Helicobacter pylori
TTTTTAAATGAAAAATCTTGTATATTTAAAGCGTTTTTAAACATGGTTTTTGGGTGTATGCTGATGTTAGAAATCATAAAATCCCCTTATTAGAAATGATTTAAAATCCTATTTAGAGTTATTATATTCAAATGATGGTTTTATTGAGTGCAGTATTACTAAAAAATTAACTAATATTTGTTAAAACGAGCCAAAAGCGTTACTGACAGACACGCTCTAAGCGAGTGAGATTTTAAAAAGCATTCCAAACTCTCAAAAATAGACAAAGCCAAGGCTTTGAATAAAAAGATCAATAACCTTAAAAAACCAAAGCAACGGAGCTTTTGATTTTCCATTCTCAAAACCCTAAATACCCTTTCGTTTTTTGTCCGTTATTGGTTTTATGGGTGCTTTAACATATAAAATTCCAACGCTTTTTCAAAGAGGAGCGAGCGGTTAGAAAAACCTTTCTCTTTCATGTATTCATCCACTTTAGCCATAAAACTAGGCGAGAGTAAAACGCTATAATTGATTCTTCGCTCTTTACTTGTTTTTTCTTCGTATTCTATCTCTTCTATTTCAGCTAACAAACTGGGCGAGAGTGAAATGTTAAAACTGCTTTTTCGTTCGTTGCTCACTTTGATTTCTGCTTCTAACTCGGCTAATTCGGTTAGCAACCTTTTGCGTTTGGCTTGTAAAGCCTGAATGGTTGTGTGCACTTTATGGTGTTCCATTATTGCTCCTTAAAGTATCTTTATTTTTCGCATTCTACTATAAAATAGGATCTTGTGAGTAAATTCATTAAGAATGAAAATTGGAATTTTTCTTTAGAATTCAATCAAATTCTTTAAGGCGCTTTAACAATTCTTCTTCATTCAAAACGCTCACGCCATGTTTTTTTGCCAGAGCGAGTTTTGAGCCGGCGTTTTCTCCAACGATTAAAAAATCGGTTTTAGCGCTCACGCTTGAAGAAATTTTTGCCCCTAAATTTTCCAACATTTGAGCGTATTCTTGCCGTGGTTTAGAAAGCGTGCCGGTTAAAACAATCGTTTTATGATTGAAAACAGAAGAGCTTTCTTGCTTTTCTTCAGCCATATCGCTGTTTTTAGGGTTTAACAAATCAAATAACGATCGGATAAATTCCTGATTGCTCGCATAAAAATTGACTAAAGAGCGCGCCATTTCCACCCCAAAGCCTTCCATTTCTAAAAATTCGGCTTCGCTTTTTTCTAACGCATTTAAGCCGTATTTGGCCAGCGTTTTACTCGCTCCCTTGCCGATATGCTCAATCCCTAAAGCGTTAATCAAACGCCATAAGGGAGGGTTTTTGCTTTTTTGAATAGCGTCTAATAGATTTTGAGCTTTTTTAATTTTGAATTTGTCTAGCCGCATTAAATCTTCTAATTTTAAAGCATACAAATCCAGGGCGTTAACAATGAGTTTTTCTTCAAAAAGTTGCTCTATGACTTTATCGCCCAAGCCTTGAATGTTTAAAGCATCCTTAGAAGCGAAATGAATCAAGCTTTCTTTCAACCTTGCTGGGCAATTAAGGTTTTGACAATAAGTAAAAACCTCTTCGCATAAAAGCTCATGCGAACATATAGGGCAAACTTTGGGGCGTTCAATTTTATGTTGCGAGCCGTCTCTATAAGATTCTAAAGGTTTGATGATTTTAGGGATCACATCGCCGCTTCTAATGACAACGACCCTATCATTGAGCATGATATTCTTTTTTTCAATTTCAGAATAATTGTGCAAGGTCGCTCTATTAATCATAGCCCCAGCGATTTCCACAGGCTCTAAAAGAGCGACCGGGGTTATCGCTCCGCTGCGCCCCACTTGGTTAATGACTCCTACAATTTTGGTGTGTTTTTCTAGAGCCGGGAATTTATAAGCGCAGGCGAATTTAGGGGATTTTTGCGTGTAACCTAGCTCCTTTTGAATATCCAATTCATCCACAACGATCACCATGCCGTCTAAAAGGGCAAAAAAGCCCTCCCTTTCTCTAATTAGGGTGTGGTAATTTTCTTCTATTTCTTGGTGGTTTTTGTTTAGGCTTAAGTATTGAATGGTGCTAAAACCTAACGAGACGATAAAATCCAAACACTCCTTAAAGCTTAAAAAATTTAAAGAATGCTTGCCCACGCCCCAAGGAATGAATTGCAATTTACGCTTTTTAGTGATTTCACTATCAAGCTGCCTCAAACTCCCTGATGCGGCATTTCTAGGGTTAGCGAATAGGGGTTCATTAGCGTCTAGGCGTTCTTTATTTAAAGCGTCAAAATCCTTTTTAGAAATGATCACTTCACCCCTGATTTCTATTTCTCCATCATAAGCGATAAAATGGGGGATATTAGCGGTGTGTTTAGCGTTGTTAGTAACAAGCTCTCCTTCTAAGCCATTACCCCTAGTGGTTGCACTCACTAGCTTGCCATGTTGATACAAAAGATTGAGCGAAACCCCATCAAGTTTGGGCGAGCACACGAACGAAGCGCTAGGATAAACTTTTAAAATGCGTTGCAACCACGCTTGCAATTCACTTTGATTGAACACATCATCTAAGCTCCACATCCGCATCAAATGGGGGTTTTTACTGAACTCATTGGTGGCAGTAGCCCCCACTTTTTGGGTAGGGGAGTTAGCTTGAATGCTATTAGGGTTTTTTTCTTCATAAGCTTTTAATTCTTGATAAAGTTCGTCATAGACGGCGTCGCTCACGATAGGATCATCAAGGTTGTAATAATGGTGCGATAGGGTGTTTAAATATTCAATTCTTTCTAAATATTCTTTTTGGCTTTTTATCATTAAAAACCTTTTAAACTAAATTAGGGTAGTATTATAACATTTAATCTTTGATAGGGCTTTAGGGGAAATTAGGTGGTAAGAGACATTGACAAAATGACTTCGTTGCACTTGAACAACGAAGCGCAATTTCTGTGCTTTAGATTAGATGCAGAAAAAGACGCCCAACTTTATGGCATGAATATTTTTAAGATCCGAGAAATTATCCATTATGACGGGGAGATTACAGAGATTCTTGGAGGGAGCGATGGCGTGATGCTTGGGTTTCTTAGCGTTAGGGGCGAATCCATTCCTTTAGTGGATGTGAAAAGGTGGTTGCATTATAACGCTAATGATCCGAGCCGTGATCTAAAAGAATGCAGCGTTAAAGATGACCATAATTTAGTGATCGTGTGCCATTTTTCTAACCATTCCATCGCTCTAAAGGTTTTAAAAATTGAAAGGATCATTCATAAAAATTGGACTGAGATTAGCGCCGGGGACAAACAAGGCATTAATGAAGAGGGTAAGCTTAGTGCTATCACTCGTTTTGATGAAGAACGAGTGGTGCAAATCTTAGATGTGGAAAAGATGATTAGCGATGTTTTCCCTAGCTTGAAAGATTTAGACGATTTGACTTTGCGTTGCATAGAAGCCATTCAAAGCCAAAAACTCATTTTAATCGCTGAAGACTCTCTAAGCGCTCTTAAAACCCTAGAAAAAATCGTTCAAACCTTAGAATTGCGTTATTTAGCCTTTCCAAACGGGAGAGAATTGTTGGATTATTTGTATGAAAAAGAACATTACCAACAAGTCGGCGTGGTCATTACGGATTTAGAAATGCCTGTTATTTCAGGGTTTGAAGTGCTAAAAACCATTAAAGCTGATAGCAGGACTGAGCATCTTCCTGTGATTATCAATTCGTCCATGAGCAGCGATTCTAACCGCCAATTAGCCCAATCTTTAGAAGCGGATGGTTTTGTGGTAAAATCTAACATTCTTGAAATCCATGAAATGCTTAAAAAAACGCTTTCATAAATTTAATTTTTGTTTTAATTTAAAGGGATAAAACATGCGAAGTCATTTCTGTGCAGAAATTAGTGAAAAAGATGTGGGTAAAACCATCAAAGTGGCCGGGTGGTGTAACACTTATAGAGACCATGGAGGCGTGGTTTTTATTGATTTAAGGGATAAAAGCGGTTTAGTGCAACTAGTTTGTGATCCTAGCTCTAAGGCTTATGAAAAGGCTTTAGAAGTTAGGAGTGAATTTGTGCTAGTGGCTAAAGGAAAAGTGCGTTTAAGAGGGCCCGGTTTAGAAAACCCTAAACTAAAGACCGGTAAAATTGAAATTGTTTTAGAAGAGTTAGTCATTGAAAATAAAAGCGCTACCCCACCGATTGAAATTGGCAACAAACATGTGAATGAAGATTTGCGCTTGAAATACCGCTATTTGGATTTACGCTCTTTGAATGCTTATGAAATCTTTAAATTGCGCAGCGAAGTGGCTCTAATCGCTCGTAACGCTTTAGCCCAAAAGGGCTTTTTAGAGATTGAAACCCCCATTTTGTCTAAAACCACGCCTGAGGGGGCTAGGGATTATTTAGTGCCAAGCAGGGTGCATGAGGGCGAGTTTTTCGCGCTCCCTCAAAGCCCGCAATTGTTCAAACAGCTTTTAATGGTGGGGGGAATGGATAGGTATTTTCAAATCGCTCGTTGCTTTAGAGATGAAGATTTGAGGGCGGACAGGCAGCCAGAATTCACGCAGATTGATGCGGAAATGAGTTTTTGTAGTGAAAATGATGTGATGGGCGTGGTGGAAGATTTGTTGCAAGAGATTTTTAAAGCGATTGGGCATACTATTTCTACACCTTTTAAACGCATGCCTTATAAGGAAGCGATGGAAAATTACGGGAGCGATAAGCCGGATTTACGCTTTGAATTGCCATTAATAGAAGTGGGGGATTGTTTTAGGGACAGCTCAAACGCTATTTTTTCTAATATCGCGCAAGATCCTAAAAACAAACGCATTAAAGCTTTGAACGTTAAGGGGGCTGATGTCATTTTTAGCCGTAGCGTTTTAAAAGAATTAGAAGAATTTGTGCGCCAATTTGGGGCTCAAGGCTTGGCGTATTTGCAAATTAAAGAAGATGGGATTAAAGGGCCTTTAGTTAAATTTTTAAGCGAAAAGGGGCTTAAGAATATTTTAGAAAAAACTGGTGCAAAAACTGGGGATATTGTCTTTTTTGGAGCTGGGGATAAAAAAATCGTGCTAGATTACATGGGGCGCTTGCGCTTGAAGGTGGCTGAAACGCTTGATTTGATTGATAAAGACGCTTTGAATTTCTTATGGGTGGTCAATTTCCCCATGTTTGAAAAAACCGAAAACGGCTATCATGCTGCACACCACCCCTTTACGATGCCTAAAAATATAGAATGCGAAGATATAGAAGAGATTGAAGCGCATGCGTATGATGTGGTGCTTAATGGCGTGGAGCTTGGTGGGGGGAGCATTAGGATTCATAAAGAAGAAATGCAAAAAAAAGTCTTTGAAAAAATCAATATCCACGAAGAGGAAGTGCAAAAGAAATTTGGCTTTTTACTAGAGGCGCTAAAGTTTGGCGCTCCTCCTCATGGGGGCTTTGCGATAGGCTTTGATCGCTTGATCATGCTAATGACAAAATCTCATAGCATTAGAGATGTGATCGCTTTCCCTAAAACGCAAAAAGCTTCATGCTTATTGACTGACGCTCCTAGCCCCATTAATGAAGAGCAACTAAGAGAATTACACATTCGCTTGAGAAAATAATTTAAAAGGATATGACATGAAACAACTATTTTTGATTATTGGAGCCCCAGGGAGTGGTAAAACCACTGATGCAGAGCTTATCGCTAAGAATAACAGCGAAACAATCGCTCATTTTTCTACCGGGGATTTACTCAGGGCTGAGAGCGCTAAAAAGACCGAGCGAGGCTTATTGATTGAGAAATTCACTTCTCAAGGCGAATTAGTGCCTTTAGAGATTGTGGTAGAAACGATCCTTGCAGCGATTAAAAGTTCTAGTAAAAGGATCATTTTGATTGATGGCTATCCTAGGAGCGTGGAACAAATGCAGGCTTTGGATAAGGAATTGAACGCTCAAAACGAAGTGGTTTTAAAAAGCGTGATTGAAGTAGAAGTGAGTGAAAACACCGCTAAAGAAAGGGTTTTAGGGCGCTCCAGGGGGGCTGATGATAATGAGGTGGTGTTTCATAACCGCATGCGGGTGTTTTTGGATCCGTTGGGTGAGATCCAAAATTTTTACAAGAATAAGAAGGTGTATAAAGCGATCAATGGTGAAAGAAGCATTGAAGAAATCGTGCATGAAATGCAAGAGTATATTTTATCTTTTGGGAATTAAAATGCACCCTAAAGAGAACGAGCTGTGATTTCTGTCTATATCATTTCTTTAAAAGAAAGTCAAAGGCGTTTGGATACTGAAAAACTCGTTTTAGAATCCAATGAAAAATTTAAAGGCCGTTGCGTTTTCCAGATCTTTGACGCTATTAGCCCTAAACACGAAGATTTTGAAAAACTACTTCAAGAGCTTTATAATGCTCAAAGTTTATTGCAATCTGATTGGTATCATTCTTATGTTGGCGCTGGTTTGACTTTACCTGAATTAGGGTGCTATTTGAGCCATTATCTTTTGTGGAAAGAATGCGTCAAATTAAACCAACCGGTCGTTATTTTAGAAGATGATGCAATGCTAGAGTCTCATTTCATGCAAGCTTTAGAAGATTGCTTGAAAAGCCCTTTTGATTTTGTGAGACTCTATGGGTGCTATTGGTATTACCACGATACCAAATTCCATGTTTTGCCCAAAGAATTTGTATTTCCTCCCTTTGATTATCCTTTTAAAAATAACCCTATTTTAGAAAAATTTAAAAAATTTTTTGATGTTTCTAGATTTTTAAATCTTTCTACCCATAAAGTCATTCATTACATTCTCAAAAAAATACAAAAAAGCTATTACGCAACGCATGAAAAAGAAACCTTTTTTTTAGAGCATTTTTACCTCACCAGCGTGTATGTGGCTTCTACGGCCGCCTACTACCTCACGCCTAAGGGCGCTAAAACCTTTATAGAAGCCACGGAGCGTTTTAAAATCATAGAGCCGGTGGATATGTTTATGGATAATTCTGCTTACCATGATGTGGCGAATCTGACTTATGTGCCTTGCCCTGTTTCTTTAAGTGAGCATTCTTTAGACAGCACCATTCAAAAGCCCCAAAAAAAGAGCTTGAAATCTTACCCACTCCCGCCTAAAAAATCAACTTTTAAGAATCTTTTCCATTACAGCATTAACGCTAAAAAGCGTTTAAAAGCCTTTCAACAATACAGCAAACAATACGCTCCTTTAAAAACCCCTAAAGAGATTTAAAAAGAATGAAAAAACTTTATGCTAAAATCGATGCTATATTATTTAGGAGTTCATTTGACACAAGTTTATATCATTTCTTTAAAAGAAAGTCAAAGGCGTTTGGATACTGAAAAACTCGTTTCAGAATCCAATGAAAAATTTAAAGGCCGTTGCGTTTTTCAAATCTTTGACGCTATTAGCCCTAAACACGAAGATTTTGAAAAATTCGTTCAAGAGCTTTATGATTCTTCAAGTTTGTTAAAATCCGATTGGTTCCATTCTGATTATTGTTATCAAGAATTATTGCCCCAAGAATTTGGGTGCTATTTAAGCCATTATCTTTTATGGAAAGAATGCGTCAAATTAGATCAACCAATCGTTATTTTAGAAGATGATGCAACGCTAGAGTCTCATTTCATACAAGCCTTAGAAGATTGCTTGAAAAGCCCTTTTGATTTTGTGAGGCTCTATGGGCATTATTGGGGAGGCCATAAAACCAATTTGTGCTCTCTCCCTATCTATACAGAGGCTGAAAATGAAGAGGTTGAAGTGCCTATGGAAAATCATGCAGAGGCTGAAGCGTCTATTGAAGAAACGCCTATTGAAAATCATGAAGTTACCCCCCCCCCCCCAATCCCACACAAGATGCGCAACAAGATTGTATTATTGAAACGCAACAAGAAGAATTATCTGATTCTTGCAAAATAGCGCCCCAAAAAATCTCTTTTAATCCAGTGGTTTTTAGAAAAATTAAAAGAAAACTCAACCGCTTTATTGGAAATATTTTAGCTCGGACAGAAGTGTATAAAAATCTCGTATCAAAATACGATGAACTCACAGGAAAATACGATGAACTCACAGGAAAATACGATGAACTCACAGGAAAATACGATGAACTCACAGGAAAATACGATGAACTCACAGGAAAATACGAATCCTTATTGGCAAAAGAGGTAAACATCAAAGAGACTTTTTGGGAATCTCGTGCTGATAGCGAAGAAGAAGCCTTTTTTTTAGAACATTTTTACCTCACTAGCGTGTATGTGGCCACTACGGCAGGCTACTACCTCACGCCTAAGGGCGCTAAAACCTTTATAGAAGCCACGGAGCGTTTTAAAATCATAGAGCCGGTGGATATGTTTATGAACAACCCCACTTACCATGATGTGGCTAATTTTACCTATTTGCCTTGCCCTGTTTCTTTAAACAAACATGCTTTCAATAGCACCATTCAAAATGCAAAAAAGCCTGACATTTCATTAAAGCCTCCTAAAAAATCTTATTTTGATAATCTTTTTTATCATAAATTTAACGCCAGAAAGTGCTTAAAAGCCTTTCACAAATACAGCAAGCAATACGCTCCTTTAAAAACCCCTAAAGAGGTTTAAAAAGAGCGGGCTTTATGTTAGAATAATTCTTTTTATTCAAAGGAGATTGCAATGAATTTAGACCAATTAGAAGTGAGCCATGACGCTAACGCTTTGTGCGTGGTGATTGAAATATCCAAGCATTCTAATATCAAGTATGAATTGGATAAAGAAAGCGGGGCTTTAATGGTGGATAGGGTGCTTTATGGGGCGCAAAATTACCCCGCAAATTATGGCTTTGTGCCTAACACTTTAGGATCTGATGGCGACCCTGTAGATGTGCTGGTTTTAAGCGATGTGGCTTTTCAAGCCGGAAGCGTAGTGAAAGCGCGCTTAGTTGGGGTTTTGAACATGGAAGATGAAAGCGGAGTGGATGAAAAATTACTCGCTCTACCCATAGATAAGATCGATCCCACGCATTCCTATGTCAAAGATATTAATGATTTATCCAAACACACTTTAGATAAAATCAAGCATTTTTTTGAAACTTACAAGGATTTAGAGCCTAATAAATGGGTGAAAGTCAAGGGGTTTGAAAACAGAGAGAGCGCGATTAAAGTTTTAGAAAAAGCCATAAAAGCCTATCAAGGCTAAAGATTTAAGGGTTTTGGCTCAATTAAGCGATAAAAGCCCTTTTTCAACGCTCTTTTAAAAGGCTTTGTCCTCATTGGGCGTTGGTGTAAAATAGGGTAGTTTAAAGCGGATTTTTGTATTCCCCATAAAAAAGTGCCAAAAACTACAATTTAACGATTTTAACCCCACTGCCGCCTAAATTAATGGGAGCGTCGCTAAAACTCACCACTTTGGGGTGGTTTTTTAAAAATTCTTTCACGAACTTTTCTAAAATCCCGCTCCCCTTGCCATGGCAAATCAGTACTTCTTCAAAGCCCCCTAAAAGCGCGTCGTTTAAAAAAGCGTCTAGTAAATCCAGGGCCTCTTCGCTGCGTTGCCCCCTTAAATCAAGGTGCAAGCTCGCTTCTTTAGGTTTAGGAATGATGGTTTTAGGGGGTTTGAATTTGTTTTTAGGGGGTTTTTGGATTTGTTTCAACCAACTCCCATGCGCTTTCAAACGCATGCCAAGCTCGGTTTCTACCAAATAATAGCCCTTGTCTAAAATTTGTATAACCAGCACGCTTTCATTTTTATAGCGCGCTTTTTCGTTAATTTGAAAGCTTGTTATTGTTTGTGGGATCTCTTGGTCTGTTTTATGTTTGTTTAAAATCTCGCTCGCTTTATGGATTTCTTTATGCATGGAGCTGGTATCTTTTGAAGCGACTTCGCTTTTTAAGATATTTAGGGCTTGTTGGTAGGATTTTTCCAATTCCAATTTTTTATGGTGAAAGATTTCTTTTTGTTTTTCCATTTCTAAAAGCCATGCGTTTTTTAAATATTCTTGCTCTTTTAAAGCGTTCTCTAAGCTTTCATTTTTTTGCTTTAATTCCCTTTCTAGCGCGCTGGAATTT
Organism: Helicobacter pylori; assembly: GCF_015904775.1. GTDB lineage: Bacteria > Campylobacterota > Campylobacteria > Campylobacterales > Helicobacteraceae > Helicobacter > Helicobacter pylori_DM. Next base: position 9,991 of record NZ_JADZNC010000014.1, read on the forward strand.
TCAATCAAAACGTTCAATTTTTCCTTATCTTCGCCATAGAAGGCTTTCGCTTTTTCAATCAAAAAATGCGGCACGCCATAGCGCAAAGCGGTTTCAAACGCATAGCTTTTGCCAATAACCCCTTTTAAAAAAGTGTAAGTGGGCCGTTCTTTTTCCTCGTCATAAAGAGCGGCTAGTAATTCCACTTCCTTGTTTTCTGCCATTAACACGCTCAAGCGTTTGTGGTGCGTGGTGATAACGATTTGGTTGTTTTGCTTGAGCAATTTTTCTAACAGGGTTTTATACAAGCTACTCGCTTCATCAGCGTCAGTCCCTAGCTCAATTTCATCAACGCCTAAAAGCATGTTTTCTTTGGATAAAAGAGCGCTAAATTGCTTCATTCTGCCTGCAAAAGTAGAGATATTGTTCGCGCTGTTTTGGGGGTCGTTGATAATGGCGTGGATTTCTTTAAAATAGGGAATAATGGAATGATGGGCGTTGATTTTCATAGGAATGAGATGCTTACTCAAAAAAGCTGCACTTAAAAGCGATTTTAAGAGCATGGTTTTCCCGCCCGCATTCACGCCGGTAACAGCGAGCATGGATTTTTCAAACTTCAAATTTAAGGGCTTTGGCTCTTTTAGAATGGGGTGTGAAAAGTTTTCTAAAATCATTTTTTTTTGAGAAAAGCTTGGCATGACAAATTCTAAATTATAAGCTTTAGCGAAATTAAGTCTGGCTTGCAAGCTGTCTAAGAAATCAAATTCTTTAAAAAGGAATTTTAAAAATAAAAGGTGTTTTTGCAAGCTACGGCTTAGAGTTTGACACATTTCAACAATACAGCAATCTATTTCATTACCAATTTGCGCGATTTTTTGGGCGATTTTTTGCGCGCTTTCAGGCAAAAGATAGAAATAGCCATTAGCGCTCCTTTCTAGCACAACGCCTTTAATCGCGCCAGAAAACCCGCTTTTCAATAAAAGGCATTCATAACCATGCTTAAGGTGGCTTTGCGTATCCACTAAATAAGGGGCAAGCTCTTTAGAGTGGGCGTAATGGTGAATGATTTTAGCACTCTCTTTTTTAAGGCGGTTTAAACTTTCATTCAAAGCGTCTAGGGTAGCGTTCGCCCCTTGTTTGATTTGCCCTTCATCATCCAATAAAAGGATCAAATCATTAAAAAAGGGGGGTAAAATAATGGCGTTAAGGCGTTCATGAAATTTTAAATGCGTGAAAGTTTTAAAAGCGTTTTGTAAAACGACAATGTAGCGCAATCGTTTGACAATCTCATAGATTTCATCTAAATGGAGCGTCCCTAATTTGGTGAGTTTGATAAGAATAAGATCGCTTTCTTTCACGCTTTTGGGGGCGATCAAACCGATCGAATCCACTTCAGTTAAATAAGTGAAAACCTGTTTGAGATCGTTTTCTAAAGCGATAGTGTCTCTTTCTTTTGCGAAAAAGGTTTTAAAAAGAGCGATAAACTCTTTTAAATCCAGGCTTTCTTCTAGGGGTTTGGGTGGGGTATTATTATTATTCATCATTAGGGTTGGATTAAGGGATCTTTTTGAAGCGTCTGACAAGAATCCAAATCCACAAGAACGTCTTTCATAGGGGTTTGTTTTTTGCCTAAAAAGCTCAAAGTCCCGCTCACTAAATTAAAGGTTTGGTTATTCACTTTAATGCCTTTACACAACAAGGTTTCCCCCCTTAAAAACGCTCTTTGCAAAGCGATTTCTTGTTGGTTTTGTTGGTTTTGCTTGTAAGTATAAACGCTGATGCTCGCTCCTATAACCCCTACGATTAAAAAAGCTACAAGTTTTTGTTTAGGGCTTGCTAAACCAAAATCCCTTAAAACTAAAAACAATAAAACCAGCGTTAAAAATAAAACAACCGCTGCGCCCATTACATTTCGCCTCTCAATTGATAGGTAATATCCCCCGCTCCAAAGCCTATCACAAAGCCTTTTTCAATCGTTTCTACCACATTATCATTGACTAACAGCTCTAAAAAATCCCCTTTTTTACGCACTCTGTCTATAAAGGTGGGGTTATAATGCTTAAAATGGGCTTTCAAATCAATGTCTCTTTTGACTTCACTCGCGCTATAAACGGGTAAGATGATCAATCTGTCGCAATGCTCTAAAAAACATTTTTTAAACTCTTCTAAATTATCCATTAAGCGAGAGTATTTGTGTGCTTGCCAGATCACAATAATTTTTTCTTGCGTGTTCAATAAGTTAGCATAAATCCTAGCGCTTTTTAAAGTGGCATTGATTTCAGTGGGGTGGTGGGCGTAATCATCAATGAGAATGAGATCGTTTTTTTGCAAAATATCAAAGCGTTTTTTAATGCCTTTGAAATTCAATAAATTATTTCTAATTTCTTCTAAATCCAATTCATCTAAAGCGCTTAAAATCGCTAAACTCGCATTCGTGGCGTTATGTTCGCCTAACCCCCACACCAAAAAAGCCCCCAAATTTTTCAATTCAAACGAAGTGTAAGGCTCGCCGTCTTTTAAAATGTATTGGATATTATAAATGTCTTTTTTTTCTAAAACAATGGCGTCTTTAGAATAGTTTTTTAAAAAAGGATCTTCTTTATAGATCACTCTTTTTTGAGCATGGTCTAAAAAATATTTATAAGCGAAGAAAAAGCGTTCTAAATCGTGATCATAATGCTCCAAATGTTCTGGCTCGGTGTTAGGCACAACCGCAGCATAAGGGTTAGAAAATAAAAAACTTGAATCGCTCTCATCGGCTTCAAAAACCAAGCTATCATTCGCGCTCTCTCGCACATTGGAATCAAACTCTTTAGAATGCGCCCCAATAATCGCTCCAAACGATGGGCAAATCGCGCTCAACATGGCCGTGATACTGCTTTTTCCATGAGCCCCGCACACGCTAAAAACGCGCTTGTCTTTAAGGATAGAATACAAAGCGTCTTTACGAGACAAAATAGGGATTTCTAATTCCTTAGCCCTTTGTATTTCGGTATTGTCTTCTTTGATAATGGCTGAATGAATAATGACATCTTGATTATTGATCGCTTTTGGATCATGCGGGATATTAATTTCTACGCCTAAAGCTTTCAAATACTTAACGCTAGGGCTTATGGCAATATCAGAGCCGCTGATCTTAGCCCCTTGCGCTTTAAGGTATTTGGCTAGGCCTGAAATGCCAATCCCCCCTATACCGATAAAATGGATCTTGCAATCTTGCAGGTTTTTGAGTAAAACTTTTGGGGTTTCAAGCATGATTTTCTCGATAAGTCTCTATGATTTCTAAAGGCTTTTCTAAAAGGGGGGTGTCATAGACAAGGGCTAAACGCACATAGTCAACACCGATATGATTACGCCCTAAATACAAGGCCGGTAAGGTAGTAATGCCTTCGTTTTGATAAAGCATTTTGGCAAAATTTTCGCCATTTTTAACGGGCAGATACACATAAAAACTAAAAGGATAAATGAGCGTGTTTTTAAAGATTTTTCGCGCCAGTTTCAAATTATTCGCATAAATATTGCGGAAAAATTCTGCATGTTCATCATCTAGCCAAGCCGTTTCACTAGCCTTTTGGATCGCATTAGCGCTCGTATAGCCTAAATAGGTGCGAAACGCTTTGTATTTTTCTAAAATGCTGCTATCCCCAGCGATAAAACCACTCCTTAGCCCTGGAGCGCTAGATCGTTTGGAGAGCGAATGGATAACCAAAACATTTTTAAAATCTTTATTATTAGCGAGCATGCAAGCTTCTAAAAGCGAAGGAGGAGGCGTGTTTTCATAAATTTCACTATAACATTCATCATTAATTAAAATAAAATCATGTTTTAAAGCGAGTTTAATCCAAGCGATCAGTTCTTCTAAAGAAAGGGTTCTTCCGGTGGGGTTGTTAGGGGAATTTAAAATCACTAAATCCACTTCTTGCAACTCTTTTTCATTCAAGCTTGGAGTGAAATCGTTTTCTTTAACTAAAGGCATTAAAAGGCTTTTGGCTTTGATAAATTTGGCCGCCCCTTCATAGATTTGATAAAAAGGGTTAGGGTAGGCGATAGTGGGGTTTTGGTAATCAAATAAAACAAAACTAGGGAAATTGAATAACACTTCCCTAGATCCTAGCGTGGAGACTAATTCGTTTTCTTTCAATTCTATCTTAAAACGGCGTTTAAAAAAACCCTTTTGAGCCGCTCTCAAACTCTCTTCAAACGCGCTTTTAGGGTAGAGATTGAGCGAATGGGTGTGGCTTTTAAGAGCGTCTTGAATGAATTTAGGCGTTTCAAATCGCGGCTCGCCGATACCTAAATCTAGCCCCTTTTTTTTAGGGGTGATCTCTTTAAACAAGGCTCTTAATCGTTCAAAAGGATAAGGCTCAAAAGTCATAGGGCTACTTTAATCTTAAAATGGAATGGTTAATCTTATCTAAAATTTAAGCGTTTATCATTGAAAGCGCTAAAAAAGAGCGAAAGAGAACATAAAAGAGAGAGCATAAAAGAGTATAATAGTGCATAAGAATTTAACTGATGAAGAGGTTTGATGCTGGAAAATAGAGTTAAGACCAAGCAAATTTTTATCGGTGGCGTGGCCATAGGGGGTGATGCTCCCATAAGCACGCAAAGCATGACCTTTAGTAAAACCGCTGATATTGAAAGCACTAAAAATCAAATTGACAGACTCAAACTCGCCGGGGCTGATTTAGTGAGGGTGGCGGTGAGTAATGAAAAGGATGCCCTAGCCTTAAAAGAATTGAAAAAAGTGTCCCCTTTGCCTTTAATCGCTGATATTCATTTCCATTATAAATTCGCTCTCATTGCCGCTCAAAGCGTGGATGCGATAAGGATCAATCCCGGAAACATCGGCTCTAAAGACAAAATCAAAGCGGTGGTTGATGCTTGTAAAGAAAAAAACATTCCTATAAGAATTGGCGTGAATGCCGGGAGTTTAGAAAAGCAGTTTGATCAAAAATACGGGCCGACCCCAAAAGGCATGGTAGAAAGCGCTTTGTATAACGCCAAACTTTTAGAAGATTTGGATTTTACTGATTTTAAGATTTCTTTAAAAGCGAGCGATGTGATGCGCACCATAGAAGCTTACAGGACGCTACGGCCTCTTGTGATCTACCCTTTCCATTTGGGGGTTACTGAAGCGGGGAATCTTTTTAGCTCCAGTATCAAATCCGCCATGGCTTTAGGGGGGCTTTTAATGGAAGGCATTGGGGATACGATGCGCGTATCCATTACAGGGGAGTTAGAAAATGAAATCAAAGTGGCTCGAGCGATTTTACGCCATAGCGGGCGGTTGAAAGAGGGGATCAATTGGATTTCTTGCCCCACTTGCGGGCGCATTGAAGCCAATTTAGTGGATATGGCGAGCAAGGTGGAAAAACGCTTAAGCCACATCAAAACCCCTTTAGACATTAGCGTGATGGGTTGCGTGGTGAACGCTTTAGGTGAAGCCAAGCATGCAGACATGGCGATCGCTTTTGGGAATCGCAGCGGTTTGATCATTAAAGAGGGTAAGGTCATTCACAAATTGGCTGAAAAGGATTTGTTTGAAACTTTTGTGATAGAAGTGGAAAATTTAGCTAAAGAAAGAGAAAAAAGTTTAAAGGATTAGGCATGATCAATAAGTTTAAAAATTTTGTGAGCAACTACCAGCAATCTGATCATTATAGAGAGCCTTTAGGCTTTGGCATTGCCAGAGTGGATATTGCCCCCATTTCCAAAAAGATTTTATGCGCCACTTACCCTGTTTTGAATTGGAAAGAGGAAAATCTAGGCTCTTATGCGGTGTTTTGCAACTCGCTTTCTAAAGAAAAAATCCTAAAAGAGAGTGCGAGCGAGCGCGTCGTTGAGATTGATGAAAGTTTTGTGTTAAAAGCACTAGAGTTTTATACGCCCTTTTTGAATGAAGCCTATTCCAATAAAATGGCTCATAAAAACATCCAAGTGGTTTTAGAGCTTTTAAGAGCTTTGGAAGAAAATCGTTTGAAAAATAGCGATGGGGAGTCTCTTTATCGCTTGGTGATCTTGTATGAAGACAAACCTTGCGAGAGCGTGGAGAGCGCGTATATGAAACTTTTAGCGCTTTCTTTAGGGAAAGCCCCTTTGAGGAGTTTGAATTTAGAGGGTATTTTTAACCAGCTTTCTAATGCGGCTTGGAGCGGCAACAAGCCCTATGAATTAGAATGGCTTAGAACGAACGAAGTGGCTTTAAAAATGCGAGGCCATTTTCCTAACATTGATTTTATAGATAAATTCCCGCGCTATTTGATGCAATTAATCCCTGAGTTTGATAATATCCGCTTATTGGATAGCTCAAAAACGCGCTTTGGGGCGTATTTAGGGACCGGAGGTTATACTCAAATGCCCGGGGCTAGTTACGTGAATTTTAACGCAGGGGCTATGGGAGTGTGCATGAATGAGGGGCGTATTTCTTCATCGGTGGTGGTTGGAGCAGGCACTGATATTGGTGGGGGAGCGAGCGTTTTAGGCGTTTTAAGCGGAGGGAATAACAACCCCATTAGCATCGGGAAAAATTGTTTGCTAGGGGCTAATAGCGTTACCGGCATTAGTTTAGGCGATGGCTGTATTGTGGATGCAGGCGTTGCCATACTAGCCGGGAGCGTGATAGAAATTGAAGAAAATGAGTTTAAAAAGCTTTTAGAAGTGAATAATAATTTAGAAAAACATGCCAACAATCTTTACAAAGGCAAGGAGCTTTCCGGAAAAAATGGCGTGCATTTTCGTTCCAATAGCCAAAATGGTAAGCTGATCGCTTTTAGGAGCGTGAAAAAAATTGAGTTGAATCAAAACCTGCATTAAGGATTAAAAGAATGCTCAAAAAAAGTTTGTTATTGCTTGTTTTTTTAGTCTTACAGCTTAGTGGCGCTGAAGAAAACAATCAAGCCCCAAAAAACACGCCCCCTGAATTAAACCCCGCTAACGCTAAGGGCGCGCCAAACCCTAACACCCAAATCACCCCTAAAAACGATAATTCTAATCTGTTAGACAAATTAGGATCGCCTGAAAACGCTCAAACCGAGCTTTCTGCCGGTATTGAATTGGCTAAAAAGGGCGATTATCAAGGGGCTTTTAAGCTTTTTTCCCAATCGTGCGATAATGGCAATGCGGCCGGGTGTTTTGCAGTGGGGGCGATGTATGCTAATGGGGTAGGGATCCAAACAAACAGACTAAAAGCCGCTCGCTATTATGAAATGGGTTGCAGTGGGGGCGATGCGACCGCTTGCGCGAACTTGGCTCAAATGTATGAAAACAAGAAAAATGCGGATACGAACGATAAAGAAAACGCTTTGCAATTGTATGCGGTGGCTTGTCAAGGGGGGGATATGATCGCATGCAATAATTTGGGCTGGATGTTTGCTAACGGGAGTGGGGTCCCAAAAGATTATTACAAAGCGATGGGTTATTATAAATTTTCATGCGAAAACGGGAATGATATGGGGTGCTACAATTTGGGTTTGATGTCTAACGTGAATAATATTTATGGCATTGATAAAGCCAAGCTCAGTCAAGTGGATTTGAATTATTTGGCGTGTAACGCTGGGGATATGATGGGGTGCGCGAATTTAGGCTGGATTTATGCGAATGGGGATTTAGGGGCTCCTTTGAATAACCACTACGCGGCGAAGTATTTTCAAATGGCATGCGATGGGGGGATTTTGGGGAGCTGTAACAATTTAGGCGTGCTGTATCAAAAGGGCTTAGGCGTGCCTCAAGATGACCAAAGGGCTTTGGATTTATTCTCGTATGCGTGCGATAATGGTTTTGAGTCAAGCTGTCGTAATTACGGGAATTTCAAAGAGCATTTATTGCGCGTGAATCCTAATTACGGGCGCTTGTTCATGCCGTATCATTCTTATGAGATACCCTAGTAGGGGTATTTTGAAATCATTCTCGCTCCCATTAACTTAACCCCCCTAAAGATCGCATTTTTAAGAGATTAGCGCTTGCTTTGCACAAAGCTCTTTTATCTTTTTGAATAAATTCAGCCACAAATTGCGGTTTTTTCAAAAATTTAAGCTCCTTTTTTTTTTTTTTGATTTAATACTCGGTGTGATTTTAATTTTATTTAAAAGGAAAAGCGATGAGAGTGAAAGAAAGCACCATTAACGACTTTTTTGCCTTAACAGGCACGATATTTTCTATCCCTGTATACCAGAGGAACTACACTTGGGAAGAAGAAAATTGTGAAAAATTACTGCAAGATATTATCAGTATTTCTCAAAACAAGAAAACGCATTTCATGGGTTCTATCACTTATATTTTGCATTTGATTGATGATGAAAAGAGCTTGAGACAACTCCAAGAATTTGTCATCATTGACGGGCAGCAAAGGGTTACTACCATCATGCTTTTGCTTAAAGCCATAGAGACCAAGATACCAAATGAAGGGATAAAAAAAGAGATTGATAATCTACTCAATCTTTCGGGACAAAGGCTGCGTCTCAAGCCCATTAAAAGCGACAAAGAAGCCTTTGATCTAGTCATGCAAAATCGATCGCATGAACTACAAGGCGTATCACACATTAGGAATAATTATAAATTTTTCACCAAAGAGCTTGACAATTATATCAGCAAAGGGTATCGCATAGAAGAGATTTATGGGGCGTTTTTGCGGCTTAAAATCGTAGCCATAGGCTTAGAGCTAGGCGAAGACGATCCGCAAGTGGTGTTTGAAAGCATCAACGCTACAGGCGTGCAATTAAAAGGGCTGGATCTCATCCGCAACTACCTGATGATGGGGGAAAATTCTGACAACCAGAATCGTCTTTATAATACTTATTGGGTTCCTTTAGAAGATTGGCTTGGTGAAAGGGATTTGAATGATTTCATCAAAACCTATTTAAGAATCTATTTTGAGGATAGACTTAAAGAGGGAGAGCGCGAAGTGTATTACGCGCTAAAAGACCACCACAGAGAAAATTTCCCTAATAATATACAAGGTCTTATGAGCGATATGCGTGAATATGGCAGAATCTATCAAATCTTTTTAGACAGAGATCATTATTTTTTACATCGTGGAGACCCGTAACAGTTAGCGAATTTACGCTTGCATATTAAGGATCTTGTGAAAATCAAATTTGGCGTGGCAAAGCCTTTTATTTTGCGTTGCGCCAGAGACTTTGAAGAAGGCAAATTGGATTATGAAAACTTCTACGAAATTTTGCAAATCCTTATCAGCTACTTCGTGCGCAGGAGCGTGTGCGGAGATTCTACCCCTACGCTTACCAGAGTTCTTTATTCTTTATACAGACAGCTAGGGGAAAATGTTTCAGCCGATGCATTCAAGCGGTATCTGGGTAAGAGCGTTGGTCAAATGGTATTCCCTAATGATGATAGAATTAAAGCGGCGTTTGCTGTTCGTAACGCTTATTCAGCAAATCAAGCGTGCAAATTCATCCTGCTTGAGATAGAAAAATTAAGTAACGCCGAACCGCCCAAAGAAGAGAATTTAGAAGTGGAGCATTTCTACCCCAAAACCCCCACACAAGAATGGCGCGACATGGTAGGGGACTATTTCACTTTTGAGCAAGACTACCTCAATAATTTTGGGAATCTGACCCTATCAGGGCAAAATCAAAAGCTTGGCAACAAACCCTACGAGGCAAAAATTGCACTTATGGAAGAATACAGCTCCTTGCATTTAAACGACTATTTCATCAATAACACCGATTCTTGGGGGATAGAGGAAGTGAGGGCTAGGAGCGAATATTTAGCGGATCAATTCTGTCAAGTGGGATTGTTTAAAGATTTGCCTAAAGAATACCGCACAAGAGAGATTAATAAAACCCTTGATGATAACTTAACTAACCATAATCTTCAAAGCGTCAGACTCCCCAATCAGCGAAGGCAAATAGTAAGAAACGCTAAGGAATTGGCTAACGCTGTCATAGACTACTTGTTAGAAAACGCCAGAGAGGCCTTTGAAAGCTACACGGATGAAGCTCAAAGATACATTTGTTGGGATAAAGCAAAAGCGCAATTAAGGGATAGAGATGGCACTCTTGTTGTGCCTTTTGAAAAATACGGATTCTACTTTGTCAGCAATGCGAGTTATCAAACGGTGGGCAATAACCTTAGGGATCTTATCTTAGGCTGTGATCTCAATCCTAGAGATTTTATTGTGTAATAAACAAGCCCCCCCAAAGAAATGAAAGAAATGGGGGGTTAAAAAACCCTTATTATCACTTGCCAAAAGCCTGGTGCAAATGCGTGGTGAGAGAATTAAGATACTGCTCTACTTGGGGGTTTTTATGTACATCGTAGCACATAAAAGTGGGCAACGCTGAAAGCCCTAAAAATTGGAACGCTTTATGCAAATGCAAATACACACCATCCACGCCCACCCCTTCAAAAAATTCATTAGGATCACTAAAGGCTTCAATGGGAGCGTTCCAAGTCAAGCTCAACATGTATTTTTTGCCTTGCATCAAGCCCCCTTTCCCGTAGTTTTTAGTGGGGTTTTTCGAGCTTCTGCCATCGTTAACCCAAAACTTCCCATACCCTGCACTAAAGACTTCATCAATGTATTTTTTCACAATCCAAGGCTCTCCCATCCACCAGCCAGGCATTTGCCAAATCGTCGCATCAGCGCTAAAGATTTTCTCCACTTCTTGACTATGATTATAGCCCTTATCCACGATTGTAGTATCCACTTCTAGCCCCAAAGATTCTAGAGTCTTTTTTGCATGATCGCTCAAGGTTTCATTGAGTTTCCCCCCAGAGTGCAAAAACGCTTTAGCCCCATTAATGATGAGTACTTTTTTCATTTTGTTCCTTTTTTTGATAATTATGAATGCGGTTGCGATTATATCTCAAAATTTTTAAAAAGCGATCAAATTGCGATTGTATTATTTTTATTATGTTAAGATAATGAAAATTTCTATTTAAGGAATGGCGATGTTCTACGATGAAAAAAAGACTTATCAAAAGATTGAAGAACGCCTTGATACAATTCGTTCGTTTAACGCTCATAACGAGCATAAAAACTTGCAAGACGAGTTTAAGGGGGCGGGCATTTCTAGGCGTGATTTATTGAAGTGGGCGGGCATGATGAGCACAGCGTTAGCCTTGCCGGCTAGTTTTACTCCCTTGACTTTGAAAGCGGTAGAAGTGGCTAACAGATTGCCCGTGATTTGGTTGCACATGGCAGAATGCACCGGTTGTAGCGAAAGTTTGTTAAGGAGTGCAGACCCCACCATTGATAGCATTATCTTTGATTACATCAACCTAGAATACCATGAAACCATCATGGTAGCGAGCGGTTTTCAAGCTGAAAAAAGCTTGCATGACGCCATAGAAAAGCATAAAAACAATTACATTTTAATGGTAGAAGGCGGTATCCCCCAAGGCACAGAATACTTTCTCACTCAAGGCCCAAACGCTGAAACGGGGGCCAAAGAGTGCAAGAAAGCCGCTCAATACGCAGCGGCTATTTTTGCCATAGGCACATGCTCAAGTTTTGGGGGCGTGCAAGCGGCTTACCCTAACCCCTCTAACGCACAACCCTTGCATAAAATCATTGATAAACCTGTGATCAATGTTCCCGGTTGCCCGCCTAGTGAAAAAAATATCGTGGGCAATGTGCTTTATTACTTGATGTTTGGGGCTCTCCCTAAATTGGATGCGTATAACCGCCCCTCTTGGGCTTATGGGAACAGGATTCATGATTTGTGCGAAAGGAGAGGGCATTTTGATGCGGGCGAATTTGTGGAGCATTTTGGCGATGAAAACGCTAAAAGGGGTTTTTGTTTGTATAAAATGGGCTGTAAAGGGCCTTACACTTTTAACAATTGCTCCAAACTCCGCTTCAATTCACACACTTCTTGGCCCATAGGTGCAGGGCATGGGTGCATAGGGTGTTCTGAACCTAATTTTTGGGATACGATGAGTCCTTTTGAAGAGCCTTTGGCGAATCGCTCCATTAAAACCGCCTTTGACGGCTTAGGGGCTGATAAAGTAGCCGATAAAGTCGGCACGACTTTACTCAGCGCAACCGCTATTGGCATTGCCGCGCATGTGCTCCTTTCTAAAGCGATCAAAAACAAAGAGTAAGGGATTAACATGTCAAAAAAAATCGTAGTCGATCCTATCACGAGGATTGAGGGGCATTTAAGGATTGAGGTGATCGTAGATGATGATAATGTGATCACCGATGCGTTTTCTTCTTCTACGCTTTTTAGGGGGCTAGAAACGATCATTAAGGGCAGAGACCCACGAGATGCAGGCTTTATCGCTCAAAGGATTTGTGGGGTATGCACTTATTCGCATTATAAAGCCGGTGTTACTGCGGTAGAAAACGCTCTAGGCATCACTCCCCCATTAAACGCGCAATTGGTGCGATCTTTGATGAACATGGCACTGCTTTTTCATGACCATGTGGTGCATTTTTATACTTTGCATGGGCTTGATTGGTGCGATATTATGAGCGCTTTAAAAGCCGATCCCATTCAAGCTTCAAAACTTTCTTTCAAATACAGCCCTTATCCCATTAATACCGGTGCCGGCGAATTAAAAGCGGTTCAAAAACGCTTGAATGATTTCGCTAAAAGCGGATCTTTGGGGCCTTTTAGTAATGGCTACTATGGGCATAAAACCTATCGTTTAAGCCCAGAGCAAAATTTAATCGTCTTAAGCCACTATCTCAAGCTTTTAGAAATCCAAAGGGAAGCGGCGAAAATGACCGCTATTTTTGGGGCCAAACAGCCTCACCCACAAAGCCTAACGGTGGGGGGTGTTACGAGCGTTATGGATATATTGGATCCGACGAGATTGGCTGAATGGAAGAGCAAATTTGAAGTGGTGGCTCATTTCATCAACCATGCCTACTACCCTGATTTGGTGATGGCGGGCGAAATGTTCGCTAACGAGCAATCCGTTATTAAAGGTTGCGGCTTAAGGAATTTTATCGCTTATGAAGAAGTGTTGCTCGGGAAGGATAAATACCTTTTGAGTAGCGGAGTGGTGCTTGATGGGGATATTTCTAAATTACACCCCATTGATGAGAGTTTGATTAAAGAAGAAGTTACGCATTCTTGGTATCAATACGAAGACACTAAAGAAGTGCAACTCCACCCTTATGACGGGCAAACGAATCCGCATTATACCGGTTTAAAAGACGGCGAGAGCGTGGGGATTGAAAATAAAATAATCCCTGCTAAAGTGCTTGACACTAAAAATAAATATTCTTGGATAAAATCGCCCAGATACGATAGTAAGCCCATGGAAGTAGGGCCTTTAAGTTCCGTAGTGGTAGGTTTAGCGGCGAAAAACCCTTATGTTACTGAAGTGGCTACGAAGTTTTTAAAAGACACGAAACTGCCTTTAGAGGCGTTGTTTTCAACGCTTGGGCGCACAGCTGCAAGGTGTATTGAAGCTAAAACGATCGCTGATAATGGTCTTTTGGCGTTTGATGCGTTAGTGGAAAATCTAAAAAGCGATCAAAGCACTTGCGCTCCTTATCACATTGATAAAAATCAAGAATATAAAGGGCGCTACATTGGTCAAGTGCCAAGGGGCATGCTAAGCCATTGGGTGCGTATTAAAAACGGCGTGGTGGAAAATTATCAAGCGGTGGTGCCATCTACTTGGAATGCAGGGCCTAGAGATTCTAAAAATCAAAGGGGGGCTTATGAAATGAGCTTGATTGGCACTAAAATCGCTGATTTAACCCAGCCTTTAGAAATCATTAGGACTATCCATTCTTTTGACCCATGCATCGCATGCTCAGTGCATGTGATGGATTTTAAAGGGCAGTCTTTGAACGAGTTTAAAGTAGAGCCTAATTTCGCTAAATTCTAAAAAGGGTTACGCATGGATAAAATGAATAAGGTCGTTTTACACAAAGAATATTCCGGTTTTGTACGCTTTTTCCATTGGGTTAGGGCTTTGAGTATTTTCGCTTTAATCGCTACAGGGTTTTACATCGCTTACCCTTTTTTGCAGCCTAATTCCAGCTTTTATAAAGGGGTGTATCTTTTACAAGCTTATGTGCGCTCTTTTCATGTCATGTTTGGGTTTTTGCTCATTAGCGCATTAATCTTTAGAACCTATCTTTTTTTCACTAAAGAAAGCTTAATGGAACGCAGGAGTTTTGGCCAACTTTTAAGCCCAAAAGCCTGGATCGATCAGATGAAAGCGTATTTTCTTATCAGCGGCAAACCCCATACTAAAGGATTGTATAACCCTATCCAACTCGTGGCTTATTTCACTTTGGTTGCTTTAATTGTATTGATGAGTTTGAGCGGGATAGTGCTGTATTATAATGTCTATCATGCGGGGCTTGGGGCGTTTTTAGCAAGCGCTTTTAAGTGGTTTGAAGCGCTTTGTGGGGGGTTAGCGAACGTGCGTTTTATCCACCACTTAGCGACTTGGGGGTTTATTTTGTTTGTCCCTGTGCATGTTTATATGGTGTTTTTCCATTCTATTAGGTATGATAGTTCGGGGGCGGATTCTATGATTAATGGCTATGGTTACACCAAAGAATGAGTCAAAAAATCCTAATTTTAGGCATTGGCAATATCCTTTTTGGCGATGAAGGGATTGGGGTGCATCTAGCCCACTACCTCAAAAGGAATTTTTCTTTTTTCCCTAGCGTGGATATTGTGGATGGGGGGACTATGGCTCAGCAACTCATTCCTTTGATCACTTCGTATGAAAAGGTTTTGATTTTGGATTGCGTGAGCGCTAAAGGCGTTGAAATTGGCTCAGTTTATGCCTTTGATTTTAAGGACGCCCCTAAAGAAATCACATGGGCTGGGAGCGCGCATGAAGTGGAAATGCTGCACACTTTAAGGCTCACGGAGTTTTTAGGGGATTTGCCTAAAACTTTTATCGTGGGGCTTGTGCCTTTTGTGATAGGGAGCGAGACCACTTTCAAGCTTTCAAGCGAAATGTTAAACGCTTTAGAAACAGCCTTAAAAGCCATAGAAACCCAACTCAACGCATGGGGGGTTAAAATGCAACGCACCGATCATATCGCCCTAGATTGTATCGCTGAACTCTCTTATAAGGGTTTTTGAATTGGTTTTTGTCTTTCTTTTTAAATGCGTTAATGAAAAAACAAGCCTGATTTTTACGCCCCTTTTAGAGCAAATGGCGTTCCATTTGCAAGTGCGTTTTTATAGCGTTTATAAGGATAGTACGACTTCTTTCTACCTCCAAGCGAGCACTGAAACCACCTTAGAATTCGCGCAAAAACTCAGCGAAATTCTACCCTTTTCTTTAGATTTTAGCTTTTTGTCTTTAAAGGAAATCACAGAGCCTTTAGATGAAAATCTTTTCCAAACAGCAAGCCCTTCAAAGCCCCTTTTTATGAACGCTAAAGAGCATCAAGATTTTTTAGACAAAAATTCATCTTTGTATGCCGATACTCTGGGCTTGATTAAAAACACCGCTTTTAAAGGAGATATAATCTATAGCCCTAAAGAGCTTATAGATTGCTTAACCCAATTAAAAGGCATGCTCAAAACGCAGGATTTTATCCCTATTTTCACTTCTAGGGGAGCGTTATCTTTTTCTTTAAAAAATCCCTCTCCAAGCGTTATTTTTAGCGATCTTTCTAGCGTTTTGAGTTGCACTAAATTGCCTTTAGAAGACGCTAAATATTTGGCTAGTTTGGAAAAACCCTCCATCAAAGCCCCATTAAAAAGCGTGTTTAAAGACACTTTTAAAAACGATGAAATCATAGCCCAACTACCCTATGACCCCATATTGAATTTATTGTGCCATATTTTACAAGATGAGGGGATAGAATTTGTTTTTATGCATGAAAGCCGTTCTTGTGAAGCGCTTTTGCATTATGAAGCGCTTTTTAAAACCCCTAAGCGCTTGATCACACCCGCTAAAAATTTCGTGTTAGAAAACCATCTTTCTACCCTTCCTTTTAAAGATGAATTAGAGTTTTTAAGTGCAACCCCCAATTCTATCGTTTTGTATTTTAGTTTCAAGCGCCCTACAAGGTTGTTATTGCATGCTAATGGTTCTTTAAAAACGCTTTTAAGCGTTAAATTTGATTTCAATCAAATATTTAACCTCCTCAAACAAGATGAAAAAGCCTCCAGAATGCTACAAAACTACGCGGCTAAATTCCCTGATTTTTACGCGCGCATTGTAGGGCTTTCTCAATACAATCTAGGGGGCGCGAATTTATTGGATTTTTTTCAAATTTTAGGGTTTGTTTTGGGTTATAGCGAGGATTTTCATTCGCATAGCGTTATTTCTTTGGCTAAAGAATGCTTACGCCCTAAAGGCCCTAGGATTGATTATAAAATCCTTAAAGACGATTCTTTTAAAATGGCTTTAAACTTTTCAAAAGTCATGCACAGTGCGATGAGTTTCAGGCTCGCAGGCGTGGAAAATGAAATTTTGAGTTTGGGGATTTTGGATTCTTTAGCGGAGTTTTTAGGGAATTTCATTTGGGATAACGCACAGAATTTTAGCGTCCAAGAAGTAACGATCGTTGGGGATTTTTTTGGCGAAAAAGTGTTTTTGGATTTGTTTGTGCAATACTTCCCTAAAACCTTAACCCTTAAAACGCATGCGTTTTTGGATTATGAATAAGGGCTTAAAAGCGGATGTGCATCATCAACCCACCATCCATGTATTGGGTTTTTTTGCTTTTAGTCCTTTCAAAATAAGGCCCAAAAGACAGAGCTTTATTGAAATTAACAACCGGCATGCTCACGCCTTCTGAAATGCTATTTTTGGGGAGTTGTTTGTAAAATTTTTTGTCGCTTTTTTTATGGCTTTTAAGGGTAGGGCTTTTTTCTAAATTTATGCCTTCTAAAGCGCTACTTTTAGTGAAATCATAAAGCTTTTTGTCGTTTTTGGCCTCGGTTTCTAACCCATGGTTTTTATGGAGTTTGTAAAACTTTTTATCGCTTTTTTTATGGCTTTTAGTTTCGGTTTCTAAACCCATTGCGAACGCGCTACTATAAGCCACAAACGATACAAGAAATAAATTTTTAACTATACGCACAAGATCTCCTATAGTCTTTTTCTATCACACCATCCTAGCATGTTAGAAATAACCATTAGAAAATATAAGGGCGTTAATGTGAAAACGCCAACACCACCACGCTCGCTAAAGCCACTCAATCAATAAAAAACGTAAGGGAAGTATCCAGGCGCTCCATACCCATAAGGCCCATAAGGCATAAGACCTGACCCATAAGGCATGAAACCATAGGGCATGTAATAATAAGGCATGTAATAGCCTCCATACATCCCGTTTTGCATGGGCGAATTGAGATTATCCACTGAATTGTAAAAGCCGTTTAGAGAACCATAAGCGTTATAATTAGTGAAACGATTGATTAAAGGCGTGGTGCGCGCATCAATAGTGGCGTTTTCTTGCTGGATGGCACTTTCTTCTCTGGCGACTTCTTGGGCTTTAGTTTCTTTAGGATCTTTAACCAACACTTCTTCTATAGGCACATTCGCCCCACAAGCACTTAACAGATAGGCTAAAAAGCCAGTGTTTAAAAAAAGAATGATTTTAGAGAGGTGAGCGGAATTGTTTTGATGCATGGGGTTTCCTAAATTTTAAAATAACTAAAGATTAACATGTTTTTAATTTAATATTCATTAAGCGGTGGTTTTGTGGCTATTTCGTTTTAATTTTGTTTTTCATTAAAACCCAATCACTAAAATCTTATTTTTATGATAAAATACCTAATCATAATATCAAATCTTAAACCAAAGAAAAACCATGAAAAAAGCTCTCTTACTAACTCTCTCTCTCTCGTTCTGGCTCCACGCTGAAAGGAACGGGTTTTATTTAGGTTTGAATTTTGCAGAAGGAAGCTATATTAAAGGACAAGGCAGCATCGGCGAAAAAGCTTCAGCAGAAAACGCCTTAAATCAAGCGATCAATAACGCAAAAAATTCATTATTCCCCGAACAAAACACAAAAGCCATAAGAGATGCACAAAACGCCTTAAATGCAGTGAAAGATTCAAACAAAATCGCTAGCCGATTCGCAGGAAATGGCGGGTCGGGCGGTATTTTCAATGAACTCAGCTTGGGGTATAAATATTTTTTGGGTAAAAAAAGGATTATAGGGTTTAGGCACTCTCTTTTTTTCGGTTACCAACTTGGTGGTGTTGGTTCTGTTCCTGGCAGCGGTTTAATAGCTTTCTTACCCTATGGTTTCAATACGGATTTACTTATTAATTGGACTAACGATAAGCGAGCGTCCCAAGAATACGTTGAACGAAGGGTAAAAGGGCTCTCTATATTTTACAAAGATATGACCGGCAGAACGCTAGACGCTAACACATTAAAAAGAGCATCAAGGCACATAATCAGAAAATCTTCAGGACTTGTGATTGGCATGGAACTAGGGGCTAGCACTTGGTTTGCAAGTAACAATCTCACCCCTTTCAATCAAGTCAAAAGTCGCACGATTTTTCAGTTGCAAGGAAAATTTGGCGTTCGTTTTAGTAGTGATGAATACGATATTGATCGCTATGGCGATGAAAACTATCTTGGGGGTTCTAGCGTGGAATTAGGGGTTAAAGTGCCAGCTTTTAAAGTCAATTACTATAGCGATAATTATGGGGATAAATTGGATTATAAAAGAGTGGTGAGCGTTTATCTTAACTATACATATAATTTTAAAAATTAAAACATGCTTTTTATCGCTCTTTGATTGCTTGTCTTAAACATGCTTTTGAGTATTTTTACCAACGCTTTATTGAAACAAAGCCTTAGCTTGAAACTCTTCATAGCCTTTTCTTCTCAATTGGCATGCCGGGCATTCATCGCAGCCATAGCCATAAGCATGCAAAATTTTTCGCTCTCCTTGATAGCAGGTGTGCGTTTCTTTGATGACTAAATCCAAGACGCCCAAATCTTTAGCCATTTGAAATTCTTGGGCTTTATTCAAAAACATTAAAGGCGTTACGATTTTAATCGCTGTGTTTGAGCCTAAATTTAGGGCATGCTCGATGCTTTTAATAAAATCTTCTTTACAATCCGGATAGCCGCTAAAATCCGCTTGCGAAACCCCTAAAGCGATGTTACTAGCCCCTATTTTTTGCGCGTAAGAATGCAAAAGGGTGATAAAAATAGCGTTACGATTAGGCACAAAAGAGTTGGGTAAATCTTTATTTTGCGCATGCGAATGCCCCATTAAATCGTTAGAGTTTTTAAAAAGCGCAGAGCGGGTGATATTTTCTAAAAAACCTAATGGGATGATTTCATAAGGGAGTTGCAAAAGAGAAGCGATTTTTTGAGCGCATTCTAATTCCACAGAGTGTTTTTGCGCATAATCAAACCCCACTAAACAGACTTTTTTAAAACGCTTTTTCGCCCATACGGCTAAAGTGGTGCTGTCTTGCCCGCCGCTAAAACTGATCACGCAAATTTCTTGTCCCATCAAAATTCCTTAAAAATTCTAAAAAGATATAATAACACAAAGAAATTTTAAGAGTAAAAAGCGTGTTTGAGTTAAATACAGAATTAAAAGAATTGTTTGATATTTATGAAAAATCCCCTTATGAGCTTTACTTGGTAGGGGGGTGCGTGCGCGATTGTTTGATGGGCATTACCCCCAAAGATTACGATTTAACCTCAAACGCTTTAGTCAATGAAAGCAAAGAGCTTCTTTTAAAGCACGATTTTAGGGTTCTAGAAACCGGTATCAAACATGGCACGATCACGGCTCTTAAAAACGATCAAAGCTATGAAATCACAACTTTTAGAATTGAAAAAGGGCATATCAAACACCGAAAGCCTAAAGAATTGGTTTTTAGCGCTCATTTAACAGACGATTTAAAGCGGCGCGATTTTAGCATGAATGCGATCGCTTATAGCCCTACAAAAGGGTTGATTGATCTTTTTAAAGGGCGAAGCGCGATTGAAAATCAGATGATTGAATGCGTGGGGGAAGCGCGATTGAGATTTTTTGAAGACGCTTTAAGGATTTTAAGAGCGCTGCGATTTAGCGCAACTTTAGGCTTTAAGATAGCGCCAAGCACCAAAAGAGCGGTTTTTATGTGTAAGGATTTGTTAAAACACCTCTCCAAAGAGCGCTTACAAAGCGAATTGAATAAGCTTCTTATGGGGAAAAACGCCTATGAAGTGGCTAAAGAATATCAAGAAATTTTGGAGTTGGTTATTCAAGAAAAAATAGAAAATTTAGGGTTTTTAAAAAACGCACCCTTGAATTTGGAATTAAGATTATTGGGGTTTTTTAAGCATCAAAAAAGTTTAGAAAATTTACGCTACCCTAAAAAAACTTGTATTTTATTTTCAAAAGCTAAAGAATGCCATAAAGCTTTTTTAAATATTCATAACAAAACAGAATTAAAATTTTTATTAAAAAACTACGATTTAGAGCCTTTTAATTTGGCTTTAGATTTTTATGCACTCAAAAACCCCAAACACGCTTTAAAAATCAAAGGCTTATTAAAAGAAATATTTGATTCTAACGAGCCTTTTAAAAAAGAACACCTAGCCCTTAAGGGCGGTGCGCTTCAAAGCTTGGGCTACCAGCACCAAAAAATCAGCGAAATTTTAAACGCATGCTTAAATTTGGTTATTGAAAATCCTAAAAATAATGCTTTAGAGTGGCTGATAAAATGGGTTAAAGATCATTATTTACCTAATGATGCTATAAATCTTTCGCCAGTAAGGCAAAAAAATTAAAAACAGAGAAAACATGATAACGATGAATGCGATTCAATGGCCTGAAAAATGGATACCAGGAGAGACTGATAATTTTGTGTCCAATGAAGTCATTGTCAAAGGTTTGGATTTTAATAAAGTGGTGCAGCATTTAAGAGACGCGTCTTGTTGGGAAAAGTATTACAAAAATTCAGGGAATGTCCACATGCATAATCAAGACAATACCATTCTTAAAGACAAGACTCGTTTCCGCTTTGAAACTTTTGGCTTTTTAGTGGAGGCACAGGTGGAAGAGTTTGAATTGAAAGACACCATACTGCGTTTGGCTTGGAGAGGTTGGAATGAAGCTAAAGGCGATGAGTATCTTGAAGTCTATCACGCATGGAATGCGATGCTAAATGGCCATCAAGCTTGGTTAGATGGTTTAGTGGCGTATTCACGCTAATAAGTGAGGATTGAATGAAAATCGGATGGATTGGATTAGGGGCTATGGGGACTCCTATGGCGACTCGTTTGCGCAATGCGGGGTTAGAAGTGTCGGTTTATAACCGAACAGAGAGCAAAGCAACCCCTTTAAAGGAAAAAGGCGTAGCGGTTTATACTAGCCCCATAGATTTGGCCGCTAAAGTTGATCTGGTTTTTACCATGCTTTCGGATAAAGCGGCGATTGATGCTGTTTTAGTGCCAGAATTTTGGGAACAGATGTCTGAAAAAATCGTGGTGAATATGAGCACTATCGCCCCTTTGGAAAGCTTGGCTTTAGAAAAAATCGCTCAAAAGCATCAAGTAACTTACCTTGAAGTGCCCGTTTCAGGATCGGTTGGCGCGGCCAAAACCGGGGCGTTATTGATTTTGGCAGCCGGTGAAGAAGAGGTGGTTACTCAACTCAAACCTGTTTTGGTGCATTTGGGGAGTCAAACCTTTTATTTGGGTAAGATTGGTCAAGGGACAGGGGCTAAATTATCCATTAATAGCCTTTTGGCTCAAATGGGGGTTGCTTATTCAGAAGCTTTGCTGTTAGCCAAACATTTAGGGGTTGATGCAGAGTTATTTTTACAAATTATTGGCCAATCTGGCATGAATTCGCCTCTCTTTCAAGCTAAAAAAGGCATGTGGCTACAAGATAGCTATCCGGCCGCTTTCAGTTTGAAGCTCATGCTCAAAGACATTCGTTTAGCTAACAATGAAGCAGGAGAGGCGATTGAATTGCCATTCTTATCTAAAGCAGAAGAGCTTTATTCTCAAGCAGAAAAATCCGGTTTAGGCGCATTGGATATGGCAGCCGTTTATCATTATTTAGAAAAAGGAGATCATTAAAATGGACAGAGAACAAGTGGTTGCTTTACAGCACCAACGATTTGCTGCAAAAAATACGATCCTAATCGTCGTATTTCTCAAAAGGATTGGGAAGCTTTGGTTGAAGTGGGGAGATTAGCCCCTTCTTCAATCGGGCTTGAACCATGGAAAATGCTTTTATTGAAAAATGAACGCATGAAAGAAGATTTAAAACCGATGGCCTGGGGGGCGCTTTTTGGTTTAGAGGGAGCGAGCCATTTTGTCATTTATCTTGCGCGAAAAGGCGTTACTTATGACAGCGATTACGTTAAGAAAGTGATGCATGAGGTTAAAAAAAGGGATTATGACACCAATTCCAGGTTCGCTCAAATCATCAAAAATTTCCAAGAGAACGATATGAAACTCAATAGCGAACGATCTTTGTTTGATTGGGCTAGCAAGCAGACTTATATCCAAATGGCGAACATGATGATGGCAGCGGCCATGTTAGGGATTGATTCTTGCCCGATTGAAGGGTATGATCAAGAAAAAGTGGAGGCTTATTTAGAGGAAAAGGGCTATCTGAATACGGCGGAATTTGGCGTGTCGGTAATGGCTTGTTTTGGTTATCGCAACCAAGAAATCACCCCTAAAACCCGTTGGAAAACAGAAGTTATTTATGAAGTGATTGAATAAAAACGCTTTTAGCTTTTTGATAACCAACCATAAAAAGCTTGGCGTTAGCCAAGCGCTAATCTCTTGAATAATGCCTATTCATGTTTGATAAAACAGAACTACCACAACACAATTAAGTATTCTTTGGGTATAATCAAAAACTATTTTTAAATAAAGGGTTTTTATGCTTCGTTTTGCGCCTTCGCCTACAGGGGATATGCACATAGGGAATTTAAGGGCAGCCATTTTTAACTACATTGTGGCCAAACAGCAACACAAACCCTTTCTCATTCGCATTGAAGACACGGACAAAGAGCGCAACATTGAAGGCAAAGACCAAGAGATTTTAGAGATTTTAAAGCTTATGGGGATAAGTTGGGACAAGCTCGTGTATCAAAGCCATAATATAGAGTATCACAGAGAAATGGCAGAAAAATTACTGAAAGAAAATAAAGCGTTTTATTGTTATGCGAACACAGAGTTTTTAGAAAGAGAAAAAGAAAAAGCCAAAAACGAGAAACGCCCTTTCAGGTATTTAGACGAGTGGGCCACTTTAGAAAAAGACAAGCACCATGCCCCTGTGGTGCGTTTGAAAGCCCCAAATCATGCGGTGTCTTTCAACGATGCGATTAAAAAAGAAGTGAAATTTGAACCTGATGAATTGGATTCTTTTGTGCTTTTAAGGAAAGATAAAAGCCCGACTTATAATTTCGCTTGCGCATGCGATGATTTGCTCTATGAAATCAGTTTGATTATTAGAGGCGAAGATCATGTGAGTAACACCCCTAAACAAATCTTAATCCAGCAGGCTTTAGGCTCAAACGATCCGATTGTTTATGCGCATTTGCCCATTATTTTAGATGAAGTAAGCGGTAAAAAGATGAGTAAAAGAGACGAAGCGTCCAGCGTGAAATGGCTTTTGAATCAAGGGTTTTTACCGGTTGCGATTGCGAATTACCTCATCACTATCGGCAATAAAGTGCCTAAGGAAGTTTTTAGCCTTGATGAAGCGATAGAATGGTTTAGTTTAGAAAATCTTTCTAATTCCCCGGCTCATTTTAATTTAAAATATTTAAAACACTTAAACCACGAGCATTTAAAGCTTTTAGACGATGAAAAATTATTAGAACTCACTTCAATAAAAGATAAAAACCTCTTAGGGCTTTTAAGATTGTTTATAGAAGAATGCGGCACGCTTTTAGAATTGAAAGAAAAAATTTCGTTGTTTTTAGAGCCAAAGGATATTGTTAAAACTTATGAAAATGAAGATTTTAAAGAGCGTTGTTTAGCGCTTTTTAACGCTCTAAAAAGCATGGATTTTCAAGCGTATAAGGATTTTGAAAGTTTTAAAAAAGAAGCCATGCGATTGAGCCAGCTTAAGGGTAAGGATTTTTTCAAACCTTTGCGCATTCTTTTGACCGGGAACTCGCATGGCGTTGAATTGCCGTTGATTTTCCCCTATATCCAAAGCCATCATCAAGAAGTTTTAAGGCTCAAAGCATGATTTTTTCCACTCTTATTAATGCGGTAGCGGTGATTTTAAGTGCGCTCATTACGATTTATATGTGGGTGGTGATCATTTATTCGCTTATCAGCTTCGTGCAGCCTAACCCCAATAACCCCATCATGCAAATCCTCGCTCGCTTGTGTGAGCCGGTGTTTTATTTTTTACGCTCTAGATTCAAGCTGGTGTTTAACGGGTTGGATTTCACTCCTTTAGTGGTGGTTATTGTTTTGAAATTCTTGGATCTCACGCTCATTCAGTGGCTTTTCATGCTCGCTAAAAGTCTCTAAAGAAAATCATGCGTTTTTTGATTTTATTTTTTATCGGTATGCTTGGCGTTGGTTTTTCTCAAACCGAGTTGGATTTAAAGGATTTAGAAAAAAAGCCCGCCGGGATCGTTAGGGATTATTATTTATGGCGTTATATTAGCGATAAAAAAACCACTTTAGAAAACGCTAAAAAAGCCTATGAATTGACCCAAAATAAAAACAACGCCCTACAAAAAGCCATGCAAGAAAAAGGCTCAGACAATGCAGAAAAAAGCCCTGATGTTAAATTGCCTGAAGATATTTATTGCAAGCAAATTACCCTAGAAAGCATGCTAGAAGAAACAGACACTTTCCAAGCAAGCTGTATCGCTATCGCTTTAAAATCAAAAATCAAAGATTTTGATAAAATCCCCATCCAAACCATCAAGCCCTTACAAGAAAAAATCAAAGAGACTTACCCCGTTCTTTATGAAGAATTAGAAATCTTGCAAAGTAAGCATGTGAGCGCTTCTTTATTTAAGGCTAACGCGCAAGTGTTTAGCGCGCTTTTCAACCATTTGAGTTATGAAAAAAAGCTCCAAATTTTTGAAAAACATATCCCTATTAAAGAGTTAAACCGCCTTTTGGATGAAGATTACCCGGCGTTTAACCGCTTGATCTATCAGGTTATTTTAGATCCTAAATTGGATCATTTTAAAGACGCTCTCACTAAAACTAACGCTACCCACAGCAACGCGCAAACCTTTTTTATCCTAGGGATTAATGAAATCTTGCGTAAAAAACCTTCTAAAGCGCTCAAGTATTTTGAACGATCAGAAGCGGTGGTTAAAGACGATGATTTTTCAAAAGACAGAGCGGTTTTTTGGCAGTATTTAGTCTCTAAAAAGAAAAAAACTTTGGAACGCCTTTCACAAAGCCCTGCCTTAAACCTCTATAGTCTTTATGCGAGCCGCAAGCTCCAAACCACGCCCAGTTATCGCATCATTTCTCACATTCAAAATTTAAGCCAAGAAGACCCTCCTTTTAACACTTATGACCCTTTTTCGTGGCAAATTTTTAAGGAAAAAACCTTGAGTTTGAAAGATGAGAGCGCGTTTAATGCGATGCTAAAAAGCTTGTATTATGAAAAAAGCGCTCCTGAATTGACCTATCTTTTAAGCCAACGCAATAAAGACAAGATTTATTATTATCTATCCCCTTATGAAGGCATTATTGAATGGCAAAATGCTGATGAAAAGGCTATGACATATGCGATCGCTAGGCAAGAAAGCTTTTTGCTCCCGGCAGTCATTTCGCGCTCGTTCGCTCTGGGGCTTATGCAAATCATGCCCTTTAATGTGGGGCCTTTCGCTAAACGCCTTGGCATGGATAATGTCGATCTAAACGACATGTTTAACCCCAATATCGCCCTCAAACTT
The DNA here is from genome assembly GCF_015904775.1 of Helicobacter pylori. Taxonomy (GTDB): domain Bacteria; phylum Campylobacterota; class Campylobacteria; order Campylobacterales; family Helicobacteraceae; genus Helicobacter; species Helicobacter pylori_DM. The sequence continues at coordinate 35,757 of NZ_JADZNC010000014.1, forward strand.
GGCAATTATTACTTGAACCATTTGAAAAAAGAATTCAACCACCCCCTTTTTGTCGCCTACGCTTATAATGCTGGACCTGGGTTTTTAAGGAGGTGGTTAGAAAGCTCCAAACGATTTAAAGAAAAAAATCATTTTGAGCCATGGCTTAGCATGGAGCTTATGCCTTATAGCGAAACCCGTTTGTATGGCTTTAGAGTCATGCTCAATTACTTGGTTTATCAAGAAATTTTTGGGAATTTCATCCCTGTTGATGCATTTTTAGAACAAACTCTTAACTCAAAGGACAAACCATGATTAAAAAATGCCTTTTTCCTGCCGCTGGCTACGGCACGCGCTTTTTGCCGATCACTAAAACCATTCCTAAAGAAATGTTGCCCATTGTGGATAAGCCTTTAATCCAATACGCTGTAGAAGAAGCGATGGAAGCAGGCTGTGAAGTGATGGCGATTGTTACAGGCAGAAACAAGCGCAGTTTAGAAGATTATTTTGACACGAGCTATGAAATAGAGCATCAAATCCAAGGCACCAACAAAGAAAACGCTTTAAAAAGCATTCGTAACATTATAGAAAAATGCTGTTTTTCCTATGTGCGCCAAAAGCAAATGAAAGGCTTAGGGCATGCGATTTTAACCGGGGAAGCCCTCATAGGCAATGAGTCTTTTGCGGTGATTTTAGCCGATGACTTGTGCATAAGCCATGATCACCCAAGCGTGTTAAAGCAAATGACTTCATTGTATCAAAAATACCAATGCTCCATTGTAGCCATTGAGGAAGTGGCGCTAGAAGAAGTTTCAAAATACGGCGTGATCAGGGGCGAATGGTTAGAAGAGGGGGTGTATGAAATCAAAGACATGGTGGAAAAACCAAATCAAGAAGACGCCCCAAGCAACCTAGCCGTGATAGGGCGCTACATTTTGACTCCGGATATTTTTGATATTTTAAGCGAGACCAAACCGGGTAAAAACAATGAAATCCAAATCACAGACGCCTTACGCACTCAAGCCAAAAGAAAACGCATCATCGCTTACCAATTCAAAGGCAAGCGATACGATTGCGGGAGCGTGGAAGGCTATATTGAAGCGAGTAACGCCTATTATAAAAAACGCTTATAAATCTTATCAACATGGGCAATTTGACTTATTACGCTTACATGTATTTGATCCTCTTTGTATGCTTGCTGCCTGTGTTATTAATGGGGCTTGTTTGGAGGCTTACTCGCCCCCCCTTAAAGCAAAATATTCCTAATAAAGGCCTTTCTTTAGAATATTTGAGCGAACAAATCAAAAACCTTCAAAGCGTGCCAGCTTTAGAAAAACTGAAAAACAACTTCAATGAGCGTTTTAAAATTTGCCCTAAAGATAAAGAAACTCTGTGGCTAGAAACGATCCAAAATTTAGTCGCTTCAGAATTTTTTGAATTAGAAGACGCTATTAATTTTGGGCAAGAATTAGAAAACGCTAACCCTAGTCATGCACAAAAAATCGCTAACGCTACCGGCTTAGCCCTTAAGAATAAAAAAGAAAAAGGATAGAATTGGATTTTTTAGAGATTGTAGGACAAGTCCCTTTAAAAGGGGGGGTAGAAATTTCAGGGGCGAAAAACTCCGCGCTCCCCATTTTAGCCGCCACGCTTTTAAGCCGCCAAGAAGTCAAAATCAAATCCTTGCCCCAAGTGGTGGATATAAAGGCGATGGCGTTATTGTTGCAAAATTTAGGCGCAAGCTTAGAATGGCTTAATCCACACACGCTCCAAATTGACGCTAAATCCCTGAGCCACACCGAAGCCACTTACGATTTGGTGCGTAAAATGCGCGCTTCTATTTTGGTTTTAGGCCCACTATTAGCGCGCTTTAAAGAATGCTTAGTGAGTTTGCCCGGTGGGTGCGCTATAGGAGCTAGGCCTGTGGATTTGCACTTAAAAGCGATGCAACAATTAGGGGCTGAAATCAAAATTGAGCAAGGCTATATCCATGCAAAAGCCCCTAAAGGCTTGAAAGGGAATGATATTTTATTTGATAAAATCAGTGTTACAGGCACAGAAAATGCCCTCATGGCAGCAAGTTTAGCTAAAGGGATCACGCGCATCATTAACGCTGCTAAAGAGCCAGAAATCACTCAATTGTGCGCGTTTTTGCAGAGTGGGGGGGTAGAAATTGAGGGCGTTGGTAGCAGTGAGCTAAAGATTAGGGGGGTAGAAAGCGACGCTTTAAATTTAAAAGACATTCAAATCATACCCGATAGGATTGAAGCAGGCACTTATTTGTGCGTGGGGGCTATCACTAACAGCCAGCTTAAAATCAATCATATCATCCCTAACCACCTTCAAGCGATCACGGACAAGCTCATAGAAATTGGTTTTTCGCTAGACATTCAAGAAAATTCTATAGAAATTTACCCGGCCAAACAACGACAAGCCTTTGAAATCACCACGAAAGAATACCCGGGCTTTCCCACAGACATGCAAGCGCAATTCATGGCGTTAGCCACGCAGTGTTTGGGGACTAGTATCATTGAAGAAACGCTTTTTGAAAACCGCTTCATGCATGCAAGCGAATTGCAACGATTGGGGGCTAATATCAGCCTAAAAACAAATGTGGCTACCATTAACGGATCCACAGAGCTTACCGGAAGTGATGTGATGGCGACCGATTTAAGGGCTTCTTCGGCTCTCATTTTAGCCGCCTTAGTGGCTAAGGGCGTGAGTAGGGTGCATAGGATTTACCACTTGGATAGGGGTTATGAGAGATTAGAGGATAAAATCAACGCCTTAGGGGCAAAAGTTGCGCGTTTAAAAGAAAAATAATCCAAGATTTGGTTACAATAGCTAGAATATTTTTCAATTATTACATAAGGAGCTTTTATGCGTATTGAGCATGATTTCATTGGGCAAATGGAAATTAGCGACGAGGTTTATTATGGGATCCAAACTTTAAGGGCGAGTGAAAATTTTTTCATCACCAACGACAAGCTTTGCAGTTATCCTGTTTTTATTAAATCTTTTGCTCAAGTCAAAAAAGCGGCCGCTTTAGCTAACGCGCAATTAGGCTTGATTGATGAAAAGCTTAAGATTGCGATTTGCCATGCGTGCGATTTGTTGGTTGATGGCAAATACCATGATCAATTCATTGTGGATATGGTTCAAGGGGGGGCTGGCACAAGCACGAACATGAACATGAATGAGGTGATTGCTAATTTGGCTTTAGAATACATGGGGCATCAAAAGGGCGAGTATCAATTTTGCCACCCAAACGACCATGTCAACCGCTCTCAATCCACTAATGACGCCTATCCTAGTGCGTTAAAAATCGCGATTTATGAACGCTTGAGTAATTTAGTCGCTCCCATGAAGGCTTTAAGGGACGCTTTCGCTCAAAAGGCTAAGGAATTCGCTCATGTGATTAAAATGGGGCGCACCCAACTTCAAGACGCTGTACCTATGACTTTGGGGCAAGAGTTTGAAACTTATGCGTTGATGGTTGATAGGGATATTGAGCAGGTTTTAGACGCTAGGAATTGGGTAAGAGAGCTTAATTTAGGCGGCACGGCCATTGGCACAGGGATCAATTCGCACCCGGATTATCGCAGTTTGATTGAAAAGAAAATCCAAGAAGTAACGGGCCGCCCCTTTGTCATGGCTAATAACTTGATAGAAGCCACTCAAAGCACGGGGGCGTATGTGCAAGTGAGTGGGGTGTTAAAGCGTATTGCGGTCAAACTCTCTAAAGTCTGTAACGATCTCAGGTTACTTAGCTCAGGCCCTAGGGCCGGGCTGAATGAAATCAATTTGCCTAAAATGCAGCCGGGCAGTTCTATTATGCCCGGTAAAGTCAATCCGGTGATCCCTGAAGTGGTCAATCAAGTGTGCTTTGCGGTGATTGGGAATGATTTGAGCGTGGCGTTAGCCGCAGAAGGGGGGCAATTGCAACTCAATGTGTTTGAGCCGGTTATCGCTTATAAGCTTTTCCATTCCTTTGTGATTTTAGGGCGCGCGATTGAAACTTTGACGACTAAATGCGTGGAAGGCATCACGGCTAATGAAAAGATTTGCCATGATTATGTCTTTAACAGCATTGGCATTGTTACCGCGCTCAACCCTCATATCGGCTATGAAAAATCCGCTATGATCGCTAAAGAAGCCTTAAAAAGCGATCGCTCTATCTATGACATCGCTTTAGAAAAGAAAATCTTAACCAAAGAGCAACTGGACGATATTTTCAAGCCAGAAAACATGCTAAGCCCTCACGCTTTCAAAAAGCATAAAGATTAAACGCTTTGCAACACTCACGCCTTCAAACTTTACGCTCCCTTTATATGGAGCGTCTTTTGGGCGAAACTTACACCAATACCAGCCTTACCAAGCCCCAAAATAAGCCCCTTAACAAACAAGTTCATGAGGGTATAGAAAATTGTAATTTATGCAAACGCCACCAACATTCAAAACCGGTGATAGGGCTTTTTAACCCCACTTCCAAGCTCGCTTTCATCACGCTAACCCCCATGCTGGATAGCCAATTACATTTCTTAAACAATTTAAAAGCGCTCATGTTAGAGAGCATTATCCAAAAGGTTTTTAACTATCCCTTAAAAGATTGCAGTATTTTATCGCTCCTTAAATGCGACTCTAACAGCCTCAATTTAGAAGAAGAAATCAACGCATGCTTGCCCCATTTAATCTGGCAATTAGACAACAGCGCTTCAAAAGTCATTGTGGTATTTGGCGAGGTTTTGCCCAAACGCCTTTTAAACCTTTCTAAAGAAGAATCCTTTGGGCGCATCGTGTCTTTAAAAACCAAACATTTTTTAAGCACCCATGCTTTAGAAGACATGCTCAAAAACCCCACGCTCAAAAAAGAAGCGTTAGCGCATTTTAAAATAGCGCTCCAATTCCTCAATCAGTCTTAAAATGCGCCTTATTTTTTAACCCATCTCCTTACAGCGTGCAACAAAGGTAAGGATTTTTGATAAGCTTTGCGATAGATTTTAAAAGTGGTGTTTTGAGAGAGTTCCAATAAAGGCGAAGCGTTTTGTAAAAGGCGCTCATAATTAACCCTCAAATCATCATAATTAACCCTCAAATCATCATAATTAACCCTCAAATCATCATAATTAACCCTCAAATCATCATAATTAACCCT
>NZ_JADZNC010000015.1:0-37937 GCF_015904775.1 Helicobacter pylori
CCGTCGTCTTCAGCGCTCAAAGTGGAAACTAAAAGCGAGCCTAAAGTTAATGAAAGGATGTGTTTTTTCATGTTTTTCCTTTTTAAATTGGATTGGATTTAGTAGATTTCATACATCCAATAGAATGTATTTGGAGCATTATAACATAAAAGCGTTTTTTTTTTTTTTTTCATTTTCTTAAAAATGTTGTCATTTTTTTGATTTTGACGCTTTTTGTTTCATTTGGTGCGATTTGGTGGTATGCTTTGGTGGTGCGATCTGAAAGAATGGTTGCGGAGAATGGATTTGAACCACTGACCTTTGGGTTATGAGCCCAACGAGCTACCGGACTGCTCTACTCCGCGATTACGCTAAAAGGAAAAAAATGGCTGGGGTGCAAGGATTCGAACCTCGGAATGCCAGGACCAAAACCTGGTGCCTTACCGCTTGGCGACACCCCAACAACAAAGTAAAAGAAGCATTATACAAAAGCTTTTTAAAAAAGTCAAGCTAAAATGCTATAATTTCATCATGGAAAATGGATTTGACCCCCTAATTTACAAACGCTATTTGAAAAAGAAAGAAACCTTTTTGCTTTTTAAAAAAATCGCTCAAGTGTCTGCGTTTAAAAATTTAAAGCTCCAACTCAAGAAAAGAGAAGCACTTAAGCGCTATGTTTCTCAAGCTTTAGGGGATTTAAAAAAAGGGTTTAGATACGCTAAAATAGAAAATCACATCCTAAAAATCTATTTCACGCACCCTAGCTATTTGAAAGCCTTTAAAATAGAACAAGATCATTACACTAACAACCTAAAAACCCATTTCAAAGAAACGCAAAAAACCCTAAAAGCTTTGAATTACCCTTTTGATTTTAAAACTATCCAAGCGAGCGTGAGAAAAAGGCCTTACCAAAAACCGGTTGAAAAAAAAGAAAAGCCCCCTAAAAAACCGGTTAGCGTGGATGTCAATTGCGAAGGCTTGAGCGATTTCACCAAAAAGCAATTTTTGAAACTCAAACGCGCTTATAACGATAATACGCCGCGCACGCCCCCTTGAGAGCTGACCATGCAACTGCCGATCGGGTTTTGCGGGGTGCAAGTTTTGGCGAATAACGAGCAGTCTAGGGGCTTAGAGCAATTTTCAAAGCTCAAACGCGCTTGTAACGATAATACGCCGCGCACGCCCCCTCAGAGCTGACCATGCAACTGCCGATCGGGTTTTGCGGGGTGCAAGTTGTAGCGAATAGCGAGCAGTCTAGGGGCTTAGCGATGCCTTTTAAAATCTCCCCGCACTTGCATGCCTTGTTTTCTTTAGAGGTTTTGTGGGTTAAATGTTCTTTAAAGACTTTTTCAGCGTCATAAGAAGCGAACGCTTCTTTGAGTTTGAGAGCGGAACGTTTGATATTCCCTAAGCCTCTCCATTCAAAATTTTCTCTCACTTCCATGCACGCATTGACTAACTCTTGCGCTTTTGTATTCCCCCCATAGCTTACCGCTCTTTTGTATTGGATTTCTAGCTTGGCTTCTTTGTTTAAGGCTTGTTTAAGAAGCATCAGCACGCTTTCTAATATATCCACCGGCTCAAAACCGCTCACGATAATGGGGAGTTTAAAGCGATCCACTAAAGGAGCATAGATTTGAGCGCCGTTCATCACGCTCACATGGCTAGGGGCTAAAAGAGCGTTGATCTGGCATGCTGGATCTTTTAAAATTGTGCTCACGCTGGGAGGCACTAAAATGTGGTTGATGTGGAAAAAAAGATTTTTTAATTTTTCTTTTTTGGCGTTGTTTAAAACGCTCGCTGTCATGGGCGTGGTGGTTTCAAAACCGATCGCAATGTAGATGACTTTTTTAGTAGGGTTTTCTTTAGCGATCTCTAAAGCTTGCATGGGCGAATACAAAAAGCGCGCATCTAGCCCCTTTTCTCTGGCTTGTATCAAACTCCCATAGCTCCCTGGGACTTTCATCATATCCCCTAAACTCAAAACGATGCTGTCTTTGATTGTAGCGAGTTCATAAGCTTCATCAAGGCGCGCTCTTGGCATCACGCATACCGGGCATCCTGGCCCATGCACAAACTCTAAATTGTTGGGCATCAAATCTAAAAGCCCGTATTTCATGAGAGAATGCGTATGCCCTCCGCACACTTCCATGATGACTAATTTTTTTGTGAGTTTGGAAGCGAGTTTTTTGATTGCATTAGAGAGCGCTAAAATGGTTTGCTTATCTCTAAAGGGCGAAATGAGGTGATCAACGCTCATTGTTTTTATGCATGCATTTATTCATGCGTTTCGTTCATTTTGGCGATCATTTCTTGATAAAGCTCAATGGATTCTAGGGCTTCTTTTTCATCAATCTTACTCATCACATAGCCGATGTGCAACAACACATAATCGCCCACTTTAACGGACTCGCCCATTAAATCCAAACTCGCTTCTCTTTGAACGCCCAAAGTCTCCAAAATAGCCACATTATCGTTAATGGCTATGACTTTAGAGGGGATCGCTAAACACATTAAAACGAATGCGTGGATTGGTAATTTTCACGCTTTTTTTCTAAAAGGAAGTTTTTAAAATCTTCCAAACTTTTAGGGTCTTTGGAGCTCATTAAAAAAATAGGCGCTTCAGGCTTTAATTTTTGCATGTCTTCTTTGACTTGAGAAACCCTGAAATTAAACACTTCAATCATGTCCGCCTTACTGATAATGACCGCATCCGCGCACATGAACATCGTAGGGTATTTTAGCACCTTATCATCGCCCTCTGGGACGGAGAGTAAAACGATATTCATCGCCGCTCCTAGATTATAGCTTGAAGGACAAACCAGATTCCCCACGTTTTCAATGATTAAAAAATCGCTTTTTTCTAACGCTCCCTCATCTTTTAATAAATCAAACGCCCCTTCAATCATGCTCGCTTCCAAATGGCACGCTTCGCCGGTGGTGATTTGGTGCGCGCTCACGCCTTTTTTACGCAATCTGTCCGCATCTCTATTGGTTTGCAAATCGCCCTCTACCACGCAAAACTTAAAGTCTTTAAAATCCGCTAGATTTTCTAGCATCGTGGTTTTACCGCTGCCAGGAGAACTCATGAAATTCAACACATACAGCCCTTCTTGTAGGTAGCGCTCTTTCATTTCAGCGGCTTTAATGTCGTTCTTGCTTAAAATCTTTTCCACGATTTTGACATCTTTTTTACTCAAATTAGGGTTATTTTGTAAAGATTCTTTTCGTTGTTCGCTCATGCTTGTTCCTTTCTTTTAAAATTTTCGTATTGTAGCGTGCTTAATTAAACGACTATGATTTAACGACTTCTTTTATCCTCTTGGCTCATCTTTTTAGATCAAAAACATGCTTTACCCTAACCCCTTATCGTCGCTGTCGTTTTTATCTTTTAACACTAATTTAATGATCCTCCATATGATGATTAATAAAATGATCGTTAAAAGCAAATACCAAACATTGATAAAAACGGCTTTCATCATTTGATTTTCCTTATTTTTTACTCAAAGATAGCCTTATAACGCTATTTTCTAAAGCGTCCAAACGATGCAAAACTTGGGCTTCTAGGCTGATTAACGCTCCCTTAGGCATTTCTATTTTTTCATCTCCCACTTCAAAAACGATTTTGCCCTCTAAAACCTGCACGCTAATCGCTCCCGGGGCCTTGTGTTTGTCCATGACAGCTCCCTTAGGCATGCAAATACGGATTTCTTTAGTCAAAGAATTTTCACTCAACGCTTCAATATGAAGTTTCTCAAAACAAACACCCTCTAAAAAATGAACCACTTCCATCAAAAACTCCTAGTGTGATATTTTCTTAATTTAGAACTTAATTTAAGAAAGCTAATTTTTTACCCAAAAATTTCTTATAGATTTCTTAAACAATTCTTTATTCTGTTTTTTTCTAAAACCTTTTTGGTTTGTAAAGCGATTTCTAATTCTTCGTCAGTAGGGATTCGTAAAACTTGGACTTTAGTATCAGGCTGGCTTAAATCCACCAACCCACTGCCCGGATTGTCGTTCGTGGGCTTACATAAAGCGATCCCTAAATTTTCTAAGCCCTCGCACACGCTCTCTCTTAAAGCCGAGTAGTTTTCCCCTAATCCCCCTGTAAAGATGATCGCATCTACTTTTTTTAAGACTACCATGTAAGCTCCGATATACTTTTTAATGCGATAAGCGCACATTTCAAAAGCGAGTTTGGCTTGTTTATCGCCTTTTTCCTTTCTGGCTTCTATGTTTCTCATTATCCCCACAAATGCCTTTCAAACCGCTTTCATGATTTAACATTTTCATCACTTCTTCTAAGCTCTTATTTGCGCATTGCACGATGTATTCCACCACAGTGGGGTCAATATCCCCACACCTTGTGCCCATAATCAAGCCCTCTAAAGGGGTTAGCCCCATAGAAGTGTCCACGCTTTTACCCTTTTGAATGGCGGCTGCGCTTGAGCCGTTCCCTAAATGCAAACTGATCGCGTTAAATTCCTCATAAGCGATATTCAAAAATTTCGCCGCTTCTTTGGCCACATAATGGTGTGAAGTCCCATGGAAACCATAGCGCCGGATTTGATACTTTTCATACAATTCATAAGGTAACGCATGCATGTAAGCGTAACTGGGCATAGTGGCATGGAATGCGGTGTCAAAAACAGCGATTTGAAGGATATGGGGGTGCGCTTTTAAAACAAACTCAATACCGGCTAAATTCGCCGGGTTGTGCAAAGGGGCTAAAATAGAAAGATTGCCAATTTCTTGCATGACTTTTTCATCCACTAACACCGGGGCATGGAATTTATCCCCCCCCTTGAACCACACGATGCCCTATAGCGTCAATTTGATTGAAATCTTTGATGATCCCCATTTTCGTTAAATTCTCACGAATCATTAAAAGCCCGCTCGCATGATCTTTAATCACAAGCTTTTCTTTTAATTCTTGATCGTTATGGTGCAAATGCGATTTGATTTTCAACTGCCCTATTTCTTCGCCGATTTTTTCGGCTAAACCGCTCGCTAAGGGCTTGTTTTCTTTCATGTCAAACAATTTAAACTTGATAGACGAACTGCCCAGATTCAAAACTAAAATTTCCATCATTTCTCCTATCAATAATCTTGCGCTTGAATGGCGCTAATCAAAACGGTGTTAATAATATCTTCCACTAAAGCGCCCCCTACTCAAATCGTTAATGGGCTTGTTCAAACCTTGTAAGATAGGCCCTATCGCCACGGCTTTAGCGCTCCGTTGCACCGCTTTATAAGCGATGTTCCCGGCGTTCAAATCCGGGAAAATAAAAACGCTAGCTTGCCCGGCCACTTGGCTGTTAGGCATTTTTTTCTTCGCTACGCCTTTATCTATGGAAGCGTCAAATTGTAAAGGGCCATCAATTTCTAATTGGGGATCTAATTTTTGCGCGATTTCTCTAGCTTTGTTGATTTTGTCTATCATTTCGCCTTGAGCGGAATCGCCTGTCGCATAAGAGAGTAAAGCCACTTTAGGCGCAATATTGAATTGCTTAGCGGTTTGCGCAGAAGTGGTAGCGATCTCGGCTAATTCTTTAGGGCTAGGGTTAGGGATAATCGCGCAATCCCCAAAGACTAACACTTGAGTGTCTAAACACATTAAAAACACGCTTGAAACCAGGCTCACGCCGGGCTTGGTTTTAATGATTTGTAAAGCGGGTCTAATGGTCTCAGCTGTGATTGACCCCAGAAACCATCGCATGCGCGTATCCTAAATGCACGAGCATGGTCGCAAAATAAGTCTTATCCAACGCTAATCGCTCAGCTTCTTGCTCACTCAATCCCTTTGATTTTCGCAATTCATACAAGCTTTTAGCGAATTCTTCTCTATAATGCGAGGTGTTGGGATTAATGATTTCTACATTTTCTAAATTCAAGTTCAAATTTTTCGAATTAATGGCTTCTTTATCGCCTAATAAAATCAATCCTACCGCACCCATAGCGTTCAAACGATGCACGGCTTTTAAAATCCTTTCATCTTCGCTCTCGGGTAAAACGACTTTTTTAATCTGATTTTTAGCCTTTTTTTCCAAACTCCTTTGAAAGGCTAAAGGGGTAATAATCTCGCTTTTTGTTTGCAACAAATTTTCAATCGCGTTCGCTTCTAATTCGCATTGTTGCTTGCAAAGAGACGCGCTCAAAAAATGTGGTTTCTCAAGCATTTCGCCCGCAAATAGCCCTACAGCGAAAGGGGCTTCTTTTTTGAGAATATGAGAATGCATGGCTTTCAAATATTCCAAACTCGTTTGCGCGACAGCCACCACAGGAGCGTTTAAATGCTTGGCTAAAATGGTGTTTAAATCTAAAAGAGCGTTTAAGAAAAACTTCGGCGCATACCCTAAATTAATGACAAAATCATGCGTGGATTGTAATTCATCATAGCGTTTGAGAATCGTTTCAAATAGTAACTCTTCTTGAGCAGCACTTACAAGCTCTAAAGCCTTTTATTTGTCTATGGCACTATGAACCTCTAAAGAGCTTAGGCCCTCACACTCCCAAAAGCCCTCGCACCCCCCATCAATGGGCGAAAACAAGGCGATTTTTTGATAGCGCAGTTTTAGCGCTTTTAAAAGGCTCCTACAAGCAACCCCCTAAAACTTCCGTATCCTCTGGATAAATCCACAAACTTTGCATGCCAATCTCCCTAAAATCATCGTTTTTATTTAATTGTAGCAAATTTTAATTAAACCTAAACGAAACCATGATTTTGTAAAAAGGCTTTTAGCATTTTTACAACACTAATATAAAAGAGCTTGACGCCAGCTATAAAACAAAATTTTAAAAACCAATTTTTTAAAGATTAAAAACAATATTTTATAATTCCAATCAAAACAGAGTTAAGGAACTCTTTTTGCTTGGCTTCCATCATGTAAAATAAAAGAGTTGTTTTAAAGGATAACCATGCCATCTCCTGTTAATCCCATTCACACCAACGCAAACGCTTTAAATAGCGGGGCGAAAAACGAAGTTAAAGACACCAAAAACGCCCCTAAAAGCACATCAAAGGATTTCAGTAAGATCTTAAACCAAAAGGTCTCTAAAGACAAAACCGCCTCTAAAAATTCAAACCCTAGCGCTTTAAAAGCCACGCCCAAAGACGCTAAAGAGGACGCTAAAGCACTTGAAAAAACCCCTACCCTACCCCACCAACACGCTCAAAATCCCATTAAAGACCAACAAGCCCCTACCCTAAAAGATTGGCTCAACCACCAAAAAACAACAGCCCCACATAAGGCTCAACATGAAACCCATGAGGCTAATGAAACTAACCCCAAAACCCCTAACGAAACTTTAAACAAGAATGAAAAAAAGTCTAATGGAGTTACTTCTAGCGCTCATCAAACAAACTTGCCTAATAAAAACCCTATAACCTCCACTAACCACGCTAACAACGCTATCAAAACCCCCACCACCCCAACCCATAACGCTAAAGATCCAAAAACCCTTAAAGACATCCAAACGCTCAGCCAAAAACATGACTTAAACGCTAGCAACATTCAAGCGGCCACGACCCCAGAAAATAAAAACTCCTTAAATGCGAGCGATCATCTTGCTTTAAAAACAACGCAAGCGCCTATTAATAATACCCTTGCAAAGAACGACGCTAAAAACACCGCCAACCTTTCTAGCGTTTTGCAATCCTTAGAAAAAAAAGAACCGCAAAATAAAGAACACGCAAACCCCCAAAATAATGAAAAAAAAACGCCCCCTTTAAAGGAAGCTTTAGAAATGAACGCCATTAAAAGGGATAAAACGCTTTCTAAAAAAAAGCCAGAAAAAACCCCTATTCACGCTAAAACCCAGACTACAACCCCAAGCGCAACGCCAGAAAATGCCCCTAAAATCCCTCTTAAAACGCCCCCTTTAATGCCTTTAATAGGAGCTAACCCCCCTAACGATAATATTCCAACGCCCCTAGAAAAAGAAGAAACAACTAAAGAAGCAAGCGATAATAAAGAAAAAGCTAAAGAAACCAATAACAGCGCTCAAAACGCGCAAAACACCCAAGCTAGCGATAAGACAAGCGAGAATAAAAGCGTTACCCATAAAGAGACGATCAAGCATTTCACCCAACAATTAAAGCAAGAAATCCAAGAATACAAACCCCCCATGAGTAGGATCTCTATGGATTTATTCCCTAAGGAATTGGGCAAGGTTGAAGTGATTATTCAAAAAGTGGGTAAAAACCTTAAAGTGAGCGTGATTTCTCATAACAACAGCCTACAAACCTTTTTGGACAACCAACAAGATCTTAAAAACAGCCTGAACGCTTTAGGCTTTGAAGGGGTGGATTTGAGCTTTTCGCAAGATTCTTCTAAAGAGCAACCCAAAGAGCCATTCAAAGAGCCATTTAAAGAGCAGGAATTAACCCCCTTAAAAGAAAACGCCCTAAAAAGCTACCAAGAGAACACAGACCATGAAAACCAAGAAACGAGCATGCAAATCACTCTTTATGCGTGATTTTAAGCAAGTTTGCTCTATAATAAGACATCTTTAATAAGGAAGAGATCATGGCTATTGATTTAGCAGAAGTTACAGGAGCTAAAGCCGCACAAGAAAGGAAAAAAGAGCAGCCCACGATCGCTAACGGGTTGGATAAAAACGCTTTCATGAAACTCTTTTTAGAGCAATTGAAAAATCAAGACCCCACCGCTCCTATGGAAACGGATAAAATCATCACCCAAACCGCGCAGCTCACACAAGTGGAAATGCAAGAAGAAAACAAAAAAACCATGCAAGAAGTCGCCAGTGCCATGAAATCCAATAAAGAAACTAACGAATCTTTAAAAGACTTTCAAGGCGCTTTAAAAGACACCATGGAAAACTTGAATAAAGGCATGGACGATAGCCTGAAAGCGAATAACGCTTTAAGGGAAGTAAGTGCACTTAATTCTGTGAGCATGATAGGCAAAATCGCTGAAACCGATGTGAGCGGAGCGAATTTTGACGGCAATAACAAGCTTTCTTTTTCGCTCTTTTTTGATGAAAAAATTGACGCTTCTAAAGGAGTGCCAGCGATTCAAATCTTAAATGAAAACAATGAATTAGTCAAAACGATTCCTTTAAAAGATTATAACGGGCAAAAGGGGTATATCAATTTTGAATGGGACGGCACAAACGAAAAGGGCGAAAAAGTCCCTAAAGGCAATTACAAAATCAAGGCTGAATACAATTTAGACTCTCAAAGCAAGCAGTATTTGCAAACGCGCATTGGTAGGGGCGAAGTGGAAAGCGTGATTTTTGATAAAGGCAAGCCCATGTTAAGAATGGGCGAAATGATTTTACCCATAGACAGCGCGATAGAGTTTTATAAACCGGATCAAAAACCGCTTGAACAAAAACTCTCTGATCAAAAACCACAGAAACCCCTTGATCAAAAAATCTCGGATCAAAAACCACTTGATCAAAAAGCCCTTGAACAGAAAATCTCTGAACAAAAACCGCTTGATCAGAAACCCCTTGATCAAAAACTCTCGGATCAAAAACCCCTTGAGCAAAAACCACTTGATCAAAAGCCTCAAAAGCTCTCTGATCAAAAACCACAGAAACCCCTTGAACAAACCCCCCCTAAAGAGACAGCATGAACGACACCTTATTAAACGCTTATAGCGGAATCAAGACCCACCAGTTTGGTATTGACAGCCTTTCAAACAACATCGCCAATGTCAATACTTTAGGCTATCGCTCCAATGATCCGGAGTTTAAGACCTTGTTTTCTTCGCATTTAGACGCTTTAAACGCCAAATCCGTTGTGGCTAACGACCGAAATTACGGCGTTACAGGCTCAGGCAATGTCCTTTCTAATAAAGATGGGGAATACATGCCAAGTGAGGGGGAATTTCATATGGCGTATCAAGGCAAGGGCTGGTTTGTGATAGGGCCCAATAAGAATGGGGAAATGACCATTAATAAAGATGGCTTTAGCAAAAAACAGGATAATTTTCTCACGCGCGCCGGGAATTTCGCACGAGACGCTGATGGCTATTTAGTAACCCCTGAGGGCTATTATGTTTATGGCATTGATTTGAAAAAGATCAAAGACGGCACGCTCAATTCCACCGCTAGAGATGAAGACATTGAAAAATTGCATGGCAACACCCTTTCACCCTTACAAATCCCCCAAGATTTGACTTACCAGCCCGTGCTTAGCACGAAAGTGAATATCAGCGTGAATCTAAACCCTAAAGACCATTTAAAGGGCGTGCAAGATTTTTTCTTAAACGATAAGGGCGAGATCATCAAAGAGCGTTTTTTAAACCAGGACATTAACGCTTTAGCGAATGACGATAACGAGCCCATAGATGCGATCACTAATCGTAAATTAAACATCAGTATCCAAAAAGAAGATGGCAAAAAAGAGGATTTTGTTTTCACTTATGGGGACGCTGAAAAAGGCGAAAACCAATTCAAAACTTTAGGCGATTTGCAAAAACTCCTTAAAGAAAAAACCGGGCTAGACTTAAACCTCATCAAAAGCGAAAAAGACGCCAAAAGCCCCCCCCTTTTATTAGAGATCGCTAATCCTAGCGAAACGCCTATCACATTCAGCTTGAGTGGGGGCATTGCGGATAAATTGGGCTTGAATGCGAACGGAATGGAACTAAAAAAGGGCATCAGCAGGGATTCAGTAGCGATTAAAATCCCTTATTACAGCACAGAAGTGGATATTTATGACAAAGCTGGGGATAAATACTTGCTCCAAAGCGAATATTACATGACTAATTCCAACGATCCCACATCAAGCCCCACGAGCAAAAGGAAAAACCAAACTTGGGAAGTGAAAAGCTACATCGCAGATCCCAAAAACAAAACCCCTATCAATGATCCTACTTGGGAAATTGTCGGCTTTGATTCAGCCACGCATAAAATGAAATCCGCCCCCATGACTTTGGATTTTAAGGGCAATAAACTCACCTATTCACTAGATAAGAGCGAAAACCATGATTCTAGCGATTTGTCTTATCAAGACTCCAAACTCTTAGAAGCGAGTCAAGACGGCAAGCCTAGGGGCATTTTTAGAGACATGCGCATTGAAGAAAATGGCGTGATTTCTCTAGCCTTTAGTAACGGGGTGGTAGAGCCGGTCGCTCGCATCGGTATTTTAGCTTTCACTAACGATCAAGGCTTGAGAAAAATCGGCGGTAACCTCTATGAAATGCAAGAAGGCACCATTAATGGCGAAAACAGACCCCTAAGCGGTAACCCCATTTTAGGGTGGGACGAAGAGGGCAAGCTCAAGTTTGGGAAAATCAGGCATAAATATTTAGAAACGAGCAATGTGAATGCCGGTAACGCCCTAACCAATCTCATTTTAATGCAAAGAGGCTATTCTATGAACGCTAGAGCCTTTGGCGCGGGCGATGACATGATTAAAGAAGCCATTAGCTTGAAAAAATAAGGGGCTAAAATAAGGAGTGTGGTAAAATATCCTTTTTAATAAGGATATTTATGGTACCCACACAGCTTAATGAGATTGCAGAATTTTTAAAAACAAACCCTTATCATTTGTCTCAACCCTTACAAGATGGGCGATTAAATTCATCTGTCAATGAAGAAGAAATTTTAAACACCATCAAGGATCATTTCCCTATCCAACTACCAAAAGCCAGAGAGTGGTGGGATTTTAGTTTTGAAGAAAACGATATTTTTTATCCTGTTAATATTAAAACCACCACCACAAAAACCGCTGACAATCTTAATTGCAAATTAGGGATTTATTACGCGTTGTGTGGCCTATTGCCGACTTTCAATAACGAAATTGCATGGGAAAAATACTTTCAAAAACTGCATAAAGACTTAGGCAAAAACACCGATAGAGACTATTATTTTTTGATTATCAACAAAAACGATCCTAAAGATGTTTTTATCAATTCCTTAAAAGGTATTCAAACTCTTCAGCCCAATAACTTGCCCTTCCAATGCAAGTGGGATAACAACAGAGAAATCGTTCAAAGAAGCTTTATTGAAAGTAAAAACTTCATCTTAAGCGCTTTATCCAAAAGCGTTAAGTTACGATCTAGTATTTATTTAACATTTAAAGATTTTTTTGGAGAATTTTTTGAATAATTTAGAGATTAAAACTTTAGGGCAGGTTTTCACCCCTAACAATATAGTGGATTTCATGCTCACTCTCAAACACAATCAAGGGAGTGTTTTAGAGCCGAGTGCTGGCGATGGGAGTTTTTTAAAGCGTTTAAAAAAGGCTGTAGGGATTGAAATCGATCCTAAAATCTGCCCTAAAAATGCCCTTTGCATGGACTTTTTTGACTACCCTTTAGAAAACCAATTTGACACGATTATTGGTAACCCGCCCTATGTCAAGCACAAGGATATTGCGCCAAGCACGAAAGAAAAACTCCATTACAGCCTTTTTGATGAAAGGAGTAATTTATACTTGTTTTTCATAGAAAAAGCGATCAAGCATTTAAAACCTAAAGGCGAATTGATTTTCATCACCCCAAGGGATTTTTTAAAATCCACTTCTAGCGTGAAATTAAACGAATGGATTTACAAAGAAGGCACGATAACGCATTTTGTTGAGCTGGGCGATCAAAAGGTTTTCCCAAACGCCATGCCTAATTGCGTGATTTTTCGTTTTTGTAAGGGCAATTTCAGTAGAATCACCAACGATGGTTTGCAATTTTTGTGCAAAAAAGGCATTTTGTATTTCCTCAACCAATCTTACACGCAAAAATTAAGCGAGGTTTTTAAGGTTAAAGTGGGGGCAGTGAGCGGGTGCGATAAGATTTTTAAAAATGAAAAATACGGGAATTTAGAATTCGTCACCTCAATCACGAAAAGAACCAATGTTTTAGAAAAAATGGTTTTTGTCAATGAGCCTAATGATTATTTACTCCAGCATAAAGACAGCTTGATGCAAAGAAAGATTAAAAAGTTCAATGAAAATAATTGGTTTGAATGGGGGAGGATGCATCACATATCCCCTAAAAAACGCATTTATGTCAACGCCAAAACGCGCCAAAAAAACCCCTTTTTCATCCACCAATGCCCTAATTATGACGGCTCTATTTTAGCGCTATTCCCTTATAACCAAAACTTAGATTTACAAAACCTCTGCGACAAACTCAACGCTATCAACTGGCAAGAATTAGGCTTTGTGTGCGATGGGCGTTTTTTGTTTTCGCAACGCTCTTTAGAAAACGCTCTTTTGCCTAAAGACTTTTTAGATTAGGATAAAACTTGTTAGAAACTTTGCAATTAAACCCGGAGCAATTAAAAGCGGCCAAGGCTTTACAAGGGCATAATTTAATCATTGCGAGCGCTGGCACAGGAAAGACTTCTACGATTGTAGGGCGCATTTTATACCTGCTTGATAACGGCATCAAGCCTGAAGAAATCTTGCTTTTGACTTTCACCAATAAAGCGAGTAATGAAATGATTGCAAGGGTGGCTAAATATTTTAAATTAAGCTCCAAAATTGAAGCGGGCACTTTCCATGCGGTAGCGTATCGCTATTTAAAAGAGCATTACCCAAACTTAAGCCTGAAGCAGCCTAAGGAACTAAGAAAGCTTTTAGAAAGCATTGTGGACACTAAAAACGCGCTAACAGATGACGATAAAAAGCCCTACACTTCGCAGCATTTATACGCCCTCTACTCTCTTTATACCAACGCCTTAAAACAAGAAGATTTTAGCGCTTGGCTTTCTAATAAAAACCCTGAACACGCACCATACGCCGCCTTTTATGAAAACATTTTGGAAGAATTTGAAAACACTAAAAAAAAGCATGATTATATTGACTATAACGACTTACTGCTGCTGTTTAAAAAAGCGATGCTAGAGACACCTAGCCCTTATAAAGAAGTGCTTTGCGATGAATTTCAAGACACTAACCCCTTACAAGAATCCATTTTAGACGCCATCAACCCCCCTAGTTTGTTTTGCGTGGGCGATTACGATCAGAGCATTTACGCTTTTAATGGGGCGGATATTTCTATCATTTCTAATTTCACTCAAAAATACAAAAACGCCCGAGTTTTCACGCTCACTAAAAATTACCGCTCTTCTAAAGAGATTTTAGAACTCGCCAATCAAGTGATACAGCACAACGAGCGCATTTACCCTAAAAATTTAGAAGTGGTGAAATCAGGGAAATTCAATAAACCCACGCTTTTAAATTACAACGACAACATCGTGCAATGTCAAGACATCGCCAAACGCATTGTGATGCGAAAAAATTTTAAAGAAGTGGCGGTGATTTTTAGGAATAACGCCAGCGCGGATCAATTAGAAGCCGCTTTAAGATCCCACAACGTGCCAAGCAAACGAAAAGGGAGCGCGAGCTTTTTTGAATCCAAAGAAGTGGCGTTAGCGTTAGATATTTGCGCGCTCATCTTTAACCCTAAAGACATTATGGCAGCGATTCACATTTTAAGTTATATCAGCGATATTGGCTCTAACACCGCTAAAGACATTCATGAAGCCTTAATGCTTTTAGGCAATGGCGATCTCAAATCAGCCCTAACCCACCCTAATAAAGAAGCCAAAATTTACACGAAGAAAAAAGGAATCACCTCTATGGGGCTTTTTGAAGAAATTTTTGCCCTAGAAAACAGCTCAAGGTTTAATGGCGTGATAGATAAGGCGTTTCATTCGCACCCGGTGTTGATGCACCCTAAAATCTCACTCAATGGGGCTAAAACGCTGAGCGATTTTTTCATTCTTTATATCAAAGCCCCTACCCATTCCCCTAGCGCTTTAATCAAACACATTCTAGAAAGCGCGTTTTTTCAAACCTTTAAAACACGCCTTTTAAAAGAGCGATCCAAAAATAAGGACGGCTCTTATAACGAATTTAAAAAACTCCAAGCGCAAAAACGCTTCAATGAAAAAATGGACTTGCTGAGTTCTTTGGCGAAAAATTACCAAAATTTAGGGCGTTTTTTAAACGGCACTTTAATAGGCTCCAATGAAGCCACGCAAGGTGAGGGCGTGAATTTATTGAGCGTGCATGCTTCTAAAGGATTAGAGTTTAAAGATGTTTATATTATAGATTTAATGGAGGGCCGTTTCCCTAACCACAAGCTCATGAATACCGGTGGGGGCATTGAAGAAGAGCGGCGGCTCTTTTATGTCGCTATCACAAGGGCTAAGGAAAATTTATGGCTTTCTTATGCGAAAAACGAATTGAGGGAAAACGCCAAACCTAAAGAGCATAAGCCTTCGGTGTTTTTGTATGAAGCGGGGCTTTTGAAACCTGATTCAAAATAAAATTGGTTTTTGTGTTGTTTGTTTAAGCAAAAGATGATATGATTATAGCGATGGTTAATTAAGTCCCTAAGAGCTAGGAACTCTTAAGAGCTTGTTTTAATAAAGTGGCAGTGTTAAGATAACCACTAAAACTATCGCTATAAAATGAATTTCCAAAAACGAATTTCATGGTAGTGTCTCCTAACGGAGTGCCACCCACTGCAATCTCCCAACCCATTAGATCAGAAACCACTAATTGCTCCAAATTCGCTTAACACTAGAATTACTACCATGTCATATCATTGGAGTATTATAGTATTATAATGGGATCTTTATGAGATGTAAGAAAAATACAAAAAACGCTAGCAACCATAGATTTTAACTCTAGCTTGCGCTAGAGCCAAAATTTTAGTATAATGGTGTTGCTAGAACCATTAAAACTATGATCACTAATAGTAACTTCATAGTTGGTTATCTCCTTTCCGGGATAACCACCCGCTATTATCCCAAACCCTAACATGCTCCAAATTTTCGCAACAAAAGAGATAACTTAAAATGACTATTTGCGTTGGCGTGATTCTACATTAAAAAACCTAAAAATGCCAAAAAGCGTTTTTAAAACCCTAAAATTTAAGGCTAATCCCCTATGAAATCCCGTTTTTTTTTTTTTGTAACAAGCGCTCCAATTGCTGTAACTTTATTTCCTTGATAAGGGGTTTTTAAGGGGGTTTTTAAGGTTAGTTTAATTTTCATTATGTGAAAATATCACAATTACATCTAACAATTTGTATTACTAAACATTATTTACAAGCTCTGATGTAACTAAATCCCAATTTAATCTCAATCAAGGAGCATCCCATTGATAAGGAAAATTATGATAAAGAAGAATAGAACGCTGTTTCTTAGTCTAGCCCTTTGCGCTAGCATAAGTTATGCCGAAGATGATGGAGGGTTTTTCACCGTCGGTTATCAGCTCGGGCAAGTCATGCAAGATGTCCAAAACCCAGGCGGTGCTAAAAGCGACGAACTCGCAAGAGAGCTTAACGCTGATGTAACGAACAACATTTTAAACAACAACACCGGAGGCAATGTCGCAGGGGCGTTGAGTAACGCTTTCTCCCAATACCTTTATTCGCTTTTAGGGGCGTATCCAGAGAAACTCAATGGTAACGATGTGTCTGCGAACGCTCTTTTAGGGGGTGCGGTAGGCAGTGGGACTTGCGCGGCTGCAGGGACGGCTGGTGGCAATTCTCTTAGCACTCAAAGCGCTTGCACCGCCGCGGGCTATTACTGGCTCCCTAGCCTTTCTGACAGGGTTTTAAGCACGATCGGCAGCCAGACTAACTACGGCACGAACACCAATTTCCCCAACATGCAACAACAGCTCACCTACTTGAATGCGGCGAATGTGTTTTTTAATGCGATGAATAAGGCTTTAGAGACCAAAAATGGAACTAATGGAGCTAGTGGTGCGACTGGTCAAAATGGTCAAACTTACTCTCAACAAGCTATTGCTTACCTTCAAGGTCAACAAAATATTCTCAATAACGCAGCTAACTTGCTCAAGCAAGATGAATTGCTTTTAGAAGCTTTCAACTCTGCCGTAGCTGCTAACATTGGGAATAAGGAATTCAATTCAGCCGTTTTTACAGGTTTGGTGCAAGGCATTATTGATCAATCTCAATCGGTTTATAACGAACTCAGTAAAAACCCCATTAGCGGGAGTGCAGTTAATAGCGCTGGGATAAATAGCGACCAAGCTAACGCTGTGCAAGGGCGCGCTAATCAGCTCTCTAACGCTCTTTATAACGCGCAAGTAACTTTGGATAAAATCAATGCGCTCAACAATCAGGTTAGAAGCATGCCTTACTTGCCCCAATTCAGAGCCGGGAACAGCCGTTCAACGAATATTTTAAACGGGTTTTACACCAAAATAGGCTATAAGCAATTCTTCGGAAAGAAAAGGAATATCGGTTTGCGCTATTATGGTTTCTTTTCTTATAACGGAGCGAGCGTGGGCTTTAGATCCACTCAAAATAATGTAGGGTTATACACTTATGGGGTGGGGACTGATGTGTTGTATAACATCTTTAGCCGCTCCTATCAAAACCGCTCTGTGGATATGGGCTTTTTTAGCGGTATCCAATTAGCCGGTGAGACCGTCCAATCCACGCTCAGAGATGACCCCAATGTGAAATTGCATGGGAAAGTCAATAACACGCACTTCCAGTTTCTCTTTGACTTCGGTATGCGGATGAACTTCGGTAAGTTGGACGGGAAATCCAACCGCCACAACCAGCACACGGTGGAATTTGGCGTAGTGGTGCCTACGATTTATAACACTTATTACAAATCAGCAGGGACTACCGTGAAGTATTTCCGTCCTTATAGCGTTTATTGGTCTTATGGGTATTCATTCTAAGAAAGGGGGGATCAGACAAATATGAAACAAAATTTAAAGCCATTCAAAATGATTAAGGAAAATTTAATGACACAATCTCAAAAAGTAAGATTCTTAGCCCCTTTAAGCCTAGCGTTAAGCTTGAGCTTCAATCCAGTGGGCGCTGAAGAAGATGGGGGCTTTATGACCTTTGGGTATGAATTAGGTCAGGTGGTCCAACAAGTGAAAAACCCGGGTAAAATCAAAGCCGAAGAATTAGCCGGCTTGTTAAACTCTACCACGACAAACAACACCAATATCAATATTGCAGGCACAGGAGGCAATGTCGCTGGGACTTTGGGCAACCTTTTTATGAACCAATTGGGCAATTTGATTGATTTGTATCCTACTTTGAACACTACCAGCATCCAACAATGTGGTGCTACTAATAATGGTAGTAGTGGTAATGGTGCGACCACAGCCGCTACTACTAGTTCTGGCCCTTGTTTCCAAGGTAACCTGGCTCTTTATAACGAAATGGTTAGCTCTATCAAAACTTTGAGTCAAGATTTCAAAAACAATATCTTTCAAGGCAACAACAACACCACGAGCCAAAATCTCTCCAACCAGCTCAGTGAGCTTAACACCGCCAGCGTTTATTTGACTTACATGAACTCATTCTTAAACGCCAATAACCAAGCGGGTGGGATTTTTCAAAACAACACTAATCAAGTTTATGGAAATGGTGTTACCGCCCAACAAATCGCTTATGTCCTAAAGCAAGCTTCAATCACTATGGGGCCAAGCGGTAATGGCGGGGCTGCCGGTGCGTTTTTGGACGCCGCTTTAGCGCAACATGTTTTCAACTCTGCTAACGCTGGGAATGATTTGAGCGCTAAGGAATTCACTAGCTTGGTGCAAAATATCGTCAATACTTCTCAAAACGCTTTAACGCTAGCCAACAACGCTAACATCAGCAATTCAACAGGCTATCAAGTGAGCTATGGCGGGAATATTGATCAAGCGCGCTCTACCCAACTATTAAACAACACCACAAACACTTTGGCTAAAGTTGCCGCTTTGAATAACGAGCTTAAAGCTAACCCATGGCTTGGGAATTTCGCTGCCGGTAACAGCTCTCAAGTGAATGCGTTTAACGGGTTTATCACTAAAATCGGTTATAAGCAATTCTTTGGAGAAAACAAGAATGTGGGCTTACGCTACTATGGCTTCTTCAGCTATAACGGCGCGGGCGTGGGTAATGGCCCTACTTACAATCAAGTCAATTTGCTCACTTATGGGGTGGGAACTGATGTGCTTTACAATGTGTTTAGCCGCTCTTTTGGTAGCCGAAGTCTTAATGCGGGCTTCTTTGGGGGGATCCAACTCGCAGGGGATACTTACATCAGCACGCTAAGAAATAGCCCTCAGCTTGCGAGCAGACCTACCGCCACGAAATTCCAATTCTTGTTTGATGTGGGGTTACGCATGAACTTTGGTATCTTGAAAAAAGACTTGAAAAGCCATAACCAGCATTCTATAGAAATCGGTGTGCAAATCCCTACGATTTACAACACTTATTATAAAGCTGGCGGCGCTGAAGTGAAATACTTCCGCCCTTATAGCGTGTATTGGGTCTATGGCTACGCCTTCTAAAAAAGCTCAAGGCCTTTTATAGGCTTTGATTGAACCCTTTAACCCCCACTTTAAAAACAAACCCAAAACCCTTATCAAACAATCCAATAGTGGGATTAACCCCCCTAAAAGAACGCTTAAAAATAAAAACGCTTGATTAAAAGCTACCACTCACAAAAAGCTTAACGCTCAAGGCTTATTGAGATTTTAAAACGCTTGATTAAAAACTTTTAAAAAGCTTTAGCGCTTCAAAGCTCTTTTATATTTAAAACCACCCAAGCAGAAATCCCAATCGTCTTTAGCGGTTTGGCACTTCACAACGCTTGATTAAAAACTACCGCTTTAAAAAGCTTTAGCGCTTCAAAATTTTTATACTTAGAAAAACAACCCAAAAATCTTTATCAAATGTTGTCAAATATTGAGATGATCACCCAAGAACGGCTTTAATGGTAAAGGTGATCAAACGCTAAAGATATTTAGAATTTCTGTGGTTTAAAACTTTGTTTTATGGTTCTAAATTTTATGGTAAAACTCATTTTTTAAGGGGATAGGAGATATTTTGAAACCCCCCACAACCCCCAAAACTAAATCCTCCTAACCTCTAGGAAGCGCTTTTAAAAACGAGCCGCACAAAGTCTTTTATACTTAGATTAAATGCTTTGGAGTGTTTTTAACTTGCTGCGATTTGATTGAAAATCAAAACTTCAGCGTGAGGTTGGTCATCATGTAACTTCTATCTTGGTAATTGGCGCTAAAATCGCCATCAGGGTTATTGAACTTGGGCGCTCCAAAATACCCTGCTTGATAGCCTCTATTGATTCTAGCCCCATAATAAGTGATCCTAAAGTTAAGGAGAACCGATTCAGTGAACGCATAGCTCGCATTGAATTGCAAGGAGTATTCATTAGCCCTCCCCACTTGCCCTAACGCATTCTTATTCGCATGAGAGACGCGCCCAAAAACATGCCATGCAAAACGCTTATGGATCCCTCCAACCGAAGTGTAAAAAGTGAAAGTGTTCGCGTTAGTGATCGCATCAGCCAGCCCATCATAAGCCGTATTATCCCAAAAATCATAGCCAATCATTCCGGCATGCCTGGTCGTTACTGAGATTTCATTACTGATATAGGAAGTGTTATTCCCCCTTGGCATCGTGTGAGAGCCTAAAAAAGCGTCCGAATTGCCAAAGGTGTTATAAAAGCCAATGGACCAGTTGAAATTATCCCACCAAAAAACCTGGCGGATATTCAAAGTAACGCCATTCCTCCCTAACAACGAGCCATGGGGCGTGCTGTCTTCTAAACTATAAGTATTTGTCTCTGGGTTATACCACCCCCTATAATATAAGGGAAAGGTTGTCATGATCATGCTTTGAGAGCGAAAGCCTACGTTTTGAAAATTCCTATTCGTGTCATAGACTAGCTTAAAACCGGGAGCGTTATAAGTTTTAGGCGCAAAATAATAAAAAAATTGAGCGTCTAAGCCTTTATAAGAGTAGGTTGTGGTGATCCCATGCCAGCCGTAATTGATGAAATCGTTGCTGTTACTAGGGTTGCCTCCCTTTTTCAAATAAGGCACGGTCGCAAAAAACTCATAAATCCAAGAATTAAACGCCAAACCTCTCCCAAAAGAGCTCCACCACCAAAACCTTAACCTTTGCGTCTCAGTCTTATAGGGCTGATAATACACTTCCCACCCCTGATTCGAACCGCTCATAAAATCAATATTCGCTTCATAGCGCCCCGCCTTAAACCCAAAAACATCTTTGTAATCGTATCGTAAAAAAGCGGTATCCACCACATAAGGCCTTGCATGATAGCTCGCTGATTGAGAAGTCCCCGCATAAGCAGGGCCAAGATACTTATTAAAAAAGTATCCATGATAGCCCCCAATGAAATTCTCTACAATTGAGCCAAAAATCTTCCCGTTAGCCTGGTTAACATAATACTTAGTCTTATCGTAAGGAATGGCTGCAATCGCCCCACCCAAAGAAACAGAGAGCCTGTGGTTTTCGATGCCTTTAGGGAGTAAATTGACTTTGACTTGCGCTAAAGTTACAATATCTATAAAACTTTCGGTAGGATAAATCCCTTTTTTGGTATTGATTTGAGAATTGTTAAAACCAATTTTAGAAAAGTTCTCCACACGACCACTAAACCGATAATCAAAAGCTTCTACAGGACACAACAAAAACGATAAAAGCGATAAAGAAGAAGTCAAAAAATATTTTTCTTGTCTCACTAAACTCTCCCTAATTTTAATTGTATGATCTTTTTATAATTATAATCAAAAAAAAAAAAAAACAGCATGAAGTTAAAATATTAATTAAAATCCGCAACCCTATTTTACAAAAAATAACCCCTCATTGTAAATTGGTTTAAAATTAAAGGATTAAAATCATATATTTGTTACTTTTAAAGAATGCGTTATTTTTGATTGGGCTTATTACGCATGAAATTCTCGCTTCTTTTAACCCTCCTTTTTTGTTTTTGCACGGGCGTTTTTATTTCTTCACTTCTTTAATCGCTTCAAAGAAAATAGCCCCCCACGCGCTCAAATTTTAAAACTTATAGGAAATTTCAAATCTAGCGTTAAAGCCAGGCTCTGCCATGCCCCTTGCGTATTTGTCTTGATTGGGTTCATCAGGGCTCATTACTGGGCTTGCTTGATCAATATATTGTTGGTTAAAAACATTGTTAAACACAGCGTTCAAGCTCAACCCTTCAAGCTTCTTATAGGTGGGTTTGTAGGTTACAAAAAAACTGCTCACCCCATAACCGGGTTTATGCACATGAAAAATCCCGGGGGTTTTAGGGCAATTGCTAGGCCGTCTGTCAATATCCGTAGGGCCGTTACGATAAGGGCTATAAGAGCAATAACTCAAATCCGTAACAAAGCGTGAAAGCCAAGTGATGCTAAGACCGGTGCGTGGGATTGTATAGCTTGCCGTTAAAATAAACACATTGCCGGTCGTAGCCGCCAATTCATACACATCAGCGATCAAACGCCCTTTTAAAGAAGGCCATGATCGCACCACGCTCAAGCCTAAAGAAAAGCCCTTGTATTTAGCTGTCCCTGAAACTTCATAACCCGGCACATAAATAATATCTTGCGCGGGCAAGTTGGTGACAAAAAGCGTTGAAGAAAATTGATTGATGTAATTAGAAATCAATTGGACAAAACCGGCGGCTCTAAAATCAAAATACTGACTGCTGTATTCGGTGTTAAATTCCGCATTTTGCCCGATTTCTGGCTTTAAATTGCGGTTGTAGCGCAAATTATCTTGACGCATCCACACCAAACCTCCAGGCATAGGGCCTCTGGTTACATACGCGTAAGAAAGCCTGAAATTCAAATTTTCTAAAGGCGAGACGTTTAAAGCCGCGCTAGGGCTAAACCCTTGGGTTATGTGCAATTGCCAGTCTTTATCCACTAAAGTATAGACATCATAACGAGTCCCTGCCCCTAAAGTTACCATAGGGTGCAAAGTGTAATTCGCTTGTGCATACACCCCAACCACATTCGCCGTAGCGCCATTTCGTTGGCAACGCCCGTTCATGTTGGGATCATTAGGGCTTGTAACCCTTAAGCATGCGTCAGGGGCATCGCCCGGTTTGACTAATTCGCTATTAGGGATCGCTTTATCAAAAGTGGTTAAATTCTGGTAATTCAACCCGTATTCAAAAAGATTGTCATTCTTATGATCTATGGTGTGGATCACATTCGCATTAAACCCGGAATTGATGATGAATAAATTTTTATTAGCCACCACAGAACCCCCTCCAAGGCTTTTAAAAGTGATGGAGCAGGTTTGTTTAGTAGCGTCATAAATGCCCCCTTGCGCCACGCATTGATTTTCTTCACCGAGTTTTGGGTTTGGGGTGAAAGGGATGATAGCCGCTATATCGCTAGGCCTAAAAAGCGGATCAATTTGGACATTCCTGATGCTCGTATAGCCATTGATTTTTAATTTAGGATCGCCAAAACGACTCCCTCCTTCTCTTTCATAATTCAAACTCACGTTATGCACTAAATTGACGCTATAAGTTTTAAACAAACTGGCGTCATTTTCAAACAAGCAATCATCAGGGTTTTTCTCGTTAGGGAAAGCGTTAAAATCACCGCAAGAATAGGGTAAAAAAGTGCCTGTAAAATTCGCTCTTAAAGGGCGGTTAGCGTTATCTCTGGTCATGTTATAACTGAGCGTTAAGGTATCTCTTTCGCTCAAATAACCATTGATCTTAGCCATCACATTGTTTTGCTCGCTAGGGCTTGATGTAACTTTATTATTTGCTTTAGGATCAAAAAGATTTTTCATCGCATTATCCCCATCACGATAATAAAAAATATTTTGGTGCGTGTAATACAAAAGCGCATCAAAATGATGGTTACGATAAGCGCCCATAATGGTTTCCCTGTCCCCAAAGTTGGTCAAAAAAGTGGCAGCCCCACTCATGGCGTAGTCTTTGCCTTTAGGGATAAAATCGCTCGCGCTCCTAGTCTCCATTTTAATCGCGCCAATTAAAGCCATAGGCCCAGCGCTCGCTTGAGCCGCCCCCTTAGTAACCACCACGCTTTTAAGCATTCCAGGATCAATGATCGTATTGCCTTGATGCCCATAGCTTGCACCCATTTGTGCCGCGCCATCCACCGTAACCCTAGCCAATCTGTCTTCAATACCGCGCACGTAAATTTTTTGCGCTATCACCGCACCTCCGCCCACATTGATATTGGGGTTTCTTCTAAACATGTCGCTGATTTGGTTGGCTTGCCTTCTTTCTAATTCCTTACTTGAAATGGTTGTCTGGTTGTTGTAATTAAAGATTTTAGCCGCTTGAGTGGTAACCTTACCCAGAGTGTGTTGGGCGTTCTTTTCTCTTTTCCTTTCTGTCTTTTTTTCTTCTTTTTCTTCTTCTTTAGCCTCTAATTCAAACATTCCTAATAAGGACAAAAAAATAGAAAAACTACAATACTTCCTAAAACGCTTGTCATTCATTCTTAAAATCCTAAATATAGTAATTATTGTTTTTGAAAAATAAGATCGTTATTATAACTAAAAAAATATTATTTTTAGAGAAAGATTTTTCTCGGTTACTTTATTTTATGATATAAAAATTCATTTCCTTAAGGGGATAGGGGGGCATTTTGCGATAATGTCCCCTTAACCCCCTTAAAAACCCCCTAACCCAAGAAGACCGCTTTTTTCAAGAGGTTATCGCTTGATTAAAATCAAGCTTTTTTATTTATATTTTTATCTTACTCTCACTTTTTTATGTTTATAAAGCTTGAATATTTTAGAACTACCACTTTCAAACAAACCCCTTTCATCGCTCACAATCACATCTGCGAGGCTGGAAGCGATTTCTTTATCATAAGCGCATTGGGTGAGGTTGGCTGAGGTGCTATAGAGCGTTTTAAAACGCTTTAAAAAATCCCCATGCCTGCCTTTAACCACACGAACGGCTTTAAAATTAGGGTAAATAAAAGTGGTTTTAGCGCTTCTTCTAATGAGGTTTTTAAAAGCGTTGGGTGCGCGCACTAGGCTTTTTAGGGTGCTAAAATCAACGCTTTCTATTAAAACGCTTTGGTTTTTAGGGCGATTTTTTAAGGCGTTGAGCCTTTCGCTGTCTTTAGAAAGCAGTCCTATCGTGGTATCGCTTTGAGCCAGATACACTAACGCCATCAAACTACTTCAAATAATCCTGTAAGGCTAACAACTCGTCTTTTTGAGAGCTTTCTTCTAACGCTAAAAGTAAGACTTCTATCGCGCTTAAAGTCGTGAAATAACTCACATGGTTTTTAAGCACAGAAGCGCGTATGAGTTTGGCGTCATCTTGAGATTTGTGATCGCTGGTGTTGATAGCCATGCTGATTTCCCCATTCATCATTAAATCCATGATATTGGGGCGGCCTTCAGAGATTTTAAGCACTTTTAAAGACTTCACCCCGGCTTTTTCCAAAGCCTTATGCGTGCCTTCTGTGGCGCACAATTCAAAACCCAATTCAACCAATCGTTTCATTAAAACGCATGCTTCTTCTTTATCCTTATCTTTAATAGAGGCAAAAATAAGCCCCTTGTTTCTAATGGGGTTAAAGCAAGCCGTTTGAGCCTTGAAAAAAGCCAACCCTAAAGATCTAGCAATCCCCATCACTTCGCCGGTGCTTTTCATCTCAGGCCCTAAAATCAAATCCGATCCATAAAGTTTA
Source organism: Helicobacter pylori (assembly GCF_015904775.1). GTDB lineage: Bacteria > Campylobacterota > Campylobacteria > Campylobacterales > Helicobacteraceae > Helicobacter > Helicobacter pylori_DM. Next base: position 25,433 of record NZ_JADZNC010000015.1, read on the forward strand.
TTAAAAGGGAAAACCGCTTCTTTTAAAGCCACAAAATGGGGCATTTTAGGCTTATAAACGCCTTTAGAATATTCTACGATATTTTTTTTATCATAAAACTTCAAGGCTTCTTTCAAATCCTCTAATACCATAACCCTAGTCGCCACTTTGGCTAAAGGAACGCCTAAAGCCTTGCTTAAAAAAGGCACGGTTCGGCTGGCTCTGGGATTGACTTCAATCAAATACAGCGAATTTTCATAAACAGCAAATTGGATATTCAATAGCCCTACTACGCCTAAATGCAGAGCGATTTTCGCGCTCACCCGCTCAATTTCATCTAAAATTTCAGGGTTTAAATTGGAAGGGATAAAGCATGCCGAATCGCCTGAATGGATACCCGCCTCTTCAATATGCTGTAAAATGCCGGCAATATAAACCTCTTTTTTATCGCAAATGGCATCCACATCTAATTCCACCGCTTTTTCTAAAAACTTATCAATGAGGAGCGGGTTTTTAGGGCTAATTTCTAAAGAATGCGTAACGCTTTCTAAATAATGGTGCAATTCTTCAATATTTTCTAAAATTTGCATGTGTTGGCCGCCTAGCACATAACTAGGGCGCACGATAATAGGGAAACCAATCGCATTAGCGATACTATAGGCTTCATCAATGCTCTTAGCCATGCCGTTTTCGGGCTGCTTGATGTCAAGCTCTTTTAAAAAGAGGGAAAATTTCTCCCTGTCTTCTGCAATATCAATCACCTTAAAAGGCGTGCCAATAATAGGGGCTTGCATTTTGGCTAGATCTTTAGCGAGTTTTAAAGGGGTTTGTCCCCCAAAATGCACGATAATGCCATCCACGTGCTCCCTTTGAATGATGCTCTTCACGCACTCAAAATGAATGGGTTCAAAATAGAGCGTGTCGCTCGTGTCATAATCCGTGCTTACGGTTTCTGGATTGCAATTGAGCATGACGCTTTTAATGTTTAAATCTTTTAAAGCAAAGCTCGCATGCACGCAACAATAATCAAATTCAATGCCTTGACCGATGCGGTTAGGCCCAGAGCCTATGATTAGGATTTTCTTTTCTTGTTTTTCTTGTTTGTTTTCAATAGGGGGCAAAGGATTGGGGGCATAGGTGGAATACAAATAAGGCGTGAGCGATAAAAACTCCGCCGCACAAGTATCCACTTCTTCAAAATTGGACGCGATTTGTAAATTAGATCTAGCTAATTCCACTTCAAAAGGACTCACCTCTAAATTTTCATTTTCTTTGATTTTAGCGGCAATCCTAGCATCGCTAAAGCCTAAATTTTTAAGCCCTCTCAATTTTTTGGCGTCCGTTAAAACGCTAGAATTGATGCCCTCTTCTGCTTTGACTAGCTTTTGAATTTGAGATAAAAACCACCTGTCAATCTGGCACAATTCAAACACTTCATCCACGCTAACGCCGAGCCTGAACGCATCAGCGATATAGAGCAAGCGTTTGGGATTGGGCCGGCGGATTTCCTTTTTTATCATTTCTAAATCTTTGCTTAACGATTCAAACCCTAGCCAATTGTTTTCCAAAGAGCATAACGCTTTTTGTAGGGCTTCTAAGAAATTCCCCCCTATCGCCATCACTTCGCCAATGCTTTTCATAGAAGTCCCTAAAGTGCTAGAAACACCGGCAAATTTTTCAAACGCAAAGCGAGGGATTTTCACCACGATATAATCCAAACTAGGCTCAAAACTCGCTGGGGTGTTGGTAATATCGTTTTGGATTTCATCTAAACTAAAACCCACCGCAAGCATGGTAGCGACTTTTGCAATGGGAAACCCGGTCGCTTTTGAAGCTAATGCGGAGCTGCGGCTCACTCGTGGGTTCATTTCAATCACAACCATTCTTAAAGTCTCTGGGTGGATCGCAAATTGCACATTACTCCCGCCCGTATCCACGCCAATTTCTCTCAAAATCGCAAAGCTCGCATCGCGCATGCGTTGGTATTCTTTATCGGTTAAGGTGAGGCTTGGAGCGATCGTGATGCTATCGCCGGTATGAACGCCCATGGGGTCAATGTTTTCAATGCAACACACAATGATGCAATTATCCTTGCTGTCTCGTATGACTTCCATTTCGTATTCTTTCCACCCCAATAAGGACTCTTCAATCAAAATTTCATTAATGGGCGAAGCGTCCAGGGCGTTTTTAGCCAATTCTTGAAACTCTTCAATATTGTAAGCGACCCCACTCCCCCCCCCAGCCAGCGTGAAACTCGCTCTGATAATGGCTGGAAAACCAATTTCATTAATGGCTTCTAGGGCTTCTAACTCGCTATAAGCGTAACGCCCTTTAGGCAAATCCATCCCGATTTTTAACATCGCTTCTTTGAAAGCCTGCCTGTCTTCGCCTTTCTTAATCGCTTCAATCTTAGCCCCTAAAAGCTCCACGCCTTCTAACATGCCCTTTTGGTGCATTTGCATGACTGCATTCAAAGCGGTTTGCCCGCCCATTGTGGGTAAAATAGCGTCAATCTTTTCTTTTTCAATGATAGCGGCGATATTTTCTCCAGTGATGGGTTGGATATAAGTTTGATGAGAAAATTCAGGGTCAGTCATCACGGTGGCCGGGTTAGAATTGATTAAGATCACTCTATAACCTAAAGATTTTAAGGTTTTACAACTTTGAGTCCCTGAGTAGTCAAACTCACAAGCTTGCCCGATCACAATAGGGCCTGAGCCTATCAGTAGAATGTTGGAAATATCGGTGCGTTTAGGCATAACCAATCCTTAAAGAAAGAATATAAAATGAAGTGTTATTAGTTTTAAAATATTTTTTATTAGGTTTTTGCGTGGTGTCCCCCCCCTATTTTTTCAAACTATTTGTCTCTGTCTGAAAAAATACCAATAATTTGCAAGATAGAAATGAAGACATTCAAAAAGTCTAAATACAAGCTCACCGCCGCATCAATGGGGCTATCATACATGCCTTTAACGATGTTTTGAGTGTCATAAGCGATATAAAGACTGAATAAAATCGCACTCGCTCCCGCAATGACAACCTGGAACATGGGGCTACCCAAAAACAAGTTAATGAGCGAACACACCACCACCACAATCAAAGCGATAAAAAGCATTTTACCCATATTCGCTAGATCGTTTTTAGTCTTAAGGGCATACACGCTCATCAAACCAAAAACAATGGTTGTCATGCCCAAAGCTTGCCAAACCGCTCCTAAACCAGCTTTTGCAATCACCATACCCAACAAAGGCACTAGAGTAACCCCTGATAATGAAGTGAAAGCAAACAGCATGAATAAATTCAATCCGGGTTTAGATTTAGAAAACATCAAACCAAAAAGTGCCGCAATTTCAGCGATAAAAAACACCCATTTATACTGCACTACGGCTTGAAAATTCATTAAACCTAGTAACGCTCCGATAGTCGCTAGTAACAAACTACCCGCAAAGAACTTGTAAGTCGTTTTAACAAAACTTACTAACTCGCTTTCACGCAATAAAGAATCTTCTGCATACGCATTACGAGAATCAGCTCTGTCATACAATGCCATGTTTTACTCCTTGAAATTCAACTCAATAAACAATTTAAATTAACCCTATAGCTAGGTTCAATATAATAACACAAAATGTAGTAAAATACCAAACAAAACCCCCTAAAATTGAAATTGAAGTCTGAAAATAGGATAATAGTTACGATGAAAATTTTTATCAATGGATTTGGCCGCATTGGGAGATGCGTTTTAAGAGCGATTTTAGAGCACAATGATACAAACCCTCAACTAGAAGTGATAGGCATCAATGACCCTGCTAATTGGGAAATCTTGGCTTATCTTTTAGAGCATGACAGCGTGCATGGGTTGCTTCCTAAAGAGGCGCGTTACTCTAATGGTAAGCTTATTATCGGCTCGTTAGAAATCCCTATTTTTAATAGCATCAAAGACTTGAAGGGCGTGGGTGTTATCATAGAGTGCTCAGGGAAGTTTTTAGAGCCTAAAACGCTAGAAAATTACCTTTTGCTTGGGGCTAAAAAGGTTCTGTTATCCGCTCCTTTTATGGGCGAATACGATGAAAAACAATACCCCACTTTGGTGTATGGGGTCAATCATTTTTGCTATCAAAACCAGGCCATTGTTTCTAACGCCTCTTGCACGACTAACGCTATCGCGCCCATTTGCGCGATTTTAGATAAAGCTTTTAATATTAAAGAGGGCATGCTAACGACTATTCATAGCTACACGAGCGATCAAAAACTCATTGATTTGGCCCACCCTTTGGACAAACGGCGCTCCAGAGCGGCCGCAAGTAACATTATCCCCACCACCACTAAAGCCGCTCTAGCTTTGCATAAAGTGTTACCCAATCTCAAAAACAAAATGCATGGGCATAGCGTGAGAGTGCCTAGCCTTGATGTGTCCATGATAGATTTGAGTTTGTTTTTAGAAAAAAAAGTCTTTAAAGATCCCATCAATGATTTATTGATGGAAGCTTCCAAAGGGGTTTTAAAAGGCGTATTAGAGATAGATTTGAAAGAAAGGGTGAGTTCTGATTTCATTTCTAATCCGCATAGCGTTATCATCGCGCCTGATTTGACTTTCACGCTAGAGAATATGGTCAAAATCATGGGGTGGTATGATAATGAATGGGGGTATTCTAATCGTTTGGTGGATATGGTGCAGTTTATGTATCATTATTAAGTCATTTTGCGAATCTTTTTGAGTTTGTTTAACATCAAATTGTATAATGTGGGATTTAATAAAAACGATTGGAGTTTTAAATGGCGTTTAAAAAGGCCAGATTGATTTCTAAGTTTATTTCAAAGGGATCTTTCAAATTGAATAAGATCTCAAAGAAAATTTTCAAATTGAATCAAATCTTAAAGCGTGAAAAGCCCTTAAAATGCCATAAAAAAGCTTTAAAACCTATTAAAAAGCTCTCTAATCGCAACAAATCTTTTTTAAAAGCTTCGGTTTTATTGATAGGAGCGTTAGGGGGGTTATCCCACCTAAGGGCTAACGAATGCACTTATTGGTCATGGTCGTCTTGGAGTTATCAAGACAATATTGAAAGCGGTCCTAATTCACCCACGCACAACTCCTATTGTCTTTTTAGTAGCGCTCAAGGCTCTGGGACTTATTATTTAAACACTCTTACCACTTATAGCGCTGGTAGGGCTAGTTTCACGCAAAAATTCAATGGTGGCACGCTTGATATAGGGGGGAATATCCGCTTTGGAGGCACAGGTATTAATGGGGGTGATGTAGGGTATATCACAGGCACTTATGACGCTCAAACGATGAATTTTAATTCTAGCCATATCACAACCGGAAACTCATACGCTGATGGCGGTGGGGCCACGCTCAATTTTAACGCGACTAACAATATCACTATCAATCAAGCGAGTTTTGATAACAGCGATGCAGGGACACAAAAATCTTACATGAATTTTAAAGGCTCTAACATCAAAGTCAGTGGCTCTAGCTTTACAGACGACACTGATGGGGGCTTTAATTTCAGCGGTAATAACAATAATAGCACCATCTCTTTCAATCAAACCAGCTTCAATCAAGGGACTTATAATTTTAGTAACAGTGCCACTTTAAGCTTCAATAACAGCAATTTCAATCAAGGCACTTATCACTTTAATGACAACGCTAGCTTTAATAATAACACCTTCAATCAAGGGACTTATGATTTTAGTAACAATACTAGCTTTAATAACGACACCTTCAATCAAGGCACTTATCACTTTAATGACAACGCTAGCTTTAATAATAACACCTTCAATCAAGGCACTTATAATTTTAATACGAGCAAGGTGAGTTTCTCAGGCACTAACACTTTAAATTCAAGTTCGCCTTTTGCCAGCCTTAAAGGCAGTGTGTCTTTTAATTCTAATGCGATCTTTAACCTCAATCAAACCTTTAATAATAATAATCAAACCTATGACATTCTCACTACAAACGGGGCGATCCAGTATGGGGTTTATCAAAGCTATTTGTGGGATCTAATCAACTATAGGGGCGATAAAGCCATTAGCCATGTTGAAGTGGGCAATAACACTTATGATGTAACCTTTGATATTAATGGGCAAGATGAAACCTTACAAGAAACCTTTAACAACCAATCCATTATTACCCAATTTTTAGGAGACGATTTACAACAACAAGCCCAAAAAACCTATCAAGAGGATGTAGCTCATTCCCAAAACGCTTTGAATAATGTTACTAGCGACAACACGATCGCAAGCAATGATACAAGCTACACCAACAATAAAAATACCACTATCGCTAAAGACGCTCAAAACTTAGAAAACACCAACCAACAAATCGCTCAAGACGAACAAGCGTTAGAAAAAGATTTAGCTCAAATCAAACAATTAGCCAACTCCACCACAGGCTTTAACGAGCAAGCTTTCACTCAAGCGCAAGATAAAGAACAACAAGATGAACAAACCTTACAAAACGAAGAAAAGACTTTTAATAGCGAGCAAGATAGTTTAAATAAAGCGATACAACAAGTGCAAGCCCAACAACAAAAACAAAAACAACAACAAGCCCAAAAAACCTATCAAGAGGATCTAACCAATTCCCAGAGCACTTTAAATAACGCTGCTAGTGATAGTAAGATCGCAAATAGCGATACAGACTACACCAACAATAAAAACACCACTATCAAAGAAGACGCTAAGAATTTAGAACACACTAACCAACAAATCGCTCAAGATGAACAAGCGTTACAAGGAGATTTAGACAAGCTCAAACAATTAGCCAACTCCACCACAGGCTTTAACGAGCAAGCTTTCACTCAAGCGCAAGATAAAGAACAACAAGATGAACAAACCTTACAAAACGAAGAAAAGACTTTTAATAGCGAGCAAGAGGGATTGAAGCAAGCGATAGCTAACGCTAAGCCTGCAAGCCCCACACCAAGCCCCACACCCACTCCCACAAAACACACAGCGCAAAACACTCCCCCTAATAAAGTTCCACCCACACCCCCTACTCAAAATTTACCCACAACGAATGTGTGGAATGGAGTTTATAATCTCCAAAATCAAACTTACTCAAACAAAGGCATTTATTATATCGATCCTAACCTTTCAGGACAGAGCGGTCAAAGCGGCAACACGCTTAGCACTTATACAGCCAATTTGTTTGGAAGAAGTTTTGGCGTCAATATCCAAAATGGCACTTTGATCATAGGGAACAACACAGAGAGCGTGAATGATAACGGCTTGATTTGGATAGGGCATGGAGGCTTTGGCTATATCACGGGAACTTTTAATGCGGCTAACATCTATTTGACCAATAATTTTAAAACCGGTGAAGGCGTTTCAAATTCAGATGGCGGGGGAGCGAACATTACCTTTAAAGCAAGCGATAATATCACTATGGATGGCTTGAATTATAATGACGCTGAAACCGTTACTAAAATGATTCAAACGGGGGCTAGTCAGCATTCCTATGCCGCTTTTGACGCTCTAAATAATATCAGCGTAACCAATTCCAGTTTTAGCGATATGACTTGGGGGAAATTCAGTTTTAGCGCTAAGAACATTTCGTTTTCTAACGCTTCGTTCAGCGGTTTTACAAACCCTGGAGGATCAAGCGTTATCAGCGCTAACGCTTCTAATTCTTTAAGCTTTGTCAATTCTCGTTTGAATGGTGGAGCGGTTTATAATTTGCAGGCTAATAGCCTTATTTTCAATAACACGCAAGCGGTTTTCAATGTCTTGTATTCTAGGGGGACAAGCAATTTTAACGCTACGACACAGCTTTTAGGCAACACGAATTTTACGCTCAGCTCTCAAAGTTTGTTGAATTTTAATGGCGATACAACCTTGCAAAACAACGCTAATATCACGCTTGGTAATAAAAGTCAAGCCGCTTTTAAAAATTCTTTAACGCTTGACAATAATTCTAATTTAAGTTTAGACAATCAAAGCGTTTTGAATGCGAATGGCGCAAGCGCTTTTAACAATCAAGCGAGTCTCAATATTTATAACGGGAGTCAAGCGGCCTTTAATAGTCTCTTTTTTAATGGCGGGACACTCAGTCTTAACGCTAATAGCAAGCTCAACGCTTCTAGCGCTAGTTTTTCAAACAACACCACTATCAATTTAGACGATAGCGTTTTATCAGCCAATAACACAAGCTCTTTAAACGCTAATATCAATTTTCAAGGAGCAAGCCAGGCTGATTTTGGAGGCAACACGACTATTGATACAGCAAGCTTTAATTTTGACAGCGCAAGTTCATTGAATTTTAACAACCTTACGGCTAATGGGGCGTTAAATTTTAATGGTTATGCGCCCTCTTTAACTAAGGCTTTAATGAGCGTTAGCGGGCAGTTTGTTTTAGGGAATAATGGGGATATTAATTTATCTGACATCAATATTTTTGACAACATCACAAAATCTGTAACCTACAATATCCTAAACGCTCAAAAAGGGATCACTGGCATTAGTGGGGCTAATGGCTATGAAAAAATCCTTTTTTATGGCATGAAAATCCAAAACGCTGCCTATAGCGACAACAATAACATTCAAACTTGGTCGTTTATAAACCCTCTCAATTCTTCTCAAATCATTCAAGAGAGCATTAAAAATGGGGATTTAACCATAGAAGTTTTAAATAACCCCAACTCGGCTTCCAACACTATTTTTAATATCGCCCCTGAGCTTTATAATTACCAAGCTTCTAAGCAAAATCCTACCGGCTATAGCTATGATTATAGCGACAACCAAGCAGGCACTTATTACCTGACAAGCAACATTAAAGGTCTTTTCACCCCTAAAGGCTCTCAAACGCCTCAAGCCCCAGGCACTTATAGCCCGTTCAACCAGCCTTTGAGTAGTTTGAATATCTACAATAAGGGTTTTTCTAGCGAGAATTTAAAAACGCTTTTAGGGATCCTTTCTCAAAATTCCGCTACCTTAAAAGAAATGATTGAATCCAACCAACTAGACAATATCACTAACATTAATGAAGTGTTGCAACTCTTGGATAAGATTAAAATCACCCAGGTGCAAAAACAAGCGCTCCTAGAAACGATCAACCATTTGACTGACAACATCAATCAAACCTTTAATAATGGGAATCTAATTATAGGCGCTACCCAAGATAATGTTACAAACTCTACCAGCTCTATATGGTTTGGGGGCAATGGCTATAGCAGTCCTTGCACGCTAGATAGCGCCACTTGTTCTTCTTTTAGAAACACTTACTTGGGGCAATTATTAGGCTCAACTTCCCCTTATTTAGGCTACATTAACGCTGATTTTAAAGCTAAAAGCATTTATATCACTGGAACAATTGGAAGTGGTAACGCTTTTGAAAGCGGAGGGAGCGCGGATGTAACCTTTCAAAGCGCTAATAACTTAGTGTTGAATAAAGCTAATATAGAAGCTCAAGCCACAGACAATATCTTTAATCTTTTGGGCCAAAAAGGGATTGATAAAATCTTTAATCAAGGGAATTTAGCGAATGTCCTCAGTCAAGTGGCTATGGAAAAAATCAAGCAAGCCGGCGGTTTAGGGAACTTTATAGAAAACGCTCTAAGCCCTTTGAGTAAGGAATTGCCCGCTAGCTTGCAAAATGAAACCTTAGGCCAACTTATAGGTCAAAATAACTTAGATGATTTATTGAATAATAGCGGAGTCATGAATGAAATCCAAAACATTATCAGTAAAAAACTAAGCATTTTTGGCAATTTTGTTACCCCATCTATCATAGAAAACTACCTTGCTAAGCAGTCTTTAAAAAGCATGCTAGACGATAAAGGGCTTTTGAATTTTATCGGTGGGTATATAGACGCTTCTGAGATAAGCTCTATTTTAAGCGTGATTTTAAAGGATATTACTAACCCCCCTACAAGCTTGCAAAAAGACATTGGTGTGGTAGCGAATGACTTGTTGAACGAATTTTTAGGACAAGATGTTATCAAAAAGCTAGAAAGTCAAGGTTTAGTGAGTAATATCATCAATAATATTATTTCTCAAGGCGGGTTGAGCGGCGTTTATAATCAGGGTTTAGGGAGCGTGTTGCCACCCTCTTTACAAAACGCGCTCAAAGAAAACGATTTAGGCGCTCTTTTATCGCCTAGAGGCTTGCATGATTTTTGGCAAAAAGGGTATTTTAACTTTTTAAGCAATGGTTATGTTTTTGTCAATAACAGCTCTTTTAGCAACGCTACAGGGGGCAGTTTGAATTTTGTCGCCAACAAGTCTATTATTTTTAATGGCGATAATACGATTGACTTTAGCAAGTATCAGGGCGCATTGATTTTTGCTTCCAATGGTGTTTCTAATATCAATATCACAACCCTAAACGCCACTAATGGCTTAAGCCTTAATGCGGGTTTGAATAACGTGAGCGTTCAAAAAGGGGAAATTTGTGTCAATTTAGCCAATTGCCCTACAACCAAAAACAGCTCTTCTACAAACTCTAGCGTAACCCCCACTAATGAGTCTTTAAGCGTGCGCGCTAACAACTTCACTTTCTTAGGCGCAATCGCTTCTAATGGGGCTATTGATTTATCTCAAGTAAAGAATAATAGCGTTATAGGCACGCTCAATCTTAATGAAAACGCGGCCTTACAAGCCAATAATTTAACGATCACTAACGCTTTTAACAACGCCTCTAACTCTACGGCCAATATTAATGGTAATTTCACCTTAAACCAACAAGCGACTTTAAGCACTAACGCTAGCGGTTTGAATGTCATGGGGAATTTTAACAGCTATGGCGATTTGGTGTTTAATCTCAGCCATTCAGTTAGCCATGCTATTATCAACGCTCAAGGCGTAGCGACAATCATGGCTAATAACAATAACCCTTTAATCCAATTCAACACTTCTTCAAAAGAAGCCGGCACTTATACGCTTATTGATAGTGCTAAAGCCATTTATTACGGCTATAACAACCAAATCACAGGAGGCAGCAGCCTGGATAATTACCTTAAGCTTTATGCGCTCATTGATATTAATGGCAAACATATGGTGATGACTGACAACGGCTTAACTTATAACGGGCAAGCCGTGAATATTAAAGATGGCGGTTTAGTTGTAGGCTTTAAGGACTCTCAAAATCAATACATTTACACTTCCATTCTTTATAATAAAGTGAAAATCGCTGTTTCTAATGATCCTATCAATAACCTACAAGCCCCCACTTTAAAACAATATATCGCTCAAATTCAGGGCACTCAAGGCGTGGATAGTATTGATCAAGCTGGAGGCAATCAAGCGATTAATTGGCTCAATAAAATCTTTGAAACTAAGGGAAGCCCTTTATTCGCTCCCTATTATTTAGAAAGCCATTCCGTAAAAGATTTAACCACGATCGCTGGAGACATTGCTAACACTTTAGAAGTCATCGCTAACCCTGATTTTAAAAATGACGCCACTAATATTTTACAGATCAACACCTACACGCAGCAAATGAGTCGTTTGGCCAAGCTCTCTGACACTTCAACCTTTGCTAGCGCTGATTTTCACGAGCGATTAGAAGCCCTTAAAAACAAGCGATTCGCTGATGCGATCCCTAACGCTATGGATGTGATTTTAAAATATTCTCAAAGAAACAGAGTTAAAAATAATGTGTGGGCGACAGGAGTTGGAGGGGCTAGTTTTATTAATGGAGGCACTGGGACTTTATATGGTATCAATGTAGGGTATGATAGGTTCATTAAGGGCGTGATTGTGGGAGGTTATGCCGCTTATGGGTATAGCGGGTTTCATGGAAATATCACTCAATCAGGCTCTAGCAATGTCAATATAGGCGTTTATAGCCGAGCGTTTATCAAAAGAAGCGAATTAACGATGAGCTTGAATGAGACTTGGGGATACAATAAGACTTTCATCAACTCCTATGACCCCCTACTCTCAATCATCAATCAGTCTTACAGATACGACACTTGGACGACTGACGCTAAAATCAATTACGGCTATGATTTCATGTTTAAAGATAAAAGCGTTATTTTTAAACCCCAAGTAGGCTTAGCCTATTATTACATTGGTTTGTCTGGTTTAAGGGGTATTATGGATGATCCTATTTACAATCAATTCAGAGCCAATGCTGACCCTAATAAAAAATCCGTTCTAACGATCAATTTTGCTCTAGAAAGTCGGCACTACTTCAATAAAAACTCTTATTATTTTGTGATTGCGGATGTGGGCAGAGACTTATTCATTAATTCTATGGGGGATAAAATGGTGCGTTTTATTGGTAATAACACCCTAAGCTATAGAGATGGTGGCAGATACAACACTTTTGCCAGCATTATCACAGGCGGGGAGATAAGGTTATTCAAAACCTTTTATGTGAATGCGGGCATTGGGGCTAGGTTTGGGCTTGATTATAAAGATATTAATATCACCGGAAATATTGGTATGCGCTATGCTTTTTAATGGTATCATTAAACTTGTTTTTAACAAGCCTAATTCATAGCAGGATCACCCATGCAATTTCAAAAAACCTTATTTTCTTTACCCTTATTATTTTTATCTTATTGTATCGCTGAAGAAA
>NZ_JADZNC010000016.1:0-36445 GCF_015904775.1 Helicobacter pylori
ATTGATGTTTAAAGCCTTATTTTTATAGTTTGAAGTTTTATCTTATAGTGAAAATCATAAGAGGGTGGGATTATTTTGCGATACTCTAAATCTTAAAACGCTTCAAAAATTATCGTTTGATTGAAGTCAAGTTGTTTTATAGCCAGTGCTTCATTAAAACAGAATTAACAACAAAAACCATACCGCTAAACACAGAGCTAACACCCAATAGGGGAAAAGGCTAAACGAACGCATGGCGGATAAGAATTGCGTTGATTGGCAAGTTTGATGAATAGGAAAGACTTCAAACAGCCTTTCATCGGTTTTTTATCAGCCATTGGTATTGCTCCCTGAATGACCTTTCTTGCATGAGATAATAAGCGTCTAAAAACCAAAAACATAGAAGTAGCACCCCTAAAACGCATAACCCATAAAGATTAGAAATCGCTTCTATTTTAAGGGATAAAACCCCAACCGCAAGAGCGAGAGTCCATTTTTTGCATTCTAAAGAATTTTGTGCCATTCTGTTGATAACGCCTTGTAAGATCTTAAGCTCTTCTATAAGGATTTTTGTTCTGTCTTTCGGGGTATTTTCCATGTTTGATATTTATCTATCAAAGCTCAAAGTCCAAGCGCCTTTGTTGGTTTGTATTTCTGCTTCTATAATATTGCACCCTTGAGAAATGCCCTTTAAACTTTCTCCAAATTTAAGGGTTTGAGGTTCCATCATCAAACCCTTTTGCTCTAATTGAGAAATTTTATTTTCTATGTCTGCCAACCCTTCCTTTTGAGCTCCAAACATCTTATAAAAGCTTGCCATATCTTTAAAATCCTGTATAGAGATTGGAGTAACTAGACCTAAAAGCAACTATGTTGCCAAACACCTCTTCTGGAACAAAATTAACAGCACAATTACCCCGATTAAGCTTCACGCCTTGAATAGTAACGCTATCCACTCTAGAGCTGATTTGAAACTCTCCCTTGCTATTCACGCTCATCTCAATCGGCGATTCACCGTCGCCACCATTCCCACAGCCCACTAAATACAACGCTAAACAGCTTGCACTTAGTAATTTTTGATAAGTTTTAAAAAACATGTTTGCTCCTACGAATTGATTTGTTGTGATAGTTTTTTAAGGGTTATGGTCTCAAAACTTTTTAAAAATAGCGATATATCATGAAAGAGTTGCATGCTTTCCATCATTGGAATTGGGCGACTCTCACTAATAGAATGAGCGATTTTTAATTCTTCATAAATCCATGCGGAATAAGTGATTTTTAATAGATTTTGATTAAAAGAAACGCTGTTACTGCTTTGTAAAAACACGAAATAGGGGCATTTTTCAATCATATCTTGTAAAGATTCCCTGAGAATGAGCGTGAAAGCGTCTTCAATCTTGCTAACATCAATATGATGTTTTTTTATTTCTTTTAGAATATCATTTTTATAATCCCAAAAGAGAGAGTCTATAAATATTAAATTAGAACGATCGGATGGTTCTAAAAAGGACTTGATATTTTTAACGCCTAAAAAATCATTATTTTTCATGTCAATATGCGAATGAGAAAGAAAAACCTTAGTTTTATTTAATCGCTCTTGTAAGGGATTAAAAAAGGCTTCTTTAATTTCATTGCGATTTAGTAAAGTGTATTCATTATTTTTTAGACTCTTTTGAATGAGAGTTTTAATCTTATTGGCTACTTCATGTATGTTAGAAACAGCTTGCTTGTCATAATAAGCGTATTCAAGCTTACTTTTCCCCCCTCTGTCAAAATGAAACTTGCATAAAACTTCACGATTTTCTCTTTCATCTAAATCAACCACAAAGGCTTTCATGATATATTTTCCTTTAATATTTTTATGAAATTTTCAAACCTTTATAAACACGATTTTAAGTTTTCTTTAAAATCTTTTGATTATAGTAGACTTAGACTTAGCTTAAGAGTGCTTGAATTTTGGGGTGTTGGGGGGTGTTAGAATAACTAAAAACCACCGCTAAAAAAAGCCTTTTTATAAACAAAAAAGGCGTTAAAACTTACAAGCGGCAGACCCTAAAAGCGCAAAAACAACAAAGGCGATCTAAAAAACCTCTTCGCATGCCTTTTTGTCTTTATGGAGTAAGCATGCTTTTTGCAACTCAATAAAGCGTTTTTTCCTTTCTTCTTCGGTCATATTGTCAGGCTTTTCAACAGGGTGTGAAAGAGGGCGTGAAAGCTTTGAAGTGGGGGTATTGAATTGGGGCGCATACCCCAGTTTATTGACTGCATAAAAGCCTAAAGCGGCGATTAAAATAAAAATCCAATCTGTTTTTCTGATCTTAGGGCAAAATTTACACGCCATGATTTAATCCTTAAAACATTTGAAGTATAATACACTCTTATGGTCAAATATTAAGTTTAGGAAAAGTTGCATGTGGAGTTTCATTCAAAAAATCTTTAAGGCTTTAGTGATTATGCCTTTAGATTTTATCACGAAGTATTTCAAGTCGTTTGTGCTGTTACTCATTGTATTAGTCTTTTTTAGCACTAAAGAAAGCGCGCCAAGCGCCCCACCCAATCTCGCTAAACTCTATTTAAATGGGGCGATTTTTAGCACCGAGGATTTTGACAAAGAAGTGGATAAAATCTTAAAAACCCCTAGCATTAGGGGCGTTTTGCTTTTGATTGATTCTCCTGGTGGGGCGGTGTCAGCGAGCGTGGAATTGAGCGAAAAAATCGCTGATTTGAAGCAAAAAATGCCCGTTTTAGCGTATGCTAGGGGGGTTATGGCGAGCGGGAGCTATTATGCGGGCATGCAAGCGAGCGAAGTTTATGCCTCTAAAGCGAGTTTGATCGGATCGATTGGGGTGATTTTTTCGGGCGCGAATGTGGAAAATTTGCTCAATAAAGTCGGCGTGGCCACTCAAGGCGTGCATGCGGGTGAATACAAAGAAATAGGCACTTTCACCAGGGCATGGAAACCTAACGAAAAAGAATTTTTGCAAAATTTAGTCAATGAGCAATACCAAATGTTTGTGAATGATGTCGCAAAAGCCAGAAAATTAAACGCTAAGGATTATAAGGATTTTGCTGAAGGGAAGGTCTTTAGCGCTCAAAAGGCTCTAAAATTAAAACTCATTGATAAAATCAGCACGATTCAACAAGCCCAAAACCGCTTAATGGAATTGAGTAAGGTTAAAAAAGCTTATTGGCTAGAAAAAAGCCCTATGGAGCGCTTCATTGAAAAAGCCACGCAATCGGTTACAAGCATCATCACGCAAGCCTTTGGCTATCAATTATTAATGAGATAAAGATGTTAGAATTTATTTTAAAAATTCAAGCTAGAGACTCTAAAGGCTTGGTGAGTGCGATTAGCACCACGATCGCTAACAAGGGCTATAACATCGTCAAAAACGATGAATTTGTTGATCCCTTAAAACAGCGCTTTTTCATGCGGCTAAAAATCCAAAAAGAAATGAAGCCCTTGAATACTGAAATTAAAGAGCAAGAAGAACGATCCTTAAAAACCGCTCTTTTTAAAGCCTTAGAAAACTTTAACGAACTATCCATTGAAGTCATTTTAACGCATAAAAAAAACATTATTTTACTCGCCACTAAAGAGAGCCATTGCTTAGGGGATTTGCTCTTAAGGGTGTATGGGGGGGAATTGAACGCTCAAATTTTAGGCGTTATTTCTAATCACGAGGTTTTACGCCCTTTAGTGGAAAAATTTGACATCCCTTATTTTTACGCGCCTTGCGTTGATCAAAACTTGCATGAAAAAGAGGTTTTAGCAATCATTAAAAACCTAGAATTACAGCACAAAGCAAGCACGGATCTGCTCGTTTTAGCCAAATACATGCGCATTTTAAGCCATGATTTTACGAAGCGCTATGAAAACCAGATCTTAAATATCCATCATAGTTTCTTGCCCGCATTCATCGGGGCTAACCCTTACCAGCAAGCGTTTGAAAGGGGCGTGAAAGTCATCGGGGCCACGGCACATTTTGTGAATGAAAGCCTTGATGCCGGACCGATTATCATACAAGACACTCTGCCCATTAACCACAATTACAGCGTGGAAAAAATGCGCCTAACGGGTAAGGATATAGAAAAACTGGTTTTGGCTAGGGCGTTAAAACTCGTTTTAGAAGACAGGGTGTTTGTGCATGAAAATAAAACGGTGGTGTTTTGAAATGCCTTTAGATTTCAGCAACCTTAATGAAGAACCCTTAAAAATCCAAATCAAAGCCGAGTTTTTTGAGGATGAAAAATTCCTTTATAGCGGGGATAAGATAGATTTCATGCTAAGCTATCAGCACCCTAACGCCACCTTACCCGTTTTACCCATTTTATGGGGCGAAGCTAAAAGGGGCGATTTTGACGATTTGGACAAAGCCTTTACGCAACTGCTTTTAACCATAGGCAAGCACAAGTTTTATACCCACCACACGCCACCCTATTTGTGCGCTTTCAACGCTTTTAGAATGGAATTTATCGCCTTTAATGACACGATCACAAGCTTTCTTTATAAAAGCGATATAGATTTTTCTATCACCCCAAGCAACCACAACACAGAGGGTTTTAAACACGCTTTAGACGCGTTTAAAGCCATGTGCAAACCCCATAAATTGGTTTTTGACTTTAAAACCCAAAGCCAAGAATGCAAAGAATTTATCAAAGACCATTTAAACTCTAGCCATTTACACAACAAAATCCAAATTGACAAAAACAATTTCTTTACGATCTATCAAAAGTGGCTTGAAATTGTCAAACCCACCATTAAAATAGATTGGGAGCTAGCCAAAGCCGAAGGGATTTTAGACGCAGACTATTATTTAGCGGATTTGCTTAGCGATGGCGATAAAACCATTATTGAGAAATTGCGCACGATTTTAAAATCTAGCCACTATGAATTGAAATGGGGTTCAAATACGCTGAATAAATTGGGGTTAGAGGGAATTACGAAAGTTGGTTTCACAGACGGCCAACAAGCCCACAAAGAATTTTGGAGCATTTATGAAAGGCCTCCTAAATCAGAGTTTCAAGCTTCTATTTTAGAGCGGCGCGATTTGTTAGTGCCAAGCGATGTAAGGGAAAGGAAAGGGGCGTTTTTCACCCCTAAAATCTGGGTGGAAAAGAGTCAAGAATATTTAGCTAAAGCTTTGGGGCAAGATTATCAAGAGGATTATATCATTTGGGATTGCGCTGGGGGGACTGGGAATCTTTTGAATGGCTTGACTAATAAAGCTAATTGTTTCCTATCCACTTTAGACAGCAACGATGTGGCGATCGTTAAAGAATTGGCCGCTACCAACAAACTGAATCTGCTAGAAAACCATGTTTTCCAATTTGACTTTTTAAACGATGATTTTTTTAGCGATAAAATGCCAAAAAGCTTGCAAGAAATCTTAAACGACAAAGAGAAACGAAAAAAGCTCATCATTTACATCAACCCACCGTATGCGGAAGCGACTTCGGCTAAAACGCCTAGCGGCACAGGGAAGAATAAAGATTTAGTGGCTAGGGGCAATCTTATTTGCAAGAAGTATAAAGATGAATTGAATAAAGCCAATAACGAACTTTTCGCTCAATTTTTCATGCGCATTTATAAGGAATTGGATGGTTGCATTATGGCGAGTTTTTCAACGCTCAAATACCTTAATTCTAGCAACTTTAAAAAATTCAGAGAAGTCTTTAAAGCCAAATTTTTAAAGGGGTTTATGGTGCCTGCGGATAGCTTTGATAATGTGAAAGGGCAATTCCCCATCGGCTTTTTGGTGTGGGATACCGCTACCCCCCCTTAAAACCAACCAACACGCTCAATTTGGAAGTGTTTGACTCGCTTGGCGAATTTTTGGGGTATAAAACTTTTAAGCCGATAGTGGATAGGGTTAAAAATATTAACGCTTGGATAAAAAATTACGATAATAAAAAAGCTCAAGCAACTATGGGTTTTATGGAAAATCCTACGCCTGATTTCCAAAATAATAACTTTTTGTGTGTTTTAAATCAGCAAGGAACAAGGCATAACAACTATTTTGGTTTAACCCCCACAAACCTTCTCATCGGCACGATCTACTTTTCCATCCGCCATTGCATCAAAGCCACATGGCAAAACGATAGGGATCAATTCTACGCCCCTTATGATGACGCTTTCCAAGACGACAGCGAGTTCAAAAACAATTGTTTGGCGTTCATGCTTTTTCACACCCAAAACCGCATCACTGCTACTCAAGGGACTAACCATTTCATCCCTTTTAGCGAAGATGAAGTCGGACCTAAAGAAAGGTATTTGAGCCACGCTCTATTAGACTTTTTAAAAGGCGAAATCAAAGAATCTAAAGAGAGCGATAGCCTCTTTTTAAGCGCCAAAAAAGAAAACAAACCCCTAGAATTCAGCCCGAGCGCTTCAAAGGTGTTTGACGCTGGCAAAGAGATCTATCGTTATTACCACAAACAAGATTTCACCCACACCCCCTATAACGCCAACGCAAGCCTCTATAACATCAAGGAATTTTTTCAAGGCCGTAACGAGCAAGGCAGATTAAACTCACCCACTAAAGCCAAAGATAAATATTATAAACAGCTTTACGATAACTTGAAATACGCCCTAAAAGATCTTGCCAAAGAAATACAGCCTAAAGTCTATGAATACGGGTTTTTAAGGGAGTAGTTTTTAAGACAAATAATCAAAGAGCTAAAGCAAGCGGTATTTTCTTGCAGCGCGCTCTATGGGGGGTTTAGTTTTGTAGGGAGGAGAATTATTGCTATTCTCTTAAGAAAATGCGTTCTACAATAAAATAAAACGCCCCAAAAGTCAAGGACAAACCCGCTTTTTAAAGGAAACCCCTAAGCTTTTAAACTTAAGGGAACGCTCTTAGAAAATCAGCGTTTCACAGAAACGATCACTTTAAGCCCCAAAAAAGCAGACTCAAAGTATAATGATCTCCAAGAGCGTTTGCCACTTTTGCGTTTCATGGCATGCTCCTTACAATATTGGTCTGCCCCATATCGCAACTATGGGGCGTGATGAGATTTTACAACAAACCCCCTTAAAACACCCCTAGATCGCATCCAATACGCAAGACAAAGTTTTACGCCCCATTATGACCACTCATTAATAAACCTAATCTTTATTGGATAGAAAACAGAGCCATTTGACAAGCATCAAAAAGAGGGATTTTAAAAGTTTAAAAATCTAACGGAGTTAAAAAAGTTAGTTTAAATGGATAAATTTACTAGATTAAAGGAAAGAGTTAAAAGCTAGGAGTAGCCCTAAGGCCGCCCCCACAAACGCTCCAATCAATATTGTTGGTTTTGTTGTTGTGCTTTTTGTTGTTGTTGCTGGTGTGCTTGTTGTTGTTGCTGTTGTTGTGCTTGTTGCTCTGCTTGTTGTTCGGCGTGTTGTTGCGCGTTATGATGGTGGTGTTCGCCGCCATAATAATGGTGGTGGTGCGCATGGTGATGGTGATGGTGTTGGCTGTTAGCCTGTTGTTGCTGTTGTTGTTCATGGTGTGCCATGATGACTCCTTTAATTGAAATTTAATTCTAGCTCATTGGCTAGGATTTCATTCTATAATGCAAAATCTAACCAATTATTAACGAAAAAGATTTTAATACTAATTTTTAACACGAGCACCAATTCAAGCGCTCCTATTGTCAAAACTACCAACATCTTTGAATGAAAAAAGCTATAATAAGGAAGTTGCATTAAAAAGGAAAGATAAATCCCCTTTTTAAGGTATAATATGAGGAATTTTAGAAGCGCTTCTTATGGTAGTAGCTAAAAAGTCTTTAGGACAGCATTTTTTAACGGACGAGTCGTTTTTAGATAGAATTGTTAATGCTTTGCCCCCCTTAAACCCATTAAAGCTAATTGAAATTGGCGTGGGGCTAGGGGATTTGACTCTTAAGTTGTTGGATCGCTATCCTTTAAAGACTTATGAGATAGATAGCAATTTGTGCGAGAAAATGCGATCAAAACTAAAGGCGCAAAAAAAGCCTTTTGAGTTGGAATTAGTGGAAAAGGACGCTCTTTTTTTAAGAGAAGAAGAGCCTTATTTTTTGATTTCTAATTTGCCTTATTATATCGCTACCAGGCTTGTTTTAAACGCGCTCAAAGACCCTAAATGCAGGGGTTTATTGGTGATGACGCAAAAGGAAGTGGCGTTCAAATTTTGTGCTAAAGATTCACAGAACGCTTTAAGCGTTTTAGCTCACGCCATAGGGGATGCTACCCTTTTGTTTGATGTGCCGCCTAGCGCGTTTAGCCCGCCTCCAAAGGTGTTTTCTAGCGTGTTTGAAGTGATTAAAGAGCCGCTGAAAGAAAAGGCGTTAGCTTCATTAGCCCAAGCGCCATTTTTTGAAGAAGCCCTACAAAAAGGGTTTGAAACGTTAGAAGATTTTTTGAAAGCTTGTTTCTCATCTCCCAGGAAGACGCTTTCAAACAATCTTAAAAAAAGCGTTTCTTATAAAGAAAAGCTTGATAAGGTGTTAGATTTTTTAGCGTTAGAAAACCAACCAACAAGCGTGAGGGCGTCTGAGATAAAAGATTATCTCAAGCTCTTAAATTACCTTTTAAAAGGCTAAGGCCTTTTTAAAAAATTGAAATAAAGGAATAATCGTTATGACTGATAACAACCAAAACAATGAAAACCATGAAAACAGCAGTGAAAATTCAAAAGCTGATGAGATGCGAGCCGGAGCGTTTGAGCGCTTCACCAACCGCAAAAAGCGTTTCAGAGAAAACGCGCAAAAAAACGCAGAGTCTTCAAACCATGAAGCGTTTTCGCACCATAAAAAAGAGCATCGCCCCAACAAAAAACCAAACAACCACCACAAACAAAAACACGCCAAAACACGAAATTACGCCAAAGAAGAATTGGATAACAACAAAGTAGAGGGCGTTACGGAAATTTTGCATGTGAATGAGAGAGGGACTTTAGGCTTTCATAAGGAGCTCAAAAAGGGAGTTGAAGCGAATAACAAGATCCAAGTGGAGCATTTAAACCCGCATTATAAGATGAATTTAAACTCTAAAGCGAGCGTTAAAATCACGCCTTTAGGGGGCTTGGGCGAGATTGGGGGGAACATGATGGTCATTGAAACCCCAAAAAGTGCGATCGTGATTGATGCGGGCATGAGCTTCCCTAAAGAAGGGCTTTTTGGCGTGGATATTTTAATCCCGGATTTTTCCTACTTGCACCAGATCAAGGACAAAATCGCCGGTATTATCATCACCCATGCCCATGAAGATCACATAGGGGCCACGCCTTATTTGTTTAAAGAGTTGCAATTCCCCCTTTATGGCACGCCTTTGAGTTTGGGGCTGATCGGGAGCAAATTTGACGAGCATGGTTTGAAAAAATACCGCTCGTATTTTAAAATCGTAGAAAAGCGCTGCCCCATTAGCGTGGGCGAATTTATCATTGAATGGATCCACATCACGCATTCTATCATTGACAGCAGCGCTTTAGCGATCCAAACTAAAGCCGGAACGATCATTCATACCGGCGATTTTAAAATCGATCACACCCCAGTGGATAATCTGCCTACGGATTTGTATCGTTTAGCGCACTATGGCGAAAAGGGCGTGATGCTTCTTTTAAGCGATTCCACCAACTCCCATAAATCCGGGACTACGCCGAGTGAAAGCACCATAGCGCCGGCTTTTGATACCCTTTTTAAAGAAGCGCAAGGGAGGGTGATTATGAGCACCTTCTCTAGCAATATCCACCGGGTCTATCAAGCCATACAATACGGCATTAAATACAACCGCAAGATCGCTGTGATCGGGCGCTCTATGGAAAAAAACCTAGACATCGCCAGAGAATTAGGCTATATCCATTTGCCTTATCAATCTTTTATTGAGGCCAATGAAGTCGCTAAATACCCGGATAATGAAGTCTTAATTGTAACGACCGGCTCGCAAGGCGAAACCATGAGTGCGCTTTATCGCATGGCGACTGATGAGCACCGCCACATTTCTATCAAACCCAACGATTTAGTCATCATCTCCGCTAAAGCCATTCCTGGCAATGAAGCGAGCGTTTCAGCGGTATTGAATTTTTTGATCAAAAAAGAAGCTAAAGTGGCTTATCAAGAATTTGACAATATCCATGTGAGCGGGCATGCCGCCCAAGAAGAGCAAAAGCTCATGTTAAGACTCATTAAGCCTAAGTTTTTCTTGCCCGTGCATGGGGAATATAACCATGTCGCGCGCCACAAGCAAACCGCTATTTCTTGCGGGGTGCCTGAAAAAAATATCTATTTAATGGAAGATGGCGATCAAGTGGAAGTTGGCCCTGCGTTTATTAAAAAAGTAGGCACCATTAAAAGCGGTAAAAGCTATGTGGATAACCAAAGCAATTTGAGTATTGACACAAGCATCGTGCAACAAAGAGAAGAAGTCGCTAGTGCGGGGGTGTTTGTGGCTACGATTTTTGTGAATAAAAACAAGCAAGCGCTTTTAGAAAGCTCTCAATTTTCCAGTTTAGGGCTTGTGGGCTTTAAAGATGAAAAGCCTTTGATGAAAGAAATTCAAGGGGGCTTAGAAATGTTATTAAAATCCAGCAACGCCGAAATTTTGAATAACCCTAAAAAATTAGAAGATCACACTCGTAATTTCATCAGAAAAGCGCTCTTTAAAAAGTTTAGAAAATACCCGGCCATCATTTGTCATGTCCATGCTACCTGATTACAACGCTATCGCCGCGCAAGTCTTAAGAGATGAAGCGAGCGCGCTTTTAGAAAGCGTCAAGCAATTCCAAGAACCTAACGATTTAGAAGCCATTGTCAAGCTCATTTTAAAAAGCCAAGAAAAAGGGGGTAAGCTTGTGATAGTGGGCGTGGGTAAGAGCGCTTTAGTGGCGCAAAAAATCGCTGCTTCTATGCTAAGCACCGGTAACAGGAGCGCGTTTTTACACCCTACAGAAGCCATGCATGGGGATTTGGGCATGGTGGAAAAAAACGATGTGATCTTAATGATTAGCTATGGGGGTGAGTCTTTAGAATTATTGAATCTAGTGAGCCATTTGAAACGCTTGAGCCATAAAATCATCACTTTCACTAAAAGCCCTAATAGTTCGCTCTCTAAACTCGGCGATTATTATTTGAGTTTGAAAATTAAAAAAGAAGCTTGCCCCATTAACACCGCTCCAACGACTTCTACCACCCTAACTCTAGCGTTAGGCGATGTTTTAATGGCATGCTTGATGCGAGCGAAAAACTTCAGCCAAGAAGATTTTGCCTCCTTTCATCCGGGCGGGCTTTTAGGCAAAAAACTTTTTGTCAAGGTTAAAGATTTACTGCAAACCACGAACCTCCCCCTAATCGCTCCTAATACAAGTTTTAAAGACGCGCTCATAGAAATGAGTGAAAAACGCTTGGGCAGCGCGATTTTAGTCAATGAAGCTAACGAGCTTGTGGGGGTGTTGAGCGATGGCGATGTCCGTAGGGCGTTATTAAAAGGGGTGAGTTTAAAGAGCGAAGTGAAGCATTTTGCCACTTTAAAGCCTAAAAGCTTTAAAAATTTGGACGCTCTTCTTTTAGAAGCGTTAGAATTTTTAGAGCGCCACAAGATCCAGCTTTTGGTGTGCGTAGATGATCATAATAAGGTTTTAGGGGTCTTGCACTTGCACCAACTTTTAGAATTAGGGCTTAAAGCATGAAAGCGAGCATTTATGATTTCACTTTAGATGAATTGAGTCAGCTTTTAAAACCAAGCTTTAGGGCTAAACAGCTTTATTTGTGGCTCTATGCGAAGTATAAAACAAGCTTTAAAGACATGCAAAATAATTTTTCAAAAGATTTTATCGCTTATTTGGAGCGAGAATTTACTTTGCGCACGATAGAAATCACGCATGTGAGGGAGAGCGTTGATGGCTCTAAAAAATACCTTTTTAAATCCTTAAGGGACAACCACACTTTTGAAGCGGTGTTTTTGAAAATGAAAGACAAAAAGATTGACGAAAAGACTAACGCCATTTTAGAGGGGGAAAAATACACCGTGTGCGTGTCTTGTCAAATCGGCTGTCAAGTGGGTTGCTCGTTTTGTTTCACTCAAAAAGGCGGTTTTGTAAGGAATTTAAACGCGAGCGAGATTATCCAGCAAGCCCTGCTCATTAAAGAAGACAATAACCTCCCCATTGAAAAAGCGCTCAATATTGTTTTTATGGGAATGGGCGAGCCTTTGAACAATTTAGATGAGGTGTGTAAGGCGATTGAGATTTTCAATACCGGCATGCAAATTTCACCTAAAAGAATCACCATTTCCACGAGTGGCGTAGCCGACAAAATCCCCATTTTAGCGGGCAAAAATTTAGGCGTGCAATTAGCCATATCCTTACACGCCGTAGATGACAAAACGCGCTCATCTTTAATGCCCTTGAATAAAAAATACAACATTGAATGCGTTTTGAATGAAGTGAGGAAATGGCCTTTAGAGCAGCGAAAAAGAGTGATGTTTGAATACCTTTTGATCAAAGATCTAAACGATAGCCTAGATTGCGCTAAAAAACTTTTAAAACTTTTAAACGGCATTAAATCCAAAGTGAATTTGATTTTATTCAACCCGCATGAAGGCTCTAAGTTTGAGCGCCCTAGCTTAGAGAGCGCTAGAATGTTTGCGGATTTTTTAAACTCCAAAGGTTTATTATGCACCATTAGAGAGTCTAAAGCCTTGGATATTGAAGCGGCTTGCGGGCAATTGAGGGAGAAAAAACTCTCCCAACAAATTTAAAAACTCTTTTTTGTGGTGTTTGTCTTTTTTCTAATGGGGGGTGTTGGTTTTAGTCAAGCGATAATTCAAAATTTAGGGGATATGGATTAAAAATTAGCGCTAAATTTTCTTTCATTAACAATTAATTAGATTTTATATTGTAGAATAAAATCCTAGCCAGTGAGCTAGAATTTAAATTTTTAATCAAAGGAGTTATCATGGCACACCATGAAGAACAACACGGCGGTCATCACCACCATCACCACCACACACACCACCACCACTATCACGGCGGTGAACACCACCATCACCACCACAGCTCTCATCATGAAGAAGGTTGTTGCAGCACTAGCGATAGTCATCATCAAGAAGAAGGTTGCTGCCACGGGCATCACGAGTAATATCGGTGTGGCTAGGGGCAACTTGACTAGGGTTGTCTCTGGTTTTGAGTTTAAGATACAATCATTCTAATCAAACCCATTAAATCCAATCAAACCACCGCAACACGCTTGATTTTTATTTTTACAAATATTCATTAATGTTAAAAATACTCACCAATGCCTATAAAAAGTAATTTTTTATCCAATAATATTGTTAAGACTTTTAATAAGCTTCAATGTTTTACAATATTCAAAATATTAAAACAATTTTTCAATCAAGGAAAGGGTATGCAAGTTACCCCCCCATTTTTTAAAACCCAATAAGAAATTTTTATTTTTGGCTCTGTATTCTGTGCTAGGGTTTCATTTTAGCCACGCTATAGATGAGGGCGCGCTTAATAAACTCGTTGGAAAGAAGGTTCAAGAAGCTTTAGCGAAAGAAAAAGCTAAGGCTAAACATCAAAGAGCGGATAAAAGCGCTTTTTTTGCTGGTCTTGGCTATAGCGGGATGTTTTCATGGAATTTAGCTTATAAAGATAGTTTTGTTTTGCTACCTCACTACTTTAGTGGAAGACTCTTAGAAAGAAAAGATCCCAGCACCATTTTAAACGGCTTTAATTTTAAGGTGGGGTATATCAGTATATCGCTCCTGTTAAGATTAAAAAAATGGGTTTTGGCGTTAGAGGAGGGTTCCAATATTCCTATAAAGCGGGTAATTACATGGAAAAAGATAAATACCAACAATACTTATTTGGAGTGATACCCATAGACACAATAAGTCCTGTTTCTTTTTTTAATGGTGGTATGATAACAATGTCAACTTACAGCTTTTTGTTAGATTTTTTACACAATGTGTATGAAAATGAGAAGTTTTTCATCGGTTATTTTATAGGGGGTGGGCTAGGGGGTGAGAGCGTAACAGCCAATGTTCTTAAAGATTTTGGTAATATATTAGTGCAATTAGCGCAATTTCAGGGCTATGGCTCACTAGGGATAAGAATGGGCGATAAGCGCCACACGCTAGAATTGAGTGCGAGCATCCATGGCGACGCTCCTAGTTGTTCTTTAAAAAAGCTAAAGACTTGCGAAAGCGTGAGAGTTTTACAAGCAAAAATCCCTAGGGGCATTTTTGAAAGCTATGTTACTTGGAGCGCGGATTATGTTTATCGTTTTTAAAAGTTTTTGAAAAATTAATGGCTTTGTTCCAATTGAATAGGGGTAATAAAATCTAAAAAATACTCAAGGTATTTTTTTACAATCTAATCATACATAAAGAGCTTACGAAAAGCGAGCGATCGCTTCATGCTTTATGGTTCCAACCCCCATGCGTCTTTAAAAGAAGCGTTTTTAAGCTTTAAATTCAAGCTCCCCTCAATCCATTGAGTATTAGCCCCCTTTTCGTTGTTGTCAAATAAAAACACCCCTAAAAAGCCTCTAGGGGTTTTAATCAGGCTCAATTCCACGCTAGGAAGAATGATTTTGCTGTCAGGTTTGACTTCAAAGGCCAGGAAAAAGGGGCGGTTGTTTTTAAAATTGTAGCCATTTTTGGTGTATGAATAGCCAGGGGCACTTTGCAAGATGCCTTTTTGAGTTTCCACGCTAAAAGAATCCAAGTAATAAAACCCAGGCTCTAGCTTGAACGATTGAACTTTGGCTGAAGCGTAGCGGTTTTTCCATAAGAGCATGAAACGATTACTCCCTAGCATGAATAAAGGCCCCCTAGGGTCTTTGAGCTTTGCTTTAGGGTTTTTCTTAAGCGCTTCATTGTGTTTGGCGACAACTCCTATATCCACTTTGCGCCAATAAGTGCGCACGCTTTGGCCTTGATGAGCGATATAAAGATTCACCAAACCAGAATGATGGCCTTTAGGGGGCAAGCAAGAGGCTAATAAAAGAGCGGTTAACAAACTCACAATTTGAAACTTCAAACAAATTCCTTAAAAAGAGTGGTGGCTGAATGCTAACATGCTAAAACTAAAACCCTAATAAGTTATGGATAAAAACTTAAAGAATAGGGTAAAATAAACGCATGCGAATAGACAAATTTTTACAATCAGTGGGTTTAGTGAAGCGGCGCGTTTTAGCGACAGATATGTGCAATGTAGGGGCGGTGTGGCTCAATGGGAGTTGCGCTAAGGCTAGTAAAGAAGTGAAAATAGGCGATGCGATTAGCTTGCACTATTTAAAAGGGATAGAAGAATACACGATTTTACAAATCCCCACTTTAAAAAATGTGCCGCGAAAAGACACGCACCTTTATATCGCTCCTAAAACAAAAGAATAAAGATAAAAGATTAAGGAACAATCCATGAAAGAATACAAAGACACCCTAAACTTAAACACAACCACCTTTTCTATGAAAGGGAATTTGAGCGTTAATGAGCCTAAAACTTACGCCAAATGGCAAAAGCAACAAGCGTTCAAACGCATGCAGGCTAGGAAAGATAACCATGGGGATTTCACTTTGCATGACGGGCCGCCTTATGCGAACGGGCATTTGCATTTAGGGCATGCCTTAAATAAGATTTTAAAAGATATTGTTATTAAAAGAGAATATTTTAAGGGGAAGAAAATCTATTACACGCCCGGTTGGGATTGCCATGGCTTGCCCATTGAACAGCAAATTTTAGAGCGATTAGAAAAAGAAAAAACAAGCCTAGAAAACCCCACGCTGTTTAGAGAAAAGTGCCGAGATCATGCGAAAAAGTTTTTAGAAATCCAAAAGAATGAATTTTTACAATTAGGCGTTTTGGGGGATTTTGAAGATCCTTATAAAACCATGGATTTTAAATTTGAAGCGAGCATTTATAGGGCTTTAGTGGAAGTGGCTAAAAAAGGGCTTTTGAAAGAGCGCCATAAGCCTATTTATTGGAGTTATGCATGCGAGAGCGCTTTAGCGGAAGCTGAAGTGGAATACAAGATGAAAAAATCGCCCTCCATTTTCGTGGCGTTTGGTTTGAAAAAGGAGAGTTTAGAAAAATTAAAAGTCAAAAAAGCGAGCCTGGTGATTTGGACGACCACGCCCTGGACTTTGTATGCGAATGAAGCGATCGCTTTGAAAAAAGACGCCCTTTATGCACTCACTCAAAAAGGCTATTTAGTCGCTAAAGCCTTGCATGAAAAATTAGCCGCTTTAGGGGTGGTGGATAGTGAGATTGCACATGAATTCAATTCCAATGATTTAGAATATTTGAAGGCCACCAATCCTTTAAACCAAAGAAATTCCCTAATCACTCTAGGAGAGCATGTCGGTTTAGAAGATGGCACAGGAGCCGTGCATACCGCACCCGGGCATGGTGAAGAGGACTATTATTTAGGCTTAAGATATAATTTAGAAGTGTTAATGTCTGTAGATGAAAAGGGTTGCTATGATGAGGGCATTATCCATAACCAATTATTAGATGAAAGCTATCTGGGCGAGCATGTTTTTAAGGCTCAAAAACGCATCATAGAGCAATTGGGCGATTCTTTATTGCTAGAGCAAGAGATTGAGCATTCTTACCCGCATTGCTGGAGGACGCACAAGCCTGTGATTTACAGAGCGACCACGCAATGGTTTATTTTAATGGATGAGCCTTTTATCCAAAATGATGGCTCTCAAAAAACCTTAAGAGAAGTGGCTTTGAATGCGATTGAAAAGGTGGAATTTGTGCCAAGCAGCGGGAAAAACCGCCTAAAAACCATGATAGAAAACCGCCCTGATTGGTGCTTGAGCCGGCAAAGAAAATGGGGCGTGCCACTGGCCTTTTTCATAGACAAACGCACGAATAAGCCATGTTTTGAGAGCGAAGTTTTAGAGCATGTGGCGAATCTTTTTGAAAAAAAAGGCTGTGATGTGTGGTGGGAGTCTAGCGTGAAAGATTTATTGCCCCCTAGCCATCAAGAGGACGCCACGCATTATGAAAAAGTCATGCATATTTTAGACGTGTGGTTTGATAGCGGTAGCACCTTTAAGGCGGTTTTAGAAGACTACTATGGAGCAAAGGGGCAAAGCCCTAGCGATGTGGTTTTAGAAGGGAGCGATCAGCATAGGGGGTGGTTTCAAAGCTCGCTTTTAATCGGTTGTATTTTAAACAACCAAGCCCCTTTTAAAAAGGTCATTACGCATGGCTTTATCGTCGATGAAAAGGGCGAGAAAATGAGCAAATCTAAGGGCAATGTGGTGTCTTTGGACAACTTACTCAAAAAGCATGGGAGCGATGTGGTGCGTTTGTGGGTGGCGTTTAATGACTATCAAAACGATCTAAGGGTCTCTCAAACCTTTTTCATTCAAACAGAACAGCATTATAAAAAATTCCGCAACACCTTGAAATTCTTACTCGCC
Organism: Helicobacter pylori; assembly: GCF_015904775.1. Lineage (GTDB taxonomy): Bacteria > Campylobacterota > Campylobacteria > Campylobacterales > Helicobacteraceae > Helicobacter > Helicobacter pylori_DM. The sequence continues at coordinate 17,384 of NZ_JADZNC010000016.1, forward strand.
AATTTTAGCGATATGGATCTCAAGAATTTAGAATGCCCCCATGACTTCAGCCCTTTAGATCATTTTATATTAGAGGCTTTAGAAACAACAAGTGCTGGAGTCAATAGCGCGTTTGAAGAGCATGATTTTGTGAAAGGCTTGAATATTTTAATGGCGTTTGTTACCAATGAATTGAGCGGGATTTATTTAGACGCTTGCAAGGATAGCTTGTATTGCGATAGCAAAAATAATGAAAAACGCCAAGCCATTCAAATGGTCTTACTCGCTGTAGCTAGTCAATTGTGCTACTTTTTAGCCCCGATTTTAACGCACACGATTGAAGAAGTTTTAGAGCATAGCCAGGTGCTTTGCGCGTTTTTACAAGCCAAAGATGTGTTTGATCTAAAAGGCATTAGCGTTTTAGAAAAACTCCGCCTTAAAGAGTTTAAAAAACCAGAAAATTTTGAAGCCGTTTTAGCCTTGCGTTCTGCCTTTAATGAAGAGTTAGACCGCTTGAAAAAAGAAGGCGTCATTAAAAATTCGTTGGAATGTGCTATTGAAGTAAAAGAAAAAGCGTTGCGTGAAAATTTGATAGAAGAATTGCTGATGGTGAGCTTTGTAGGGGTTGCAAAAGAAAAATTGAGCGAAACGCCAGCATTCACGCTCTTTAAAGCCCCTTTTTATAAATGCCCCAGGTGTTGGCGTTTTAAAAGCGAGTTAGAAAACACCCCTTGCAAGCGCTGCGAAGAGGTTTTAAAAGAGCGATGATAAAAGGATAGGGCTTTTGGAAACTTTACAAACCCATAGAGTTTTACAAGCCCTAATTGGCCATTTTACCCCTTTTTTAGAAAGCGGGATCACCGAGCTAATCATCAATACCGAGCAGGAGCTTTGGCTTTATAAAGTCAATAACACCCGAGAAAAAAGAGGGCATGCGCTTTTTGATAAGGCGTTTTTACTGAGATTTTGCGAGCAATTGGCCAGTTTTAGGGGGTTGTTTTTTGATGAAGAGCACCCCACTTTAAATTGCTCTATCCCTTTCACGCGCTATAGGGTAAGCGCGAATCACTTCAGCATCACCACAAACAACCAAATCACGCTCAATATCCGTGTGCCTAGGCTTAAGCCCTTAAGTTTAGAGGATTTCATTTTCAAAGCAAGCGATCCAAATGGTTTGAAAGATTTAGCCCTAAAAGGGCATAACATTCTCATTAGCGGGGAGACTTCAAGCGGTAAAACAAGCTTATTAAACGCTCTTTTAGATTGCGTCAATAAAGATGAAAGGGTGGTGAGCGTTGAAGACAGCCAAGAATTGGATTTAAAAGCGTTCAGTAATTGCGTGGGGCTTTTAGTGGGCAAGCAAGAGAATACGCGCTTTAATTATGAAGACGCTCTCAATATGGCCATGCGCTTAAACCCGGACAGGCTCATTGTGGGCGAGATTGACACTAGGAATGCGGCGCTCTTTTTGCGTTTAGGAAACACCGGGCATAAGGGCATGCTCTCAACCATTCACGCTAATAGCGCTCAAAACACTTTAGAAGCCCTTTCACTGAATTTGAGCATGCGTTACACGCATTCTTTGGATAAAGATCTAATGCGAGCGTATTTTAAGAGCGCGATTGATGTGATCGTGCATGTGAATAGGATCAATAATGAGCGCCAGATCGCTGAAGTCTTATGGACTAAAGAGCTTTAAATGCCCCTAAAATCCTTAAAAAACCGCTTGAATCAGCATTTTGATCTATCGCCTCGTTATGGGAGCGTGAAAAAAATCATGCCCAATATCGTTTATGCGGATGGTTTTAACCCCTCTGTGGGCGATGTGGTGAAGATTGAAAAAAGCGATGGCAGCGAATGCGTGGGAATGGTGGTGGTGGCAGAAAAAGAGCAGTTTGGTTTCACGCCCTTTAATTTTATAGAGGGGGCTAGGGCTGGCGATAAGGTGCTGTTTTTAAAAGAGGGGTTGAATTTCCCTGTGGGCCGTAATCTTTTAGGGAGGGTGCTTAACCCTTTAGGGCAAGTCATTGACAATAAGGGGGCGCTAGATTATGAGCGGTTAGCGCCTGTGATCACAACGCCTATAGCCCCTTTAAAAAGAGGCTTGATTGATGAGGTTTTTAGCGTGGGGGTGAAGAGCATTGATGGGCTTTTGACTTGCGGTAAGGGGCAAAAACTGGGCATTTTTGCCGGCTCTGGGGTGGGTAAATCCACGCTAATGGGCATGATCACTAGGGGTTGCTTAGCGCCGATTAAAGTGATCGCTTTGATTGGGGAAAGGGGCAGAGAAATCCCTGAATTTATAGAGAAAAACTTAAAAGGGGATTTAAGCTCTTGCGTGTTGGTGGTCGCTACGAGCGATGATAGCCCTTTGATGCGCAAATACGGGGCCTTTTGCGCGATGAGCGTGGCGGAGTATTTTAAAAACCAAGGGCTAGACGTGTTATTCATCATGGATTCAGTGACTCGTTTCGCTATGGCTCAAAGAGAAATCGGCTTAGCCTTAGGCGAACCGCCCACTTCCAAAGGCTACCCCCCATCCGCGCTTTCTTTATTACCTCAATTAATGGAAAGAGCGGGCAAGGAAGAAAATAGGGGGAGCATTACGGCTTTTTTTAGCGTGCTAGTAGAGGGCGATGATTTGAGCGATCCCATAGCCGATCAGGCCAGGAGTATTTTAGACGGGCATATTGTCTTAAGCAGGGAATTGACCGATTATGGGATCTACCCGCCTATTAATATTTTAAACTCCGCATCAAGGGTGGCTAAAGACATTACTAGCGAGTCTCAAAACCTTTGCGCGAGAAAATTCCGCCGTTTGTATGCGTTGTTGAAAGAAAATGAAATGCTCATTCGCATCGGCTCTTATCAAATGGGGAACGATAAAGAGCTTGATGAAGCGATTAAGAAAAAGGCTTTGATGGAGCAATTTTTAGTGCAAGATGAAAACGCTTTGCAGCCTTTTGAACAAAGCTTTCAGCAATTAGAAGAAATCTTAAGATAAAAGGAATGTTATGGAATCACAACTCATGAAACTCGCCATTGAGACTTATAAAATCACTTTGATGATTTCTTTACCGGTATTACTAGCGGGCTTGGTGGTGGGGCTATTAGTCAGTATTTTTCAAGCGACCACTCAAATCAATGAAATGACCTTGTCTTTTGTGCCTAAGATTTTAGCCGTGATTGGGGTGCTGATTTTAACCATGCCGTGGATGACTAACATGCTTTTAGACTACACCAAAACCTTAATCAAGCTCATTCCTAAAATCATAGGCTAGAAAATGCTAGAAACCATTATTGATTTTTCTCGTTACAGCAGCGTGAAAATCGGCACGCTTTTAAAAGTGAGCGTTTTAGAAAACGATAATGAAATCTCTCAAGAACACCAGATCATAGGCTTAGCGAACAACCTTTTAATCGCTCCTAGCGCGAAAAATCTCGCTTTATTAGGCAAGAATTACGATTACATTTGCGATCATGGCGAATGCGTTGAAATAGGGGGAGCGGCCAACTCGTCTAAAATTTTTAATTATTTTAGGGCGAATGATTTAGGGGGTTTGGAGTTTTTAGGGCAATTGCCTGGCACTTTAGGGGCGTTAGTTAGAATGAATGCCGGCATGAAAGAATTTGAAATCAAAAATGTTTTAGAAAGCGCTTATATCAATAATGAGTGGCTAGGGAGTGGAGCTTTGGGGTTGAGTTATCGCAATAGCAAATTCAATGGCGTTGTTTTAAGAGCGAGGTTTAAAAAAACGCATGGCTTTAGAGGAGAGGTTTTAAAAGCGTGTCAAAGCATGCGAAAAAGCCACCCCAAATTGCCTAATTTTGGGAGCTGTTTCAAAAACCCGCCTAACGATCATGCGGGCAGGCTTTTAGAGGGTGCGGGCTTAAGGGGTTATTGTCTAAAAAGAGTGGGCTTTGCTAAAGAGCATGCGAATTTTTTGGTGAATTTGGGGGGTGCAGAATTTGAAGAAGCGCTAGATTTGATAGAACTCGCCAAAACCAGAGTGTTACAAGAATACGGCATTCATTTAGAAGAAGAAGTGAAAATTTTAAGGTAGGGTTGAAAGGCTTTTTTAAAATCAATCTTACCCCTATTGATGAGAGCAGAGCCTTATTTTGCAACCTTATCATGATCCAATCCCCCAGCGACAAGTAATCCTTTTTCTTTGGGCGTCAAATTGGGGGCTAAAAAGGTTTTTACTCTCTATTTCATCTTTAGTGCGAATGCCCACCAAAGGCAAAAGAGAATGGATTAAATCATCGCTCATGAAAGGTTTGTTTAAAGCGTTTTTAATCAATTTGACTTTCTCGGGGTGTTTTTCTTTAAAAATATCGCTCACATAAATCATAAAAGGGATTTCTAATCCCGCTTTAGAACAGCTATGCCCATAAGTAGGGCCGCTTTCAAAAACATCTTGCCCATGATCGCTCAAATAAAACACAATAGCGTCTTTATCTTTAAAGAGATTAAAAATCCCATTCAAAATAGTATCGTTATAATAAAGCGAATTGACATAATCGGCAACGATTTGCTTGTCTCTATCATTGCTCACATGCAAATTAGAAAAAGACAAATCGCTTGGTTTGAATTTGGCGAAGCTTTTAGGGAAACGCTCGCTGTAAGTCTTGTGTGAGCCACGCAAATGGAACACGATAAAATTCTTGCTTTTTAATTGGGACAGGATATTTTTGGAATAAAAAGTTAAAATATCTTCATCATATCCTGTCCATTCTCCAGGAAGGAAGTAGAGATTTCTATCGCGTTGAAGAAGGTAGCGGTTTTTAGAGCGACTAGAAACTAGATCTTGTATCAATGACCATTGATCGACGAATTGTTTTTCTAACCAAAAAGTTTCATAATGGGATCGCTTGAAAATGTCTATCATGTTGCGGTAATGATACCAAGGCTTATTCGTTTCAGCATCGCTATAATTGAGCAGGTTTTCAAAGACATCAGAAGTGCTGCCTTCTTTGCTTATCGTGTCAGAAAACACGAACAGGTTGTTACTCTCTCTCTCTCTCTCTCTCTCTCTCTCTCTCTCTCGTTGGCGAGTTGGCTCAATAGGGGGTTATTAGGAACGCTATAGCCATAGAGTTGCATGAAATTTCTGCTCGCGCTTTCGCCGATGACTAAGACAACATTTTCAACATCGCCCGTGCTAGAAAGATAATCGCTTGGTAAATAAAGGTTGCTAAAAAAACTATAAAATTTTATGGCTTGTTGGCGATCGGTTAAGCTCAAATAGGCGGAATAAAACCCCCTAGCTAAAGAAAGAGAAGAGAGCGATCTTTTTAAAATGGCGTCGTTCTTTGTAAGGGGTTTAATGTTACGAACGTTCCCTATTGTAAGGATAGAAAGCCCTAAAACGCCCGCTATCACACCAGGCACAAGTGCTCTAAAGCGAATGATTTTAATCGCAATCAACAAAGCGATCAAAATCAAAGCGTAGTAAAGCAAATAGTTTTTATAGCTTTTTATAAACGCCATCGTTTCAGAGCTGTTTGTGGCTAAAAGCGTGTCAATCAAGCCTTTGGAAAAAGGCATTTTAAACATAAAGAGCGTAAAAATTTCAGCCACGCTAAAAATAATACCGCTTCCTATAAACAACCATTCTAATGAATACTGCAAGCGTTTTTTAGGGATTAGCGCGCAACCATAATACACCACAAACCCGATTAAAAAAGCGCCTAAAAAGCCTTTAGAGAAAGAAAACAGATCGCTATTTTTGTAAGCGTTAGAAAGAGCGTTACACAAGAGAAATATTAAAAACTTTTCATCTAAAGTTACGCTCTTTGCAAAGAATTTTAAAAACTTCAATAATTTTTCCATGAATGCCCTTTAAGAAAGTTTGAAAACTTTTTTCAAAATATTTTTTACCCTAAAATAAAAATAATCCCTAATCGTTTTTGATCGGATGTGGGTTTTAAAAGATTGCATTTGTTGGTCTTTAGCCATTTCAAGGCGTTCTTTAAAAAAATCGTTTTTAAAAGGGGTGCAAAAAAGGTTAGCGAGCCAAAAACCCGCTTCAGCTTCATAGCAAATCAAACGCCCATTCAAAGAACTGACAGAACGCCAGGGCTTGTATTGGATGAAATGGAGCATGATGATGTTTTTAGGGTAGTGCTCTTTGAAAGAATCAGAATAGCAATTATAATAAATAGGCAATTCTAAAATACGCTCTAAAAACACCATATTAACCACACACTGCTCAGGGTAGAAAAGATCTTTCCCTCTAGTTTTCAAAAACTCTAAAGCGATCTTTTCAAACCCATTTTCGCGCCACAAATCTAAATTCGCTACCAAAAAGCCCATGTTAAAGCCCTGATGGATGCGTTTTAATTCGTTTTGGCTAAAGCGTGAAAAATCAATCTTAAAATTCTTACAAGTGCGCTCAATAAAATGACAAAAGGCTTCAAAAGGAAGGTGAGAAAATGTGTCTCTCACCATGCCAAGCAATTTAGTGGGTTCATTATCCAGTGCAAAATAAGCGCTTGCAACATCGCCTAAAAACACCGTATCCACATCTATGGAAATGATTTTAGAATAATTAGGGAAGAGCGAAGCGAGCAAGAGCCGGCACAAAACAAGAAGCCCGCCATAACGCTTGGAGCAAGACTCATTGAGATAGCTTTCTATGGAATGATTGAGCGAATTGATGTCTATAAACTCTAATGAAGCGAATGTTTTAAAAGGCTCAAGGGTTTTTAAAAGCTTGTTTTGTTGCTCTAAAGTTACCCCTTTAATCAAACAATGGATTTTATACACGATGTTAGCGCCTAAAAGTTGGTTGCTTTGATTTAAGGGGCTAAAGTCTATCGCGCTTGTGTGCCTGCTCGCATGGGAGAGTAAAGAATAAAGGCTCACGCTAGCCCCTAGCGCGTAATTTTTATCAAAACTCATAAAAATAGGGATAATTTGATCGGGTAAATTTTGCGTGTCCATTTATCGCTCCCTTATATCGCTTTTTGAGTGTTTTAAAATCGCATGCCTAACTTCTTTAGTGCTCCCCGCATAAAGGTTATTGAATTGGGTTTTATTGAAAGTGTTTTGGCGCTTGGCTAATTTGATGGTGTTAGAGGTAATCGCTTCTTCTAGCTCCTTTAAAGTGAGTTGTTTTTCTAAATAAAGAATACTCTCTTTAACGCCTATGGCTTTAAAAGGCTGCGAATCTTTGGGGTATTGAGTATAGAGGGCTTTGATTTCTTCAACAAGCCCTGAATGGAGCATGTTTTTGGTGCGCTGTTTGATGTTGTTATGGAGCGCGTTTTTTTCAACAGACAGAGCGAATAACGAGATAGCATGCGCAAAGGGTTTTTTAGGGTTAGCCTTAAAATACTCGCTTGGGGGCGTGCGGGTGGCATAAAAGATTTCTAAAGCCTTATGGATGCGGTAAGTGTCGTTTGGATGGATTTTAAAAGCCATGTTAGGGTCAATGGATTTTAAAAATATATAAGGGTCAGAAAGAGCGGCAATTTCTCGCTCTATTTTTACAACCTCCTCACCGCTAATTTTTGGCGTATCGCTCAAACCTTCTAAAATGGATTTTAAGTAAAAACTGCTCCCCCCCACAATGAGTAAAATTTCTTTAGAAGACACCCTTATGGCGTCCTCTAAAAGGGTTTTAAAGAGCTGAGCGTTATTTTTTTCATCAATGTTAAGGTGATCTAGGGCGTAATGTTTGATATTTTTTCGCTCTTTCAGGCTCGGTTTAGCCGAAGCGATATTGATGTCTTTATAAATACTCAAAGAATCCAAAGAAAAGATTTCAGCGTCCAATTCTTGGGCTAATTCAATGGAAAGAGCGCTTTTCCCGCTCCCGCTAGGCCCTAGAAGCGCGATGAGTTTCTTAGGCGTTTTGATGAACGCTCTCCCTCTTGTAGGTATTTAAAAACCCTTCTAAGTCAAATTTTTTACGGCATTCTTCGGTGAAAAGATGGATCATCAAATCCCCTAAATCCAAAATGATCCACTCTTCATTAGACTCATCTATCTGGTAAAAGACTTCGCCTAAAGGCTTAAGGGTGTTTTTAAGCGCGTCTAATAAAGAAAGGGCATGCTTATTCGCTAGCGTGGTAGCGATAATGACATCTTCTACTAAATAGGGGGTTTTAGACAAATCAATATGCGTAATATCAAAAGCCTTTTTTTCATCTAATAAAGCCGTAATCATTTCTATGCGTTGGTTCATGAGTTTCCTAAAAAATGGGTTAAAATAGCCTTATTATAACTTAAATCAAGGAAAGATTAATGACACCTGAACTAAACCTCAAATCCTTAGGCGCTAAAACGCCCTATATTTTTGAATACAACAGCGATTTACTAGAAGCTTTCCCTAACCCAAACCCCAATTTAGACCCCCTAATCACGCTAGAGTGCAAGGAATTTACAAGCCTTTGCCCAATCACTTCCCAGCCGGATTTTGGCGTGATTTTTATCCGCTACATCCCTAAAGATAAAATGGTAGAAAGCAAGTCTTTAAAACTCTATTTATTCAGTTACAGAAACCATGGGAGTTTCCATGAGAACTGTGTCAATACGATTTTATTAGATTTAGCCCGATTGCTAGATCCAAAGTATTTGGAAGTGTATGGGGATTTTGCCTCTAGGGGCGGGATTGCGATCAAGCCTTTTGTGAATTATGCGATCAAAGAATACCAGGAATTTAAAGAAAAACGCCTTTTGAATGCGAAATAACGCGCAAAGATAGGGTTTTAAGATTAAAGCCATTCCAATTAAATGGACAGATTAGGGGGAGAAGAAAAAAATAAAAGAATTAAAAGAGAGATTAAAAAAAGGAGACCCCTCACAAGAGAGTAAGGGGGGGGGTTAGTTTTCTAAATTTTTAGCCTCGCTCTCGTTTTCATTTTCAGGCTCGATAACATTACCCTCATCATCATAGTCCTCATCTCGTAGTCCATAAGACCAAAGATTATCGGCTAATAAGTTAGGAGTTAAGCCCGCACAACTTAAATCATACTTATTGATACACCATCGCATAAGAGTTGAGCGATAAACAACGCCTCCTCTTTATTAGTAGGTAACATTTCAGCCCCTTAATAGAAGAATTGAAAGACAAGAAAAAAGAAATCACGCATTCTTTGGTCTTGTCTAAAATGTCTTTAGAAGCGGTGATTAAGCTTATCTTTTTTTACAAATTAGAGGGGGTAGTATTAGATTTGAGAGCCTATAGTCTTAAGGCTTATTACAAAGATAATAAGGATACTTTGCTTATTAAGGGTAGAAAACAACATCTTTCTAATTATGCTAAAGCCTATATTGCTTTAAACTTACTATGGACAATTAGAAATCGTGCGTATCATTGGGAAAATTTACTAAAGCTAAGGGCAAACAACCGCCCACGCATTACAACACGCTTTATCAGAGAATTAGAAAAGCCTACAAGTAAAAGTTTCAACTTTAGTATCATGTCTAACAAAATTGTTTCATTTTTAGATGATTTAATCAAAAGTATTGGAAACAAAGACTTGGAAAAACTAAGTAGTCTATAAGCTATAAGAAAGTGGGCTTCGGTCAGCCCTACGAATGTAGGCGTATTATAGCTAAACAATCATTATGAGTCAAACCAAAACCAACACAAAATTTGCTAAACTACAATCAAATCAATTTAGGGAGGATAAAAATGTCATTTGCCCCTATGTTATTAGCTACAATCAATAACTCTATTGGCAATAAAGATAAGCATGTGAGTTTAGAGTATCTTATAGGGCTTTTTATGGATAAAAAAACAACTAATCTAAGCAATACTGACAAGTATATTATAGGCACAATTCAAACAGAGGCACTAGAGCAAGAAATAGAATGGTTTTCACAAGACTATCACATTCCTATGGAGAATATTTTACATGTCCTTTCTATCAATCCCTATCAATGAAAAGAGCCTTAGTTTTATCAAAAACAACTTTCAAGCTCAAATTCAAGCCCTAGAACAATTTTATCCCATTATTAAAAATGCTTTGAATTTAGGGCTTAATCCTAGTAGTATTAAGTTTGGAGGAGGCACAGCTTTGAGCATGTATCACTTCCAGCATAGATTAAGCTTTGATATTGATTTGTTTGTCAATGATGCTCAATGTTTGGGATTTTTTAGCCCTAAATTATGGATAGATAATTGCAGTCATTTTGATAGCACAAGATACATAGACCAACATAATCATATAGGCGTAACGAATAAAGACAACATTAAAATAGATGTTTTAGTGGATTATGCTAGTAATGAGGGATATGTAGATAATTCTAAAAAGATTTTTGCTTTTGATATTTATATAGAAAGTTTAGAAAATATTATCGCTAAAAAGATTACTTTTAGAAAAACTGATAATAAAACAAGAGATATTTTTGATATAGCAGTGGCTTTGCATAATGACAATAATTTATTTGACAAGCTTTTAAAAAAATAACTAAGCAAGACTTACTAACTCTTCAAAATTCTTTGCAAGAGTTAGATAAAAAGCGTTATAGCATAGAAATAGATATGGTAGAACCCATTTCACATTATAAAGACCTTTCTTTAAGTGCTTATGATTTTTTAATAGACAAAATAGACCAAATTAAAACAGCGACTTACTCAAATTCCCATGACAACGCAGATGATTTAGACAATTCCAATGAATACACCCCCACACCTAAGCGTAGACGATAAACAATCTTGTTAAGTAGGTATTTAATAGCTTTAGTTAATCTATCAGTATTTAATAGAATTTAGTTATTTGTATTGTTAATCAAATATATTCTTAATTAGTAACAATAATCTATAATTACATTGTTTTTATAATATTTTGTAATTTAAGCTAACTCTATAAAATCTCAATGATTTTAACAACCCTTATAAAACTAATCATTTTTAATTAGCAATAAAACATTAAATAGTTAATTAAAACTATCTAATGCTAGATTATTTATCTTAATAAGATTATTTAAACTAATTACACTAAACTACCTAATCAATTTTAACCACCTTACTTCTTATTCTCTATTAAACTATCAAACACAAGAGCCACTTTCTTGTTATGCTCTTGTGTGGTATGAATATAAATCTTAGTAGAGAGTAATGAGCTATGCCCTAACGCCCTTGAAGTTAAAACTAAGTCTTGGGTTTCTTGATAAATGAGTGTTGCAAAACTATGCCTAAATAGATGTAAGCCTGTGCCATATTGCTTATAGTGTTTGATTTGAGCTAGTTTAAAGATTAAGGGGATAAAGTTATAAAGCGTTAAAGAATTTTGTGCTTTTTGTTTGTCTTTTTTAAAAAGATATGCCCCATTAAAATATTTTAGTCTATATTCATCACTAAGCCAAGCATTCAAGCTTGGTTCTAACAAACTCTTTTTAATATAAGCTTTTCTCTCTTTTCTACCTTTACCTTGAATTAAAATAGAGTAGTTTTGCTCTTCTACTTGAATGTGTTTTAATTCTATGTTTAACGCTTCGCATTTTCTAAGTCCCCCAAGTATTACAATAAGTAGAATACACTTATTGCGTTTTTCAAAGCTTGTAGCTGGCTTATAGTCTAAGAGTGTTTTTAAAAAACTCTTTAAGTCTTTATCGTTTAAATGTCTGGGTAAGCTTTCTTTGGTCTTAGCAAAGGCTAGGTTTTTAAGCGTAAAATCAAAGCTATAACGCCTTTTTCTATCCAAATAATCAAAGAATTGTCTTAAATACATCACATACTTAGCTATAGAGCTGGGTTTTCTATTTTGAGCGAGTTCAAAGAGAAAGTTAATCACTTGCTCTTCGCTAAGCATTCTAAAACTTCTTAATTTGAGATTATCTTTAAAATAGTTAAAGAATAAAAACAAGCCTTGCATCATTATAGTGTGTTTAATGCCTTGATTATAAAGAATATGACAGAGTTGTTTTAATTGCTCTATATTATGACATTTTAAGATTTTATCTTGTGCGTCTAGGATTAAAGCCATATCCTTCACATCTTGAATGGGCGTGAAGTTTTTAGCCTTAGTGTATAAAAAGGCTTTGAGATTACAAAAGAGTTCTCTCTGAGATTTAGTGAGTTTGTTATGTGGCATATTGCTCCCTTATTAAAATATAAAAAGAAATCTTAAAGAATGAGAGTTTTATGTTTTTTAGTTTGTTAGGTTCTAAAAGCGGTATTTTTAAAAATTTTGCATGGCTCCTTAGAGATTTGAAATTCCGCCTTTAAATCTAAATCTCTAAAAAGTTCCGCTTTTAACTAAGGCATAAAATCAAAATTTCGCCCCCTTAAAAGTAAATAATCAAATACATAGTTATTTGCATTACTCACTAAATACAAAAATTGAATTTATCAACGATTAAATAGTTTTTGAAAGTAAGCTTTAAGCGCTTTTTAAGGTTAAGAAGTGCGTGTTTATGGGTATTAGATATAAAAGCGGAACTTAAGTTCCGTATAGTTATAAAAATATTAAGGGAAAGAAAGGTTTACCTTTCTTTCCTAACCTATTGAGTAAACATGTTATTAGTAAATATCATGTCATGAGGGGGATTTCTTTTTTTTAAAAAACTTGATTAAATTAGACAACTAGGAACTTGCTAAAGGAAAAAAAGAAAAATCAAAAAAAAGAACTTTTGATTAAAAGAGACAAACTGACTGAAAGAGCCATAAGGTTAGTTGTGGCTAGGTTTAGTTTAAGGAAAGTTTTTAATTTCTTTTATTAGTAAAAATAAGAACAAAATCAAAATAAAAGAAAAATAGGAATTACCTATCAATGACATGTTAGTTGTGGAAGGAATGATTAGTCAAGACTTGTGTTATTTAAGTTAGGTTGTAAGCGGTTTGTCTCATTAGCATTTAGGATTAGAAAGGTTTTTGTTTAGAGTGTGTAGGGTTAAGGTTTGTTTCTAGCTCTTAGTATTAAAAGAGTTAAGTTTGATTTGATAGTAGGTTCAAGGGTTAGGTTTAAACTTGCTTTATGATTATGTTTAAGAAAACTTTAAGGTTTTAAATTTTTGCGTGCTACTTAAGAAAAATTTAAGCTCTACAAGGCGTTTTAAAGCGTTTTTGTTTTTAGGTTAATAGTTTGTCTTATCTTATGGCTTTATTTTGATTGTGGGGCATTTTAGAGTGCTTTATTTGTATATCTGTTTAAATAAGCTAATTTGTGAAAAGAACAAGAATAAACCCCTTTAATCAAAGGGTATATTCTTTATTAAGAACATTAAAGGCAATCATCGCTTGAGAGCATTATCTATTACGCCCTTTAGAGTTTGTGTTGTCATTTTGTTTTAATCCAGCATGAGCTTTGGGGTCATCATCAAGCTCATTAGGGTGTAAGGTTTTCTTTGGCTCTTTAGCTAATTGTTTAGCTTTTTCTTTTTCTAAACAAGCTTGATAGTGGGCTTTAGCTTTTTCTTGCATGCGTTTGCCATGCTCTATCCAAGGCTCATCGTTGTTAGGTTCTTTGGTAATAGCTTGAATTTGTTTTTGCTCTAACTTAGTGTCTTTGGCGTGTTCTAGGACTTTTTCAAGGTTTAGGTTGTTATAGTGGGTTAAAAACCTATTAGCTCCTATGATTTCATTACAAGTATAGAGAATATCCTTAGAAATTTTAGAAAATTGCTTAGTTTGTTTGAGAAAGTCTTGTTTTTCTTTTAAGGGTAATGAAAAAGCCTCTTTATAGCTTTCTAGGGCTTTGAAATAGCTCTCTTTGGCTCTTTTAAACTCTTCTTCTTTTTGCTTTAAATCTTGTTCTAAAAAAAGTAATCTCTCTTTGGCTAATAAAAGCATGGTGTTTTGATAGTCTTGTAATTGCTTACTCACTAATTCACAAGTATTGTCATTAAGCTTATAGGTAGGGTCATCTTGTTTAGATTTAAAGCTTTCTAGCATAAATTGATATTTTCTAGCACTAAAATAAGCGTTTTTAAAGGTTTTGAGAGTGGGGCGCTTGTCCTTAGGAAGTTCTAAGGCTTTGGCTAAAAGAATAGGATTAGTTAGAGTGTTGTATTGGGTGTTTTGCTTGGTTTTAACTTCATTTCTTAGCTGGGCTAATAGTAAGTGTGAGTTTTTATCTAAAAGGCGTTTGTCTAGGTGTTCAAGCTTATTTAAAAGCATTTCTTTTTTCTTTAAAACAGAATAGCCCTTAGTCTCTCTTTCAAAGTCTCTGTCTAAACCATTGAGAATAGCAAAATTCTTAAAGGCTGAATGGTTTTGTTTTTTATCTAATTCTTTTTGATAAAAGCCTAAGAGTTCGTATAACTCGTGTTTACTCGTGTTTTTTAAGTGTTCGCTCACTGGCTTTCTTTTGTCTATTCTGTCAATATCTAGGCTTTCTTTTTCATCATCGCTTGTGTCTTTGTGGTTAAAAAGAGCGATTTTAAATGCAGAAATCTTTTGTTTTAAAGGAGCACTTTGGTTGTTTTGAATGTCTAGGGCTTTTGCTTTGTTTTTGTCTTTGAGAGTTTGTAGGTATTCTTTTTGTAAAGCCTTGTTTAAATCCCACTCATCTTGTGGGGTTTTAATTTGTTCTAAGGCTTTTTCTTCTTTTTCCAAGTCTTGTAATTGCTGTTTGATATTGTCTAATTCTTTGAGCTTAGGCTCATTGACATATAGGTATTCTTCGCTTAATAAATGGTTATTCAGTCGGTAAGCAAACTCATTTCTTAATTCGTTAAAAAATTCTTTACAATCTTCATGCCCCTTAAAACGCAGTCTTCTTCGTGTGAGCTGATTAGTCTTATTGATAAAACAATGGATATGGGCATGGTCTTGATGAGCGTGTGGCACAAGGGCAAACTTGTATTCAGGCAATCTTATTTTTAAGCTCTCCCAAGTAGAATGTAAAAGCCTTTGCATTGTCTCTTCATCTGGCTTATCTTTGATAGAAAAAACTAAGTGCATAGTCTCGTTATAATCTTTAGTCAAATCAAAGTCATTGAGCCAACTCTCTAAGATGAATTGCTTGTCGCATTCTAAAAACATTTCATTGTAAGCTGTTTCGCTATTTTCTAAAGCGTAATTTAGGGCATTTTCTAAGTGGGAGCGTTTCATTTGCCCTATGTTTTTAATAAGCACAGGACTAATGCTCTTTGTGCCAACTAAATTAGACTTAATAGACTTTGGACTAGAACTAAATTGATTGAACTTGATTAGCAATCTTTTATCCACTTTATCGCTATCACTAAATCTAGGCTTTTGCATATGCTTTAAAATATCATCTAAGAAAGATAAGTCCATAGGGCGACTATCTAGCTTAGTATCTAATATAGCCCTATCTAGCATACAAACCCTTTAAGACTTAACCCCATTACTCAATTTTTTAGGCAAGGGCTTGTTAGAAACGCTATAAAAACTTAGAGATTTTTATTGAAAGAACTTGTAGTCAAAACATTAAGAACTAGATAGCCATATGGTAAGAACTTAGTAGCCTATAGAATGAAAACTTTATAGCACAAGCAAAAGAACTTACAGCCTACCAATAAGAACTTGCAAGCTAAATGTTATGAACTGACAAGCAAGTAGTAAGAACTTGTAAGCAACAATTAGGGAACTAAGGGCTACACGATAAAAACTAAAAGCCACAAGTTAGAACCTAATAGCTCACATTAAGCAAAGAACTAAGGGGAAAATAGATTAAGAACTTATCTGCTCTAATGATATGAACTAGGTTGCTTGTATGATTAAGAACTAGGAGCAAAACACCATTAAAACTTACTAGCAACTCATATAAGAACTACCAGCCCATTTCATAAGAACTCACAATCAATATTAAAGGAATGAAATTATTCTTTAAGCTTTTGTTTAAAAAATTTATGCTACATTTTCATGATTTTTTAATTGACTTAGATTGAAACTTAGAGAACACTTAAAACTTACATTCTTGTCTTTAACGCTTTTTTCTTTAGGGATAGTGGCGCTAAATTCCAGCAATAAATTGTCTTTATTTTGTTCTAGCGCTAATTTCACCACGCTTTCCCAGTTGCGTTTTTCACTAGCCTCACTATCATTTAATTTCTTTTTAGTTTCTGTGTTTAAGTGGTGCGCTTCATCCGCTAAAAAAACCAATTTTTGATCTTTTAAATCCTCTAGGGTGATAGCGTTTTCTTTAGCTTTAGTGAATAATGAAAACAAGCCTTGAATGGTGCTAAAATAAATGTTGACAGCGCCGTTGTGGCTCTCATTTAAATTGTTGATACTTTTAATTTCTATGTTTTCATCATTGATATTGATATTTTCACTAAAAAGATATTTTGATGAAACGCTGTCTGTAAAATTCAGTTTCGTTTTTTCTAAAATGCTGGTGCTGTTTACAAAAAAGATAAAGTTTTGATAGCCTTGCTTATAGCATTCTAAAATCAAACCCGCCATCACTAAGGTTTTACCACTACCGGTTGCCATTTCAAACATGAAATGCTTTTGAGTTGGGTTGGATTGTCGTTTTTCTAAATAATTATATATCGCTTGCTTTTGGTAATCTCTAAGCTCTTTTTTTAAATTACCTGTGATGTGGGTGGGTAGCTCTATTTCTCCATTACTAGGCGTGTTATTTGGTGCGCGATCTTTTATCGCTGATTGGGGGGGGGGGGGTAACTTTGAATGAATAAATCTTGCATGAAATCCCTTAATGAAAAAGTGAGAAAATTATAGCGTAAAGTTTTGAGATTAATTTTAAGTGTGTAAGCGAACAATTGAATGAAAATCAAATAAAGTTTTAGTTTTAATATTTAATGGAATAAAGCCTTTAAAATCAAAAAGTGCTTCTTTTTCTTTGCTATAATCAATCTCAAAAAACCAACTTTTTTAAAATAAAGGAATGATTATGCAAGAGATTTTTTTATGTTCTATTTCCAATGTGCGCAGTGGGGATTGCAAGGAAGATTGCGCTTATTGCACGCAAAGCTCACACCACCAAGGAGCGATCAAGCGCTATAAATTCAAAGATGAAAAAGTGGTTTTACAAGAGGCTAGAGCGTTAAAGGAATTAGGGGCTTTAGGGTTTTGTCTGGTTACTTCAGGGCGCGAATTAGACGATGAAAAATGCGAATACATCGCTAAATTAGCTAAAGCCATCAACAAAGAAGAATTAGGCTTGCATTTAATCGCATGCTGCGGGCGTGCGGATTTGGAGCAATTAGAGTTTTTAAGAGATGCGGGCATTCATAGCTATAACCATAATTTAGAGACTTCGCAAAATTTCTTCCCTAAAATTTGTTCCACGCACACATGGGAAGAAAGGTTTATCACATGCGAAAACACTTTAAGGGCGGGGTTAGGCTTGTGCAGTGGGGGGATTTTTGGGCTTAATGAGAGCTGGGAAGATCGGATTGAAATGCTCAGGGCGCTAGCTTCGCTCTCCCCGCACACCACGCCCATTAATTTTTTCATTAAAAACCCAGTATTGCCCATTGATGCAGAGACTTTAAGCGCGGATGAAGCCCTAGAATGCGTGCTTTTGGCTAAGGAATTTTTGCCTAACGCTAGGCTTATGGTGGCTGGAGGGCGTGAAGTGGTGTTTAAAGATAACGACAAACAGGAAGCCAAGCTTTTTGAATACGGCATCAATGCGGTGGTGCTAGGGGACTATTTGACCACCAAAGGCAAAGCCCCTAAAAAAGATATAGAAAAACTGCTCTCTTATGGCTTGACAATGGCGACAAGCTGTCATTAATGAGAGAACTTTTTAAAAGCGTTAGAGGGTTTTTGCGCCTTCTTAGAATGATTTTCCCCGAGCGTCTGAAAAACGCCTTTTTGGGCTTGAGCGAATTGTTTTACTACGCTTCTAGCTTGAGTTTTTATACGATTTTGTCTTTATCGCCTATTTTGTTGTTTGTGTTTAGTCTTTTTGTGTCTCATTACATGCAAGCACACAGCGGTGAAATGGAAGCCTTGATTTTCCCTAACGCTCCTAAACTCATTGGCGCGATTAAGGATTTTTTAGAAAATTTTAAAAAAACAGACATGACCTTAGGCACGCTTGAAGAGGTGTCCATTGTGGTGGCGTTGGTGCTTTTTTGTGAAAACTACCGCTCCATCGCATCAAAAATTTTTGATGCAAAGCCCAGAGATTATGCGCATTTTAAGGGTAAAGAAATCTTTTTATTTTGGGGTTTTGGCACGACTTTAGTGTTTTTATTCGCTCTGCCTTTAGTGGTGTTTTTTGATATTAAGATCCAAGTGTTTTTTGAAGATAAAGATTCAAATTTGTTGCATGTTTTAAGATGGATAGGCACTTATGCGTTTTTTTTGATCCTTTTTACCATCCCTACGAATAAGGTGTTTAAACATTATTTTTGGGTGTTTTTATGGGTGTTTTTTACGAGCGTTTCTTGGCATGTGTTAAAATGGGCTTTCACTTATTATGTGTTGTATAATCACACTTACCATGAGCTTTATGGGAGCGTTTCTATTTTGTGGTTTTTGATGAGCTGGGTGTATGTGAGCTGGCTTGTGATTTTAATTGGCATGTATGGGTGCAAGGTGTGCGATACATTCGATCCTAAAGAAGTGTTTAAGAAATTTTTAGGCTTTTTTAAAAAAGAAACTTGATGAAAAAAGTTCTCTTTTAGATCGGTTCTAAAAATCTAAACACAAACCCCACAACACCCCAAACTAAAAAAGTTAAAAACAAAAGAAACAAAAAACAACCACCAGCAAAATAAAAGAATAAAAATCTAAAACGCTAAAAGCGTTTTTTGCAATCAAACCAAAGAGATTAGTTGTAAGCGATAACTTTTTAAAGAATAAAACTTTCTAAAAACATTTCTTAGCACTTTTTAGAATTTAAGTGCAGTTTAGGGATTTTAAAAAACTTCATAAACTTCCTTTAAAAAGAAGCTTAGATAAGAGTTCTATAAATAATTACATTCTCAAAGATTAAAACTTTTTTCTTAAATCCATGTTTAATTAATGCGGACTCTTTCCAAAGATATTAAACTTTTTAAAAAATTGGATTTTAGATCTTATGTTATGACTTTAAGTTTTATTTTATCGCTTCAGGTTTTATTTTGTTTTCAAACTCGTTTTCTTAACCCTAAAAACCTTTGAATAAAACAATAAAACCCCAAACCAAAACAACTAAAAATAAAAGAAATGAAAAAAGCAACAGAAGAATAAAGCACTAAAA
>NZ_JADZNC010000017.1:0-32093 GCF_015904775.1 Helicobacter pylori
AGGACTGCCAAAGACGAGATCTGAAAATTCGTTGGGGTTTTGGTGGAGAATGATTTTATAGCGTTGTTTTAGGATGAAATAAAGAACGCTCGCTTTAAACTCTTTAGGGCCGTTAAACCAATTCGCCACAGCGATTTTTAGGGGGGGAGGAGATTTAGAGATAATTTTTTCAATGGAAGCGCTTTCTATAAAGGCGTCTAGTAAGGGCTGGAACATTTTTATCCCTTAAACTAATTTCGGCAAACTCAAATGGCGTTTGAAATACGCCAAGATCACGAGAGCAAAAGGTATCGCTACCAAAAAGTATAAAAAAGTAGGGATAGGCAAGGGATCGCCTGCGGCATAGCTGTGCAAGCCAGAAAGGTAGTAATTCACGCCAAAATAAGTCATTAAAACCGAATAGAACCCTAGCACGCTGCTGCTCGCTAAAATAAAGGGCCAATTTTGAGAGCCTAAAAAACGCAAATGCAAGATCAAAGCATAGACGCAAATAGAAATCAACGCCCAAGTTTCTTTGGGGTCCCACCCCCAATAGCGCCCCCAAGATTCATTCGCCCACACCCCGCCTAAAAAATTCCCAGCCGTGAGCATGAACAGACCTAAAATCATGCTCATTTCATTGATAGCGCTAATGGAAAGAATGGTTTTGTCTAAATTGAAACGCCCTTGTTTGCGCAAGATAAACAAAACCAAACTTAAAATCCCTAGCACAAAACACAAGCCCAAAAAGCCATAACTGGCGGTGATGACAGAAACATGGATATTGAGCCAATAGGATTTTAACACCGGCACTAAATGGCCAATTTGAGGGTCCATAAAGCCTAAATGGGCCACAAAGAGCGCGATACCGGCTAAAAAGCTAGAGGCCGATAGCGCGAGTTTGGAGCGTAAAACAAACCCTGCGATAACAGAAGCCCATGCGATATAAAGCATGGACTCATAAGCGTTGCTCCAAGGCGAATGCCCGCTCACATACCAGCGCAAAACAAGCCCCATAGAATGAGCGATCGCGCAAAGCAAGATAGCGATATAAAGGATTTTAGTGAGCCAAATATTTGGAATCGTGTTTTTAACAAGAGAGCTGATCACAACGATAAAAAGCAATAACCCTAGAAGGATATAAGGCAAAGTCAGGCTGTTAAAAAAATTGGTGTGGTTTAAAAAAATTTCAGAATCCACTTTAGAAGAGGGTAAATAGAGGTTTTTGGCATGCTCTTGTTGGTAAATGCTTAAATCTTTTAGGGTTTTTTCTACTTTATCCCATTGATTGGTTTTTAAAGCGTCATCAAACCCGTTAAAAATATTTTTTAAAAACCCCGTTGCCACGCTTGAAATTTCTTTATTGGGGCTGTTGATCGCTTCAATGGGCGAGAGCCAAGCGGTGGTTTTATCGCTAGGGAAAACGCGTAAAAATTGAGCGCTAAAAAGCGTATAGACTAAGTTGATTCGCTCATCTACTTTTAAGACATCTTTATCCAACTCGTTGCGCGCGTTGGGGGATTTTTGATTGACTTCTTCAACAAGATTTTTTAATTTATACCCACGGCTATCAAACACATCTCTAAAAGCGATACGGCTCTCGTCTAAAGGCGTGCCGATAAGCTTTCTTAAGGCTTTATTAGAAGTGTAAATCATCTTAATACTGCGCCAATCATTGGGGAAAAACATGATCCCTAAAAGCACCTGCATGGCGTTTAACCCTTGAAAATCATCTTTCCTTAAAATCTTATGGATATATTCAATGCTAATGGTATCAAGAGGTTTGATACGCCCGTCAAAATCCTGGACTTGAAGCCTTTGAAAGGCTTTTAAGTGGTCTTTAGAATATTCTCTTAAATGTTTCAAACGCTCTAAAATCGCGCTTTTAGAATCCTCTTTATTAGCGGAATTTTCTACATTTTGTCGTTCTATTTTAGCGCTTTTGCCCCCATGCATGTCAATTGGAGCCTCAGTGGCGAACGAGGGAGTAAGAGGGCTGATTAAAATTAAAGCGAGCAAGAAACTAGCGATTTGTTGGGATTTTAAAAAGCGTGAAAGCTTTAAAAAACGCCCGTTCTTATCCAAAAGCAACCACAAAGCCCCCAAAATAAGCATCGCATACCCTAAATAAGTGGGGATTTTACCCGGGTCTTTATTGACAGAAAGGATCGTGCCTTTTTCATCCGTGTCATAGGAAGATTGGAAAAAGCGATAGCCCTCATAGTCTAAAACATGGTTCATAAAGATCCTATAAGGCTTGATCAAGGTGTTATCCAATTTCAAAACTTCCACTTCTGAAGCGTAAGATGAAGGGCTCATAGAGCCAGCGTAGCGTTCTAATTCAAAACGCTTCAGTTTGATTTGAAAAGGCAATTCAATGTAAGCGGATCCAAAACTTAAAGAGAGCTTGTCGTCTTTAAACATTTCGCTTTCTTCTATGCCTTCATTCCTGTTGGTTTTGATGAGGTTGAATTTGTGGCTCACGCCGTTATAAGTCGCTTTTAACACTAAAATAGCAGCGTCATCTTTTTTAATGGCGTTTTGCTTGTAAATCTCTAAGGGTTCTAAAATTAAAGGCTTGTGATCTAAAGTCGCATGAATGGGCCTTAATCGTTTGGAATAATAAAAGGTAAAAGGCGTTTTTAAAGAAAGTTTAGTGGTGTCATTAAGAGTGATATTAAGGTAAGTGTCCGCGCTTTCAAAAGAGCTTTGTGCGCTATTTTCTCGCACATGCATAAGCCCTTCTATTCCAAAAAAGCGCGTGATGGCTGCCCCTAAAATGATTAAAATCAAGGAGCTGTGGAAAAAAAGGCTTGCGTATCTTTTGCGCTCTAAGGCTTTGGAATTGATGAATGTGCCTATTAAAACCACCAATAAATACGCATGCAAGAAATTAAACCAAGGGGTGTTATACACAATCGCCTTACTCGCGCTCGTGCCGTAATCGTTTTCTATAAAAGTGGCTATCGCGCACGCTAAGGCATAGAGCGCCATTAAAGGGATAGCGACCCAAAAAGAACCGAACAAAAAATAAACCAAGCTCTTAAGGCTTTTCATGCGTTTTCTTAGCTAGATTTGTTTTTAGAAAGATCGGTTTTATATTTGATGTAAGCCTTTAATTTTTTGATGAAATCCTCATCGTTTTTCGTGTCTTGATACTTCCCATCGCCGATAAATTCCAACACCGCTAAAAATTGCGTAGAGGGCATATAGCCGGGCAATTCATAGATGGTTTTGCCGGTTTTATCGGATAAAATAATCGTAGGGGTGGATTGGACGGCATAAATTTGCGCTAATTCTTCTGTAGACATTTTGATTTCTTTTTCATCATTTTTATCCTTATCGCCGACTTTAAAATTATGCTCTTTGGAGTAGCTGATATTGACATAGTAAGCACTAAAATGCTCTTTAATATAGTCGTGCAATTCTTTGACATTTTTGAGATCTTTTTTAAACCTTTCGCAATAGGAACAACCATTACGCCCAAAAACTAAAAGCATGTATTTGTCATTGGGGCTAATAGACTTATTGTCTAAAAAAACATCTTCTAAACCAGCGTAACTCTTTTTGTCTATGTTGTCTCGCTCATCATTTAATTCTTTGGAGCTTTGAGAACCGGAGCTTAAAAGATTTTCATCTAATTTGTCTTTATTGCTGGACTTGCAAGCGCTTAAAAATAGCGAAATCAATAATAAAACGCTTAAAAATTTCTTGGAAACATAAGAAAGTGAAAACATGAAATAACCTTTATTTTTAATGGGTTTGAAAACTAAGTATCTTACTACAATAATCGCTTTTTTATTGCACATTTTACTATTCCTTGAGATCTTTAATCTGTTCAATAATGAATTTTGCAAACTCTATGGAATCGTTTAAGCATGGGCAAACCAAATATTCTTTAACCGCCAAGCGCTCTGCCATCAAGCGGTATTGCATGTCTAATTCATAGAGCGTTTCAGAATTATCAATCGTGAAAGCCAAAGGATAGATGATAATATGAGATTTGCGGTGCTTTTCTATCAGTTCTTCAGTGCTTGGCTCTAGCCATTTCATAGGCCCTAGCTTGGATTGGTAAGAGAGTAAAACTTCTTTAAAAGAAATATTTTTTTGTTGCATTAACTCTTTTAACAAATTCACATGGTGTTCGCATTCTTGCTGGTAAGTATCGCCTGCATCAATAACGCTTTTAGGTAAGCCATGAACAGAAAAGATTAAGACAAAATCCTGGCTTTTGCGGTTGTTTAGGGTGCTTAAAATCGTGTTTAAAATGATTTCATTAAGCTTTTTACTGGCATAAAAACGCTCTATTACCCGCACCTTAGGGCGGAAAGTTTCTAAAGCTTTTAGGGCGTTAAAAGCGTCATTGAAACTAGAAAGGGTGGTGGTGCTAGAATATTGCGGATACATGGAAAAAAACACCAGGCTTTCTACCTCTTTTAAAGCTAAATCTTGCAAGACCATAGACGCATAAGGGGGGGTATAACGCATCGCATAAGTGTAAAAGCGAGAAGGATCCAATTTATTCAAACGCTCTGTAAGGGCGAATGTGATAGGCGTTAAAGGGGATTTGCCTCCCAATTTTTCATAGATTTTTTTGGATTTTTCTATGCGGCTATTGACGATCATTTTACCCACCATTTTACGCATAAAATTATTTTTAATGGTAAGGATAAAGGGGTCATCAAACATGTTTTTTAAAAACACCCCCACCTCATAAAGGCTGTTAGGCCCTCCCATATTCAAAAGAATGACCGCTTCTTTAGGGGATTTTGTAGCGTTATTTTCTAAGTTATTAAGCTTTTCATTGATCAAATTCATTAGTGCATGCTAAAATAAAACGATTAATAAAAAATAAATCGTTAGAAAGAAGTTAATGTTAGAGATGAGTTTGCAAGCATTAAATACACAAGATTCTTCTGTGATGGCTCAATCCTTGCTTATCCATGCCTTTTTTGCCGCCTTGCTCGCCCTAGCCTTTATAATCAATCTTTACACCCTTTTTAAAGAAAAGAACTTTATCCAATTAAACCGAAAAATCTATCTTGTCATGCCAGCGATTTACATTCTTTTAAGCATCGCTCTTTTGAGCGGGATTTTTATTTGGGCGATGCAACAATTTGAATTTTCTTTTAGCGCTGTTGTCATGCTTTTAGGGCTGTTGTTGATGCTTATAGCAGAAATCAAACGCCATAAAAGCGTGAAATTCGCTATCACTAAAAAAGAAAGGATGGAAGCGTATATTAAAAAGGCTAAAATCCTGTATTTTTTAGAAACGATTCTTATTGTTGTGTTAATGGGCCTTTGAATGCGTTTTGTCTATCACCCTTTAGCCAAAGAGCCTGTTTTAAAAATAGAAGGCGAGAGTTATACGCATTTATACCGATCAAGACGCGTCAAAAGTGCGAGTCGTTTGGATTTAAGAAATTTAAAAGACGGCTTTTTATACACCTATGAGCATGCACAAATCACTAAAAAACATGCCCTTTTAAGGCTAGTGGGCGCGCAAGCGTTAGAGGTTATGGCTAGTAAAAAAACGCATTTGATTTTAAGCGTGATTGAAATCAAAAGCATTGAAAAAATTCTACCCTTTTTAAACCAGTTAGGCGTGAGCAAGTTGAGTTTATTCTATGCGGATTTTAGCCAACGCAATGAAAAAATAGACAGCACCAAATTAGAGCGCTTTCAAAAGATTTTGATTCATTCTTGCGAGCAATGCGGTAGGAGCGCTTTAATGGAATTGGAAGTGTTTTCAAACACTAAAGAGGTGTTAAAAGCTTACCCAAAGGCAAGCGTTTTGGATTTTAAGGGCGAAACCTTACCCGCAAGCGTGGGTTTTGAAAAGGGCGTTATCATAGGGCCTGAAGGGGGCTTTAGCGGACAAGAAAGAGAATATTTTAAAGAGTGCAAAATTTATCGCATCCCATTAGATATGGTGCTAAAATCTGAGAGTGCATGCGTGTTTGTGGCGAGTGTCGTGCAAGTTTAGGGGGTTATTGGGGGTTTTAAATCTTAGAAAATCCACCCGTAATTAAAAAACACTTTAAAATGACTGCCCCCTTCATTCAAAACAACGGAGTCCGCATAGATGCCATTATTAGAAGCGATTTTAATACCGCTTTGGATTAAAGGAACGCTAATGCCTACAGAATATTTAGAATGCTTGTAGCGGTAATTAAACCCGGTAACTATATCTAAATTACCGCTTCCTTTGACCTGGTTGAAAACATAGTAGCTATTGTATAAGCCCCTTAACCCCCCAAACACCCCAAAAGAGGAAGCAAAAACTTTTTTAGTTAGATTGCCTTGCTTTTTATTGGTATAAGTGGTGATGAAATCAAACAACACATCCATTCCCCCACCATAGCTTAATTGCTGGATTTTTTCATCGTTGGCTTGAGCGTAGTTGTATTTGATGATGCCATAATAGGCTAACCCTATGTAGTCGTTGAAATAATGTTGGTAACCTATTTTAACATTAACCCCTAAAATAGGGCTTCTAAAAGATTGTTGGGCGCTAGAAGTTGAAAAGCTTTGATTGAACGCATTAAACACAGAGCCAACAAAAGCTCTTGCGTTCAACCCGGCGTCTAAATAGTTGGCTTGGCTGCTCAAATTAGCGAAATTGATGGGGAGGGCGTTTTGATTGATGAGCTGTTGCCAAACAGCGGTGGTAACCCCTATAAGCCCAGCAGGGACTTGAGCGCAATTCGTATAAATGGAATTGGGGTAATTGCCCGCTGTATAGACTTGGTGGTTGTCCTTATAAAAAGAACATACATTATAGGTGTAACCATCCTGATCTTTTACTTCTTTTCCGTTTGTAAATTTTAGTTCTTCTTTTCCATTGACCAATTCTTCTTTCCCACCCTCACATTCTTGTATAGCTCCGCCGTTTTCTTGACACAAACGCACCCTTTGATAAGTCATGTTCCCATTATGCGTATAGCCTTTAGTGTGGCTAAATTCATGGATAATGTCTCTTAATTCCACAATATCAACTTTGTTCAAAGTTTTACCAAACAATTTTTCGGGATTTAATGCAGAAGCTTCTATCCCCAGATTACCATCATTATCATCAAGTTCATACCCTAGCCCTACAAACCCTGATTTTAGGATATTCACTTCAAGATTGATCGTTCTTCTAAACGCATCTATAACGGATTGTGGGGTTAGCACGTATTTTTCATAGATGGGAGCGACACGCCCGTTATTGAAAGGATTCACGCACTTAGGAAAGTCAGAGCCGCACTCTGATGGGCTGTTAGAAAATTGGAAAGGAGCGTTTAAAACGGCTTCTTCCCACGATTTAGAGTCAAACACCGCAATCATATCCAACATTAAATTGGTCAATTCTTCTGCGGTTTGTGGGGTGAAATCTGACACACAATCATGGCAATTACCTTTAAAATTGTTAGTATCGGCGTTTTCATAACTCATCGTTACATTGGTCGTGATTTGGCTGAGCTTTTCAAACAAACTTTGCGTGTTAGCATCAGAAAATTGTGTGGCAGTGGCTTGAAGTTGTTGGTAATTAAAGCTATCAGCTTGTTCAAATTCTGAATCATTAAACAAGCTTGCAGGCAGAATGATTTGAGAATCCTTAGGGATAGTCTCTATCACGCCTAAATTGACCACCTTGCCTTGAGCGTCTTTAAAACTCAGTTCAACATTGTTTAAATTGTAAGGCAGAAAGTTTTGTATGGTTACGCTCCCATTAACCATATTCGCATACACAGGGCTTTGAGAATAAAAAGTTAAGCCGTTGCCATTAATATTAGCCGCTGTGAATAACTCAGTCGCTTTTTCTAAAATGGTGTTTTGGAGGATGTAGTATCTCCCATAGACGCTTTGTGGGGTGGCTGTATCGCTTTTGTTTTGTTCTTTGGGTTGTTCTTTAATTTGGGGGTGGGTTAGGGGGTTTTCATAGATTTTTTGGGTGTTTTGGGTTATTGTTTGTTCTTTAGTTTGTGTGCCTTCTAATAACCCGGTTTCAAACCCGGCTTCTACAAAAAAGCCGTCTTTTTGGTTTTTTTGAAAGGCTTCTAAAGGGTTGAACAAGCCAATTAAGGACAAACAAATCGTTCTGCTAACGAGTTTTGGCATGATAATTTCCTAAATGGTTTAGCGTTTTGCTCTCAAAGAGTTTGTAACTCAATAGAGACTGAAGTTTCTTATTATAATACATTTTTGAGAAATTGCGGTATCGTTTGTATTAAAAAACGAATAATATTTGATAAAGAAAGGCTTTAATTGTTATGGGAATGGATAGAGGGATTAAAAAGTTTGATGGAGTTAGATTATTCCAACTTTAATTTTTTGTCATTTCAAAATTTTAGGCAAAGTGATGCCCACTTGCCCTTGATACTTACCGCCTCTGTCTTTATAGCTTTGCTCGCACACTTCATCGCCTTGTAAAAACACCACTTGCGCAATCCCCTCATTGGCATAGACTTTAGCCGGTAAATTAGTAGTGTTAGAAATTTCAATCGTGATATAGCCTTCAAATTCCGGCTCAAAAGGCGTAACATTCACAATGATCCCACACCTAGCATAAGTGCTTTTGCCTAAACAAATCGCTAAAGTGTCTTTAGGCATTTTAAAATACTCTATCGTATGGGCTAGAGCGAACGCGTTAGCGGGCAAGATAAAATACCCTTCTTTACTCGCATCAATTTTAGTCGCGTTGTTAGGGTCAAAGTTTTTAGGGTCAATCAAAGCGTTTTTGTTATCAAAGAGCATGAACTCGCTCCCCACTCTAATATCATACCCATAACTGCTCAAACCATAGCTGATCACATTCTTACCGACTTGCTTTTCGCAAAAAGGACTAATCATGCCATGCTCTAAACTCATTTTTTTAATCCAAGAATCCGCTTTCAATCCCATACGCACAAAGCCTTTAAAGTTTGTTAATAATTATGTTATTATAACAATAATTTTTTGCTAAAAACGCTTAGTAAGATGATGTGTTTGTGGCATATTTTAAAATAATATAAGGAATAGATCGTTATGAACCTTTCTGAAATTGAAGAGTTGATCAAAGAATTTAAAGCTTCTGATTTAGGGCATTTGAAATTAAAGCATGAGCATTTTGAACTGGTTTTGGATAAAGAATCCGCTTATGCGAAAAAAAATGCACTAAATCCCGCTCATTCTCAAGCCTCCATCCAAGCCCCCATCATGGTAGAAGCGAGCATGCCAAGCGCTCAAACCCCTGTGCCTATGGTATGCACCCCTATTGTGGATAAAAAAGAAGATTTCGTGCTTTCGCCTATGGTAGGCACTTTTTATCATGCACCCTCCCCTGGGGCTGAGCCTTATGTCAAAGCGGGCGATACGCTTAAAAAAGGGCAAATCGTGGGCATTGTAGAAGCGATGAAAATCATGAATGAAATTGAAGTGGAATACCCTTGCAAGGTGGTTTCTGTTGAAGTGGGAGACGCTCAGCCGGTAGAATACGGCACGAAACTCATCAAAGTGGAAAAGCTTTAAAACCCATGAATAAAGGAAATAAAAAGGTAGAAAAAAAAGAGCTTTCGCGCATTTTGATCGCTAATAGAGGCGAGATCGCTTTAAGAGCGATCCAAACCATTCAAGAAATGGGTAAAGAATCCATAGCCATTTATTCTATCGCTGACAAGGACGCCCACTACCTCAATACGGCTAGCGCAAAAGTGTGTATAGGGGGGGCCAAATCCAGCGAGAGTTACTTGAATATCCCTGCGATCATCAGCGCAGCAGAATTGTTTGAGGCGGATGCGATTTTCCCCGGGTATGGGTTTTTGAGCGAGAATCAGAATTTTGTAGAGATTTGCTCGCACCATTCTTTAGAATTTATTGGCCCGAGCGCGAAAGTCATGGCTTTAATGAGCGATAAATCCAAAGCCAAAAGCGTGATGAAAGAAGCCGGCATGCCTGTGATTGAGGGCAGTGAAGGGTTGCTTAAAAGCTATCAAGAAGCTGAAGAAATCGCTGATAAAATCGGCTACCCTGTCATCATTAAAGCGGCCGCTGGTGGGGGCGGAAGGGGGATGCGTGTCGTAGAAGATAAATCCAAGCTTAAAAACCTTTATTTAGCCGCCGAAACGGAAGCTTTGAGCGCGTTTGGCGATGGGAGCGTGTATTTAGAAAAATTCATCAACAAGCCTAAGCACATTGAAGTCCAAATTCTAGCCGATAAGCATGGCAATGTCATTCATGTGGGTGAAAGAGATTGCTCGGTGCAAAGACGCCAGCAAAAGCTCATTGAAGAAACCCCGGCAGTGGTTTTAGAAGAGGGCGTTCGTAAGCGTTTGCTAGAAACAGCGATCAAGGCCGCTAAATATATCGGCTATGTGGGGGCTGGGACTTTTGAATTTTTGCTCGATTCCAACATGAAAGATTTTTATTTCATGGAGATGAACACTCGTTTGCAAGTGGAACACACCATCAGCGAAATGGTGAGCGGGTTAAACCTCATTGAATGGATGATTAAAATCGCTCAAGGCGAAAAATTGCCCAAGCAAGAAAGCTTTTCTCTCAAAGGGCATGCGATAGAATGCCGAATCACTGCAGAAGATCCTAAAAAATTCTACCCAAGCCCAGGTAAAATCACCGAATGGATCGCCCCTGGTGGGGTGAATGTGCGCCTTGATTCGCACGCGCATGCCAATTATGTCGTGCCTACGCACTATGATTCGATGATTGGCAAGCTTATTGTGTGGGGCGAAAACAGAGAAAGAGCGATCGCTAAAATGAAAAGGGCTTTAAAGGAGTTTAAAGTAGAGGGCATTAAAACGACCATTCCTTTCCACCTTGAAATGCTTGAAAATGCGGATTTCAGGCAAGCAAAAATCCACACGAAGTATTTAGAAGAGAATTTTTAGGTTTTAAGGATTTTCTTAAGCATGATTTAAGGATTTTAAACGATCAGAAAAAGTCAGCATTAAGTTTTATGGTTTTATAGTAAAGTTTTTTCATGCAAACCTTGTTTAAAGAAATTACCCCTAAACGCTATGTCAATGGCAATGAGATGAAAGAAAATTCTAGCAATGTTCTAGATCAGTATTTCACTAAACCTAGTGTGGCTTTAAAATGCTTTCAAAAAGCTTGTGAAGTGATTAAAAAATACGAAAATCTAGATGACTTTATTTTTTTAGAGCCAAGTGCAGGCGATGGGGTGTTTTATGACTTATTTCCTAAAAATAGACGCATTGGTATAGACATTGAACCCAAAAGAGATGGATTTATTCAATGCGATTTTTTAAATTATAAATTGCCCACACATCAAAAAGTGATTTGCTTGGGCAACCCTCCTTTTGGGCATCGTGGGGTTATGGCGTTAGAATTTATCAACCATGCTAGAAATTGTGATTTTGTGTGTTTTATCCTACCCATGTTCTTTGAAAGTCAAGGAAAAGGCTCTATTAAATATCGTGTGAAAGGTTTGAATCTGCTTTATAGCGAACGCTTAGAAAAAAATGCGTTTATAGATTTTAAAAATAAAGAAGTGGATGTGCATTGCGTGTTTCAAATTTGGAGCAAAAAGCATCAAAACAAAAAAAGTGAATTTTCTTGGTATAAGAATCGCCATAAAGAACCCTTTAGCGAATATATCAAGGTTTTCACGGTTTCATTGGCTAAAAACAGAGAATGCGGTAAAGAGTGGATTTTTAATCAAAAAGCATCCTTTTACATTTCATCAACTTTTTATAAAAGCACACAAATTGTAGAGAACTTTGAGGAAGTTAAGTATCAATCTGGTATTGCTGTGGTATTCACTAGCGCTGACAAGGTTTTAAACGCTAAATTAAAAAAACTATTCAAAGAAATTGATTGGACAAAATACGCAAGTTTAGCGACTAATTCTTGCTATCATTTAGGCAAAAGCCATATTTTTCAAGCCCTACATGATCATTTGGATAGTTTAAAGGATAATTGATGGACTTAGAACAAACTTTTTTAAAAATTATTGAAAAAAAACATAAAGAATTGAATTTAGGGCAAGATTACAACGCTATTTTTTCAAAAATTAGAGATTTTGAAGCCAACGCTATAGGGCAGATTGGCGAAGAGTTTTTAAAAAGCGTGCTTAACGCTATAGATGGAGTGATCAATGATGGCATTATTCATGATGAATACGATATTATGACAAAAAGCGGTGTGTCCTTTGAAGTTAAAACAGCGCGAAAAGGCAGAACCAACAACACTTTTCAGTTCAATGGCATAAACCCGCGATATAACTATGATTTTTTGATTTGCTTAGGAGTGTGCGAAGACCAATTGCTTTATAGAATTTTTAAAAAAGATGAAATCCATTACATTCATAAAGAAAGAAAATACTTTATGAAACAAAATGAGTTTAAAAAGCAATTAGTGCCAATGAATCCTGATAATCAAGTCAATTATAAGCTCACTCTCAATATTAAAGAATTGAAAGAAATTACAAACCTCATCAAAGAGTTAGAAAGGGTTTTAGGGTTAGATTAATATTTTTAGATAGAATTGAGTGGATCAAAATGTTTTTAGGAATAGAGTTTGCTTATCTTGTCTTTAAGAAATAAAATGAAGTGGAGGATAGGATGTCTAAGATTTCAAATCATTATAACCCGTCTTTGATAATGAGGGATTACCACACCCAAAGGGTTAGTCCGCACGCAAGAAAAGAAGAAAATAAGGAAATTCAAAATCTTTCAGAGAATGATGAAAAGATCAAATTGGCCAAACAAGCTAAGCAGGATAACCTAGCCATAGGGGATTTAGAAAGCCGTCTCAAAAGCTTAAAGGGCATGGATAAAGACGCTAAAGAATTGGTGGGGATTTCTAAAGCTTACGCTCACAATAATGAAAAAGATCGAAGCGATTTTGAGCGTTTTAAAAGCCGTTTGGACAAAGCGATTGATTCTTTCAACCAAAAATCAGGCAACGATGGTTTGAAACTCCCTAGCAATATTGATATTGACGACACGAAAGCTTTGGAGAAATTTTCAAAATCATTAGAAAGTGAGAAAGAAAACATTCAAAACTCTTTGCACCAGTGGAAAAAACAGCTCGCTGAAACGAATCATTTGAACAAGGAATACAACACCTTAGATAAAACAAGACTGAACGCTCAAAAATTCCAAGATGTCCATGACACAAGCAAGATCACCCCATCTCGCTTGCAAGACTTGCTCGCTTGAAATTGTTTGCTTATAGCGAGCCTTGTTTAGATGAAGAAGATAAAAAGGCTGTTTTAGAGGTTTTAAATTCCAAACAGATCACGCAAGGCAAACGCTCTCTCTTATTTGAAGAAGCTTTGTGCGAGTTTTTGGGCGTTAAGCATGCATTAGTGTTTAACAGCGCGACTTCAGCCCTTTTAACGCTCTATAGGAATTTTAGCGATTTTAACGCTGATTGCAATGAAATAATCACCACCCCTATAAGCTTTGTAGCGACGGCTAACATGCTCTTAGAGAGTGGTTATAGACCCGTGTTTGCTGAAGTCAAAAACGATGGCAATATAGATGAATTGGCCCTAGAAAAGCTCATTACTAAAAAAACCAAAGCCATAGTGAGCGTGGATTATGCCGGTAAAAGCGTAGAAATAGGAAGCATTCAAAAGCTTTGCAAAAAACATTCTTTGAGTTTTCTTTCTGACAGCTCGCATGCTTTAGGGAGCGAGTATCAAAACAAAAAAGTAGGAGGC
This sequence comes from Helicobacter pylori, assembly GCF_015904775.1. Lineage (GTDB taxonomy): Bacteria > Campylobacterota > Campylobacteria > Campylobacterales > Helicobacteraceae > Helicobacter > Helicobacter pylori_DM. The sequence continues at coordinate 13,646 of NZ_JADZNC010000017.1, forward strand.
TTTGCGTTAGCGAGCGTGTTCAGTTTCCATGCCATTAAGCCTATCACCACGGCTGAGGGGGGAGCGGTCGTTACTAACAATAGCGAATTGCATGAAAAAATGAAATCGTTTCGCTCTCATGGCATGATCAAAAAAGATTTTTTTGAAGGCGAAGTCAAAAGCGTAGGGTATAACTTCCGCTTGAACGAAATCCAAAGCGCTTTGGGTTTGAGCCAACTTAAAAAAGCCCCCCTTTTAATGCAAAAAAGAGAAGAAATCGCTCTAACCTATGATGAGATTTTTAAAGATAACCCTTATTTCACCCCCCTACACCCCTTGTTAAAACACCAAAGTTCTAACCACCTTTATCCTATTTTAATGCGCCAAAAATTTTTTACATGCAAAAAACTCATTTTAGAAAATTTACACAAGCGTGGCATTTTAGCCCAAGTGCATTACAAGCCCATTTACCAATACCAATTGTATCAACAGCTCTTCAATACAGCCCCATTAAAAAGCGCGGAGGATTTTTATAACGCTGAAATTTCCTTGCCTTGTCATGCGAATTTAAATTTAGAGAACGCCAAAGCGATCGCTCATGGCGTTTTAAAAACTTTTGAGGGTTTTAAAATAGATTGAGTTTCATTTAGGGCTTCAAATTTTAATCATTAAGAATGGTGCGGAAGAAAGGAATCGAACCTTCATGCCTTGCGGCGCTAGATCCTAAGTCTAGTGCGTCTACCAATTTCGCCACTTCCGCACACCGCACGCCATCGCATGCATTAAGAAGTAGAAAATAAAGAAGCAGTATTTTAGCTTTTTAATCCTTTAAAAATACTGAAAAATTGAAGTTTTTTAAAATTTGGAGTTTTTTCTGGCTTTAGGGAGTTTTAAATTCTTTTAAGGTATTCTAACAAGACTATATCATTAGATAGTTTTAAGGAAATTAAGGAACACAATGGAAGTTTCACGCAAGAAAATTTATAACCCCGATTCTACAGAAAGTGTGAATGAAAGAAAGATTTTTGGGGGTAATCCTACAAGCATGTTTGATTTGAATAAAATCAAGTATCAATGGGCGGATCATTTGTGGAAAACGATGCTCGCTAACACTTGGTTTGCTGAAGAAGTGAGCATGAACGATGACAAAAGAGATTATTTGAAATTAAGCGCAGAAGAAAAGATCGGCTATGACAGAGCTTTAGCGCAACTCATTTTTATGGATAGCTTGCAAACCAATAATTTAATTGATAATGTCAATCCCTTTATCACCAGCCCCGAAATCAATTTGTGTTTGGTGCGTCAAGCTTATGAAGAAGCCTTACACAGCCATGCGTATGCGGTGATGGTGGAAAGCATTAGTGCCAATACTGAAGAGATTTATGACATGTGGCGTAACGATATGCAATTAAAAAGCAAGAACGATTATATCGCGCAAGTGTATATGGAATTAGCCAAAAACCCTACAGAAGAAAACATTCTCAAAGCGCTTTTTGCGAACCAGATTTTAGAGGGGATTTATTTTTATAGCGGGTTTAGCTATTTTTACACTTTGGCTAGGAGCGGTAAAATGCTAGGCTCAGCGCAAATGATTCGTTTTATCCAAAGAGATGAGGTAACGCATTTGATTTTATTCCAAAACATGATCAACGCTTTAAGGAATGAAAGAGCGGATCTATTCACGCCAAAATTGATTAATGAAGTCATAGGAATGTTTAAAAAAGCGGTAGAAATTGAAGCTTCATGGGGGGATTATATCACGCAAGGCAAGATTTTAGGGCTCACTTCCAGCTTGATTGAGCAATACATCCAGTTTTTGGCGGATAGCCGTTTGAGTAAGGTGGGTATCGCTAAAGTTTATGGCGTCCAACACCCCATTAAATGGGTAGAGAGCTTTTCAAGTTTCAATGAGCAACGCTCCAATTTCTTTGAAGCTAGGGTGAGCAATTACGCTAAAGGGAGCGTGAGTTTTGATGATTTTTAAGGGGTTTGTTTGAATAGTATCAAAAACCATTTGATGTGTGAAGAAATCCATAAGCGTTTCAATTTACACCCCAAAGTGAGAAAGGCTATGGAGAGCATTGAAAGGGAGGTTTTTGTGCCAGCCCCTTTTAAACATTTTGCCTACACTTTAAACGCGCTTTCTATGCAAGCGCAACAATACATTTCTTCGCCCCTAACCGTGGCTAAAATGACGCAATATTTAGAAATCGATCATGTGGATAGCGTGCTAGAAATTGGCTGCGGGAGCGGCTATCAAGCGGCGGTTTTGTCTCAAATTTTCAGGCGCGTTTTTAGCGTTGAAAGGATTGAAAGCTTGTATTTAGAAGCGCGTTTGCGCCTTAAAACTCTCGGTTTAGACAACGTTCATGTTAAATTCGCTGATGGGAACAAGGGCTGGGATCAATACGCCCCCTATGATAGGATTTTGTTCTCTGCTTGCGCTAAAAATATCCCTCAAGCGCTTATTGATCAGCTTGAAGAAGGTGGGATATTAGTCGCGCCCATTCAAGAAAATAACGAGCAAGTGATCAAACGCTTTGTGAAGCAAAATAACGCCTTGCGCGTCCAAAAAGTGTTAGAAAAATGCTCGTTTGTGCCTGTTGTAGATGGGGTGCAATAAAGAATGAAAAAAGATTAAAGCATGGTTAAACACTATCTTTTCATGGCGGTTTCGCAAGTCTTTTTCTCTTTCTTTTTAGTGCTATTTTTTATCTCCTCTATCGTGTTATTAATCAGTATTGCAAGCGTAACGCTCGTGATTAAAGTGAGCTTTTTAGATCTAGTGCAACTCTTTTTGTATTCCTTGCCAGGAACCATTTTTTTTATTTTGCCGATCACTTTTTTTGCGGCTTGCGCTTTAGGGCTTTCAAGGCTTAGCTATGACCATGAATTGTTAGTCTTTTTCTCTTTAGGGGTTTCGCCTAAAAAAATGACTAAAGCGTTTGTGCCTTTAAGTTTGTTAGTGAGCGCGATTTTATTAGCGTTTTCCCTCATTTTAATCCCCACCTCTAAGAGCGCTTATTACGGGTTTTTGCGTCAAAAAAAGGACAAGATTGACATTAACATCAGAGCGGGTGAATTCGGGCAAAAATTAGGCGATTGGCTCGTGTATGTGGATAAGACTGAAAACAATTCCTATGATAATTTGGTGCTTTTTTCTAATAAAAGCCTCTCTCAAGAAAGCTTCATTCTAGCCCAAAAAGGCAATATCAACAATCAAAACAGCGTGTTTGAATTGAATTTATACAAAGGGCATGCGTATTTCACTCAAGGCGATAAAATGCGTAAAGTTGATTTTGAAGAATTGCATTTGCGTAACAAGCTCAAGTCTTTCAATTCTAATGATGCGGCTTATTTGCAAGGCACGGATTATTTAGGTTATTGGAAAAAAGCCTTTGGTAAAAACGCTAATAAAAATCAAAAACGCCGTTTTTCTCAAGCGATTTTAGTTTCCTTATTCCCTTTAGCGAGCGTGTTTTTAATCCCCTTATTTGGCATCGCCAACCCGCGATTCAAAACGAATTGGAGTTATTTCTATGTCCTTGGAGCGGTTGGGGTTTATTTTTTAATGGTGCATGTGATTTCTACGGATTTGTTTTTGATGACTTTTTTCTTCCCCTTTATTTGGGCGTTTGGCTCTTATTTGTTGTTTAGAAAATTCATTTTAAAGCGTTATTAAATGCGGTGTTTTAAGGCTACTATCGCTTATGATGGGGCGTATTTTTTAGGCTATGCCAAACAGCCTAACAAACTCGGCGTTCAGGATAAAATAGAGGGCGCTTTAAACGCGCTAGGGATTAAAAGCACAGTCATAGCGGCCGGGCGCACGGATAAAGGCGTGCATGCGAACAACCAAGCGCTGTCTTTTCACGCTCCAAAACACTGGAGCGCTTCTAAATTATTTTATTATCTAGCCCCCAAACTCGCCCCGCACATTGTCTTAAAAAAACTAGAAGAAAAAAACTTCCATGCGCGTTTTGACGCTCAAAAAAGAGCGTATCGTTACCTTTTGACGAAGAATTTAAAAACGCCTTTTTTAGCGCCTTATATCGCTTGTGGGGATTATGGCTCACTAGATTTATTAAATGCCGCTTTAAAGCAATTCACAGGCAAGCATGATTTTTCCATGTTTAAAAAAGAAGGCGGCGCTACAACCAATCCTAATCGCATCATTTTTAACGCTTTGGCTTATACAGCCTTTATCATGGGGCATGAGTGCGTGGTGTTTAGAATCATTGGCGATGCGTTTTTACGCTCCAGCGTGCGTTTGATCATTCAAGCATGCGTTCAATATTCACTAGAAAAAATCACGCTCGCTGAAATTCAAGCGCAAATCCATAATCTCAAAGCCACTATAAGAACGCCCATAATGGCTAATGGCTTGTATTTGCACAGGGTGTATTATTGAAATCTTAAAAGGTGTTCTTCCCAATCTAGAGCGCTTTTGATAATGGTGTCTAGATTGTCATAAAGGGGTTTGAAAGGGGTGTTTTGTAAGATTTTAGCGTTATTGGCAATAAGGCTTGCTGGATCGCCCTGTCGTTTGTCTAAAATTTCCACTAAAAAATCGTTGTTTGAGATTTCTTTAACCTTTTCTATCACTTCTTTCACGCTATGGCCTTGATTGTAGCCGACATTATAGATCTCGCTCTTATTTTTTTCTAAAAGGGTTTGATAGCTCGCCAAATGCGCGTTAGCCAAATCATCTACATGGATATAATCCCTAATGCAAGTGCCATCTCTTGTGGGGTAGTTAGTGCCAAAAATCCCCATTTTTTTCCTTTTCCCCACCGCGCATTCGCATGCGATTTTGATTAAATGCGTGGCGTTGAGCGTGCGCTGGCCTAGCGTGTAAGGGGTGGCATAATCATTGTGCATGCATGCTCCAGCCACATTGAAATAGCGCAAAATAACGCATTTAAAATCCGCTATTTTAGAAGTGTCTAACAAAATCCTTTCGCTCATCATTTTAGACGCTCCATAAGGATTAATGGGGTTTAAGGGGCTTTCTTCATTCAAGCTAGAATCAGACTCGCCATAAACCACGGCCGTAGAAGAAAAAATAAAACGCTTGATTGCATGTTTTAAGCAAAGTTTGACAAGCTCTAAAGTGTTGAGCGTGTTGTTGGCGTAGTATTCTAAAGGCAAGCGCGTGGATTCTTCTACTGAGATTTTAGCCCCAAAGTGCAAGACAGATTCAATGGGATCTTTTAATTGTTGCTTATTCAAAAATGCGTCCAATTTTTGCGTTTCATTCAAATTGGCTTGAACAAACACAACCCTTTTAGGGTAATAATGCTCTAACGCTTTGAGATGCTCTAAAAAACCGGTGCTGAGATCATCTACAATGACGATGTTTTCTTTGGTTTTTTCTAAAAACGCCCTTGCGGTATGCGAGCCTATATACCCGCACGCCCCTGTGAATAATAATGCCATAAAAACCCCTTTTGAAATGAAAAAATAACGAGTATTATAACATCTTAATCCCATTTATTATTTAAGGATTTTTTAAGAAAGTTTAACCTATAATTTCATCTTTATTGGCTTTAAAGGGCTTATAGCTCAGGTGGTTAGAGCGCACCCCTGATAAGGGTGAGGTCGGAGGTTCAACTCCTCCTAAGCCCACCATTTTTACAACCTTTGGGGAATTAGCTCAGCTGGGAGAGCGCCTGCTTTGCACGCAGGAGGTCAGCGGTTCGATCCCGCTATTCTCCACCATTGTTTTCTCCTTGAATTTTTTCTTTTTATCAATCATTTGGTTGAGAAAATCCTAAACGATTAAATCGTCCTTGTTTAACGCCGCAAGTCTTTTAACTTAAAACTCCTTGATGGAAGATTGAGTTGGATTGAGATTTTTAGATTTTTTGTTTGCTTTGTTCTTTATATTGCACAAAATCTCTTTTGCCTTGTAATCTTTCGCTTTCTATCTTTGGCGGCTTTATCGGCTTATATTTGTTCTAAGGGGCTTAAAATTTTAGGGTTTTGAGTTTTTCAATGATTGTAAGCGTGTTGTTACTAAATTGTGGGTTTTGAGCGCCCCATTCTTTCTTTATTGGCTCAATTCAAGCCTTTCGTTAGAGCATGGAAAAAATGTTAGAAACCCTTACAAAACAAGCTAATATATTCTATTCAATTTATTTCAAGGACAAACAAACATGAAAAAAATTCTTTATACCCTACTCGCGCTTCTTTTAATCGGCCTTTTAACAACCTATCTTATCCTTTTTACAGAATGGGGGAATAAAATCATCGCTTCGTATATAGAGAAAAAAATCAACCCGAACGAGCGTTATTTGAGCGTTAAAACCTTTAAATTGAGATTCAACTCTTTAGACTTTGAAGCTCAAGCTAACGATGATTCCACGCTCATTCTTAAGGGGGATTTCTCGCTTTTAAAGCAAAGCGTGGATTTGAATTACCATATAGATATTAAAAATTTATACTCTTTCAAAGAATGGATACCCTACCCTTTAAGGGGGGCCATTGTTACTTCTGGGAATATCAAAGGGCATAGAAAAGCCCTTGTGATTCAAGGCGTCTCTAATGTCGCTCAATCCCACACTGCCTACAATGCCCTTTTAGATGATTTCAAGCTTTCTCATTTAAGTTTGAACGCACAAGACGCCAATTTAGAAGATTTGCTTTATTTAATCAATCGCCCCGCTTATGCGAACGCAAAAGTGTCCTTACAGGCGGATTTTAACTCTCTAAAGCCTTTAGAAGGGCATTTGATCCTAACAGCTAATAACGCTTTAATCAATAACGCCCTAATCAATCAAATTTTTCATTTAAACCTTAAAGACACGCTTGTTTTCAGCCTCTCGCATTCAAGCGATTTTAAAGGAAACAAAGCCATCAGCGATACCACCCTAACTAGCCCTTTAGTTAATTTCACGGCCCTAAAAAGCGAATATCTTTTCTCTGTTTTAAAACTCAACGCCCCCTACACTTTAGAAATACCCAATCTAGCCAAACTCCAAAACATTACCAACCACCCCCTAAAAGGGAGTTTGACTTTAAAAGGCACTATAGAGCAAAGCCCCAAGCTCTTAAAAGTCAGCGGCCATTCAAATTTATTAGACGGCGCACTGGATTTCACGCTTTTAAATAAAGATTTGAAAGCCCGTTTTTCCAATATTTCCACTTTAAAAGCTTTAGATTTATTCCATTACCCTAAGTTTTTCCAATCCATTGCAGACGCTAACTTGGATTATGATCTTAGTGCCAAGCAAGGCGTATTGAAAGCCAATCTCAAAAACGCAAGATTCCTCAAAAATGCATTCAGCGATTTCCTCTACTCCATTTCTAAATTTGATATTACTAAAGAAATTTATAACGATGCTAATCTGGTAAGCCAAATCAACCAGCAACGCTTGCTCTCTAGTCTCAGCTTAAAAAGCCCCAAAACCCAATTGAAAATCCATAACGGCTTATTGGATTTAAACACCAAACAAATGGACATGCTCATGGATGCGGAAATCTTAAAATTCGTTTTTAAAATGAAACTTCAAGGTAACATGCACCAGCCAAAATTTTCCCTCATTTTAAACGAAAAAGCCATCCAACAAAACCTGCAACAAGGCTTGAAAGAAATCCTAAAAAACGACACACTTAAAAAAGGTTTAGATCATTTGCTTAAAGATGATAAGCTCAAAGAAAAGCTTGAAAAAGGGCTTAAGGGGCTTTTTTAAAATTTTAAAGGATAGAAATGGCACACATTTTAGTTAGCGGGGCGACTTCAGGGTTTGGGTTAGAAATCGCTAAGGCGTTTTTACAAAAAAACCATGTGGTTTTTGGCACAGGGAGGCGAAAAGAGAATTTACAAAAATTGCAACTCGCTTACCCCAAGCATTTCATTCCCCTGTGTTTTGATCTTAAAAACAAGCTTGAAACTAAGCGAGCGATAGAGACTATTTTTTCCATGACGGATCGCATTGACGCTTTAATCAATAACGCCGGTTTAGCGCTAGGCTTAAACAAGGCTTATGAATGCGAGTTAGACGATTGGGAAATCATGATAGACACGAATATCAAGGGGTTGTTGCATCTCACCCGCTTGATCTTGCCTTCTATGATAGAGCATAACCATGGGACTATCATCAATCTTGGATCTATTGCTGGCACTTACGCCTATCCTGGAGGGAATGTCTATGGAGCGAGCAAGGCGTTTGTGAAGCAATTTTCTTTAAATTTGCGAGCGGATTTGGCTGGCACTAACATTAGAGTGAGTAATGTTGAACCCGGTTTGTGCGGCGAAACCGAATTCAGCATGGTGCGTTTTAAGGGCGATAAAATCAAAGCCCAATCCGTCTATGAAAACACCCTTTACCTCAAACCACAAGATATTGCTAACATCGTGCTATGGATTTACGAACAACCCCTACATGTCAATATCAACCGCATAGAAATCATGCCCATAAGCCAAACTTTCGCTCCCCTACCCACCCATAAAAGCCCTTAAGGGGTTTTAAATAAAGGCTTTGTTTTAGTTAAATACTTAAGGTTTTTTTAAACTTTAACGACTCTTTAAGTTTTAAAAAAAAAGAATTTTGGTTGCTTTATTTTAAGCTCATTATCTTAAGGGGATAGGAAGTATTTTGAAATTATTCTCCCCTACTCCCCTAAAACCTCCTTTTAAATCCCCTAACCCCCTAAAATTTCGCCTTTTAAAGCTGTTTGATCAAGCCTTATTCAAACTAAACTTTGATTTTAAGCTGCTTGAGAATATCGCACGCCCCTTTAGCGCCCAATTTACAGCCTTTTTTAAAGTTTTCTATGGCTTGTTTTTCATTCCTTGTTACGCCTTCGCCATTGTATTGCATAGCCCCCAAATTGAAACACCCTCCGCCGTTTTGCATCTCGCATGCTTTAGAATAACGAGCGAGAGCCTCTTTAAAATTCTTTACCACGCCATCGCCATGATGATACATATTCCCTGCGTTAAAGCACCCCGGGCTGTCTTTTAAGTCGCAAGCTTTGTCATACGAAGCGAGCGCTTTTTTCAAATCTTTAGGCGTGCCTCTGCCTGCATCATACAAGCTCCCTAATATCGTGCAACCATCGCCATCGTTTAAATCGCACGCTTTAGTGAAATACTCCACCGCTTTTTTAAAATCCCTAGTAACCACTTTACCATCATGATAGATCCCCCCTAAGCTCGCGCACCCTTCAGCGTATTTCAAATCGCACGCTTTAGAGTAGTATTGTAAGGCTTTGTTGGTGTTTTGGGACACGCCTTGCCCGCTATAATATAAATTCCCTAGCAAATGACACCCATTGCTGTAATTCAAATCGCAAGCCTTAGCGTAAAAGGAGGCGGCTTTTTTCAAATTCTTTTCTACCCCCTGCCCTTGATAATAAAGCACCCCCAAATTAAAACACCCGCTATTTTCTTTCAAATCGCACGCTTTTTCAAAATATTTCTTAGCTTGAGTGAAATCTTTCTCTTTGTAGCTCTTTGCACCCAAACCCACAAGCTCTTTAGGGTCTTGCTCTGCCATTAGCCCCCCTAAACACAACGCACCCAAGCACAAAACCCTAAAAAAGGACTTTTTGACATTTTCTAACATGATGTATCTCCTTATTAAAAATTTTATTATAGTGTTATTAAGCAAATACAAAATGCCATGATCTCTTTGTTATCTTAAGCTAACGCCCTCTTACAAATTTCTGTGATCTTATCCCACTCTTTGTTTTGAATTAAATCTTTAGGGGTAAGCCAACTCCCCCCCACGCACAAAACATTTTCTAAATTCAAATAAGAACGCATGTTATCTGCGCTAATCCCCCCAGTGGGGCAAAATTTCACCCCTTTAAAAGGGCCATTAAAAGCGTTTAAAAGCTTAACGCCCCCGCAATACTCTGCCGGGAAAAATTTCAAAGCGTTATAACCCAATTCTAAAGCTTGCATGACTTCACTACTGCTAGAAACCCCAGGTATTAAAGGCATGTTTTTTTTCTTTGCGTGTTCTAAAAGCTTTATCGTAAGGCCCGGGCTAATCAAAAACTCTGCCCCCCTATTTTGAGCTTGCTCTAACTGAGTGGGATTTAAAATCGTGCCAGCGCCCACGCGCATTTTTGGCACATTCTTAGCGATAAGCTCTATGGCTTCTAAAGCGCAACTGGAACGCAAAGTAACTTCTATGATTGGAATACCCCCCTCTATCAGGCTTTGCGCTAAAGGCACAGCGTCTTTTATATCCTCAACCACCACCACAGGGACAATGGGGCTAATTTGTAAAACCTCTATTATTTTATCTTGCATTTTATCTCCTTTATATTTTTATACCTTTATGCCAAAACTCATGCCGCCCTCTTCAGCCGTATTAACATTCAATCTCAAGCTTGTAAACAATTCCCTACCCAACCCAAAAGTAGGCTTTTCTAAATTTTCTAAGGTTTCTAAAAACAAGGGATTGATCCCTCTATTTTCAAAATCCTTTTCAAGCACATTCAAGGCGTTATTAGGAGCGTCTAATTCTATCCAATCGCCATCTTTAATCTTAATGATCGCCCCATTTAACGCTCCCTCAGGGCTTAAATGGATCGCGCTAGGCACTTTCCCGCTCGCCCCGCTCATGCGCCCATCCGTAACGAGCGCGACCTTGTAGCCCATATCCTGCAAAGCCCCTAAATTCGTGGTGAGTTTGTGCAATTCTGGCATGCCGTTAGATTTAGGCCCTTGGAAAGGCAAGACCGCCACAAAGTCCCTTTCTAATTCTTTATTTTTAAAGCGTTCTAAAAATTCGCTTTGGGTTTTAAAAACAATCGCTCTAGCCTTGACTTTCTTGTGCTCATCTTTAATGGCTGAGATTTTAATCACGGCCCGCCCCAAATTACCCTTCAAAATTTTAAGCCCCCCATTAGCGGCAAAAGGCTCGCTCACAGGGCGTAAAATATCCGTATTCAAGCTATGATTGATGGCGTCTTTATACACCAATTGGTCGTTTTCTAAAAAGGGGGTTTTGGTGTAATTTTGCATGCCTTTTTGCGTTTCTGTATCCATAATCGTATGAGTGTCTTCAAATAAAAGCCCCTCTTTTAACAATTCCTTGATCACAAACGCTAATCCCCCACACGCTTCAAAAGCGTTCACATCCGCTGATCCGTTAGGATAGACTTTAGCTAAAAGGGGTATGAGGTTAGAGACTGCGTCAAAATCGTCCCAATTGAGAATCACCCCACAAGATCTAGCGATAGCGATCAAATGCAAAGTGTGGTTAGTAGAACCCCCTGTTGCCATTAAGCCTATAAGAGCGTTAAGAATGCTTTTTTCATCAATGAGTTTGGCTAAAGACAGGACTTTCCCGCTCGCTAATCTTTTAGCACTCTCTTCTACTAAAACCTTTCGTAAGGGGTTGTTAGGGTTGATAAAGCTAGAATTAGCCACATGCAACCCCATAAATTCCATCATCATTTGATTGGAATTAGCCGTGCCATAAAAAGTGCAAGTGCCAATGTCATGATAGCTTTGCATTTCCACTTTTAAAAGCTCTTCTCTGTTGATCTTTCCCATTGCAAAATCTTGGCGCGCTTTGGCTTTTTTATAATTTTCTATCCCGCTCACCATAGGCCCGCTTGGCACAAACACGCTCGCTAAATTCCCAAAACTTAACGCTCCTATAAGCAAGCCTGGCACGATTTTATCGCACACGCCTAAAAAAAACGCCCCGTCAAAAACATTATGGCTTAACCCTACGGCGGTGCTTAAAGCGATCACATCTCTACTGAATAAGCTCAATTCCATGCCATCATAACCCTGCGTGATACCATCACACATCGCTGGCACCCCACTAGCGACGCTCGCATAAGCGTTATGCTCTTGCAATTCTTTTTTAATCAAATCAGGGTAATTTTTAAAAGGTTGGTGGGCTGAAAGCATGTCATTATAAGCCGTGATAATCGCAAAATGCTTTCTTTTATGCGAACCTAAAGGCATTTTTAAATGCTCTGGCATGCTCGCTGTAACATGCGCAATATTCGCGCAACCCAAGCTCTCAATCTTGGGCTGGTTTTTAGGGTTAAAGATATTTTCTAAATAAAGCTCTCTGGTTTTTTTGCTACGCTCTGTAATTTTTTCTTTGATTTGTTCTAAAGAATGCTTAGGCATGAACACCCCTTCAATTAAGATTTAATATATAATAATAACTTAAAAACACTCTAAAAGGGTTATTGATGTTGGATTTTGATTTGGTTCTTTTTGGCGCGACTGGGGATTTAGCCATGCGAAAGCTCTTTGTTTCGCTCTATGAAATTTATACCCATTATGGTTTTAAAAAAGATTCTAGAATTATCGCATCGGGGCGTAAGGAGCTATCCAATGAAGAGTTTTTAGCGCTCCTTTGTGAAAAGACACAACTGCATTCAAGAGAAAAGGGTGAGGAATTTTTAGCCCATATCAGTTATTTGCGCGTCCGTTTGGATAACCCTAAAGACTTTGAAGAATTGAGTAAAATCGCTACAAACAATAAGCCCTTGATCTTCTACTTTTCTATCTCCCCTAGTTTTTTTGCAACGACCGCTCAAAATTTAGCCCAAAACGTGCTCAATCACGCCAACACTCGTTTGATTTTAGAAAAACCTTTAGGGCATGATTTAAAGACTTGTAAAGAAATTTTCCAAAGCATTAGCGCTTTTTTTAAAGAAGAGCAAATTTTTAGAATCGATCATTATTTAGGGAAAAAGGGCGTTCAAAATATCCTTGAATTGCGCTTAAATAACCCTATCTTAAACATTTTATGGGATCAAATTAATGCGGTTGAAATCTGCGTTTATGAGACTTTAGGAGTGGAAGAAAGGGGCGAATTTTACGATAAAATTGGGGCTTTAAGGGATATGGTTCAAAACCATCTCTTGCAAGTTTTATCCCTTATCGCTACAGATTTACCCAACGATTTAAAAGACTTAAGGGAAGAAAAAATCAAAGTTTTAAAAACCTTACAACCCCCTAAAGACTTTAAAAAACAGGTTATTCGGGCCCAGTATCAAGGCTATAGAGATGAAAATAAGGTTAATAAAGAGAGCCAGACAGAGACTTTTGTCGCTATTAAAGCCTTTTTGGATACGCCTAAATTTAAAGGCGTGCCTTTCTATCTCAAGCACGCTAAAAAAATGCCCCACAACCAAGCGAGCGTGAAAATCCATTTTAATGCAGTCAATACGCTAGAATTTTTCCTCTCTCAAGATAAAATCACCCTCACCCTAAAAGACAATCAAAACCCCCTTATTTTAGAAACCCATAACAAACAAGAATTTTTACAGCCCTACGCTAAATTGCTCTATGATGCGATACAAAATAACCACAATAATTTCGCCCACCAATTGGAATTAGAAGCGTCATGGGTTTTTATTGACACGCTCATAGAGGGTTTTATCAATAACGCCACGCCCTTATACTCCTATGAAAGCCATAATCTCAACGAATCAGAATTTTTAAAACCACTCTATCAGTAAAAGGGATTTCATGGGTTATCAATTATTTGAATTTGAAAATTTGAAAGATTGCCACAAGGCTTTAACAGATCGTTTTAAAGAATTTTTTAACAACGCCTTAAAAAAGCGTCATCAAGTTTCTATCGCTTTTTCTGGAGGCCGTTCGCCCATTAGCTTGTTGCAAAAATTGAGCGTTTTGGATCTCAAATGGCATGAGTGTTTAGTCAGTTTAGTAGATGAACGCATTATAGACACAAGCCATGATGACAGCAACACCAAATTATTGCATGATTACTTGTTGCAAAATAACGCCCTAAAAGCTTCTTTCACTCCGCTTTTGCCCAAAAAGATTTCTAGCGATACAAACGCGCTTTTTCATTTTGCTAACCAGCATTTCAAACAGCCCCATTTAGCCATTTTGGGCATGGGGACTGACGGGCATACGGCTAGCCTTTTTCCCGAAACGAGCGCTTTTTTAAACGAAGAAAAAGAAAATATCGTTTTGACTAAGCCCGCTAACGCTCCTTATGAGCGCTTGAGCATGTCTATCAACGCCTTAGAAAATTGCGAAAAACTTTTCTTAAGCATTAGTGGGGTAGAAAAAAGGGAGGTTTTAGAAAAGGCTTTAAAAGAAAGTGCTCCCTATTCTCTGCCGATCGCTCGGATTTTACATTCTCAAAAAGTTACCACGGAGGTGTTTTATGCCAAAAACTGAAACTTACCCAAGACTATTAGCCGATATTGGCGGCACGAACGCGCGCTTTGGCTTGGAAGTCGCCCCACGACAGATTGAATGCATTGAAGTCTTGCGGTGCGAAGATTTTGAAAGCTTGAGCGATGCGGTGCGATTTTACCTTTCTAAATGCAAAGAAAGCCTTAAACTGCACCCTATTTATGGCTCTTTTGCTGTGGCTACGCCCATTATGGGGGATTTTGTCCAAATGACTAACAACCACTGGACTTTTTCTATTGAAACGACACGGCAATGTTTGAATTTAAAAAGATTGCTTGTCATCAATGATTTTGTCGCGCAAGCCTATGCCATTAGCGCGATGCAAGAAAACGATCTGGCTCAAATAGGCGGGATTAAGTGCGAAATCAACGCCCCTAAAGCGATTTTAGGGCCAGGAACCGGGCTTGGGGTAAGCACTCTTATCCAAAACAGCGATGGCTCTTTGAAAGTCTTACCCGGCGAAGGGGGGCATGTGAGCTTTGCCCCTTTTGATGATTTAGAAATTTTAGTGTGGCAATACGCCCGCTCTAAATTCAACCATGTGAGCGCGGAAAGGTTTTTAAGCGGTAGCGGTTTGGTGTTGATTTATGAAGCCCTGTCTAAACGCAAAGGCTTAGAAAAAGTGGCGAAGTTGAGCAAGGCTGAATTAACCCCACAAATCATTAGCGAACGCGCTTTGAATGGGGATTACCCTATATGCCGATTGACCTTGGACACTTTTTGCTCCATGCTAGGCACGCTCGCTGCTGATGTGGCTCTCACTTTGGGGGCTAGAGGGGGCGTGTATTTGTGTGGGGGGATTATCCCACGATTCATTGATTATTTTAAAACTTCGCCCTTTAGAGCGCGTTTTGAAACGAAAGGGCGCATGGGAGCGTTTCTCGCTTCTATCCCTGTGCATGTCGTGCTGAAAAAAACTCCCGGACTTGATGGGGCGGGCATTGCGTTAGAGAATTATTTACTGCATGATAAGATATAGTAGCGTTAAGATAGAAGCGGCTTATACAAGGGGTGTGTTTGAGCACGCCAAACAACGCTACCATATAACCAACAGCTATAAAATTAGTTAAACCTATAGAAACATAAGCAAACCATAAAAACGATACAATAGCGGTATTTTAATAAAACAAGGAGTTTTAATGAGAGTTCCATCTAAAGGTTTTGCTATTTTTTCTAAAGACGGGCATTTCAAGCCCCATGATTTTAGCCGCCATGCTGTAGGCCCTAAAGATGTGCTGATTGACATTCTTTATGCAGGGATTTGCCATAGCGATGTTCATAGTGCTTATAGCGAATGGAGAGAAGGCATTTACCCTATGGTTCCTGGGCATGAAATTGCTGGGGTCATCAAAGAAGTGGGTAAGGAAGTTAAGAAATTTAAGGTTGGCGATGTGGTGGGCGTGGGCTGTTTTGTCAATTCATGCAAGACATGTAAGCCCTGTAAAGAACACCAAGAGCAATTTTGTGCCAAAGTGGTATTTACTTATGATTGTTTGGATTCTTTCCATGGCAACGAACCCCACATGGGCGGTTACTCTAATAATATTGTCGTGGATGAAAACTATGTGATTAGTGTGGATAAAAACGCTCCTTTAGAAAAAGTAGCCCCTTTGCTTTGTGCGGGCATCACCACTTATTCGCCCTTAAAATTTTCTAAGGTTACTAAAGGCACAAAAGTGGGTGTCGCTGGGTTTGGCGGACTAGGAAGCATGGCGGTCAAATACGCTGTGGCTATGGGGGCTGAAGTGAGCGTTTTTGCAAGAAACGATCACAAAAAGCAAGACGCTTTGAGCATGGGTATTAAGCATTTCTACACGGACCCCAAACAATGCAAAGAGGAGTTGGATTTTATCATTTCAACCATTCCTACCCATTATAATTTAAAAGACTATCTCAAGCTCTTAACTTATAATGGCGATCTAGCCCTTGTGGGACTCCCCCCTGTAGAAGTCGCTCCAGCGCTTAGCGTTTTTGATTTTATCTATTTAAGCAATCGCAAGGTTTATGGCTCATTGATTGGGGGCATTAAAGAAACCCAAGAAATGATGGATTTTTCTATCAAACACAATATTTACCCTGAAATAGATTTAATTTTAGGCAAGGATATTGACACCGCTTATCATAACCTAACCCATGGGAAAGCGAAATTCCGCTATGTGATTGATATGAAAAAATCGTTTGATTAAAGGCTTTTTACTCTAGCTCTTTTTTAAGAGCTTGAGTTGGATTAGGATTTTTTTCACCAGTGCATGGAGTTTTAAAATTTTAAGGGTTTTACTAATAAAGCCCTTAAGCGGTATTGAAATGCAGTATTTGAATAGTCTTCGCCTTGCGTTTTGGGGAATCTCATGAATGTGCAAAAAATAATGTTTTAAAAATGTCTTAAGAGCGTCATGGGCAATCTGTTCTTCTACTTTCCATAAAGGAAAGTAGTAATGATAAGTGGCAATGCCATGGTAGTAATGCCATTTTTCTCCACCTACCCCCCCACCCCCTGTGATCAAATAAGACCAATCGCTCATAAAGGGGGTTTTAGCCAAAGCGTTCAGCCACAAATCCGCTTTTAAACCAAAAGGATAATCCCAAGGTTTGATTTGAAAATAAGGATGAGAGTCGTATTGTATAACGATAGGTTCTCTTAGGGCTTGTTTAATGGTGTTATGATAAATTGCATTGACCACGCCCTTTAAATGCTCTTCAGAAAGGCTATAATAGTGTGGGAAAATACAATACTCTATTTTTAATGGTGCGATCTTTGAACGACAAAATTCTGTTAATTGCGGTTCTTTATCTATTTTTTGTGCGCGTATGGTTTCTAATATTTTTTTGCAAAATTGATTTTTTCGCTGATAAGTTAAGTTGCAATAAAAAAAGCCTTCATACGGGTATATTTTGTCATAAACCCCATAAAAATAATTCTCATCATTTTCTTTAATGCTTAAGAAATCAGCGCTAAATTCATTGCAAAAGATAACGTCCACATCGCTCCACACCATTTTAGAATATTTGGGGAATAAATCCGCTAGAAAATACTTCACTAACACCATTTTAGAAAAACGCTTGGTGAAATTCTCATCAAAAGGGTTAGGGATAGCGTCTAAAAAAGGTTCAATATCTTTCACTTCTAAAGCAGCAAATTCTTTAAAAGGCTCTGCGATTTGATTAAGCTTTGCTTTATCTTCTTCATTCAAGCCTACCACTAAAGCGTATAGGGTGTAACGAATTTTTTTATTGGCTTTAGCGATGCTTTCTAACAAGGAATAAATGCACGCGCCCGCAGGAATGAGGTAATTCTTATCAAAAGCAAAAGCGATAGGGATATGAAAATCTTGTTCTTTAAAAGAATGATTTGAAGCTGAAGTCATAAAAAATTAAACACCCTTTTTTAATGGCTATTTTATCCAAAAAAAAAAAAAACCGAACTTGAAAGGGTTCTGTTTTTGGTTTTTATGTTGTTTTTAAAGCAAATTAATTTAAAGAAAGGTTTTAACCCCTTTACTCTAGCCCTTTCTTAAAAGCTTGATTAAGATTTTTTTAACAATCCCATGAAGCCCTAAAACTCTAAGGATCTTACTAACCACCCTTTTAACTAACGCTTTAGGCATCAAAAACCCAAAATAAATAAGCTTATTGAAAATTTTTTTCACTAAATTACAAGTTAATTCAAAAACTCTTGAATGGATTTTCCTTTCTTTAAACACAACAAACAAATACGATTTGAAAAACAAATACGGAGCCTTAAAAACAATTTCTTTTGAAGGTTTTACTGAAGAAAAATAATGCTGCTCAGCCATTTTTGTGGTATAAAAGCTCTCATTGGTGTGCATTTTCTTAGTGTAATCGCTCATAAAGGGAGTTTTAGCCAAAGCGTTCAGCCATAAATCCGCTTTTAAACCAAAAGGATAGTCCCAAGGCTTCACCGCCCCCCACCAAGCGTCATAGTGGATAATAGTAGGGTTTTCTCGCGCCTCTAAAATGGTTTTCTTGTAATTCTCGTTTAAATACGCGTTAGAAAAATCTTTAATGGTGTAATAATAAGGGAAAACGCAATACTCAATCCCTAAAGCTTTCATGTTGGGCCAACACCATTTCGTAAAATCCAACTCCCCTTTAGCCTCATTCCCCTTTAAAAGATCATGCATTCTTAAGGTGAAATTTTTCTTGCGTTGGTAATCTAAATTACAAAACAAAAACCCTTCCATCATGTGGTGCTTTTCAACTTCCAAAACCCCATAAAAATAATTCTCATCATTTTCTTTAATGCTTAAGAAATCAGCGCTAAATTCATTGCAAAAGATAACG
>NZ_JADZNC010000018.1:0-30179 GCF_015904775.1 Helicobacter pylori
AATTCGTTAGTGATTTCTTTCACTTCTGGCTGTTCTTTAATTTCAAGCGCGCTATTAGGTAGATTAGGGTAATTCATCAAAACCTCCATTTACCAACAATTCCACGATCAGATAATCAATAATCACCACTGCACAATCTCTTTTATTTTCTCTGTATTGCTTCACAAGTGATAAGCATTGCTTGGCTCGTTCAATTGGCTTTCCTAGCAAGTGAGTAGCGCTATCACGCTCGCATGCTTCTAAAAAATCGCGCATGGTTTTGTTTTCATCTTGCTTATCTCTAACGACAAACGCCCAAACTTCACCAATAGCATTTTTAAATTTAAACGCTAGCGGGTAATTCTCTACACTCTCGGCGGTCTTTACTAATATTGAAAATTGATCGCTCTCGCTGTCAAACATTTTTAAAATCGCATTTGTAAGGGTATCATTGGCTTCACAAAAATGCTTCAAGAATGTTACAACTTCTAATCCCAAATGTTCGGCCTCTTGGTAAAAAATATCATAGGCATCTCTTGCGCTCTGCCATTTTTCAAATAACTGCATTTCTTACTCCTTGACTTTTTCAAGCTTTTGTTTTATAGTTTCAAAATACATTAGCTTTATCAAATATGTCTAGCACTCAGCTCATAACTGATGGTCAATTGCTATTCTGAGATTTTGCTAATGTTTTTTATAGATCAAACTATCCTTATAATTTCCTCTTGCCTTATACATGGTTTTTAGCATTAATTCATTCTTAGCGTTTGATACTTGCTCCACCACTACAAAAAATCCATTAATTTGATTAAAACTCGCTACTACCGGTCTGTTTTGATTATCTTTTAGTTTTAAGGTTTCATTAGCTTGTTTGGATAATTCTCTATAGTTGGCTATGTCTTCATGCGTTAAGTTTTTGTGTTCTTTTAGGATGTGGTTAATAGCTTGATAGTCAATAACCGCTCTTGCATCATCTGGATATTTCAATCGTAAATCTTTAGCAAAGCGTGGATCTATCTTTTCAACAGCTATTCGTTTATGATTTTTTTGAATGTATTTAACCGCTTCTGCGTTTAAATTTTGCATTCCTAAAATAGGCATAAGCTTTCCAGTTCGTGGGCTTTCATCAATAAGTTTTTTAATTTCATCATTACCTAAATTTGTATCACTAGTTTTTCCTTTTATCCCTTTCTTGTTTTCTTTTTGCATGTCCTTTACGGCTTCTATCAAGCGCGTTAAGGTAGGGTTATTTTCGTTCGGCTCTCTATTCACCATTAAAAGGTAATGCGTAAAATCGTAAATATCAATATCTTTAAATTCTTTGCTATTAGGATCAAACATGTCTTTTGTAACATCGGCGATCTTAAATTCTTTCAAACCTTTTTTAATGTTTTCGCTTCTTAACGCTTCAAATAGCGCTTTTGAAGGATCATCAAACCTTGCAAATCGTGCGATCGCTCCTCCTAAAATCTCGCTTATATCGCTCGTAGTTTGATCGCTCTTTTCAAACATTTCTAAAGAGTTCGTTTTATAAAATTTTTCGCTCAAATCTTTCAAACTTTCGCTCGTGCTTTGATAGTTCTTTAAATTCGCAAAACTGCGATCCATAATATCGCTTAAATAAGCGTTTAAACTCACCTTAGGGAAATTCATGTCATGGATTAAATTGTGAAAACTCCCGGTATTATCTACAAACATTTTTTTTACTTTTTCATAGCTTTTAATGTCGTTTGAAAACTCTTTCTACCAGCGGTTGAGTAATTCTATCCCTTGCGTCTTGGTTCGTGGCATGTTAAACATGAGAAGTGCGAGGTTACTATCGCCTACATTAGGATGAGTCGCTTTGTCAAAATTCAAATTTTTAGCGACAATGTTTTTTAAAGAATAAATGCTATCAGCGTCTAATTTTTGGTCTAATTCTTTCAACTTCGCTTCATAGTGGCTTAAAACCGCTATTGCATGATCGCTCTCGCTGTTAAATCTTCCTTGATTGCTTGAAGCCGCTAAATTGTTGATCTCGGTGTTGTTTAATCTATTGTGTGGCACGCGCACTAACAGCTCGTCTGGTTTCAAATCAATGTTATAGTATTCCTTGATCGCTTTCTCGTAAATATGACGGCTTTTAGGCGTGAAATTCAGCATGCCTTGGATGCGGTGGTTTCCTGCGATCACTTGCCCATCATGCAGGATAATCGGTAAATCTTCAAACCCTCCGCTCCCAAATATCTTTTTAGGGTCAAAATTTTGCGAAATGCTTTTGATCTGCTCTTCGTTCATGTCGGTGCGTTTTTGCGTCCCGCCTGTGGTAAAGCTTGGCTTTAAGTCTTTCGCTTTGACTATCGCATAATCTAGATCGTAAATCTCTCGTTCGTTTAGCCTTACTCTACTCTTTGGGATCTGCGCTTGTATTTGAGTGGGTATATCCTCTCCTACTTCAATTTTAGTCTGGCTTTCAATGTTGCCTGCATTCCCTCGCTCGTGTTCTAATTTTCGTTTTAAGGCGTCTTTACGCTTTGTTTCTTGCTCTTTGGCTTTTAAAAATTCTTGTTCGCTTTCTAACCTTTCGCTTTCTAACTTCGCAAGCTTTTCGGCGTTGGCTTGTTCTAAGGGGGATAAAGACTCTTGCGTTTTAAGCGCGTTTGTGGTAGGATTAGGTTCTACGGAGTTTAAAGAATGAATGTCCTTTTCTTTAGTGATTGCTTGCGAGGTCGGAAAATGCGTGGGCTTCTCTGTTGTATCTCGTAATTCATAACTGCTTATCACCCAATGGTTTTCTAAATCTTTGTTATTCCATGTGTTATTTAAACCTACTCTCTTATTTCCATAATCCACAAACACGCGCCCTAAATGATCCGTGCCTTTAGTGCCTTTCTCTAACACTTCAGGGATAGATTTAACGATATTTAAGGCGTATTCTTTAGCTTCTGCTTCACTTAAGCCATCAGCAAGCGCTTGCTGTTCTCTTCGTTCTAATACATGCGCTAACCCATAACCTACGCTCTCTTTAGTCTTTGGCGTTCCCCAAACAAAATCAATCCCTCCTAAATCGTCCCTATACGCTGCACCTGCGACTTGTCCGTTTCGCTCTTGTAATAATTTCTCTAACGCTTCCTTAGGCTTTAAGGCAAACTCTGGGTAGTTCTTGCCAAACTCTTTGAGTGGGGTTGTAGCGTGTTGTAAATCGCTCGCTTTCTTGCTTAGTTCTTCGCTGGCTTGCTTGATCCCGTTGTTAAGCTCTTCAATGATTTTAAGCGTGTTGTTGGAAAATTTAGCGTTTTGTGCGCTCAAGTTTAAATTTTTACTAAATTCGCTTATAGAGTGGCTTCTCTCAAGCGCTCGTTTAATGTGATACTTTAAGGCCGCTCCTGCGGTGGCTTCGTTTAGGGCTTTGGGGAGTTTAATCCCTAAAATGCGATCGGGCGCGTTTCTGTATAGCGTTCCTAGCGTGAATTTAGTCCATTGGTATTTTAACGCTCCGCTTAGAGTGGTCGCTAAACCTTGGCTTAAATTTTTAGTAGTGGCTGGCTTTAGGCTTTCGGCAATCTTTGCGTCGTTTTTAAAAAGCTTATGAAACCCGCTCGCTATTGTTTGGAGTTTGTAAATTTAGGGATTTGTTAAGACAAGGGGAATATTTAGGCGAGACAAACAAAGCAAAGTTATAGCAAGCAATGTTTTTTTGGCTAAAGTTTTTAATATAAAGTCGCTTAGCCATGAAAAATACAATATCTTTAATCTAATCGCTTCAAATCAATTGTTCAAAAAACACGCTATCTAACATAAAACAAAAAATCCTTGAATCAAGCCCAAGTTTGAGAGTCATCGGCTTGAAGTATTCTTTTTCTTACAATTTTTATCAATGTCAAAATCGCATGCTTTTTGCATGTATTCTTCAGCTTTTTGTTTATCTTTTTCCACGCCTAACCCATACCGATAAGACTCTGATAACCCTTCATAAGCCCTAGAAGAACTCATATCAGCCGCCATTTTATAATAGACAATAGCCTTGTCTTTGTCTGGCTCAATACCCAATTGATCATTCCCACTATAATAAATATCCCCTAAAAGGATATAAGCTTCTACATTACCCTTATGCATCGCTTTTCTAAAGCACTCTGTCGCTTTCGCATAGTTGCTTGGAACGCCCCTACCCTCCATATACATGATGCCTAAGTTTATATAGGCGTTAGTATAGCCCTTCTCTGTAGCTATTCTAAAATATTCCACGGCTTTCTTTTCATCTTTAGGCACGCCCCTACCCTCTTTATACATCACGCCTAAATTGTTATACCCTCTAGGTATATCATTATCAACCGCTTTTTGAAAATATTCAGCCGCTTTCTTGTAATCTTTAGGCACACCCCTACCATTTTCATACATGATCCCTAAAAGAACATAAGCAAGCGGCTCGCCATTTTTAATAGCGCTCTTATAAAAAGAAGCCGCTCGCTCGTATTCCTTATTATTATAGGCTTCCTCCCCTTTATAAATATAATTCCCTTTTTGTTCAAGGTGTTCTGCACCAAGAGCGCTAAATAAACATAAACTTGCCAAACAAATCTTCAAGGCTAATTTGCTTGCGTATCCCATTGTTACTCCTCTGCTTTAATAAGATCAAACATAATGTCAATGGCTACCAATCTTAAAAAAGAAACTGCATGCGTCCTAGAACTAGCAAACATTCTCAAACCCCATTCTGCACACACCATTTTAGATCTAATGTCATCTCTTGTAATGAGAAATTTTACACTATTTTTATAAATCTTAAAACTAAATTTAAGATTTTCTCGCTAAAAAAGTCCCCCCCCAAAAAAATAAGGCTAAATAGGATTAAAAACCCGCATATGACAAAGAATTAAAATTCTTTCCTTGGATCCGTTGATCCATAGAAAACGCTCCCTTTAGTTTTAGGCAAAACTTGGATCGCATTCACATCGCCCATAACCGGCTTAGTAACAATCTGATAGCCCATTTTAGTGAGGTTATCTTTCACATCAGCGGGCATGCCAAACTTTTCAATCCTTAATTCATCAGGCAGCCATTGCATGTGGAATCTAGGGGCTGAAACCGCTTCAGAAATATTCATGTTATAATCAATGACATTAGAAATCACTTGCAACACCGTAGTGATAATCCTAGACCCTCCAGGGCTTCCCACCACCAAAAAAACCTTATTGTTTTTCAACACGATCGTAGGCGACATGGAGCTTAAAGGGCGTTTATTGGCTTCAATCGCATTCGCATCGCCCCCCACTAAACCATAGAGATTGGGATTCCCTGGCTTTATGGAAAAATCATCCATTTCATTGTTCAATAAAAACCCTGCCCCATCAATACTAGCAGCGCTCCCATAAGAGGCGTTAATGGTGTAAGTAACGCTGACCGCATTCCCCCACCTGTCCGCTACAGAATAATGCGTGGTGTTGCTCCCCTCGTGCAACTGCCCCATTCCTGGTTTGATTTGAGAGCTTGGCGTAACCGTATCTGGCTGGATAGTATCAAAAATCTTTTTGGCATACGCTTTATTAATCAATTTATCCACCGGCACCGAAACAAAATCAGCGTCTCCCATATAAACCGATCGATCCGCATAAGCTTGGCGCATCGCTTCTGCAACGATATGGATATTCTTAGAAGCCCCATACCCAAGAGCGCTTAAATCCGCATTCTCCATGACATTTAAAATCTGGATCAAATGCGTGCCTCCCGAACTTGGTGGCGACATAGAAATGATCTTATACCCACGATAACTCCCTATTACGGGTTTGCGCCATTTCACATTGTAACTGGCTAAATCTTCTTTAGTGATAATCCCTCCATTTTTTTTCATGTCTTTTTCAATCAAATCAGCGACTTGCCCTTGGTAAAAGCCTTTAGCGCCTAGCGTTTTGATTTGATTCAAAGTCTTGGCTAAATCTTTTTGGACAAACAAATCCCCTTCTTGATAATCAAGATGGCCTTTTTTAAAAAAATACTTTTTGCTAGAACTGTATTTTAAAAACCGCTCCCTTGCTTCTTTTAGGGTTTCTGCTTGTCTTTGTGAAATCACATAACCATTTTCAGCCAATTTAATGGCAGGATCAATGAGTTGCGATAGTTTTTTTGTGCCGTATTTTTTCAACATCGCTTCCATGCCCGCCACCGTTCCAGGAACCCCAGCTGCCAAATAGCCATCTTCGCTGAGTTTAGGGACTACATTGCCTTGCTTGTCTAAAAACATGTTCTTAGTGGCTTTTAAGGGGGCTTTTTCTCTAAAATCTAAGGCAACATTTTCACCATTAGCCAAATGGATAACCGCAAAACCCCCACCACCAATATTGCCTGCTGCAGGATGGACGACCGCTAGAGCAAAACCTATCGCTACAGCCGCATCAATCGCATTACCTCCATCTTCTAAAACCTTTTGCCCGATCTCACTAGCTAGCGGGTGGCTAGAAAGGGCTAAGCCTACTTTAGTGTTTTTAATGGGGGGGTAACTCGCTGCGCTCAAAGGGCTTAACAAACCCAAAGAGAGCGCTATCACGCCCAAGCCAATCGTCTTTAAAAAACTCCGTCTCATCTGTTTTCCTTTCAATCAGTTACGCTTAAAATTTCGTTGTTATTATAACACAAGCTTTACAAAACACCCTCTCGCTTATAGCTTATATGATGCTATTAGCCATTATCGTTTGAGTGTTGGCTATAAAAAAGGCTCAAAAATGAGTTTTAAAATAAACAGAGTTTAAGAAATAAGTTAAATAGGGCCTATTTGATAAAAACGCTAGGAAACTTATTGTTTAATCCCCAACAGAGTGTCTATCATCCGATCAATGGCGGTAATGACCTTAGCGTTAGCCGCATAACCGCTTTGAAACTTGATTAGATTCAGCATTTCTTCATCCACGCTCACTTGCGAAATAGAGAGTTGCTCTTTTTTAATGGTCTCTAGCATGCTTTGTTTGGTGTCCAAAATACGCCCTGATTTTTCAGCGTCCGTGTTGATTTTACCGGTTAAAAATTGATAAAACTCGCTGATTTTCATGGGTTTAATGTCAAACTTGTCGTTATAAAAATCCACGCTGTCGTATTGCAATTGCTGCATCATGTTCGCCACATCAAAATTCCCGTTAATGGGGGCAAGCCATGGGCGGATAGTGGTAGGCTCTTTTTTGTATTCTTTATTCAAGCTGATATTAGAAGCGTCATCGCCTTGAAAAAAAGGGTTGAGCTTTAACGCCCCCATAAAATTCGTGCCGTTATCTTTCATAGAGACAAACAACCCTTGCGAAGCGTTTTTAGGCTGGATAACAAACTTTTTAGTCTCATTGTTAAAGCTCGATGTGAAATAATCATCAAAATCGTTTTCGGTATTGTTGTCTTGATTGTCATCGGTGTTAGCGTTAATGGCTTGGATAATATCGTTCATGGTTGTAATGGGCGTGATAGTAATGGTTTTTCTGGCGATTTCTTTACCATCGGTATTGTAAGCGATTAAGTCAAACGAGCCGTTTTTGATATTGTAGTTAGTGTCTTTAAAGGCTTCATCGCTATTAAACTCCACCGGCTCGCCCTCAATATGATGACTCGCGCTTTGAGCGTAAATCGCATTAGTGGATTCTATCAAGCCCCTAGCAAAAGAATCCAATAAATCAATATAATCTTGCAATTTGCCCTTCAAAGTCCCGTTAGAGCCGTCATTATACACATTCAATAACGCCCCCACTTTTCCCTGATTGAGCTTGTCAGTAATATTAGTAACCTTAAAATCATCGCTTTGAAAATAAACCTGGTTCAAACCCCCTTTATTTTCGGATTCTTTAACCACCAAAGGATGGAAAATAGAGCCATCAATGATATTGAATCCATGCCCGATATTAAGGTTATAGCTCTCATCAAAATCCGCCGAGTCTTTATCGGTGAGCGAACTAGTTTTAATGCTGCTTTTAAAAACATTCCCCCCTAAAAGCTCTCGCAAATGGAATTCCAACTCATCTCGCTTATCCCTTAATTCATTCGCATGCTTTAAGCTTTTGTTATTTTCCACTTCTTTAATGCGTTTGTTGATTTGAGCGATTTGAGAACCCAAGCTATTGACTTCTTTAATCACGCTTTTTAATTCTTCACTCGCCTTATGCTGTAAGGTCGTTAATCTTTCTCTGGTGTCTTTAATGTTGTGCGTTAAAGCTTCTGTTTTTTGCGCAAGGGCCTGTTTTTGAGCGGAGTCTTTGGCGTTTTTAGACAATTCTTTCCATGAGTTAAAATAATCTTGCAAATCCGTAAAAAGGCTCGCTTCATCAATATCCGGAAAATACGCGCTCGCTTCTTTTAAATGCGAAAACTCTGTATCGTAATAAGTGTTTTCGTAATTAGCCTTCGTGTAACGAGAAAAAACAAACTCATCATGCACCCTTTCAATGGCTGTTACATCCACGCCCATATTCACATTTTTAGTGCCATACATGTAAGCCTCTTGAGGCTTTGCAATCACACGCTGACGGCTATAAAATTCATCGCTGGCGTTAGAAATGTTATTCCCAGTAACATCCACCATGCTCTGATGGGCTTGTAGGCCCGTGTAAGAAGCGTTGAGTGAAGATAAAATCCCGCCCATTTTACGCCTGCACTCTTAAAAAATGGCTCCCCACATGCCTAGAGCCTTTATAATCGCAAGTGTCATGGGGAATGATTTGTTGGATGAGCGAAGAATAAAACTCAGAAACCGCAAACGCCATGCGCGAATAAATCAAGTTTTTTTCTTTCAAAACAAGCAAGGACTCTCGCATTTGGTTTAAAAAATCGCTCGTTTTTTCGTCTAACAATTCACTCATTTCTTTATTGGGGAATTGGTTTTTTAAAGACAACATTTGTGCATCTATATTTGCTTTTTCTTTTTCAAAAGCTTGAATCGCTAGCTGTTTTTGATGGTTTCTTTCAAAAATTTCGGCATGTTTAGCGAGCTTGATGTCTCTTATATCGCGCTCGGTTAAATCAATCAATGCTTTCAATTGGTTGAGCGCGTTTTCTAAATGAGAATGTAAAACGACCATAACAAATCCTTTAGCTCTTGTTTCAGCCGTATTCAAGCAAATACTATGCCATTTTAGAGTTTTACTATCAGCAAATACTTAGTCCAAAAGTTCTGTAGGGTCAATTTTAAACTGCAACATGTTTGCACTTTCTCTGCCATTATCACCTCCCTTTCTTTGAATAGTAATTCTTCCTATTTTGAGTGAGCCTTTTTTGCTTATTTCTACACTTCCATCATCAAAATAATGTTGCATGACAACATTAATATTTTTTAAAGCCCATTTTATATCAAAATTAATTGCTTGTATGACTAACACCCATTCAGCACTAAACTCACCCCTACCTTTTAAAATATCAGAAACAATCAGCATTTTATTGTCATTTAACCATGCTAATAATTCTTGTTGTTCTTTATGAGAAAATTCATTAATAAGCATTCTTTTATTAGGATATTTTATATCTTGTCTTGTCGGCTTTAACTCTCCTGTAAAATAAGCGAATAATTGATAAATATTAGGGGGAATATTCCACATTTCTTGATAAGATTTGAGCTTTCTTTTATCAATTTGATTAAAACCTTTTTGATTACTCACTAATTTAACTTATATATTCTCGCTATCTAAGGCTTGTTTTAATTTAATTTGAATGATGACATTTATATCGGCTTTATACCCACTAAGCACATTCACTTTAACATATTCAATCTTATTTAAATCATAGCCCATAATCATTAACCAAATTTGTGCATCTCTATCATTAGAGTAATCATTGAATTTTTGTGCGACTTTCTTTTCGTTTAAAAAACCATTTTTAGCAATGAGTGAGCCAAAAAAACTTGTATGACTATTCATTAGAAACTGCCTTTAACATTTGCTGTGTGATAGCAGCAATCACATTCACGCTCATCGCATTCCCTGCTTGGGATAGCAAATGGCTTTCTTTAAAGTTAGGATTATCTTTAATCTTATCGATCAAATCTCTAGGAAATCCTTGCAAAAGCAAGCTTTCAATAGCGTTTAATTTTTTGATTTTGCCTTTTTGGGTATAAAACAAACCATGCCGAGAAGTCCTTAAAGTAGGAAAAACATTAAAATACAACCTTAAATCAGATTGTCTTGTGTCTAAAACGGCGTTTTCTAAAGTTAAAATATTCTCTAAAAAAACCCGGTTATGGTTGTATCGGTTGTGCAAGTATCTTTGAAATGCAGCGTTACTCACATCCAAATAGCATTCATTATCAGCGTCTAAAAAATCCTTAAAACAATAATCATTGGCTAAACCTAAAGGGAAATGAAATGGGTGTTTCAAATCCTTCCTAAACCCTACGATATAAAGGCGTTCCCTCTTTTGGGCTAATTGGAAATCAGCGCTGTTTAAAATTTGATAATAAGTTGTATAGCCTGCTTCTTGCAAGGCTTTTATAATAATATTAAAAGTTGCCTTTTTATTATGATTGATCAAGCCTTTAACATTTTCAAGCAAGAAAAATTTGGGCTGTTTGACTTTTAAAATGCGAATAAGCCCATAAATAATCGTCCCTCTTTCATCTTCAAGCCCCTTCCTTTTGCCATTAATAGAAAAAGCTTGACAAGGAAACCCGCTAACTAACGCATCAAAATCGGGTAAATCATTAGGATTGA
Source organism: Helicobacter pylori (assembly GCF_015904775.1). GTDB lineage: Bacteria > Campylobacterota > Campylobacteria > Campylobacterales > Helicobacteraceae > Helicobacter > Helicobacter pylori_DM. Next base: position 10,623 of record NZ_JADZNC010000018.1, read on the forward strand.
TTCGCATCAAATCCCCAAAATTATGGGTATCTTTAAAAAATAATTCATAAGTCCTAATGGCTTCATGATTGATTTCGGCATGCCCTACGCATTTTAAATGGCATTGCTCCAAGCCCAAACGGCCTCCACCAATACCAGAGCAAAAATCCATAAAAGTTAAAATCCCCAATCAATCATTCCTAACACACGACTAAAAACATGCCCTATTTAAGAAAGCAACAAACTCATTTTAAAACACAGAGAAACTAAAATTTAATGAAAAGCAAAATCACAGCAAGAATAAACCCCCTAGAAATGAAGCCCTTAAACCCCCTAGCTTATCCCCAATAAATCCTGTGCCATTTTGTGAGAAGTCTCATGCAAGTTGATTTTATACTGGTTATTTTCAATAGCTTTCTTGATCTCAGCTACCCTATCAAGAGCGGCCTCATTGTTTTCAACTTTTTCATTCTTTTCCACACGCTTGTAATTACCCAAAGACTGCACCGGAGCAAGAGAAGAAACGGCATTAATCATTGTAAAATCCTTTAATTTGATATTCATTCCATTACAGCAAGTATCGGCAAAAAAGAAAAAAAGTTAATGGATTTTTGAAATCTGTTTTTGCAATTCCTTACCAAATTTCTTGGTGGTGGTGATGGGTTTTTTTCCGGTTTCTGCCACAGAGCCAAACGATTGCGATTGCAAACTTTTAAACATAAAAAACATTAAAAAAATTAAAATATAGCAAAATAAAAAAAAGCAAATGGTAGGGAATAGCCAATTTTTGAGGTTAGAACCATTCATGACCTTGCCTTTTAAATACTCCTATACCCTACTACCCATGCGAGCATGAGCAACCACAACCCCCACCTTTCTTTCCGCCATGACCCCCATGACTGCCACAGCAACCTGTCCCACCGCCATGGTGTGAAGCTAAAATTTCTTCTTCGCTCACTTCCCTAAAACCTAAAACCTTGAAACGAAACGCTAAAGTTTTCCCGGCTAACGGGTGGTTATAATCCACCATCACATGCGTGTTGCTAAAGTCTTTGATAGTGGCTTGAATGGTTTGGTTGTCTTCAGTTTGCCCAAAAACGCTCATGCCTTTTTCTAGTTCAATGCCTTCAAATTGCTCTCTAGGGACTTCTTGCAAATAGCTGCCTTCATAAACCCCATAAGCTTCCTCTGGGACGATGACAATCTCTTCCCACTCGCCAATTTGAGCCTTTAATACCGCCTTTTCTAACCCTGCTATGATCTGATTAGCGCCTATAATAAACTCTAAAGGCTCTTTAGAAATATTGCTGTCTAGCACTTCGCTAGAGCCTTGTTCTCTCACTTCATATTCAATCAAAGCGGCTTGTTTGATTGATTCTAAATCATGGTTTTGCATGGTGGTGTTTCTCCTTGTTTTCTAAGATTTTTTGCGCCATTTTAGCTTGTTCGCTTGAAGGATACAAGTGCTGCAAAGTGTTTAAAAATTTATAATAGTTTTGATCGTCTTTGATTTTTTTAAACGACCATGCCGTATGCCACAAAAGCACAGGCATGTAAGACGCTTTTTTATTTAAAAGAGCGCTCTCTTTGTAATACTTGATCGCTTCTCTGTATCTCTTTTCTCCATAAGCCACTTCTCCAAGAACATAACGCACATAATAAAGTCTGTAACTATTGGCTTCTAACCACAACAAACGCTCTTTAGCTTCTGCATAGGATTTGTTTCTAAAAAAAGACAGGGCTTCTTGAAAGATCTCTTTTTGCTTGGACAGATCTTTATCAAACTCCACTTTCGCCTTTTCTTGGGTTTTTTTCTCTTGATTTTTTGGGGCTTCGGCTTTTAAAGAGGGGTTTTTATTGGCCGGAACGCTTGATTTGAGTGGCTTTTCAGCTTTTTCCTCTTGTTCTTTGAGCGCTTTTTGGATCAAGGCGATTTGTGAAACCAAATCCTGGCTTAACTTGGTCAATAATTCACTCATCTCTTTATTTTGCTTGTCTAACTGCTGGATAGCTTGCTGGTTAGTGCGAATCTCATTCCTCAAATCCTCCAAAGTTTGCGATTGTTGCTTTAATGTGTTAGCCTGCACTTCTTGCGAAGCTTTTAAGGCTCGCAAGGATTCTTCTTGGGAAAGGATAGCGCTATTGAGATCTTTAATCTTATTAGCCTGCCCCTCATAAACGCTTCTCAAACCCTCTTGAGCTTGAGTGTTAGCCTCTACTTGCGAATGGATTTTGGTCAAAATATTAGAAAAATTCTTACTATTGATTTGCAACTGCTTGAGTTCTTTTTTGGTGGCTCCGCTTTGTAAATCAAACGCTGAAGGCTCCCCATTGAGAAAAAAGGGAGCGACAAAAGGGATAAAAAAAAGCCTTTTCATCCTAGAATTACTTCACTAATTTGACATCCACTCTTCTGTTTTCTTTGTAACATTCTCTAGTTTTTTGGGTGCATTTGGGTTTGGTTTCACCAAAACTGATGGTTTTGATCATATCTTTTTCTACCCCTTTAATGGCTAAAGCGTTTTTCACGCTCAAAGTCCTTTTAACGCCAAGCGCTTGGTTGTATTCGCTAGAGCCAAATTCATCGGTATTGCCTTCCAAAAGCACTTGCATGTGGTTTTCTTTAGCTTTCTGCACGATCTCATCTAAAGTCTCTTGATCGGATTCTTTGATCTCATACTTGTCAAAATCAAAATAAATAGAAGCGATGATAGTCCCACTCTCAATAGCCGGCTTTTCTTCAACCACTGGAGCTGGCTCTTGTTTAGGCTCTTCTTTCTCTGGAGCTGGTTCTGTAGTAACAGGTACAGTCTGAACCGTTTTAGCACTCACATCGCCAGCCACAGTCTTATTATCCATTTTATGACTACAGCCAGCTACCAATAAAAAAGCTACCAAGAAACTAAATACAGAAGATCTCTTCATTATAAATTCTCCAAGAATCAAATTTTAATAAGTGTAAATATTAACTCACATTCGCTTAATTTAACCTTACCAATCAAAGGCTTGTATTTTCACATTCTTTAAAGGGAATAAAAAACTCTGATTATAATCTAGCAAAATAAGCCCCATGGCGTATTCTTGAGGCGTCTTTTTGATATACATGATATTTCTCCCATCCGTAGAAAAACGAGGCATCTGGTTAGAGCCATTCACGGTAAGCCTGCGGATATATTTGCTGTTTAGAGTGATCAGATTCAAATTAAACACCGTTTTGCCAAATTCATTAAGGTTTTCTCGGCTCACATACACAATACTATCTTTATAAGCGTCAATGGATTCATTGCTTCTTCCTTCATAAAGGAGTTGCTCCGCACTTTCTTTTAACCCCAATTTCTTCATGTAGATGTTAGGATAACCGGATCTATCCGAAACAAAAGCCATAGACTTGTCATCTTCTAAAAACACTCCTGAAACATCTATCCCAGGATAGCGCGTTATTTTAGTTTTAGTTTTTTTATGCGTGTCATACAAATACACATCCGGTTGGCCATCAGGGGCTAAAGACATTAAAATTTTAGAGCCATCAGAACTCACGCTAGAGACCACAGCCATTCCTTGAGAGCTAGCGATATTCTCATGAGTGGCTTTTTGAATGTTGTATTTTAAAATCATGGGCGTTCTTTCGCCATACTGCGTGTAATAAAACTCCGTTTGCTCAGCGTTCGCCCATTTAGGGAAGATATTGAGTCGGTTGTTTTTGATGATTTCTTTTTGATAACGCATCGTATAATCGGCTAAGGCGATGTTTGTGATTCCTGGTCCAATGTATTTAGAAAAAACAATAAGGCGCTTCATCCAAGCGATAGAAGGGGCTTTTAAATAATTGTTCACCACAATGGCCATGTTGTGCGCTGCAAAAGGGTATAGATCTAAACTTACAATGGGGTAGTCAAAAGTCTTTTTGAGCGTTCCTGTATCCACATCATAAAGTTTTAATCGTGAAATTTTATTGCCGTTTTCTACCGCCACGCTCACCAGCGCTACAAGATGGACTTTTTTATCTTTGAGTTCTGCGTAATTGATAGCGCCTTGATCCTTGCTTTGAGAAACATCAAAATGCTGGCTAGTCTTTAAATCATTCGCCAAGACTTCATGCAATTTTAAAGCGTAATTGGCATCGTTATCTATAGAGTAGCGCACTTCAATCTTAGGAAGTTTTTGAATGGTTTTAATAATATCTAGTGTTTTATCTGTTGCAAAAAGCCCTATAGTGTGTATTAAAAAAAGCCATAAATACCTCATTGTTCTTCCTTAGTGGTGAAATTAACTTGAATAGAAATCATGTTTCCTCCCGGGTATGGGGGGAAATCCACTTTCTTTAAATCATTTAAAAGAGTCATCACACTCTTGTTATAATCCTTAAAATCAGAGTAGCTAAGAATGGTATAATCAAACTCCCCATCTTTAGTGATCATAATCAGCGCGCTCACTGAAGCCTTGTGGTAAAAAACCCCTTTCCAACCTTTATATAAAATCTGATAGATTTGAGCGTACCACTCTTGATAAGCCTTTTCATCAACCCCATCTTGTTTAGGGATTTGCAAATCTAAAGTTTTGTTTTTAACGCTTTCTAATTTTTGCGTGAATTGATTCAAATTTTGTTGCAAACCTTTCAACATCTCTTGGTTTTCTTGGTTTTGTTTCAAGCGTTGTTGCTCTCTTAAACGCCTTTGCTCTTCTTCTTGCTCATTTTTTTGCTCTTCTTTTTGGGCGTTTGTGTCTGTCTTTTCTTGAAAATCATTGAGTGAAGAAAAAATATTTTCAAGGCTTTCTTCTTGCTCTTTAGGATCAATAAAATCGCCCTCCTTATCAGTTGCATTTTTTTCAACTACTTTTTCATCTTTTTTTTCTTCTGCTTTTTCAGCGATTTTTTCATCTTTTTTTTCATCGCTTGGCAAATCTTCTAAATTCAAATCAATGACTTGTTCGTTTTTTTTGCCCAAATCTAAAAGGATTTTCTCCGCTTCTTTATTGTGCTTTTCTAGCAACAAACCATATAATAACAAAGCATAGAGCAAGAACGCTAAAAAGCCAGAAACAACAAAGATCGCGCTCTTACTCATGCAAATTAGCCCTACTTTTTAAGGACTTGTGATTAAAGAAACTTTTAAAAAACCCGCTTCTTTAATCGTTTTTAACAAATAAATCACTTTGTCATAAGTCAATCGTTTGTCCGCGCGGATACTAACCCTAGTATCTTTATCGTATTTCTTAGAAAGCAAGTTGAAAGTATCCGGGAAAGAGTTGTATTCATAGGTTTGACTATCTATATAGATTTTTGCGTCTTTATCCATGCGGATCTCTATCATTTTATCTTGAGTGGCTCTAGCAGTTTTTGAACCAGAAGGCAAAGCAATCTCTTCTTTATAAGTGAGAGTGGGCGTCGTTACCATAAGAATAGCCAATAAAACAAGCATCACATCCACTAAAGGCGTGATATTGAGTTCTGGCTTGTCTTCATCCCAATAGTTATCATAATTCATAAAAACCTTCTAACTCCCTATTTAAGATATTTATAAAATCCCCTTAAAGCTTTATTTTTTAGAAGACAAAATATCCACTTGCATCTGCACATAAACCGATAAATCATACACCTTGCGTTTTAAAATCAAGTAAAAAGAATAGGCTGGAATGGCCGCTAAAATACCTGCAGCGGTGGCGATAAGAGCCTTAGAAATAATGGGTGCAATCACCCCAAAAGAAGCTTGACCTAACGTGCCCAAATTGTTAAACGCTTCTAAAATTTCAACCACCGTCCCAAACAAACCAATAAAGGGGGCTGTAGAAGAGATAATGCTTAATACCACTAAACCTGTCGTGCTTTGTTTAAGAACTTGATGTTTCCAAGCCTGCAACAATTCATTAGAATACCTTTTGGTTTCATCATTTCTTTTTTTATTAAACATAAAATGCTCTGGAGCGTCTTGCGCTCCATTAAGAATGTTAGACAAAGATTGCATCTCGCGCCTGAGTTCAATCTTTAACACAATGCTTTTATACAAAAAGACCCATAAAGTCATCACCAAATAGAGCGAAATCCAAACTAAAACAAGCGTGGTAACAAACCCGCTCTTATTGAAAAAATAAACGATTGAATCCAACATGATTATCCCCCTTAAAGAGACTCAATCTTAGCCAGCACGCTAGAGACCGCTAACCTGTCAGAGCTTGCGTCCTCTAAAAGCTTTTTAGCCCTAGAGATAGCATCATCTCTATCATCTGATCCTTTTTTAATAAAGACCGCTCCATCGGCTAAAATATCCACCCGTTCATTAGTAACTTCCGCATAGCCCCAATTGATCGCAATGTGTTCTTTTTGGTTTTCGGTTTCAATCTCAATCACTCCCGCTTGAAGCAAGGTGATCATGTTGCTATGCCCATAAAGCACCCCAAATTCCCCTTCAACTCCTGGCAACACAACGCTTTTAACCTCTCCTGTATAAACTTCCCCCTCAGGAACTACCACACTAATTTTCAACAAAGCCATCACAAAACCCTTAGGAATTTTTCATGTTTTTAGCTTTTTCTAAAACCTCTTGAATGCTACCCACCATGTAAAACGCGTTTTCAGGAATATGATCGTATTTACCTTCTAAAATCCCTCCAAAGCCCTCTAAAGTCTCTTGGAGAGTCACGTATTTACCGGGACTTCCCGTAAACACTTCAGCCACAAAGAACGGCTGGGATAAAAACTTCTCAATTTTTCTGGCCCTTTCAACCGTTTTTTTATCCTCTTCGCTCAATTCGTCCAATCCCAAAATCGCAATAATATCTTGCAAATCCTTGTATTTTTGCAAAACTTGCTGGATACCGGTGGCGATTTCATAGTGCTTCTCGCCGATCATTTGAGGACTTAAAATCCTTGAAGTGGAATCCAAAGGATCAACTGCAGGATAAATCCCTTTTTCAGCGATCTTTCTGTTCAATACCGTAGTCGCATCTAAGTGCGCAAACACCGAAGCAGGAGCTGGGTCAGTTAAGTCATCGGCCGGCACATATACCGCTTGAACGGAAGTGATAGAGCCATTTTTAGTGGAAGCGATACGCTCTTGAAGTTTCCCCATTTCCCCGGCTAGCGTGGGCTGATACCCCACCGCTGAAGGGATACGGCCTAATAGCGCACTCATTTCCGCACCGCTTTGAGCGTATCTAAAGATGTTGTCAATGAACATCAACACATCTAAGCCCTTTTCATCACGAAAATACTCCGCCATCGTCAAGCCGGTGAATGCGATGCGATTCCTTGCGCCTGGTGGCTCATTCATTTGCCCATAGCACAGCGCGACTTTGTCTAAAACGCCCCCTTCTTTCATCTCAAAATACAGATCGTTCCCTTCTCTGGTGCGCTCCCCCACACCTGCAAACACCGAATACCCGTTATGCTTATAAGCCACATTGTGGATAAGCTCCATAATGATCACCGTTTTCCCTACGCCAGCCCCGCCAAACAAGCCTACTTTACCGCCCTTAGAATAAGGTGCGAGCAAGTCAATGACTTTAATACCGGTTTCAAACATTTCTGTTTTAGTGCTTTGCTGCTCAAAACTAGGGGCTTTTCTGTGAATGGGCCAAGTTAAGGACGGCTTAAGCGGCTCTAAATTGTCAATGCTCTCGCCCACAACATTAAAAATACGCCCTAACACTTCTTCGCCCACAGGCACTTCAATCATTTTGCCGCGAGCTTTGACTGCCTGGTTACGCACCAAGCCTTCTGTCATATCCATAGCAATCGCTCGCACCCGATTACCGCCCAAATGGGCTGCCACCTCTAAAACTAAAGACTTTTGAACACCATTGACTTCAAAATTAATGTCTAACGCTTCAAAAATCGCCGGCAGATAGGATTCAAACTCCACATCTACCACCGGGCCTAAAACCTGAATGATTTTGCCTTCCATCGCTTTCATCGCTCCTTATTTTAATGTAATTTTTATTTTAGGGCTTCTACGCCCGCATTGATTTCCACTAGCTCGGTCGTAATCGCCTCTTGTCTGGCTTTATTATAAGAAATGGTTAAAGTTTTAACCAAATCTTTAGCGTTATTTGTCGCTGTATCCATAGCCTGCATTCTAGCGCTATGCTCTGCAGCTAAAGAATCAATCAAAGCATAGTATAAACTATACTCTACATATTTTTCTGCTAAAGAGTCTAAAATTTCATCTTCGCTCCCGCTTGGCTCACTAGTAATGGTCTCTTGCGTCTCACTAGGCTGGGGGTTTTGGTGGATGATTTTATACCCAATAGGCAGAATCGTTTTCACTCTTATTTCTTGACTGATCATGTTTTTAAAGCCATTATGAATGATAATCACCTTATCGGTTTTCCCACTCAAATAGTCTTCTACCACTTTTTTCATAAACTCTTGCGCGCGTTCATAATTAGGCATAGAGCTTAAATTATTGATCTTGTCTAAAACCTCTATCCCATTAAAGCTAAAATACTCATTACCCTTTTTACCAATACCTCGCAAACGCACCTTAATGTCTTTAGCTTTGTATTCATTCGTGCATGCTAAAACCTTTTTAATGGTATTGGTGTTAAAGCCCCCACAAAGCCCCTTATCGGCTGTGATGAAAATAATATCCACTTTTTTGATTTCAAGTCTTTCCAGTTCCCTAAAATACTTGCTTTGAATGTCTTCAATCCCTTGATTTTTCATCTTGGATAACACATCATCAAACACAGCGTCTAGCTTCAATGCATACGCTCTGGAATTTCTTGCAACTTCTTCAGCTTTTCTTAGCTTGGAAGTGGAAACGAGTTTCATCGCATGCGTGATTTTTTGCGTGTTTTTAACGCTTCCAATTTTCTTTCTAATGTCTCTTAAATTCGCCATATTCTAGCCGTCTCCTACTCGCTATAAGTGAGCTTAAATTCCTCTAAGACTTTTCTTAGCATGGCTTCCAAATCCTTATCTAGCACTTTTTTAGTGTGGATCTCTTCTAAAACTTGAGGGTATTTTGCTTCCAAGAAAGGGTGCAGTTGCTCTTCAAAATCCACGACTTTTTTCACGCTCACGCTATCTAAAAAGCCCTTAGCCCCAGCATAAATAATGACCACTTGCTTTTCAATAGGCAAGGGCGAATAAGGGGCTTGTTTCAGCACTTCCACCATGCGTTGCCCCCTTTCTAATTGCTTTTTACTCGCTTCATCTAAATCAGAAGCGAATTGCGTGAAGGCTTGCAACTCTCTGTATTGCGCTAAATCCAGGCGCAAAGTCCCTGAAACCTGCTTGGTCGCTTTGATTTGAGCGGCCCCTCCAACCCTTGAAACCGACAAGCCCACATTAATAGCCGGGCGGATCCCTGAATAAAACAAATCCGTTTCTAAGAAAATTTGCCCGTCTGTAATAGAAATGATATTCGTAGGGATATAAGCTGAAACATCGCCCGCTTGAGTTTCCACAATAGGGAGCGCGGTCAAAGAGCCGGCACCCTTTTCATCGCAAAGTTTAGCCGCTCTTTCTAAAAGCCGTGAGTGGATATAAAACACATCTCCAGGAAAAGCCTCCCTGCCTGGGGGTCTTCTCAAAATCAAAGAAATCTCTCTGTAAGCGACAGCATGCTTACTCAAATCATCATAAACGATTAGGGCATGGCGGCCATGATCTCTAAAGTATTCCCCCATAGCCACACCTGAATAAGGGGCTAAATATTGCATTGCAGCTGAATCTGAAGCCGAAGCGTTGATCACGATGCTGTATTCCATCGCCCCATATTCTTCTAATTTGCGGACCACTTGCGCGACAGTGGATTCTTTTTGCCCAATAGCCACATAGATACAGATCACATTTTGCCCTTTTTGGTTAATGATCGCATCGATCGCTACGGTGGTTTTACCGGTTTGTTTATCCCCAATAATCAATTCCCTTTGCCCGCGCCCAATAGGCACCAACGCATCAATGGCTTTAATGCCAGTTTGTAAAGGCTCATGCACCGATTTCCTGTCCATAATGCCCGGGGCTTTTTGCTCTATTAGGCTAAACTCATTCGTTTCTATCTCGCCCTTGCCATCAATAGGCTCACCCAAAGCGTTCAACACGCGCCCCACAACCGCATCGCCAACAGGAACTTTCATCAAACTCTTCGTGCGTTTAACGCTAGTCCCCTCTTTAATATTATTGCCAAAACCAAACACAATCACACCAACGCTATCTTCTTCTAAGTTAGCCGCAACGCCTTTATCCCCTGTTTCAAACTCCAGCACTTCATACGACATCACACCATTTAAGCCATAAACCTTAGCCACACCATCAGCGTATGAAACGACTTTTCCTACTTCAGCCATATCGCAATCAAGTTCAAAATTCTTGATTTTTTCTTCAATAACCGAGCTGATTTCTTCCAATTTTAGTTGGGACATTATCTTTATCTCCTTAGATTGATTAAATAGATTGAATAACCTGTTTTTCTATTTTCTTTAAAATCTCTTCTTTAGAAAAGCCTATTTCTAAATCCAGGCTTGAAACGCTCAAAGAAACCCCTTTTTTAGACCAAGTGTCTTGAGCGATTTCTACAGGAGCGTTAAAACGCGCTTGCAATTTTTGCTGCACGGCTTCTAGTTCATTATTTTCAAGCTTTTCTGGGACTAAAAGCGTGGCTTCTAAAGTCCTTTTAGAATCAAAGGACAGCTCTTCAGTGATCAATTCCAACACATCAAGCCGGTTATTTTTTAACACCACTTCCATTACAGGCTTTAAAACTGAACATGCTTTTGTGGAAGTTATTTTTTCTAAGATTTCAAACACAACCTCTTTTTTAACTTTTAAAGAAACATGAGCTAACACCTGGTTGAGTTTGTGCAATTTTATGGCTTCTGCTGCATTTTTAAGCCCCACAACAATTTCTTCCAATAACGCTAAATCGCCTTTAGTGTGGTTTTTCAACGCCTTAGCATAATGCTTAGAGATCACTTTTAAATCTTGCATTTAAAGCCTTTGTTTCAAAATATTCACGCAATCTTGCGCATTGAAAGAGACTTTTTTGCTCTCTCTTAGATCTTTAAAAACGCTTTCAACCAGCTCTCTTTTGATCTTTTTAACTTCTAAATCCATCAACGCCTTAGAATTTTTGATCAAATTTTCCACATCCATTTTGGTTTGCAATTCGTATTTTTGCGTGATCGTGTAAGCTTCTTTATTCGCATCAGAAATAATTAATTCAGCTTTTTCTTTGGCTTGCTCTAATTCTTTAAGGAGTTTTTTCTTATTTTCTTTACTCACTTTAAGTTGGGCTTGAATTTCTTCTAAGCGTTTGGAAATTTCAAGGCTTTTGGAGCGTAAAAATGAACGCAGTTTTTTAGCCAAAAAATACCACAAAATCCCCGCAAATAAAAGGAAATTTAAAGAACGCTCTATAATATCTGTTTGTGAAATATCCAATCCAGTAGCGCACAAAGGGCTTAAAAGGATCAAAAACCCTAACACCATTTTAACTACAAACATTCATCAACTCCCTAAACCCATAGCCACACGCTTGTTTAACTCGTCTTCAAATACCGGCATTTGCACTTGCAACTGCTCTTTTAGTGCTTGCTTTTCATTTTGTAATTGCTTTGCAAACGCTTCAAACTCTTGATTGAGTTCGTTCTCTTTTTGCTTGATCACAGCGTCATAGGACTCTGCAGCTTTTTGAATCGCTTCTGCTATCATTTCCCTACGCTTTTCAGCCGCTTCTTTAAGAAGAGTCTCAATTTGATGGCGGATCTCCACGCTTTGGGTGTTATCCGTTTTGATTTTAGCCAAGCTATCCTTTATCTCTGCCTGTCTGTTATCCATAAAAGCCAACAAAGGCCTATACACCCAAACATTCATCGCCCACAGCAATAACACAAACACCACAAAAACGACCGCCATTAAATAGGGGTTAACCGATATATTCATAACCTATTTCTTTCCTAAAATCCTACAAAATATTTGAAACTCGCATTTGTTATAAAAACATTAACTCTATCTTAACAAAAAATCGCTTAAAATTTGAGGATATTCAAGCGTTAAGACATCATTTTTTTCATAAAAGCCTCTAAAAGAGAATTTTCATAACATCGTAAAATGATTTTATTCCCTTTTAAAGCCGCTTTAAGCTTGTAACGATCCCACAAACTTTGATTAAAGCGTTCTAATTCATCTTCAGCGATGAGCGTTTGGGTTTCTTTGAAACCATGTTTTTTATTGTCAAAATTTGCGTTTATTTTAAAATCACGCGCTAAATCTTCTGTCTGACGCACGCTGAGTTTCTGCCCTATGATGGAATTTAAAATCAATTCTTGTTTTTCTTCATCCAAACCCACCAAAACTTTTGCATGCCCTGAAGTGATTTTTTCTTCTAAAAGAGCGTTTTGAACCTTAGAAGAGAGCGTCAATAAACGCATGATATTAGCCACATGGGCTCGGGATTTTTTAACGATTTTAGACAGCTCTTCTTGGGTCATTTGATAGCTTTCAAGCAATTCCTTATAAGATCTAGCTAACTCCAAAGGGTTTAAATCTTCTCGCTGGATATTTTCAATCAACGCCACTTCACGCATTTTTTCTTGCTCAATATCCACAACAATCGCTTTAATCGTAGGCATTTTAGCCAATTTGCTCGCTCTTAAGCGCCTTTCACCAGCGATCAAATGGTAACGCCCGTTCTCACTCACCACTAAAACCGGTTGCAACAAACCATGTTCTTTAATGGATTGCGCTAATTCTTCTAAAGAATCTTCGCTAAAGATTTTTCTGGGCTGGTAAGGATTAGGCATCACCTCATCAATACCAAGCTCCACAACCCGATTCGCTCTTTCATACAGCCCTTGCTCATACACTTCATTGATCTCAGGGAAAATATCCGCTAAACCCCTACCCAACACTTTATTTTTTGCCATATGCTACCCTTGAAGAATACTTTGAGCTAATTTTTGATAAGCGATACTGCCATTAGATTTAATATCATAGAGCAAGATGGGCTTACCAAAACTAGGCGATTCCGCTAGTTTCACGCTTTTAGGGATCATAATATACTCTCCTGTAGCTGAATCTCTAAAAAACTCTGAGTCAAAATACTTGAACAATTCCGCTAAAACCCCTTTTGTCAAATTGAGCTGAGGGACATGCATAGTGGGTAAAAAACCTCTGATTTTGAGCTTAGGGTTCGTGCTTTTTTGCAGCATTCTAATGGTGTTAAGCAATAATTTAGTGCCTTCAAGGGCAAAAAATTCGCATTGGATAGGAATGATCACCGAATGGGCTGCTGAAAGCGAATTGATCGTGAGAGGCCCTAGAGCTGGCGGGGAATCAATAATAATATAATCATAAAGCCCCACCACGCTCTCTAAGGCGTTTTTGAGCATGAGCTCGCCTCGTTTGTTCTCATCTTGGCTGTCATAAAAGGTTTTTTCAAACCCAGCCAAACCCAAATTAGAAGGCACTAGATCCAAAAAAGGCATTTGGGTTTTTAAGATCACTTGAGAAATTTGCTTACGGCCAATCAGCACATGATAAATATCATAATCAATTTTATCGCGCCTAAAACCCAAGCTTGAAGTGGCGTTGGCTTGAGGGTCAAAATCAATCAACAAGATTTTTTTTTCATGCACCGCCAAAGAAGCCGCCAAATTGACCGCTGTTGTCGTTTTGCCCACACCTCCTTTTTGATTAGCCACTGCAATGATTTCACTCATCATACTCACATCCTATCATAAATCTTACCTTTAATACAAATGCGGCCGTCTTCTAACAATTCCGCATCTTTCAAACTCACCGCTTCGCCCCAATCATTATGGAAGCTAAAAGAGTTGCTTCTGTGAAATTCTAACGCATACTTACTTAAAACTTCCCCCCAAAAAAGATTTTCTTCTATTTTTTTTAAAAAGCCCTCTATAATCCAATCGTCGCTCGCGCCAATATCTAAACATGCCCATTTCTTTGAAACCCTATTCACGCCAATGCCGCACACCCGCATGCCTTTATAAACATTAACCAGCACGCCCCCTATTTTTTGACTCCCTAAATACAAGTCGTTAGGCCATTTAAGCCATGTTTGAGAGCCTAATTCTTTTAAAACCTCTTTGAATAAAAACCCCAAATACAAAGCGTTCGCTTGCACGGGTAAATCTTTAGGCAAATCGCTTGCGCTTAAAGCGAGCGAAAAAGTCAAAGCACTTTTTGTGCTCTCCCAAATATTCCCCCTACTGCCTATCCCAGCGCTTTGGTTTTTAGCCACGATCAAAATAGGGGCTTTGAGTTCGTTATTTTTGAGTTTTTCTAAAAGATAGGTTTGCGTGGAAGGCAGGCTATCAAAAACCCTTTTTTCACATTTTCTCATGCTTTTTCTCATGCCAAAATACCGCCTATTTTCAAACGCTTGCCATTCAAATAATCTTTCGCTTTCAAAGGCTTTTTGCCCACCGCTTGCAACCTTGCTATACGCACGCTACCCTTCAAACAACCCACAAGAACGCCTTTTTCATCAATTTCTAAAATCTCGCCTTCCTTGTGGCTCTTTTCATTCTCCACCAACTCCACTTCTAAAAGTTTAAGGCTGTTTTCTAAAAAGATTTCTGGCCAAGATTTAAACGCAAGCGATTTTAAAAACAAATTTTTAGCGTCTTTAAAACCCACTAAACCATCGGCTTTGGTGATTTTTTTACAAAAAGTAGCCTGCGTGTGATCTTGAGGCTTTCTTGTGATGGAATGAAAATTTTTGAGCGTTGAAAGAAGCAGAGTCGCCCCCATATGCGCTAATTTTAAACTTAAAGCGTCTAAATCCAAATAATCTTCTCTTAAAAAAGAAGCGCTTTCTAAAATATCCCCGCTATCCAACTCCACATCCATAAGCATGGTGCTTATGCCATAGATCTTATCGTCATTGAGTATCATCTCATGAATGGGCGAAGCCCCCCTGTATTTAGGCAATAACGACGCATGCACATTGATGCAAGGAGCGATGGTTAAAACCTCTTTAGGCAAAATCTTACCATAAGCCACCACCACGATAAAATCAGGCTTCAAACCTTTTAAAATTTGAACTTCAGGCTCTTTCAAACTTTGCGGCTGGAAAATGGGGATATTTAAATGATTTTCTAAAATGTATGTTTTAGTCTCTGGGGCTTTCAATTCTTTTTTGCGCCCAAAAGGTTTGTCCATTTGAGTGAATAGCCCCACCACTTCAATATGGTTATTTTTATTTTCAACCAACGCCCTTAAGATCACTTCAGCAAAACCAGGCGTTCCCATAAATACGATTCGCATGTTATTCCTTGTTTTTAATTCAATTACTTTATTCTCATCATCATTCTATAATGAGCTTCATGACTGGTTTCTTTAAATATTTTTTCAAAAACTTTTAAATATGTTTCAATACTTGTATCTTGACTTTGCACAAACAAATCATCTGAAATCCCATGAGAGCCATCATTAAACCATGAAATGAAAGAATTGCACACTCGTTTTTCTTCAATATTTTCAAAACATTCATTCAAGCTATCATTATGTTTAAAACCGCCTAAAATCCTAAAGTAATATTCAATAATTCTTCGCATAATATTTTGTAAAGATACCCAAGAAGCATTATTTTCTTTTGCTTGTTTTACTTCTTGCCATAGCAATTCATAAGAATTTTTAATGGGATTTTCTTTATAGCCTTTAATTTTTGAAACATTATTATCCTTTTTAATTATCCAAAAAGAATATTTCCTTTGATAGCGTTTTAAATCATATTCTAATGTAATTTCCTTGTAAAAATATGTGTTGTGGGTTAGTATAATAATTTGCTTAATGTTTGTTTTTTCTTTCATGGTTTCTTTCATAAGATCTTTAACTAAAGCACTCACTATAAACAATATATTGCTATCCAAACTTGAAATGGGGTCATCAATCACTAAAACCTTATTTTTTGATATATCGTTCTCTTTTAAAGAGCCTTTTGCTAAATGATAATAGTATAAGAAAGTGATGAAAGTAACTTCACCTTCGCTCAGTGTTTCTCCTACTAATTGACCATCTTCTCTTTGAATACGATAAAATTTTTCATCTTCAGTGCATGCCAAACCAAAATTCGTGAATCCATACCCTTTTAAAAGCGTATTGATTTTATTGACAATGGGCTTTATGCTTACCATGTTTTTTTCTAATTCCTTAATTTCATTTTCTAATTTCTTTACCTCTTCTTGATTTTCACTAATTGCTTTCTCTAAATTGTTTATTCCTTTCTCCAAACCGCAATACTTTTTATCATATTCTTGTATATCACTTTTAAATTCATTGACTAGAAATTTCCAAGTTTGTTCCACGCAATTCTTTTTCTGGTTTTTAGTGTCTTTTATTATCTCATTATGATTGGCTATTTGCTGGTTAGCCGTGTCAATTAGATCTCTAATTTCTTTTATCTCATTTTTGGTGCTTTCTAGCTTAAAACTTCTGCTCATTTCTTTACCCTTATCAAGCATCTTTTGTTGATTCCCATTGATTTTGTTCTTCAAGGTTTCAATAATTCTTTTAAAAATCTCTGTGTTTAATTTGGTTTGTTGATTCTTCTGTTCTGTTTCAACAATCTCATCAAGTCGCTCCAACACCTCAGCGGTTTTGTTTGTGTAGTCCTCTTTCATTTTTTTGATCGTTTCAATAGATTCTTGATAATTTGTATCAAAATAAGATTCTAGTTGTTTTTTAAATTCTTCGGTAATGGTTTCTTTTTGACAGAAAGGGCATATACTATTTTCTTTTATATATTCTCTACCCCAAGCTACCCAATCTTCATTGCTTAATTTTTTTATTAAATCTGCAATGGCTACACCACCACTCCCTACAATTTTTTGTTCCCAAATAGAATGGTTTTCAATAGAATCAAAATCTGTTAAATTGCATTCCAATAGTGCCAATTCTGTTTGGTTTTCACTAAAAACGATCCCAATTTTTTCTTTTAATTCTTCTAGCCCTACTATTTCGCTTTGATTGTGTTTATCGTTTTCAAATTCTTTAAGAATTTTTTCTTTAAACTTCCCTTTACGCTTAAAACCTTCTAGCGTTTCTTTAAAATCCTCTTCATTTTTCTTATAAAGGTTTTTCCAACACCTGTCAGCAAAATCCTTTTCTTCCTTTTCCTTGTCTTGTGTGATTTTTTTCAAGCTTTCTTTATTCTTTATTTTCTTTTCATTCTCTTTGCTTATTAATTCTTTCTTGCTTTCAATTTTTTCTAAATTCTCGTTTGTTTTTTTACCGAGCGTAAAAATGCCTTTAACTTGAGAGTTTCTAAATTGCTCTTCTTTAAATTGCTTGTTATAAACTTCAATCTTTAAACTCTCATTGTTACACCATGCTATTTTGCTATTAGCAAACTTGTCTTCAATCCCATTTTCAGCTAGATTTTTTAAAAAACTAGAAGTGGTTGTCTTACCGCTCCCATTAGCCCCATAAATAAAGTTGATAGAATTTAAATATTCAAAACTCGCCCCATTTTCATCAAAAGTTGCCACCTTTTTTAATGAGATTAGAGAAATCCCACTGCTTATATTCTGCTGTTGTTTGTCTTTATCGCCCTTACTATTCACATTCACTCCTAATTCACAATATCATCTCAAAGCACACCACAAAAACTAATCTTCTAAATCCTCCCCATCATACCCAAGCTCTAGCGCTTTCACTTGCCCAATCGCATTACCCGCAATGCCCTTGATAGAGCCATACATGTTAATCGTGCCCTCAAACACTTTGTCAATTTGTTTTTCCCTGCTTTTCCAAATCCTAGCCATCGCGCGTTTTTCGCTTTCTAAATCCGCTCTCAATTGCTCAAACCCCTCTATAATCGCATTCACTTGCATAGAAAATTCAGAGCTTGTCAAATAATGATAGAGCAAATCCACTTTATCACCCTTATTTTCCTGACTTTTTTTAGCCAAACTCACTTGAATAACCCCCTCTCTTAACACCGCGCTCAACCCCTTAAACTCTTCAAACGAACACACCCACACCCCTTCAAATAACCCCATCCTCTCCATCTCTTTAGGCAGCGCTTCACTCACAATGACCCCCACATCAGCCCCAATCTCTCGCATGTCGCTTTTAAGTTTTTCCACCCAAGCTTTTTGGAATTCTTTAGTGCGCTTGCTCTCATAATAAATTTTCCCGCAATTTTGAAATTCCCTAGTATGCACCACTTGAATGCAATCGCCCCCTCTTTGCCCTTTTTTAATCTCTTCAATACTATCTAGGGGGAATTTTTGCCTCAAAAACTCTTCAATCGCTAATTCTTGCACCTCGCCCTGGAATTGCTGCGAGCTTAACTCCGCCTTTCTTTGAGCGTTTTTCAACTCGTTTCTTAACATTTCTAATTGCTCTTCTTGCTGCTTGAATTTCAATTCATTTTTTTCATGCAAGGCTTTTTCTATTTTTTCCCTTTCCAGATCCAATTTTTCATTCAATTTTTTTTCATTTTCCGCTTTCAAGCGACTCTCTGCTTCGTTATTTTCTCTTTTGAGCCTTTCAATTTCCGCTTCTTTTTGGTGCAATTCCTGGACTTGTTTGGACTTCTCATCTAATTCTTTTTGCAACAATTCCAAGCCCTTTTGCTGCTCTAAAAAAGCGTTTTTTCTGGCTTCTTCAATGATTTTAGCCCTTTCATCTTGCAAGGCTAAAGCGCTCGCTTGTTTGACCGCATCATCAAATTTGGCCTGTTGCTCTTTTGCTCGCTCTTTTAAGGCCTCTTCTTTTTGCTCTAAATTTTTGAAATCGCTTAGATACTGCGCTCTTTTTTCATTCACTTCTTTTTCAAACTCTTTTTGTTGGGCTAAAAACTTATTTTGATTTTCTAGCTCAATCTGTTTGTATAGCGCTTCATTCACATTAATTGGCTCTTGACACTTGGGGCATATAAAAGGACGGGTTTGATTTTCTTGCATGATTTTCCTTTAAGATTTGATTTTTTATATTTTATAATAGAATGAGATCAATTTAACTTAAGCATGTTTTATCCAATAAGTTCAGTAAAATAGGGCTTTAAACAAGGTAAAAAATACCCTTCGCATAAAAACTACATTATAAATGAAGCAATTGAGATAATGATTGATCAGTTGCAAGTTGTCCCAAAGGTGCAAGTTTTAGAGAACAATACAATGGGAAGAAGTCTTGCATCAGCATTACAAAAGGCCTCTATCCCTAGACCCGCATCAGCGCATAGAGCGCTGCTCATCAATCATTTTTTAGAACAAGTTATTTTACAAAGCCAATCTGATGAAAACAAAAGTATAAAACCAATTGCTTTTGGAAGTCTTATCAAACTCAACCCACATAATGAAAATCCCCTATTCGCATTTATTGCACTTTCTTGCACTCAATTCCATTATTCTGGCATGCACCTAGTTGCCCCCTATGAAAACGATTCTATTATTTTTGAGTTATTGCATTGCATTGATTTTCAAGCACGCAATTTTGAACGCCAACAACTTGTTCAATTAGATCCGAAAGAAATTAAAACCCAAATCCTTGAGCGTTTAAAACTCTAAAATACAGGGCGTTAAAAAATCAAAAATAATCCCACCCTCTTATGATTTTCACTATAAGATAAAACTTCAAACTATAAAAATAAGGCTTTAAACATCAAT
>NZ_JADZNC010000019.1:0-22436 GCF_015904775.1 Helicobacter pylori
TTGATTTGCTCTAAAAGCTCTATGATTTTTTGAACTTGAGCTTTGTTATAGCTACTTGTTTTTTCTAGTTGATGCTCCCCTTCAACATTAATCCAACGGATAATATTCTTAGGATCGTAAAATTGCGAGGTATTTTTGATTGCTCCATTCTTTTGATAATCTAACACGGAATAATTAAGATTGAAGTCATTAAAAATATAAGCATATTTTAAAATTTGAGATTCCAGTCGGTCATTAAAAAGCATAATCACATCCATGTGTTTGGGTTCTGGCTCTTTTTCAGCAATGAATACATTTTTTAGCAAGCTGTCATAATTTGTTACCCACACCTTGAGAGTATCCCTTGGTGTGTACTTTTTATGTTTAAATTCCTTGTATCCAATGGGTAGTGAAAGTTGTATCCCATGAAACAAACACTTGGTCATTTTCTTATCAATTGCATCTTCATACCTAGGCGACACTTCAAAAACGCTCTCTTCTAAAATGTGTTTATAGAGCAAACCTTTACACAAGCTAGCTTTGAAAAATCTGTTGTCTTCTTTATTTTGCCGTGTGATTAAAATATAAAATTTCTCTTGAGAGTTATAAGAATCCCATAACTTTTTTTCATGTTCTCCAGATTCCAAACTTAGGCGTTGCCCATAAATATTGCTTTTTTCATCTTTATTATGCGCATAGATTTCACTTTTATTGACACAAGCAAGTTTTCCAACATAAAGAAAGTCTTGAGGCAAGAGATAGTTTGGCTCCATAGTTTGGATATGCTTTAAAATTTCATCTATGGCGCATTCTTTTTTCTTTATCCGGCTTTGAGTCTTATTGATAAAGTGCCAAGCCCTGTCAATTTTTTCTTGTCTTTCATCCATCCACTCTTGCATTTTAACGGCATTCTTTGGGTTATTAGATTGCGATTCATCACGCCATTCTTCAAATTGTTCTAATGCCTCTTGATGTTTCTTAATATCCTTTTCATTCTCTTTGACCTTTTGCTTTAATTTTTTAATCTCACCCAAATCACTTTTAAGGCGTTTTTCTTTCTCTTGTAATTGAGTTTTTAAGCGAGACAAATAATCCAAATAAGCTAAAGCACGGCGTTGCGCGTCTTCAAAGCGGTTGTAATATATTTGCAGTGCATGTTTTTGCTGTATGGGTAGAGGTTTCATTTCTTGTTGGATTTGCTCTAGAACAGCCTCTAATTGCGTGGGTGTCTCTTTCTTTTCTTGTTGCAATCTTTCAATTTCTTGCAAATAGCGTTGGATAATATTGAGACAATGGTCTGCGATCTTTAGGGTTTGTTGGTGTTTGTGGTGTTTTTTAGCCTGTTACGCTTTGTGCGTATAGCCCTCTATATCTTTTTGAGCGTGTTTTGGCGTTCTTTTTCTTTTTCGGTTTCAACATCAAAAAAAAACGCTAACGCTCCAAAACCAACTGCTAGGATAGCCCCACCCACAATAAAGGGTAGCATTAATTCACCTTAGATGTTAATGCAAGCAAAGCTTGTTGGTAATGAATCAGTTGCGCATGCAATTCATCCACCATTTGATGTTCCCCATGTTCGCAGATTAAAAATTGATTCAGCGAATCAATCTTATTGATGATGCCTTGCATTATTTCTAAAAGCTTCATGTCTTTTTCATGCTCATTGGAGAGTCTGAGCATTTCTTGTTCATGCATCTTATTGAGTGCTGTTATATCTCTTTGGAATTCAGCGATCTTTTCTCTCAATCTGTTGTTTGAAGCTATCATCTCTTGATTTGCTTGCATTTCTACTTGTTTAGTCTTTTCTTGCTCTTTGCTAATTTCTTTCTGGGCATTGATCGCTGATGAAATCAAGTCTTTAGAAGCAGTTACCAACTTTAACATATCTGATAAAGAGAGGTTGTCAAGGAAACCCCCTTTAGAGTTTCCTTTTGGTGTGGGTAAATTAACGCTTTTCATATTAACCTCACTATAAAGTTTAAAGATACTTGGCAATGCGCTGTGAGCGCTTCATGGTATTGTTGGCGCAAGGCTACAATTCTTTGGGCATTGTCATAAGGGAATTTTTTCTCATATTCATCTAAATGTTCCTTGATGCATTTTAAAATTATAAAGTT
The DNA here is from genome assembly GCF_015904775.1 of Helicobacter pylori. GTDB lineage: Bacteria > Campylobacterota > Campylobacteria > Campylobacterales > Helicobacteraceae > Helicobacter > Helicobacter pylori_DM. Next base: position 2,097 of record NZ_JADZNC010000019.1, read on the forward strand.
GCTTTTATAAGCTAATTTAAGCTGATGCATTTTATCCGCATTCTTGTGTATTCTAGCATCTATCTTTTCTAAGTCTTGGGCAAGCTGTAATCTGAGCTTCTGTTTGTCTAATCTTAATTCTATCAAAAGATTTTCATATTGTTTTCTTAAAGTATTGCGTATTATTTCTAATTGTTTGGTTTGCTCTTTAGCGGCACGATATTGGCCATAAGAATGGATCATATCAGCCAAACTAAGCACCACATCTACACAGACTAAGACTGGACTCACTTTAGCAATTCCTTTTGCTCCATAGCGTATGGCACTATAGATGATTTTTGTGTTGCGCATACCACGCGCAAAACGCCCATCGGTTTTAAAGAGATCGATGCTTATCATAGTTGCTTGCAGAGTGTTTCTATCTCTATAAAACACTCTTGCTCCCCATGGATTGCACGGGCATATGTTTTCCCTTCGATCTTTGCATGTGTTAGCGCCTTTGGATTGATTTTAAAAACTAAAAACCGCTCTACTCCCTTTGGTTCTAAACGCACCCTGATCTCATCTGAAACATCTTTGAAGTCTTTCGCATTATCCAATAAGCGCAATACCTGTTCAATATCCTTGTGCGCATTATAAAGTTTCTCAAATTCTTGTAGGCTTAAATCTTCTCCTGCGATGAGCCACCCACAAGAACGATCTGTTAGCTCTTGGCGTTCACGCCATCTTTTTATTTTTTCTCTCGCTGCATTTTCCAAAAACACCACCCGATTTGTGCGATTAAATTTGTTGATTTCATCATGTAATTTTAAAATGTTGCACCCATAAGTGCTGATCTTGTGTTTTTCATTGACAAAACCCCGCTTTACTAAAAAATCTAGGTGTTTTTGAATGGTCATAGAATCAATCTCTGTAACTTGCGATAATTTATTAAGATTTAATCCATCTCCAAAAGCATGCAAGCAAAATAGAGTGAATTCCCCTATATATTCAATTCTTTCCAAACAAAGACTTAACTTATATCCATAATATGGAATACTCACATCTACAAAACTAATACCATGCTTCACTCTCACAACTCCTAAAATCCTCTCTTCATAATTCTTAATTAATATTTCTTTATCATTTGTTATTTTTAAAGCTTCATTCCCTTTTTCACTCTGTAAAGTTGCACGATTATTTCTAATGCCAATGACTTTGGCTTCCATTACTTTGTCTTTTATCGTGGCTTTGACTTTAGCGCCTATCTCTAGCTTATTTTTCCATTATAATAGACACTTGATTGTTTTCAATCTCTACATAGAGTTCTTTTTGAGAATTGGAGCTATAAGAGAGTTTGTTATGCTGATAGGCCTTATAATCTTGGTCAAACACCACATAAAACAAGCGTTTGTTTTGAGAGTTGGGGTAAGGGATCACATTGATAGAAGAAAAAGCGATATTCTTTTTTTCATTTTTTGCAAACACCCTTTTTTTATACTCTTTAAAAGCGTTGAATTTCATGCCATCATAGCGAGTGAAATCGGGGTTATAAAAACGCATGTAGCGTTCAAAATCGCCCCTAGCCCAGGCTTCTTTCCATTGAAAAAGGGAGCTTAAAATCATGCTCAATTCCTCTTTAGTGCTGGGGGAAAACTTGTCTTCATAAGTGATAAGGAACGCTTTTTCGCCTTTCAACACTTTGTCATAAGAGCTTAGAATAGGGTTTTCAATCGCAATGCAACCCTTGGTGTTCAATTCATTCCGATCGCCATTTAAAGGCATTCCATGCACCCAAATGCCATGCCCGGTGCGTTTTTTCAAAGTGTCATACAAATTAGGGTAATTCGTTACAAAAGCCAAAACGCCATAATATTGATCCAAACGCTCTAATTTCTGCGTGATACGATACACTCCAATAGGCGTGGCCAAATCGCCCTCTAAAGTTTTATCGCCCTTTTTAGAGCCTACAAGGGCTTTAGAGCTGTTGATTTTTTTAAGCATGTTGTTGTCTATTTCATAAAACTCCAAACTGGGCTTGGATTTATCCGCCACAAACAAAAACTGCTTGTTTTGATAATAGCCAAAATCCGTGTCCTTGTTTTGAAGCTCTTCTGCCCAAAAAGACTTATCCGCTAAATAAGAATCCAGCTTTTGACCCACCACTTCTAAGCCTTGTTTTTGATAAAGGCGCATGATTTCTAACAAACGCTCATCAGCGTTCAATCCCACAAACCCCATTAATAGAGCCGGTAATATTTTTTTCAATCCCTATTCCTTTGATAGATATAGCCCAGTTTTTGCAAGCTCTTTTCTTCCTTACTCCATGATTTTTGAGCGATCACTTGCAAGTTTAAAAAAACCTTTTTTTCGCCCACTTCTTGCATTTTTAATCGCGCGTTAGTCCCGATGCGTTTGATATTCACCCCGTTTTTGCCTATCACGATTTTTTTTTGGCTTTCTTTTTCTACGATAATGCGCGCATACACCTTGTCCATGCGTTCTTCTTCTATAAATTTATCAATCATCACATCGCTTTCATAAGGGATTTCATCGCTCAAAAAATCAAACAAACTCTCCCTAATGATTTCCTTATAAATATCGCACATTTTTTCATCGCTCATTAAATCCTTTTCAAAAAGCCATGCACTAGGGTTTAAATGCTTGCTGATGCATTCTAAAAGCGCGTTTAAATTTTGAGATTTTTTCGCACTCAAAGGTATTAGATCTAAAAATTGCGATGAATATTTTTGATACTCTTGTAATTTTTGTAAAACCTGCTTGTGCGTGGCTGTGTCAATCTTACTCAAAGCCAAGATATGGGGTTTTTGGCACAAACTCAAAAACTCTTCATACCCTTTCAAATCATCATGCACAGAAGCTAAAAAAACGCACAATTCAGCATCGCCCATCGCTTTTAAAGCCTGTGAGAGCATGCACTGGTTGAGCAATTTTTCTTGATGATGGAGCCCTGGTGTGTCTAAAAAAATGATCTGGCTCTCATACCCTTCTTTATCTTTAAAAGGCACGATGCATTTCATCAATTTTCTGGTCGCATTAGCCTTATGCGAAACAAGAGCTAAATGAGCGTTTAATAAAGTGTTTAAAAGAGTGCTTTTTCCAGCGTTTGGTTTGCCTATAAGAGCTACAAAGCCCGCCTTAGTTTTCATTATAAAATATACTTCACTAAATTTTCATCAGCCACTAAATCCCCTAGCTTGGATTGAACCAATTCTTTAGTGATAATGATACGTTGCCCAGAATAATCCTCCGCTTCAAAACTAATGTCTTCTAGCACTTTTTCAATAGTGGTGTGCAACCTTCTAGCGCCTATATCTTCGCTTTTTTGATTGGCGTTATAAGAAAGTTTGGCTAACTCTTTGATCGCATCGTCTTCAAACGCAATTTCTACGCCCTCCACTTTTAAAAGGGCTTGGTATTGCTTGATGATAGAGGTTTTAGTTTGGGTTAGAATCATATACATGATTTCTTCGGTTAAATTTTCTAACTCCACTCTTAAAGGGAAACGGCCCTGTAATTCAGGGATCAAATCGCTTGGTTTAGAAAGATGAAACGCCCCTGCTGCAATGAATAAAATATGCTCTGTTTTAATAGAACCATACTTCGTATTCACCACACTCCCCTCTACAATCGGCAACAAATCCCTTTGAACCCCCTCTTTACTGGGATCTTGACGGCTTCCTTCTTTAGAGCTTACAGCGATCTTATCAATTTCATCAATAAAAATCACCCCTGAACTTTCCGCGCGCTTCAAACCCTCCATTTTAATGGCTTCGCCATCTAAAAGCGTGTCGCTAATTTCTGCTTTTAGGGCTTCTTTAGCCTCTTTAACGCTTAAAGTTTTTTTGACTTTATCCTGTTCTTTATGGAAAAACTTGATCACATTTTCTTGAACCCTTAAAATTTCAGGCGGCACATTAGAATCAATCTCTATGATTTTTTTACGCACTTCAATTTCAATTTCTCTACTATCCAACTCGCCTTGCGCGATCCTTTGTTGCATTTTTAAAAGGCTGTTAGCGTATTCTTGTTTTTTTTCTTCGCTCACGCCACTAGGCAAGGGGGGTAAGAGTTTTTTAGCGATTTTTTCTATAACCGCTTCTTCAATCTTGTCTTTTAATCTTTCTTTATGCTCATTTTCCACTAAAAGCACGCTGTTATTGACCAAATCCCTTACCATAGACTCCACATCGCGCCCCACAAAACCCACTTCTGTGTATTTGCTCGCTTCCACTTTCACAAAGGGGAGTTCCATGATTTTTGCTATTCTTCTTGCGATTTCAGTTTTACCCACGCCAGTAGAACCAATCATTAAAATGTTTTTAGGCGTGATTTCTTCTTGTAAGGATTTTTCCAGTTGCAAACGCCTGTAACGATTCCTAAAAGCGATAGCGATAGACTTTTTAGCTTCCTTTTGCCCAATAATATATTCATCTAAATAAGCGACAATTTCTCTTGGGGTCATATTCAATTTAGACATTAAAGCTCCAAAATTTTAATATTCGTGTTGGTGTAAATGCAAAGATCCCCTGCGATTTTTAAGGACTCTTCTACAAGTTTTCTCGGCTCTAAATGAGCGAAATGATCTAAAGCCCTAGCCGCACTCAAAGCGTAATTCCCCCCACTCCCAATAGCAGCGATCTTATTGTCTTCAGCCTCTAAAACATCGCCCGTGCCGCTCAAAATGAAAATGTGATCCAAATTTAAAACGATCATCATCGCTTCCAGTCGGCGTAAATACTTGTCTTTGCGCCATTCTTTGCTGAAATCCACCACGCTTTTAAACAAATCCCCTTTTTTGCTCTCTAAAATGCGTTCAAACATATCAAACAAACTAAAAGCGTCCGCGGTGCTTCCGGCAAACCCGCTTAAAACATGGTTGTGATACAAGCTTCTGATTTTTGTCGCATTGGCTTTGACCACGCAATTCCCCAAAGTTACCTGCCCATCGCCTCCAATGAGGGCGAACTTCTTGCCCCCCATCTCCCCTCTATAGCCTAGGATCGTTGTCGCTTCAAACATTTTCTACTCAGCCACCACATCAATTTTAAACGCGCCCACAATCCCCGATCCAAGCTTGACTTCAATCTCATAAATCCCTGTGCTTTTAATCGGGTGTTTGAGTTCAATGTCTTTTTTATCTAAATCTAAACTCGCATGCTGTTCTTTCAAACGCTCCGTGATTTCTTCCTTAGTGATCGCTCCAAATAAAGAGCCGTTTGCGCCGACTTTTTTATGGATAGTCAGCGTGATGGTTTGTAAGGTTTCTACCATTTGCAATTTTTGTGCCTTTTCTAGGGCTTCTTTTTCCGCTTTCTTTTTAACTTCGGCTTTGTATTTATTGATCACTTCGTTAGTGGCGAGTTTGGCTTTTTGGTTAGCGATTAAAAAGTTATTCCCATAGCCATCTTTAACCTCACACACTTCACCCGCTTTGCCTAAATTTTTCACATCTTCTAATAATAGAACTTTCATTATATCCCCTTTAAGTTGTAAGTAATTTGTAATTATACTCTTTATTTTAATAAGTTGGGTTTTTATTGCCTGTTCCTACCACCCATCTGTTTTTCTAAAGCCTGTTTGATCAACCCCAAACAATAAGGGATACTCTCTTTTGTTTCTAGCTTGACTTCTATGTCTCCATTCCCCAAATGACCTTTATTAGTCATATCCCTTGCCAAATTTTTTTCGTCTTGCAGTTCATTAAATGGCATATTTAAATACAATTTTAAGTCTTTTGTTTGCACAACAATATCCACAAAATTTTTGTCAAACATATAAGAGATATACTCTTGATTAAATTTTTCGGTTATCCTTTCATCAAGAGCTTTAATCTCTTTGCTTAAAATATCAAATAATTCCCTTGAATGAGAGCTAAACTTATAAGAGCTTAAATCATAAACCTTTTTTTCTTTTTTGGGTTTATATTTCTCTAATGTTTCTGCATCTAGATTGGGATAAGTCCAAATCTTTAAAGCCCAATCCGCCAAATCATTAGCTCTTTTTTCAATCTCTTTTTCGCCAAAAGATTCCAAATCTTTTAAACTTTGATTGAGTTTCAACGGGCTTTGTTTGAAGCCCTTCTCCATATCTCTTTTTTCTTGGAAAGAATTGTTACTATACTCCTTGTTATAACCGGTTAGAGTGAGATTGCCTATTGTGTGGAGGTATTTATCGTGTATTGCTTGAAAATTTTCACCCAAATCCCTTTTCCATTCTTCCTCGAGTGTTTGAGGCATGATGTGCTCTATAGTGCATTCCTTAGTATCGACCGGCTCTTTTGTGTCAAAATTTTCTAGCCTTTCAAGAAAGTATTTAGTTTTCTTTTTCTTTGTTTTATTTCGACCATAAAGTTCTTTCGTAATAAAAGAATCTTTAAATTCAAAATCGTTTGGAAATTTTTGATTCCCTGTTAGCGACCCAAAATGCTCCTCCACGCTTTTAAGGTATTGCTTTTTATCAATCTTTTTTGTAAAAGAGGGAAAGAATTTATTGAGTCCGTTGGAAGGAATACCGCACACCGCCCTTCTGCAAATATAGCTCTCTGTTAAAGCGATAATAGGGATAAAATCCTGCTTGGATAAAACACCATCGCTATAATCGCTATAAAGCTCTAAAAGTAGCGGATAGATCACATCCATCTCTAAATCCACCAAAAAACTTAAAGCCTTGTTTAATTTTTTTTCGTCTTCTTTTTTTTTCGTCTTCTTTTTTTTCTTTTTTGAATACGATCTGGCAAAAATACCCGCAGTATTTTTGTAAATCTTTTAATAAATCCTCTATTTCTATCCCCTTTTTTTGCCGGTAATCCTTGAAAGCTTCATAAACTTTATTGATATTAGGGATTTCTCTTGTTTTGATCGTGAGGTAATGCCGGACAAACCGATTAAACAATGTTTCATTTTGTTTAAAATCCTCCTCCATAGCCCTCCAATATTGATTATAAAAGTCTTCCTGTTTTTCAACCTCCGTTTCCATTACGATATAATTTCTGATCAAATCCGTTTGCGTAAGTTCGATACCTTTTGAGTTCATGCTCTCAAAAATAAGTTGAGGATCATCTTTTTCTTTCTTTAAAGCAATCCAACATATCATGAGTTTTTCTAATCCTTTAAAAATGGTTTCTAGTTTGTCGGTGTTTTTACGGATCCATTTTTCAAACAATTTAAAATTTTCCACTATTTTTAACGAAGGCTCGCTCGGTTTTCTTCTGTCTTTATCAATCAAAGACAGCAAGGTGTCTCTATCAGACTCTGATAAGATGAGTCTGAATTTCTTATCGCCGTCCTTATCGCTGTTGATAAGATAACTCTCCATTTTTTTACGCTTAGCTTCATCGCTTGAGTGATTCCTTAAAGCGATGAATAAAAGCGTGATAGTAGTGAGCCTTTGTTGGCCATCAATGATGAGTAATGGGCTAGAGTGCGTATCATCAACTCGCACATACAAAATAGAACCGATAAAATGCCCGTTCATCTTATCATTTCCGCCAATTTTTATAATATCATCCCATAATTGTTCGCATTGTTCCTTTTTCCAACTATACAACCTCTGATAGATGGGAATGACAAATTGATTCGTTTGATTTTGTTCAAAAAATTCTAATAGTGTGGCTTCTCTTGCTTTCATGAATAACACTCCTTGATTTAGCGGATTTTACCGCATGCATCTTAATCAAACTTGATACAGATTTTGCTTTTTTACCCCATAAATGCTATAATCACCCCTATCAATCAAACTCAATTCATAACAATTAAAGGTGGTTAATGATAGTAAGAACTCAAAATAGTGAAAGCAAGATCAAAGAGTTTTTTGAATTTTGCAAAGAAAATGAAGTGGAATTTGTGGATTTTAGATTCAGCGATATTAAAGGCACTTGGAATCACATTGCTTATTCTTTTGGGGCTCTAACGCATGGCATTTTTAAAGAGGGGATTCCCTTTGATGCGAGTTGTTTTAAGGGCTGGCAAGGCATTGAACACTCCGATATGATTTTAATCCCTGATTTGGTGCGTTATTTCATTGACCCTTTTAGCGCGGATGTGAGTGTGGTCGTGTTTTGCGATGTGTATGATGTGTATAAAAACCAGCCTTATGAGAAATGCCCTAGAAGTATCGCTAAAAAAGCCTTACAGCATTTAAAAGATTCAGGTTTGGGCGATGTGGCTTATTTTGGTGCAGAGAACGAATTTTTCATCTTTGATTCTATTAAGATTAAAGACGCTTCCAATTCCCAATATTATGAAGTGGATAGCGAAGAGGGCGAATGGAATAGGGATAAGAGCTTTGAAAATGGCGTGAATTTTGGGCATAGACCGGGCAAGCAAGGGGGCTATATGCCTGTGCCGCCAACGGATACGATGATGGATATTCGCACAGAAATCGTGAAAGTCTTAAACCAAGTGGGGCTAGAAACTTTTGTCGTCCATCATGAAGTCGCGCAAGCGCAAGGCGAGGTGGGCGTGAAATTTGGGGATTTAGTGGAAGCCGCTGACAATATCCAAAAACTCAAATATGTGGTTAAGATGGTCGCTCATTTAAACGGGAAAACCGCCACTTTCATGCCAAAACCCCTATATGGGGATAACGGGAGCGGGATGCACACCCATGTGAGCGTTTGGAAAAACAACGAAAACCTTTTTAGCGGCGAAACTTACAAGGGCTTGAGCGAGTTTGCGTTGCATTTTTTAGGGGGCGTGTTGCGCCACGCTAGAGGGTTAGCCGCTTTCACTAACGCTTCCACTAACTCTTACAAACGCCTGATTCCGGGATATGAAGCCCCATCTATTTTAACTTATTCGGCTAATAACAGGAGTGCGAGCGTGCGTATCCCTTATGGGATTTCTAAAAACAGCGCGAGGTTTGAATTCAGGTTTCCTGACAGCTCATCAAACCCCTACTTGGCTTTTGCAGCGATTTTAATGGCAGGCATGGATGGCGTTAAAAATAAGATTGATCCCGGCGAGGCGATGGATATCAACCTTTTCAAATTGACTTTAGATGAAATTAGGGAAAAAGGTATCAAACAAATGCCCCACACTTTAAGGCGATCGTTAGAAGAAATGCTAGCCGATAAGCAGTATTTAAAAGAAGGTCAGGTCTTTAGCGAAGAATTTATTCAAGCCTATCAGTCTCTTAAATTCAACGCTGAAGTGTTCCCATGGGAGAGCAAACCCCATCCCTTTGAATTTATCACCACTTATTCATGCTAGAATTGAATGAGTGGGTTAATAATCCCACTTTAATAGAGTGTCGATGATAAGATTTAAAAAATGCTCAAAGGTATTTTTTAAGATTAAAGCAAAGAACTCGATTTTAGCCAAGTGATAGTAAAGATTAGGTAGGTGTATTTTCTAAAACTACAGAGCTTCCATGGCTTTTTCATAGCCAAATTCTGCGGATTTTTGCAAGAATTTTTTAGCCCTGTTCTTTTTCTTTCTAGTGCCAAGCCCTTCTTTATAAGCGATCCCAATCCTATAAAGGATCTCCCCCATTTGTTGTTTGAGTAAAATAATATTGCTTGAAATTTCAGCAATATCTTCCCAAAGAAGTGTCTTATCTTTGATTTGAGTGGATTTCTTAACAAGTATTCCAAATTTATTTCCAAATTTTATAGGATTCGCGCTCAAACCTGAAAGATCAATGAATCGCGATCCAATAAGCATACTAGTGAACGCAAGGTTTGGTAATCTAAAATTGTTAGCAAAATAATTTGTGCTTTTATTAGAAAATATGCGAACCACATGCCTGTAAGTCTTAAGCACTTGTTTCAAATCCTTTTTCATCCCTAAGCCTTCTGCTTGCATGCGTCCTAAAATAAGAGCGCCCCCTAACAACCCGCTCCCATACCCTTTGATAGCGTTTTGTGCATAGAATTGCGCTTTTTTGTAATCCACTTTCACGCCCTTTCCCTCCAAATACATTTTGGCTAAATAAACGCTGCCAAGCCCAATGCTGTATTCTTGCGCCAATTTAAAATCTTTAAAGGCTTGTTTGTATTGGCCTTGATTAAAATGGTCTAAACCATTTTCAAAATAATATGTCTTATGATTTCGCGCAATTTCATCCCACTGATTTCGCGCCCTTTCATCCCAATCATCACTTATGCTAATATATTCATCAGCTATACAAAGTGAAAACGGCAACAATAAAACTAGTAAAAGCAAGAAAGGCTTTAAAAAAGAGAGGGTGGTGCGATAAAAATCTTTAAACATGTCAGATCCTTTTACAATTTGAGCCATTCTTTAGCCTGTTTTTCTAGCCAGATCACAAGCGAACTTTCAAAGCAATTTGAATGGATAGCAGTTGAAGAATTGCAAGTAAAGAACAAGACCAAAAGAGCTAAACTCAAAGCTAAACTTAAAAATGTCAAACAAAAGAGCAAGCTTAATTGATCTAACTTAAACGCTTCATTCTATCAAATCATCTCTTTTTTAGACTACAAACAACAGCATAATGGCAACAAGCAATAGGGAGATGGTTTCATATTTTTTGCTATAATAACATGAATTTGTTTCATAGTAACAAATTGAGAATATACCTTATGGAGGTAACACTATGGCTGACACAATCAATACAACTGAAACAACCCATGAAACAAAGAAACCAAACGCTTTTGTAAATTTTTTCAAAAACAATTTGACTGATAAGCGTTATGATTCATTAGGTCTCATTGGAGCAGGGGTTTTATGTTGTGTCTTGAGCGGTGCTATGGGGATTGTTGGGATAATCTTTGTCGCAATAGGAATCTTTTTGTCTTTTTCTAATATCAACTTAGTGAAATTAGTTGAAAAATTGTCCAAAAAACAACCTAAAGCGGCAACAACTGTCAATAACGAAACCCAAAAATCTCGAGTAACAAGCGTTACCAACGAACCAACTGAAGCTAAAGAGACTAAAGATTGAGGTAAAACAACGATTTTGACTGAAGAAAGAATAAGGGAAAATCTCACAAATTTAGGTGTTTTGGTGGTTTGTTACTCACTGCATGACTTACACAAGCAACCTATAAATTCTTTTTTTAGATTTAAGAGTAGTTATTTGCAGTATGAGTCTAGCTACGAGTTACAATGTGAGTAATAATTTTTCTAAGTTTAATATTAAGAGAGTCAGAGAATATTTGATTTGTCTTGTTTGTAACACACCTAAAATGATACAAAGAGAATTGAATGGTGTCTCATTTTGTGGTTGCTCTAATTATGTAAATAAAGGCGACTGTAAGGGCGTTTTACGAGAAATAAATGGCTCAATGAAAATGGTCTGCTTGCATTGTGAAAACACGCCCATAATGGAAAAAGTAGAAAGTGGTAGGGGAGGAGCTTACGCTTGTAAGAATTGCAATAGGAAGTTTTACTTTATCGATCTTGCAAAACAAAACGAACGAAAAAAAGATTTAGAAAAAGAAAAAAAAGAATTGCTTAATAAGATTGAAAAGCAAAAAATCAAACGCCTTGAGCGTTTCATTTTGGCTGGTGTAAAAGCTAATATTAAAGAAAATTCTTTTTTTTTAGGATGTAAAAATTATCTTAAGTGCAAATGGACCGCTAGCGTGGATTCACAAGATCCTAAATATCCCAAATGCAATGGATTGATGAAAAGAAAAAAGAATTTCAAAAACAATGAGTTTTTTACAGCTATATCACTTATCTTAAATGCAATGGAATTTTGTCTCTATATCAATCTGAAAAAAAAAGGAAACCAATGTTTAGAAAACTAGCAACCGCTGTATCGCTCATAGGCTTACTAACCTCTAACACTCTTCATGCTAAAGAAATAAGTGAAGCCGATAAGGTCATTAAGGCCACTAAAGAAACTAAAGAGACCAAGAAAGAGGCTAAACGCCTCAAAAAAGAAGCTAAACAGCGCCAACAGATCCCTGATAATAAGAAACCTCAATATGTCTCTGTTGATGACACAAAAACTCAAGCGCTTTTTGATATATACGACACCTTGAACGTGAATGACAAAAGCTTTGGGGATTGGTTTGGTAATAGCGCTTTGAAAGACAAAACCTATCTCTACGCTATGGATCTATTGGATTACAACAACTATTTATCCATAGAAAACCCCATTATCAAAACAAGAGCGATGGGGACTTATGCGGATCTCATCATCATCACAGGTTCGTTAGAACAAGTCAATGGGTATTACAACATTCTAAAAGCGCTCAACAAACGAAACGCTAAGTTTGTGTTAAAAATCAATGAGAACATGCCTTATGCCCAAGCGACTTTTTTAAGAGTGCCAAAAAGAAGCGATCCTAATGCCCACACGCTTGATAAGGGAGCGTCAATTGATGAGAATAAGCTTTTTGAACAACAAAAACGCGCGTATTTCAACTACGCCAACGATGTGATCTGCAGACCTAATGATGAAGTGTGTTCGCCCCTAAGAGATGAGATGGTAGCTATGCCTAGTAACGATAGCGTTATTCAAAAACCCAATATCGTTGCTCCTTATAGCTTGTATAGACTCAAAGAGACAAATAACGCCAATGAGGCCCAACCATCACCTTATGCCACCCAAACCGCTCCTGAAAACAGCAAAGAGAAGCTCATAGAAGAGCTAATCGCTAACTCCCAACTCATAGCCAATGAGGAAGAGAGGGAAAAGAAACTCTTAGCAGAAAAAGAAAAACAAGAGGCTGAATTGGCTAAATACAAACTCAAAGACTTCGAAAATCAAAAGAAACTAAAAGCTCTAAAAGCAGAGTTGAAAAAGAAAAACACTAAGAAACCTAGAGTAGTGGAAGTGCCTATTCCTCCTAAAACAAGTAATTCTGATGAAACAATGAGAGTTATCAAAGAAAAAGAAAACTATAATGGATTATTAGTGGATAAGGAGACCACGATCAAAAGAAGCTATGAGGGGACTTTGATCAGTGAAAATTCTTACAGCAAAAAAACGCCTCTCAACCCTAATGACTTGAGGAACTTAGAAGAAGAAATCAAAAGCTACTACATCAAGTCTAACGGCTTGTGTTACGCTAATGGCATTAGCCTCTATGCAAAAATCAAAAACGACCCCTATAAAGAGGGAATGCTGTGTGGTTATGAGAGTGTTCAAAATCTGCTTTCACCACTAAAAGACAAGCTCAAATACGACAAGCAGAAGTTGCAAAAAGCGTTACTAAAAGATTCAAAGTAAGTTAAAGTTTTGTTTGAGAAATGGATTGGTCTGACTTTATTCCTTACTTCTTTAGCCTATCCATGCCAAAAGGTAACCATTAGTTTCAAGCAGTATGAAAATCTTATCCATATCCATCAAAAAGGTTGCAACAATGAAGTGGTGTGCAGAACGCTTATTTCTATCGCTTTATTAGAAAGCTCTCTAGGGTTGAACAACAAGCGCGAAATTTCCACAAAAGACACTTCTTATTCCATGTTTCATATCACTTTAAACACCGCTAAAAAATTCTATCCTACCTACTCTAAAACGCTCCTCAAAACCAAATTGTTAAACGATGTGGATTTTGCGATCCAATTAGCCAAACAAATTTTAAAAGAAAATTTTGATTATTACCACCAAAAACACCCCAACAAAAGCGTGTATCAATTAGTAGAAATGGCAATAGGCGCTTACAATGGGGGAATGAAACACAACCCTAATGGTGCTTATGTGAAGAAGTTTCGTTGCATTTATTCGCAAGTGCGTTACAACGAGTAGAGCATACTAACTATTTTTGAATCTTTGTAATTTTTACAAGCAATCTTGATGATACATTTCTCCTATCTTATTGATTTATAATAATATCATTTACATCATTATTTTTTAATTTTTCTAAAATATATTTTGCTTCTTTTTGTTAAGATATTTTGTCTTTTTATTTTTTGGAATAGGCTTTTGCTTTCCTTATAAAGACATATAGCGTAAGAATTCTTCCAATTCATGCCATTTTCTCTGGGCATAGGTGCTGTAAAAATGGATTGATGAATTTTAATCTAGCGCATGCAGCAATCCAATAAAAGCGATGGCTAGCAAATCAAAGAACACACAAGCTTTTGATGAGTGAAAATTTCACTAAAGATATAGGAAAACTCAAACGATTCATGCAAGACAAAGATTATTTTTTTAGCAAAGAAGCGTTTGATCTGATTTTGAAGGATTTCCAGAACGAAATCAATGATTAGAAATTAAAATCACAGTTCGCTTGAACCCACAGGCACTAAAGACTTGTCATAACTCAATTCGCCTTTGGTTTTAGCGGCTTGCAAATCATCGTAAAAAGTCGTCTGATTAGGCACTTTCCCCAATTTGTATTTCTTGCTCAAACTCGGACTCACCTTAATGAGTTCATCGGTGAAAAATGGATCATCGTAGTAAAGCGCCTTGTGGCATTTGATAGGTTTGAGCGTATTTTCTAAAATAATAAGCTCATCGCCCATAGTCATCAATTCATCAGGGGTCATCAAAAACCGCTCCTTGTTGCTGATAGAAGTGTTGGTCTTACCTGTATTATCATCAATGCTTCGGCTCACGTCTTGTCTTGTGTATTTCCCTAACACCTTAGAAAGTTTTTCAAAGTGTTCATAGTAGTTATCGTTGTTGATTCCATAATACATATTCAAAGAAAGGTTGTCTAAAATAGTCTTAGCGCCATTCCTACCATAACCAAGTGGGGGGTCATTCTCTAGTTGCGCCTTACTTTGAAACACAAAAGCGGGGCGCATGTTGTATTCTGCCATAATCCCTACCGCTTTAACAAAGGTCTCTAAATAGCCACACAAAGTGAATTCATCCATGAGCATCAAGCAACTTCTTTTGCATTGTGGATCATGGATTGGCAGAATCAAATTGCTATAAATCATCACGTTGAAAAACAGCTCTAATATCGGTCCAACAATAGTGCTTTCTTTAGGATTAGCGATCACACCAATACTCACTGCATCGATCCTTAAACGCCTGAAATCAAAATCATTAGCGCTCGTGAAATTTCTAATCATGGCGTTATTGTAAGGTGCAAAGGCTGAAGTATATACCCCTTGAACCGAGCTATAAGTTTCTCTAGCGCCGCCCATTGTCTTGAAGCTATTCCACATGTTTCTAGTGGCAGGACTAAGCGCTCTTAGATTGTCGCCACTCTTATCTTCTTCACCTCCAAAAAATTCCATTAAAGACACGACTTTTTCCATGTTTGTGTCTTCATCAATCAGGTTGATCCCGCTTGCCATAGAACCTATGAAAAACATCGTAGGGGTTTCAGGCATGATGATTTTTTTTCTTTTGACAAACTCTAATCCCTTTTTAGTCCACATGAGATCCCTGTAAATATTGCAATTGATGACAAAAAGGTTTCGCGCCTGATTGCTAAAGAAAGGATCTTTTTCATTAGGTCTTTCAGGGAACACCAACTTAGCCAATCCAAAGATTTGAGTGGAAAAATCCCCTCCACTAGCCACCATGCCATGCCCTTTTAAGCGTGTGTCAATTTGAGAGAGTATGTCTTCAGTCAAAACCACATCATTACCAAAATCCACATAAGCGAAAGGATTGAATCGGTGTGTTTTTAAGGAGAAAGGTTCATAGATGAACACTTTTTGGTTGAAGCGTTTTTCTCTGATTTTCCCGCAAGTTTCCATAGTGTCAGCCTTAGGATCAAACACAACGATATTTTGAGGATAATTGATCATATTGGGCATGATGAAACCCACACCTTTACCGCTTCTAGTGGGAGCAATCAAGCCAATGAACGCCTGCCCTGCGTAAGCGATGAAATCCCCCAAGCCACGCCTGCCTACAATCACCTCTCGTTTGTCAAAGGCACGTTTTTTATTGTTGGGCGTGATGAGCTTGGCTTTGATCATTTTCTCTTCAGTTTCCCAACTCGCGCTACCAAAGAGATCATCAACTTTTTTATTCGCTCCTATATCTCTAGTCCGAGTTAAGTATTTTAAGAACCACACAAAAAAGGTAATGAAGATATAAGAGCATAAAATAGAACTATATACGACTAAGGATATATTGAACCCATAAATCTTGAGTGAGCTAAAAGTGAGCGCTTTAAAATAGTAATTAGGAAAATCTTGTATCGCATAGATCCATATATCAAAAAGATCATCATCGCTCTCAGGCAATCGATTGTCATCATAAAAATTACCTAAGAGAATCAAGAAAAATAACCCTGATGTGATAAAAGAATAGGATAGTAAGAGTATAGCTTGCAACCAAAAGCCAAAGGTTTTAACCCTTTCTTTCAGCCCATCTATAATGATCTCTTTAAAGCTTTTTTTCTTTTGAGGCTGGTTAGCTTTATCTTTAAGAGCCTTTTTTTGAGTTTTTATGAATTTGTAGAGGAAAAATAACGCTATTAACCCTATGAAACTAAAAATAACAACCAACTTATAATCCTCTATGAAGTATAAGGCGTTATACAAAAAGTCTTCCATTGTTCCTACTACCTATGTTTGATATAAAACTCATCACACTGTTTGTGGTGGTTGATATGAACGATTATATCAATCAAATCTTTAAAGCCTTCAATGAGACTTTCAAACTTGATATTCCTTGCTGCACTATTAGATGAACTCATGTTGGCTAAACGAATAAACGCTTCTTCGCTGCTCCCTGCATGCAGAGTGGTTAGCGTGCCTTTATGACCGCTACAAAGCACATTATAAAAATCGTATGCCTCACTGCTTCTGAGTTCCCCTAAAATGATTCTATCAGGCCGCATTCTCAAACATGACTTTAAGCAATCAGCAGAGGTGATATTCCCACCAAAAAAGAGCTGCGTGTAGTTCTTGTGGTGTTTGAATACAATCTCTTCGGTGTCTTCAATGGATATGATCCTTTCTTCTTTGGGGATAAACTCCATGATGCTTTTGATATAAGTCGTTTTACCGCTTCCTGTGCCACCACAAACAATCACATTCTTACCAATAGCAATACCATCTTTAATCGCACTGATCGCTTGTTCTTTGTTATCTAGTAGATTATAAAAACCCTGCTCTTCAAAGAAGCTATGAGGATAGGTTGTTTTGCTAGGTATCCTTATGGATATGGAAATGGTTTCATCATTAACTGTAACAGGGGAAAGGACAATCTGCACCCTTTCACCATTCGCTAAATTGCTGCTCAAAATAGGATTTTCATAGTTGTCTATTGTTTTTTTCTTAAAACTTGCACAACACCGAGCAAAATGCATTAAACGAGACAGGCTAAAAGCTTTCTTGTCTCTCACATCAAATGGTTGCCATTCGCCATTATTTTTTAAAACCCATACAACCTTGTCCCCATTGTAACAAATCTCAGTGATATTTTCCATTTTTAAAAAATCACCAAAAAGTTCTTCAGTAGCATGCCTTAGAGGATTTAATGCCGCTTCTTTTAAAGCTCTTTCTACTTCTAGAAATTTTTTATCTTCTGCACTCAATCTGTCTTCAGTCATGTTCTTATTCCAAATTTAATTTTAATTGGGTTATCAATTTAGCTCTTTCTAAAGAAGTGAGATAAGTCTTATTTTTGCTCAAAATGATATATTTAGTCCCTATATCTTGGACAATCTCATTGAGCTTCCTTCCAAAATCATCTATCCCTAGGATCTGAAACGCCACGCCCATCATATTGCCATCTATGAATGGCGGTAAATACTCTCTTGGCAGATAAGAAGCCACTAGGTCTGAAATTCTTGCCACTTCATCACACGTAAAATTATTGAAGTTGTCAGAAATTTCTGCAACAAACTCTCCAAGCGTTAGTTCATTTTTGATCGTGCTTTCTGCAAAAGTCTTTTCTTGTTTGCAACGATTGTAACTCGCTAACACAAGGTTGTTCAAATAGTTGTAATAAGTATCAAAACTAATAAAGTTCTTTTGCATATTGATTCTTAACTCTTGAACTCTTCTCAAAAAATCTTGCGGATCGTTGCTATCTTTTAAAGAAGAGGCGTAATTTTGAATAAACTTATCCCTTACTTCATTTGCATTTCCCATAAGAGAGCTGTTGCTGTCTAAGATCTTTTGTCTTTCTGCTTCATTAAAACCGAGTTCCATTGCTGTTTCCTTTCATTGTTTTTGCTTGGTTTTTTCCGCCACTATATCCTCTAGAAGAGCCTATTGTTGGTTTTGTCTTTTATTTTGTAAAGAACCGAGTTTAATAACATGAATATATTTTATCCTTTCTCTTGAATTAATTGCCACCTTTGGGGCTTGTGGTGATTTCTTCATGTTCTCTAGACAAAGTTTTGGTGCTTTGTTTGATAATTTCATCTACCACAGATTTGTTGGTAATTTTAACATCATACACGCCACTAAAATCAATATCGTCCATTGTGAGAATCTTAATACTATCGCCCTCATTTTTGTAAAAACTTGGAGGGATATTCATCAGTTGTCCTAGAATTTGATTAGACATCTGAGCTGAACTTTGCATACTGCCATTGATAGCTTGACCCAAAGCGTAATTAAATTCAGGTGTCCTTTCACTTCTGCCTTTGCCAAGGCCTATGAGTTTATCTAGGGCTATGATAGGCGCGGTTTGCAAGAAGCTATTAACCACGCTTGCTATCACAGCAAAGCCTATGCGCTTCATGAAGTGATTATTCACATAGCCATCTACCCCTGCTTCACCCAGCATGCCTGCTGCTTGAGCGTTTGCTAGAGGTATAATCACCCCATCAGGCGTAATGGCTTTAGTAAAGACTATCATTAAACGAGTCATAATAGGCGTGCCACCTTTCACGCTTTGATAATTCCCATACACCTTAGTGCCTTTGTCTAATAAGATCATAGTGCCGTTCATGTTCCATACATCTTTGGCTACAACCCCACTCACTATACCCGTGAGAGTGGCATCTACTTTAGAAGTCAGAGTGATTTCAATGGGGGTGTATTGCGCTAAAACAAATGTGGGATCACTCTTGCCTATAAAGGCCTGTTTGACAGGGCTTGTTTCATCTTGTTTTTCTTCTTTCTTTTTATCGTCAATGGGATTACCATTTTCATCTACAAAATCCCCACTCTTTTCTTTTTTGTTCTTAAGAGCGATTTCGCTGATATTTTTGGCAGTTTCTGCGACATCTTTGTCTATCTTATTGCTTTCTGCTTTAGTTTCTGCTGTGGGTTTTTTACTTTTTTCTTTATCGTCATCTTTTTTATCGCCACCTAAAGCCTTAGCTAATTTAGCTTCTAAACTCTTATCCTTAATGGTTTTCTCTGTTTCGTATTGCTTAGTAATATCAGGCTCTATGGAAGCATAAATAGGATTATCGCTAGCTATTTTGTCCGCATCAACATTAGTGGCGTTAATAGTGGCAATATCGCCACCATTTTTGAAATCCATTGGCAACAATGGATAACCTTTAGCCGCCATGTTATCAAAGGTTTTGCGGCTTCTTAGATCGCTATAAATCCGATCCACTTCATCAGCTTGTCGTTTGATTCCTAGAATTAGCGCCCTTTCGCTATCGCTCAATCCCTCTAAACATTGCTCTATGGCTTCTTGATCAGTAGGGTCATCTAAGTTATCCAAGCACTCGCTTGCTTGATGCAACCTTTCTGTTTTACTCAATTGAGTTTGTTTGTTCTGTGCCCTTTTGTTTTGGATTTCTTGGATCAAACCGCTATAAAGGTTTTGGCATTTCCTTTTTTCTTCATCGGTTTTAGCCATAGCCAAACAATCCGCAACAGCCTTTTCTCTAGCTTCTTGCAGGTATTTGAGCTTCTCTTCATCGCTCAAACCATCCAAACACTTCATGATAGCCGCTCTGTCGTTAGGATCGGCGTTTTTCAAGCAATCTTTGATCGCTTTATCTTTTTGTTGGAGTTCTTTCGCTAAAAATTTCCTCGCTTCGGGCGTGAGTAATTTCTCGCATTCTTGTTTCTCTTTTTCATTCCTGGCTCTTGATACGCAGTCTTTATAAGCTTTAACGCTTTTTTTAGCTTCTTCTAATAGCTTTCTCGCTTCAGGCGTGAGTAATTTCTCGCATTCTTTTCTTTCAGCTTCGTTTTTGGCTCTTGATACGCAATCCAAATAAACCCTAACGCTCTCTTTGGCTAAAACCTTTTTCTGTAAGTCTTTAGGGAGATCTTTGACACACCTTTTTTTCTCAGCTTCGGTTTTAGCGTTTTTCAAACAATCTAGCGCTTGATTCTCTAAAAGTTTCCTCGCTTCAGGCGTGAGTAATTTCTCACACTCTTTTTTCTCATCTTCAGTTTTGGCTTGAGATACGCAATCTTTATAAGCCTTAACGCTTTTTTTAGCTTCTTCTAACTTTTTTTTCGCTTCAGGGGTGAGTAATTTCTCGCATTCTTTTTTCTCAGCTTCAGTTTTGGCTTGAGATACGCAATCTTTATAAGCTTTCAGACTCTCTTTAGCTAAAATATCGCTTTGTAAGTCTTTAGGGAGATCTTTCAAACACTTTTT
>NZ_JADZNC010000020.1:0-16490 GCF_015904775.1 Helicobacter pylori
TGATGTTTTGCTTGTGTATTTAGTGAAAGATGATGAACTGATTTTGTTAAGGTTAGGCAGTCATAGCGAGTTGTTTTGATCCACCCACACAATTTATAACGCTTAAACCAATCGCTCAAACCAACTACACCCCCCTTTTTAGAGGTAAAATTTAGGGGTAAAACACCGCTTACGCTTTTTTCGCTTCACACACCCTCGTGTTTCCCGCTTTTTAAATACCCTCGTGTGCGCATTTCCTTACGCTTCAAAGCCCCTTCATAACGGCGGATTTCAACCTCTGTTTTAGGCTCGTATTTAGGCATGGGGGTGGGTTTGCCATTTTCCACAGCCACCATGGTGAAATAGCATGAATTGGTGTGCGTGATTTCACGAGTTTTAATGTCTTCGCTCAAAACCTTAATCCCCACTTCGCACGAGGTGTTGCCCACATAATTGATGCTGGCTAAAAAAGTGAGCAAATTCCCTACAGGAATGGGGTATTTAAAAGTAACCCCATCCACGCTTAAAGTGACCGTTCCTTTAGCGCAATAACGAGTCGAACACACATAAGCCACTTTATCCAATAAATTCAATAATTCCCCCCCATGCATGACATTGTTGAAATTAGCGGTTGTAGGCACGACTAAATAGCTCATCAATAATTTAGTGCGATCCGCTGTGTCTATAGTAAAATCAAAATGGCTAGAATGCGATGATTGTATTTGAGGCATTGCTTCTCCTTAATTAAAATTGGTGTTAAAAATGTTTTTTGTAAAAAACATTCCAAGAACTATATATTAGTAAAAATTAAGTAATATTGAGTGAATATTAGAGGAATTATAAAAATAATAAGAGGGTTGGCGTTAGAGAATGGGCGTTGGAGAGAAAAAAGAAAGCCAAAAGGTGGCGGTTATCACTGGGGCGAGTTCTGGGATTGGGTTAGAGTGTGCGTTAATGCTGTTAGATCAAGGGTATAAAGTCTATGCGCTCTCTAGGCATGCGACTTTGTGCGTGGCGTTAAACCATGCGTTGTGCGAGCGCGTTGATATTGATGTGAGCGATTCTAACGCTTTAAAAGAAGTGTTTTTAAGCATCAGCGCTAAAGAAGATCATTGCGATGTTTTGATCAATTCTGCTGGTTATGGGGTGTTTGGGAGCGTAGAAGACACGCCCATTGAAGAGGTTAAAAAACAATTTGGCGTGAATTTTTTCGCCCTTTGTGAAGTGGTGCAGTTTTGTTTGCCCTTATTAAAAAACAAGCCTTACTCTAAGATTTTCAATCTTTCTTCCATAGCGGGGCGTGTGAGCATGCTCTTTTTAGGCCATTACAGCGCGAGTAAGCATGCCTTAGAGGCTTATAGCGATGCCTTGCGTTTAGAGCTTAAACCCTTTAACATTCAAGTGTGTTTGATTGAGCCAGGCCCGGTGAAAAGCAACTGGGAAAAAACCGCTTTTTCAGTTGAGAATTTTGAGAGCGAAGATAGCCTTTATGCCTTAGAAGTGAATGCGGCTAAAAGCTTTTATTCTGGCGTGTATCAAAACGCCCTAAGCCCTAAAGCCGTGGCACAAAAAATCGTTTTTCTTAGCATGAGTCAAAAAATCAAGGCCCGCTATTTGATCGGCTTAAAAACCCAATTATTGTTAGCGTTGTATCAAATCCTCCCGAGTAGCTGGTATGATTCTTTGTTCAGATTAATCGTTCTTAAAAGGAAGCGTGATGCTTAAAACCTATCATATTGCATTAGCTTGTGTGATTTTAGCGGTGGTGGTGTTGTTGTTTGGAGGGGAGTCCTTGAGCTTTGAAGAATGGCAAGAAGTGTGCCTGAATGTGAAAAACCACTTTTTACACAATGAAGAACTGAGCTCTTTAAGTGTTATTATTTTAGAAATACGACTACCACGAGTGATTTTAGCGCTTTTAGTGGGAGCGAGTTTGTCCGGGAGTGGGGTGGTGATGCAAACGATTTTTAGAAACCCCTTAGTGGATCCCTTTTTACTAGGGATTTCTAGCGGGGCGATGCTAGGCGTGGCGATGGCGATAGCGGTAGTGGAGTCTAACATTGCGATTTTAGCGTTTTTTGGGGCGATTTTGGCCAGCCTTGCTGTTTTGGCGATGAATAGGGTTTTGGGTAATTCCGTCCTTTCGTTGGTGCTTTCAGGGGTGGTGTTGAGCGCGTTTTTAAGCGCACTTGCCGGAGCGATAAAATTCTTTGTGATCCCCCAAAAAGCGCAAGCGATTGTCGTGTGGCTTTTAGGGAGCTTGTCTTTGAGCAGTTATAAGGATTGCTTGATCGCTTTCATAGGGCTGTCTTTGGGCTTTATCCCGCTCTTTTTGTTAAGGTGGCGCATCAATTTATTGAGCTTGAGCGATGCGCAAAGTTTGAGCTTGGGGATTAACCCGGTGCTGTTGCGATCGCTTTGTTTGGTGTGCGTGAGCGTTGCGAGCGCTTTAGCGGTGAGCGTGTCCGGCACGATTGGCTGGATTGGGTTAGTCATTCCGCATGTGGCTAGGTTGTTTTTTGGGGCAAATTTACAAAAACTGCTTTTAAGCTCTTTGTTAATGGGGGCGTTTTTCTTGCTTTTGGCGGATGTGGTGGCTAAAACCATTACCCCCTATGATTTACCGGTAGGCATTGCGACAAGCGTTTTAGGAGCGCCTTTCTTCTTGTGGCTTTTATTCAGGACTAGGGGGGTGTGATGGTCTTAGAAGTTAAAAACCTGTCCTTTAAATATTCTCAAAAACTCATTTTGGATAAATTGAGTTTTAGCGTGCCAAAAAACAGCATCACCAGCATTTTAGCGCCTAATGGATCGGGTAAAACCACGCTTTTAAAATGCCTTTTAGGGCTTTTGAAGCCTTTAGAAGAAACCGAAATCAAGGCGTGTAACAAAGATATTTTACCCTTAAAGCCTTATGAAAAAGCCAAACTAATCGCTTATATCCCCCAAGTGGAATATTATGCGTTCAATTTCAGCGTGTTGGATTTTGTCTTAATGGGGAAGGCGACGCATTTGAATTTGTTCGCTATGCCTAAAGCCAAGCACATTAAAGAAGCCACTAGCGTTTTAGAGCGCTTGGATTTAGAGTCCTTAAAAGATCAAGGCATCAATGATTTGTCCGGGGGTCAGAGGCAAATGGTGCTTTTAGCCAGAAGTTTGTTGCAAAGAACGCCCTTATTGTTACTGGATGAGCCTACGAGCGCGTTAGATCTAAAAAACCAAGCCCTTTTTTTTGATGCGATTAAAGATGAGATGAAAAAGCGAGAATTGAGCGTTTTAGTCAATATCCATGATCCCAATTTGGTTGCCAGGCACTCCACGCATGTGGTCATGCTCAAAGATAAAAAACTTTTTTTGCAAGCTTCCACGCCAATCGCTATGACTTCGCACAATTTAAGCGCGCTCTATGACACGCCCTTAGAAGCGATCTGGCATGATGATAAGCTTGTAGTGTATGCGTTGTAGGGGTTGAAAATAGGGGATTTTGAGTTATAATGTTTCGTTTATTTTTATTTTCAAGGAGTTTATGTGAAAATTAGCGCATCTGTTACCCCCCCCCTCATTTCAAACTATCCCTATAATAGTAGCTTTTGACAATAATTATTGCATCCCTGCTGGTGTGAGTTTATATTCCATGCTTTCTTCTTGTGCACAAGAAAGAGATGGGGTAAAACTCTTTTATCAAATCCATTGTTTAGTGGATAGTTTGAGCACTGAAAATATAGAAAAATTAAAGCGAACTATAGCCCCCTTTAGCGCATTTTCTGGTATTGAATTTTGTGATATTTCAAAGAATGACGCTTACCCTTTTAAATTGGCTTCTCAACTTTTCTTAAGACTCAATCCTTTTGCTAAAAAGCGTTTTTCTAAAATGATTTTATGCCGTTTGTTGCTAGCGAGTATTTTTTCTCAATATGAAAAAATTATCATGTTTGATGTGGATACCTTGTTCGTGGGCGATATTAGCGAGAGCTTTTTTATCCCTATGGATGGAGTGTATTTTGGAGCAACCAAAGAAGACTTCTCATTGATTGGCATTCATAACGCTAATGATTTGTTTGTATCTCGCCTTAATTGGTCTAGGGGAATGGGTGTCAAACTCAATCATAAAAGCCTGAGCTTTCAAGAAGTGGGAATTCTATATGAAAACCCTTTTAATGCAGGTTTTATGCTGGTCAATTTGGCGTTGTGGAGAGAGAGTCATTTAGAAGAAAAGCTGATTGATTTTTTTAAAACAAGAGATGAGGGGCTGTTGTTGCCAGAGCAAGATTTATTTGTGCTTGTTTGTCAAGGGCGTATTTTAGAAATGCCTTGCAAGTATAATGTCCATCCACGCATGGTTGGGACGAGAATGATACCTAAAAAATCTGATGCTAGCATGTTGCATTTTTATGCTGATGAAAAGCCTTGGAAGCATTTTGGCTACCCGTATTCTAAAGAATGACACCAAGTAGCTTTTAAAACTTCTTTTGATTCTTTGGTTTTTGAGGATTTAGTGGGTAAAATTGAAACTTTTACTGAACTCAATGACCACAACAAAAAGAGTTTTTTTGAATTTTTAAACACCAGGCTGAATAAAAAATTTCTTATACAATACGTTTTGTTTAAGATTTTTAAAAAGCTAGAGTCTTTTTGTTTGCGTTAGCGGAGTTTGTTAGCGGAGTTCATGTAAAACTCCCTAATAACCCCATGCCAAAGCATGGGTTTAAGAACACTATTTAGAGCGGTATTTAGAAACTATACCTCATTCCTAAATTGGAAGCGAAATGGCCTATATTGGAAATCAAATTGTGCAAATAAACAAAGCCCAAATTCAAAAACACTTCTTTAGCTAATTTCAATTCCCCACCCATCATCACTCTCGCATGGGTATTTAAAGGGTTGTGCGTGGCATTCACTTTAAAGGTGTTTAAAGACACCGCATTGCTAGAACCAAAGTTAGCAAATTCTTGTAAAACTCCAGCATTCATATAGAAGTATGAAGTGTCCCCATAATAATAACGCGCTTCCACATTAGCGCTAGCGTTGAATAAATGCTGACTGCTAGAGCCATTACTCAAAGCCACTTTTTGATTGCTGTTGCTTTTAAAGTTGGTTGAACCTAAATGGTTGTAGCTCACGCCCACGCTTGGTTTTAACACTAAAGCGTTCCTAAAAAACGCGAAGTCATAACCATAGCTCGCTCTTGTTGTGGCGCTATAGGCTAAGTAATGATAGCTTTGATTCAAATCTTGTAATAGAGCGCTTTTGAAATTCAAGCTTGATTGATCGCTCCCTAGCGCCCCTTGAGCTTCAAAATCAAATTCATGCTGGTTAGCAAAGAGACGGCTATACACGCCAAAATTAGTGTTATTGGCCCCAGAGTTAAGGGAGTTCGCTTGATTGCTAAAAGAACTATAACCATAGCTTCCAAAACCGCCCACAATGGCTTCCACTTGCCCGTTAAGGTAAGCATCCACGCCGGCACTTGTGCCATACAATGAAGCGTTGCCGCCATTATTCAAGCTCGTTCCCCCAATAGCGTTAGCCCAAACATTGGTAGGTTTTTCATATTTGGGGGCAAATTGATACAACACTTCCGCCGCGCTTTCTAAAGAAGCGAATTTTTGGTCTTTTAAAGCTTGTAAGCGTTGGGCGAATGAGTCAATATGGTTGGTGTGCCTTCTGGAGAGATTGACTAAACGAGAATTTAAAATCATCGCATTGCTCAAGCTCAAAGTTTGTAAGCCGCTGGTTTTATGCTCTAAACTGGCTATGTTGTTTAAAGTGGTAGTGGCCGTATTCAATTGCTTGGTGATTTCATTAGTGCTTGTGTTATCAATCATTTGTCTGGCATAACCCGCATTATGGCTATCAATCAATAAGGTTTGCAAGAGATCCCTACCTTGCGCGCCTGAATGAGTATAGAGCGTGTCAATATCTTTAGAGCGGTTAGCCAATTCAAACACGCTTTCAATAGTGCCAAAATCATGCTGATTGATAGCGACTAAATTAGGAGTGGCGCTGTGAGCGAAAGGAGCGTTCTTTACGAGGGCGTAGTTAGCAGAACGCGCATTATTAGTGGTGTTTGTGGGTAAATTTGTGGTATTGCCACCATTCTCAGTAGGCGTAGAATTGCCTAAATAATACACCGAAATTTTAGAGCCATTAGCTGTTTTGCTGATCCCTATATTTTTCCATGCCTTACCGATAAGATACTTGTAATTGTCAGGGTTGTTCACCATGCTTTGATCGCCGATAGCCATACCGCATGTTTTAATGTCATCAGTATTTCGCACCACACAAGTATCCATGCGGTTATTGTTGTTATAAAGGGCTAGGCGCTCTTTGAATTGCTCTTCTAGATTAACATTACTAATGCCATTGGTACCTGTAGAAACATTACCATAACCAATGATTTTCGCTTTCAATAAAACATGCTCTGTATTTTTAATGAGATCTTGAGCGCTGTTAATCTTCATGAGCGGTTTGTAAAACCCGGTCGCGCTGTCTATATCATTATTAAACATCATAGCTGCTGCATTGCCTACATTTAAGGTTGCCACTTTCCCACCTCGGACCAGATAGTTGATAGTGCCTTGATTGTTGATAAAATCCCCTTGGATGGTTAAATTTGAAAATTGACTATAGTCCATGACCGCATTTTGACCCAGGGTTAGATTATTAAACATAAGTTTTGATGTGCCCCAAGGGTTTTCTGGGGTTGAAGAAGCGAATTTTCTGGTGATTTCAACATTTTTAACATTTCTAGCGTCAAAATAATTCCAAGGGCTATAGTAAAACTCATTGATAACTAGTTTTTCGCCGCCTTTAAATTTAACACCGCCAGAATAGATTGACCTAGTGCCAGTTTCCAAACGCACGGTGTTGATGCGCGATTGACTGCCTATATCTTCGCTAAAATGAGTGTATTCCCCCACGCTCACCCCATTGGTTTTAACAATCAATTCATTAATGTTGAAGTTTTTAACGGCCACATTAGTGGAAGCTGTGATGAGCTTGTTGATATTGACTTTGTCTGTAACACCACTAAAATCTAAGGTGTTGAAACCACCATTACCCGTATCAATACCTTTAAAATTAGCTGTATGAGCATCCACTTTTAAATTCACAAATCTTCCCAAACTAATATCGTTATTAAAAGTGGCTGTGCCGTTTTTGGTATCAGTGCCAGCCTTAAACTCAAAATTCGCGCTTGATCCTGCCAAAGCATAACCACCCACTTGATTATTCACTCTTAAAGGCCCATCAACGGTGATATTCCCGGTTAAATTTTCAACTAAAAGGGTGCGCCCGCTCGCTTGATTGGACAGATTGACACCGCCTTTGCCGATATTCAAATGAGCTGCATTGGTGGTAAGAGAAGCTTTATACCCTCCCACTTTAATCGTGCCATCAGCGTTAGTGTTGATGCGGTTGATATTGACAACCGTGTCTTTGCCACCAGCAAAAGGCCCATCAATGACTTGCGTGGGTTGAATTTCTGTTTTTTGCGCGCTATTGGGTGGGTTAATGACCTGAGTGTTACTATTGTTTTGAGCGCTGTTTTGTTGGTTGTTGTTAGCATTATTTTGCGTGGTGTTACTAGGTTTATCCTTAGGTTTATCCTTATAACCGCCTTCTGGAGGGGCGATAATGTTTAGCCCCGCGCTTTGCCACAAATCCAATGTGCCAATATGAGTCTTATTGCTAGCGATAATGCCTGCTTGAGCGGCGTTTTTATCGCCCACAGTGAGGTGGTTAAAATCCACTTCCCCTGTTACTTTTGAAGTGTTGATCGTGCTGTATGAAGGGGCCAAATACGCTCCCACGTATTGCAAACGGCCCATCCACACATTACCATTTAATTTAACGCTGTTTGAAGCTAAATTGAGCGTGGCGCCATCATAAAGAGAAATTTCCGCATTTTTACTGCTAGTGATCCCTTCTGAAGCTTGCAAAGTCAAAACCGTAGAGCTAGCTTTCCTCCCGGCTCCAGAACCCACACGATTATTGATTTCTACAAAATTATCAATTGAAATATTTTTAGCGTTGAAATTCACTCTCGTGGTGCGATCAGCGCTATCCTTATAGCTTGTGAAAGAATTGCCATT
Source organism: Helicobacter pylori (assembly GCF_015904775.1). Classification (GTDB taxonomy): domain Bacteria; phylum Campylobacterota; class Campylobacteria; order Campylobacterales; family Helicobacteraceae; genus Helicobacter; species Helicobacter pylori_DM. The sequence continues at coordinate 8,073 of NZ_JADZNC010000020.1, forward strand.
GAATTGGCCCAAGCGTAAAGTGGCTTTTTGTATATTCACATCTAAATCCCCACCAGTAAAGTTTCTAAGACCTGATAGTTTATAAGTCCCTACAGCGTCTTTCATATCCACTTCAAGCTTGTTCTGCTGCCCGCCTTTGACCCAATAATGCCTAGCGGCATTCCCCCAATCCCAGCCTCCATCAATCTTACTGGATAAAAGGGATTGGTATAAGTCGTATTCCTTGTTAGGGAATTCATTAAAGCCTTTTCCTGCTTGAATGCGCCAAACTTTATCGGGTTTGTCTGGGGTTTTATTGGCTTCTTCGGCTTGTTTTAGCCCCCAGCCAAGAAGCCCTGAGACCGTTCCTACAGCGGTGCCTGTGGCGATACCCCCAACAATGGCTGGAATGATCACGGTCGTGAAAAAGGCGGCATGACTCTCTTGCGGTATGGAGCTAATCAACGCTCCTGCTAAAACAAGAGAAACTAAAGGGCGATTGATTTTGCGGTGTGTTTGTTGTATTTCCATTTTCTTCCTTTCTTTTTGTAAAACGATTTTTGCACAAAGGGTGCGACTTTAGACTAGAAAATTTCTGTTGCACTTACGATTAAGATTATAAATATGTAGTATCTACAACCAATATTAAACTTTTATCAAATTAAGGTAAATAAACATAAAACTTAACAAGATTAAAAAGCAATATTGCTAGAATTTGTGGTTAGAATGTGTAAATAGGTAAAATTTGAAAAGCTTAAAAAAGCTTCTCCCAAATCGTGCCTTGTGGGGTGTCCATCAAAGCGATTTTTTGTTGTAAAAGCTCTTCTCTGATGCTATCGGCTTTTAAAAAATCTTTTTGTTCTTTGGCGCGTTTTCTTTCTTCTATCTTGTTTTCAATTTCTTGTTTTTCGCTCTCGCTCACGCCTAACTGGAAATACGCGCTAGGGTCTTTAAACCCGATGCCAAGCAGTTCTTCTATGAATTTCAAATTCGCTAAAATTTCGCCTTTCAAAGCCTTGTTTTTGGGGTTTTGATCCAGTTTTTCATTAGTAGAAGAAAGCATGCTTTCTAAAACGCTCAACGCTTTAGAAACGTTTAAATCATCTTGCATGCATTCTAAAATTTCTTTTTTAAAGTTTGGATTTATTCCTCCAAGAGTCCCTAAAACGCGCTGTTTTAAACGATAGATTTTATCCAAGCGTTTTTTACTCACTAGTAAGTCTTCTTCATTGAAATTCAAAACAGAGCGATAATGCACCCCTAGCAAGTAATTGCGCAAAATTTCGCCATCATAGTTTTTGAGGGCGTCTTTAATAAAAAAGCTATTCCCTAAACTTTTAGACATTTTTTCGTTATTGATATTCACAAAGCCATTATGCATCCAGTATTTAGCAAGCTCCACGCCAAAGGCGCAACGGGTTTGGCACGCTTCATTTTCATGGTGGGGGAATAACAAATCCGCTCCGCCTGCATGGATGTCAATTTGATAAGGGGTGTCAGTGAGCGCTAAAGTTTTAAAGATCATGCTAGAGCATTCTATATGCCAGCCAGGGCGCCCTTTGCCTAAAGGGCTATCAAAGCCCACATCATTATCCCCCTTATAGCTTTTCCATAACACAAAATCCTGCTCAAGCCGTTTTTCTTGCACCAAACCAATACGGCCAAATTCCATACTGCTATTATGCACGCTCAAAGAGCCGTAATCTTTATCCTTGCTCGTGTCTAAATAAATATCCCCATTAGAGATCTGATAAGCGATATTTTTTTCTAAAAGCGTTTCAATCATGCCCACCATAGCGTCTAAATACTCGCTCGCTTTAGGCTCTAGGCTGGGTTTTTTCACGTTCAAAGCGTTTAAATCCCTCGTGTAAGATTCAATATAAATGCTGCTTAATTCTTGAATGCTTTTGTTTTCTTTTAGGGCTTTGTTGATGATTTTATCGTCAATATCCGTGAAATTCCTTACTAGCACCACTTCATAGCCGCTCAATTCAAGCGTGCGCCTTAACAAATCAAAAGCAATCGCGCTCCTAGCATGCCCTAAATGAGCGTCATCATACACCGTAGGCCCGCACACATAAATATTCGCCTTTTTTTCAACTAAAGGCTCAAAAGGGACTTTTTGTTTTAATTTGGTATCATAAATAAACATTTAAAAACCTTGAAAATAATAAAATAAATATAAATGTGTAACCCACGATTTGAACGCTAAGAGTAATAAGATTTCCACGCAAGCGAGAAAAAGAATTACAAGCCATGATTTCAAATTTTTAATTATACCCAAGAATGGTTGAAAGCCAAACGCTTTTATCGTTAAAACAAATAAAAATAACCCGCTCAAACTATTCGCTAAAGCCAAACCTAAAACCCCTAACAAAGGCATTAAACTCAAAGAAGCCACCAAGCCTAAAAAAAGCGAAATTAAAGAGATTTTAGCCGCTTTTTTTTGTTCTAATTTCGCATAAAGCCATAAAGAAAAGAGTTTAGTTAGCCCAAAAGGGAGCAAGCCTAAAAGATAGAGCGAAAAGACTTGCGAAGTGATTAAAGTGTCTTTAGGGCTAAATTGCCCCCTTTCAAATAAAAGCTCGGTGATTTCTTTGCTTAACATGATCCCCCCAATGCTGCAAAGAAGCAAAACCCCCACCAAAAAAAACCACGCCTTTTGCAAGCGCTGTAAGATTAAATCCTGCTGATTGTTTTTAATGGCGATCGCAATGCTGGGGAAAAGAGCTGTGGATATAGCGATAGCAAATAAGGCTAAAGGGAGCTGGAAAACTCTATTAGCGTAATACAAATAAGACACGCTCCCGCTCGCTAGAAAAGAGGCGATTGTGGTGTCTAAAAAAGAAGCGATCTGAGCGCTAGAATTGCCTAAAACGCTGGGGAAAAACTGCTTGAAAAACCCTTTCAGATCCCTTTTAACCCTATTCAAACGATATTCTTTTTTGAGCGCGTTTTTAGTCTTAAAGCTCAAAAATCCTTTAAATAATAAATCCCATAAGCCTAATTCCACTAAAGGATAAAAGTGTAATAAAATTTGAGCCACGCCCCCTAAAAGCACGCCATAGCTCAAATAATACAACGCTTCTAAATGCGTTTTTTCTTTGGAAATCAAAAGGGCTGAAATCATGCATACATTGAGTAAGCTTGTGCTATAAGCGCTGGCAAAAAAGCTGTGTTTGTATTGCAAAAGCGCGCCTAAAAAAGTGGTGATAAACACCAATAAAAGATACCAGAAATTGATCGCTACAATAGGGGCGCATAGTTTGAGCGTCTCTTCATCAAAGCCGTAAGCTAGGAGTTTGGTGAGCCATAAGGGATTTAACGCCACCAATAAGCACCACATGAATAAAACGCTACAAAAAATAAGCCCCACCAAACTCGCAAAACTCCCTTTAATGGAACTTCGTATGAAGCTTGGTAAAAAGCTTTGTGAAAAAGAGCCCTCCGCAAAAATACGCCTGAATAAATTAGGCAATTTGAAAGCCACAAAAAAAATATCGCTATACACCCCAGCCCCTAGAATATTAGCCATCATCAAATCCCGTAAAAAGCCAAAAATCCTAGAGCATAAAATCCCTAAGCTGTTGGTTAAAAATATTTTTTTTAGCATACTAGCTGTATTTATTACCTAATTTTCAGTGTTTTTTTGTTAGCATATTTCTTTTTTCAAATTCTTATATTATACCATTTAAGGATTAAAAAATGAGCTTGGAGCGTTTTGCCCCTATAAAAGTTGAGCGGTGCAAAGACATTCAAAAAGAATTAAAAAAAGTGGCCGCTGAAAATAAATTACAAACAGAAGATCTATGGTTTGAGATTTTAAAAACTTCTATTTTTATCAAAAACAGCGCTAAAGACGATTTTAGCGAGGCTTTTGGTGGGGAATTGCAACAATTAGAAGAAGAGGAATACTATGAAAAAAAAGAGCTAACCCTTTATCAAACCCACGACATTAAAATCAAATCAAACGCTTATAAGCGCTTTTTTGAAGTGGAAGTGGATGAAGATTTAAGCAAAATAGAAATTATTTTAGACGAGTGTTTTATTGTCCTAGACACTGAAGAGCATTACCAAGAAATGTTTGCGTATATTAAAGAGTGTTTGGCCTTTCAAGGCGTGGTGTTTAGGCATTTTTCACAAATGTATGAAAATTTAAAAACAGAGTTAAGAAAATATCAAAAAGAAGCCCAAAACAAGCGCTTTATTTTATACGCTTCTTCAACCTTTATCCCTAATGTAGAAGAACAATCCCATTTTTTATTAGAAGAAGAATACCTTCCAACGCATACCATTTTTTTAAGCGATCAAGAAGAATCGTTTGTTAAAGAAAATTACTATATCGCTAAAGAAAACCAAAAAGTCGCTTGCGTGAATTACCCCAAGCAAGGCAGAGACGGCCGTAACCTTAAAGGCCTTTATATTGAATTGCCTAAAGTTGCCCATTCGCCCACCCCCATAGGGCATGACAAAAACGCTTTTGAAGAAAGAGAAGAAAATAACGCTTTAGTGTATTACTCCAAAGCCTTACAAGGGGTTAAAATGGAAAAAGGGCGTTTGGTTTCTAAGCAAAATTTTATTTTTAAAAACGGGATCAAGTCTATTGAAACGCCTAATCTTTTAGGGGGAGTGGAGAGCGATCTGGTTTTAGAGATTCAGGCTAAAGACGAATTGAGCGATGCGATCGATTCTAACCTCATTTTAGAAGCGAGCGTAATTAACATTAAGGGCAATGTGGGTAAGAATGTGATCTTAGTGGCCAAAGAAATCACTATAGAGGGGCAAATCCACCCTGAAAGCTATGTCTATGCTAATAAAGCGCGCATCACTAACCATAAGGGCGTGTGCTACGCTAAAGAGTTTGAGTGCAAGTATTTAGAGCGCGCTAAAGTGTATGCCAATAGCGTTAAAGTGGAAGCGAGCGCGGGGAGCGTGGTCTATGCGAAAGAAATCGCTTTAGAAAAGCTCAAAAGCGACAACAAGCTGTATTTTTCCAAGCAATGTTTGATTGATGAGGTGGATGGTAATGGCAACCGCTTTATTTTTTACGCTTTTGGGGGGCGAGAAAACCAAGAAGAATTGAAGATTGCTAAACAAAAACTCAATGCGTTAGGGTTAAAATCCAAAAAAATCATCGCTCAGCACCAGTCCTTAAACCATTTAGTCAAAAACCATCAAATCATCATGGAAAAGCTTAAAAACGCCACCGAAGAAATCAAACGCTCTTTAATGCAACAAGAAAGCGTGAAAGACGCTTATAGCGAGTTTATGTTTGCTTTAAAGCGTTTGAAAATCTTAAAAGCCCAAATGTTAGAATTGCAAAAAATCAATAACGAATGTTACGCTAAACTCATCAGCATAGAAAACAGCTTCCAGCATGCAAGCATTACGACTAAAAACCCTTTCAAGCAAGAAAATATCGTGATTTATCATCGCAATTACCCTAAAGTGAGCAACTTGAGCGCCATGTTAAGCCATAATGAAAGCGTGAATGTGATCTATGAAGATCATAAAATCAAAAAAATCCCTAAAAGCGCTATAAAAGGCTAGAGCAAGAAATAAAAAAAGGGATAAAATGATAGTGGGTTTGATAGGGGTTGTGGAAAAAATCTCCGCTTTAGAAGCGCATATAGAAGTGCAAGGGGTTGTTTATGGGGTGCAAGTTTCTATGCGAACGGCTGCTTTGCTTCAAGCGGGCCAAAAAGCGCGTTTGAAAATCTTACAAGTGATCAAAGAAGACGCGCATCTTTTATATGGGTTTTTAGAAGAGAGCGAAAAAATCCTCTTTGAAAGGCTTTTGAAAATCAATGGGGTAGGGGGTCGTATCGCTTTAGCCATTCTGTCAAGCTTTTCACCGAACGAATTTGAAAACATTATCGCTACTAAAGAAGTCAAAAGACTCCAGCAAGTCCCAGGCATTGGCAAAAAGCTCGCCGATAAGATCATGGTGGATTTGATTGGCTTTTTCATTCAAGATGAAAACAGACCCGCGCGCAATGAAGTCTTTTTAGCCCTAGAGAGTTTGGGCTTTAAAAGCGCTGAAATCAACCAAGTCTTAAAAACCCTAAAACCCCATCTCAGCATAGAAGCAGCGATTAAAGAAGCCTTACAACAACTGCGTTCTTAAAAAAAGCTTTTAGTTTAGCGGCTACGCTTTAAACGAAGCCACCGCAGGCGCAGCGTTAAAATACCACATTCAAAGAGCGCTAGAAAGAAGCCACACGATAAGCGACTTTACAAAGAATTTAGAACTGAGCGCTAAAAATTCCAAGTTTTCTAATGCTACGATGCGAAAGATTGAAGAGATCACGCAAGGCGTAAAAAGCGCTAAAGAAAACATCACTAAGCAAGAGGAAGCGTTAAAAGACGCTATAACGCCCCTTAAACAATTTGGCAAGAATTATGCAGAATTTGTTTTAAAGCCAAAAGAAGCGTTAGAGAAACTATTGCAAGAGAAAAACGGACAAGTTGCAGGCGCAGCGTTCAGGGACGATTTAGGAGGGATTGATTTTGTGTGGGGTAATAAAGATTACGGGTTAGAACACATCTTAGAAAAGAGAGAAAAACAATACACAAGATTAGGATTAAATGCAGAGCAAATTAAAGAAAGAACCGATGAGTTATTAAAATCTATCCCTGAAGTCATTGAGAACGGAACATTATTTAAAGACGATTTAGGGCGCGTTAGCGTGGAATTAAATAACATGAGAGTGGGGCTAAAAAACACATGGGATAATAACAACCTAAATAATCATTTTGTGGTTACTAGCTATGAGAGAGATGAAAAAGTATTAAGGGAGTTAGAAACCAAACCGCCACTTTCTAACGATTACAAAGACAATAGCAACTATAGTGCCTTAAACCTTAATGAAAACAATTTTACTAAAGAAAGTTTAACGAGACAAGAACCGCCCTTATCTACATTAGAAAAAAGCCAACTAGAGAAGCAAAAGAAACTAGAAAGCGAAAGATTAGCTAAAGCAGAAAAAGAACGCGCCCAAAAGATTAGAGATAAAGAAAAAGCCGAATTGATAGATAAAATCAGAGCGCAAAAAAACGCCACGCTAGGCAAAAGCGAATTAGACAGAGAAATCGCAAAAAGTGAAAAAATACCCTACAAAGAGCCAGAAAATGTCCCTAAAACGAGCGTTAGCTTAAACGATGATGAAATACACCTCTTAAAGTTTGTGATCGTCAATAAAAGCGATTTAAAGCCCAATTTCAAAAACACAGGCACGCAAACACGCACCACAGTGGATAGTAAGAAAGTAGAAGAGATAGCCGAGCGCTTTGATCCTAAATTGATTATAGGGCGAGGGGGTTTTGATGATTTGCCAATTATCTTACAAGACGGCCAGATTATAGCAGGAAACCACCGCATCCAAGGCATGCTAAACTTTAACGCAGAGAGCCGAAAAAAATACGACCAAGCGATTAAGCAGAACTTCAATATTAGTTTAAAGCCTAATGAGCTTTTAGTGCGAATGCCAGAGCAGGAATTAAACGACAAAGAGATTTTTAAATTAGCAAGCAAATCTAACGAAAACCGAGCGAACAGCTTTAGCGATACGCTTTTAAGCGCGATGAGCAGTTATAACGACAAATTGAAGCATTTACCGCCTAAATTTGAAAGCGACAGCGTGGAGAATTTAGCCAATCAGGTTGCAAGAGCGTTAGAGAAAGACGCTAAAATCCCAAGCCACACCCAAGTAGAAAACGCTAACCTTTCTCTTTTGAGTCATTACGCCAGAAACACTCCAAATAACAGCTTTTTAGAAGTGTTTGATAACGCTTATAAAAACCTAGACAGAGAGCAATTTAAGGCGTTTAAGGAAATGTTTGCCAATAACAGTGCGAATTTTCACAATCTCAATAACGACACCACGATTAAAAATTTCACTATTTCACCTTATCTAACCGATGCGCTAGACGCTACCGCTAAAATGCTTGAAAGTGGTAACAGATCCGATAATTTCTCTAAGTTAGCGCATGACATTGACTACTTAGTCAATAGCACAGATGAAAACGGCATGAATGCTTTCATTAAAGAAAATAAGGACGCTTACCACAGCGTGATAAGCGAATTATTAGGAAGTTCTTTTGCGCGCTTTTTACGCCTTGAAAACCCTAGCGCGCAGTTTTATGAGTTTTTAGTAAAATCTAAAGACCGAATGATAGAAAACGCAGCCGATATTCTCACAGGAACGAGCAAGCCTATTAGTCAAATCAATGTGTTTGATTTCATTAAATATGGCATTGAAAGCGGTAAAAGCAGTAAGGAAAGCAGGGAATTACTTGATCTGTTGCCAGAGTTAGAAAAAAAGTTTAACGCTCATGAGAAGTTTTTAAAAGGAAATAAAAAATGAATTACCCTAATCTACCTAATAGCGCGCTTGAAATTAAAGAACAGCCAGAAGTGAAAGAAATCACTAACGAATT
>NZ_JADZNC010000021.1:0-13306 GCF_015904775.1 Helicobacter pylori
TTTTTAAATGAAAAATCTTGTATATTTAAAGCGTTTTTAAACATGGTTTTTGGGTGTATGCTGATGTTAGAAATCATTATAGTAGCCTTTTAAAATGGATTTTGTGCTGTATTTGGTATATATTTTTCTAGGATTTCTATCATCAAAAGTACATCATTTCCAATTTGTTCATCTTGTGTATTGTAACTAATTTCTAAAATAATTTTTCTTGTTCGTTCTGCTATTTTTTGACTATTTTTAATTGATTGTATATTGTGTATTTTATTTATGATTTTAAAAAGCCATGCGATTTTATCATATGGTGGTGAATGATGGGCAGATTGGAATGATTTTGTCAATTGTTTTGCTGTTTGATTAACAGGTGCTAGAAAGGTGCATCTAGTTAGATTGAGCCAATCTTGAAAATTTAAAATATTGACTGATTTTGTTAGTATATAAGATACATGTTTTAAAAAAGAATGGATGTTTCCTAAAAAATACTCATGGTTTGGATTTTCTAATTTTTTTGGAGCGGTTGGTTGTTTCTTAAAATGCTTTTGAATGGCTAGATGCATTAATTCTATGCTTTTTTTTAATGAAGCTTGTTTGCACTGATCTAAAAAAGGTTTAATGTTTTTGTAGTTATCTAGAATTACACTAGCAATAGCAGTGCAACCGTAGGTGTACGGATTATATTTATTTGTACGGTGAGCTGTTTGAGATATGAGCCATATTTTATTTTTTAAGATTTCTTCAAAATTATCAAATAGTAGAGCTACTTTTTCAGTAAACACAGCAATACCCTCATCTATATATTTATTGTTGCTTAATGCAAATAAATGGGACACTTCGTGGCAAAAATCTTTGTGAAATTGTTGGCTATTTCTAGAGATGAGAGCTAGTGCGATCGAGTTTCCAAAATGCAAGCAAAATTGATGTTTTGATTTTTTGCATAAAATAATGATTCTTGTATTTGATAATGTTTTTTGTAGATGTTGGCTAATATTTTTACATCGATTATATAGCAAGGAGCAATCATTTAGATCTTTTTGCTTTAATGTATAGTTGCTTAGAATATATGTTTTTTTAGCTAAGTAGTACCCATATAAGTTGGAATGCAATATATATTTTAATGAATCTAGATATCTTGGTGGGATTTGATTTTCATAATTATTTTGATTAAGCTGTAATTTGTCTAATATTGTTTGTGGACTAATTTTCCTTATCAAGGGATCCTCCATACCAAATCATGTGGCATATAGATTCTGTTTTGAAGTCGGCTTTGATGAGTGAGCTAACTTTATCATCATAAAAACTTGTCCAATGCAAGGTTGATACTCCCAAATCAGTCAGTATTAATGTGAGTTGTTGGGCGATAATTCCTATTTCAATAAGTGCGAGTCTATAACCGCTAAAACCATACTTAACAACTGTACGTTCCCATACCGATGAGATAAGAATAGCACCTTGTGCATTATGTGCCAAAAGATTATTACCCATACAGCAACAATGACTTATCTCACTAATAGGTATTTTTTCAATTAAAGTGTGCAATGTAGATTGAATAGCATTGAAATGCTTAAGGTTATAGGATGTGTCATTGTGTTCTAGAATATAAATTTCTGATGGATATAAAGCTCCTGGAGATGGATAAGGTCTTTTATAAAAAACAATGTTATGATCCACTGAAGATCGAACTTTTTTATTGATTGCACATGTTTTGAGAGCCTTGAGAATAGATGTGCGATCAAATGGAGCTTTTTGGCTAAATTGATAACTTGATCGCCTTTTATTTATGGCTTTTACAAAGTTTTTTGGTATCTTGATATCGATTACTTCTGTATGTTTAGAAGGCATGACATGATAGTTTTTTGATAATTCTTCAGAACCTCGTTTTGAATCAGTATAACATCCTGTTTTTAGTGCTGTTTCCATAGAACTGATAGGATATAATTTAGTTTGGTTATGAAAATCCATAATATCATTGAGTTCTGATGTTTCAAAGCTAGTTGGTGTAATGTATTTCTTTATCATGATTAAGTATCCTATGGAAAACAGTGGGGGTTTCTATTTAAATTAAGTCTGCTTCCTATGTGAAGAAATTGATATTCACTATGTTCTAAAGATTTTTTTTGTAAAAAATTAAAAAAACAAGAAAGTCTACGCTTGTTAGTATGGATAAAAGATTGTCCAGCATATAAAGGTTGTAGTCCACTAGCCATACATCGGATAATTTCAAAACCTAATGATTTTACATCTGGCATTGCAACATCTATGGCTAGTGGGATGAATTGATTTTTTACAAGTTTTTGAATAAGTGTTTCCGTATTATTATTATCAGATATGTTACTCCATTCTATAGGAAAATCTAAGAGTTCATAGGATTGTTGGGTATGCCAAAGATATTGAGAACTGCGATCTAATCTAAGATACCATGAGACATGATCTTTAAAATTATCAATATCAGTTATTTTCTTGATTTCTAATTTACTTCTTTTCATTTCTAGGCACCAATTGAATGTGTGGAAAGCCTCAATCATAGCTTTTTTTAGTGCTTGTTTTACATTAGTATGACAAGAACATCCGGTTGCAATGCCACCATCTTTTGCTGTTATAGTACAAGCAATGACAGGAATTTCAAATTGGTTCATTAAAGCAAATGTTTTAATACTTAATCCGGTTCTTAAAATTTCTTCAGAAAACTCATTTGGTAGTTGACTTAATACAAAACAATTGTTTAGGCATAATGGAGTAATTCCACAGAGCCAATAGCATGCATAGACATCGCGTTCAATTAGTTCGCAAAGACTAGAGAAAATGGCTTTCTCTCTATCTATATGACAAGCTGTTCCAGTGCTGTAAGTTTTGTCGAATCTATTGCATCCTTCATCATCCATAAAAACAAGACTACGAGGGACAAAATGCTCTTGTCCTGTGCTTAGATTTTTGGCAGCAACAAAATGGATTGGGTTAAATTTGGTTTTTTAAAAGGAGCTGTTTTTTTCTTGTAATCATGTTCGGAAAATAAAATAAAGGTTTCTAGAAATTCTTTAGCTCCATATAGGTTAGATGGATAGTCATAAATACTATTTATGTGTGCTGATTGAGAGATGCTATAGCGTTCCAATGCTTCTCCAATTGTTGCCAATAAAGCTTCTTCTTTTGTTAATCCAGCACCAGAAACTTGTCGGTTTGTAATTGGCATTACTCTATCGTTTGATGTTAGAGAACATGGATTTTGAAATTCAGCGACATAAATTTGGATTAATGGTTCTAAATGTTGTGTTGGTATTTCTGTTATATAGGTAATCAACCCACATTCAAAATCTAGTAATAAATCTAATAGTTCGTATATTTTTAACATTAAATCATATCCCTAATGGCACGTTTTGGTGTATTTTTTGAACAATAATCACAAAATGTATTCCGTAATACAATCTTATTTGAATAAGTTCCGTTGATAATGTTCCAACTTTCTAGTAAACCTGGTTTTAAAATATGAAATTGCCTTAGGTGAATAAGTCGTAATGTTCTTAGGAATATATAGGTGGCTAAAGGTTTAACGCACGATCCTAGAGCAATTTTATGGAGTCTTGTATCTCCATTTCTATTAAATGAGAGCATTTCTTCTTTAAAATGAGAGCTTGCCAAACTTCTCTTAAGGTAGCACTCAAAACAGGCACTTTCATCTCTAACATGGATAGGTCCTAAGCGTATCATTTCGTTGTCACACCAAAAAACTAATTTTAATTGGCTGTTATAAGAGATATTCCATTTACTTTTCAAATAATCAATGTTGTCAGTATCTGAGCAAATTAAAACAATATCTGGATTATTATGGCTTACTTTAATTTTTGTATAGTTTTTCATGTATTTTATACATAAAGAAAATAACTCGCCTTCACCAACAATTTGTATTGTTTTAAAATGTGGTATATTTAAAATGGTGTTTCTAACTAAGTATGTTTTATGGGATTCAAACAATAGGTTTGCATCAATGATTTCACTAATTTCATTATCTTCATTAATACACAACGCACCTATATTGATAAATAGATCAAATAGCTGATCGGGGTTATATACACCACTTTGCTTCATGTATGTAATCCAAGCATTTTTATTTTGAGAACCTTTGTAATTTAATATTCTAGATATTATTTTTGAATTATAATCTATTTGGAAAACATTTACTCTCCATGACCACCACAACAACAGCAACAACTACTACTTGTGGAAGAACGTCTCCCAGCACTAATAACCAATGCAGAATCTTTAATAAAATAGTTCTTATCATTGCTATTATAGTAAGCAATTGATAATGGCTTATTAGAATATTTTTTTGAAAGCGATTTTTTTACAATTGTTTGTTTTTTGTTCATTATAAAATCTCCTTTAATGTAAAAATCACAAAAAAACAACTTGATGGAATTATTTTATATTAAAAGTTATATTATTGTTTAGACTTGTTATTAAAAATTTAACTATTTTAACAATAAACATTTATTTTGGTTACAAACTTAAGCACTCTAATACCCCTAATACCACTAACAGTCTTTTTTAAGCTACTTAATTTGAGATAGTTTATTAATTGCTTTATAGACTCGTTCTAGAATGTTTTCTTTAGAATGACTAATATAAGCACTCCCTTGAGTCCACTAAACCATGAAATGTTCTAATTCTTGCCTTAAATCATCATTAGGTTTATTGTCGCCATATTTTTTTTAAAATCTCAATCTTTAAATCAAACGCTAAAGCATACATTTTTAAAACCTTTTTGAAGTATGTCTATTCTAAAACAACTCACTATGACTGCCAAGCCTAACCAAAGTTAAAATATTGCCTTTCACTCTATACACAAGCAAAACATCAGGCTTAATGTGGCACTCTCTACAGCCTTTGTATGTTCCAACTAAAGCGTGGTCTTTAAATCTTTTGTCCAATGGAATTTGATTTCTTAAATTTTCAACCACTAAGTCAAAAACTTCTAACTCAATTTCTTGATTTAAAATATGTTTTTTTAAATCCTTAGTGAATTTCTTTTTTAATTCAATCTCTAGCATTTAAACTCCTAAGAATTAAGAGCGAATTGCCAAATTTCACTAGCATTTTTAGGTTTAAAGTTTTCAGTCGTATTAGGATTATCAATATCTAATAAATCTTTTTTTAACTCATCATTAGGAATATATTTACTAGCTAAATTTTCATCTTTCTTAGCTTGAGAATATTGTTTTTTAATTTCTTTCATTTGTGTTTTAATTTCTAAAACTTTACTTTGATATTTAGCTAATTGTTTTTCTAATTTGCCAAGCTCCTTATAAAATTTAACCCCTATTTCTACATTTTTTAACATCTTATCTCCTTAACTTAATCAATCATAATCACCCCATTATATCCAAATTAATCAAATCCATGCTAAAATAAAAATAATAGGGCAAGGATACTTTGTGTAGCTACAAAGAACGGCGATGTGAAAAATCGCCTATCCTTGCTAGTGGGACACCCCCTAGAACCCCCCATAAATCAAAATTAAGGGATAAGTCAAACAAAACATGCCAAAACTTTCTGATAACAAAAACATAACCAAACGCTTACGACTAAATCAAACAGAATGGCAAACTATCCAAACTCAAATGCAAGAAAAAAATTTAAACTTCTCTCAACTAGTTTTAAATTCTCTTTTAACTCAAAACTCACAAACTCCAACAAAATCTAAAAAACAAAAAGCGATCGCTAATAAAGAACTAGTTATTGAATTAGCTAAGTGGGGAAACAATTTAAACCAAATCGCTAAATGTCTCAACACTAATAAAGGAGTATGGGATAGATTAGGTTTAGAACAACTCATAGAAATCAGTCATCAATTAGAACAAATAAGATCCAAGTATGTTGGTTAAATTTTGGGGCATTAATCAAGGGGGTGGCGATGGTGATGGGAGCGTTAATTACTTGCTTAATGAAAGAGTGAAACAAGGCACAGCCAGAGTTTTAAAAGGCGATGCCAATCTAACTAAAAGCCTTCTACTCTCTCTCACTCAAAAACACAAGGCATGCGTAGGGTGTTTATCCTTTGAAGAGCCTGACATTGATGAAAATCTCAAACACGAATTGATAGAAAGTTTTGAAAACGCTTTACTGACTAAAAAAATGCAAGGGCGTTACAATATCTTATGGGTAGAACACACTGACAAGGGGCGTTTGGAGTTGAATTTTGTTATACCCAAAATTGACTTAGGGAAACAGAAAGCGTTTAACCCTTACTATCACAAAGTGGATTTAAAACGCATTGATACTTGGCAAAATGTAGTTAATCTAAAATACACCTTTACAAACCCCAAAGACCTAGAAAAACAACAAATTAGTAACTACCACAACACAAAGACCCCACAAGGTAAGGCTATCTTTAAGAACTACAAAGAGCTAGATAATTACCTTTACAACGCCGTAACACAAGGCTCATTAAATTCAAGGGCAGAAATAATAGAGCTTTTACAAGCGAGTAATTATGAGATTACTAGACAAGGCAAGGATTATATCAGTGTCAAGCTCCCTAACCAACAAAAAGCCAAACGATTGAAAGGAATAATTTATGATGAACGATTTACTGAACAAAGACTTATTGAACAAGAACTTAGAGAATATAGCCAGAACAAAGATACAAGCCGAGAAAGAGATACAAGAGAAATATCAACAGCTCCTAACACAACACCAAGAGCTACACAATCTCTCATACAAGAGCTTAGAGACTTGGAACAACAACTACACAGACACATTGAATACAAACAACGCTACTATGAAAAATTACATCAATCTACTTCAAAAGATCCAAGAGAGCCTAAAGAACAGCTACCTAGAGTTAGAGACAGCCAACAAAGAACACAACAAAACCATGCAAACGAAACTACAAGAGCTAGAGAAACATATCCACAAGAATCTAGCCAAAAAATCCTTACTGATGCCCTTAAATTTTCTCATGGGATTAGTCATAATGGGAGCAATATCAATGGGGGCATACTTCCTCATCATTCTGCCCTACAAAAACAAGGAATTAGAGCTTTTACGGAAAGAAAATTTGCAACTCAAACAGCGGATAGACCAACTAGAAAACGCCAATCTGCAAAGATTTTACCAACCAATGCCGACCAAGAAATAAGGGGAAAAAATGCAGAACGAATGCTTAAGTATGCTACAGAATGTTTTAATCAGCGAAGTAGAGAACTTACAGAACGAGAAAGAGATCTTACTCAAAGAAAAGAACAGCGAGATAGCAAGTTTAGAGAACGACAGAAACGAGCTATTGATCAAGCTAGAGAAAGTTACAGCAGAATTTCAAAAACTAAGCAACGATTACTTGAAATTAGAGACAGAAACCTTGAACTTGAAAGAGAGCTACGAAACGCTACTTCAAACACACAACACGCTACTAAAGAAATTTCAATCCTTAGAAACGACAGAGAGAGCCGAATTAAAGCAAGTGATACAAACCTTAGAACAGAAAGAAATCACGCTCAAAAACGATTTACAGAGCATGTGCGATCAGATTTTACAGCAAGAATTACAGAATGTTCAGATCAAAGAGTCAGAGGTTTCACAAGCTCAACACAAAGAATTACAAACTCAATTAGAGGATTTAGAGATCACGCTCAAGCAAGAGTTAGAACAATCCTACATAACCTTTATGCAAGAACACGAGATGCAATTAATACAATTAAAAACATCTACAGAAACGCAAAAGAACGAATTAGAGACTTCTTTCAACGAGCAGATGAACGACTTTCAAAGCGAATGGAGCAAGAAACAAGAGACCTTCATACAAAAACAACACAGCTGGATAGAAAGATTAGAGAACACAATCAAAAAATAGAAAACGAGAGAAATTATAGTCGTTGGTATGGGCGTTAAGGATTAAAAAATTCTTTTTTTATATCTTTAAAAATTATTTTAGTGACGCTTTATCGTGTAAAATATACACAAACTACAAAAAATATTATTACGAATATGTAATTAGTAATAAAAAAATCATAATTATGTTATCACCTCCATAATTTTTAAGTCATAAAAGGAGTAAGCCATGAAATTGTCATACCGTAATTAAACTGAAAAATTTTGCACTCTATTTTAGAGTGTAATTGTTCAAAGTTTTATCGGAGTAGAGTTAGTTATTCAAGAAAGGTTATTTGTGCAGTGGTATCAAACTAGTTTTAGTGCATGTGTTGGTCAAACAGATACAGAAAATATTATTGGTCTTGGAACATATTAGTATTGCGTTGATCATAATGAATTTGAGAAATCACTGAGACTCTTGGTTTTTCTGAGAATGAAGAAAAGAATGGCTGAGATAAAAAGTTTTATGGAAACTAGCAAAATAGAACATAATATTTTTGATAAGCTAGTTGCCAATAAACTTATTACCTCATTCATACTAAATCCAAATGACGAACAAAACTTTAAGAACCACCTGTTTATCGATTTGGTGTCAAATAAACCAGAACTAACAATAAATAATTTTAAAAAAACTATTTTCATCATTATTGGTTGTGGAGGTATTGGAAATTTTGTAAGCTATGCTTTAGCAAGTTTTTATCCAAAAAAACTAATATTGTTAGATAAGGATACTGTTGATTTCAGTAATCTTAACCGCCAGTTCTTGTTTGACAAGAATTACATTTCACAGTATAAAACATCTGCCATAAAGCAGGCTCTTTCTAGTAGATTTGGTATCAATATTGAGACAGTAGATGATTTTGCTAGTGAAGACAATCTTGAAGAAATTTTTTCTAAATATAAAAAAGAAAATTTGTTTGGAATTGTTTCTGGAGATAATCCAAACACAGTGCAATTGGCAACAAGATTTTTTTGTAAGTGTCGCATTCCATTTTTAAATATTGGCTATTTAAATGACATATCTCTTATCGGTCCTTTTTATATCCCTTCATTGTCTTGTTGTCCTTTTTGTCATAATAGTTTTGCTCTAGATGATAAAAAAGACGGTGATAAAAATCTAGACATATATCTTATAAATGACCGCATGCAAGCACCATCAAGTTTTTTAAATAACTCTATCGCTTCTAGCCTAGCAATTTCAGATATTATACAATTTATGTCTAATGATTTTAATTCCATAAAATCCCTTAACTGCCGATTTGGAGTTGACAACAAAACTTTCAAAACATACACTTTGCCATCTAGTGTAGATTATAAATGTGCATTTTGCTCTAATCATAATTTATAGAGTTTCTTAATATGAACAAAACACTAAAAGTAAATATACTCTCTTATTACTATGCAACGATACTACTTGTCATTGCCCAATCTTTGCCACACGCCATTTTAACACCATTATTGCTCAATAAAGGATTATCATTAAGTCAAATTATGATCATACAAGCCACCTACAGTTTGTGTGTTTTACTCTCAGAATACCCGAGTGGTGTGTTAGCAGATTTAATAAATAGAAAGATGCTTTTTATCATTTCAAAATTAGTTCTAGTGTGCAGTTTTTTTTGTGTTCTATGGTTAGACAGCTTTGTTAGTATGGTTCTAGCATGGGGCATTTATGGGTTATCAAACGCTCTAGACTCAGGTACCATTGATTCCACTCTTATTACCAACATCAAAGACCAAAAAGAAGATTTATCACCATTCATTGCTAAAAGTCGCCAAATCAGTTTTATAGGGTTGATAATTGGAAGTTGTTCAGGCTCGTTCTTGTATTTAAAATATGGTGTTTCCATGTACTACATATCAGTCTTACTCACATTGCTGTGCCTCTTGGTCATTATTTTATTTTTTAAAGATAATTCTTCTCATAAACTAGAAAAAAACCAACAGTTGCAGATATTAAAACAACATGTAAGGGAAAGTTTTAGAGAGCTAAAAGATAAACCACTTCTTAAAAATCTAATTTTACTCAGTCTAATTTTGCAAATCTTTTTTCAAAGTCATTTTCAATTATGGCAAGCCTACTTGCTAGACAAACAAATTACAGAAAACTACTTGTTTATATTTTATATATTATTTCAAATTATAGGAATTCTCGTTCATTTTTGTAACGCCAACTCGTATAACAGATATATGACTATTACCATGATCTTTTTGACTGGACTTGCTAGTTCACTGTTGCTAAGTATGGACACATTGCTATTTGTTAGTGCCTATATACTCAGTGTTGCCTTGTTTACATACATAGATTTTATTGTAAGTTATCAATTTTCTCTTTATGTCAGTAAAGAGAAAATCTCATCCCTTACTTCTCTAAAATCTAGTGTCTCACGAGTAATTTCTGTTATTATTTTAGGTATAACAAGCTTGGAGCTACTTATTTTTTCTCCGACTATAGTTATCGCTGTACATTTTATAGTCACGCTTATTTTGACATGTGTATTCCTATACAAAGTAAAAATTTAATATATTCAATCTCACGATTTGCTATCTAAAATTACTCTCAATCAACGCAAAACAAAAAAACGATTATTTCTACCACCTACAACTAAAAACGCAAAAAACAAAAGCACGCAAGCAAAAATAAGCGGTTTTACTCAAGAAAAGAAATAGCTAACCATTTCATTGAAATTGTCTTGACTTTGCAAAATGGTGTCTTTCAAATAACCTTTTGTCTTGTGGTATTCTCTAATGCCCCTGTAGTAAAAGGCTTTGTGTTCGTTTTCTATGATGAAAGGCATGATATTGTTTTTCAAACATTCTTTGAACATCACTAATCGCCCCACCCTACCATTGCCATCACTAAAAGGGTGGATCTTTTCAAAAGCCACATGAAAATCTATGATGTTTTCCAAACTCACTTCAAGGTTGCGTTGGTAATTTTTCACAAGATTTGTCAATTCGCTTTCAACTAATTGGGGTCTTGTTGTGGCACTATTGCCTACAAAATTAGGGTGTTTTTTGAAACCACCAATAACTTCATCAGAACAATTCTTTTTCAAGATTTTGTGTAAAGTCTTGAAGTATTCTAAACTCAAAGGTTCTTGATAGCTTTCAAGCAAGTGATTCACGCATTCAAAATGATTGATGGTTTCAAAAATATCATCAAGTTTGATATTGGCGTTTTTTTCAGTTATGAGAACCGATTTGTCAAAAATATGAGCGGTTTGTTCGTAGGTCAAACCGCTTCCCTCAATGCGATTAGAGTTGTAAGAAAATTTGATTTGGATCAGGTGGTAAATGCCATTTTTAATAGCATTCTTTTTTTCATAATTCAGTTTTTCTATGAGTTTGGATAAATCCTTAGTTAGCATGCATATCCTTTCAATTGACTAGTGAGCTTCTTTTGTGTTTCAGTGGTAGTATTTCTTAAACCAATTCTTCAAATGTTTTTCATCTTTAGCGATGAAAGGTTTGAGAAGCTTGTCAGGTTTATCCACATCTTGGATTGAGATGCAAATTCGGTTATCGTTCAGTTTCACGATTCTAGTGATTTTCAGGTAGTTGTTGATCCCCTCAGGGCATTGATCCACGTTGTTGTTAGTGATGTTGATCGTTTTGCCTATGTATTCTTCAAACTCTTTGATAGGCTTGTTAGTGATAGGGTGGATGCTAGGCGGATCAATTTCCAACATGTCTTTTTTTAGGCTGTATCCATTAACAAACAGAAGTTCCAAAGCGAATGTTTTGTTTGACACAAGGAATTTTTGGGGGTTGTTTTTGCTTTTAGGGTAAGAAACATGCAAAAACATTTGATTCTTTTCAAAAGTGGTGTTGTCAATCTGCAAAACGATCCCACTGTCATTGTGCCTGAACTGATAGCCGATCAAGGTTTTCAATTCAAGAAACCTAGCTTCCATAGTGGCTTTTGCGTTTCTTTTAGCAATTTGGTTGTGAATATCCCATGCCACAAGCTTGATGTCTCTTTGAGCGCGTTGCTTGTCGGCTTGTTTTTGTTTCTTATTTTCGCCTTCAGGCAATTGTTCAAAATAAAAGTCAATGTGGGTTACCTTGCGCTTGTCATGGCTTTTGCGTTCTTTCTTGTAGCTCAAGTGTTCAAAAGGGTAGATTTTATGGAGTTCTTTGAGAGCTGGAGTTAAGACTTTTTGATCGATGTTTTCCATTTTGTAATCTTTTGGAATGTCTAAAAGTTCCCTGAATTGAGACCATTCCACGCTCAAAATCCCTGTGCTTTTGTATTGCTTGAGCAAGCGATAGAGCGTTTTAGCGTATTTGCCTCTCACTCTTTGGAATTCTAAAAGATTGAAAGAAGTGTATTGACCCATGCCTAGATTGTTGAGCAGGTATTGGTAGTTATCATTGAGTTGGATTTCTAAATACTTCAAATCTTTGCTAGGTTTGTTCAATTCAATTTTACACCGACTAAAAAGCATGTAATTTTCTTGAATGATTGAAGTTTCTGTCTCGCTAATTTTCCAAAAATCAGCGGTTTTGATGCTATCCCACAGCTTAACAACCACTTCTGATAAACGCTCATTAGAAATGTCTATGTTTAGCATGCGCTTTAAATCTTGCGGTTCAAAACGAATGAGGGTATTCCCTTGATCTTTAAGCCTTTGAAAAATAGCGAATAAAAGATTGGCTTCCCTTTCACTCAATTTCCCTAGATTAACCTTATTGGCGTTATTGTGGTAGGTGATATAGGTTTTATCTTTAGGGGTGCTAACCACTAAATCTTTGCATGGTGTGGGGGTGGTTTGTGGCGCTTTTGTTGGTGTGGGTTTTTCTTTTTCAAACTCATTTGGTAATTTTTCTGTAATTTCTTTGAATTTTTGATTAAAACCGCTCAAAATACTTGGAGTTATCTTGTCTATGTAAGTTTGTATCTTTTGTTTTTGTAGTTTAATTTGTGGGGTTTGTGGGAGCGTATCCAATTCTTTTAATAATTTTCGTAATTCCAATTCTTGTTTTCTAAGCTGTTCAAAATTCGTATTCATGGGAATTTAACCGCCTTTTAATGCTTATTTTTCAAAAGACGATATAATAACAGAAGTGAAACCCTTAAAAAGTCTTGGCGGACTTATAAGGGTTATTAAAACGCTAAGGTTTTAATATAGTGGCTGTGTTAAGATTACCACTAAAATCACTACTATCAAAAATGCTTTCATGGTGTGCCTCCTAACGGAGTGCCACCCGCTACAAACTCCCAACCCACTAGCTTTTAAAGCCAATTGCTCCAAATTTGTTAACACTAGGATTAGCAACCATGTTACACCGCCTCAGGTTGTTATTTTAGCTAAAAATTGTTAATAATCATAACTTTAAAATAAAGAAGTTATGTTAGTGTTGGCAAGAAGTTATGTTAGTGTTGGCAAGAAGTTATGTTAGTGTTGGCAAGAAGTTATGTTAGTGTTGGCAAGAAGTTATG
>NZ_JADZNC010000022.1:0-10583 GCF_015904775.1 Helicobacter pylori
AAAAGAATGATTTGAAGCTGAAGTCATAAAAAATTAAACACCCTTTTTTAATGGCTATTTTATCCAAAAAAAAAAAACCGAACTTGAAAGGGTTCTGTTTTTGGTTTTTATGTTGTTTTTAAAGCAAATTAATTTAAAATCGCATCTTGTCTTTAAGTGTCGCTATTTTAAATGCTGCAATTTTAAAAGATGGTGAAAGGGGCTGTATTTTAGTTTGATTTTCTTAAAAAAATCTCTTTGCGTGTTGTTAATTTCAAGTTTTTCAATACCACCCTTAATGAAAGCGGCTAGTTTTGTCTATGACTTGAAGTTTATGAGCTTTAATTTCAATTTAGTGGCCCCAAATAACAACCCCTATTGGAATAGCCTAACCAAAATGCAAGGTCGTCTCATGCCTCAAATCGGCGTTCAATTAGACAAAAGGCAGGCCTTAATGTTTGGAGCGTGGTTTATTCAAAATTTACACACGCATTATAGCTATTTCCCTTATTCATGGGGGGTTACGATGTATTACCAATACATAGGGAAAAATTTGAGATTTTTTTTAGGCATTGTGCCACGAAGCTATCAAATAGGGCATTACCCTTTAAGCGCTTTTAAAAAACTTTTTTGGTTTATAGATCCTACTTTTAGGGGAGGAGCGTTCCAATTCAAACCAGCTTATGATCCCAATCGTTGGTGGAATGGGTGGTTTGAGGGCGTTGTGGATTGGTATGGGGGGCGTAACTGGAACAACCAACCCAAAAAGAAAAATTACGATTTTGATCAATTCTTGTATTTTGCTTCTTCAGAATTTCAGTTTCTTAAAGGGTATTTAGGTTTAGGGGGGCAGCTTGTCGTTTTTCATAACGCCAGCCATCATAGCATGGGAGATAATTACCCTTACGGCGGTAATTCCTATCTCAAACCAGGCGATGTAACCCCGCAATGGCCTAATGGCTACCCCTATTTCAGTCAAAAAAATAACCCACAAGGCGGAGAAATAGGGAAATACTCTAACCCTACCATTTTAGACAGGGTCTATTACCATGCTTATTTAAAAGCGGATTTTAAAAATCTCATGCCTTATATGGACAATATTTTTATGACCTTTGGCACGCAGTCGTCTCAAACCCATTATTGCGTGCGTTATGCTAGCGAGTGCAAAAACGCTCAATTTTATAACAGCTTTGGGGGGGAATTTTACGCCCAAGCGCAATACAAAGGCTTTGGGATTTTTAACAGATACTATTTTTCCAACAAACCCCAAATGCACTTTTACGCTACTTATGGCCAATCCCTTTATACCGGATTGCCATGGTATAGAGCCCCTAATTTTGACATGATAGGGCTTTATTATGTCTATAAAAATAAATGGGTGAGCGTGCGAGCGGATGCGTTTTTTAACTTTTTAGGTGGGGGCGATGGGTATCATTTGTATGGGAAAGGGGGCAAGTGGATCACCACTTATCAGCAATTCTTAACCCTAACCATAGATACACGAGAGTTGATTGATTTTGTCAAATCTAAAATCTCTAAATAACCATACCTAAAAATTATAGATATAATTGAAATAAGCGACCGGTAAGCGGTGCCATAAAGTAGTTGCGCTCAAGCCATCAATAATTTCGGTTCTTTTGTTAGGAATGACAGGGAATTTCAACCCGAAAGTGATTTCATTGTGGAAAAAGCCAAAACGAAAACCCACTTTCACAAGCAATTGGAAAAGCGAATTTTCTTTGCCTAAATATTGAGCGATAATCCCATGCATAGCCTCTCCTGGCATGTAAGTCGCCCCAGCGATGCCTAAGCCAAACTCCAACCCCAAAAACATCTTTGGCGAATTGAAAGCGTCCCACAAACCGCTAAATTCCAAACCATAGGTAGAAATATAGGATTTGTGAGAAGAAAAGGTCTGATCATAAAACAACCCGTAACGGAAACCCACATGCTCTACAGCTTGCGTTTTAGCCACAAATTTCCCCCCTAACACCACGCCAAAGCCATTGCCGGTCATGAAATACGATTTATCTACAGACTCGGTGCTAAAAGATGTGTTGATCGCGCTAAGTTGATACCCAACCCCTAAATAAAAGGTATTCCTATCCGCAAATTTAGGTTTTTTTGATTTTTCATCAAGCTCTGCCTCTGCGGCTTGAAGCGATGATAATAACGCCATGCCCATTAATATTTTAACCATTGTTTTATCCATAACCCAATTCCTTATGTTATCCTACCCCACACTTGCCCTAATAGATTAAGATCAAATCACGCCCTAATAATAACAAAGTTTAAAATAAATATTAGTGGTTTTTATTAAGAACGCCTATCTTTTTAGAATAAATGGCCATAAAATAGCCATAATTCTTGTAGGTATGCCCCCATTTTCCTATCAAAATTCCTAAAAAGATATTGTTATAAGACACATTAATAGTTTTTCTTGTATAATATTTGGGCTAAATTCAATTTATTTTATACGATATTAAGGAGACATATTACCATGTTTCAAATTAGATGGCATGCGCGAGCGGGTCAAGGCGCAATCACTGGCGCTAAAGGACTAGCTGATGTGATTTCAAAAACAGGCAAAGAAGTGCAAGCGTTCGCTTCCTATGGTTCAGCTAAAAGGGGGGCGGCTATGATGGCTTACAACCGCGTTGATGATGAGCCTATTTTAAACCATGAGCGCTTCATGCAACCGGATTATGTGCTGGTGATTGATCCCGGTTTGGTTTTCATTGAAAACATCTTTGCTAATGAAAAAGAAGACACGACCTATATCATCACTAGCTACCTTAACAAAGAAGAATTGTTTGAAAAAAAACCTGAATTAAAAACCCGTAAGGTGTTTTTAGTGGATTGTTTAAAAATCTCTATGGAAACCTTAAAACGCCCTATCCCCAATACGCCCATGCTAGGGGCTTTAATGAAAGTGTCTGGCATGCTTGAAATTGAGGCTTTTAAAGAAGCTTTTAAGAAAGTTTTAGGCAAAAAACTCACGCAAGAAGTCATTGACGCTAACATGCTCGCTATCCAAAGAGCTTATGAAGAAGTTCAATAACATTAAGGATTAAAGATGAAAGATTGGAATGAATTTGAAATGGGGGCGGTGCTCTTCCCTTTTGAAAAAAACGCGCAAAGCGAAATGGAAAAACACAATGATGAGCGCCATTACACCGAGCAAAGCTACTTCACCACTTCAGTGGCTCATTGGCGCGTGGCTAAGCCTGTGCATAACAATAATATTTGCATCAATTGCTTTAATTGTTGGGTTTATTGCCCAGACGCTGCTATTCTTTCAAGAGAGGGCAAGTTAAAGGGCGTGGATTATTCTCATTGTAAAGGCTGTGGCGTGTGCGTGGATGTCTGCCCCACCAACCCTAAATCGCTATGGATGTTTGAAGAACAAATTGAGCCCGCTACCGCTCTCACTCAATGGCCGCAAAAACAAGAAAAGAAAAAATCATAAGGAAAAAATATGGCAAAAAGTATTGAATTGCAAGAGATAGAAGTGTGGGATGGCAATACCGCTAGCTCTAACGCTTTAAGACAGGCTCAAATTGATGTCATCGCAGCCTATCCTATCACCCCATCAACGCCCATTGTGCAGAATTATGGCTCGTTTAAGGACAATGGCTATGTTGATGGCGAATTTGTTTTAGTGGAATCTGAGCATGCCGCCATGAGCGCATGCGTGGGAGCTGCAGCTGCCGGTGGTAGAGTCAGCACTGCGACTAGCTCTCAAGGTTTGGCGCTAATGGTAGAGGTTTTATACCAGGCTTCTGGCATGCGTTTGCCTATTGTTTTGAATTTGGTCAATCGCGCTCTAGCAGCCCCTTTAAATATCCATGGCGATCATTCGGATATGTATTTAAGCAGGGATTCAGGCTGGATCAGTTTATGCACATGCAACCCTCAAGAAGCTTATGATTTCACTTTAATGGCGTTTAAAATCGCAGAGCACCAAAAGGTGCGCGTGCCTACTATTGTCAATCAAGATGGTTTTTTATGCTCGCACACCGTGCAAAATGTCCGCCCTTTGAGCGATGCAGTGGCTTATCAATTCGTAGGCGAATACCAAACCAAACATTCCCTTTTGGATTTTGATAAACCGGTAAGCTATGGCGCGCAAGCTGAAGAAGAATGGCATTATGAGCATAAAGCCCAACTCCACCATGCCATCATGAGCGCGTCTTCTGTGATTGAAGAAGTGTTCAATGATTTCGCTAAACTCACAGGCAGACAATACCATTTGACTAAAACTTTCCAGCTAGAAGACGCTGAAATCGCTATCTTTGCGTTAGGCACTACTTATGAATCAGCGATCGTAGCGGCTAAGGAAATGCGTAAAAAAGGCATTAAGGCCGGCGTGGCTACCATCCATTCCTTGCGCCCTTTCCCTTATGAAAGATTAGGGCAAGATTTGAAAAATCTTAAAGCTTTAGCGATTTTAGACAAGAGCTCTCCAGCGGGCGCTATGGGGGCGATGTTTAATGAGGTAACGAGCGCGGTGTATCAAACGCAAGGGACTAAACACCCTGTGGTGTCTAACTACATTTATGGTTTAGGCGAAAGGGATATGACGATCGCGCATTTATGCGAGATTTTTGAAGAAATCAATGAAGACGCTCTTAAAGGCACGCTCACGCACCCTACCCAACAATTCGTAGGTTTGCACGGCCCTAAAATGAGCTTTTTTTAAAAAGGAAATATCATGGTAAAAGAAGTCAAAACACTCAAAGGTTTTAGCCAAAGCGCTGAGAAATTCCAAGGCTCGCACTTGCTTTGTCCGGGTTGTGGGCATGGCATTATTGTGCGCGAAGTTTTAAACGCTGTAGATGGGCCTATCGTTTTAGGCAATTCTACCGGTTGTTTAGAAGTATGCTCGGCGGTGTATCCGCACACTTCATGGGATGTGCCTTGGATCCATATTGGTTTTGAAAATGGATCTACAGCGATTTCAGGGGTGGAAGCGATGTATAAGGCTTTAGTGAATAAGGGCCGCTATCAAGGTCAAAAGCCAAAATTTGTGGCGTTTGGAGGCGATGGGGCTAGTTATGATATTGGTTTTCAATTCATCAGCGGTTGCATGGAAAGAGGGCATGACATGACTTACATTTGCTTAGATAATGAAAACTACGCCAATACCGGCGGTCAAAGAAGCGGATCTACGCCATTAGGGGCTAGCACTTCCACCACGCCAGCGGGATCGGTGAGCTTTGGTAAAAAAGAAAAGAAAAAAGACATCGTCAGTATCATGGCAAGCCATGGGGTTCCTTATGTGGCGCAACTCTCGCCTAACAAATGGAAAGACATGAACAAAAAGATTAAAACCGCGCTAGACACTGAAGGGCCTTGCTTTATTAACGCTCTTAGCCCATGCACGACTGAATGGAAATTTGAATCCAATAAAACCATTGAATTAGCGGATATGGCTGTGGATAGCTTGATGTTCCCCCTATTTGAAATCTTTAATGGCAGGGAATTGAAAATCACTTACCGCCCCAGAAATATCATTCCTGTAAGGGATTATTTAGGGGCTCAAAAGCGCTTCAAACACCTTTTCAAAAAGGAAAACGAACACATTATTGAAGAATTGCAAAAAGATGTGAATGAGCGTTGGGAATACTTGCAACGCAGAGAAGAAGCTAAAGTATAACCCTTCCATTAAATCAAGGCGCTTTTTTGTGCCTTGTGTGATTTTCCCCCTTGACTTTTTAAACCCCTTTAAAGTAACATAAATCCCATTTTGATTGTAAGGATTGTCGGTGTTAGAACGCTATGCGAATGAAGAAATGAAAGCCCTATGGAATGAGCAAACCAAGTTTGAAACCTATTTAGAAGTGGAAAAAGCTGTCGTTAGGGCGTGGAACAAGCTTGGGCAAATCCAAGATAGCGATTGTGAAAAAATCTGCTCAAAGGCGGCATTCAATCTTGAGCGCATCAAAGAAATTGAAAAAACCACCAAGCATGATTTAATCGCTTTCACTACTTGCGTGGCTGAAAGCTTGGGCGAAGAATCCCGCTTTTTTCATTATGGGATCACTTCTAGCGATTGCATTGATACGGCTATGGCGCTATTGATGACCAAAAGCTTAAAACTCATTCAAAAAGGCGTTCAAAACCTTTATGAAACCCTTAAAAACAGAGCTTTAGAGCATAAAGACACGCTAATGGTGGGCAGAAGCCATGGGGTGTTTGGCGAACCCATTACTTTTGGCTTGGTGTTAGCCCTTTTTGCTGATGAAATCAAACGGCATTTAAAAGCCTTAGATTTAACGATGGAATTTATCAGCGTAGGGGCGATCAGTGGGGCTATGGGGAATTTCGCGCACGCTCCCTTAGAATTAGAAGAATTAGCGTGCGGATTTTTAGGCTTAAAAACCGCCAATATCAATAATCAAGTCATTCAAAGAGACCGCTACGCTAGGCTTGCATGCGATCTGGCTCTTTTAGCGAGCAGTTGTGAAAAGATCGCTGTCAATATCCGCCATTTGCAACGCAGTGAAGTCTATGAAGTGGAAGAAGCTTTTTCAACAGGGCAAAAAGGGAGCTCTGCGATGCCCCATAAAAGAAACCCCATATTGAGCGAGAATATCACCGGGCTTTGCAGGGTGATTCGCTCTTTTACTACCCCTATGTTAGAAAATGTCGCCTTATGGCATGAAAGAGACATGAGCCATAGCTCTGTGGAGCGTTTTGCATTACCCGATCTGTTTATCACTAGCGATTTTATGCTCAGCCGCCTAAATAGCGTGATTGAAAATTTAATGGTTTATCCTAAAAACATGCTTAAAAATTTAGCTTTGAGTGGGGGGCTAGTCTTTTCGCAACGGGTGTTATTGGAATTGCCCAAAAAAGGTTTGAGCCGAGAAGAAAGCTATTCTATCGTGCAAGAAAATGCGATGAAAATATGGGAGGTTTTGCAACAAGGCGCTTTTAAAAACGCTGATGAAAATTTGTTTTTAAACGCCCTACTCAACGATGAACGCTTGAAAAAATATTTGAGCGAGGACGAAATCAAAGCATGTTTTGATTACAGCTATTACACTAAAAATGTGGGGGCGATTTTTAAAAGAGTGTTTGGATAAGGCGCGTTTTTAGCCTAAAATTTTTTGGCTTTGTTCTTGTGGAGCGTTGGGTTGCAGAATTTAAAAAAGACTCAAAGCGTTTTTAAAATAAATATAATCAAAAAGCTTGATTTTAATCAAACGATAGCTTCTTAAAAAAACGCTCTTGAAAGGTTAGGGTTTTTTTGGGGTTTTAGGGGAATTATTTCAAAATACCCCCTATCCCCTTAAG
Source organism: Helicobacter pylori (assembly GCF_015904775.1). Taxonomy (GTDB): domain Bacteria; phylum Campylobacterota; class Campylobacteria; order Campylobacterales; family Helicobacteraceae; genus Helicobacter; species Helicobacter pylori_DM. Next base: position 7,282 of record NZ_JADZNC010000022.1, read on the forward strand.
AAAATGAGTTTAATAAAGTTTAAAACGATACAATAAAGTTTAAAACCAATTTGTAAAAAATTAAAATTTCAATCAAAGGGCTTTTTTGAAACGAGCGTTATACTTAATTTTAGGGCTTTTTTACGCGCTTAATGCAGAGAGCTTTAAAGATGTTTTGACTAAAGGGGATTACACTTTTTTTAATAAAAAGGTGGTTTCGCCTATCAAACGCTATGCGGATAGATCGGCGTTTTATCTGGGGCTTGGGTATCAACTAGGGAGCATTCAGCACAACTCTAGCAATTTGAATTTATCCCAGCAATTCAATAAGAGCCAGATTATTTTTAGCGATGGCTTAAGCCCTGTTTTTAAAAATTCATATGTGTCTAATGGCCTTGGCGTTCAGGTGGGCTATAAATGGGTGGGTAAGCATGAAGAAACGAAGTGGTTTGGCTTCAAGTGGGGGTTATTTTATGATTTGAGCGCTTCTCTTTATGGTGCTCAAGAATCGCAGTCTGTCATCATTTCCACTTACGGCACTTATATGGATTTATTGCTTAACGCTTATAATGGGGATAAGTTTTTTGCCGGGTTCAATTTGGGGATCGCTTTTGCCGGGGTGTATGACAAAGTGAGCGATGCGTTATTGTATCAAGCGCTTCTTTTAGACACTTTTGGCGGGAAAGTGGATCCGAATGGTTTCCAGTTTTTGGTAAATTTAGGGGTTCGTTTAGGGAATAAGCGCAACCAATTTGGCTTTGGGATTAAAATCCCTACTTATTATTTTAACCATTATTATTCCATGAATAACATTAGCAATAATAGTGGAGATGTCCTCAAAGTTTTACGATTTTTAGAATACGGGATCAACAGCTTGTTGTATCAAGTTGATTTCAGGCGCAATTACTCGGTTTATTTCAACTACACTTATAGTTTTTAAAGCGTTCTTAATTGAGCGATTTCGTCTCTCAAACGCATCGCTTCTTCAAAATCCAAATTTTTCGCACATTCTCGCATTTTTTTATCCAATTCTTTAATGATTTTTTCCCTTTCACTCTTAGGCATTTTGTCCTTTTTTAAGGCTTTAGCGATTCTAATCTCATCGTCTCTTAATTTCAATTCCTCTTCTAAAGCGCGAGTAACGGTTTTAGGGGTGATGTTATGGATTTTATTGAATTCTTCTTGCTTGGTGCGCCTGTAACTAGTGATCTCAAAGGCTTTTTGCATGCTTTGAGTGATCTTTTTAGCGTATAATAAAACCTTGCCATTAGCGTTTCTAGCGGCTCGCCCCATGGTTTGAATGAGACTTGTTTCGCTCCTTAAAAACCCTTCTTTATCTGCATCCATGATCGCTACTAAAGAGACTTCAGGCAAATCCAACCCCTCTCTTAAAAGATTGATCCCTATTAAAATGTCAAATTCCTTAAGCCTTAAAGAGCGGATAATGTGATTCCTTTCAATCGCATCAATTTCGCTATGCATGTAACGTGCTTTCAAGCCCCATTCAGCATAATATTTGCACAATTCTTCTGCCATTTTTTTAGTGAGCGTGGTGATGAGCACCCTTTCATCTCTGGCCACCACTGACTTGATTTCATCAAATAAATCCTGGACTTGCTTATCGCTGTCTCGCACTTCAAATTTAGGGTCTAAAAGCCCTGTAGGGCGAATGATTTGCTCAGCGACATTCTTTTGAGAAAGCTCTAATTCTAACTTATTGGGCGTAGCGGACACAAAAAGGAATTGGCAATTTTTATGGATAAATTCATCAAATTTTAAAGGGCGGTTGTCTAAAGCGCTAGGCAATCTAAAACCATATTCCACTAAAACGCTTTTCCTGCTCATATCCCCTGCATACATCCCCCCAAATTGCGGCAAACTCACATGGCTTTCATCTACAATGACTAAAAACTCCCGCTCAAATATCCCCAAATAATCAAACAAACAAAAAGGCGTTTCGTTAGGGGCTTTACCTGTAAAATGGCGCGCGTAATTTTCAATGCCCTTACACACACCGGTCGCGCTAATCATTTCTAAATCATGCTCGGTGCGTTGTTTGAGGCGGTTGTATTCAAGCATTTTATCCTGCTCTTTAAAAAATTTCAATCTTAGAGCGAGTTCATCTTCAATGCTTTTAATGGCTATATTTAATCTCTCGCTCCCTACGGCAAACTGACTGGCCGCATAAAGCATGACAGAATCCAAGCGCTTGATTTCATTTCTTTCTAAAGCATCAAAGACAGCAATCCTTTCTATCTCATCGCCAAAAAATTCAATCCTGATAAATTCAGCGTCATTATAAGCAGGGAAAATATCCACGCATTCTCCGGTCGCTCTAAAGCTCCCCCTATCAAACACCACTTCATTACGGCTATAACCCATTTCCACTAGCTTTAATAAAAAGTTCTTGTAAGTGCGCTTCTCGCCCACTTTGATTTTTTCCATGACTTTTAAATATTCTTCAGGGTTACCCAAACCATAATTAGCCGAAACGCTCGCTATCACGATCACATCATCATAACCTAAAAGTGAGGTGGTCGCGCTCAATCTCAAACGCTCCAAGTCATCGTTAATAGAGCTGTCTTTTTCAATGAACAAATCCCTTCTAGGGATATAGCTTTCAGGTTGGTAGTAATCAAAGTGGGAGATAAAATACTCCACCCTATTGTGTGGGAAAAACGCCTTAAACTCGCTATAGAGCTGCGCGCATAAGGTCTTATTATGGCTCATGATCAAAGCGGGTTTATTGGTTTGAGCGATGATATTGGCCATCGTATAAGTCTTACCGCTCCCTGTAACCCCCACTAAAGTTTGATAATGGTTGTTATTTTTCAAGCTTTTCGTTAAGGCTTCTATAGCTTGGGGCTGATCGCCTGCTGGTGGGTAAGGGCTTTTTAAATCAAATAAAGGCATCTTTAAAACTCGCATTTTTTAGGGGTATTATAGTGGTTTTTTAACACGCCTTATTCAATCTCAAAAAAATCAATGTTTTGATAATGATTGGTTTTTTGGCTTCAATAATCTCGCTTGTGGCTTGTTGCTTTTGTTGCGTGATATTATTTAAAACTTCTTGCTTATTGGTGTTAATTTGATTTGTAGCGCTAACTTTCGCTTCGTTAATGTTAGTTATCGCTTGCGTTTGATTGTTGCTTATTTCGTGGTTAGCGTTCGTTTTAGCTTCGTTAATGTTAGTTATCGCTTGCGTTTGGTTAGCGGTTATTTCATTGTTAGCGGTTGTTTTAGCTTGTGTTATTGCTTCAAGGCTTGCGGTTTTGTTGGTGTTAATTTGATTTGTAGCGCTTTCTTTCGCTTGGTTTAAAAAG
>NZ_JADZNC010000023.1:0-8138 GCF_015904775.1 Helicobacter pylori
GAAACAAATTTTTAAAAACAAGCGTTTATTTTGGGGTTTATTTAGCGTTAATTAGGCTATGTTAATCAAAGTTTGATAGGGAAAAATATCGCTTGGGCATGTGTCAAATGGATGCGCTAATTAAGACAGAATCTTTTCCATAAAAAGAGTGGGGAAAATCAAAGTCTCTTCGCCCAACTCCACCACGCAATCCTCTTCTTTGATACGCACAAAACCCAGCTTTTGATAGAGGTTGCATGCCTTGATTTGGCTTTTGCTCACATGCAAAGAGATTTTAGTATAGCCTTTGATTAAAGCGTATTTCTCCACGCTCTCATAGAGTTTTTGACCCAGTCCTTGGGATTGATAAGTGCTATTTATGTGGAATTTACACAGCTCTGCTTCTGTTTGATTGATAGGATTAAGCCCACAAATCCCAATGAGCTTGTTACCCTCTCTCATTTCAAAAAATTCCCCGCCATGCTCGCGCAATTTTTGAACAAACCCGCTAATACTGGGCAAAAGATCCAAGCGTTGGATAAACCCTAAAGGGTTGTCAGCGATGCGCTCAGCGTAAAACTCTTCTAATTCAGTGGGGTATTTGGGCGAAAAAACTTTGATGGTCATGATTTCCTAACTTCCAAAGATGAAATGATCCCTTAATGAGCGTAATGATAACAATTTTTAGCTTAAAATAATAACGCTTTGTATGATATGATGGATTTAAAACCCTTTCTTATTATCCCACAAGCGGATATGAAGCCTATCGCTCAGCCTGAAACCATGCTTTATGGCTAGGGGGGCTAGGGTTTTTAGATTTTTATCTAGCTCGTTGTTATTTGTGCCTAAGGGCATTAAAAAGATTTCATTATTTTTTAAGGAGAGTTGTTTCAAAAGGCTTTGAATTTCTATAATAGATTGAGCGGCGTTTTGACTCTCCAATACAAATTTAAAATGCACGCTTTTAGCGTTATTTAAGATATTTTGTAAGGCTTTGAGGTTGATCCGCTTGCTTTCTTCCTCCAAAGAAAAAGAGAGTTTGACGCTTAGAGTGAAATGCAATTCTTTTAAAATAGGGCTAAATTCAAAAAAAATAGAACCATTGCTCTCTACACATAAAGGGATTTTTTGGCGATAAAAATGCTCTAAAACGCTGATTAAAATAGGGTTATTGAAATACAAGCTTGGCTCCCCGCCTGTAAGAATGAAATCAAAATGTTTATAATTAGGGGCTAAATTAACTAATCGTTCAATCAAAGATTCAGGCTCATTGTAATAATCCCAAGTTTCTTTGAATTTAGGATGCACCGCATACAAACTATCGCAACCTGTTAGAATTTCATCATGCAATATGGTTTTACAATTAAAGCCCTTGCATGAAAGGTTACACCCCCCTAAGCGTAAAAAAAGACTGGGTTTGCCTATGTTTTTTCCTTCACCTTGTAAGGAAAAAAAGCTCTCAACGACCGGGAGTTTCATTTTTTAAGGGATCTGGTGTAAGGGCTTAGCGTGAAAAAAGCATTTTTCTTCATCGCTAATGATTTTATTGAAAAAATCCTTATCATGCCACAAATTTTGAATGCCTTGCGAGAAAGAGACGCAATGATCATGCACTAAAGATTTAAAATGAGGGTTTTCTAAATCTTTTAAAAAGCTTTCCGCGTAGCCGTTTTTAGTCTCATGCACGCGCACGCTAGAAACCTTTAACTCCCCTTCATCATTAGAAAAAACGCTTTTTTGTAAAATCCTTGTCAAGTAGTATAAAAACATAAGAGCGTAAGCCTCTGCGCTCAAATTAAACGAGCATTTCACGTAACGAACGCAATGATTTTCTATAAAACGCTGAAACTCAAGGCTTTCTTTATCCCAAAAATGATGGGCATGATCAAAGGAGTCTATAAAGGTTTGCATCTCTTGTTGCATCAGCCCAAAATCTAACGCCATGTTCGCGCTATCCAAGCGGTTGGTTTCAATAAAAACTTCCACTTCATAATTATGCCCATGGATATTTTGAGCGCATTTTAAAGAAGAACAATTGCGCACCACATGGCTAGCGCAAAATTTATACAATCGCCTGATAACCATTTCATTGCCTATAACATGGCTGATAAAGGGGCAGTCTTAAATTATAGTAGTAGCGTTCAGGGCGGTTAAAATCAATGCGTTTGATCGTGCTTTTAATCAAATCCCTATAGAGCATCTGATAGCCGCAAGTCCTCCCGCTCACGCTCCCATCCACGTATAAAACCCGTTTTTGCAGCACCACATCATACCAATCCAAAATAAAATGCGAATTAGCGCTCATTAAAATTTGCTCGCTAAAGCCATTGATAGCGTAGTAATCGGTAGGGGTTTGAGAGCAATAAAACTGCCCCCCAAGAAAATAACAAGGTTTATTGACTTGATCGATTAGTTGGTAATTGTATTGGTAGAATGGCACAGCCGAGATATTACGGACAATGCGTGCATAGATCACATTTTTGGCTTTATCTAGCGGGAATTCCGCTTGCGTGAAGACATTGTAAAAGCCTAATTTTTGCAATTCATAAACAATCACGTTGATATAATAAGAAGTCATCGCATCGCTTCTGTCATAAGCCACCACGATAGTGGAATTATAGTTGAACAAATAATCCCCTGTAACTTCTGAATAATACCCCATGTGCAAGCGGTGCTGGCATGCATTAAAGAAAAAAAACACCCCAACAATTAGCCCTAAAAAAGCCAAGCGGTGCTTTCTATTCACTTTAACATTCCCTCATGCCAAGATTCCAAGCTTTTTAGATCATCATAACTGGTTAAGTCTAAATTTAAAGGCGTGATAGAGGCATGGTTTGAAGCAATAGCGTCAAAATCAGAGAGCCTGTCTTCATTTTCGCGCTTTTGCCATTCTAAAGGGTGTAGCCCTAGCCAAAAATAGCTTTCGTTTTTGGGGTCTGTGCGTTTATGCACTTCTTTTTTATACAGCCTATAGCCTTTAGGGGTGATGCGTTCGCCCTTATATTCTTGTAAGGAGCAATTAGGGACATTCACGTTTAAGAGTTTGCGCCCTTTTAAAGGGTAGCCGTTTGTGAAAATGTTTTGGACTAAATCCTGGATGATCTTTTGAGCCAGATCAAAACTGAAAGGGGTGTTTTTGTTTTTGTTAGAAAGGATTTGAGAAATCGCAATGGAAGGCACGCCCTGAATGGTGCCTTCAATCGCTCCGGCCACCGTTCCCGAATAAATCGTGTCTTCGCCCATGTTAGATCCAAGATTGATCCCTGAAATCACTAAATCAAAACAAACATGTTTAAAAAGCTCATTGATCGCCAGATACACGCAATCGCTTGGCGTGCCATCATCAATCCTGTAATGCCGGCCTTCTTTGCCCTTAATTTTCTCCGCTCTCAAAGGCGCGGTGATCGTGATGCATTGCGAGCATGCGCTTTTTTCATGCTTGGGGGCGACCACATAAATTTCTGCCATTTCTTCTAAAGCTTGTTCTAAAGCTTTAATGCCTTTTGCATGGTAGCCATCATCGTTGGTGAGTAGAATTTTTTTCATGTCTTGCCTTTAAATAGAGTGTTCAATAATGCGTTTAAATTTTCTTGCAATAAAGGATAAGCGGATTTTAGTAGATTTAAATCGTTTAAAACCTCTGTCTTTAAAGTTTGAGCGTAATTATTCGCCTTTTCTAGCCCCAATAAATTCACAAAGCTGTTTTTGGCACCGTCTAAATGAGTGGTTTTACCGCTCTCTTCTTCATCTTGCGTAACATCTATAATATCATCTAACACTTGAAAACAAAGACCCGTTTTTAACCCAAAAGCCTGAAGCCATTTAAAAAGCTCTTCATCTTTAATACCGCTCGCAACAAGCCCCATCATCAAGCTCGCGCTAATCAATTTAGCGGTTTTATGCTCGTGTAAGAAAGTGAGTTGTTCTAAATTTAAGGGCGTGTTTTCAAAATAGCAATCCAAAGCCTGCCCTAAAACCATGCCTTTAATCCCCCCATTAACGCTTAAGATTTTGACTAATTCCACAATGATATGGCTTTCTAGTAAAGCGTTTGAAAGCAATTCAAAAGAATAAGTGTTGAGCGCATCGCCGATTAAAACGGCTGTGGTTTCATCGTATTTAGCATGTAAAGTGGGGTGGTTTCTCCTTAAAATAGCGTTATCCATGCATGGCAAATCGTCATGGATGAGCGAATAAGTGTGCAAGCATTCAATGCTTAAAGCGATTTTAAAATATTCTGTTTGTTGGTTAGAATAATCTTTTTGACCCACTAAAGAGCAAAGCACGGCTAAAAAAAGCTTAGGGCGAAACCTTTTACCCCCATTAAGCACCATTTCAAAAAAGGCTTTTTCCAAATAAGGGTGGAAGCTTTCAAGGTGTAAATGATGGTTTTTTAAAAAGCTCTCAAAACGCTCGCACTCATTATAATAAAAGGATAAATTAGGGTTACTCATGCATAGAATTATAACCTAAGATTTTAAGAGTTGCATAAATTCAGCTCTGGTTTTAGGGTCTTTTTTAAAGAGGCCTCTTAACACGCTTGTTTTAATGATCGCATTTTGCTTTTGCACCCCTTGCATGCTCATGCACAAATGCTTGGCTTCACAAACCACGATCACGCCCCTTGGCTCTATGATTTCATCAAAAGTTTCTGCAATTTGAGTGGTCAGCCTTTCTTGGATTTGTAGGCGTTTGCTATAAATTTCAATGAGTTTGGCGATCGCGCTAATGCCTACAATCTTTTCCTTAGGGATATATCCCACGCTAATATTCCCAAAAAAAGGGAGCAAATGGTGCTCGCAAGTGGAGTAAAATTCAATGTTTTGAGCCACTATCATTTCATCGCAAACGCCTTGAAAATACGCGCTTTTTAAAGCCACTTTAGGATCTTCTTTATAGCCTTTATACAAGAATTTCCATAATTCTTGAACCCTTTTAGGCGTCTCTTTCAAGCCTTCTCTATTCTTATCTTCGCCGATATTTTCAAAAAATTGGTTGAAAAAATTTTCCATTTAGATCACATGTCTTCTTAAGGATTGGATACGATTTTTAACGCTAGGGTGGGTGCTAAACATTTCAGCGTTAAAAAGATAAGCCGCTGATCGGGTGCTATTTTTATCTACTTCTTTATAATCGTTGTTGGTGTAATCGTTGGAAATTTTTTGTAAGGCTCTAATCATGGGCTTATTGTCATGCATTAAAAACGCCGCCCCGCTATCGGCCATGTATTCTCGTGTGCGACTCAAATGCATTTGTAAAATAAGCGTTAAAAAAGGCAAAATGATCTGTAAGAGTAATAAAATCATTCGGGCTAAATTCGCCCCACTATTCTTGCGATTCCCCATGAAAAAATACACGCTAAAATTAGCCACCAACAGCATGATATTGCTTAAAATCCCCACGCACATGGTCAAGCGGATGTCGTTGTGCCGTATGTGGCTGAGCTCATGAGCGATCACGGCTTTTAATTCATCTCTATCCAACCTTTCTATTAAAGCGCTTGTAAGAGCGATAAGAGAATTAGATTCATCCCACCCGCTCGCAAAAGCGTTCATGTAAGGGGCGTTAATGATATAAAGTTTAGGCTCAAAATGAAGCTTAGCTTCTTCTAAAAGCTCTAACAAAAGGCGATGGATTTGATTTTCTTTAGAGCTTAAAACCTTGCTTGGGTCAATAAGCTTGTATTCATCACCGCTTAACATGATAGAGCTAAAATTTTGGATACAAATAACAATAACGACAAAAGCCACTAAAAACATGATAATGGTGATCGTAGGAAAAATTTGAAAAGTGATGAGTTTAAAAAGGGCTATGCCTAAATCATTAGCGTTGATTCTAATAGCATCCACCAATAACCCGATAAAAGCAAAAATCGCGCAATAAGTGGTTAAAACCGCGTTCGTTTTGAGCCTGTTTTGCGCGATAATCTTTTCAAAATTCGTCATTATTTTCTCCTTTCTCATGCTTGATTTCTTTGAGCAACGCGCTCGCATAACTCCCTTTAGGCAAGTAAAATCCCAATTCAAATTGCGCTTTTTCTTTGATGTATTGAGAAGTTATATTTTCTGCAAACACCCAAAAAAACCGCCTAGAGCCTAGCGTTTTAGCATGGCTATTTAAAAGGTTATGCTGGAATTCTTTTTCAATTTCTAAACTCAAATTTTTTGCATAAAGAGCTTTTTTGCCGTCTAGTAACCCCGTAGGCACAGCTTCTTTGTTTAAAAACCTTTCGCCCTCTTTTTCTAATTCTAAAGCGTCAAAAAACTTCCCATAAGGGTAATGGCACATCACATCGCCTTCTAAAATTTTAAAGGGGTGGGCTTGGTTTTTAAGGGCTTTTAGAGTGTTTGGATTAACGCTTAAATTGTTTTGTTTAAAAAATTCTAAATTTTCTTTTAGGCTAAAAGCGCTAATGATTTTACTGATTTCTAATCGTTTGCTTAAAAGCGCGTTAAACAAATAACTTTGATAGCTTGAAATTAAAAAAGTGTTTAATTTTTGATGGGCAAATTTCGTTTTATTTTGCAAGATTTTTAACCCTTCTTTATGGTTATCATTGAACTTCCCGAAGCGTTGTGAGCCAAAATAATTAGGCATGCCAAACTGCGCGATTTGTTCTAAAACCTGCTTTGTTTTTTGAGCGTTTAGGGGGGTCATTTTTTTAAAACGCATAAAAAAGCGATTCCCTTTTAAATGCCCTAATTTGATTTTATTATGATGGTAATTCAAAGATAAAATCTTAAGGTTTCTTTCTTGCAAATTATGCGTATTTTTTTCTAATAAAGGGGCGTATTTTTTGGGGAGTGAGATGAATTGAGTCGTCAGCGCATTTTTATCTTTCAAGCCCGCATAACCCAATTCGGCGATTTTTACCCCTAAAATTTGAGAAAAAATGTGAAGCATTTCTAAAGTGCTTAAACCGCTTTTCCTCACTTGAATAACGGCATGTTCGCCTGTGTTGCTAAATTCATACAAAGGCACTTCATGCACGCAAAAATCCCTAGCGCTAGAATTGAAATGAAAATCAATGCTCGCATGGTTATAAGCATGCAATAGGGGCATAAAGTTTAAATTCATGCTTTGATCCTTGAATTAAACGCCCTTGAGAGCGAAACGGAGTCAATGTTTTCAAAATTCACTCCAGTAGGCACGCCTTGAGCGATTTTAGTGAAAGTGAGGTGGAAATGCTGCAATTTATCTTCAATATAAAGCATTAGAGAATCATTAGCTAAAGTGGGAGGGAAAGCAAAAATGATTTCTTTAATGTTTTCTTCAATCAGGCGTTTTTCTAGGGCGTTAAAATCCACTTCTTCTATAGAATTTAACACATAATAGCGCCCTAAAAAGTCCTTTAAGTCTTCTAAAATAAACACGTCTCTTGGGTGTAAAACCATGCAAAGCTGAGAATTTTGTCGGCTCTCATCAGAACAAATCTCACAAACCTCACTCTCGCTGAGCGCGTTACAAGATGCGCATGTTTTAAGGTTTTCTAGGGCGTTTTCTAAAGCATGCGTGATTTTTAGCGCCAGATAGGGGTTTTCCAAACCCAAATGATACGCCATTTTAAAGGCGGACTTTTTACCCACATTGGGGATTTTTTCTAAACAATCTACTAAATTTAAAAAGTGGTTCAAGCTGTTTTTATAAGTATTCATTTTGTTAGTATATCAAACTTAACTTGACTTGAAAGCCACTAAAAGGGCTTTTATTGTTTTTTATTTTATTGTTTTTTAAAAGGGGGTTTAAGATGAAAAAGCGCTAGTGAAGCGTTTAAATAAAAGTGTTATAATACGCTATCTCAATTTTAAGGAATAACATGCCGTTTATCAATATCAAACTTGTGCCAGAAAATGGAGGGCCAACAAACGAGCAAAAGCAGCAATTGATTGAAGGGGTTTCAGATTTGATGGTTAAGGTGTTAAACAAAAATAAGGCTTCTATTGTGGTCATTATAGATGAGGTGGATTCTAATAATTATGGTCTTGGGGGCGAGAGTGTCCATCATTTGAGGCAAAAAAACTAAATCTAGTTTTTAAAATTCAAAGGTTGCGATACGCTAAAATGTAAGGGGTACTCATTTTCTACCCCCCTAAAAACTATAAACATAACTCACATTAAACGCCACAAGGCGTTTGAAAAAGAGGGAAGTGTTTAACCCT
>NZ_JADZNC010000024.1:0-4679 GCF_015904775.1 Helicobacter pylori
ATAAAAAAGACGCCAAAAAACCTGAGTTAAGCTCTCAATTAGTGGCTCACAAAGATAAAAAAGACGCCAAAAAACCTAAAAACTCAGTGGCCTAATGGCTTTGACTCTAAAAAAGCGTTTTTAAAAACGCTTTTTTGGATACTATTTTGTAGTTTCCTACCATTTTTTAAAACCTTTGATGGGATTTATCGCTCTTCTCACGCTTTCAAAAGTAAAGTTTAAATCTTTTGTATACTGGAATTTTGTCAATATGGCTGTGTTTTTTAAAAAGCGTATAAAAAGGCGTTAAGGCTTTTCTAAAAGAGTGTGAGCGGCTTCTAGGACTTCAAGGGGCGTGATAGATTTCATGCACAAATGGTTTTTTTCATTTTTTAAAGGGCAAACTCGTTTCTTGCAGGGCGAACAGCTTAAATGGTGGTTTAATACAATCGTTTTTTGAGCTTTATAGGGGCTAGTCTCTTTTTCATCAGTGGGGCCAAAAAGAGCGATTAAGGGGGTTTGCGTGCTAGCAGCCACATGCATGGGGCCGCTATCGTTAGTGATGAATAAATCTAAAATAGCGATGCGTTGTATCAATTCTTCAATGCTGGTTTTCCCGCACAGATTGTAAGCGTTATGGGATAATAAGGGGTTTTTCAATAAGCTTTTAACGGATTTTAAAATCTCTTCAGAAACGATAGCGTCTTCTTTAGCCCCAAAAAAATAAATTTCATGCCCTTCTTCTAACAAAACAGCCGCAACTTCAGCGTAATAAGAAGCCGGCCATCTTTTAGCGCTCCCATAGCTTGCGCTAGGGTTAAAGCCGATTTTTTTAGGGGTGTTTGGGGTGTGAGTGGGGAGGTTAAAGGCCAGTTTTAAGGGTAAAACGCTTTTTTGATCCAATTCTTTTTTTAAAAATTGAGAAAATAAAAAGCAATACTTTTCCACTTGATGATACTCTTTAGGGGCAGGAGCGATCGCATGGCTGAGAAACAAAGAACGAAAAAATTGAGCAAAACCGATGCGAACGGGCGTTTTTGTCGCATAGAGCAAAAAAGCGGAATAAAAATGGTTGTTTAAAGCGATCGCTATATCGCAACGCCCTATTTTTTGAGCGAGTTTGTGAGTGGCTAATAGCCTGAAAAAGGATTTTTTGGTGTCGTCTATGAAAACGGCTTCTATTTTTTCATCTTTTTTGAAAAGTTCGCAAGTAATGGTTGGGCCTACTAAGACAAAATACGCGTTAGGGTAGTGGTGTTTAAGGGTGTAAAAAAGCGAGCTTGCCATCACCCCATCGCCTAACCAATTAGGCAAACGCAATAAAATACGCATGCGTTTGGGTGCATTTACGCTCATCAATAGCCCTTTTTTAAAGATTTTAAGCTAAAATTTTAGCATACAAATACAAGGAAATGGAATGATTACCCCTAAAGTGTTGAGCGGGTTTAAAGACCGCTTGCCTAAAGATGCGATACAAAAAGCCCAATTGCTTGCGAAAGTTTCAGTCGTGTTTCAAAGTTTTGGTTTTGTGCCGATTGAAACCCCTCATTTGGAATACGCTGAAGCGCTACTACCTGATGCGAGCAGCGATATTCAAAAAGAAATTTATCGTTTTAAAGACCATGGGGATAGGGATGTGGCTTTAAGGTTTGATTTGACCGTGCCATTAGCCCGCTTTGTTTCTTTGCACCACCAAATATTAGGCATGCCCTTTAAACGCTACGCTATAGGCAATGTCTTTAGGGGCGAAAGGGCACAAAAAGGGCGTTATAGGGAATTTACGCAATGCGATTTTGATTTTATAGGGAGCGAAAGCTTAGTATGCGATGCTGAGATCATTCAAGTGATTGTCGCTTCTTTAAAAGCCTTGGATTTAGAAGATTTTTGCGTCTCTATCAACCACAGAAAAATTTTGAACGGGATATGCGAATATTTTGGGATCTCTCAAGTGAATGAAGTGTTGCGCATTGTGGATAAATTAGAAAAAATTGGCTTGAATGGGGTTGAAGAAGAATTAAAAAAAGAGTGCGATTTAAATTCAAACACCATTAAAGAGCTTTTAGAAATGGTTCAAATCAAACAAAACGATTTGAGCCATGCGGAATTTTTTGAAAAAATTGCTTATTTGAAAGACTATAATAAAAATCTAAAAAAGGGCATACAGGATTTAGAAAGGCTATACCAGTTGCTAGGGGATTTGCAAATTTCTCAAAACCTGTATAAAATTGATTTTTCTATCGCTAGGGGATTAGGGTATTACACAGGGATTGTGTATGAAACCACGCTTAATGAAATGAAGTCTTTAGGGAGCGTGTGTTCAGGGGGCCGTTACGATCATTTGACTAAAAATTTTTCTAAAGAAAATTTACAAGGAGTGGGGGCTTCTATTGGGATTGATCGATTGATTGTGGCTTTGAGTGAAATGCAATTATTAGACGAGCGTTCCACCCAGGCTAAAGTGTTAATCGCTTGCATGCATGAAGAGTATTTTTCTTACGCCAACCGCTTAGCGGAGTCTTTAAGGCAAAGCGGGATTTTTAGCGAAGTCTATCCAGAAGCTCAAAAAATCAAAAAACCCTTTTCTTATGCTAACCATAAGGGGCATGAGTTTGTGGCTGTCATTGGCGAAGAAGAATTTAAAAGCGAAACCTTAAGCTTGAAAAACATGCATTCAGGCATGCAGTTGAATTGCTTGAGTTTTTTAAAAGCCCTTGAAATCATTGGAGAAAACAATGAAGACTTGTAATGTCGCTATTGTCGGGGCTAGTGGGGCGGTAGGCCAAGAGCTGATTAAAGGTTTAGAAAATTCTTCTTTCCCAATTAAAAAATTTGTCCCGCTCGCTAGCGTTAGGAGTGCTGGTAAAAAGATCAGAGCTTTCAATAAAGACTATGAAATTTTAGAAACCACACATGAAGTTTTTGAAAAAGAAGCAATAGACATCGCCTTTTTTAGCGCTGGGGGGAGCGTGAGCGAAGAATTTGCTACAAGCGCTGCAAAAACGGCCTTAGTGGTTGATAACACGAGCTTTTTTAGATTGCATAAAGATGTGCCTTTAGTCGTGCCTGAAATCAACGCTAAAGAAATTTTTAACGCTCCCTTAAATATCATCGCTAACCCTAATTGCTCCACCATTCAAATGACGCAAATCTTAAACCCCCTACACCTTCATTTTAAGATAAAAAGCGTGATTGTTAGCACCTATCAAGCCGTGAGTGGGGCAGGGAATAAGGGTATAGAGAGTTTAAAAAATGAATTAAAAACCGCTTTAGAGTGTTTGGAAAAAGACCCCGCTATTGATTTAAACCAAGTCTTGCAAGCGGGAGCTTTCGCTTACCCGATCGCTTTCAATGCGATCGCTCATATTGATACTTTTAAGGAGAATGGTTACACGAAAGAAGAGCTAAAAATGGTGCATGAAACCCATAAAATCATGGGCGTGGATTTCCCTATCAGCGCGACTTGCGTGCGCGTGCCGGTATTGAGGAGCCATAGCGAGAGTTTGAGTATCGCTTTTGAAAAAGAATTCGATCTCAAAGAAGTCTATGAAGTTTTAAAAAACGCCCCTAGCGTGGTTGTTTGCGATGATCCTAGCCACAATCTCTACCCCACGCCCTTAAAAGCGAGCCACACGGATAGCGTCTTTATTGGGCGCTTGAGAAAGGATTTGTTTGATAAGAAAACCTTGCACGGCTTTTGCGTGGCGGATCAATTAAGAGTGGGGGCAGCCACCAACGCGCTCAAAATCGCCATGCATTACATTAAGAACGCTTGATTTTACTCAAAGATAACAAAGATGAATGCGCATGCGCTTGAATTAAGGATAAGGATCAATCTAGCCCAATCTCTCAAAAAGAGCTTTAAGTTACTAGGCTTGCGGTGTTAAACAAGGGTGTAATTGAATTTCTCAAGGCTTGATTGAGAGAAATGCTAATATTTGGTAGGTCAAAAGGAATGAAAGGCTTACACTCAAGCAGAGAGTGAATGTTTAGCTAGCGAGTTATTGCCTATTATTCCATTTAAAAGGGTGTGAGTTTAAGGTATAAGGAAAACTTGTATCAAGTTTTGTTAGAATGGATTAGAAAAATCTGATTGGATTGACCCTTACAATTTCTCAAACCAATTGTTTAATAGCGGTTAAATATGGCTATATACACTACAATAATAAGATTTTGAAAGGTTGGTAATGGAATCAGTAAAAACAGGAAAAACAAATAAAGTTGGCAAAAACGCAGAGACAGCTAACGCAAAGGCAAGTAAAGAGACTCATTTTAAACAAGCGAGTGCCATTACAAATATAATCAGATCAATTGGTGGGTTTTTTACAAAGATCGCAAAGAAAGTTAGAGAACTTGTAAAAAAACACCCCAAGAAAAGCAAGGCGGCATTAGTAGTATTGACCCATGTTGCGTGCAGGAAAGCGAAAGAATTAGACGATAAAGTCCAGGATAAATCCAAACAAGCTGAAAAAGAAAATCAAATCAATTGGTGGAAATATTCAGGATTAACAATAGCGACAAGTTTATTATTAGCCGCTTGTAGCGTTGGCGATACTGATAAACAGATAGAGTTAGAACAAGAAAAACAAAAGACAAGCAATATAGAGACTAATAACCAAATAAAAGTAGAACAAGAAAAACAAAAGACAAGCAATATAGAGACTAATAACCAAATAAAAGTAGAACAAGAAAAACAAAAGACA
>NZ_JADZNC010000025.1:0-4007 GCF_015904775.1 Helicobacter pylori
TGTGTTTTATTTAATAACGATGTGTTTTATTTAATAACGATGTGTTTTATTTAATAACGATGTGTTTTATTTAATAATGATGTGTTTTATTTAATAATGCGTTTAATCTTTAAAGCTTTATTTTACTACCCCCCTTTTCCAATCGCTCCCCCATCATTTCCAATGATTTCCAATCATTTCCAAATAACTTTCATTCATTTCTTTCAAATTCCAAATTTTCTTTCAAATTCCAAAATATTTAAGCAAACTTTAAGCATTAGATGTCTATAATTACATTTCGTTTTTAAAGACAAGCTTTAAAAAGTTCTTTAATTCAAACTCAAGCAAGTTATAAAAGCTAAAGGCTTTAAATATAAATATAAAAGCTCACCAGCTGATAAAACTTGAGCGTTAAAAAAGATTAGGGATCAAGCATTTTTAGTCTTCTTAAAGGGTTTAACAGAGTGATTATAGCAAGTTTTTGAAGAAAAACGAAGTTATTTGATTTAACATTGTTAATAGCCTATGTAAAAGTAAAGTAAAACTACAATAACTCTGTCTTATATTCATTAAGGCAGTGGTAGCGCTGAAGAATATTCGTGCAATTGTCGTTATTCATTATAAAAGGGCGGGTTTTAAAGGATATTTTAAAATTTAAAACAAGCTTTTAAGAGCAGATGGCGGATGCCTTGCCAAAGAGAGGCGATGAAGGACGTACTAGACTGCGATAAGCTATGCGGAGCTGTCAAGGAGCTTTGATGCGTAGATGTCCGAATGGGGCAACCCAACTAATAGAGATATTAGTTACTCTAACAGAGAGCGAACCTAGTGAAGTGAAACATCTCAGTAACTAGAGGAAAAGAAATCAACGAGATTCCCTAAGTAGTGGCGAGCGAACGGGGAAAAGGGCAAACCGAGTGCTTGCATTCGGGGTTGAGGACTGCAACATCCAAGAGAACGCTTTAGCAGAGTTACCTGGAAAGGTAAGCCATAGAAAGTGATAGCCTTGTATGCGACAAGGCGTTCTTAGGTAGCAGTATCCAGAGTAGGCCAGGACACGAGAAATCCAGGTTGAAGCCGGGGAGACCACTCTCCAACCCTAAATACTACTCTTTGAGCGATAGCGAACAAGTACCGTGAGGGAAAGGTGAAAAGAACCGCAGTGAGCGGAGTGAAATAGAACCTGAAACCATCTGCTTACAATCATTCAGAGCCCTATGATTTATCAGGGTGATGGACTGCCTTTTGCATAATGATCCTGCGAGTTGTGGTATCTGGCAAGGTTAAGCGAATGCGAAGCCGTAGCGAAAGCGAGTCTTAATAGGGCGAACAAGTCAGATGCTGCAGACCCGAAGCTAAGTGATCTATCCATGGCCAAGTTGAAACGCGTGTAATAGCGCGTGGAGGACTGAACTCGTACCCATTGAAACGGGTTGGGATGAGCTGTGGATAGGGGTGAAAGGCCAAACAAACTTAGTGATAGCTGGTTCTCTTCGAAATATATTTAGGTATAGCCTCAAGTGATAATAAAAGGGGGTAGAGCCCTGATTGGGCTAGGGCTGCTCGCCGCGGTACCAAACCCTATCAAACTCCGAATACCTTTTATCGTATCTTGGGAGTCAGGCGGTGGGTGATAAAATCAATCGTCAAAAGGGGAACAACCCAGACTACCAAATAAGGTCCCTAAGTTCTATTCTGAGTGGAAAAAGATGTGTGGCTACTCAAACAACCAGGAGGTTGGCTTAGAAGCAGCCATCCTTTAAAGAAAGCGTAACAGCTCACTGGTCTAGTGGTCATGCGCTGAAAATATAACGGGGCTAAGATAGACACCGAATTTGTAGATTGTGTTAAACACAGTGGTAGAAGAGCGTTCATACCAGCGTTGAAGGTATACCGGTAAGGAGTGCTGGAGCGGTATGAAGTGAGCATGCAGGAATGAGTAACGATAAGATATATGAGAATTGTATCCGCCGTAAATCTAAGGTTTCCTACGCGATGGTCGTCATCGTAGGGTTAGTCGGGTCCTAAGCCGAGTCCGAAAGGGGTAGGTGATGGCAAATTGGTTAATATTCCAATACCGACTTATGGAGCGTGATGGGGGGACGCATAGGGTTAAGCGAGCTAGCTGATGGAAGTGCTAGTCTAAGGGCGTAGATTGGAGGGAAGGCAAATCCACCTCTGTATTTGAAACCCAAACAGGCTCTTTGAGTCCTTTTAGGACAAAGGGAGAATCGCTGATACCGTCGTGCCAAGAAAAGCCTCTAAGCATATCCATAGTCGTCCGTACCGCAAACCGACACAGGTAGATGAGATGAGTATTCTAAGGCGCGTGAAAGAACTCTGGTTAAGGAACTCTGCAAACTAGCACCGTAAGTTCGCGATAAGGTGTGCCACAGCGATGTGGTCTCAGCAAAGAGTCCCTCCCGACTGTTTACCAAAAACACAGCACTTTGCCAACTCGTAAGAGGAAGTATAAGGTGTGACGCCTGCCCGGTGCTCGAAGGTTAAGAGGATGCGTCAGTCGCAAGATGAAGCGTTGAATTGAAGCCCGAGTAAACGGCGGCCGTAACTATAACGGTCCTAAGGTAGCGAAATTCCTTGTCGGTTAAATACCGACCTGCATGAATGGCGTAACGAGATGGGAGCTGTCTCAACCAGAGATTCAGTGAAATTGTAGTGGAGGTGAAAATTCCTCCTACCCGCGGCAAGACGGAAAGACCCCGTGGACCTTTACTACAACTTAGCACTGCTAATGGGAATATCATGCGCAGGATAGGTGGGAGGCTTTGAAGTAAGGGCTTTGGCTCTTATGGAGCCATCCTTGAGATACCACCCTTGATGTTTCTGTTAGCTAACTGGCCTGTGTTATCCACAGGCAGGACAATGCTTGGTGGGTAGTTTGACTGGGGCGGTCGCCTCCTAAAAAGTAACGGAGGCTTGCAAAGGTTGGCTCATTGCGGTTGGAAATCGCAAGTTGAGTGTAATGGCACAAGCCAGCCTGACTGTAAGACATACAAGTCAAGCAGAGACGAAAGTCGGTCATAGTGATCCGGTGGTTCTGTGTGGAAGGGCCATCGCTCAAAGGATAAAAGGTACCCCGGGGATAACAGGCTGATCTCCCCCAAGAGCTCACATCGACGGGGAGGTTTGGCACCTCGATGTCGGCTCATCGCATCCTGGGGCTGGAGCAGGTCCCAAGGGTATGGCTGTTCGCCATTTAAAGCGGTACGCGAGCTGGGTTCAGAACGTCGTGAGACAGTTCGGTCCCTATCTGCCGTGGGCGTAGGAAAGTTGAGGAGAGCTGTCCCTAGTACGAGAGGACCGGGATGGACGTGTCACTGGTGCACCAGTTGTTCTGCCAAGAGCATCGCTGGGTAGCTACACACGGATGTGATAACTGCTGAAAGCATCTAAGCAGGAAGCCAACTCCAAGATGAACTTTCCCTGAAGCTCGCACAAAGACTATGTGCTTGATAGGGTAGATGTGTAAGTGCAGTAATGCGTTTAGCTGACTACTACTAATAGAGCGTTTGGCTTGTTTTTTGCTTTTTGTATAAGATAACGACAATAGAGCATGGATAAGTTACCACTGCCTTACTGAGTGTAAGAGAGTTGGAGTTTTATAAAGACTTTTATAGGATTAAACTTTAATGAGGAATGAGATACCATCTCAATGATTTAAAGTTAAAGGCTATTGACTATCTTCTTTGTTAAAAACAGCTCCCTATTGAAGAGAAAGGGGAGTTAAGGGTAAATGCACTTTATCTTTAACTCCCTTTTCCTTGTGCCTTTAGAGAAGAGGAACTACCCAGTTAACCATTCCGAACCTGGAAGTCAAGCTCTTCATCGCTGATAATACTGCTCTTTTCAAGAGTGGGAATGTAGGTCGGTGCAGGGATAGGGAAATGTTTTTTCAATCTTACTTTTTATTTAATTTCATTATTGATTATATTTTAGTGCTTTATTCTTCTGTTGCTTTTTTCATTTCTTTTATTTTTAGTTGTTTTGGTTTGGGGTTTTATTGTTTT
>NZ_JADZNC010000026.1:0-3964 GCF_015904775.1 Helicobacter pylori
GATCATCAATCGTAGCATAAATGGGTTCAGGGCTAGCTGAAAGCCCTACCTTACTGAGATCATCAACTTTATCATGCCTTTTCAAAGGGAAAGGTCCGCCGAGATCATCAATCGTAGCATAAATGGGTTCAGGGCTAGCTGAAAGCCCTACCTTACTGAGATCATCAACTTTACCATGCTTTTTCAAAGGGAAGCCCGCTGCTTGCCCTACACCACCCAAACCACTTGCTATTTGATTGAGTCGGTCAATTTTTGCATTTACCTTTTTAGCAACTTGAGCGTAAATGGGTTCTTCAGGGCTAGCTACTTGTCCTGTTTTCTTTTTATTAACTTTAGCATAAATGGGTTCTGTGCTGTTTTTGAGTCCATTATTGTTATTGTTATTGAAATTTCCAAGTTTTGCATTCAACTCTTTCTTGATGTCCGAAAAGTTTTTAGAAAGAGTTGTGGCTTCTGCTTTAGATAACCCATTACCGACTAGGGTTCCGTTCACACCATTCTTAACGGATTGGTATATTTCAGATTTTTTTCCAGCATTGAGACTTTCATTTTTTTGAGCTTGTTGAGCCAATTGCTCCTTTGAGAAGTTTTTGAGATCGGCTAACGCTTGCTCTACCCTACTGAAATCACCCGTTGCTTTAGCCACTGATACCGCTTGATTGAGATTGTCAACTTTATCCGTTACCTTTTGATTGAAGATCGCATCTTTAACGGAATTTTCAAGGTCGCTTTTTGCTTGCGTTACCTTGCTGAAATCCTTATTTTTGCCATTTTTGAATTCATTCAAAGCTGCATTAAGGTTTTCAACTTTTGAAATCCATTCTGGATTGATACCTAAATCTTTCACCGAGCCTTTAAGGGCTTTTAGCGTTTCTTCTGCCTTGCTGAAATCCTTATTTTTGCCATTTTTGAATTCATCAAAAGATTTACTAAAGTCTTTCAAATCCTTGTTGACATTTTCAAGTTTATCAGACAATTCCCTTTTGATGCCTTTAAGATTCTGACTGTAAGTGATTGCTCTTGCGTCTCTATTAGCCTCTTTATTGATCAACGCAAAAATCTCATCTTTTTGGCTGTTAGCTTGAGCTTTTGCTTCCATTTTATTTTTGTTGCCGCTTTTGCTCTCCAATTTTTTCTCTACTTCTTTCTCTAAATGCTCTCGTTTCCTTAGAGATTTTTCAAGATCTTTCTGAGCTTTTTTCACTTCATCATAGTTGCCTGTGTTTTTAGCTTCAGCTACAGCTTTATTGAAGTTTAAAGCTTTTCCAACCAATTCTTTGTTGCTGCTCAAAAAATCTTTGATAAGCTTATTAGCTTCTTGTAGGGACAATCCTTTAGCGGCTAGTTTATCCTCTAAATTCCGCCTTACGAAACTAGTGATAGCGAGATTATTTAAATCAGGCAAATTAAAGACAGCTACCTTGTTAAAGCTTGCTTCTAAATGGGAAACGCCATTCGTAACGCCTACACCCTTATTGGGATTCTTGGAGGCGTTGGTGTATTTGAAATTAGAATAATCAACAAACATCACGCCATCATGTTTTAGGTTACCTTGGAGAGTAACATTTTTCTCCCTATCTAAAGCTTTATCTGCTTTTTTCCCATAATCTTTGAGAGTGTAGCTCAAATCCCCCTTATTAAACTCAGTAATTAAAGCTGAATGTTTTGGGTCTTTTTTAGAAACAAAAGCAATACGATCATTCCCTAGGGCGTCTAAATAAGCCTTAGAGTCTTTTTGGAAATCCTTAATCTCAGTTCGGAATTTTTCTTTCTCTTTCTCGCTCAAGTTGTCTAATTTAGCATTATTTTGTGCAAGAAATTCCATGAAATCTACTTTGTTTCGGATCTCTTCTTGACTCAATGCTCGTTGTGAGCCTGTGAGTTGGTCTTCTTTGTAGAGATAAAAACTAGGATTATTAATCCCTTTCTCACCACCTGCTATGACTAAGCCACTGCCGTTTTTCATATGCACATTAATTATTGTAGCCACATTGTTACCTTGTTGGTCTTTATAACCAACGGTGGCGTTCCAATCGTGTTTGGCTCCAAAACCACCATTGCCCGCATACAATAATGAAACTTTTTCAGGTTCTATGCCATCATGACTCCCCATTAACACAGAAGACAGAGCGTTATTGTGAATCAATAATTGGTTGAACTTGTAATTGGGATCAATGTCAGCGACTCCCTCAACATCTAACATTTCCATATCGCCAAGAGTGAATTTAGAAAAATTACCCCTTTCATCAAGCAAATCCCTAGATTCAGGCGGTAAGCCTTGTATGTCGGTGGTGGTAGTGGCTATATCTGGTTGGACATGGGGAACTGGTTCTTGATTGATTGCTGCTTTGACATCAGAAGATTGTTTTTTGTTAAATACAAATGATAAAAAAATATCCAACCAATCCCCACCACTAGGCCATCCATTTTTTTCTGCTTCTTGCCTTTCTTTCAAGGATTCATCAAACACGCCTATGAACTTTTGATCCGTTTGGATTTGATTCCCTATGATGATTCCTGCAAAAGATTGTTTGGCAGATTTCAAAAACTCTGCTTTTTCTTTATCATCAGAGATAGGGGGTTGTATGATATTTTCCATAAAATTTCGGATCGATCGGGTGTTGATTTTAGACGGATCGTTTTGATGGGACACCCAACTTGTGAAAATTCGGTAACGCTGATCCCCAAATTTCTGAAAGCTCTTTGTGGAAGATTCTACATCAATGAGATTGTCTTTGTTGATTAGATCGTTGCTCTTATTGATAAAGTCTGAAAAATACTGATTCTTTTTGGTAGGATTTTTGATCGCTTTATTGGAGTATTCTTCCCTTAATTGCGAGATTCCATCAAAAGCTTGCCTGTTATCCCTATCATTCTTATCAACGATTGGTTTTTGATCAGGATCAAATGAAGCGACAGCGTTATCAAGCTTAAGAAAAGCTACTTGAAGATTATTGATAAATTGCTGCGGGTTAAAAGCCGCTTCGGTTTGTGGTTGTTGGTCAATAGTTTCGTTAGTCATTGTTTCTTCTTACTATACCTAGTTTCATACCTATCGGTATCTTATTGGTATCAAAGACTGCTAAAAATCGCTACACACTTGAGTAATCAATTCATGCATGTCTTTGAACATTATCATTATACCACAATATTTAGAACAAGGTGTAACAAGTCTACTATAATTCTAATTCAAGAAGCCTAACCAAAATAAAAGGAGAAATTTTAGTTAGGGCTTTATTATAGCAAAAATTATCAAGGATTACAAAGGGTAGCGTTTATGGTTTGGATTTAGGGCGTTATTGTGATTGTTTTGAGTTTCATTTATTTTTTGTTTAATAATAAATCTTAACTATCATAGACGCATGATTAAAGTATGTAAGTTATTAAAAATTTTAAAACAAAAGGATATAAAATGAAAACCATTAGAAATGGCGTGGTAGTTGGCGTGTCTTTGCTCGGCGGGTTGTGCGAGCGTTGAGACTCGCTTTGACGCTCTGCGTGTCGCTTGCATTAAAGGTGCTTTTATAGAGAAAGAAGCACACCACACACCCAAAGACTTTGATAGCCCTTATTTTAGCAATCAAACTGATATTGGGTTTTAGGGTTTCTTCTTAAAAAATATTTTGGCTCTTTTGGCTCATGTTGGTTGAGCCAAGCATTTCAAGATATTTCAAAATAAAGAAAAATTAAAATAAAGTCAATCCAACTCAAGCTCTCATCTAGGATCTTTGAGTATTTTAAAAGTCATGCGATGGATTGGTAGATTATAAAGTTATGGCTCACCATAAAGTAAAGCATTCAAAAAATAAGTTTGCAATTTAGGAGCGTTTTGAAGCGAAGAATGTCTGATGATTATCTTTGGAAAAGATTACCTATCTGCAGACTTGCAAAATAGCGCTAAAGATATTCTTCTCATCGCTTCGCAAATTCTCAAAGAAAGACTTTTTACCCACAAAAATGAGAT
>NZ_JADZNC010000027.1:0-3402 GCF_015904775.1 Helicobacter pylori
GAAGTTATGTTAGTGTTGGCAAGAAGTTATGTTAGTGTTGGCAAGAAGTTATGTTAGTGTTGGCAAGAAGTTATGTTTTATTCATTTTCACTCAAAAATGAGAAACCCTATAGCTTCGTTATTTAGGGGGTTGCAACCACCAATCCCTCACGCGCGCGCATGCGAGTAAAACATGTAAAAACAGCATGCTGTTTAAAACATGTAATAAAAACAACGCGCATGACGCGCTACATATTTTGGGGTTTTAGTTTTTAGGGGTTTTTTAGCCTAACGCCAGGTTTGCGCTATCTTGTTTGATTTTGCTAACGCAAAAACAGCTACGGCTAACGCCTACGCTTTCAAACTGCGATGCGCTTTTGTCCATGCTCGCTAACGCTTCGCTTGTTGGTGTTTGCTTGTCAGCAAACAATCGGTGCAAAACCGCTTGTATGCTTCGCTAACGCTTCGCTAGGCGGTTTTGTAGGGGTGGGATTGATAACCCTAGTTAGATGCACTTTTAGATGCTAAACTAGTGGGATTGGCTAAATGGTTAGCGACTAAGGGGATTTTACGATTGAGATTGTCTGTGCCTTTTAGGTTTTGAGTTTGAATAATTAGCATCTTAATGCTCTGTATTTTGCCTAAAATCGTTTTTTATGGTGTTAGGTATATCATTATTCGGTTTTTTGATTTTCGTTGGTTGTAGGTCATTATCGTGTGTTCTTTGGTTTAGAAGTTTATTGATTAGCAAACCTATCTAGTTTAGAAAAGTAGATAATATGCGATTAGTATTAACAATCTAGCTAAAAAATAATTAGAAGCCCAAAAGTAAAAAGTTTTTTTGAAAGTTTTTTAAACATGAGTAATTTTTTAAAAAAGATTACAATCTAACATAAATTTGTTATAATAGGGGTAAGAGCTATAGGGTGGACTGACACCCAAACTCGCTTAACTTCTCTAAATCTTTATTTCCAACACTTTTAATTAAATCATTTAAGAACAAAGTAATCTTATTTGGCATAATCCCTACAATAACTCCATCAATCTCATTGGTTATATTTGGCGTGTCATGTTTAGTTTTAAGTAAGTTTTCCCAATGATACGCGCGATTTCTAATATTTCTTAAAAGATTGAGTGTAATTTTAGACTTTAAAACATTAGAAATTTTACTCCTATTAAAACCAATGCGAATTTTGTTAGTATTGCCATTGTAATATTGCTTAAAATCCATATTTTTAAGACTAAGAATTGGAAACTGCAAATGATTAGTGATAATAAGGCTAACAATAGTCCCCAATGTTAGTCTAGATAAAATATCGTTCTTGCTAGGGTATTTTAATTTTTCCTTTTCAAAACGACTAATAGCTTTTTTAATGTCTTGATGATTGTTTTTAAACACCCAATCACTCCCTTTGATTTGAGTCAAGCAATAGTCTAAAGCGTTGCGTAAATAAATTTCTAAGTTAGAGATTTTAGGCGTGATAGAAGCAATGAGTTTTAAATTTTCTTTGTATTGCTCTAGGCTGTTATAAGTATCTAATCTGTCTTTGGATAGAATGAGCGTAATATTATTCTTAAAAAGTTGTAAATCTTGCATGATTTCTCTTAAGGTTTTTTGAAAAATTATAACTAAAATGCCAAATTAGTTAAAAGCCTATTTATTATCTTTCTTAATGCAATCTAAGGTGCAAATAGCACTTAAAATTAAAAAGTCCTAAATACTAAAAATTCAAAAAAATGATTCGAAATTTATGTTAAAATGTAAAAAAAACAATATTGATAAATATAAGCCCCCCTTGGTGGTGTTTGGTGGTCATGTTATTATTTATAACTTATTTAGTTATAAATCATGTGTTTTTTAAAAAATGTTTTTTGTTTTTTAAAAGAAAATGAACTTTTTTGAAACAATAAATGATTTATTAGATTGTGACATAAGGTATGTTAGTTATGGTAGTTGGTAGGAAATTAGGTGATTATTTGGATTGTAAGGATTTCTTGTTTTACAATGATTATGAGGAGTGGAGCGATGGGGAAGCTTTTTATAATTTTATTTTTCCTGATTGTGAGAACAAGGGTGAAAAAAATAAGAATTTTTCTAAACCTAATGCTGTATTTTTGTATAAAGACTTAAAGACAACTCTAAATGATACCGATAAACCAGCTTTAAAACGCCGTATAATGCTTAAAGACACTTGGGGTGATGATTATGCCGAATTTGTTTTAGAAAACGATTTAACGCTATGTAGTGGCTTAAGTTATAGGGGTAGGCATAATGACTTAGCTCATGCTCAACAAATGAACGCTTTAATTTTTGATTTAGATGGGGTAGGGTTAAAAGAAATTACCGCTTTTTTTGAAGTGGTGAAATTTTGTGAAAAAAAGCAAGATACTTATTTTTGGCCTATTCCTAGACCGACATTTATTGTTTTAAGTGGGATGGGTTTGCATGTGTATTATGTGTTTGATAAGCCTATAGATTTATTTCCTAATATCAAAGTCCAACTCAAAGCTTATAAATACGCTCTTACATTCAATATTTGGCGTTATAAAGAAACTAGTAAAGAAAAAGAAACGCAATACCAGTCTATCAATCAATCCTTTAGAATGGTAGGGAGTATTAACGAAAAGCATGGCAATAAGATTATCGCCTTTAAAACAGGCGATAGAGTGAGTTTGGAATACATGAACCAATATGTCAAAGAAGATAAAAGAGTGGATATTTTAAAACGCTTTAGATCAAGCAAACACACTTTAGCAGAAGCTAAACTTAAATTTCCTGAATGGTATGAAAGGGTTATTATTCAAGGCCAAACAAGTGAGAGAAAGAAATGGTGCATTAAAAGAGATGTGTATGAATGGTGGAAAAAGCGTTGCAAAGAGCCTAAGGGAGGGCATCGCTATTTTTTTATGATGTGTATGGCTATTTATGCTTACAAATGCGATGTATCCAAGCAAGAGCTAGAAAAAGACATATGGGAAGTTTTTGAAGAGTTAAAAAAAATTCCACACACCAACCCATTGATTAAACGAGATATTTATAGTGCTTTAGAAAGTTATGATAAAGGCTTGGCTTGTTTTAAAATTAAAGATATTGAAATCCTTACAGCTCTAAGGATTGATAGGAATAGGAGAAATTATCAGACCCAAGAAAACCACTTAGAAATAGCAAGGGCTATAAGAGATGTTAAGCAGAGCCGACAAGGAAAGACTTGGAATAATAAAGATGGCAGACCTAAAAACAGCGGAACAAAACAATTGCTTATACAAGAATGGCGTATTCAAAACCCACAAGGCAAAAAAATCGCTTGTCATAGAGAATTGGGGCTATCACGCCCCACAATTGATAAATGGTGGGATTAAGGATTTAACGCATGCGTTCTTTTGGTGTTAGTAACATGCGATTAGCGCTTAGTAAAAATAAAA
>NZ_JADZNC010000028.1:0-2705 GCF_015904775.1 Helicobacter pylori
TTTCAGCAAGGGCTTTTAAAAAGCCGCTTGATACCTTACAAGGATAGCTGATTAAAAGCAAACGATCTTTGAAAACTAAGCAAATTGATAGAAGTTCTTTTTAAAGGGATATTCTAAAACAAAGTAAGTAATGACTGACTAAATAGAGTGAGGGTTTTTATAACTTTCATTCTTTTATAAGAAATTCTTATCCAACCAGTGCCAATCAATTTCATTGATGTGATTATTGATATGATTATGATTGATGACTGAATGGCATGAGAGTATTTTAAGGTTAGCGTTTAGCTAAACCTTTTTAAAAAGTTTCTTTCTGTTTTGTTGTTGTAATACTTAAGAACACAACCCGTTTTATTCAATAAAGAATAAAGTATAAAACGAGTTCTTGTGATACGCTAAAGCTATTGTTAGAAATAATGATAGCCTATCAAAAAACAAAAGAGCTTTAGGACAAACACTTTTATGGAGAGTTTGATCCTGGCTCAGAGTGAACGCTGGCGGCGTGCCTAATACATGCAAGTCGAACGATGAAGCTTCTAGCTTGCTAGAGTGCTGATTAGTGGCGCACGGGTGAGTAACGCATAGGTCATGTGCCTCTTAGTTTGGGATAGCCATTGGAAACGATGATTAATACCAGATACTCCCTACGGGGGAAAGATTCATCGCTAAGAGATCAGCCTATGTCCTATCAGCTTGTTGGTAAGGTAATGGCTTACCAAGGCTATGACGGGTATCCGGCCTGAGAGGGTGAACGGACACACTGGAACTGAGACACGGTCCAGACTCCTACGGGAGGCAGCAGTAGGGAATATTGCTCAATGGGGGAAACCCTGAAGCAGCAACGCCGCGTGGAGGATGAAGGTTTTAGGATTGTAAACTCCTTTTGTTAGAGAAGATAATGACGGTATCTAACGAATAAGCACCGGCTAACTCCGTGCCAGCAGCCGCGGTAATACGGAGGGTGCAAGCGTTACTCGGAATCACTGGGCGTAAAGAGCGCGTAGGCGGGATAGTCAGTCAGGTGTGAAATCCTATGGCTTAACCATAGAACTGCATTTGAAACTACTATTCTAGAGTGTGGGAGAGGTAGGTGGAATTCTTGGTGTAGGGGTAAAATCCGTAGAGATCAAGAGGAATACTCATTGCGAAGGCGACCTGCTGGAACATTACTGACGCTGATTGCGCGAAAGCGTGGGGAGCAAACAGGATTAGATACCCTGGTAGTCCACGCCCTAAACGATGGATGCTAGTTGTTGGAGGGCTTAGTCTCTCCAGTAATGCAGCTAACGCATTAAGCATCCCGCCTGGGGAGTACGGTCGCAAGATTAAAACTCAAAGGAATAGACGGGGACCCGCACAAGCGGTGGAGCATGTGGTTTAATTCGAAGATACACGAAGAACCTTACCTAGGCTTGACATTGAGAGAATCCGCTAGAAATAGTGGAGTGTCTGGCTTGCTAGACCTTGAAAACAGGTGCTGCACGGCTGTCGTCAGCTCGTGTCGTGAGATGTTGGGTTAAGTCCCGCAACGAGCGCAACCCCCTTTCTTAGTTGCTAACAGGTTATGCTGAGAACTCTAAGGATACTGCCTCCGTAAGGAGGAGGAAGGTGGGGACGACGTCAAGTCATCATGGCCCTTACGCCTAGGGCTACACACGTGCTACAATGGGGTGCACAAAGAGAAGCAATACTGCGAAGTGGAGCCAATCTTCAAAACACCTCTCAGTTCGGATTGTAGGCTGCAACTCGCCTGCATGAAGCTGGAATCGCTAGTAATCGCAAATCAGCCATGTTGCGGTGAATACGTTCCCGGGTCTTGTACTCACCGCCCGTCACACCATGGGAGTTGTGTTTGCCTTAAGTCAGGATGCTAAATTGGCTACTGCCCACGGCACACACAGCGACTGGGGTGAAGTCGTAACAAGGTAACCGTAGGTGAACCTGCGGTTGGATCACCTCCTTTCTAGAGAAAAGCTTTTAACATTCGCTTGTTAAAAGCCAAAGAGTATTACCTGACAAAAGAACTTCTTTTGCTTAGTTTTGAAAGATTGAGCTTATTCTTTCTTTTTTTACTTCTTGATTGTTTTTAATATTTGCTTGCTTATTTTTTGTTATTTCTTAATACTTATATTTTTAGTTGTTAGTGTCTTTATATTTAATGTTTAATGTGTTTAGTTTACTTGTGTTGGTTTCTTAAATCTTATTTCTTGCTTGCTTGATTTTAATCGCTTATGGTTTTTGTTTGTTGTGTTTGATTTTTTACTTTGTTTATTCTTATGCTTTAATGTTTGGTTTTTTGCTCTTCAATTGAAGTTAGTGTTTTCTTGTTTGCTGCTTTAAATTTTTTTTGCTAGTTGTGTTGGATTTAGCGTTGAGCTTTCTTAATTCTTTTGTTTAGATTTATTGCTTCTTGTTTTTTTAATGTTTAATGTTTAATGATTTTAATCGCTTGATTTTGTTTTTTACTGCTTATGGCTTTTGTTGTTTCTCCTTGTTTTCATGTGTTTTGGTTGCTTGCTGTTTGTTGTTTCTTATTTCTTAATGTTTGATTTTTGCTTTTGGTGTTTTTGGTGGGTCTGATCTGATTGTAATTGAATGCGTTTGGATTTGAAAACTCCGTTCCCATCAAGTATTGATGTTTAAAGCCTTATTTTTATAGTTTGAAGTTTTATCTTATAGTGAAAATCATAAGAGGGTGGGATTATTTT
>NZ_JADZNC010000029.1:0-2161 GCF_015904775.1 Helicobacter pylori
ATCAAACTTTGATTAACATAGCCTAATTAACGCTAAATAAACCCCAAAATAAACGCTTGTTTTTAAAAATTTGTTTCAATATGAAATACTAATCCCTTGTAAAAGCGTTAAATTTCAAAAAACAAACAAACAACCCCCTTAAATTGTATAATAAAGGCGCTATAAACTAAAAAGATGTAACCATGAGAAAACTATTCATCCCACTTTTATTATTCAGCGCTTTAGAAGCGAACGAGAAAAATGGCTTTTTCATAGAAGCCGGCTTTGAAACCGGGCTATTAGAAGGCACGCAAACGCAAGAAAAAGGACACACCACCACAAAAAACACTTACGCAACTTATAATTATTTACCCACAGACACGATTTTAAAAAGAGCGGCTAATTTATTCACAGACGCTAAATCCATATCACAATTAAATTTCTCATCTTTATCTCCTGTTAAAGTGTTGTATATTGGTGGTAAATTAACTATAGAAAATTTCCTACCTTATAATCTAAGCAATGTGAAGCTTAGTTTTAAAGACGCTCAAGGCAATGCGATCGATCTAGGGGTGATAGAGACTATCCCCAAACACTCTAAGATTGTTTTGCCTGGAGAGGCATTTGATAGCCTAAAAGAGGCGTTTGATAAAATTGGCCCCTATACTTTCTTTCTTCCAAAATTTGAAGCCACTAGCACTTCTATTTCTGACGCTAACACGCAAAGGGTGTTTGAAACGCTCAATAAGATTAAGACAAATCTGATAATGAAATATAGTAATAAAAATCCAAACAATTTCAACACTTGTCCTTACAATAATAATGGTAATACAAAAAATGATTGTTGGCAAAATTTCACCCCACAAACCGCAGAAGAATTCACCAATTTAATGTTGAACATGATCGCTGTCTTAAACTCCCAATCTTGGGGCGATGCGATCTTAAACGCTCCTTTTGAATTCACTAACAGCTCAACAGATTGCGATAATGATCCTTCAAAATGCGTAAATCCCGGAGTAAATGGGCGTGTTGATACTAAAGTCGATCAACAATATATACTCAACAAACAAGGTATTATTAATAATTTTAGAAAAAAAATAGAAATTGATGCGGTTGTTTTAAAAAATTCAGGGGTTGTAGGGTTAGCCAATGGGTATGGTAATGATGGTGAATATGGCACATTAGGAGTAGAAGCCTATGCTTTAGAACCCCAGAAACTCTTTGGCAATGACCTTAAGACTATCAATTTGGCTGATTTAAGAACCATCTTGCATGAATTCAGCCACACCAAAGGTTATGGGCATAATGGGAACATGACTTATCAAAGGGTGCCAACCGGTCAAAATGAAAATGGCAAACCAAAAGATTCTGATGGCCTCCCTTATAATGTGTGTTCGCTTTATGGGGGTCAAGGTCAGAGCGCTTTCCCTAGCAACTACCCTAATTCCATCTATCACAATTGTGCGGATGTCCCAGCTGGCTTTTTAGGGGTAACAGCAGCGGTTTGGCAACAGCTTATTAATCAAAACGCTTTACCCATCAATTACGCTAATTTGAGCGCTCAAACAAACTACAATTTAAACGCTAGTTTGAACACGCAAGATTTAGCCAATTCCATGCTCAGCACCATTCAAAAAACCTTTGTCACTTCTAGCGTTACCAACCACTATTTTTCAAGCGCTTCGCAGAGTTTTAGAAGCCCTATTTTAGGGGTTAACGCTAAAATAGGCTATCAAAATTACTTTAATGATTTCATAGGGTTGGCTTATTATGGCATTATCAAATACAACTATTCTAAAGCCCTTAATCAAAAATTCCAGCAATTGAGCTATGGTGGGGGGATAGATTTGTTGGTGGATTTCATCACCACTTACTCTAATAAAAATAGCCCTACAGGCGTTCAAAGGAATTTTTCATCATCTTTTGGTATCTTTGGTGGGTTAAGGGGCTTGTATAACAGCTATTATGTGTTAAACAAAGTCAAAGGGAGCGGTAATTTAGATGTGGCTACTGGGTTGAATTACCGCTATAAGCATTCTAAATATTCTGTAGGGATTAGCATCCCTTTGATCCAAAGAAAAGCTAGCGTTGTTTCTAGTGGTGGCGATTACACGAACTCTTTTGTTTTTAATGAAGGGGCTAGCCATTTTAAGGTGTTTTTTAATTATGGGTGGGTGTTTTA
>NZ_JADZNC010000030.1:0-1485 GCF_015904775.1 Helicobacter pylori
AGGTAATACATCAAGGGTGTCCTACACCGAAATCACTAACAAATTGAGCGGAGTGCCTGATAGCGCTCAAGCGCTCTTAGCGCAAGCGAGCACGCTCATCAACACCATCAACACGGCATGCCCATGGTTTAGCGTAGATAATAAGGATGGTGGCCCACAGATGAACCCGACTTCAGGGGGTTTGTGCGTTTTTAAAGATGAAATCAGCGCGATCCAAAAGATGATCACAGACGCGCAAGAGCTTGTCAATCAAACGAGCGCCATTAATGCTAACTCGCAATCAGATCAAGTGGGAGGCAGTGGAGGCAAGCCTTTCAACCCTTTCACAGACGCTAGCTTTGCGCAAGGCATGCTCGCTAACGCTAGCGCGCAAGCCAAAATGCTTACTTTAGCCAATCAAGTGGGGCAAACCATTAACCCTAGCAATCTTAGCGGGACTTTTCGAAACTTTGTTACAGACTTTTTAGCCACATGCAACAACCCCTCAACAGCTGGCACTGGTGGCACACAAGGTTCAGCTCCTGGCACAGTGACCAAGCAAACTTTCGCTTCTGGTTGCGCCTATGTGGAACAAACCATAACGAATTTAACCAACAGCATCGCTCACTTTGGCACTCAAGAGCAGCAAATACAGCAAGCCGAAAACATCGCTGACACTCTAGTGCATTTCAAATCTAGATACAATGAATTGGGCAACACTTATAACAGCATCACCACCGCGCTCTCTAAAGTCCCTAACGCGCAAAGCTTGCAAAATGTGGTGAGCAAAAAGAATAACCCCTATAGCCCGCAAGGCATAGAGACCAATTACTACCTCAATCAAAATTCTTACAACCAAATCCAAACCATCAACCAAGAGTTAGGGCGTAATCCTTTCAGGAAAGTGGGCATTGTTGGTTCTCAAACCAACAACGGCGCCATGAATGGGATCGGCATTCAGGTGGGTTACAAACAATTCTTTGGGCAAAAAAGAAAATGGGGCGCTAGGTATTACGGCTTTTTTGATTACAACCATGCGTTCATCAAATCCAGCTTCTTCAACTCGGCTTCTGACGTATGGACTTATGGCTTTGGAGCGGACGCTCTTTATAACTTCATCAACGATAAAGCCACTAACTTTTTAGGCAAGAACAACAAGCTTTCTGTGGGGCTTTTTGGCGGGATTGCGTTAGCGGGCACTTCATGGCTTAATTCTGAATACGTGAATTTAGCCACCATGAATAACGTCTATAACGCTAAAATGAACGTGGCGAACTTCCAATTCTTATTCAACATGGGAGTGAGGATGAATTTAGCCAGATCCAAGAAAAAAGGTAGCGATCATGTGGCTCAGCATGGGATTGAGTTAGGGCTTAAAATCCCTACCATTAACACGAATTATTATTCCTTTATGGGGGCTGAACTCAAATACCGCAGGCTTTATAGCGTGTATTTGAATTACGTGTTCGCTTATTGACGTTTAGCTCTTTGTGAAACTTCTTTTTT
>NZ_JADZNC010000031.1:0-1475 GCF_015904775.1 Helicobacter pylori
ATGATTTCTAACATCAGCATACACCCAAAAACCATGTTTAAAAACGCTTTAAATATACAAGATTTTTCATTTAAAAATCATACTAGTACAGCCATTATTGGCACAAATGGTGCTGGAAAATCAACGCTTATCAACACTATTCTAGGCATTAGATCAGACTATAATTTTAAAGCACAAAACAATAATATTCCATACCATGACAATGTTATACCACAACGCAAACAGTTGGGAGTTGTCTCTAACCTATTCAACTACCCACCTGGATTAAACGCAAACGACCTTTTTAAATTCTATCAATTTTTTCACAAAAACTGCACTCCAAATCTATTTGAAAAAAATCTTTTGAATAAAACCTACGAACACCTAAGCGATGGACAAAAACAGCGCTTAAAGATTGATTTAGCTCTTAGCCACCACCCCCAATTAATTATTATGGATGAACCAGAAACCAGTTTAGAGCAAAACGCTCTTATAAGACTATCAAATCTCATAAGCTTGCGCAACACCCAACAACTTACAAGTATCATCGCCACTCATGATCCTATTGTCTTAGATAGTTGCGAATGGGTATTGCTCCTTAAGAATGGCAACATTGCTCAATACAAACCTTTAAATTCTATATTAAAATCTGTAGCTAAAACTTTTAACTTTAAAGAAAAACCAACCACAAAAGACTTATTAGCATTACTAAAGGATATTTAGTGGGAGCAATTCTATCTATCCTAAAACTTGAAATCAAATCTTATCTCACCAATACAAGCGCGTTATTTTGGACTTTTATTTATCCTATTTTAATGCTTCTATTACTAATTTTTGTTTTTTCAAAAAATACCACTGAAATTTTTTACTTTAATAATATTATAGGTCTAATGGGACTCCTTATTATTTCTAGCGCGATCTTTGGCCTCACTCAAGCTATAACAAGCTCTAGATCGCATAATATATTCTTGTTCTACATGCTATCACCAGCAACTTTCAAACAAATAACTCTAGCATTAATCGCTTCAAGACTAATCGTTGTAATCCTATATGCTTTTATCTTTATTGTTCTCTCTTTTTATGCGCTCAATATCATCACTATTCTTAATTTTAAAGCGCTTATTTTGGGGTTTGTTAGTGTTTTTTCAAGCGCATTGTTTTGTTTTTGCTTGGCCATTTTTGTAGCTAGAATTTTTCAAAACGAACAAAGCATCTTAGGATTTTGTAATATCATCAATCTCTATGCGCTAATGTCTTGTAATGTTTTTGTTCCTTTAGAATACCTACCTAATATTGGTCAATTATTTATCAAAACATCTGTTTTTTACTACCTTAATCAACTTCTAATCAAAGCTTTTCAAGGGATTGATACTGTACTGGTTTTAGCAACTTCAACATTTTTCATTATTGGTGGCATTATTTTATTTTTACTAAGCGCTAATCGCATGTTACTAACACCAAAAGAACGCATGCGTTAAATCCTTAATCCCACCATT
>NZ_JADZNC010000032.1:0-1118 GCF_015904775.1 Helicobacter pylori
AGGATCACCCATGCAATTTCAAAAAACCTTATTTTCTTTACCCTTATTATTTTTATCTTATTGTATCGCTGAAGAAAATGGGGCGTATGCGAGCGTGGGGTTTGAATATTCCATTAGTCATGCCGTTGAGCACAATAACCCCTTTTTAAATCAAGAACGCATCCAAATCATTTCTAACGCTCAAAACAAAATCTATAAACTCAATCAAGTCAAAAATGAAATCACAAACATGCCCAATACCTTTAACTACATCAACAACGCTTTAAAAAACAACTCCAAATTAACCCCCACTGAAATACAAGCCGAACAATACTACCTCCAATCCACCCTTCAAAACATTGAGAAAATAATGATGCTTAGCGGGGGCGTTGCATCTCAACCTAAACTAGCCCAAGCGTTAGAAAAAATGCAAGAACCCATTACTAACCCTTTAGAATTAGCAGAAAACTTAAAAAATTTAGAATTGCAATTTGCTCAATCTCAAAACCGCATGCTTTCTTCTTTATCTTCTCAAATCGCTGCAATTTCAAATTCCTTAAACGCGCTTGATTCTAACTCTTATTCTAAAAACGTTTCAAGCATGTATGGGGTGAGTTTGAGCGTAGGGTATAAGCATTTCTTCACTAAGAAAAAAAATCAAGGGTTGCGCTATTACTTGTTCTATGACTATGGTTACACTAACTTTGGTTTTGTGGGTAACGGCTTTGATGGTTTAGGCAAAATGAATAACCACCTCTATGGGCTTGGAATAGACTATCTTTATAATTTCATTGATAATGCACAAAAACATTCGAGCGTGGGTTTTTATGTGGGCTTTGCTTTAGCGGGGAGTTCGTGGGTGGGGAGTGGTTTAGGCATGTGGGTGAGTCAAATGGGTTTTATCAACAATTATTTGACTGGTTATCAGGCTAAAATGCACACGAGTTTTTTCCAGATCCCTTTGAATTTGGGGGTTCGTGTGAATGTCAATAGGCACAATGGCTTTGAAATGGGCTTAAAGATCCCTTTAGCGGTCAATTCCTTTTATGAAACGCATGGCAAAGGGTTAAACACTTCCCTCTTTTTCAAACGCCTTGTGGCGTTTAATGTGAGTTATGTTTATAGTTTTTAGGGGGGTA
>NZ_JADZNC010000033.1:0-971 GCF_015904775.1 Helicobacter pylori
TTGATTTGCTCTAAAAGCTCTATGATTTTTTGAACTTGAGCTTTGTTATAGCTACTTGTTTTTTCTAGTTGATGCTCTCTTTATAACCCTTAATTAATTCCGCACTATAGCCCGACCCACTAGCACAATCAAATTTAATTTTAAGCAAAGGGTTAAGTCTTTTTGGGGCATGAAATATCCATGCAGACTTTAAAGAACAAAGCCTTTCGTTAGTGTCTGTCGGGATATTTTAAGTTAAAAAACCCCTTGCTTTTAGCAAGGGGTGGTTTTTGCGTTTTTGGTATTCCTTAATCCTTTAAGATTTTTGGAAACCACCTTTTGTATTAACATTTTTGATTCCATGCTCCGCATTTTCCCCCGCCAAGCAGTAATATCCTGTAGAAAATGCATTGGCTAAAAATTGCGTAAAGCCAGACTTAACGTCTTTTACAGCATTGTTCAACTTGGTGGAAAACTTGAACGAATCAGAATAATCTTTCATATTCTTCTGGTTGAAGCCAATTTTATCATACTCTGACAAAGGAACGCTTCCTACATTATGCGCAACGATCTTATCATTCACGAGCTTGAGCCACTCAGGGTTTTTTTGCGTTAGCATGCCGGTCGCTTTTTCATTGATTGCTCCACTTTGGATATTGCTACTAATGCGTATGTGGCTGTTAGTAGCGTAATTGTCTAGTTTCGCTGACAAACCAGCAGGCACTTTTTTTGCACTTTCAACCCATAGATTCACAGGATTGTGTTTTGTAGAATCTTTGAGCTTGTCTATCGTTTGCTCTAGATTGCCAAAAAAACCTGCTTTAGCTTCTGATACCGCTTGATTGAGATTGTCAATTTTCTGAGCCAATTCTTGATTCCTTGAAAGCCCTACCTTACTGAGATCATCAACTTTATCATGCCTTTTCAAAGGGAAAGGTCCGCCGAGATCATCAATCGTAGCATAAATGGGTTCAGGGCTAGCTGAAAGCCCT
>NZ_JADZNC010000034.1:0-955 GCF_015904775.1 Helicobacter pylori
CTCAAATCATCAATAGATATTAACGGCTCATGCAAATCACGATAGAAAACAAAAGGGTTATCGTGATAAATCGTGTCGTTTTCTAAAATCGTTTTAAAAAAATCCAGGATTTTTTTAAAACTCAAATCTTGGTAAAAGTAAGCTTTCCCATCAATAGTGTTTAAAGGGTTTTCATAGAGCATGTCTAAATAAGCGTTTGGGTGCGTGTGCAAGTATCGCACGTAATCAATCGCTTCATCAAAGTTTTTAAAATCACAAACATTCACAAAACTCTTAGGGTTAAAATCTTGTGCCACGCTGGGACTCCCCCAATAAATAGGAATGGTGTGGCTAAAGTAAGCGTCAATGATCTTTTCGGTTACATAGCCATAGCCTTGAGTGTTTTCAAAACACAGATTGAACTTGTATTGGCTTAAAAACTCGCTTTTGTTTTTGACGTTATAGCCTAAAGTGTTTTTCACGCTCCCTCCCGAAGCCACTGGCTCAATAGAATTTAAAGCCTCATAGAAAGCGTTCCTAACAGGAGCGTTAGCGTTGCTTGCTACAAAACTGGCAAACCCTCTTTTCAAAGGATCGCTTTCATTATTGATTAGCGCGCATAAATGTGGGTGGTTTTCTTTAAATTTATGGGAGGGTTTTTTTAAAGTATAGAGGCTGTCAGCTTTGAGTTTATAGGGTGAAGTGGTGTCATTAACAATCTCGGCTTTATAATGCAAATAAGCGTAATACAAAGGCATTCTCAAATAACGATCGTTAAACTCTAATTCATCAAAGCCTATGGCGTAATCAAAAAGGTTGAAATTAGGCGCTTCATTTTCACCGGTGTAAAACACTCTTTTAGTGTTTTGATAAGAGAGGATTTTTCTGGCTGATCCAATAGGACTGCCAAAGACGAGATCTGAAAATTCGTTGGGGTTTTGGTGGAGAATGATTTTATAGCGTTGTTTTAGGATGA
>NZ_JADZNC010000035.1:0-798 GCF_015904775.1 Helicobacter pylori
CTAATCTCAGGGTCATTTATGAGTTTTAGGCACTCTTTCCGTTCTTCATCGGTTTTAGCGTTTTTCAAACAATCTAGAGCCACTTGAACTTTTTGTTGGTTCAGTAAGCTTTTTTTCAGGTTTTCATCTTTGATTAAATCTAAACACTTAATCCTTTCTTCTTCAGTTTTGGCGTTTTTGATGCAGTCGTTATAAGCCTCTAGAGTCTTTTTCATTTGATCTTGAAGTTTTTTGTCTTTGATAAGCTTCAAACATTCTTCATAGTTGCCACCAT
This sequence comes from Helicobacter pylori, assembly GCF_015904775.1. Taxonomy (GTDB): domain Bacteria; phylum Campylobacterota; class Campylobacteria; order Campylobacterales; family Helicobacteraceae; genus Helicobacter; species Helicobacter pylori_DM. The sequence goes on from NZ_JADZNC010000035.1 coordinate 275, forward strand.
TACTAATACACTCATAAAAGGCTCTCAATGGGTTTTTGTCCTCAATTTCTGCAATATTCAAATAGTTGTATAAGGTTCTATTGGGATCGTCATTGAAGAAAAGATTCTTATCGATCATATTGCCTTTTTCATTCCGTTCTTTCAGCAATCGGTTATACTCTTGCCTTATTTGGATTTCATCATTGACATAAAGATTCCTGTCTTTGCTAAAACGAGAGCTTTTATCTTCCAAAGGTATAAAGTAGTGAAAAATGCTTCTAGAAAATAAAATAATCACGATAAGAACAGCGACTACAATGCCACCAATAATGTATTTCTTTTTGCTTCCTTTGATAATCTCTTGATCGTTAGAGTCGTCAGTTATTTCTTCTAGCTTGTCTTTATCAAAATGGGTTTTAGTTTCTTGGGTTTTAGTTTCTGTGGGGTTGTCAAGATGATTGTCTGAGCTTTCTGTGGGGTTGTCAAGATGATTGTCTGAGCTTTCTTTGGATTCTTTTAAAAGATCTTCAAAATGATTGACCTCT
>NZ_JADZNC010000036.1:0-734 GCF_015904775.1 Helicobacter pylori
CTGTCTTTTGTTGTTCTTGTTCTACTTTTATTTGATTGTTAGTCTCTATATTGCTTGTCTTTTGTTTTTCTTGTTCTGTCTTTTGTTGTTCTTGTTCTGTCTTTTGTTGTTCTTGTTCTGTCTTTTGTTTTTCTTGTTCTGTCTTTTGTTTTTCTTGTTCTGTCTTTTGTTTTTCTTGTTCTGTCTTTTGTTTTTCTTGTTCTACTTTTATTTGGTTATTAGTCTCTATATTGCTTGTCTTTTGTTTTTCTTGTTCCAGTTCTATCCCACTCTTGTTTGCTCTATCCCTAGCATTTTCAGCTTCCTTTTGAGTTTCAGCCACTTCTTTTTTGGATTGGTCATCAGCAAAACACACATTCATAAGCATGGCTGTTATCGTTGTTACACCTATTGCTGAATTAAACCATGAGTTAGGATGCGTTTTTAAATAATCATCTGCAGTCTTAACATTCCCACATATCCAATTGCTTTTTTTAATTTGTTTTTTTATCGAGTCTTTTATCGCCTCCCAAAAAGCAATCCCCATTATAGACATTCCCACATTCTTAAAAACTTTCTTTTCTTTTGCCGTTTTTCCTAACTTCATCATCATTGTTGCAAGCATTACTAAAACCCTTATAATAGGCATTTAAATCCTTTCAAAAAAACAATCTCACTTTTCAAAATCTTATTATTGTAGTGTATATAGCCATATTTAACCGCTATTAAACAATTGGTTTGAGAAATTGTAAGGG
>NZ_JADZNC010000037.1:0-705 GCF_015904775.1 Helicobacter pylori
TTAGAATCAACGACTTTTGAACTGATCGTGGTGGTTACGCTTTTGCCGTCTATGGTTTGGGTTTTAGTCCCGCTTCCGTTGTCTTGTCGATTTGCTCCAGTTACTGACGGATTGCAGTTAGTATTCCCTTCCCCTGAGCATGTGTAGCTATAGGTTACATTGATCGTCCCGTTGTTTTCTTTGAGCGCGCCCAAGCCTTTCTTTAAAGCCGTTTGGAGAATTTGATAGGCTTCGTTAAGCTTTTTCATGTTATCAATACTCATAACGCCCACTCTTCCAATTTCCAGATTGTTATACCCGCAAGTGATGGAAGTGGATCGATACCCTGGCTCGTTGTTGAAGATGGTTGTTGAAGAGGTGCTTTTTTGATTACCATTACCCCCGCATTGCGTAGCATAGCCCAAGACATTCCAAAACCCCACCGCCGCATTGATCGCTAAAAGCACGGCTTGATAGGCCGGGGAATTTTTGGTATCGCCGATCAAATTCTTCGCGCTCGCGCCCAAATTTTCACGCGCCGAGTTAATTGCGCTCGGATCAGCGGACAATTTGATAAGGGTGTTTAGGGTGCTGTATCGGGTTAAAAGATTGTTCAAACTTTCATAACGATCTGAAAGATCTTGAATGCCTTTGGTGTTTTTCACCATTTGAGCGGCTTCACCGATTTGATAGCCCGCACTCATGTAAAAGCCGTCGTCTTCAGCG
>NZ_JADZNC010000038.1:0-545 GCF_015904775.1 Helicobacter pylori
TCTTTATAAGCTTTCAGACTCTCTTTAGCTAAAATATCGCTTTGTAAGTCTTTAGGGAGATCTTTCAAACACTTTTTTCGTTCTTCATCGGTTTTAGCGTTTTTCAAACAATCTAGAACCTGTTGTTCTAACTTTTTTTTCGCTTCGGGCGTGAGCAATTTCTCGCATTCTTTTTTCTCTTTTTCATTCCTAGCTCTTGAAACGCAGTCCTTGTAAGCCTTGACGCTCATATCAGCTAGTAGTTCTTTTTGCAAGTCTTGGGGAATATTTTTCAAGCACTCGTTTCGTTCTTCATCGGTTTTAGCGTTTTTCAAACAATCTAGCGCTTGTTGTTTCAATCTTTCTATAGCTTCTTTAGACAAGCCTTTCAAGCATTCGTTTTTCTCAGCTTCTGTTTTGGCGTTTTTGATACAATCCTTATATTCTTGAAGCTCTTTTTGAAGCTCTAATTCTTTGCGGAATTTCTCTCTAATCTCAGGGTCATTTATGAGTTTTAGGCACTCTTTCCGTTCTTCATCGGTTTTAGCGTTTTTCAAACAATCTAG
>NZ_JADZNC010000039.1:0-525 GCF_015904775.1 Helicobacter pylori
CATAATCAATTCTTTATTAAAAAAGTGGGAATTAAGGGTGGTATTGCTATAGAAGTAGAAGCTGAATGCAAAACCCCTAAACCCACAAAAACCAATCAAACCCCTATCCAGCCAAAACACCTCCCAAACTCTAAACAACCCCGCTCTCAAAGAGGATCAAAAGTGCAAGAGCTTATCGCTTATTTGCAAAAAGAGCTAGAATCTCTGCCCTATTCACAAAAAGCTATCGCTAAACAAGTGGATTTTTATAAACCAAGTTCTATCGCTTATTTAGAACTAGATCCTAGAGATTTTAACGCTACAGAAGAATGGCAAAAAGAAAATTTAAAAATACGCTCTAAAGCTCAAGCTAAAATGCTTGAAATGAGGGATTTAAAACCAGACCCACAAGCCCACCTTTCAACCTCTCAAAGCCTTTTGTTCGTTCAAAAAATATTTGCTGATATTAATAAAGAAATAAAAGTAGTTGCTAATACTGAAAAGAAAGCAGAAAAAGCGGGTTATGGTTATAGTAAAAGGATGTAG
>NZ_JADZNC010000040.1:0-520 GCF_015904775.1 Helicobacter pylori
GTGTTATTGCTTCAAGGCTTGCGGTTTTGTTGGTGTTAATTTGATTTGTAGCGCTTTCTTTCGCTTGGTTTAAAAAGATTTGATAGCTCGTTAAAAGCCTGGTAGTGGTTTCTATCAATTGATTTTCTAGCTTTTTAATCTCGCTTTTGATGTTTTCGGTGTTAGCGTTTAAAATGCTCGTTACTTCTTGCTCGTTAGCCTTCATGCTCGTATTGAAATCGCTAAAAAAGCCCTCGTATTCTTTCATTTTCGCTTTCAAGCTCTCGCCGGCGTTACTCAGCCATTCAATAGAATTTCTCAAACTGCTATCAATTTCATTCGCGTTTTTAAAAAAATCCAAACTCAAAAGCACTTCTAAAATCCTAACAATCCCTTTAAGGCTTAATTCCACTTGCTCGGTGAAAAGGCTATTAGAATTTAAAGCGTTTTGTAATTGCTTTAATAATTCGTTAGTGATTTCTTTCACTTCTGGCTGTTCTTTAATTTCAAGCGCGCTATTAGGTAGATTAGGGTAATTCAT
>NZ_JADZNC010000041.1:0-411 GCF_015904775.1 Helicobacter pylori
CAAAATAGCGCTAAAGATATTCTTCTCATCGCTTCGCAAATTCTCAAAGAAAGACTTTTTACCCACAAAAATGAGATTTTCTTTTGCCCTAGAAATAGCTACATTCAAGCGTTTAGAATCTAGCAAGAAAGAAAGATTACCACAAGTTTTCACGGTGGAATAAATGATAATATCTGCCTCCTCGCCTTGAAAGGCATCCACAGTGTCTATTTTGATCTCATCAAAATTCTTGAAGCCGCATTTTTCCACTTCTGATCGCAAGCGTCTTTTTTGGGCATTATAAGGTGTGATAATTCCTATGGTTTTTCTGATTTTTCTTTGGTTAAGAGCGCGATTGATTTGCTCTAAAAGCTCTATGATTTTTTGAACTTGAGCTTTGTTATAGCTACTTGTTTTTTCTAGTTGATGCTC
>NZ_JADZNC010000042.1:0-346 GCF_015904775.1 Helicobacter pylori
ACCAAATAAAAGTAGAACAAGAAAAACAAAAGACAAGCAATATAGAGACTAATAACCAAATAAAAGTAGAACAAGAACAACAAAAGACAAACAATACGCAAAAAGATTTGATTAAAGAACAGAAAGATTTGATTAAAGAACAGAAAGATTTGATTAAAGAACAGAAAGATTTGGTTAAAGAACAGAAAGATTTGGTTAAAGAACAGAAAGATTTGGTTAAAGAACAGAAAGATTTCATTAAATACGCAGAACAAAATTGCCAAGAAAAACATAATCAATTCTTTATTAAAAAAGTGGGAATTAAGGGTGGTATTGCTATAGAAGTAGAAGCTGAATGCAAAACCCC
>NZ_JADZNC010000043.1:0-322 GCF_015904775.1 Helicobacter pylori
TGATTGAATGATTGAATGATTGAATGATTGAATGATTGAATGATTGAATGAATGATTGAATGATTGAATGAATGATTGAATGCCATTTCTACCCCTTTTTGAAAAAAAGATGACATGCGGTATTGTATCTAGTGGTATTTAATCAATGGTTAATGATGCGTTTTATCTTAATTTTAAATGGTGATGCGTTTTATCTTATTATAACGATGTGTTTTATTTAATAATGATGTGTTTTATTTAATAACGATGTGTTTTATTTAATAACGATGTGTTTTATTTAATAACGATGTGTTTTATTTAATAACGATGTGTTTTATTTAAT
>NZ_JADZNC010000044.1:0-266 GCF_015904775.1 Helicobacter pylori
TGAAAAGAAAGCAGAAAAAGCGGGTTATGGTTATAGTAAAAGGATGTAGGCATAAGAAAACACCATAAAATCGTTTTAGCTTCTAGGAGACATCAATCAGTTTCTTGCCATAGAAAAATCGCTTATTATTATTCCATTTAAAAGGGTGTGAGTTTAAGGTATAAGGGAAACTTGTATCAAGTTTTGTTGGAATGGATTAGAAAAATCTGATTGGATTGACCCTTACAATTTCTCAAACCAATTGTTTAATAGCGGTTAAATATGGC
>NZ_JADZNC010000045.1:0-257 GCF_015904775.1 Helicobacter pylori
TCAGGGGTGAGTAATTTCTCGCATTCTTTTTTCTCAGCTTCAGTTTTGGCTTGAGATACGCAATCTTTATAAGCTTTAACGCTCTCTTTGGCTTCTTCTTCTAAAAGTTTTTTCGCTTCAGGGGTGAGTAATTTCTCGCATTCTTTTTTCTCAGCTTCAGTTTTGGCTTGAGATGTGCAGTCTTTATAAGCTTTCAGACTCTCTTTAGCTAAAATATCGCTTTGTAAGTCTTTAGGGAGATCTTTCAAACACTTTTT